>CAWFAD010000016.1:0-672631 GCA_963813815.1 uncultured bacterium | reverse complement strand
AGGAAATGGGGCGCGTGATGGAGAAGTCTTCGAGGCCCGATATCAAGAACGAGGCGGAGCTTCGCCGCGCGATGGCGCTCTATCTCGACGGGGACGTCGAGCAGGGCGTCTCTCTCCTCCACGAAATCGTCGCCCGGCGCGCGCTCACCGACGTTGCCGCGCGCGCACAGTACTTTCTCGGCGAGGCGCTCTTCAGCACAAAGGACTACGAAGGCGCGATCATTGAGTTCACCCGGGTGCTCTCCGACTATTTCGAGCATTCGCTCGCGGCGCGCGCCCAGTACCGCGTGGGCCGCTCCCTCGACGCGCTCGGCCGCGGAGCCGACGCCACCAGCACGTACCAGGCGGTCGTCGCCGGATACCCGCTCTCGCCCGAGGCTCCCGCCGCGGCGTATCTCGCCGGCGTGGGTCTCCTTGGGGCGCGGCGGCCGCTCGTGGCGGCACCGTACTTCCAGCTCGTCCTCGACCGCTACGCCGCAAGCGACAGCAGCGGCGCCATTGTGTTCGCCTCCGAGAGCCATCGCGAGCTCGTCGAGGCCGCGCTCTGTCTCCTCGAATACTCGTACCATACGACGGGAAACCTCGGGCAGCTCTCCGGCGTGCCGCATCTCATGCTGCAGAAGATGCCGGCGAGCAGGTCGCCGTGGCGCGCGTACGCCATCCTCATCGACGCGGACGCGCTCGCCGCGCAGGCCCGCCACCAGGACGCGGAGGTCATGCTGAAGCGTCTCATCGACGAGTTCCCCGACCACGCGGTCGCGATACCGGCGAACCGGCTGCTCGCGTGGACCTACGCGCAGCAGGGGCAGGACGATCTCGCGATCGAAACGGAGGAACGGATGCTCGCCCGCTACGCCTCGTACGGCGACGAGGCGAACCTCTGCTCGGCCTTCTTCAACAAGGCGAACATCCTCTTCAACAGAAAGGAATATCGGGAGGCCGCCGAAACGTACGACGAGTTTCTCCGTCGCGCCGGCGATCACCCGAAGCGGACGCAGGCTCTCTACCAGGCGGGTCTGTGCTATCAGCGCCTCGACCAGAACGGCGACGCCGTCGACCGCTGGGAGTCGCTCGCGAAATTCGACACGACCTCGGCCCTCGCCGAGCGCGCGCTCGTTCGGGCGGGAGACCTCTACTTCCGCGCCGAGGCCTACGACGAAGCGAAGCGCTGCTACGGGACGCTCCTCGACCGCTTCGCCTCGAGCAGCGCGGCGGCGATGGGGTGCCTCCGCATCGCGCAGTGCGAGTACAACGCCGGAAACGACGAAGAGGCCCTCAGCCGCTATTCCGAGGTCGCCTCCCGTTTCCCGGGAAGCCCCTTCGTGAAGGACGCGGAGCGGGGGATCGAGCTCGCCCTCTACCGGCTCGGCCAGCGCTCCGACGGAAGCGACGTGCTCGCCCGCCTCGTCGAGCGATACCCGACGAGCTCCTTCGCCGCGGACGCGCAGTTCGAAATCGCCATGCGAAGCTACAAGGCCGAGCGCTTCGCCGAGGCCGCCGAGGAGTTCCGCCGCGTCGTGAGTCAGTTCCCCGGCTACTCCGCGGCCGATCGAGCCCATTACCTCATGGCGGACGCGTACCGCCAGGCGGGCTCCCGGCAGGAAGCTCTCCTCGCCTACGGGCAGTTTCTGAGCTTCTTTCCCGAGAGCGAATTCCGGCCGACGGTGAGTTTCCGCCTCGGATCCATGCGGTTCGAGGAAGAGATGTATCTCGAAGCGGCCGTCGACTTCACCGGCGTCGTCGACGCGGAGGCTCCAAAGGAAATCGCCGCCGCCGCCCTTTTCAACCTCGCGCTCTGCAAGCGCATGCTGGGCGACGCCGAGGACGCGCGCCGGACCCTCGAGCTCTACCGCGAGCGGTACTCGTCGAAGGACGAACGGGCGGCGGACGTCGCCTATCAGCTCGGCGACCTGCACGACAAGGCGGGGCGGACGGATGAAGCGCTCGCCGAGTTCGCCCTCGCGCTCGAGGCGAACCCATCCGGAACGCTCGCCGCCGAGCTCCGCTACCGCTCCGGCTACTGCGCGGAGCGGCGCGGCGACGCGGACGGCGCGGTGCGCGAGTATCGAAAAGCGATCGGGTCGCCGGCAAAGGACGACCCCTTCCGGCTGCTCGCGCTGGCGCGCTGCGCGGCGCTCTACGAGGAAAAGGGCGAGACGGGCAAAGCGCTCGCCGCCTACCGCGATCTCATCGCGAATTCGAAGGACGAAGAGCTGGTGCTGGCCGCGCGCGAGCGCGCCGACGAGCTCAAGGCTCTATCGAAGTAAGGCGACCGCACAGAGAGAAGGAGCGTGACCATGGTCAGTAATTTCGACTTCATCGAGGCGTTGCGCACGAGCGT
The DNA here is from genome assembly GCA_963813815.1 of uncultured bacterium. Taxonomy (GTDB): domain Bacteria; phylum Krumholzibacteriota; class Krumholzibacteriia; order Krumholzibacteriales; family Krumholzibacteriaceae; genus SSS58A. The sequence goes on along the minus strand of CAWFAD010000016.1, from coordinate 670,290 downwards.
GATCCTGATGGTGCTCGTGGGGTTCAGCGTTCTCACGCTCGGCATCGCGCTCGAGCGCATCTACTACTACTGGAGGCGCCAGGGCCGGCCGGATCAGACGCTCGACCGGGCGCTCCGGAAGATCCGGAGCGGCGATCTCCGAGAGGCGGCCCGGATCCTCTCCTCGTGCCCCCATCCGATGGGCGCCGTGGGCACGCAGATCGTCGAGGGCGAATTCCTCGAGGGCGAGAAGGCCGAAGAGCACCTTCAGGTCGCTCTCAGCGAGCAGCGCCTCCTCCTCGAGCGCAACCTCGGGTTCCTCGGAACGATGGCCACCGTCGCTCCGCTCGTGGGACTTCTCGGAACCGTCTGGGGCATCATGCGCTCGTTTCACGACATGTCGACGACCGGATCCGCCGCGCCGTCCGTGGTTTCGGCGGGCGTCGCCGAGGCGCTTCTGACGACGGCCGTGGGCCTCATCATCGCCATCCCCGCCTATATGTTGTACAACAACTTCGCGCGGCAGCTGAACGTCATGCTCACCATCGCGGAAAACGACGCGCGGAGCATCCGCAGCGCTCTCGCCTCCGCGCCCGAGCACCGTCCGGCGGCACGCGAAGTGCGCGACGCGGGCGAGCGCCGGCGGCGGATCGAGCGGGACGAGACCGGATCCGTCGCGGACGAGACCGAAACCGTTCGCTCGAAATGAGGTGCACCGCATGGCGCGCGCATCGAAATTACAGGCGACCCAAGCCGTTCACGACATCAACATGACGCCGCTCATCGACGTCTCGCTCACGCTCGTCGTGATACTGCTGCTGCTCACGCCGCTCGCCTTCGAGTCGAGCATCGCGATCCGCAAGGCGCTCGCGAGCGCGAAGGCCTCGGCCAAGGAGCAGAAAGAGGAACGCGTCGAGCTCAACATCGTCTCGGAGGACAGCGTGCTCGTCAACCGCCGTCTCGTCGCCCGGGCGGAGATCGCGGCCGCGCTCGAACCGCTCCTCGAGAATCGAACGGAGCGGCGGATCGTTATCGAATGCGGCGACGCCGTGTCGCACGGCGCTTTCGTCAACGTTCTCGACCAGGCGAAGATCTGCGGGGCGGCGGAGATCGCCGTGCTCGGGAGGTAACATGAAACGGATCATCGAGAGCGGAATTCCCGCGACCGCCAGGGTCAACGTGACGCCGATCATCGACGTCTCGCTCACGCTCGTCTGCATTCTGCTCATGACGGCGCCGATGCTCTGCGTCCCCGACGTCGACGTCGACCTCCCGTCCGCGCTCACCCGCGGAGCCGAGAACGAGTTCAACGTGAGCATCACGATGGGAAGACGCGGCGAGCTCGCCATCAACGAGAACACGGTGCGTCCGGAGCTCTTCGCCGCGACCCTGTGCTCCGTGCTCGCGAAGGCGTCCGACAAGAACGTGCTCGTCGTCGTGCGCGCGGACCGGGAAGTCCCGTACGGCGCGATACGGGAAATGCTCGGCAAGGCGCGGGCCGCGGGAGGCAACCGGCTCGCCGTCGCTACACTCCAGAGCAACTGATGGGGGAACCCATGAACGCATATGCTTTGAGTTTCGAGATTTCGGCGATTCAAGCGAGAACGCGGAAAGTGACGTTCGCGAGTCTCGGCATCCACGCGCTGCTGTTCCTGATGCTCGCCCTGCGCCACACGATCGTCCCGCCGGCGCCGGCGCTCACCGAGATCAGCTGGATCGAGCCCGTCGTGATCCCGCCGCCCGCGTCCACGGCGACCGCGAAGACGGAGTCGCGGATGGAGAGGCTCATCCTGCCGTCGCCCCCGCAGAACCCGGAGCATTTCGTCCGCACGACGAGCGAGAGCGATTTCGCTCCTCGGCCGCAGGACCGGCAGGCGACGCAAGATCTGCTGCAACGCAAGCTCGTCGCTCTCGAGCGGAGGGCTACGGCGCAGGCGTCGATCGCGGACGTCGCGGTGCAGAGCGCGATCGTGCGTCCCTCGCTCGCGAGCGTCTTGAACGACGGAACGGCGTCGAGGGACGCGGTGGCGCTGACGCGCCGCGAAGGCGCGGCGCCCTCCCCCGTCGCGCTCGCGCGGAGCGAACCCCGGCGGACGAGGCTCGCGGCGGCGAGCGCGCCGCCGGAGAAGGCCGTCGCCGCGGCGAAAATCGAAAAGACCGACTCGTCGGCGCGGCGGATCATCGACGGCGCGAGCCTCGCCGGACCGGTCGCCGATCGTGCGCTCGTTTCATACCGGAAGCCCGTCTATCCGGATTGGGCGAAGGGCGAGGGCGTGGAGGCGACCTTGACGCTCTACTTCATCGTCCTGCCGAGCGGAACGGTAAAGGAGAACATTCTCATCGAGAAGACCTCCGGCTTCGAGGATTTCGACCAGAACGCGATCGACGCGCTCATCGCGTGGCGATTCGAGCCCCTGAGGGGCGGCGAAACCGGAGAGCAGTGGGGATCGATCACTTTCAACTACCGGCTGGCGGGCTGACCGTCCGCCGCCGAACGGGATGGAGCGTGGAATCATGCGTGCCGAAGCCATTCGGTTGCTCGTCGTGATGGGAGTCGCCTTCTTCGCCGCCGGCTCGCGGGCCTCGGCCGAGGAGAAAAAGCCGCCGGCCGTCGAGCGGGCCGTCGCGGACAGCTCGATGACGCTCAAGGGGGACGAGGAAGGAACGGTGTTCAAGAGCCTCACGATCGAGGGCGAGGACAGAGTCCGCATCGAGTTCGAACGCCCCGCGCTCTCGCTCGATCTCGATCCCCTCAGCGCGCCCGGCCTCGACTGGGATTTCACGCGCGACGCCTTCGGCCGATGCGCGGTCGATTTCATCGCTCCGCTCGTGGACCTCTCCGCCGGTGGGCGCTCGCCCTACCTCGCGAGGCCCTGGCTCGAGGTTTTCGCGACGGGCGAAGTGGTCCGCTTCCGTCCCGCGCTCACGGACGTCGACCGGTGGCGGCTCACGATCGCGGATTCACGGAGCCGCTCCGTCGCTTCCTTCGAGGGAAAGGGATCCCCGCCCCGCGAGATCGGCTGGAACGGCCGATCGTCCGACGGAAGTCTCATGCCGCCCGGCCTCACCTATTCGTTCGTCGTCGAGGCGTACGACCGCGCGGGGAACAAGCGCAACTTCGTCGGCAAGGGTTTCGAGCTTCCCCCCTACGAGCTCGTTACGGGCGCCGAGCTCGTCCTTATGTTCCCGGGGACCGGTCTCGCCGTCGAGCCCGCCGGCCGGGCGGGCGACGCCGCCGCGCCCGCGGTTCTTCTCGACGCGGCGAGCAGGATCAATCAGACCGGCCGGCCCGACGGCCCCGTCCGCGTCGCCGTGTCGGCGCGCACGTACCAGGAAGCCGACCAACTCGCCAAGCGCATCGCCGGCGCGCTCGAACCGCTCATCCTCGGCGACCCGAGCCGCATCCAGTGCGCCGCGGACGTGCAGCCCGACGCCCCGGAGGGCGGAACGGTCGCGATACACGCCGCGCGCTGACGTTTCGGCGCGCACTGACGGGATTATCGAATGAGGAGCATCTTCCGGGTTTGGGCGATCCCCGAGCCCGTTTGCAGGCGCGTAAAGTAAATGCCTGTCGAAACAGATCGGCCGTTTTTATTTCTGCCGTCCCATGCCGCCTCATAACGGCCGGGCAAGCGATGGCCGTCCCAGAGAACCTTCACCAATGCGCCGCTCGCGTCGTAGACGGCCAATCTGACATTGCACGCATTCGCCACGTCGTATCGAACGATCGTCGACGGATTAAAGGGGTTAGGATAGTTCTGATGAAGCGCCGTGCGCTCGGGAGGGGACGGTAGCTCATCCTTGCCGCTCTCCGCAAACTCCTCGCTCCCCACAATGAGAACAAACCGCGCCTCGACCTCGGATACCGGCTCCCGGCGCCAAAGGTAGAAGGCATAACCGCTTTCCACCCGCGCATCAACGCACCGCCCAAGCTCCTTGTCTATGAGATAAACTCTCGCCTCGGGGGGCAACCCCTCGATCCCCGCAACCTCGAGCGTCACGACATCCCCGACTCCCGCCTCTTCGAAGTCCTTTGACACATCGAAGCGCCAGATGTGGCCCCAGAGCTCCTCTGAGGGCGCCACAAGCCTGAGCTCGGCGGCAGGCACGGCCTCGTAGGCGCCGCGAATATCGGCCGCATAGTTGTCTCCATGGCTCTCCCAACTCCAATGCGGAAAATAGAGGGAAAGCGATCGTCCCGGATTCATCGGCGGTTTCGAGCGGTCATGCCAGTCCCATCCTACCGTCGATCCGAGGTCGACGCCGGCGTAGTTACCGGAATCCTCCACATCGCAGCTCACGGCTCGAAGCTCGAGGCGCCAGCCATCCTCAATCGGCGCAGCCGCCGCCACCGCCATCGAATCGCTGAGAGAAGGCGGCGAGGGCGCCTCTTCCGCGGGTATCCGCAGCACCACGGCGGCATTGCTCAAGTTCTTCACCCAGTACCCGCCGAACGGCTCGAGAATCTCCTCATCGACCCGATAGCCCTTGTTGATCACATACGCCACCGGCGGCTCCACCGTCGTCGACTCAGCATCCGCTATCCTCACACCATCGATCATGACAGAATCCCATGCCACACGAAATGAAAACGGGTTCCCGATCATGTTCCATCCCGGCTCGAGCGCAAGCGCATACGCGCTATCCGTGGCAGTCGAGAGTCCTGGCACCGGCGCCGTGCCGATCCGATTCTTGCTCGCCGAAATGAGCCAGAAAGCCTTCCCGGGCTTCGGTACAAACTCCGGCTTCGTCGCCTCCGACAGCTCGGCATACGCTTTCGTCCCCGATAGGTAACGGAACGATCGCCACTTCACCGGATCGTACGGCCCGAATGCCGTTTGATCTGAGAGGAGCGCCTCGAGCGTCCCCGTGAAATCGATCCCAAAATCAAGCGGAATCGATACCATACGATAGGCCTCCGCAGGATACAGCTTTTCTTCCACTAGATCAGGAACGGTCACTCTGATGAAATGCGGAGACCCCGCAGGCGCCCCCGGCGGATCTGTCAGCCTCGCCGTGAGCGTTTGCACCTCGACCCAGTACTCGAGCCCCCCCGGTCCCACGAGACTATCCGGGATTACAGCAAAGGGCAGCGGATCGCCGGCCTCGAGCGGAGACGTGCGATACGCCGATTCCCCTCCCATTCGATAATGCAGCGTGCCCTCCACAAACTCCGAGCCAAGGGGCAGCGAAGCGAGCACCTTAATATCTCTCCCCTCGAGAAAGTCGGCCCCCGAGTTGGGCTGAGCGACCGTTGTGATGTGCTCCGGGGATGTGACTGCCCGCGAATAAACCGAATCACTCGGCGCACCCGGAGGATCGGTGGCGAATACGCCGCTATTCTCCACTTTGATGTAATACTCGAGGCCGGCTTCAGCTATCGCAGCACCGGGAATTATCGCAATATAGTTGTCATCATACTTCGATAGCTGGATGCTATCTTGAAACGTTCCGGCCTCATTGCCGGCTCGGTGATAGATCCAACCATTCTCGACCCGCACCTGCGGCAGCGGAGTTACGACAACGGTTACCGCTTCTCCCAAGGGGAGCTCCGGCGCAGTCGTAAGAAGTTTGCTGTTTACCTGCAAGGCACGAATATCGGTCCCAATTTGAATGGTCTTGCTCGGGGTAAGCGGATCATTGCTTTCGATCGTCAAGCTGCCTTCGATGCTCGTTTCCTGCCGAGGTTCAAGAAACACGGGCACAGTAATTTTCTGCTCCGGCCCCAAGATAATCGGCAGAATAACATCAGCACATATTTCACTGGATGGAAGATCGAACCCCGTAATTACTAATGGCTCGTTCCCGCAGTTTGAGAGAAGCAAATCCAAAGCAAGCGTATCACCGACGGTCACGGTCGGAAATAGAAGCAGGGAAACAGACGAGGCAATCTCGGGTCTGCGCACGTCAACATGGCCAACATTCTTGCGATAGGATGCTACATGCTGAATACTGCCGCCACGGGCGGGGATAGAAATCGTGCGCAAGCGCAGAATAATTCCGCGCTTATCAAATGGCACCTTTGACACATTCCAATTGAACTCTTGTTCCATACCATAGGGAGACGCGATCAATGGACCAATATTACTCGAGTATTCGAGAATGTCAGCCCGATGCCAGACTGCTGCTCCCTCGAATTGATATTCGGGAACGATCCACCCCGGGTCAGACTCAACATCAAAGAGTTTGGCCGAAACGCGATAAACATTCTTTTCCAATTCCGTTACGCTGACATCCCGCAGAAAAGCGCTATTGTTCGGGAGTTGATTTGTGGGAGCCAAAGGATTTCCGGAAAAAACCGGATTGCCTTTTCCATTGAAGAGTAGTGATTCGTTCCCCTCGTTGCCGCACACGAGGTCCAAATCACCATCACGATCGATATCACTCAAAGCAATACTCCGGGTCATCTGATCCGGGCTTGTCCAAATTGGGGTTATCGAAAACACTCCACCATCATTTATAAATATCGTGCTTCCAGCATCGAAGTTACCGCACACAAGATCCAAATCGCCGTCCCCATCCACATCCCCCAAATCTACATCATGCGTCGACTGCAAGGGGCTCTGCCATGCTGGAGCCTGTGAAAAGACGTCTCCCTCGTTTAGAAAAAGCATGCTGGCCCCGCTGTTTCCGCACACGAGATCAAGATCACCGTCCCCATCCACATCCCCCAAGGCGATGCTGCGAGTCGACTGCACCGGACTCATCCAAGCCGGAGTCGCCGAGAAGATTCCTCCTTCATTAAAGAAGAGTGCACTTTCGGCATTGTAGTTACCGCACACAAGGTCCAAATCCCCATCCGCATCCACGTCTCCTAAAGCAACACTGGACGTATACTGCCACGGACTCGACCAAGCGGGAGTCCCCGAAAGAATCCCGTCCTCATTCAAAAAGAGCCTGCTAGCCGTTCCATACCCGTAGTTGCCGCACACGAGATCCAGATCCCCGTCACCATCCACATCTCCCAAAGCAACACTACACCAATATGCGTTTTGGTCAGGACTCGACCAAACAGGAGTAGTTGAAAAGACTCCCCCCTCATTCCAGAAAAGCGCACTGTTCTCGAGTTCACCGTTGCCACACACGAGGTCCAGATCGCCATCACCATCCACATCCCCCAAAGCAACACTGTGCGTGCTCTGTTCCGGACTGGTCCAGCTCGGAGTCGTCGACAAGACCCCTCCCTGATTCAAGAAAAGCGTGCTGCCCGGCCCGTAAGTACCACACACGAGATCCAAATCCCCGTCTCCGTCCACGTCTCCGAGAACGACATCATGCGTGTTCTGATCAGGGCTTGCCCAAACCGGAGTCGTCGAAAAGGCTTCAGTCTCGTTCAAGAAGAGCGTGCTGCTCTGGTAGTAGCGGCCACAAGCAAGGTCCAGATCCCCATCGCCATCCATATCCCCTAAAGCGACACTGTCTATGCCTGGATAAGGATTCGACCATGCCGGGGTAGTCGAGAAGATTCCTCCCTCATTCAAAAATAGCACGGTAGCAGTGGACGCCGCACTGCCTGACACAAAGTCCAGGTCACCATCGCCATCTACATCTCCCAAAACGGCGCTATGTGCGCTTTGATAAGGGCTCGTCCACGTCGGAGTCGCAGAAAAAATCCCCCCTTCGTTATAAAAAAGCATACTGGCCTCATCGGCGCACCAAACGAGATCCAGATAACCATCCCCATTTATATCCCCCAGTACGACGCTCTGTCCACCCGACACCGACGCGGGACCCGTCCAAGCCGGAATCGTCGAAATAACTCCACCTTCATTCAAGAAAAGCGTGCTACCCCCCGCGTCATTACCGCACACGAGGTCTAGATCCCCATCACAATCTACATCCCCCAAAGCAACGCTCCAGGTATTCTGATCCGGACTTGTCCAAACCGCTGTTCTTGAAAACGCTCCTCCCTCATTAAGATAAAGCGCACTGCCCTGTTCGCGCTGCGCGCACACGAGATCCAAATATCCATCACCATTCATATCTCCTAGAGCAACCGTTACCCGCGTGTTCAGATCCGGCCCTATCCAGGCTGGCGTTGTCGAGAATATCCCTCCCTCATTCAAGAAGAGCGTATTGCCTTGATCATAATTGCCGCATACGAGGTCCAAATCTCCATCACGATCGATATCGCCCAAAGCAACACTCCAGGTTTTCTGATCCGGGCTTGTCCAAATTGGGGTTGTCGAAAACACTCCACCCTCATTCATAAATAGCGTGCTGCCTTCTCCGAGGTCACCACATACGAGGTCCAAATCTCCATCGCCATCAACATCACCCAAGGCGATGCTACAAGTATTCTGCTCCACCGCAGATCTCCAAACAGGTTCCGCCGAGAAAATATCAGCCTTTGCCCGAGATGAAATTATTTGAGCTATGAACAGTGATAGCAGCGCGCAGTTAGTTGCCGCTCCTCCAAATCCAAGCGTTCTGCTGGCCACCTTCATACTCATGATCCTCCATTCAATTGAACTTCTTGGCGCTCTTTCCCCACGGAAACGCGAACAAAGATTTCTTTCCTGCGCCTTTCTGTGATGGCTCGAGAACAAAATCCCCGAATGTCGACGAGCACACGTTGAATTTCCCCTGCTCGTCCCTCAAATAGCCCCGCCTCGTAAGCTCCTCCGCGACATGCCTGTCCTTGTTGCCGAGGTTGTTGCCCTTGGCCACGCGAGAGATGACGTCCTTCGATGCCTCATCCATCCGCTCCCACACGAAGTTGTAGTGCGGATGGACCTCCTCCTTGTACGATTTCGCTATCTCCGCCCACTCCGGCTCCATCCCCTTATTCTCGAGCAGCCACTCGAAAACGTTCGAGCAGGCGATCTGGAGGTAGAGCGGGAAATATCCCGATAGATCGATTATCTGCGAGGCGTAGGGCGCGAGCATGATCCCCTCGCGTTGCGAGGGCACGCTGATCAGTTCGAATGCCTCGTCGTGGCCGAAGGGGCGAAGCGGCAGGTTCGAAAAGATATTAAAGAACGGCGAATCCGCGATGTCCTTCGTGTGGCAGAGCTGCTGGAGATCCCTTGCCGAGGAGGTGATGTATGCCACCTTGAAATTATTGGCGAGAAAACGGAGAAACGAGAAAAACTGCATATCAAATTTCTCGTTGTTCGTTATCATCTCGAACTCGTCCATAAGAACGATGACCCGCTTGTCCTTCCCACTCAGCGCTTCGATCGCATCCCGCAAATGATCGAGATTCTTCTCACCATGAACGGCGGGCAGTTCCCTTTTCTGCTCGAACTCGAACATGCTGAAGAGGATATCGATGAACTTCGGCACCGTTATGTCGGGGCTCCGTTGGAAATCCATATAAGCGAATATCGCATTGTGATAATTCTGCATGAACTGTTTTCGATTCTTGCGATGGTAGATGTAGTTCAGGAGCGAGGATTTTCCCATCCGGCGCTCGCCGACGACCGCAATCGACTGCGGGTGTGGCGCATCGAGGCGCGAGTAAATCCTCGTTACTTCCTTCTTGCGTCCGAAGAAATCCTCCGGATTCTGTATCATCACCCGGTTGAGATAGGGGTTTCGCCTGCTGCTGCGAACGTAGGCGGCCGGAGCCGCGGGCATCTCGGCCGCCGAACCGGCAGTGGAGGGCGCCAGTTTCTTGATCTCTTCGGCGAGCGACCCGAAATCCTGATATCGATTGGATGGATTTTTCTCGAGGCACTTCGCCAGAATCTCTTTGAGCTCCTCCGGCAGACCCAGAACGAACTCGATGTCCGTTTCGTGGACGATTTCGTAGTACACCGCCGCGGGATGCTCGGCATCGAAAGGGAAATGCCCGTTCACGAGGCGAAACAGTCCAACGCCGAACGCGAAGATATCGACGCGATGATCTATCTCATCACCTTGAATCTGCTCCGGCGCGATATAGTACGGCGTGCCGGCGAACTGTACCGTCGTACGCGCATCGGGCGTCATGAGCTTCGCGAGCCCGAAATCGAGGATCTTCGCTTCCTCGCGGTCGTTGATCATGATGTTGTTGAGCGTGAGGTCGCGATGAATGACGCCCTGCCCATGCGCGTAGGCCATGCCCCGGCATGTCTGCAGCGCGAAGTCATATACTTTCGCCAGCGGAATACCGGCCTTCTCGGTCATGTCCATGAGAGACGGTCCGTTGACGAATTCGAGCACGAGGTACGGGCGACTCTCGATCTCGCCGAAATCGAACACGGCCACGATATTGGGATGCATGAGCTTCGCCATGAACTCCGCTTCCCGGAGAAATCGCTTCTTGAATGCCTCCTCGTGTCCCGCATCGGTCAAAACCTTGATGGCGATGTCCCGTTTGAGATTGAGATCGACCCCTCGAAACACCTCGCCGAATCCGCCCTGCCCGAGCTTCTTATCGATGCGGTACTTCCCCTCGATCACCGTGCCGATCATCGTCGTTTCCTCTCAATTCGAGAATCTGTGCCGTATGGTCACCGATTCGTTCGATTTCACCTCGACCTCTTCGCTATAGGGCGCGAACTTCGGATGCTGAAGAAGGACGGTATACCGTCCCCGGTGGCAGCTCGGCCTCGTAATATGTCACGTCCATCCTTACGACGCGCCCGTTGATGGCTACCGAGGCGTAGGGTTCGATGCTGAATATGATCTTCCCGGGAGGGAGAATGCTCAGAGCCACGTCGATCTTGTCCTTCGGCTTTCGAAATGTCGATGCCCTGGGCCCGTACGTGCGATAGCCGGCCTTGACCACCCTCAGCTCGTGGCGTCCGTAGGCAAGGCCCTCTCGCGATGCACGGCGTCGTGCCGATGAGGCGTCCCGTCGAGATATGCCTCGGCCTCGGCGGGCTGGGAACTGATGCTGAGCGAGCCCGACATCTTGCTGAACGAATGACTGAGCGTCACGATCGAGTCTCTCTGAATGCGAATGCCGTCCCGAACGCCCGTCTGGTATCCGGCGAGGTCGGAGCTCGATCCGATGGAGCGCATTCGCCGAGAGACCGCTTACGACGGCGGGAGTCACGAGCGCCGGTTTCATTGCCGTCAACGGTGATCGAGGCGCCGGGAGGCTCCGAGGCGATACTGAGATCGCCCGTGAGCTCGACGAGATCGTAGCTCAGCTCCTTGGGCTTGTCCTTCTCGAGCGCGAGACTGTCGACGACGGTTCGATATCCGGCGAGCTCGATCCTGAGCGTCCTGCTCGCCGCCGGCACCTCCGCTTCAGTCACCGGTGATGCGCCGATCCATCTGTCGTCGACGAATACGTTCGCCGCCGCCGGATTCGTGCTGACGGTGAGAATCGACGTATCGACCGCATCCGCCGTGCCTTCCCGTTCCGAAGCGCACGTAGAACGCATACATGGCGGCCGAACAAGATGACGGCGGCGGCGGCCGAGATCGCGATGATCCTCCGCTTTCTCCGCCTCGCGATCGCCGTCGAATAGATGCCCTTCGCCTCCGGCCCCTCCTCGCTGTGCTCCATTTCGTCGATCGTTTGCCATACCGAATGCATCCGGCTCACCCACAGCCGCCACAGATCCATCTTGAATCGGTATGCATCCGCGTCCGCTTCCTTGTCGAGCACGTCGCCGTGAAAGAGGTTCTCGAACGTTTTATTCAGCTCGTTCACGTCGAGGCGATACCCGATGTTCTCGCGCTCCGCGAAGTCGACGATGTCGCCTGGCGTGACCGGTTTCGGCTCTTCCCTGCTCAGCTCGGCGATGATGGACAGCGCGAGCTTCTCGAGATGCGTATGAGCGTTCCAACTGAAAATCATCTGGGGAAGCGGATTCTCGATGATCTCGCCGACGACTTGCCTCACGTCATCGGGACGCACGTCGTTTCGGCGGTATTCGTTGAGGTGATCGACGATGCTCTGACAGAGGACCTGCGTGTAGAACGGCTGCCCGGCGGTCATCGCGTATATCGCCTCCGGCACCGGCTCGCCGTATCGAACGTATTCCTCCACCGGCCGATGCATCAGACGAAGCGTATCTCCTCTGCTGAGGAAGCTGATGCGCCGGTGGAGCGCCTTGCTCAAGAAGATATCCCAGTAGGGCTTGTCTCTCGCCTCGAGATTGTCGGAACCGGTAAAAACGATGAAGACCCTCTTGTGCTCTATGAGATTTCCGAGGAGATTGAGGATGCTGGGGCTGATGATTCCGGAGTCGATGTTCGTTTCGAAGAGCTCGTATTCGTCGAACATGAAGACGAGTTTCTTCTCCCCCACGGCGGCGTTTATCCTGCGCACGAGATTTTCGAAGGCGGTGAAGGGGTTATCCTCGGCCTCCTCCAGAAATCCTTCGATCGTGATATCGGGATGATTGACCGCACCGATCACTTCGTGCGCGAGCTTCCCGAGCAGATCCCGATCGTCCCGAATCGCCATCGATTGCATGTCGACGAGCACCGGCAGAAAATCATCGCCGAGGCGGCCGTTGAGAATCTGAAAGAGGACCGAGGTTTTGCCGCTTCGCCTCGCACCGCAGAGAACGATCATCCCCCCCTCTTTGCCCCCGGAAAACTTCTTTTGCACGTAGAGAAAATCGTCCTCGCGCCCGAAGAACATCTTCGGGTCTTTTATCGGATTGCCGACGATGTATGGATTGGGGATCGGGCGGAAGACGCTGTTGTCCGTCGAGCTCATTGCGTTCCCCAAAAATGTGATCTATGCGAATCCAACTTCCGAACGACACGTGCGATGACCCCGGCTCCCGGGCTGTGCCGCACCCTCGTTATTGCGTCGGGGGTGCCGGCGGTCCCGGCAACGGCTCCGGTTCCGGGGTGCCCTCTTCACCGCGCAATCCCAAATATGCCAGTACGCCCGCGAGAGCCACACCCGGCCCGGCGCGGAAGAGCCACCACTTCTTCCCCCGCTGCTTTTGCAGCGCCAGTTGCACGCTCGTCGGGCTGCCCGGCTCGATGCGAACGGGAGACGACTCGTCCTTGTAACCGGATTTGCTGAGGTTGAGCGTATAATCGCCTACTCGCACAAATTTGACGCTCAGCGGAGCCGTTCCCATGAATGCCTCGCCGAGAAACACGCGGCACGATTCGGGCTTCGTGGTCACATTGAGCGCACCGTACATCTGATTCCTCAAATTGTCGTAGAGCTCGTTTACGCGAGGGGGAAAATAGACGGGATCCGCCGTGAGGTCCGGATAGCTGGAAAGCGCTTGCCTTGCGCTCTCGCTCGGCGCCGACCTCATCCTGCATCGAAAGAAGCGTGAAAACGAGATCGCTGTACGCGCGCCGCAGGATCTCATCCGATTTTGCGAACTCCTCGATGATGCCGCGCAGTATCTCCACCGCCTCGCCGTATTTGCCCTGAGAGCGCAGCGAGCTCGCCGCCTCAAAGCGCTCGTATATCTGCTCTTCGCCGGATTGCGCCATCAGGAGTGGAGAGAAAACGGTCATCGATAGAAATGAGACGATGAGCGATATTCCGATCGCTCTCACGCCGCATGCCGCTCTCACCCGCGCAGGGCTCATAGTGTGCTCCTCCGGGTCAAAGCCGAAAGCCAAGGACAGCAGCCGCATAGACGCGTCCCCTTAACTACAATCCGAAGCTCCAATGGTTTGAGAAAATACCGGATTCCTCATGGGGCGCAGCTCCCCCCGCTGCGATTTGTTGCACCGGCCAATGTTACATGAGAATTCGGGGGGGTGAAAGAACTAAATAGGCGTGACTGACCGCCGATTCGGTGAGTGGTCTCGTCCCGGCCGGCCGAACGATGCGGTGCACGTTGGACACACCTTGATATTGACATAGGATCGAATCTCCCATAATAATCCGAAAGCGGCGGTCTACCCTAAGAACATGTGGTCTAGGTCTCATGGCGGTATCCAGGGAAGAACGCGTCAACTGCAGCAGAAAACTCAATGAAACGCCAGCCCATAGCGCGCATAAAGCAGAGAGAGGGAAGCCGCACATGAGGTTAGTTAGAGTTATGTTCGCGGTGATCGTGCTCGGGGGCTCTTCCACGAGTGCCGCCGCATTCAATTCGCCGGCAGATCTCTCGGCAGACTTTCCTGTCCAAGCGATTGGCTTCCATCTGGCCGATGAGCGTCCCGGCGCGAAAACACCCTCAAAAGAAAGCACTGAAAGAAGCTCTTTTGTGGCTGGCATTGGAATCGAAACGGGCGTTGGATTTGGAGATTCCGAAGGCTTTTTGCCATTGATCTTTGTCGATGCGGGTATTGTGGCGCCTGGCATCGGCCTGCGGGGAGTATTCAAGTCCATCTACTGGATAAACCAGGTTGGAGGTGAAATCAGCGTTCAGTTGATCGATCGAGAGTCGTCATATGTGTCCGTCTACGGCAGCGGGGGCATGTTTTCTACGGAGGATGACAAAGATAAGTATATCGGGCTCGGGATAGAATACGGACGCGCATTCAAGAAACATTTCAAAGGCAGTTTCCTGTGCTTTCAACTCGGTAGCGACGTCGCGCTCGATTCAGGGGAAGAGGCATCTCCTTGGGTCTATACTTCTGTTGCTCTCCGCCATCGCTGGTCCTCCATGGCTGAAAATTCGGCCTCCGGGGTTGACCGCATGCACGTACGGGCGGGACTGGGAGCGCCCGATCTGTTATCGGCGGGGTTGGGAATACGGTTCCATGATGTTTGGCATCTCGAAGCCAGAGCGGGGTTCATTCCTGTCCCTGATCCTCCGTTTTCCCTTGTATTGGAAGGCTATCGCATGCGCGAGAAAAAGGGATTTCAGCACGGTCCCAGCGCTGCCGGTGCGGTCGTGTTGAATTGGGATGGACAGGGCTATTTCGCTGGAGGCGGCTATCGCATTCAGTTTGGCAGAGGAGATATGCGGCTTGGCGCAGAACTGTTGGTCTATTTTCGGGTCGCTGGACTCGACTGGGGTTTGCCCGTAATGCCTGCGCCCGCCGTATTTATCATATGGCGGCTATAGTGAATATCCATGATTCATATGCGGGGATCACCTCATTGATTTCCGGTTTGCAAACCGACTCTTGAGGGGGGAGGATCGATCCATGGCATTAGATGCCTTGAAGTGTGCGATACGGCGCCCGGCCGCATCCCGTCTCGTCTGCGGGATCGCGGTATGTGCGCTCGCATTTTTGGCGACCGCGGGCTATCCGTCCAACGTTATCGGAGCCACCACGTCTAGCTGGATGCCGGATGGCGACGGGATGGTGTTCGGGCTTGGAGGAGGATTCGGATCGCAGTATGCAACGATGGGATTCAAGGGCTTCGTTGGAACGGACTACTTTATCGCTGAGGCGGCGATCGGTACGGAGCCCTGGGTTTGGAAGCCCACGTATGCGGCTGGCATTTCCGTGCTGTTCCTTGACCCGAAATGCTACGTCCGTCCGAAGCTGTCGGTGTTGCTGAAAAGCAACGCATCGGCGGTGATAGTGTTCGAGCCCCTCGAGGAGGGCGAGATCCAGGACGCAGTCGAGTACGAGCCCTTGCCCGGCCTGGCCCTGCTGGTCGGCGCCGAGATCTTTCCGTTACGCGATGAACCGGGCTCGCTCGAGGTTTCAGTGGGATGGAGGATTCCCTTCGGAGGCATGGCGAAGGTCGATGAGAAGGCGAACGCCCTGATGGATCAATATTTCTGGGCCGAATACGAAGTCGCAACGCCGCGCCTGGACCACTTCACGTTTTCGCTGGGCGTAAACTACCGCTGGGGCGGGAAGTAGCAAGGCCCAGTTGGCCCGAACGCTCTTGCATGGCGAGGGCGACTCGGTAGTCTGAAGGAGGAAACGACGATGACCATTCGATGGAACGTTGCGCTGTTGTCTCTCGTCCTTTCTCTCGGCTCGATGCTCTCTCTCGGATGCGAGGAAGCGACCGAGCCGCAACCCACGGAGCAGCAACTGCCGCTCAGCAACGAACGTATCTCGAATCAAGTGTTCCTCGGAAGTTTGAGTAGCTACACCAGCATTTACAATTTGTACGATGACGGCGCGGGCTTCTTTTTCTTCAGAGGCTTGCTCGACAACACGCAAACCATCGGCAAGCTGAATCGAAGCGGCGTGACGGTGTGGACCGATGCTCTGAAATCGCGGGAACTCTGCCCCGTTCCGAACAACACAATCGGGTTGGACGACGCCCTACTCGCGGTCGGCGGGATTGACTACGACAGCGACGGCGGCCTCGATCACGGCTACGTCCGGCTCAGGGGCGCGGGCGGTGCATCTCTCTCAGAGGCGATCGCGAGCGTACCGGATACGGCCGTTTACCTGAATTCCGTCGCGGTCATAGATTCGCTCCATTTCGTCGCAGTCGGTGGCGCATACATCGCAGGTTCGCCCCTGCATCCGTATCTCATAACGTTCGATCTTAACGCCGACAGCTCGCTCACCATAACGAACGAGCTGATATTTGCCGACATGGAGCGACAGTATTTCAACGACGTCGTGTCCGATCCAGCCAAGGCGACCGCCAACGAGTTCGTATGCTACGTCACGATCACCAAATTGAACGCGGCGGGAGCAACCGAGAGCGCCGCTGTCTGCGCCGTGGGAGGACCGAAACGGGGCGGAGCGGAATTCGCCGTGCAATGGACGGCCAACATCGAGCAGACCAGCGCATTGCCCATCTGGATCAACGCGATAGCCCTTCGCGGCAATACGATTTTCACGGCCGGATCGGCTGACGCAGTGGATAAAGAGATCTCGGGCGGCGGGTATTTCGACAACGGCTTCATCGCTTCAATGTCTTCCGGCGGCGTTTTGAACTGGCTCAGAACGATCAATATCAGCAAACGGTCCGACAGTTACAGCTCGGTTTTCGCAACGGCGAGCGCGCTCTATGCGACCGGGGCGGTTTCACATTACATGACCACGGAAGACAATCTGCAGTATGGCCTAGCACTGTTCTCGGTCTTCGATCCCGCGACGGGCAACGCGCGCCATCATATCGCGCTCGGAAGCTACGATTATCAGTCGGCTTTTTATTCAATGTTCGTCGATGAGACAAGAGCGTTCTGTGCGGGCCACACGAAGTATTCGGTTTTGCATGGAACATACCAAGGCTGGTTTGTGGAGATCAATTGCGATGGGTTGGAAGCCTCCGGCCTTGTCGAATCACTCGACATGACGGTACCCGGAAGCGATCGCGCCGTGGAGTGCCCTGTTCGCGAAGATATGTAACGGCGGAGCGTTCGAAGGTCGACACCGACATCGATAAGGACAGCACCGGCGAATCGGCGCCCTGCTAGCGCGCGGTCACCTCGTCGATCCAGCGCGAGACGTGCTCGAGTCTTCGCGAATCGTTGAAGTCCTCCGCGCTCCTGCGCGCGCCGACGATATTACCCGCATAAAAGGGGAGCGTGAAACCGGCGAGCAGGTAGCCGCCCGCGTAATTCTCTTCCCTGAACAGCCAGTACGCCGCGTATACGAGCAAGCCGTCGAACACGAAGTGGCGCAGACCGTCGCGCGTCCGTCCCGCGTACACCTGGCCCGCTCCCGGAATCGCCGCCGAGAGCACTCCCGCGAGCGCCGCGTTCTTTCGCGGCACGTCCGGGCCCGTCCGCGCCTTCTGCGCGAGATAGAACGCCGCCTGAGCCGCGGCGGGCTCGGGAGCGTATCCGGCCAGCTCCCGAAAGAGACCGCCGCCTTTTTTCCAATCCCCGAGCGAAAGATGACATAGCCCGCGAATGAAATCCGCCCGGACGGAATCGGCGCGATCGACGGGCACCTGCGCCTCGAGCTCCCTCAAGGCGCGACCGAAGCTTCCCGCGTTGAAATGGGCGGCGGCCGCCATCTGCCGCGCGGCATATCGCTCAACGGAGGAAAGCCCGAGCGATGCGGCCTCCGCATACTCCGATGCGGCGGCCTCCCATTCTCCGTGTCGAAAGTAGCACCGGCCGATCATCATCTGCGACCGCCTGCGGGTTTCCTCGTTTCCCGTGAGAAAGGCCAACCGACGGTATTCTGTCGCCGCGCGATAGCAGTCGCCCTCGTCGGACAGCGCGTCGGCAAAAGCCGCTATCTCGAGAAGCCGCTCTTCCCGATCGATGATCCCGCGAGCATCCGATGTGTCGTGCTCGACGGCGCATGACGCGATATGCGATGGAAGGAGCCATTCCGGGATTTCCGGGCGCCGTCCGACGCCGGATCTCTCGCGAGCCGAATCGACGAGCCTTCCCCTTGAATTCATCTCGTAGTACGGGCGGGCACTTCGATGGCACCTTAGGAGCCGATCGGCGGCGAGAGCCGCTCCCTCGAACAAGCCGTGCTCTTCGATCGCATCGAGGGCATACTGGGAGCAGCTCGGCTCGAACGCACAGCGGCCGAGCCGAAGATCGCTGATGTAATTCTGGTAGAAGCGAATCGAAGCGGAAGCCGGAGAAACGCTCTTTTCCGCTCCCCGCGATTCGACGGGCGAACGGGCGAAGGCCGAGGAGACCCAGCATACGCCGACCGCGATCACGAAAGCGCGATACCTATTGGCGCGTTCCATACTTCACTCGGACACGCGGCGCAGCGCTAGAAAGACAGAAAGCCGACGCTCAAGCCGAGGTTGACGATGTAAATGCTGTCATCCTCGAGGTAATCGAGCGTGAGGGATTTCTCCCTTTCGGCCTCCCAGGGCATCCACGAGACTCGTATGGAAACGCCGAGGGGAACCCTTCCCCCGGCGAGCCAGCCGGTTCCGATTCCGGCCGACGCACCGAATTTCCATTTGGAGAGCTCGTCCGTTCTCATGCCCTGCCGAATGAGTCCATCGTACACGTCGATCGAAGCGCTTTCCTTCGCAAGAAAGACAGCTGGCCCGACGCCATAATCGAAATACCAGGTGTTTATGCGCAGAAGTTGCCCAAACTGGGCGCCGAAATGGAGCACATTGAGATCGCTCGCGATTGGCCAATCCGTCAAGGTCTCGCCCACGTATTTGTACAGCGGCGTTCCATTGGCATGGGCATAATTGAAGAGGAGCCCGATATTGATCGATCTCGTGAGAAACAGACCCGCCTCGATGCCCCCTCCCCCGGCGGAACCGCTATATTCCTCATCGATGGCTTCGCACGTAAACTCCGGATAGAAGATATTCGCCCGCAGATGCCAGCGCGGGCGGTCAAGGTCTGCGTCCCGCGCGCTCGAAAGCTCTATAGGACGGTCGATCTCCATGCTGTCTTGCGCGACATCGCCCATCTCTTTTTGGATGACGATTTCCTTTTCGTGAACCCATCCATCGACGGGTTCCGCTCCCTCCGCTTGTATGCGAACCCACAACTCCTCTTCGAAGAACTTGAACTGCGTCGCCGCCACATCGGTTCCGTTCGCCACCACGCAAAGCACCCATCCCCCCGCCTCACCGCCGCCGGGCCTATTCCACACCTCCACCGAATCCTCCCCCATATTCGCAGAGGCCACGGTTCCATAATACGCGTCCGATTCCCCCTCCTCCATTGCCACCGGCATGCTCCCGCTCTGGGGAAGTCCGGCATCATGGACAACGACGTGTTCCGTGCCTCCTTCCGAGGACGCACCACTGCAGATCGATCCGAGCATCGATCCGATAAGCTCGCCGATGCAGCCCCCGAGGCAGGACGAGAAAAAGCTGCCTTCATCATCCGTCTCGGGAGCGACCCTCGTCTCCTTCTCATGAGTGACCGGCCGAGCGGTTTCTTTCAGAACCCGCTCTTTTTCGACTTTCGTCGTGTCGCCGGGAGCGACACCCGGGTTCGCCGCAGACACCGTCAAACCCGCCAGGATAAGCACAAGGACGAAACAAGCCGCGGCGAAAGATATCGCGCCCGTTTTCGCGAATCTCATGCTATCTCCTTTTTCACGCGAGTCCCCTCGGAAGCACATAAGTATGCGGACGAGTGCATTGTCGCACGGCTCCGCGCCGCTCTGCAAGGATATTCAATCGCTCGCACGAGCCAGCTCGAACTCCCCTCCGATAGGACAATTGACGCGGCACCAGCATTCCTATAAGCTGGATTCGAGCTTTCTGGCCTCTAAACTGTACCTCGTCACGTCGCTCGAGCCTTATCCGGAGGTGCCGAAATGAACCGGAGAGACGCTCTTCGCTATCTCGTGTTCACCGGAGCGAGCCTCGCGAGTCTCGGATCGATTTCGTCGTTTTTCAGCGCCTGCGCGAAGCGTCAGTTCAGAACGGAGCGGCTCGTGAGCGACAGGTACGGGGTTACGATACTCGTCGACGGCCTCCGGGCAGACCTCTTCGAGGAGATGCTCGCCGCCGGCGCCCTGCCGAACATCAAAAAACATCTCGTCGATCGAGGCACCCTCGTCGAGACGTGCGTCAGCACGTTCCCCTCGACGACGGGGCCAGCGCACCTTCCGTTCATCACGGGCGTCATGCCGGGCTACAACGATTGCCCAGGCCTTCGCTGGGTCGATCGCGGACGCCGCTCGCTCAGAGACTACTGCACGATCCACAACGTTCTCTTCAACGCCGATTTTCCGAGGGCCAACCACACGCTGTTCGAGATACTTCACGACGCGCGGACGGCCTGCATCTTCGATTTCGCCTCGCGGGGCGCCTCCGACGTTCTCAACGTGCCCGCCAAGACCCTGTGGTTCATGCTGACCGGCGAAATGGAGATCTGGAACAAGATGGACGGATACGCAGTCGACGCCTTTCGGAAGGTCTGCGGCAGCGGCCCGATCCCCCGCTTTTCGCTCGTCTGGATGCCCGCCATCGATCACATCGCGCACTTTCGCGGCTCGCGGGACTCAATCATCCTCGACCGGGCCGAGGACGTGGACAGGCATGTCGGCTCGATCATGAAAACGCTGGAGGAAAAGCGCATTTACGACCAAACACTCGTCTCCCTCGTCGTCGATCACGGGCTCGTCGACACGCAGCGCCACATCGACATCAGGGACACGCTCAAGAAATACGGCCTCAACGTGCTTCAGAACCTCACGGACAACGATCAGTTCAACTCCCTCCACCAGAACAACGCTGCTCGGGGCGTGAGCGGCAATTCTTTCGCGCTGCTCTATTTCGCGGTCAAGAAGGAAGGACGGCTGAGCACCCTGTCCTACGACTGGACGAGAAAGCTCGAGTACGATGAGCTGAGATCCTTCCCGAGCGGCGGAACGGCGAAGATCGATCTCGTGAGGCTGCTGCGCGGCGAGGAAGGGATCGAGCTCGTCATGGCCAAGGAACGGGAGAACGTGCTCCTCGTCTTTTCGCGCGACGGTGAGGGAAGGATCGAGCGCGACTATTCCTCGTTCCGGTACTCCGTGAGCGGAAACGACCCGCTCGGCTACGCGGCGGATCCTCAGAGCGCGGCGCTCATCGACGGCCGGCACCACGGCAAGGACGAGTGGTTCATGGCCACGAGAAAGACGACCTATCCCGACGGCCTCTTCCAGATCGCCCAGCTCTTCGATTCGCAGCGCTGCGGGGACCTCGTCGTCACGGCGAAGGCCGGATGGGACCTCATGGATCAGGGCCACAAGGCCTCCCACGGCGGCCTCGAGCGGACGCAGATGCACGTTCCCTGCGTCGTCGCCGGCCCCGGGATCAGGCACGGCACGATTCCGATCGCCCGCACGGTCGACATCTATCCGACTTACCTCAAGTACCTCGGCATCCCTCGCTACGACGGGGAGGTTCTCGATGTTTTCATGTAGAGCGAAGGCGGTCACGATCGCGATGCTCGCCGCGGCGATCGCGTGTTCATCCTCGCCGCGCGCGGGGGAATACGAAGCGTCGACCGCTCCGGACGGGCGCTATCTGCTGCGCGTCTATCCGAAGTTCTTCTACACGAGCGCGTATTTCGACGACGCCGGGCGCGCGCACAATCTGCCGGACGTATCCGGGCTGCTCTATTTCGAGCTCCCCGTTCAAGTGATGTACGGGATCACCGGATCGCTTTCGATCGGAGCGATCGTGCCCTTCGGTTGGACCTATCAGGAGGAGGAAACGCGTTCCGATCCCGTGAACCGGGTCGCCGTCAGGGAATTCTGGCTGACCGTGCAGCACAAGTGGCTCACCTTTCCCTTCGTATCCTCCTCCTCCCTCCGAGTCAAGGTGCCGCTCATGGAAAAGAAAGACTGGGAGGACGGACTCCACATCGGAGACGGACAGGTCGACATCTTTCCCGCATACCATTTCGATTACTTCAATCAGACCCACTACTGGTACGTTCAGTTCGGGGCCGGATACAAGTTCCGGCTGAAGAAGGGCAGCTACAAGCCGTGCGACGAGATCAGACTTTACGGCCAGGGAGGCTATGAGCTCTTTCCCGATCTGCGGATGCGGTTCTACCTGCTCGCCGATCTCGTGAAATTCTCGAACGGCGATTTCCCGGAGAGTCGATCGCAAGGTTTTCGAGCACGACGGCAACCTGCACTCGTTCGGCTACGGCGTGTCGCTCTGGCCGCGGCCGACGTTCCGCGTGGAGCTCACGACGCTCGGCGATTGGTCCGGCACGAATCAATACCGGGGCATTCGGTGGGAGATCGGCATTACCAAGATACTGTGATTCGGGATGCGGGTCGAACGGGAACTGCCGGGGACGAGCCGACCGACATTCCTACCAATCCGGCCATTCCTTCTTGAGGAGAAACGTCTCTCCGAGACGGCGATTCAGGTATCTCCGAGAGCGCGGCGCCCTCGATCACGCAACCCGCGCGGATAAAATCAGCCGTGTCGACCCTTTCACATCGAACGTGACGTAATCGTCGTACGAGCCGCCGAACGAAACGGCCGTATCCCGCGCGCTCGCCTTCGGCAAGCGATTCAGATAGCGCGCGAGCTCGTAGTGCATCGCGAGCTCGAGCCTCGGACGCGCGGTGACGAGGCTTTTCCAGCCGTGCGGCAGAGAGCCCGTGCTGGCCCCATTGCACGTCCAACCGCGGACGCTGTCCCGAGGCCTTCGCGTCCATGAGGCAGGCATCCGTTCTGAGCACGGTGCGATGCCAGAGCGTGAAGACGTCCGTCGCCTTAAGGGTCACCGGATCGTACTCCACCCATGCGATTTCGTGGTCGAGCGACTTGCCTCTGCCCGCGAACAGGACGTCGTCGTCGAAGAAGACGTGGTATGCGACAAGCGGCTTCGACGGGTGAAAAACGGCGAAGACCGAGACGACTCGATACGGCTCGTCGGCGTGCAGAATGAGGACCGGAGCGAACCGGATCGCGAGCGTATGCATATCGACTCCGCCGTCGACGCACGCGGGACGCGAGCGGGACGATACGTCCGCCTGCCCCCCGCAGGAGACCGTCGCGCACGACAACAGCACGGCGGCCATGAACGCCCGGCGGCGCGCACGCGGCGCGGCCGGCCGGCGATCCCGGTCCGATCCAGCGAATTGCGCACATCGCCCGCGCGTCCCTATATGACATGCGCACCCCATCCGATGTAGATTCGGGGCGACCCTTCCCAAAGACCTCCCACCGGCCACACGCATCCCGCCCGCAGCATCTCCATGTAATCGAGCTCGAACCCCGCGTCGAAGCGAAGCTCGTTCCACGAGAACCCTTCCCCGGCTCCCCATGCCGTGCCCGCGTCGCCGTAGATAACGAGACGCATCGGCGCCCAGACAGACGTTTCGCCGACGACGCTCCGCGCCGATAGATAGAGCGCGTGGGAGGCGAACACGACGCGGTTCCCAACGAACGAATCGTCGGCGTAGCCTCGAAGCGTCGTCATGCCCCCGAGAGAAAACGCGTCCTGGGGCGGCACGGCGCCGTTTTGGCGGCCGGCGTGCACCGTCGCACGGGCCGCGTGGTGCCGGCCAAGTTTCAGCTCGCCCGAGAGGTTCGCCTGATACGTCTCGAAAGAGAAGTCGCCGAGCCGGAAGGGCCCGGCCTTCTCGAAATAGACCGTGTTGCGCCACAGGAAGCGGGGAAGCCTGCGCAGCGGCAGAGCGCCGGACAGGTCGAGCATGCAGCGAACGCCGGCCGCGGAGCCTTCCTCCACCGGCAGGCCCGGACGTACGACGGACGAGCTGTATTCCTTCCCGTACAAGCCGATAGTGAGCGCCGTGCTCGAGAGCGCGCGATACCGGGCCGCGAATTCGCCGCCGATCTCGCGCACCTCCTGCCGCGTGAAAACGTAATCGAGGTCGTCGCGGCTTTTTATGTTGTCGAAAAATGTCGCGCCGAGACGGAGGGAATTGCGGAGGTAATCCTTCGAGACGGTATGGAACGTCAAGAAGTCTTGATCCAGGAGACCGATCATCGCGCGCCCCTCGTACCGGAGGGCGGTCGGATTGACTTCGTTCCACGTGAATCCGACGCCGGCGTAATCGTCGACGTCGGTGAACTTGGTCGAGAGCAGGAAGCGATACGGCCTGCGTTCGATAACGTCCACGACGACGTCGACGTCGCCGTCCTCGCGCTCGATGACGCGATACGTCGCCGATTGAACGGCGGGCTCGGCGCCGAGCCGCCGCACCGCGAGGTCGAGCTCGTACGCGTTGAAGGCGTCGCCTCCGAGTCGCGCGACGCCGCGGATATAATCTTCCTTCAGCCAGCGATTTCCCGCGATCGAAACGGCGCGAATCCGGGGGCTCGATACCTTCGCTCGATACGGCGGAAGCGAATCGGAGACGTCGACTGAGGTCCGCGTATAGCCGTGCATCGCGTAGATTTCCAAGAGCTCGCGCGCGATCGGATCTGCGCCGAGGCGATCGACATCCGCCTCGAAGACGCGATTGCGAGCGCGTTCTTCGAACTCATCCAATACAACGCGGTCCGGAAGGGGAGAATCGTCTTCGAGGGCGATTCGGACAGCGTCCGCGGGATGCCCCGGCGACACGGGATTTCCGGCGACTCTCTCGGCCGCCGAAACGGGACGTCCTCCATCATCGCGGAACAAGCTGTCGAGAAACGTCCGCACGCGGGCGATCGTCGAGCGGTCGATGAGATCCTCGGCGTGCTTTCTCCCGGGGACGATCATGAGCGACTTGGAATCGGCGAAGTCCTCGAAAGAAACCACCAATCGCCGCACGTTCACGAACCGATCCTTCTCGGATTGTATGACGAGCGTCGGCACGCGACGCGGCGCTTCCGACAGGTTCAAGGGGTACCCACGCTCGCTCGTGAAGCCGAGCCGCGTTTTCGTGATGATTCGAAGGGGCACCCGTCCGATGGATGTAGTGAGCATCTTGTCGGAAACCAGTCGGACGACGAACGGCGCGGTCCACGGCGTCAGGCCCGAAGGGCTGACGACGATCAGCGCGTCCATATTGCCGAACAGCTCGGCCGTTCGCCATCCGACCGTGCCGCCCATGCCGGCGCCGAGCACGATCGTTCTCCGGTAGCCCATTTTTTTCGCACAGGAAAGCGCGGCGCGCAGATCGAGCACCTCGTCCCCGCCGATCGTGGCCGTTCCGAGGCTCGATTTGTGTCCTCTGAAATCGAACGTCATGAGATCGTACCGGTCGGCCACGGCCTCGGCGAGAAGTCGCACTTCCCCACCTTCCTTCCCCCCGAGCAAGCGATGGCAGTAGACGATAACGTCGTCGTTGCCCGTCTCGTACAGACGGGCGTCGATCGCAATCCCGTCGGCGGCTTGCAGAACGATATCTCGTGAAACGCGCGCATGCGCGGCGGGCATGGAATGCCCCGCCGCCGTGAAGGCGAGCGCGGCGGCGGCAAGAGCGATACAAGCGAGAAGCGCGGATCTCATTCGCGCATTATCCCACGGAAACCGGAGGTCGACAATACCGGAAGGTAGGGCTCCGAGATTATGATAAACACTGATCCCGAGATGAAACTTTGACGTGACCCCCTCGATCTGATCAGGGCAATGAGTCATACTCCGGTCGATCGAGAAGGGGTTTTCCCATGCGCAGGAAGCGAGTTACTTCGGAACAGATCATCACGAAACTTCGAGAGGCCGAGGTTCTGCTCTCCAAAGGTCAGAAGGTGGGAGAAGTCTGTCGTCAGCTCAGCGTCAGCGAGAACACGTACCTACGGTGGCGCAAAGAGTACGGCGGTCCGGATGTTCAGCGAGCGAGGCGAAGGAACTCGTCCTCATGTTCTCGGGGACCGGTCTTGCCTCCGAACCCGCCGACCTGTGAAAACGATGCGTCCCTGCCTCCGGCGGTCCTTCTCGACGCCGCGAGCAGGATCAATCAAGCGGGCAGTCCCGACGGCTCGATATACGCGGCGCGTTGACACGTCGAGCCGAAACGAGCTATTTTGGCTTTCGTCTCGCGCAGGGAACGGAGCTCGACCTCATCCCAGTCCGCGTAGAGGATGGCGTCTCGCCCGCGCCGGCGGATCTCACGCGTCTCGCCTTGGATGCGGTCGGAGACGAGCTGTTCGAATGCGCGAATCTCGACATCGTCGACTGTCGCGTGAGCTTCTCGGACAGCCGGCTCTACGCGTCCCTCCAGAACGCGGGCGGCGGATTTCCCGTGGTTCAGGGGCTCACGTTCTTCGGATACCCGCTCGGCATCGTCGATCCCGCCATCGCCGATCCGGACACGGTGCTCGCACTCATGTATACGTATAACCAACCGGGAATCATAATCCGGGGCTCTATCTCGTCACGGAAACGGGCCTCGGCAACCTCACGAAAATCGGCGACGTCGTTGTCGCACAGTTTCCCGAAACGAACTCGCTCCTGATCCCGCGCTTTCTCGCGGACCTCGCGCGCGAACAGCCATTTCGCGTCGTGGTTCGATCCCGCGGATCCGCGGATCGGTATCGCTGCGTTCACCAGCGCATCATGCTCCTCGGCGGGGCCGCGGAAGCGGATCGGAGCCCGGGCGGCAGACGCCATCTTCGGACAATTACTCCGATCGAGCTCGTAGCAAACGATCGGCCGACTCTCGCGAATCTCGCGATCGAAGGTTCCGGGGCCGAGGCGAGGGCGCGGCTCGACTACGAGGACGGGATCGCGACCGCCCGGCGATCTCGGAGATCCTCTTCGACGGCGTCGCCTATCCGATGTACCCGCGAACGCTTCATTACGGCCGCCCGTCGTCCAAAATCGGCAGCGGGACTCGAGCCGCTCGCGACGGACTCGTGGACCATGGCCGCGGCGCGATTCAGCGACGACGGTTCCGATATCGCCGAGATCGAGATCGTATCCGCGGATGCATCTCGACGATCCGGCGCCCGGCCCGCCGGACAACTCGGGCTTCCGATCTTCCGAATCCGTTCAACGCCGCGGCGATCATCGAATTTCTCATGCCGGCGCCGCGAATTCGCCTCGTCGAGATCTATGACGCGCGGGGCGGTCTCGTCGGAAACGCTCGCGAACGGCGACACGCCCGCCGAATCGGGCCGATCCGTTTGGAACGGCCGAAACGGGTGGGAACAAGCCGTTGCGAGCGGCCGATATACGCGGGATAACCGCGCTCGGCGAGACGAGGCCGAAAAGCTCCTCCTCGTCAGATAACTCGCTCCACGCATTTCGCGCCGGCGCCTGTAACCGTCGCGGGGCCGCTCCGACGATTGAGAATGGTTGACGGCGACCTTCGCGGCATTAGCATGGCGCGTGTCGAAGGAACCTTTCGGGCGGAAAGGAGCGAGTCATGATCGGAACGAACGATCGCGGAGGGCGAAGGGGCGCCGGGCTCCTGCTCTCGGTCTTGCTGGTGCTGGCTGTCGTCGGCTGCATCGGATGCGTCCCGGCCAGCTACGCGACGAGCATTCACGCCGGTATCCGCATCAGCGACTACGATTACCTGAACGATTACGGAGATTGGGTGCGCATCCCCCGCTACGGGATGGTGTGGCGCCCCTACGTCGTCGAAGGCTGGTCGCCGTTCTTTCACGGCAATTGGTCCTGGACGCACGACGGCTGGGCGTGGATATCGTACGAGCCGTTCGGCTGGATGGTGTATCACTACGGCTTCTGGGACTATCATCCGAGGTTCGGATGGGTCTGGGTGCCCGGAACCATATGGTCCCCGGCCCGCGTTCAGTGGTTCACGTTCGGCGACTACTGCGCGTGGGCGCCCATGCCGCCGCCGCACATGTACTGGCCAGATCCGTGGGATCCGTGGGATATCGACGTCTGGATCGTGGTCGACATCAACAACTTCACGAACGAATACGTCGGACACCACCGGATCGACCGACCCCAGTACCGGGAGATATCGCGGCGCGGCAACGTGATCAAGCGAGCGCCCGCGATCAAGAGGGTCGAAGCGGTCACGAAGCGGGCGATCCCCGCTGTGAAGATCGAGAGAGAGCGGGCAAATGTTCGGCGGGATATAATGACAACACCGCCGACACCCGGCCGTCCCGGGAAAACCTCGCTTCGGAAAATGGTTCTCCCGGAGCGGGAACAAGCGCGCGTCAAGGAGTACGCGCCCAGGGTCGAGCGCGAGGTCCTAACGCCGAAAAGGCCGGAATCCGGGAAGGAACGGGGACAGTCCGAGGCGGAGAAGGAAAACAAGAAATCGGAAACGAAACAGAAAGGCCGCAGGCGATAGTTACGCGCCCGGAGCTCGGCGATTTCTGATAGAATGCCGGCATCATGCTCGTTGACGCGCCGGAACGGAAGATCTCCCGAGCCGATGTCGCCTTGCTCGCGGCCTCGTTCGCGATAGGAACGGCGGCGGCGCTCCGGATATGGGGCTCCGCCGCCTTGACGTTTCCGGCGGCAGCCCTGCTCGCGGCGGCCGCCGCTCTCGCGCTTCGGCCCTTATGGCGGCTCTTCAGCGGCGGCCCGCTCGAATCGCGCCGGCGCGCGATCCTCGCCGTCGTTTTCGGAGCCCACCTCGTCGCGACGTTTTTCTTCTTTCCTCCCGAGGATATTTTCAACGGCCGTCCCGTCCTCACCCTCGATCACTCGCTCCATTTCTATCAGGCGGAGCGGGCGAAGGAAATCTTCTGGAGCACCGGCAGGCTCCACACCTACGACCCTTATTTCATGGCCGGACATCCGGGCGGCACGATCTTCGACATCGATTCGAAGGGCGTCGAGCTCTGGTGCGCGCTCCTGAGATTCATCGACACGGCCGTCGCCTACAAGCTCTTCATCGTTCTCGGCCATCTTCTGCTCGTCTTCACCGCGTACGCCGGCTGCCGGCGGATGCGCTTTCGTTTCGGGGAGTCGGTCTACGCGGTTCTGCTGCTCCTCACCTTCTGGCACTGGGGAAGGCCCTACGCGGGGCATTTCCGGTTCGCGGGAATGTTCTCGTACCTGCTGGTCTGCCACCTCTCCCTCTATCTCGCCGGTCTCATGCGTTCGTTCTTCGACGAGGAACGGGTGAATCGTCTCTACCTTCTCGGTCCACTCGCCTGCCTCATTCATCCGACGACGGCGATACTCCTGCCCGCACCCTCCGCCGCGCTCTTTTTCGCGGCCCGCGGGCGAGTGCCGCCGGGCTCCGAGCGCCGCGCGTGGTGCCGGCGCGTCGCCGCGCGATGCGGCCTCTTCATCCTCATCGTCCTCGCGGTGAACGCCGTCTGGCTCGTGCCGCTTTTCAGGTATCTCGACATCAAAACGGCGTCCGAAACCTTCTTTCAAATCGGCGGGATGGGCGCCCTCGCCCGCGAGCTCGCGAGGCCCGGGAACCTCCCCGCCCTCGCTCTTCTCGCGTTCGCCGCCGCCGGCGCGGTGATTCTCGCGCGCGGACGGCGTCTCGCCGACGCCGCGGCGCCCGCCGCGGGCGCGGTATTCCTTCTCCTCGTCAGCGCGTTCGGAATCCACATCCCCGTATTCAATCAGATGGAGCCGGGGCGGTTCCTCGTGCCGGCATTCATTTTCTCGGCGCCACTCGCCGGAGCCGGAGCCGCCGCCGCCCTCGAGGCTCTGGGCAAGGCGTCTCGCTCCGCCGTGGGCGCGTCGGCCGCGCGCTCGGGCGCGCTCGTGCTCCTCGTCATCGCCTCCCCCGCGCTCTCGCTCGTCTCCTCGCGCGCGTTCTACCGGCATACGCTCTCGACGACGCACTCCCCCGAGACGCGAGGCCTCGTCGAGGAGCTCTCGCGAAGAATCGACCGTTCGGGGCGTCTCATGATCGAGGACGGTCCCGCGTGGGCGTACGGCAACGTTTTTCTCCCGGCGCTCTTGCCGCTCCAAACCCGAGTCGAACAGATCGGCGGACCATACCCGTTCACGTTCATACGGCACAGCTTCGCGACCTTCCGCACGTGCGAGGCCTTTGGAACGCCGCTCGCCGATCTCGCCCCGGAACGCCTTCGCGAGTACCTCGCCCTGTACAACGTCCACTGGATCCTCACGGCGACGCCCGATTGCGCGGCGCGCATCGAGAGCGCCGGTCTCGCGAAGTCGTGGTCTTCCGGCGCCTTCACGCTCTGGGAAACCGCCGCCGGCGCCCCCGGGGGAGCCGCTTCGTTCGCTTCGGAGCCGGGCGTCGATGTGCGCTCATCCTACGGGAGACTCGACGTGACGATCGAGGAGGGAGATGCCCCGCCGCCCGCGCGCGTGCTGCTCAAGTACCACTGGGATCGCGGCTTGCGCGTCGCCCCGCCGGCTCGCATATCGCCCGTCGCGCGGCTCGGCGATCCGGTGCCGTTCATCCTCCTCGAGCCCCGCGGCGAGCGCGAGATCAGCATATTTTTCGAAACGCAGCGGCGCGGAAGCGATCCCGAAAAGCGCGCCGGACGGGACCGGAAAGCCTTGCCGGACGCCGGGCATTGACACGGGGGCCGGGTATCGGATATAATTGACGCCACTGAACCTTCAAACGAAAGGATGTCGTATCGGCGGCTACCGCTAACGAGACGGCGCATCTCATGCAAAAACACAACAATGCCGTTCTCGCCACCGGCATTCTGCTCGCCATTCTCGCCTTTCATCTGGCCATCGCATGGCAGGGGTTCGCCGTGCTCGCGCGGAACGGCTTCCTCTACGACGACAGCTTCTACGCCTTCAAGATAGCTCAAAACATAGCCGCCGGCCGGGGCGTCACGTTCGACGGGGAGCACTCGACGAGCGGATTCCAGCCGCTCTATGTCTTCCTCCTCGTGCCGGTGTATCTCGCCGCGAACGGCGATCCCATTCTGCCCATTCACATCGCCCTCACGATGCTCGCCGTCTTCACGTGCCTCACCGCCGGGCTCATATACCTCATCGCGCGCCGCCACGCGGGAAGGGCGGCCGCGCTCGCCGCCGCCCTCGTTTGGGCGTTCTCGCCGGTCGTCATCCGCCAGGGGGCGAACGGACTCGAAACCGCCCTTGCGGCGTTCATGATCGCCCTCGCCTTTTACTATTATCTCGCGCGCGTGCGTCAGGTCGAACGGCCGCCGGCGCGGCGATATCTCGCCCTCGGGCTCTTGCTCGGCCTCGCGGTGCTCTCCCGCATCGACTCGCTGCTCCTCGTCCTCGTTCTATCGCTCGATTATCTCCTGCTGCTCCGAAGGAGCGGCGCGCCGGCGAAGAGGCTTCTCCCCGTGGGGCTCGTTCCCCTCGGCGTTATCGCGCTCTACGGACCGTGGCTCGTCTATAACATGCTCGAGA
Source organism: uncultured bacterium (assembly GCA_963813815.1). Classification (GTDB taxonomy): domain Bacteria; phylum Krumholzibacteriota; class Krumholzibacteriia; order Krumholzibacteriales; family Krumholzibacteriaceae; genus SSS58A. The sequence goes on along the minus strand of CAWFAD010000016.1, from coordinate 638,986 downwards.
GCGGGAGCCCCCTGCAGGACAGCGGCACGGCGACGCGCTACCTGTCGCTCGCCTACACCAACTATTTCCACTACTCGCCCGAGAGCCTCGCCGCCGACGGCCCGGGATACTCGTTCGTCTGGAAGCAGCTCGCGCACTCGTTCGCGACGATGCAGGTCATCCCGCCCGTGCACGTTTTCTTCCGCTCGCTCGATCGAGCGGGCACCGCGGCCGGCGCGGTCGGCGGCTTTCGCGTCGCGGCGGGCGCCATCGGCCTCGTCGCCCTCGCGCTCTTCGCGTGGGCGGTGGCGCGGTGGCAACGAAACGTCGGGCGCGCCCGCAGGAGCGAGATCGATCCGCTGCTCTGGTTCTCGGGGCTTCTCGTCGCGTCGTATTCCCTCTATATCTTCGGATCGTTCTACTTCATCCGCTACTACTACCCGATCTTCATCGTGGGCTCTATTTACTTCGCCTTCCTTCTCGAGGACGCCGTCGGCTGGTACCGCCGCCGCGGCGCGCGCACGCGTCTGGCGTTCGCGGCGGCTGCCGTCGGGTACGCGGCGCTCTTCGTCTACTTCGCCTACTCGCAGGCGTTTCGCTCGCAGCCCGTATACCCCTTCTACGACGTCGCCTGCTGGGCGAGCGAGAACACGGACGAGGGCGACACGATCGGTTCCTTTCAGTGCGGCACGATCGGATACCTGTCGGGCCGGAAGACCATCAACCTCGACGGCAAGGTGAACCGCGATGCGCTCGCGGCCCTCAGAGGCGGATGCCTCGACGACTACATCCGGGACGAGGGGATCAGCGTCGTTCTCGATCACGAGAGAATTCTCGCCCTGTTTCTGGGAGCGTCCCGGGACTCCCTCGGCAGATGCACCACGGTGCCGCGGGGCGCGATGAGCCACCCAACCGGCTGGCTGGCGCTGCGCCTTCCGCCCCCCGTCGGCGGCTGACCGTGGAAGAGACGATCCGCATCCTTTCGAGCGAGCTCGGCTCGCGAGGCTGGCGCTTCAGTCTCGCGCCGTTCCGGCGCGCGCGGGAGATCGCATCCGCGATCGAGCGACTGCGCGAGAGCGGCGGTCTCGACGCGGCCTTTTATCGGGAGCGCCTCTCCAGTTTCGAATTCGACCCTACCATTGATTTCCCCGAGGCCCGATCGATACTCGCGATCGCCGTTCCGCAGCCCATGATTCGGGCATTCTTCGAATGGAAGGAAAAGGAGATCGCGGCGATCGTCCCTCCCACCTATCGCTGGAAGGTCGACGCGGAAATCGAAGCGCTCCTCCGCGAGTCGCTCGGCGGCCTCGGACACCGCTTCGTGAAAGCGAATCTCCCGCTCAAGCAGCTCGCCGTGCGGAGCGGCCTCGGCGTGTACGGCAGAAACAACGTCTGCTACGTTCCCGGAAACGGCAGCTTCAACAGACTGGCGGCCTTCTTCACCGACGTCCCCTGCGGATGCGACCCGTGGCGCGACGAGGCGATGATGGAGCGGTGCACCCGCTGCGCCGCCTGCGCCGCGGCCTGCCCAACGAACAGCATATCCCCCGACCGCTTCCTCATTCGCGCGGAGCGCTGCCTCGCCTATCTCAACGAAAGCGACGCTCCCGCTTTTCCGGGGTGGCTCGATCCCGCGAGCCATCGCTGCCTCATCGGATGCATGGCGTGTCAGGAGACGTGTCCCGAGAACCGGGATTTCATCGGCAGGATCGAGGACGCGGCGCGCTTTTCGGAACGGGAAACGGAGGCCATCATGGGCCGCGTGCCTCTCGACCGTCTGCCCGCCGAGACCGTGGACAAGCTGAAGGCGATCGATCTCGCCGACGACTACGGAATCCTGCCCCGAAATCTCGGCGCGCTCATCGCGGCGCGCGGCTACAGGAAGTAGGAGTTCACGACGTACTGCTGCACCATGCGGTTTGTGTTGAAGAACGAAGCGTTGATGGCGATGCAGCTCCTCATCGTCCGCACCCAGTTGTCGCGATCGCCGTAGAATTTCGGAAGGACGCTCTTTTCGAGCTTCTCGTAGAGGTCGCGGCGATCGACGGCGTCGTCCGATTCCTGGTGCGCCGTCTTCTCCGGGCCGATCGCCCATCCCGTGATGTTCTCGATGCACCCTTCGAGCCACCAGCCGTCGAGCGTGCTGAGCTGCGGGATGCCGTTGTGCGCCGCCTTCATGCCGGAGGTTCCCGAGGCCTCGAGCGGCCGCCGGGGCGTGTTGAGCCACAGATCGACGCCGGCCACCATCATCTTGCCGACGGCGATATCGTAGTTGTTGATGTAAGCGATCTTGAGCTTTCCCCCGCTCGCCGAGGCGGCGGCCACGATCTTTCGGATCGCTTCCTTGCCCGATTCGTCTTTCGGATGGGCCTTTCCCGCGTAAACGATCTGGACGGGGCCGGCCGTTTCGGCGATCCGCCTCAGACGCTCCATGTCCGATATGAGGAGATCGGGACGCTTGTAGGCGGTTTGCCTTCGCGCGTATCCGATCGTGAAATCCTCGTCCGTCATCCCCGCGTTGAACCGCCCGTTGACGAAATCGACGAGCTCCCGCTTCGCATCCATGTGGGCGGCCCAGATCTCCTGCTTCGCGATGCCGAACGCGGAGCGGAGGATGAAGGGATCCGAGCGCCAGCCCGGCATGTGGGCGTCGAAGAGGCGCTTGAAGGGCTCCGCGGTCCACGTCGTCGAATGCACGCCGTTCGTGATCGAATCGATCGTGTAGCCGGGGAACATGAGCCGGGAGATCTCGCCGTGCCGTTTCGCGACGCCGTTCACGTGATGGCTGAAGTGGAGGGCGAGGCGCGTCATATTGAGCTTGCCCTCGAAGGTGACGTCCTCGATGTGCGTGTCCGGCAGAAGTTCGCCGAGCATGCCGCGCGCGAGACCGAGCTCGAACTGATCGTGCCCCGCGGCGACCGGGGTATGCGTGGTAAAGACGCACCGCCGGCGCACCCCGTCGATGTCTCCCCCCTGCCGCAGGAGCTCGAGCGCGAGGAGCGCGGAGTGCCCCTCGTTCATGTGAAACTTCTCGATCCCGCCGTACCCGAGCGCCTGGAGGGCCCGAACCCCGCCGACGCCGAGAACGATCTCCTGCGCGAGCCGGTAGCGTGCGTCGCCGCCGTAGAGGTTTCTCGTGAGCGTCCTATCCCACTCGCCGTTCTCCTCGAGGTTCGTATCGAGAAACAGCACCGGAACGACGCGCCCACCGATCCCTCTCAGCAGGTAATACCAGACGCGAACGTGCACCGTGCGATTCTCCACGGTCACGGCCGCCCTCACGGGGGTCGAAGCGAGGTGGTGTTCGACGTCGAATTTGATCGGCATTTCCACCTGGTTCCCGCCGGCGTCGATCTGCTGATAGAAATATCCGTTCTCCGACAGGAGCGTCACGCCGGCGATGGGGACGCCGAGATCCGCGCAGGATTTGAGCGTATCCCCCGCGAGGATGCCGAGCCCTCCGCTGTAGGTCGGAATATCCTCGTCGATCCCAATCTCCATCGAGAAGTACGCGATTCTCGGCTCGCCCGCGTCTCCGAGGGCGAAGGCCCCGCTCCCGGCGGACCGTTCCCGTGATGGTTCCATCGATCGTCCTCCCTTTCGTGGTGGGGATTATATCCGGTTTCCCGCCGGAAACATAGTCATTGAGGATCAGGCCGTCGGCGGCCGGTCGTCCGCCGCGGACGCCAAAGTTTCCCCTACCGTCTCCGCGCGTTCTCGCGTACTATCTCCTCCATCGTCCGCCCGGCGGGCCGGGCGGGCACCGCCGATCCCAGACGCGTTGACCCAAAGGAGGCGAGAGGATCGCTTATGTTTAAGGGACATCCGAAGGGGCTCATCGTCGCGTTCTTCGCGAACATGGGCGAGCGGTTCGGCTTCTACACGATGGTCGCCATCTTCGTCCTGTTCATGCAGGCGAAGTACGGCATGACCTCGACCGAGTCGAGCCGCGTCTACGGCATTTTCATGGGCTTCGTCTACTTCTTCCCGCTCCTCGGGGGCATCATCGCCGACAAGGTGCTCGGGTACGGCAAGACGATCGGCATCGGGCTCGTCGTGATGTTCGCCGGCTATCTCATGCTGGCCTTCCCGACGAATATGTCGACGGGCTTCCCGCTCATCGTCGCGGCGCTCGCCACGATCGCGCTCGGCACGGGGCTCTTCAAGGGAAACCTCCAGGCCCTCGTCGGCAAGATGTACGAGGCCCCCGAGTTCGCGCCGAACCGCGACCGCGCTTTCACCCTCTTCTACATGGGCATCAACATCGGCGCGATGTTCGCGCCGACCGCCGCCGAGACGATCAACAACTGGATCCTCTCGAAGGCCGGTTTCTTTTACAATCCCCGGATACCGGCGCTCGCGAACCAGTTTCTCAAGGGCACGCTCGAGAACGCATCCGAATACCTCGGCCTCGCGCAGGCGCAGGATCCCTCCGTCACCGTGGAGACGCTCGGCGCGTTTTCGGAGCATTACATCAATACCCTCAGCAAGTCGTACCATTACGGCTTCGGCGTCGCCTGCATCAGTCTCATCATCTCGATGCTCGTTTTCTGGGGTTTCCGAAAATATTACCAGCACGCCGACTACATGGTGACGGACAAGACGCGCGCGCAGGGCGTCCCCTCGCACGTCCAGACGCTGACCCCCGCGCAGATCAAGGACCGCTTCATCGCGCTCGGGCTCGTCTACGTCGTCGTCGTGTTCTTCTGGATGTCGTTCCATCAGAGCGGCGTCTGCATGACCTACTTCGCGCGCGATTACACGCAGGAAAGCGTCGGCAAGGCGACGAATCTCTGGTTCGACCTCTTCGGCCTCCTGCCGATATTCCTCGCGGCGCTCGGCGCCTACTTCGCGCTCAAGAGAGGCGGTTCCGGCCGCGCGCGCGCGATCGGCATCGTCACGTTCGCCGCGTTCGCGCTGCTCGCGTACTGGCGCTACTACGGCTACGGCGCGACGAATCCTTTCACCCCGCAGAAGTTCCAGCATTTCAACCCGTTCTTCATCGTCGCCCTGACGCCGGTCGTCGTGGGATTTTTCGGATGGCTGAACGGGAGGGGAAAGGAACCTTCGGCGCCGCGCAAGATCGGCTACGGGATGCTCATGACGGCGGGCGCCTTCGGCCTGCTCCTCATCGGATCGCTCGGGCTCCCGAGCCCCAAGATGCTCGCGGGGCAGGTGGCGCCGGCGAACATGCTCGTCTCCCCCTACTGGCTCATCTGGACCTACTTCATCCTCACGGTGGCCGAGCTTTTCCTCAGCCCCATGGGGATCTCCTTCGTGGCGAAGGTCGCTCCGCCGCAGTACAAGGGCCTCTGCCAAGGCGGATGGTTCGCCGCCACGGCCATAGGCAACTACCTCCTCGGCGTCATCGGTTGGCTCTGGGACCAGGTGCCGCTGTGGAGTCTCTGGCTCATTCTCGTTGTCTGCTGCCTCCTTTCGGCGGCGTTCATCTTCTCGGTGATGAAGCGCCTCGAGCGGGCGACGACGAGCTGAGCGGAAGGATCCGCTTCGCGTACACACGGCGCCCGGATGCCTCGGCTCCGGGCGCCGTTTTTATTCGCCGCCCGAGGCCTCCTATGTGCAACTTATCAATAGCGCGAGCGTATAATGGGCAAGCTCTACCGAAACCGAGGGGGAACCGATGAAACACGCATGGAAAACGCTGCTGCTGCTCGCGATGATCGCCGCGCTCGGCGCATCGGGAGGCTGCGGCCGCCGCGGCGGCTCCGACAAGAACGGAAAAAAGGACGACAAGGTCGCCGTGCCCGTCGAGGTTGCCGCCGTAATCTCCGGTGACATAGCCGCTTACTTCACAGGAACCGCCACGATCGGGGCCGAGGAGGAGACCGGGGTCGTCGCCAAGGTCGGGGGCGTCGTGGAGTCGATACTCGTCGAGGAGGGGGCGTACGTGAAGGTAGGGGACGTGATCGCCAAGCTCGACGACGAAAGGATCAGCGTGCAGCTCGCTCAATCCCGGGCCAGCCTCGACAAGCTCAAAATGATATACGAGCGAAACGTCGGCCTCCACGAGCAAAAGCTCGTCAGCACCGAGGTGTTCCAGCAGAGCGCGTTCGACTACGAGCAGGCGCGCGCCGCATACGAGCTCTCCGAGCTCGATTACAAGTACACCTCGATCCGCACGCCCATCAGCGGCGTCGTCGCCGAGCGCCTCATCAAGATCGGAAACATGGTGCTCCCGAATCAGGCGGTGTTTCGCGTGGCGGGGCTGAATCCGCTCGTCGCCGTCCTGCACGTCCCCGAGCGGCAGCTCGGGAAGCTCCGTCCGGGACAGGCCGCCCAGATGACGATCGACGCCATGGGGAACGAGATCGTCGAGGGCCGGATCAAGCGCATCAGCCCGGTGATCGATCCCTCGACCGGCACGGTCAAGGTCACGGTCGAGGCGAGCGATCCCTCGGGGCGCCTCCGGCCGGGCATGTTCGCGCGCATCCAGATCATCTACGACGTCCACGCGAACGTCGTGAAGGCGCCGAAGGACGCGATCATCACCGAGGATCGCGAGAGCGCCGTGTTCGTCGTGCGGGACAGCGTGGCGTACCGGCTCCCCGTCGAAACGGGATTCGTCAACACGACGCACGTCGAGGTGCTCGCCGGCCTCATGTCGGGCGACACGGTCGTCACGACCGGCAAGGCCAGTCTCAAGGACAGCACCAAGGTTCAAATCGTCGCCCGCTAGGGTGCCGGAGGAAACGGGCGCCCCATGAACATCATCGATATTTCCATCAAGCGGCGGGTGACGATCGCGATGTTCACCCTCGCCGTGATCCTCTTCGGATTCGTCTCCTTTTTCCGCCTCAAGATCAACCTGCTGCCCGAGCTCAGCTACCCCACGCTGACGATCCGGACCGAGTACCCCGGCGCGGCCCCCATCGAGGTCGAGAACCTCGTCTCGAAACCGATCGAGGAGGCGCTCGGGGTCGTGAAGAACGTGAACCGGGTGAGCTCGATATCGCGGTCGGGCCAATCGGACGTGCTCCTCGAGTTCGCCTGGGGAACCAACATGGATTACGCCGGTCTCGACGTGCGCGAGAAGCTCGACGCTCTCGATCTGCCCCTCGAGATTCAACGCCCGACGATCCTGCGATTCGACCCGTCGCTCGACCCGGTCATGCGGCTGGCGTTCGTCCGCTCGGCCGAGAACGCCGCCGACACGGCGAATGAGGCCGCGTTCGACGAGGAGGAGCTCAAGTTCCTCCGCCGGTTCGCCGAGGAGGAAATCAAGAAGGAGCTCGAAGCGGCGATCGGCGTGGCCGCGGTCAAGATCAGCGGCGGGCTCGAGGACGAGATACAGGTGCTCTTCGATCAGGGACGGCTCGCCCAAATCGGCGTGCCGGCCGAAGAGCTCGCCCGTCAGATCGGAGCCGAAAACGTCAACCTCTCGGGCGGCCGCATCGAGGAAGGAACGCAGCAGTACCTCGTGCGGACGCTGAACCAGTTCCAGTCGATCGACGAGATCGCCGACGTCATCGTCTCGACGAGCGGCGGGCGGCCCGTGTACCTCCGCGACATCGCGACGGTTCGGCACGGCTACCGGGAGCGCGACGCGGTCACGCGGCTCGGCGGACGCGAGGCGGTCGAGATCGCGATCTACAAGGAAGGGGACGCCAACACGGTCGCCGTCTCGCGCGAGGTCGCCCGGCGTCTGAAGCGCGTGGACGGCATCCTTCCGAAGGGCGCGGAGATCGTCAAGGTCTACGATCAGGCGACCTTCATCGGACAGGCGGTGAACGAGGTCATCTCGAACGCCCTCATCGGAGGACTGCTGGCCGTCGTGATCCTCTACTTCTTCCTTCAGAACTTTTGGGCGACGGTGATCATCTCGTTCTCCATTCCCGTTTCCGTCATCGCGACCTTCAACATGATGTTCGGGGCGCACCTCACGCTCAACATCATGTCGCTCGGCGGCATCGCGCTCGGGATCGGCATGCTCGTCGACAACTCGATCGTCGTGCTCGAAAACATCGCGCGCCATCGCGAGCGGGGCGAGGGCCACGTGGAGGCCGTGCGCAATGGCGCCGACGAGGTCTCCCGCGCCGTCACCGCCTCCACGCTCACGACGGTCGCGGTGTTTCTGCCGCTCGTCTTCGTCAAGGGGATCGCGGGGCAGCTCTTCCGCGACCAGGCCCTCACGGTGACCTTTTCGCTGCTGGCCTCCCTCGCGGTCGCCCTCACGCTCATTCCCATGCTCGCTTCCCTGCGGGCCGCGCCCCCCTCCGCCGCGGCGGCCGCCGAGCCCCCGGAGGAGTTGCGCGGCCGAGGCCGGAGATTGGCGCGGGCCGCGCGCGCCGCTCTGTGGACCACGCTCCCGGTGTTCTGGACGCGGCTCTGGAACAGAGCGGCGGGCGCCATCTCCCGCCTCATGCGCCGCCTGCTCGCGCCGGCGCTCGCCGGTTTTCAGCGGGTCTACGCGAGGTTCGAAAGATTCTACGAGAGGCTCCTCGCGGCGGCCCTCGTCCGCCGGGGGCGCGTGATCGGCCTCGCCGCGGCGGCGTTCGCGGTATCCCTCGCGCTCGTCCCGGTCATCGGCGTCGAGCTCATCCCGCAGCTCTCGCAAGGGGAGTTCCGCGTCGAGTTCCGTCTGCCGCCGGGCACCCCGCTCGAGGTCACGGACGCCGCGATCGCCGCGGTTCAGGAGGCCGCCCGGGAGGTTCCGGGCATCGCCGCCACCTTCTCGGTGGCCGGCACCGGGAACCGCATGGACGCGAATCCCGAGCAGGGCGGCGAAAACTGGGGCGAGCTCAACGTCGCGCTCGCACCCGGCGCCGGCCGCCGCGAGGAGGCGCGCGCCATGGCGGCTCTCCGCGGCCGCATGGAGGGCACCCCCGATCTCGACTACAAGTTCTCCTACCCGACGCTCTTCAGCTTCAAAACGCCGGTCGAGATCGAGGTCAGCGGCTACAATCTCGCCGAGCTGCGGCGGATCAGCAACGAAATATCGAGCCGTCTCGAGGCCAACCCCCGCTTCGCCGACGTGAAGTCGACGATGCGCGCCGGCCATCCGGAGATACAGATCCGGTTCGACCGGGAGCGGGCTGCGGCGCTCGGCTTTCAGGTCTACCAAATCGCCTCCCGCGTCGTGGGCCAGGTGCGCGGCGAGGTGGCGACCCGCTATTCGTGGCATGACCGCAAGATCGACGTCCTCGTGCGCTCGCGGGAGCGCGACCGCGATTCGATCGAGCGAATCCGCAAGATCATCATCAATCCGGAGAGCCCCGCTCCCGTCACCCTCGACGCCGTCGCGGACGTCGACGTCGACATGGGGCCGGGGGAAATCAGACGCGCCGACCAGGAACGCATGGCGCTCGTAACGGCCAACCTCGCCTACGGCGATCTCGGCGCGGCGGCGAAGGACATCGACGCGATCATCGGAGGCATCGCGATGCCTCCGGGCATCAGCACCGTCCTCGCCGGGCAGAACCGCGAGATGGCGGTTTCGTTCCGCTCGCTCGTCCTCGCGCTCGCGCTCGCCGTCTTTCTCGTGTACCTCGTCATGGCCTCGCAGTTCGAGTCCTTCCTGCACCCGTTCGTCATACTGTTCACGATTCCGCTCGCGCTCATCGGCGCGGTGCTGGCGCTCCTCCTGACGCGCTCGACGATCAGCGTCGTCGTCTTTATCGGGCTCATCCTGCTCGCCGGCATCGTCGTCAACAACGCGATCGTCTTGATCGATTTCGTGAACCAGCTGCGCGCGGGCGGCATGAGAAAGACGGAAGCGCTCATCGCCGGCGGCAAATCGCGCTTGCGGCCGATTCTCATGACGACGCTGACGACGGTCCTCGGGCTCATTCCGCTCGCCCTCGGCGTGGGCGAGGGGGCCGAGATCCGCTCGCCGATGGCCATCACGGTGATCGGCGGGCTCTCCGTCTCGACGCTCCTCACGCTCGTGGTCATCCCGGTCGTGTACGCCGCGCTCGACAGATCGGACGAAGAGCCGGGCAGGCCGGGAGCATCGGCATGAACATCACCGAAACCGCCATACGACGCCCCGTAACGATGTTCATGATCCTCGCGTGTTTCATCGTCCTCGGCGTCGTGTCGGCGAAGCTCCTTCCGCTCGAGTACTTCCCGGCGCTCGACGCGCCGTTCATCGGCGTCGAGATCCCTTACCCCAACTCGACTCCCGAGGAGATCGAGCGCCAGATCACGAAACCCGCCGAGGAAGTGCTCGCCACGATCAGCGGCATCAAGCAGATGACCTCCGAATCGGGGAGCGACGGCGCTTTCATCAATCTCGAGTTCGACTGGGGCGTCGACGCGAACGTCAAGGCGCTCGAGGCGAAGGAAAAGCTCGAGGGCGTCCGCCGTCTCTTCCCGGCGGATCTCCGGCGATTTTACATACGGAAATTCTCGACCACCGACATGCAGATGCTCGTGCTGCGCATTTCGAGCGACCGGGATCTCTCGAACTCCTACGACATGCTCGAGCGGAACGTCAAGCGGCGCGTCGAGCGCATCGAAGGCGTCTCGCGGGTCGACCTCTACGGCGTCAACAAGAAGGACATCCGCATTCAGCTCCTCGCGGACCGGATCATCGCGCACCGCGTCGACATCGCCTCTCTCGTGGAGACGCTTCGCCGGGGCAACTTCCTCGTCACGGCCGGCATGATCACCGACGAGAACCGGCGGCTCGTCGTGCGTCCGATGGGGGAGCTCACGAGCGCGGAAGAGATCGGAAAGATCGTCGTAGGCCCGAACGGGCTTAGGCTCAGCGACATCGCGATCGTCGCCTACGAGCACCCGAGGCTTGATTACGCCCGCCACCTCAACTGCCGGCCCGCGATCGGCGTCGACGTCTTCAAGGAGTCGGGCGCCAATCTCGTCGACGTCACGGACCGCATCATCGCCGATATCGACGAGATCAAGAAGCTGCCCGAAATGGCCGGGGTCAGCATCTATTACATGGACAACCAGGCCGAGGGGGTCGTGGGCTCGCTCAACGAAATCCTCCGTTCGGGGCTTCTCGGAGCCTGCTTCGCCGTGGCCGTGCTCTACCTCTTTCTGCGGCGATTTTCGACGACCTTTCTCATCGCTCTCGCGGCGCCGCTCTCAGTCCTCGTCACCCTCACCTTCATGTACTTCATCGGCGTTTCGCTCAACATCCTCTCGATGCTCGGCCTCATGCTCGCGATCGGCATGCTCGTCGACAACGCGGTCGTCGTCACGGAGAGCATTCATCGGCACCAGCTCCTCGACCCCAAGCGAAAGGACGCCGTTCAGGTCGGCGTGCGGGAGGTGGCGCTGGCCGTCACGGCGGGCACGCTCACGACCGCCATCGTGTTTCTCCCGAACATCGTGAGCCCCCGCGACCAGATCGCCGTGTTTCTCAAGCACATAGCGATCACGATCTGCATCGCCCTCGGGATCTCGCTCCTCATATCGCTGACGCTCGTGCCGCTGCTCGCGTGGCGGCTGAAACCGCCCGCGCGGCGCAAGAAAACGGCGATCGACCGGCTTCAGGAGCGATACGTGCGAAGCCTCTCCTGGACGCTCGACCACCGGCGCGCCACGGTTCTCATTATCGTCGGCGTGCTGCTGAGCGTGGCCGTTCCGATAAAGCTCGTGAAGGTGCAGATGTTCGGCGACGAGGAGGAGCGGCGCCTGCGCATCTTCTACAACATCAACGGCTCCTACACGCTCGAGAAGGTCGAGGACGCGGTCGACGTGTTCGAGGAGTATCTCTTCTCCCGCCAGGACGAGTTCGAAATCGAATCGGTCTACACCTTCTACCAGGGCAGCTACGCCACGTCGATCATCACGCTCAAGAAGGGGAAGGAGGCGAAGAAATCGAGAAAAGAGATCGAGGAGCTGATCCGCAAGGACCTCCCCCCGGTCGTCATCTGCAATCCTTCGTTCGATTTTCGCAGCCAGTTCGGCGACGGCCAGTCGGCGCGCGTGCAGCTCATCGGCAAGTCGAGCGAGCAGCTCGTCGAACTCGCTCAGGACGTGGCGTGGACGCTGAAGCGCGTGGAAGGATTCAAGGACGTGCGTTCCGAGGCGGAGACCGGCGAGAAGGAGATCCAGGTGGTCGTGGACCGCGAGCGGGCCCGCCAGCGGGGTTTTTCGACCAACGAGGTGGCGCAGGTCGTCTCGGCGGCCATGCGGGGCATCATGCTACCCCGCATTCGGAGCGGCGAGGGAGAGATCGACGTGCGCCTCGAGTTTCAGGACAGCGACCGCCGGACTCTCTCGCAGCTCGAGAACGTTCCCCTCATGGGGCGCGGACTCGATCCGGTGACGCTCGCCTCCGTCGCCGATCTCGCCGTGCGGCCCGGGCCACGGACCATCCGGCACCAGAACCGCACGACCTCGCTCAGCGTCACGGCCAACCTCGACGGAATTACGATGGAAGAGGCGCGCAAGCGCATCGCGGCGGCGCTCGGCGGATTTCATTTTCCGCCCGGCTATACTTGGAACTACGGCGAGGGATTCACCGAGGAGCGCGAGGCGCTCCAGACGATGCTCCTCAACCTCGTGCTCGCGCTCGCGCTCATCTATTTCGTCATGGCCTCGCTCTTCGAATCGCTTCTCTTCCCCGCCGCGATCTGGACGCAGATCCTCTTCGCCGTCGTCGGCGTGTACTGGTTCTTTCTCGCGACGGGCACGGCGATGACGATGATGGGGATGATAGGGATCCTCATCCTCATCGGGGTCGTCGTCAACAACGGCATCGTGCTCGTCGATCACATCAACCGGTTGAGGGAGAGCGGGCTCTCCCGCGAGGACGCGATCCGCGAGGCCGGCAGGGACCGGATGCGGCCGATCCTCATGACGGCTTCGACGACGGTGCTGAATCTCGTGCCGCTCGCCGTCATCAAGACCTCGATCGGAGGAAGCGGCGGCCCGCCCTATTTCCCCATGGCCCGCGCGATCGTCGGCGGGCTCACCGCCTCGACCCTCGTCACGCTGCTGCTGCTTCCGACGATCTACCTGCTCCTCGACGACGCTCGGGAATGGACGCGGCGCGTGCGCGCCACGGCGCGCCGCGGGTGCTGATTGTGCTTTATCGGAGGCGGGGGAATCCGGTACCATCTATTCTCGTGCGGCACGGAGATCGCAGATGCGGCTCATGGATGCGCGCGTTCAGCGCGTGCTGCGCGCTCGCGATCGCCGCGGCTCTGCCGATCGCCGCGGAGACTCTCCCCCTCCGTCCGTGCGGATATTCCCCCGCTCAGGCGCGCCCGCCGTACCGGATCGGCGTCTTGCGGGACGGCTGGATCGCGGGAGCCGGCGCGCTCGCGATCGCCGGAGCGGCGATCGTGGAGGGTTCGACGCCGAACATGACGGCCGAGGAGATCGAGGCGCTCTCGCGCGACGATATCAACTCGTTCGACCGGCCGGCCGCCTCGAGCTACAGCGAGGACGCGCGGGTCGCGAGCAACGTGCTCATCGCCGCGCTCGTCGCCGCCCCGCTCGCGCTCGCGGCGGATCCCGCCGTGCGGCGCGACTGGCCGGAGCTATCGACGCTGTATCTCGAGACCATCGCCTTCGCGGCGGCGATTCCCTCCTACGCGAAGGCGTCGTTCGAGCGCATCCGCCCCCAGGTCTACAATCCGGAAGCGCCGATGGAGATTCGCCTCGAGGACGAACCCCGGCGCTCGTTCTTTTCGCGCCACGCGAGCATCGCATTCGCCTCGGCGGTTTTTCTCTCGACCGTTCACGGAGCGTATCATCCGGATTCGCGGGCCCGGCCGTACGTCTGGACGGGATCGCTGCTCGCCGCGGCGGCGATCGGCGCCGCCCGGTGCGAGGCGGGCAAGCATTTTCCGACGGATGTCATCGCGGGAGCCGTCGTGGGAAGCGCGGTCGGATGGATCATTCCGCGCCTGCACCGCTCGGGCGGGGGCGACGCCGTCATCGTTCTCGCCCCGCGCGGGAACACGATCGGCATCGCCGTCGAGCTGCGGATATGAACGCGACGCGCGGTCAGAACGGGTCGGGCACCTCCACATCCACGGCGGTAATGACCTGCACGTAGATGCAGGCCCGCCAGATGAACTGAATCGGGTCGACGACGCTCGGCTCGGGGACGACGCCGCTGTTATCCACCCCGAACATGAGAATGGGGTTCTCCCCCGCGATGAAATCGGCGAGCGCTCGATTGATGACGCCGACGCCGCCTTCCTGGAGCACCACGGGGAGATTCAGGCCGAGCGCGCCCGCGATCGACAGACTCTCGTAATCGAACAGCACGCTCGGACCGTCCGAAACGTCGATTCGCCTGACCGTCACGAGTCCGGTCACGTGCCAGTCGTGCGTGTGGGAGAACTCGGTGACCCCGTACGTCGCGCGCACGAGGTGCGCCGAAACGACGTCCGCCCGAGACAGATCGTTGTCCTCGAGTATCCGCTCGATCTCCCCCGCGAACGCGAGGGGCATCTCGTTCGTATAATCGTAGGATTGATGATACTCGTACCAGCCCGCGCACGTCGAATCGTTCAGCACGACCTCGACCACGCGATCCTCCATGATGCAGTTGCCCGAGACCGCGGCGAGCCCGGCGAGCAGGAGGATCGGCACGGTTGCTTTCTTCGCACGTTTCATGTTCAACAAGCTCCTTCCCGCGGATGACCGCGCGTCAGCCGCCGAATCCCAGCCCGATACCGAAGGCGAAGCTGTTCTGAGCCGCCACGTTGTACTCCGCGAAGGCCTTGAATACCGGAAGATCGATCATGAGCCCGAGCGTGAGACGCACCGTATCGGTTCGCTCGAAATCGAGATCGACGGTCTCCTCCGCGTCGAAGGAGTCGTTCTCGTAGGTGACTTCCGTCGAGTGCGAGTCGTAGGAGATCCCGCCGTAGGGAGCGACGAACTTCACGATCTCCTTGCTCGCCTGCACCCCGAACGAGAGGGCGCTCGTCGCGATAATGTCGTTGCCCTGATCGTCCTCGCCGAGCTTGAGCTGCTGCCAGAAAAAGCCCGCCGCGACGTCGACGGGGAGCAGGGGACCGAAGTACTGGGAAATGCTATGGCGGGCTCCGATGCCGAAGAGGCTGACGGTGCCGAGATCGTCCTCCCCCATCTGCGCCGCGAAGTACCGGAAGAGGAGCTCCGTGCCCATCAGCGCGCCGACTCGCAGCTGCGGCACGGCGAGCGCGAACGAGCTGAGATCGAAACCGCCGGGGAACGAGAACCGCGTTCCGCCGTCCCCGTCGACGGTCACCGCGGTCGTTGAGCCGACGACGGTCGGCGCTTCGACGCGCTGTTCGGGCGTGAACCCCTCCTCGGTGAGAGCGTCGAACGTGCGATCGCCGCCGGAGAACAGAACGCTCATGATCTGGATCTCGAGCCGAAGAAGGGGGCCCGCTACCGGAATGGAGGCCGTCCGGTAGATCCCGGCGTTGAGGTCGGCCCCGAGCGCGTCCGCGAGCGGTCCCAGGTATCCCTCCGCGTTGGCGCCGGAATAGGCGGACAGCTGGTCCGCGAGCTGCGCCCCGGCCGGCGGCGCCAGGAGAACGAGCACGGCGATCGTCGCGAGCATCCGTGTGCCGGCGCGTGACTGCATGGAGAACCTCCTCTGTCGTGGATGCGGAACCGATTCGTCGCGGCCCATGTTACGGCGGGTCCGCGGGAAAGGAAACGAAAAACTCTCAGCGCCCCGCTCCCGCCCACTCGCCGCCGTCGATGCTCCAGTCGATTCCGAAAAATCCGGCGAGCACGACGCCGGAGTCGCCCCGCGTGAGGACCCGCGGATCGAGCACGACGCAGTCGGGGAGGCCCACCCCGGGGCTCAGATACGGCAGCCGGTTCACGATCCGCATTCCGGCTATCCCGGTGCCCGCGACGGCCGCCACGCTCGCCGTGCGGCTGCCGGAACGGGGCCGGACAAAGACGCAGCAGAGATCCTTCCCGCCGAGCACCCGGCCGCCGAACTCGACCGCGCCGGCGCGCACCTGCACGGGGCTATCCCCCAGAAGCGCCTTCCACGCGGCGTTCGTGGACGCGCTGCCGTAGAGAACGACGCTTCGGTCCGGCTCCGCGGCCGGTTTGAAATCCCGGTCGGAGACGACCTCGACGGAGCCGTTCCCCTGATACCAGAGCTTCTCCGCGTCGTAGCGCGCCTTGCCGTAGGCCCAGACGTTTTCCTCGCGGCTGCCCTTCGTCCCGTACACGAAAACGACGCGGTTGCGGAACGCCTCTTTGAACGTCCCGTAACGGTGCGAGCCTTTCTGCTCGTTCCAGGGCTCGCCGCCGACCGACCACCTGCCGTTCACGAGCCAGAGCCAGAGCGTCTCCTCCCCGCCGCCCCGCCCGGGATGGCGCAACGTCTGCCCGTCGAGCGCTATCGAGACCGGCTCGCCCGGGCGCGCCATGGCGAGATCGATCGCGAGCCTCGAGACGTTGCGGGTCGCGCCCGTGAGGCGGTTCATGCCCGGATCGAAACGAACGTCGGCGCGGCTCATCGAGAGCTGCTCGACCTGCGCATCGATCGCGAGCCAGTTGCAGCGGGCCGACACGCCGGGATTCGACGTCGCGAAATGAACCTCGCGAACACGCTCCTTTCCGGGACGCGCGTGCCGCGCGAAGAAATCGAACATCGGGGGCCAGTCGACGCAGTCGGCTCCCGGCTCGTCCGAGAGGTCCCACCAGTGGCCGGCGCCGGGTTCCTCGTGATACACGAAATCGCCGTGAATCCCGCGAAGCGAGTCGACCATGGTCCGCGACTCCGACGGAGGGACGTTGTCGTCGGCGGCGCCGTGCAGAATGTAGAGACCGAGCGGCGAGAGGTTCGGCGCGTGGAGAAAGGTTTCGCTCGGGCAGGTCGAGCGCCGGATCATGCGGCGAACGGCCGAGGTGTCGGCGAGGTTCTTCCCGCGAAAGCGGTAGGTCCAGAAGGAGATCCAGCCCGCGCTCGGCGCCGCCGCGGCGAACCGGTCGGGGAACAGCGAAGCGAGATGCCAGACCCCGTGCCCCCCCATCGAATGACCGGTGAGATAGACGCGCTCCTCGTCGACGCGGTAGCGCTCTCGAACGAGATCCAGCACCTCCATGGCGTCGAGGCGCCCCCACTCCTCCCAGTTGAACCCGTAGGGCCGGCGGTTCGTCGGGGCGACGATATGCGCCCACGATTTCGGCTCGTACGAGGCCGACTGGTTGATCGCCTCGACGGCGGCGCCGTGGAGCGAGAGCACGAGCGCCTTCGGATCGCCGCCGCCGGACTGGCCGGCCCCCGCGGAAGCGCGCGCCGGATTGACGGCGTAGTACTGCACGCTCCCGTCGACGGAGCTCACGAAGGTCTCCGCCCGGTTCGCTCCGGCGTCGACGACGCGCAGCTCACGCGAGAGGCTGTCGAGCTCCTCGAAGCCCGACCCGCTCTTTCGGCACAGCGCGATATCGACCGCGATCGCCCCGGGGCCTCCCGGCGCGGCTCCGGCGAGAGCGAAGCGAACCTTGCGAACGGTGAGCTTCTCGATGAGCGGCACGCTCGTTTCCACCGGATCGCCCACCGCCCCGACCCTCGTCCGGATGACGAGATCGCGGAGCGGTTTGGCCGTGGCGTTCACCACGACGATCGCGCCGTCGGTTCGAATCGCGACGCCCGCGACGAAATCGGGGAGCGTGGCGTCGCGCCCGTTCAGAAACACCGGCTTCGGCGGGGGGTAGAGCTCCGCCTTGAGAGCTCCGCGGGCGCAGCGAAAGAGAAACTCGTTCCTCCCCTTTCTGAGATCCACGGGCAGGAGCGAGTAGTCGAAATCGGTCTCCCACGCCTCGCGCCCGTCGGAAAGACAGTACGGGTTGCCGGCGCGCGGAACGCCGTTCACGTAGACCATCTCGTCCCCCTTCGCGCGGAGGATCATCACCGAAGCGCGCTCGACGTCGACGGCCGCGCGGAGATAGCATCCCGCGAGAACGCTGTCGGAGAACCACCCGTCGGAGCCGGCCGCGACGGCGCGCCAGGCCGTCGTTTCTCCCCGCGGCCAGCCGGCCGTTTCCCCGGCGGCCGGCGCTTTCCAGGAACCGAGCGCGAGCGCCGCCTCCACGGGATTCGGAGCGACGACGACCTCCGCGTACCACTCCGGCACGGGCAGCGCGAGCCCTCGGACGATGGGGATCGCGCCCCCGGCCCGCGCCGGGGACGGAGCGACGGCCGAAACCAGGAATGAAATCGCCAGCAGAAAGACGCCGAATGGACGTTCACGCATCATGATCGCTCCCTCGTGGAATCCCGCGCTCGCGCCGCCGGCGACGACGTTCCGGCGGCCACGAGGCCATCGTAGTGCACGGGACCGGCACGGTCAAGACGGCGAAAACCTCCGCTGGACTGGCGGCCATCGCTATGGTTTACTGGGCGGCGTCCGCCGCGCGAACGCGGCGCCGTGGAGGATGCCGCATGATATCAGCCGTGGTGCTCGTCTCGACGGTTTTGCTCGGGGCCGGGTACGTCTGGTACGGGCGATTTCTCGCCCGGCGGCTCGGGATCGACGACTCGCGGCCGACCCCGGCGTGCGCGGCGAACGACGGCGTCGATTTCGTGCCGGCGAAGGCCCCGCTCCTGCTCGGGCAGCACTTCTCGGCGATCGCCGCCGCGGGGCCCATCGTGGGACCCATCCTCGCGGGCATCTGGTTCGGCTGGCTTCCCGCGCTCATCTGGATTCTCTTCGGCGCGATCTTCATCGGAGGCGTGCACGATTTCGCCAGCATGTTCGCCTCCGTGAGGCACGGCGCCGCTTCGATCGGCGAGATCGTCAAGCGGTACATGTCGCGCACGAGCTGGATTCTCTTCCTCGTGTTCGTCTGGTTCGCCCTCGTCTACGTCATCATAGCCTTCACCGACATCACGGCCCAGACCTTCAAGACGGCGACCGCGTCGCAAGCCTTCGGCCCCGGCGTGGCGGCGAGCTCCATCCTCTACCTCGGCGCCGGCATGCTCATGGGGATCGTTCTGCGCAGAACGAGGCTCTCCCTCGGCGCGGCGACCGCGATCTTCGTTCCACTCGTGCTGCTCGCCGTCTGGGCCGGCACGCTCCTGCCGCCCTCCGTCTCGCGGGCGCTCCTCTCGGTGCCGGTCAAATCGTGGGAAGCCGGGCTTCTCGTGTACTGTTTCATCGCCTCGCTCCTGCCGATGTGGCTCCTCCTCCAGCCCCGCGGATATCTCGGCGGCTGGTTTCTCTATCTCACGATGGCCGTCGCCCTCTTCGGATCGCTCTTCGGCGGCTACGCGATCCGGTATCCCGCGCTCAACCTCGACGGGATTCTCAGCCTCGAAAACGGAAAACCCGTCATTCCCCTCGTCTTTATCACCGTCGCGTGCGGGGCGTGCTCGGGATTCCACGGCATCGTGAGCTCGGGCACGACCTCGAAGCAGATCTGCCGCGAGTCGGACACCCGCGTCGTCGGCTACGGGTCGATGATCCTCGAAGGGCTCGTCGCGGTGCTCGCCCTCGCCACGGTGATGATGCTTCCCAAGGGCGATCCGGCGCTCGCGGCCGACCCAAACGTCGTCTACGCCGGCGGGCTCTCGCGATATCTCGCGATGCTGGGGATCGACCCGGGGCTCGCCCTGTCATTCGCGCTGCTCGCGTTTTCGACCTTCGTCTACGACACGCTCGACGTCTGCACCCGTCTCGCGCGCTACATCCTTCAGGAGCTCTTCGGCTGGCGGACGGCGAGGGGGGCCGCGCTCGCGGCGTTCGCCACGCTCCTCCTGCCGCTCGCGTTCCTCATGGCGACGGAGGAGAAGGGCTATCTCGTCGCCTGGCCGATCTTCGGAACGAGCAACCAGCTTCTCGCGAGCCTCACGCTGCTCGCGGTGTCGGTATATCTCGTGCGAACCGGCCGGCGCGCGTGGTTCGCCGTCGCGCCGATGATCTTCATGATGGTCTTCACGCTCTGGTCGCTCGCGCTACAGATCATTCCGTTCCTCGAATCGATCGCGACGGGAACCGCGACGAGACCGGATGTCGCCATCGCGGGAACCTGCGGCATCATCCTGCTCGTGTTGTGCGGCTGGCTCGTCGTCGAGGCGTTTCGCGCGCTCGCCCCGCGGCGCCGCGCGGAAGGATGAACCGCGACCGATGCCTGCGGCAAGCGCCCGCGGCGAACGCTTCGCCGCGGGAATAGGGATTGCGCAGGACGCGGGGGATGGGGCACAATAGGGGCGCGCGGGACGCGTGTCCGGTTTCGGCGAAGGCTCGAAGGAGGCTCTCATGCGGAAGGCTTGGATCGGCGCCGGTATCATACTGTTCGTCGTCATTCCCCTCCTCATCTACACCGGCCGGTACGAGAAGCCGATCCGCGTCGTCTCCCCCGGGTACGTCACCGAGATCTCGCTCGCGCTCGACGAGGCCGGAACGCCGCGCTACTCGGTGAGCTACGGCAAAACGTCCATCATCGCCGACGCCCCGCTCGGCCTCGAGTTCAAACAGGGCGGGCTGCTCGCTCAGGGTCTCGAGCGCACGGGGTTCGATCGCCGCGGCGGGGACGACGAGTACACCCTCGTCGCCGGAAAACGTGAAAAGGCGCGCGATCGCTACAACGAGATCACGGTCTCGCTCAAGGAAACGGTCAAACCGCACCGGCGGTTCGACCTCGTGCTCCGCGCGTACGACGACGGCGTCGCGTTCCGGTACGTCATCCCCAAACAGAAGCTCTTCAAGCCGTTCGAGCTCGTGGCCGAGTGGAGCGCCTTCCGCTTCCCCGACAACCATCGCTGCTGGGCGCAACGGCTCGACCGGTGGGTTTCGGCCTTCGACCGCCCCTACGACGAGATCTCGATCGACGACATCCGTCCGGAATCGATCGTCGCCGTGCCGCTCACCATTCAGCGCGACGACGGCATCACGCTCGCGATCACCGAGGCGGACCTCGCCGAGTACGCGGGGATGTCGCTCGGCGCGCTCGGGGGAAGCGCCCATACCCTCGTCTCGAGACTCTCCCCGCTTCCCGACTCGAGCGGGATCTGCGTCCGCGCGAACTCCCCCCGCCGAACGCCGTGGCGCGTCATCATGCTCGGCAAAACCCCCGGAGCGCTCGTCGAATCGGCGATCGTGACGAGCCTCGCCCGCAGAAGCAAGGTCGACGACGACGACTACATCAAGCCCGGGCTCGTGCTCTTTCCCTGGTGGCCCGATTTCAGGAGCGACGCGCCGGGCGTTCCGAGCCGGATGACCTTCGAGAATCAGAAATACTACGTCGATTTCGCCGCGGAGAACCGCATTCCCTACGTCGAGATCGACCCGCCGTGGTACGGCCCCGAGCATTCCGTCATCGCGAACCCCGATTCGTTCGACGCGACGAAACCCGATCCGCGGCTCCGGCTTCCCGAGCTCCTCTCCTACGCGCGCGAGCGGGGCGTCGGCGCCATTCTCTGGGTTCACTGGAAAAACGTCGACCGTCAGATCGATTCGATCTTCGCCGTGTACGAGCGGTGGGGCGCCGCCGGCGTCAAAATCGACCATCTGAACCGCGACGATCAGGAAATGGTCGAGTGGTGTGAAAAGACGCTGGACGCGGCCGCCCGGAGCCGTCTCGTCGTCTCCCTCCACGGCGCGTTCAAGGAAACGGGGCTCCAGCGCACGTGGCCGAATCTTCTCACCCGCGAAGGCGTGGGCGGAAACAAGCACGTCAAATGGCACGACTGGGTGACTCCCGAGCACAACGTCACGATCCCCTTCACGCGCATGCTCGCGGGCCCGATGGATTACGGCCCGGGCGGATTCGACAACGTGCGACCGGACGTCTTCGTTCCCGACTCTTCCTCGCCGAAGGTCATGACGACGCGCTGCCAGCAGCTCGCCATGTACGTGGTGTACGAGAGCCCCCTCCAGATGGTGTGCGACTGGCCGGGCGCGTATCGCGACCGGCCCGGGTTCGAGTTCATCGCGTCGGTCCCCACGACATGGGACGAGACGAAGGTGATCGACGGCGCGATCGCCGACTATATCGCCGTCGCGCGGCGCCGCGGCAAGGAATGGTACGTCGGCGCGATGACGGACGGCACGCCTCGGCGCATCGTTCTTCCCCTCGCTTTTCTCGGCCGGGACCGCTTCGCGGCGACCGTGTACGCCGACGGACCGAACGCGGGCGCCGATCCGGGGGAAGTGCTCGTCACGGAGCACCGCGTCTCCGGCGCCGACAGCCTCACGGTCGATCTGGCCGCCGGGGGCGGCTGCGCCGTCAGGTTCGCGCGCGTGAAATGACGAAGGATCTTCTTCCTCGAAAGGACGGGGCGGCCATGCAGCGGTGCTCACGATGCATCATTCCCGACACCTTTCCCGGCGCGGGCTTCGAGAACGGCGTCTGCGGCTTCTGCCGTTCGGCGGGCTCGCCGGGGCGCGCGCCGCGCGACGTCCTCGGCGAGGAAGCGCTCCGCCGCCTGTTCCCGCCGTCCCGGACGGGTTCCTACGACTGCGCCGTTCCCATCAGCGGCGGCAAGGATTCGAGCTACGTTCTCTACTACGCCGTCCGGAAGCTCGGGCTCCGGCCGCTCGCGCTCTTCATGGACAGCGGATTCACCAACGATTTCGCCCGATGGAACGTCGAGCGCGAATGCGCGGCGCTCGGCGTCGAGCTCGTCATCGGCGTTCCGACCCCGTTCCGCCGCCTCCTCGTGCGGGAAGCCCTCGAGACGTCGAAACGCCTCGGCCGGTTCGTGCGCCTGTGCGGCAACTGCGAAAACAACATCCGCTCGTTCGTCATCAACGAATGCCGGCGGCACGGGATACCGTTCGTCATCTGGGGCTCGACGGACTTCGAGGACAGCGCCGCGTACCTCATGAGCGCGCGGGCCATGACGCACCGGCAGGCCTTCGGGCGGTTCGGCAACGTGTTCCGGCGGGCGGGAAAGGCCATGCGGACGCTCTCCCGGGGACGTCGAGGCTTCGGCGCCACGATCGCCGGCGCCGGACACGGAGCGCGCTGCCTCTACTACGGCGTGAGGGACAATCTCGCCTCCGGGGCGCCGGAGGGAGTGCGGGCTCTCAACCCCTTCCTCGAGGTCTCGTACGGGGGGAAGGGCGTCGCCTCGCTCAGTCTCTTCGATTACATCGAGTACGATCCGTACCCCATGATCGAAACGCTCAAGCGGGAAGTGGGGTGGCAATCGCCCGCGGACAAGGAATCGCGCATGGACTGCCGGATTCACTGCTTCGGCAACCTGCAGCACCTGCGCGACACGGGCGTCACGCGCGACGGATTCACGATGGCGCACCTCGTCCGCAACGGTCTTCTCTCGCGCGACGAGGCGATCCGGCGCGAGGAGATCCTCTCGCGCGACGCGACGGAGGAATGCCGGGTCGTGTTCGACGAGCTCGGCGTCGACTCCGGCGGCGCCCTCGAGCCGAAACCGCGGTAACCCCTCCTCCTCCGCCCGCGCGGGCGTTCCCCCTACCCGAGCGTCACCATGACGATGCCGGCTATCGCGAGCACGGAGGCGGCAACCTTGCGCGCCGTAAAGGGCTCTTTGAGAAAGATCGACGCGAAGATGAGGATGTAGACGGAGCTCGTCTGGTTGAGAATGGCCGCGATCCCCGCGAGGGAGTACTTCATTCCCCCGATCCAGAAAATGAGCGCGAGATAGGAGCCGAGCAGCGTGCCGGGTATCGAATACCGCCATCCGCGCCGCGGCACGAAGAGCGAGAACACCTCGCGCCGATTGCGCATCGCGAGCGCCGTCGGCAGCATCACGATGAGCGCTCCGATCTGGCGCATCGTCGTCGCCCAGAGTATCGGGGAACGGGCGAGCACCGGCTTCGCGAGCACGATGCCGAACGCAACCGTCGCCATCGAGCAGATCCCCCAGAACACGCCGGCGAGGATCTGCTTGGCCGTCGCGCCCGACGGCGGCTCGTGTCTCGAGGCGATGACGACGCCGAGGATCACGAGCCCCATGCCGGCGTATTGCCAGGGACCGAGACGCTCCCCGAGCATGAAGAAGGCGAAGAACACGACGCTCGGCGCGTAGAGACAGTCGACGATCGCCATGATGCCCGCGCCGATGCGGTTGAGGGCCATGAGGAAAAAGGTGTCCGAGACGGCGATGGCGATGACGCCGCTCGCGAAGAGCGTGAGATAATCGGCGAGCGGCGCCGGGTACAGCAGATCCTGCCCCGCCGCGACGACGGTGATCACGAGCGCGACGCTCGACAGGCCGATGCGGAACAGATTGAGAGCGAAGGGCGGCATCGTTTCGCCCGAACGCTTCAAAAATATGACTGCGGCGGCCCACATGACCGCCGTGAGCAGCGCGTAGAGTTCACCCATCGTTCATCGCCCGCGGTTTCCGCCGCGCGATCAGCGGATCTTCATCTCGCCGAGCAGCCTCTTGGCCCCACTCATCCGATCGAGGATGAACAGGATGTAGCGCGCATCGACGTTGATCGAGCGTGTCGTCTCCTTGAGGAACAGATAATCGGAGGAAATGCTCTCGTAATTGCCGTCGAAGGCCGCGCCGACGCACTCGCCGCGCCCGTTCACGACCGGGCTCCCCGAGTTGCCCCCCGTGATGTCGCAGGTGCTGAGGTATGCGACCGGCACGTCCTTGATGACGTCGTCCTCGTACTGGCCGTAGTCCATCGCCTCGGCGAGCTCGAGGAGCCGCGCGGGGCAATTGAACGGATCCTCGCCGGTGTGCTTTTCGACGACGCCGGAGAGGGAAGTGATGTAGCGGTACTGCACGGCGTCGCGCGGCCGGTAACCCTTGACCCGGCCGTAGGTGAGACGCATCGTGGCGTTCGCGTCGGGACAGATCGCCCCGCCCTTCCACGCCATGACCGCTTCGAGATAGCGCGAGCCGAGGCGCTGCAAGGCACCCGCGGCGCCGTGCTCCCGCTCCTCGAGAGCGCGTTTCTCGGCGCCGAGAGCCACGGCGAATTCGACGAAGGCGTCTCCCTGCGCGAGAAGTTCCTCGCGCGAGAGCTCAAAGAGACGCGCCCTCTCCTCGGGCGAGCCGAGTTTCGTGCCCGCGTAGAGCCGGTCGAGCCAGGAGTCGATCCTCGCCGAGGCCTCGGCCCCCGTCGCTCCCCCGAGAACGGCGTCGACCGCGGCGATCCGCTGGTCCGCGGGAAGAGACGCGGCGAGCGTGAGAAAATACTTCAGCACGCGCCGATCGATCCCCGGATCGTAGCTCATCTGGAGTATCCGGAGACGCTGCTTCATGCGAGGGACGTCGCGCTCCTGAAATCCGGGATCGCGATCGAGATCCGGCTTGGCCTTTTCCTCGCTCCAGCGATCGAGCGTGCCGCCCGCGCTCAGCATCTGGCAGCCCATGTTCATGAAACCGAGGAGCATGCTCTTCTCCCGGTAGGCCTTCTTCTCCTCGTAGAGGGCGGCGATGCCGGGCAGGACGTCGCCGTACCTCGACTGCATGTCGGGATTCATGGCGAGCCACGTCGCGAACGATTTCTCCGTATCGATCTTCTTCTCGAGCAGATTGCCCTTTTTGAACCCCTCGAGCATCCCCTCGTTGTTCTTCATCGAGTTGTTGAGCATTTGGTCGAACGAGGCCGCCTTGATCGCGACGTCCTTTCCGCGCCCGGCCTCGTCCTGCAGGATGGCGAGCCAATCCCGGTAGATCGCGATCCGCTTCGGGTAATGGTAGTTCTGAAGATTCGCCACGTCGTGGGAGGTCGCGTGGCGCCCCGTCTTGCCGGGGAATCCGATGATCATCGTGAAATCGTTTTCCTTGACCCCCCGCGTCGACATCGGCAGAAAAACGTTCGAACGGTACGGCACGTTCTCCTTGGCGTATTCGGCCGAGGCGCCGTTCGGGGCGACATACGCGCGCAGAAACGCGAAATCGCCGGTGTGGCGCGGCCACATCCAGTTGTCGACGTCTCCGCCGTAGTTGCCGACCGCCTCCGGCGGAGCGTAGACGATGCGGACGTCCTTGCAGACGAAGCTGGTGAAGAGCTTGTACTGCAGCCCCTCGTAGAAGGAAACGATGCGGCACTCGACGTCGCGCCCTTTCTCCGCCTCGGCGACGAGCTCCTTGACGCGCCGCTCTATCGCATCGTACCGCTCGCGATCGCTCATCCCGTCGGTCAGGGCGGAGAGCACCTTCTTCGTGACGTCTTCGATGCCGGCGAGGATCGACGCGGTGTAGCCGGGGGCCTGAATCTCGTCCTCGGCGAGCGCCGAGGAGAAGCCGTCGGCGATGTAGTCGTGCTCCGGCGTGCTCGCGCGCTGGATCGCCCTGAACGCGACGTGGTGATTCGTGAGAATGAGCCCGTTCGGCGACACGAACGATCCGGTGCCGCCCCCGAGACCGACGACGGCGAGAGCGAGACCGTGCCCCTTCCCGTCGTAAATCTGATCCGGCTCGAGCGCGAGCCCCATCGCTTTGAGCTCCGCCCACGGGAGCTTGTCGAGCATGTCGATCGGCCACATTCCCTCGTCGGCGAGAAGCGCGGACGAGGCCGCGAGCAGCACGCCGCCGAGCACGGACACCATCACGAGCACGCGGGAACGCATGAGCTACCTCCTCTGAAGTTCGCCCGAACGGGGTCATCGGGAAGTGGCATGGTAGCATGGAGCCGGGCGGCGGGGCAACGCGGTTTTGAGGACGGCGGGGGCGCTCAGTACTCCTGAAGCACTTTCTCCCACTCGCGCGCGAGCGAGATCTTCTGGGCGACGAGCTCGACGATCTTCTGGCTCTTCGCCTTTTCCATGAGCTCTTCCCATTCGGCGATGGCCTTCGTTACCTCTCCCATCCGGGCGTGGAGGTATCCCTTGATGAACATCGCCTTCTGGTTGTCGGGATTGAGGGCCCGCGCCTTGGCGATATGCACGAGCGCCTCGCTCAGGCGGTCGGACTTGTAGTAGATCTCCCCGAGCATGCGGAGCGCCTCGAAACACTCGGGATCGATCGCGACGGCCTTTTCGAATTGCGCCGCGGCGTCGTCGAGATTGAGCCGGTCGTAGTACTCCCTCCCGGCCTTGAGGAGATCGTCGAGGCGGGCTTCCTTCTGCGGGCTCGGGGCGCCCGCCGCTCCACCGCCTCCCGCGAGCTCGATGACGCCCATGACGACGAGACCGTAGATGAGCTTGCTCGTCGTGAAAAGATCGCCGCCGACGGCGTCGTTCACTTCCTTGACGCAGCGCTTGCCGTCGATGAGGGCGAGAATTTCCCACTCGCGCGGCTTCAGGTTGAGCTGCCTGCCCTGCTGCGCGTCGGCGCTCAGGTTGAATATGCTGTGGCGCGAGGGGACCTTGTTGCTGATATTCGACCACTCGTCGATCCGGCGGGCGCCTTCGAGAATGAGATTCTCGGTGTTGAGCTGCACGAGGACGTCGCGCCACGCGTCGACCTCCTCCTCTATGAAGCGGCACTCTCCGCGATCCCACTTGAATATCTCGTATACGTTTTCCCGGATGCAGTTCGCGATGAACGTCTCGATGTGTCCGCGGGAGGCGATGCCTTCGCCCTCGAGGCAATCGACGAGCGTGCGATATTTGCTCCGGCTCTTCTCGATGCGTCCGAGAGAGGCGTCGTCGACGACGCCCCACTCGACGAGCAGCGTCTCGATCGCCTTCGGCGCGCGGTCGTGCATGGCGGCGAAGCTCACGTCGCCCCCCTTGAACACGATCTCCGCCTGCTTTCCGTCGGGTCCGTCATGGACCATGAGACGGCCGGTTTTCTTGTTGATGTGCAGCAGCTGAAACAGGTCGAAGAGCCCGAGTTCCCGTATGGACGATTGTATGGTCATAGCGCGTCACCCTTCGCGTTGGGAAACTCGGTCAGGGCCTCGAGCAGGGCGTTCGTTTCGCTCGAATCGTCCGCCGGCGGGGTTTTCGGCGACTCGGCGGCGTTCTTCGGGGAATCGCCCTCCCGCGGCCGGCGCACGCCCTTCTCGACGATGGACGCGAGATAATCGTTGATCTTGTCGAATCGCCGTTCGATGCCGCACTGCAGGAGCTCGATGAGCTCGTCCTCGGGCTCGGCCGCCGCGCGCGCGTCGATCGCGGGGGACTTCGACCGCCGCATCGGGTCGAGCGTGAGAAAGAACGCCAACCCCGTGTATCGCGGATTGATTTTCACGGCCTCGATCACGGCGTTGATCGCGGCCTGAAAATCCTCCTCGCGGAGGAAGCAGATCGCTTTGAGATATATAGCGTCGCTGTGATTCTTGTCGAGGGCGAGCGCGCTCTCGATATCGAAGAGAGCGAGCGTCAGGCGGTTCATCTTGTAATTCAGAATCGCGTGTTTTTCGTAGAGGAGCGGGCTCTTTCCCATGAAGGCTTCGAACCGCTGGATGAGGTTCTCCGCCATCGGGAACTCCTCCTTGAGAAAATGGCAGTTGAGGAAATTGTAATTGAGCTCGAGGTGGTACAGCTTCAGGTTGAGCCCCTTCTTGAACATGCGCTCCGCCTCTTCCTTGAGGCCGACCTGAAACAGCAGCACGCCGAGGTTGTTCATGGTGTCGGCGTCGGCGGAGCTGAGGCGGAACGACTGGAGGTAACAGAGCGCCGCGCCGTTGTAATCGCCCTGCAGGTGGTACACGGTTCCGAGGAGGCGATACGCCTCGGCGCTTTCGGGATTGGCCTCGAGCGTCTTGAGGCAGGCCTCCGCGGCCGCTTCGAAGCTCCCTTCAACCGCGTGAATCTTGCCGATCTCCATGTAAACGCGATCCGCGTCGGGCATGTCGCCGAGCGCCTTCTGGAACTCCTTGAGGGCTTCCTTGAGGAAGCCGCGCTCGCGGTACGCCATCCCGAGCGTAAAGCTCGTGCTCTCGACGCTCGCGACGTCCTTTCCGCCGGCGACGATGTTCTCGGCCGCTCCTCCCTTTCCGTATATCGAAAGCGTGAGGTTGGCCTCCGTGTTCTGAAACGACGGATTGAGGCGGGACGCCACGCGGCTCTCCTCGAGCGCCTCCTGGAGCTGGCCGCTGTCTCCGTACGCGAACGACAGAAGAAAGTGCGGTCGCCAGTAATCGGTGTCGAGCTTGATCGCCGCGTTGAGCTCGGCGATCGCTTCGTCGGTCCGGCCGAGGTTGTAGTACACCTCGCCGAGATCGGTGTGAAAGGACGCCGATTTCGAGAAACCCTCGTACATAATCAGGTAGTGCTCGAGGGACTGCTGGAAGAGCCCCTGCGCCTTGTAGGCCGTCGCCAGGTGCAGGCGCGCCTCAGCGTGGCCGGGATCGCGCTCCACCGCGGCGGCGAATATCTCGGTCGCCTCGCGGCAGCGCCCCATGTTCATGGTGCTCACGCCGAACTGCAGCAGCGCCTCGAAGTTGCCCGGATCGCGCCGCACCTCGTCGCGCCACCGTTTCACGTCCGGGTCCTCGAGCCCCGTCTCTCCGAAGAGATACCGGATGTTCTCGCGCGCGAGGTCGAATTTCGGATCGACCTTGAGCGCTTCCTTGAACTGCTCCATCGCCTCCGCGAACATTCCCTTGCGGAAATAGAGCACCCCGAGATTGTTGAGCGCCCCGGGGTCGCTGCGCTCCACGCGCGAAGCGAAGCTCAGGAGAACGCTGCGTTCCTGTTCGGTCAGCTCCGGCATACACCCGTCCTTTCAGCGAGTCGCTATGCCGTCGGCACCTGACTCGTGACCTTCGCGATCACCTCGACCACGCGCGCCGCGTTGAACGGTTTTATGAGAAAATCCTTGGCGCCCGCGCCGATCGCCTCCTGCACGAGGGCCTGCTGGCCGAGAGCGCTGCACATGATGATCCGGGCCTGCGAATCGCACTCGAGAATCTTGCGGACGGCGTCGATGCCGTTCATCTCGGGCATGATGATGTCCATGGTCACGAGATCCGGACGGAGCTCCTTGTACCGTTCGATGGCCTTGGCGCCCGTATCCGCTTCCCCTGCGACCTCCATCCCGTTCTCGACGATGATCTCGGAAATCATCTTTCGCATGAAGATCGCGTCGTCAACGATGAGTACCCTCAGTTTCACTGGTGTCTCCTTTCGCGTCAGTCGACCTTGATAGCCTCGAAAATGGTGTCCAGGGATTCAGCCGTCGGAACGAAGAAGAGGAAGCCCTTGCACTCGTTCGTCCCCATGGAGAAGGCGGTCTCGAGAACGAGCGCATAGTCCGACTCCATGCTGAGGTCCACGAGAACCGAATCCATGACCGCCCCGAGCATGTCGTTCGACACCTGGGGCACCGAGTGGAGCAGCTTCCGGTTGACGAACGTGGCGAGCGCGTTCAGATAGCATCCGCACATGATGTTGCCGATCTCCTTGAGCACCGAGATCGAGTATTCGTCGCGCATCGCGTCGGGCGGCAGCTTTTTTCCCGTCGTCAGCTCGATGAGCTTCGACGCCTCGGGATGGGGGAAGATGAGAAACATCATCCCGCGAAATCCCTCGCTGTAGCTCTCGATGTAGATGACGGAAACCATCGATTCGGGCCCGTTGAAGAAGTTGTAGATGATCTTCACGGGAATGAGGTCGACGTTCGTCACGTTGACGTCGACGCGCCTGCGCAGCAGCGACGACAGCCCCGTGACGGCGTGTCCGGCCCCGATGTTCCCGAGCTCCTTCAGGGCGTCAAGACGGAGAAACGAAGGCCGCTTGATCGGGCTCATACGTGCACCTTCCTTCAAAGAGGGCTTGCGGATCCCAAATGAACGCGATTTTGCCGCTGCCGAGCACGGTGGCGCCCGATATCCCCCGGACGCCGCGGAAGAGCGGCGGCAAAGACTTGATGACGATGTCCTGCTGGCCGAGGACGCGGCTGACGACGACCGCGGCCCGGCGATAACCGGTGTCGATGACGATGAATTTCGCGAACCGCTCCTCGGGCATTTCGAGCGTGCGCTCGAAGAGTTGGCTCGGCCGCAGCACCGGAATGACCTCGCCGTCGCCCGGCAGAACGAGCTCGCCCCCGACGGTCTTCAACGAGCCGACCTCGCAGCGGTTCGTCTCCTTCACGTACTCGACCGGAATCGCGTGAACGTCGCTGCCGATCGTGAAGAGCAGGGCCTTGATGATCGAAAGGTTGATCGGGATGAGGAGCGATATCATCGTTCCGCGCCCCTGAGTCGTCCGGACACGGATCGACCCGCCGAAGGAGTCGACGGTCTTCTTGACGATGTTCATCCCCATGCCGCGGCCGGATATCGTGTCGACGCCCCTCGCGGTGCTGAATCCCGGGGCCGTGATGACGCGGCAGATATCGTCCTCGGTGAGATCGCCGGCGCGCGAGGCCGCCGCGCTCGCGATCCGATCGAGGTCGACGCCGCGGCCGTCGTCCACGACCTCGATGACCACGCGGTTGCGCTCGCGGCTCGCGCTGAGAATGATCCGGCCCATCTCCGGCTTGCCCGCCGCGCGGCGTTCCTCCGGCGATTCGATGCCATGGCCGACGGCGTTCCGGATGAGGTGGACGAGCGGATCGACCATTCCCTCGAGCACGACGCGGTCGAGGCCGATTTCGGCGCCGTTGATATCGAGCTTGAGCGGCTTTCCAGTATCGCGGGAGAGCTCGCGCACGAGCCGGTGGAACCTTTGGAACACATGGCCAACGGGAATGAGCCGCGCCTCCATGACCTCCTTCTGAATCTGAGACACGAGACGCCAAGAGCGCGCGAGCTCGTCGAGAATCGGACGCGAACCGAGATCCTCCGCGATCGCGCTGCAGCGGATCCTGCTCACGACGAGCTCGCCGACGAGATCCATGATCCGGTCGAGACGCTCGAGCCCGACCTTCGTGGCCGTGATTCGCTCGCCGAGCACGCCGGAGGGACGCTCCGCCGGAGCTTCTTCAGCCGCCGCGGGGGAAGCCGCCCGCGCCGGGCACTGAGCATCGGCGGCCTCGCCGGCGGCGCGCCGCACGAGAGTTTTCAGGCGATCGACGGACGCCAGGAGCCCGTCCATCGTCTCGGGCGTGATCTCGGCCCCCTTGCGCAGCTCGTCGAACACGTTCTCGAGATCGTGGCTCGCCTCGACGACCTCGTCGTATCCCATCGCTCCCGAGATCCCCTTGAGGTTGTGCGCCCTGCGGAAGAGCTCGTTGAGGTGCGCGAGCGGCTCCGCGGACGTCTCGAGCCCGATCAGCCCGTTCTCGAGCGCCAGGAGAGAATCGCTCGCTTCGCTCCGGTAGAGCTCCAGATAATCACTCGTGTTCATGCAAGGTCTCCCGCGACGTTATATCGCTGACCGTTTTCATGATGCGGTCGGCGATGCGGTCGAGCGGAACGACGAAATCAGCCGCGCCCGCCTCGGCGGCCGCGCCCGGCATGCCGAAGACGAGGCTCGAGGCGCGGTCCTGGCATATGGTCGTGCCGCCGTTGGCGCGAATAGCCGCGCAGCCGGCGGCGCCGTCGTGCCCCATGCCGGTGAGCACGACGCCGATGAGCCGCTCCCGAAACACCGGAGCGAAGGATGCCATGGCGAAATCGATCGACGGACAGGCGCTCTGCTGCTGTTCGTTCTTTCCGAGCAGCATGACGGCGGGCCGGCCGCCGCGCTCGCCGAGCAGGAGGTGCAGCCCGCCGGGGGCGACGAGTATGCGTCCCGGCGCCAGAAAATCTCCCTGCTGCGCCTCGT
This sequence comes from uncultured bacterium, assembly GCA_963813815.1. GTDB lineage: Bacteria > Krumholzibacteriota > Krumholzibacteriia > Krumholzibacteriales > Krumholzibacteriaceae > SSS58A. Next base: position 606,547 of record CAWFAD010000016.1, on the reverse strand, counting down.
ACGCGTCGAGCAGGGCGCGCGCGTCGAGACGCTCGGCGAAATACCTGGTGAAATCGGCCGGCATGTGCTGCACGACGACGACGCCCGCCGGAAGAGCGCGCGGAAACCTCGGCATGATGTCCATGAGCGCCTGCGGCCCGCCGGTGCTCGCCCCGATGATCACGACCGCCTCGAGCTCGGGCGCGAAGGCCGTGCGCGATTTCGGACCGATCGCGATCTCCGACGGCCCGAACTGCTGGCGGCGCACGTCGATTCCCGCGGCCTCGCGCACCTTTTCGGCGAGTTCGCCGGCGGTGAAGCGGTTGCCGCCCCACGTCTTCGGGACGATGTCGACCGCTCCATACTCGAGGCAGGCGAGCGCTATTTCGGCGCTCTCGGCCGTGTGAGCGCTCACGATCACGACGGGGGTGGGCCACTCGCTCATGAGGTAGCGCAGCGTTTCGAGGCCGTCCATGTTCGGCATTTCGAGATCGAGCGTGACGCAATCCGGCCGCAGCTCCGAAACGAGCTTCAGCACGTCGCGGCCGTCGGCCCCCTTGCCGACGACCCGAATTCCCGGATCGGCCTCGAGCGCTTGAACGATCATCCGCTGCATGAGCGGAGAATCGTCGCCGACGACGACCCGGATCGGACGCGCACCGGTTTCTTTGCGTTCTTCGGCCATCAGCAGATCACCTCGCCCGCTTCGACGCCCCGGACGGCCACCGAGCCGTTCGAGAGATCGAGAACGATCGTGCGGCCGCTCGTGCCGCCGACGCACTCGGCGACGATCGGTATGCCCATCGTCTCGAGCTCCACGCGCGCGACGGCGATGTTCTCGTCGCCGATCTGCAGCACCCCGGTGCTCCCCGCGTAGCTCTCGAACATCCGCGCGCCGCCGAATATCTTGGCGACGATGCGCTCGCGGCGCGCGCCCCAGCGCACCATGCCGTCGACGATGATGGGCAGAACGGAATCGACGAACTTGGCGCGGTTCGCGTTGTTCTTCACCTGAGCGCGCCGGGGATGCATCGCGTGCGCGAGAGCCCCGACACCGGTTGTCGCGTCGAACAGCACGATGCCGAGGCACGATCCGAGCGCCATCGTCATCATCTTTTCGGGCGCCTGCGCGATGCGGTACTGCGCGACTTCCACCCTGATCACCTGCCGCCGCGTCTCATGAACCGTCAATCACGAGCTCCTTTGCCAAAATGTCGTCCCGGACGATCTTCTCCGGATCGATGCATACGATCATCCGGCCGGCGATCTTGACGATGCCGGTGACGACCCCTTCGCTTGGTCCGGCCGCTCCGAGAGCCGGAGCGCCCTGCAGATCATTCGGTTGGATGCGGGCCACCTCGAGCACCTCGTCGACGAAGAAGCCGAACTTGCCGGCGGCGTCGTCGATGATGATCATGCGCCGCTTGCGGCCGGCGTCCTTTTGGCCGTCGAGGGCCAAACCGAGGAGGGGGCCTATCTTCACGATGGGAATGATCTCGCCTCGCAGGTTGATGACGCCCTCGACCCGCTCGCCCATGCCCGGCACGGAAAACAGGTCGACCGGGCGCAGGATCTCCCGCACCTTCGGCACGTGGATGCCGTAGTACTCGGCCCCGAGCCGGAAGGTGATGAGCTGCATTCCCGTTCGCGATCTGTCGAATGTGCTTTTATGTCTCATGGAAGCTTCCCTTCCGCGCGCCCGCGGCCCGTCAGGCCGACGCCGCCTGTTCCTCGCGCTCCATCGCGCCGACGGTGAAACGGCCCACGTGCTCGCGGAGCTGAATCGCCATTTCGCTCAGCTTCTGGGCCGACGAAGCGACGTCCTCCATGCTCGAGGTCATCTGCTCCATCGAGGCGGCCGTCTCTTGCGTCGCCGAAGCATTCTTCTCGGCGCTCGAGGAGATCGCGTCGATCGAGCCCGTGACGTTCTTCATGCCGCGCGAGAGCTCCTTGGTCGCGGCGGAAATGCGCCGCGCCATATCCGACGAACTCCGGAGCACTTCGACGATCTCGTCGAGCGATTGCCCCGTGCGCGTGATGACTTCCTTGCCTTCCGTGACTTCCTTGGCGCCGAGCTCGATGCTCTTCACCGCCGTGCGCGTCTCATCCTGCGTCTTGCGGATGAGGGCGGCGATTTCGTCGGCGGCCTCGGCGCTTCCCTCGGCGAGCTTGCGGACCTCGTCGGCGACCACGGCGAAACCGGCGCCCGCCTCCCCCGCCCGCGCCGCCTCGATGGCCGCGTTGAGGGCCAGCAGGTTCGTCTGGTCGGCGATGTCGGTGATGACGTCGACGATCTCGTCGATCTGGTTCGACCGTTCCCCGAGGTGGCGGATGATCTCCGCCGATTCCTGTATGACGGTGTAGATCTTGTTGATCTTCTCGACGGCCTCTTTCGCCGAATCGCCGCCCTTCGTCGCCGTTTCCGACGCGTTCGTCGCGGCCGAGGCGGCGAGCTCCGCGCTGTTCGCAACCTGTTTCACGGAGCGCTCCATGTTGCGGATCTCCTTGATCATCTCGTCGACCTGGCGCGCCTGAACGTCGGTGGACTTGGCGATGTTCTGCACGGTCGTCGACGTTTCCTCGGTGATGGAGTTCATCTGCTCGGTCGCGGCGGAGAGGTTCTGGGCCGAGAAGTTGACCTTGTCGGCGGTCGCCCGGATCATGCGGATGATGCCGCCGGTATTGGAAAAGAGCTCGTTGAGGGCTGATCCGAGCCTTCCGATCTCGTCATCCGACCGGATCGCGACCATCGTCGTGAGATCGCCCGCGTTGCTGAGCAGCGCGCGGCTCGACGCGAGCAGGTTCACGATCGGGCGGCGGAGCATGAAGTGCAGAACGAGCCAGATGCCGCCCAAGCCGGCCAGCAGGCTCACCGCCGACACGGACAGGGCGCGCCAGCGAACGTGCGTGATCGCCGTCGTCCGCGACATCTCCGGAGACGAAGACGCGGCCACGCTCGCCGCCTTCATCGCCGCCTCCTTCGACAGCTGCAGGAAGGCGCCGTAGTTGACGAGCCATACGGCGACGAGCACCGCCGCCAGCGCGAGAAATACCTTTGAGCCGACGCTCGTGTTCTGCATGCTCAACTTCATCGTTTTCCTCCTTCGGGAAAAACGGAGCATACGCTTCGATACAATTTGCTTCTCGGATCGACGAGGTCGAACAGCGCTCCGGCCGAGCCGGTGATCGCCTCGGTTTTGCCCAGCACGAGTATGCCTCCGGGACCGAGCGCGCCGTGAAAGCGCCTGACCACCTCGTCGCGCGCGATATGATCGAAATGGATGAGAACGTTCCGGCACACGATCATATCGAGGCGCTCGTAGGGAGCGCCCTGAAAGAGATCGTGCACCGCGAAATGAACCGCCCGCCGCACCGCCTCGGCGACCCGGAAGCCTTCCGGGACGGGCTCGAAGCACCGGTCGCGAAGCGCCGCCGGGACATGTTCGATCTTGCTCCGGTCGTAGATCCCGAGGCGGCCGACGCGGCAGGCTTCCTTCGAAATGTCGGTGGCCTGCAGATCGAGGCCGATATCGATCCGGTGCGACCGCAGATAATCGAGAATGACGATCGCGAGACTGTAGGCTTCCTCGCCCGTCGAGCAGCCCGCGCTCCAAACGCGCAGGGGGCTTCCCGAGCCGCCCCGCGCGCGCTCGACGATGCCCGGCAAGACGTCCCTCGCGATATCCTCGAACACGTCCGCGTCGCGGAAAAACTCGGTGACGTGGATCGTGATCGTGTCGAGGAGCGCCTCGATCTCGCCGCGGTTCGACGAGATGTACGCGAAATACCCGTCGACGCCATCGATGCGGAGCGTCGACATCCGGAGCGAGATGCGCCGTTTGAGGCAGTTCAGGCGATAGCTCGAAAGATCCATCCCGAACTTCAGCTGAAGCCGCGCAATGAGATCGACGAGCTCCATGTCGGTGGCGGCGCGAGTCATCGAAGCGCTCCGGTCCGGCGCTCATGAAGCGGCGCCGGCGCTCGCGAGCCGCCGTCTGCGGGGCCCGCGGTGTTCTTTCCCAAGATTTCCGACCCTGCCCGACGAGATGCCGGGACCGATGTTCGGAACCGGATTTGCAATTGCTATACCACCGGGGGACGGGGAAACCCGCGGAACCCGCCGGCCGGAATACCGGCCGGACTAAAAAGGTAACTCACATGACGATAAGCAGTTACAAAATTAAAGGGATTTTCGGATACGAGCGGGAAGCTTTCGGGAAAAGCGGGAAGAACACCGGACTTTGCACCGCGAGCTTCTCGTTTTGCAATGTATCGCCGGGGAGGAATCGGATATGCAGGACATTACGATGAAGCAGGTCGACGTGTTCACGACGACTCCGTTCGCCGGCAATCCGGCGGGCGTCGTCACCGAGGCGGAACCCCTCTCGAGCGAAACGATGCAGGCCATCGCGGCGGAAATGAGCCTCTCCGAAATCGCCTTCGTCACGCTGCCATCGCTGGAGGGGGCTCTCTTCCGCGTGCGGTTCTTCACGCAATCCGATGAGTTCGACCTGAGCGGACACGCCCTCATCGCCTCCTGCCACGCGCTCATCGAGGAGGGACGCATCCCCCTCGAGAACGGCATGACGAAGGCGCTCTTCGAGACGCGGGCCGGTCTCGTCCGGCTCGACATTCACTACGCCGCCGGAGCTCCGGCGTGCGCTCCCCGCGGCGGCGCGGCGCGCGCCTCGATCGTCTCCGTCAACGGCAAGCCCGCCGGCGAGCTCGAGAAGATCATGCTCCATCAGGCGATCAGGGGGCATCGGCCGTCGAACGTCTCGGCCCAGGAGATCGCGAAATACTGCGGCATCGATTCGAGCGAGATCACGCGGACGGGGCTGCCGCTCGAGATCGTCTCAACGGGGCTCGAGCAGCTCATGATCCCCGTGCTTCACAAGGAAACGATCCGCGACATGAATCCCGATCTCATCAAGCTCGGTCTCATGAACAGCCGATACGGAATTCACACGAATCATCTGTTCTCTCTCGACGTGTATACGAGCGATTGCACGGCGTATCTGCGCCACTTCGCCCCGGCCATCGGCGTCTGGGAGGATCCGGCGTCGGGAACCGCCGCCGCCGGCCTCACCTCGTATCTGCTCCGCCACGGCGTGGTTACCTCGGGCAACCTCGTCGTCGAGCAGGGCAAGGACACCGACAGCCTCGCGCGCATCATCGTCGAGGGCGCCGATCCGGACGATCCCTCGGCGGAGATGCGGATCGGCGGGCTCGCGGTGACCTCCATCACGCGCCGTATCAGCCTCGAGACGGGCGAGCTCGTCGTACGGTAGCCGCGGCGGTCCGCCGCCGGTCGCGATCGTTCGTGTTCGATGGGATGAGCCGCTAGTCCTGCCGCTGGCGCGGCAGCGAGAACGAAAAGGTCGATCCCTTGCCGACCTCGCTCTCGACCCAGATCCGCCCCCCGTGAAGCTCCACGTAGTGTTTCACGAGCTTGAGCCCGATGCCGAGCCCGTCGTTCTCGCGCGAGGCGCCTCCGTCGAGCTGCGCGAACTTCTCGAACAGCAGCGGAATCTCTTCCGCGGCGATCCCCGCTCCCTGATCGGCGATCGAGACGGTGACCTCCCCGCTGCCGTTCCGCGTCCGGATCGTGACGACGCCCCCGGCGGAGCTGAATTTCACGGCGTTGTTGAGGAGATTCACGCACGCCTGTCTGATGCGCAGCGGATCGAAGCTCATGATCGGAATCATGTCGTCGAGGTCGGCGGTCACGCGGACGCGGTGCTGCGCGGCGATCGCTTCGGCGATGCGGACGGAGATCTTGACGATGTCGTTCAGGCTCCCGTCGCTCTTGTGGAGCATCGTTTGCGACACTTCCACGCGGGAGAGATCCAGCAGGTCGTTGATAAGGCCGAGAAGCTTGTTCGAGTGGTCGTCGATGACGCGGAGAAATTCCGCGCGGGTTTCGGGATCGATCGACTGGTCCCGGTCCTCGAGCAGCGTGTTGGTATACGCCATGATCACCGAGAGCGGCGTTCGCAGCTCGTGGCTGATCCTGCCGAGAAACTCGTTCTTGAGGTCGTCGAGCTCGCGGAGCTTGCGGTTGATTTTGGTCAGCTCGGCGTTCTGCGCGGTGATGCGTTCCTGAAGGGTCCTTCGCTCGGTGACGTCGTGGGCGATAACCACCAGGCACGGCGCGCCCTTCATGCGGGTGACGCTGCCGCTGATCTCGACGACGACGGTTTTCCCGTCCTTTCGCAGGAAGAGCATCTCCCCCGCGCGCGTGATCTCTCCGCGCAGCATGCGGAAGAAGCTCTGCTTCACCTTGTCGTGCAGGTGTGGAAGGGTCAGCACGAGAAAGTTACGGCCGATGAGCTCGTCGGCGCGATACCCGAAGACGTCGCACATCGCCCGGTTGCACTCGATGAACTCCCCCTGCGCGTTGAGGATCGCGATGATCTCGCCGGCGTTCTTCATGAGGAGGCTGTACTTTTCCCCGAGATCGGCGAGGTCGCGCAGCAGCATGTTCTTCTCGATGGCGATCGAGGTCAACGTGCTGAAGCGCACGAGGAGATCGAGGTCGAATTCGCTGAAGTGATCGAGCGCGAAGCTTCCCACGTTCACGGTGCCGATGAGCGCGTTCCTCGCTATGAGCGGCACGACGATGTCGGATTTGAGGTTGTCCTCGCGCATGATCTCGCGGAAGCGGCCGTCGGCGGGAATGTCGTTGCGAAGCAGCGGCTTGCGGTGGTTGGCGACCCAGCCCACGAGGTTCGAATCGTCGAGCGGCACGTAGCGGCCCTCTCCCGCCGTTCCGCCGTTCTTGCGCCAGACGTGGCGGATGAAGAGACCGCTGCGCTCTTTCTCGTACAGCGCGACGCAGCCGATGTCGTAGTCGATGACCTTGGCGAGCTCCTTCGCGATGGCCGAGAGGATCTGGTTGAGATCGATCTGGGAGCTGATCGCGCCGGCGATCTCCATGACGGCCGCGAGCTGCCGCTCCTCGTCGCTCCGCTCGCCGCGCACGTCGACGTCGCAGTAGACGAAGCAGGAGTTCGAATCATCCGCCCCGGCCGCGCGGCCGGTTTCGCCCGGCGGCGCGGAACGCTCCGGCTCGCCGCCGCCCGTCTCGACGGGGGCGCGCGGAGGCATGCTCGTCTCGTTCGCGCTGCTCACTCTACCTCCAGCGGACGCGCCCTCGCAGCCTGCATCGGCCGCGCGGGCGCAGCTCACGCTTCATAACAGCCGGATAGAGAGCTGATTAGCACGAACTATTCCATTTTCGAGAAAATCGCCCCGAAAGGGGCTTCGCCGGCCTTCGGCGGGGCCGCGGCGACCCGCACGGGGCGCGCGGCGCGACCGCGCCGCGCCGGAGACGGCCTACAGAGCGAAGGAAAAACGGCTCTTGAAATGTCTGAGCTTGAGATCCCGGCCGTACTCCACGCGGACCGGCGGAATCCGGTCCCGATGCTCGTGGAGAATCTTCACGGCTTCCGCCGCGGCGAGAAGATCGCGGTCCTCGTAGGCGAGGCGCGGCACCGCCGCGCGGATGTTGTTGACGCGCGGCTCGGGAGGAACCTCCCTCGCGCCGTCGTAGGAACCGAACGCGTACACGCCGAGCTCGCAGAAACGGTGCCCCGCGATGAGGAGCAGCGCCGTGAACGATATGCCGCAGAGATCGTCGTCGCGCGAGGCGCCGTCGAAGAATCGGTCGACGTCGATGTAGATCGCGTGCCCGCCCGTCGGGCGGATCGTCGGAATGCCGAGATCCCGCAGCCGGTTGCCGAAGCGTTCGACCTGTCCGATGCGAATGTCGAGGTACTCCCGCCGCATGACGGTCCGGAGTCCTTCGGAGATCGCCCGCAGATCGCGTCCGGCGAGCCCGCCGTACGTCGGATGCCCTTCGGTCATGATCTGGTAGTCGGTGAGCTCGTTCATGAAACGCGGGAAACGCCTCGTGAACACGCTCTCTTCGCGGAGGCACACGGCGCCGCCGATGTTGGCGAGCCCGTCTTTCTTAAAGCTGATGTGAAACCCGTCGGCGTGCTCGAACATCTCGTGCACGATGCTCTCGATCGAGCGTTCGGCGTACCCGGGCTCCCGGCGCCGAATGAACCAGGCGTTCTCGGCGAACCGGCAGGCGTCGACGAAAAACGGGAGGCCGTGCGCGTGTGCGATCTCGGCGACGCGCCGGATGTTCGCCATCGAAACGGGCTGTCCGCCCCCCGTGTTGTTCGTCACGGTGAGGTACACGAGCGGCACGCGATCCCGCTCCGAGGCGAGGAGATTCTCGAGCTCGGCGAGGTTCATGTTGCCCCGAAAGGGGAACGATTCGTCGCCCGTGAGATGCTCGCGGCACGGGAGATTGACCGGCACCATGAGCTTGTCCTCGATGTTCCCCTCGGTCGTGTCGAAATGCGAGTTGCTCGGAATGATATAGTACGGAACGTCCCCCGCTACCGCGCCCCGCATCGGCCGCATGCGGCTCTCGATCCGCGAGCGCAGCTCGGGGAAGAGCTCCGTCGAGATCGCGCCTTCCCGCGGCGCGCCCGCGCGCCGGAGCTCGCGCGCGAGTACGCTGAAGAGGGCGTTTTCCGCCGCGCGCCCCTGATGAAAGATGAAGAGCGGCTCGCTCTCGCCCGTCAGGAGTCCCTGCCGTTGACGCCAAGCGGGGCCGAAGGCGCGGGCGATCTCCTCCTTGAGCTCGAAATAGCCCTCGTTCGAACCGTACGCCTCGTCGCCGAGCAACATCGAAGCCCACTGCTCCATCGTCATCGTGGTCGTGCCGGAATCGGAGAGTAGGTCGCAACCGGGGATCCGGTCGGCGCGGAAGAGGAACACGTTGAGCCCGGCCTCCTCGATGAGCAGCCGGCGGCGCTCCTCGAAATCGGCGAGGCGGCATTTCCGGAAACTCACCGCGGCGTTCCGGTAGGGACGCGGCCGGCGGTAGGCGACGGGCTCTTGCGGGGAGTCGAGGTGGCTGCGAAACTGGGATACGAAAAAATCGATGGCGTCCTTCATCAAATACCGTCCTCCGGCGACAGGTTCATGACCTCGCGGACCTCCGCGAGCGTCGCGCGGGCGACCTCACGCGCTCTCGCGGCGCCGTCGAGGAGTATCTCGCGAATGCGATCCGGCTTCTCGGCGAGAGCGCGCCGGCGCTCGCGAATGGGGCGCAGAGCGTCGTTCATGCGCGCGGCGAGCTGCTTCTTGCAGTCGACGCACCCCCGTCGCCCCTCCTCGCATTCGCCGCGGACGAGCGGCTGCTCGGCCTTGTTGTAGAACCCGTGAAACGCGTAGACGACGCACCCCTCGGGATGCCCCGTGTCGTTCTTGCGGATCTTCGCCGGATCGGTGAACATGATCCGCACGCGCTCGGCCGTCTCCTGCTCGCCGTGGGCGAGCGCAATGTAGTTGCCGGTGCTCTTGCTCATCTTCTTGTCGACCGCGTCGATGCCGGGAACCTTCGGGATCTCGGTGAGAAGCACCTCGGTGATCGGGAACACCGCCCGGCCGAAGAGGCTGTTGAACCGCTGCGCGAGGTCGCGCGTCATATTGACGTGCGCCTCCTGATCCTTCCCGACGGGCACGAACTCCCCCCGGTAGGCGAGGATATCGGCGGCCTGCAGGGTCGGATAGCCGAGAAGGCCGTAGCTCGGATGCTCGATCTTGTAGCCGAGCACCATTTCCTTGTAGGTCGGGTTGCGCTCGAGCCAGCCGAGGGGCGTGATCATCGAGAAGAGGAGGTGCAGCTCGGCGACCTCCTTCACGTGCGACTGGACGAAGATGGCGCATGCGCCGGGATCGAGTCCCGCGGCGACCCAGTCGATCGCCATCTCGACCACGTTCTCCCGCAGGCGCCCCACGCTCTCGTAACCGACGGCGCCGCCGCCGCCGGGGGTCGTGAGGGCGTGCCAATCGACGATGAAGAAGAAGCAGTCGTAGTCCTTCTGGAGGCGCACCCAGTTGTCGAGAGCGCCGTGAAGATTGCCGAGGTGCATGCTCCCCGTGGGGCGCATGCCGCTCGTGACTCTGCGTTTGCTCATGCGATCCGTTTTCTCCGCGCCGCCGCGCCGGCCGCGCGGGCGCGGCCCGGCGTATGGAAATAAAAAATAGGGGAGGCAGGACTTGAACCCGCAGCCACCGGTTTTGGAGACCGACGCTCTACCAGTTGAGCTACTCCCCTGATACCCGCGTATCGAAGCGCTTTATCCCCGACAAGATAACAGCAAGGCGCCGCCGAAGTCAAGGGTTGCGGCGGGCGGAACGGAGCCGCGGCGCGGCCTCTCGCCGCCGCGGCCGGTCCGGGCCGCCTTGACCGGAGAAGTCCGTTTTGCTATATTGCAACTCGTTATTTCTCCGCGCTTTTTCATCGGCAATGCGAGTCGAGAGGCGCGTCCTCTCGCCCGGTACATCAGCCACACACGCTCGGAGGTAGGAGCATGATCGCAGGAATCCCGAAGGTCGAAATGCCCAAGAACGAGACCATCCTGTCCTACGGGCCCGGCTCGAAGGAAAAGGCGGAGCTCAAGGCGAAGCTCCGCGAGCTCGCGGGAAAGAAGATCGACATCCCGTGCGTCATCGGCGGCCGCAACGTCCGCACGGGCGCCACGGGTCTCTGCGTGATGCCGCACGATCACAAACACGTGCTCGCCACGTACCACAAGGCCGGCAAGCGCGAGGTCCGCGCCGCGATCAAGGCCGCCCTCGACGCGAAGGAATCGTGGTCCCGGATGCCGTGGGAGGCGCGCGCCGCGATCTTCCTGCGCGCCGCGGATCTCTTGGCCGGCGAGCACCGCGCCACGCTCAACGCCGCGACGATGCTCGGGCAGAGCAAGACGGCGTTTCAGGCCGAGGTCGACTCGGCGTGCGAGCTCATCGATTTCCTGCGCTTCAACACGTACTTCATGAAGCAGATCCTCACGCAGCAGCCCGAATCGCAGCCGGGGATATGGAACATGAGCGAAGCGCGTCCGCTCGACGGCTTCGTCTTCGCCGTGACCCCGTTCAACTTCACCGCGATCGCGGGAAACCTCCCGACGGCCCCCGCGATGATGGGAAACACCGTCGTGTGGAAGCCGGCCTCGAGCGCGGTCTACTCCGCCCACTTCGTCATGCAGATCCTGAAGAAGGCGGGGCTTCCGGACGGCGTCATCAACATGATCCCCGGACCGGGCTCGGTCGTCGGCGATCAGGTGCTCACGCACCCCGACCTCGCCGGCGTCCACTTCACGGGCAGCACGGCCGTCTTCCAGAACATGTGGGAAGTGATCGGCTCGAACATCAAGAACTACAAGCAGTACCCGAGAATCGTCGGCGAGACGGGCGGCAAGGATTTCATCTTCGCGCATCCCTCGGCGGACGTGCGGCCGCTCGTCATCGCGATGGTGCGGGGGGCCTTCGAGTTTCAAGGGCAGAAATGCTCCGCCGCCTCGCGCGCCTACGTCCCGAAAAGCCTCTGGCCGCGCGTCAAGAAGATGCTGCTCGCCGAGATCGCGACGATCAAAATGGGGGACGCGAGGGACTTCCGCAACTTCATGACGGCCGTGATCGACAAGGCCGCGTTCGAGAGCATCAAGTCGTACATCGCGTACGCGAAGCGCTCGTCCGGCGCGAAAATCATCGCCGGCGGCGGCTGCAACGATCGCAAGGGCTACTTCATCGAGCCGACGGTCATCGTCGCGAAACGCCCCGACTTCAAGACGATGCGCGAGGAGATCTTCGGGCCGGTTCTCACGATCTACGTTTATAACGACCGGCAGATCGAGAAGGCGGTCAACCTCGTCAACACGGGCTCGGCCTACGCGCTCACGGGCTCCATCTTCGCCGAGGACCGCTCGGCGATCGTCGAGCTCACGCGCGCGCTCCGCGACGCGGCGGGCAACTTCTACATCAACGACAAACCGACGGGCGCGGTCGTGAACCAGCAGCCCTTCGGCGGGAGCCGCGCCTCGGGAACGAACGACAAGGCGGGAAGCCTTCTCAACATGATCCGCTGGACGAGCCCGCGGACGCTCAAGGAGACCTTCTGTCCTCCGAAGGACTACCGCTACCCGTTCATGTCGGAGGAGTAAGACCGGGGAGAGGAAGCCTCGATCGACCGCAAACGAAGAGGCCGGGTTCGCGGGAACCCGGCCTCTTTCCTTACCGCCGCGCCGCGCGCGGCTGATCCGCTCGAAACCGCTAGGCGACCCGCTTCGTCGCGAGCTCGGCCAGCACGGCCCGGAGAACCTTCCAGAACGTTTCGACTGAGGGAATGTTGACCCGCTCGTCCGGGGAATGCGGATGCTCGATCCACGGTCCGAACGAGACCATGTCCATTCCCGGATACTTCTCGCCGATGATGCCGCATTCGAGCCCGGCGTGGATCGCCTTGAGCGCGGGCTCGCCGCCGAACTCGCGCACGTGCACCGATTTCACGACGGCGAGCAGCTTCGAGTCGAGGTTCGGCTTCCAGCCCGGATAGGGTTCGTTCTCCTCGACCGCGGCGCCGGAGAGGTCGGCCACGGCGCGGATCTTGTCGCGCAGCGCCTTGAGGGCGCTCACGATGGAGCTGCGGGTCGAAAGCCCGATCACGGCCTCGTCCCCGCCCGTCGCTATCGTCGCGAGGTTGTTCGAGGTCTCCACGAGCCCCGCTATGTCGTAGCTCATCGCGAACACGCCGTGCGGGAGCGCCATGAGGAGATTGAGGAGCTTCTGCTGGGACGAGGCGTCCATGACCCGGCCCGACGGGCGCTCGGCCGGAGCGATCTTGACCGACAGGTTCGCCTCGCGGCCCCCGAGCTCATCGCCGATCTTCGCGACCTCGTCGCCGATGATTCCCGAGAGTTCGTCGATCGCCGTCTCGAGCACCATGAGCTCCGCTTCCGCCTCGCGCGGGATGGCGTTCCGCTTGCTGCCGCCTCTCACGCTCACGAGATGCACGGGCTGGGTGCGGGCCGCCTTCCAGAGACAGCGCGCGAGCACCTTGATCGCGTTTCCGCGCTGCTCGTGTATGTCGATTCCCGAATGCCCTCCGCGAAGCCCGCTCACGCGCAGCACGAACCCCTTCGTCCCGGCGTGCGCGTCGGCGAAGCCGAGCGGAAGCTTGAGCGTCGTGTCGCCTCCGCCGGCGCAGCCGATGTAGACCGCTCCGAGCTCCTCGCTGTCGAGGTTCAGCATCATGCCGCCCTTCACGAATCCCGGCTTGAGCTTGCCGGCGCCCGTGAGGCCGACCTCCTCGTCGACCGTGAAGAGAAGCTCGAGCGGCCCGTGCACGGCGTCCTTCGCCTCGATCGTCGCGAGCGCCGCGGCGAGCCCGATGCCGTTGTCCGCGCCGAGCGTCGTGCCCTTCGCTTTGAGCCATTCCCCCTGAAACTCGAGCTGGATCGGGTCCTTCGAAAAATCGTGCGCGACGTCCGAGTTCTTCTCGCACACCATGTCTATGTGCCCCTGCAGAACGACGGTCGGCGCCCCCTCGTGCCCCGGCGTGGCCGCCACGCGGACGATGACGTTGCCGTTGCGATCCTTCTCCGCCTCGAGCCCCTTCCCCTTCGCGTACGACATGAGATACTCGGCGAGCTTCTCCTCGTGCCCGGAGCAGTGGGGAATGCTTCGAATCTTGTCGAAGTGTTTCCAGAGAATCTTCGGTTCCAGGCCGCTGATGGACATGACGACGGACCTCCTTGAAATTGAACGCCGGGATAGAATGCGCTATTATACGGACGGACGACAGAACGGTCAAGGGGCGTTCGCCCGGCCGGATGCAAGGAGGTTCGCATGCTGCACGAGCTCACGCTGCGCACGCGCGCGCGAACCGAGATCGTCGACATCACCGCCGACGTTCAGAGGATCATCGCGCGGAGCGGCGTCCGGGAAGGACTCTGCCACATCTTCGTGCCCCATACCACGGCGGGCGTCACGGTCAACGAAAAGGCCGACCCCGACGTGACGCGCGACCTCGACGAAACGCTCTCGAGGCTCGTCCCCGAGGGAGACGAATACCGGCACGCCGAGGGGAACGCCCACGCCCACGTGAAATCGACTCTCACGGGGGTCTCCGCGCTCGTGCCGGTGAGCGAGGGCGGCGCCGTCCTCGGCACGTGGCAGGCGATATTCTTCTGCGAGTTCGACGGGCCGCGCACGCGCCGGTGCCTCGTCCGCGTCATCGACGCGGACGCTCACCACGGATAGATGCCGAAGGTGAATCCGAGCGAGAGCTTCTCCTCACGCTCGAGGAGGGGAAGCCGTTTCCCCGTCTCCCAAACGAGCTCGACGTCCGGATGGTACGTCCGCTCGGCCGGGGGCGCGAGCACGCCGCCGAGCAGCAGCCTCGCTCTCACCGAGTGAAACGCCGCGAAGGATTCGCCGGCGGAGGACGGCAGGAAGGACCACAGGGAATAGGACAACCGAAACCCGTAGAGAAAGGTCCACGAGGCGCCGGCGCTCGCGTACGGAACGAGGTCCCCGAATCGTCCCCCGCCCGACGGGCCGTCGCCGTCCGCCGATCGCCACGAGTAACCGAAGGCGGCTTCGACCCCCGCGAGAACGCTCGCCGGATAGCGGTTGATCGGATCGAAGAGGTTATCGAGCCTTACGCGTCCCTCGACGGCCGCGCACCGCGAGCGCACCGTCGAGTCCCCGGCGGCGAGCTCGAGCGCCGTTCGGTCCGCGCCGTACGAGGCCGAAGCAGAGCACCTGAGACCGTTCGCCCAGGCCGATCGCGAGAGCGACGCCGACGCGCCCGTCCGAACGGCGGAGGTACCGCGCGACGCTGAGGTCGAGAGCGAGGTCTCGCCGCGCTTTACGATCACCTCAGCCGTCCATCCTTTCCAGCGCAGGCGAGGCGCGACGCAGAAATCCGTAACCGAGCGCTCCCGGGAGAAATCGTATCCGTACGCGAGCTCGTTGAGCCCGCTCCCCTCCCCGTCGCGGCGGAAGGCGCCCGCGACGTGCGCGCGGAAGAACGCCCTGCTTCCGCTCTCTCCCGCCGCCGTTCCCGGCGCGAACGGGTCGCAGATCGAATCGGCGGCGACGGCGCCGCCGCTCGCCGGAGTGAACGTAACGCGATAGCAGCAGCGGCCCTCGATCCTCGACGTCGAGAGCACGACCGACGCCCCCGTCCCGTTCCCCGGAACGATCTCGATCCGCGTCGGCCGGAATCCGCGATCGTCGCCGACCTTCCATATTTCGAAGCGGCCGGCGGAGAGATCCGGCGGGATCGTGTCGCGCCCCGTCCCGTCATGAAAGGCGATTTCGATCCAGTAGTGCCCCCGGTCGTAGTACAAGGCGCCCCGGGCCTCGAGCGCCGCGCTCCGCGCGGCCCCGGCGCGGCCGAGCGCGAGAGCGAGAGCAAGAGCCGCCGCCGGGCGGATCATCGCGCCGCTCCCGCATAGGCGCCCGAACGGAGAAGGCGCTCGCCAAATTGGGGAAACGTGTCGGTGCCCGAAAATCGCGCCTCGACCGCACGCGCCGCGAGCCCCGTGCGCGACGCGATGGCGGCGAGAATCTCGTCCAGCGTGCCGGCGTCCGGGATGTAGCGGCTTCGGAACTCGTGCATGCAGGGGGGCGCGGGGGCGTCGTAGAACGATCGCAGAAAATCGGCGGGACCTATCGCGGCGCGGGCCGAAAACTCCCGGGAGAGATCCGCCCTGATCCGCTTTCTTTTCTCGAGCCAGCCGCCGCCCGTGAGCATCGAGATCCTTTCCCCGCCGTTCTGCAGTCGATACAGCCGGGGGGGCGGTCTCATTCACGGGCCGCCTCGCGCGGCATGCGGCGGCGGCCGCGGAAAAAGAAAAGGGCGGAGACGCCTACCGGCCTCCGCCCTTTAAAAATTTGCCGCCTGACGGTGAACCTCAGCTCCTTTTGTGGAAAGCGATCCTAAGGGACTCTCATTGGAGCGTTGCTGGTTCGGCCCGTTGCCGGGTGGAAACCTCTCCCAGATAAGCGGCTCATCTCCTAGGGGAAGAGATGGGGTTTTTGGGTAGGATGGGATCAGTTCCCGGTGTCAGGCGGCAAACCCTATTTACGTCTTCTTGTCGGTCAAGCTACGCGCTATCCCTTACCTCCGCGTCGTTCGATTCTCTATATTCACCCTGTTGCGTCCCCGAGGTGCATTTCAGTCTCAAATACAGCATACCCATATCATCAGTACACTTCAATGGGTACATGTACTTATTTTTGGTAGAGTCTATAACGGACTCGACGACAACGAGATATGAAAACGCCGCGACTTCAATCCACGAGTCCTATCTTGAGCGCGTACCGCACGAGACCGGCGGTATCGTGTATGTTCAATTTCTCCATAATGTTGGCCCTGTGATTCTCGACCGTTTTGCGGCTGATGAACAGCACCTCCGCGATCTGGGGGCTCGTGTACCCCTCCGCGATATACTGGAGAATCTCTCGCTCCCGCTTCGTGAGCATCGCGAACTCGTCCGTTTTCTTGCCGCGCTTTCGATACTTCGCGTAGGAGCCGAGAAGCGTCCGGGGGAAGTTGGAGCTGAGATAGGTCTCTCCGTTCATGACCGCCTTGATGGCCGCGACGAGCTCCTCGAGCGGCGACTCCTTCACGAGGAATCCGTTCGCGCCGGCCTCCAGCGATTTAAAAACGAACGGCGGCTCGTCGTGGATCGTGAGCATGATGATCTTTACGTGGGGCAGAATTTTTCGAATGCGCCGCGCGGCCTCGATACCGCTGAGGCGGGGAAGCATGAGATCCATGATGACGAGATCGGGCTTGCGCTCCTTGGCGAGCTTCACCGCCTCGAGCCCATCCCCCGCCTCTCCGACGATCTCGGCGCCGCGGGCCTCGAGCAGCGGACGCAGCCCTTCGCGGACGATCGTGTGATCTTCCACGAGAATCGTGCGTGGTTTATTGAGCATGGCGCGCCCCGAGAGGTATCTTGACCCGAATCCGGGTGCCCTTTCCCGGCGAGGATTCTATCTGGAAAGAGCCGCCCAACGATTCGACCCGCTCCCGCATGGACACGAGACCGAGTCCCTTTTTTCCGCTGGTCCCACCGATGAGCGAAAACCCTCTGCCGTTATCCTCGCAGTGCAGTATAGCATACGGGTGCCCCTTTGCCAGCGTAATCTTCACCCGCGCGGCGCCCGAGTGTTTCCTGATGTTCGTGAGGCATTCTTGCACGACGCGGTAGAGCGCGACGGCGACCGCCCGCGGCGGCTGCCGGTCGAACCCGGCGAAAGAGAACTGGACGTCGATGCCGGACGCCCTCTGCCACTCCCCGATGTACCATTCGAGCGTCGGGAGCAGGCCGAGCTCGTCGAGCAGCGCCGGGTGGAGCGACTGCGAAAACGTGCGCATCGAGCCGGCGATGCTCCGTATCCTCTCGCGCGCGCCGGCGAAAATCTCCTGCGCCCGGGGATTCGATCCGTGAAAATTCCTCTCCATCGCGGCGAGCTCGAGACCGAGCCCGGTGAGAGCCTGGCCGAACTCGTCGTGGATCTGCATCGCGCACCGGCGCCGATGCTCCTCCCCCGCCTCGATGAGGCGCGCGTTGAGATTCTGGAGCTCCGCCTCGCGGGCGCCGAGCGTCTCGAGAAAGTCGAGGCGCTCGACCGCGATGGCGAAATGTCTCCCGACGTTGTCGAAGAACCGGCGAAGCTCGGGAGTGACGCGCTTCTCCTTCCGGAAGCCGAGAACGAGCAGAAAATCCATCTTGCCGCCCGTGCGGAACATGAAACCCACGGTGGTTTTCACGCCGACCCGCCGCCGTATGTCAACGCTTCCGCCGCGATAGCCCGGCATCTCCTCCTCTATGACAAAGACATGCTTGGCCCGCGTCATGGCCGAAAAGGCCGTTCCCCGCATGGAAACGCGTTCGACGGAGCGAGCCACGCCTTTGGCGAGCCCGATGCAATGCACGAGCTCGGCGTGCTCGGACTTGGGATCGATCCGGTACATGGCGAGCCCCGTCGCTCCGACGAAATCCCGGATGATCTCGAACATCTTCCGCACGACGACGGAGCGCTTGTCGGAGGCCACCATCGAGTTGTGGAGCTTGGCGAACACCTCGAGTTCGTCGGCGCGGCGCGCGATCTCGCGCTCCCGCTCGCCGAGCTTTTCGATCATCTCGACTCTGTCGAGGGCGATGCCGAACTGATTGGCGGCGGTCTCGAGGAACCGGCGAACACCCGCGCCGAGATCGCTTCCCTTCTTGAGCCCGAAAATGATCTGATAATCGCGCCGGGCCTCCGTTCTGAAAGCGAGACTGACGACGCGATCGTAGCCCAAGGCCTTTCGGATGTCGCACCGCCCTCCCCGGTGGCCGGGAAGATCCTCCTCCATGACCATAGCGCGCTTCGACGCCTGTATGCGCTTGAATGCGCTGTCGGTCCTCGGCACGCGTTCGATCCTCCGCCGGATGTGCTCGGGCAACCCGTAGCAATCGATGAGCTGCGAGCATTCCAGGGCCCTATCAACCTCGTAGATTCCCGCGGAAGCGGCGCCGATGAAATCCCCGAGGAGCCGGAGCATCTTTCGGACCACCGTTTTCCGGTCGCGCGCGCACTGCATGACGCGATGTATCTCGTTCAGGACGGCGAGCTCGTCGCCCCGCCGCTCGAGGGCCCTCTTGACCTGCATGAGCTCCGTGACGTCTCGTATAATGGCGACGACGATCGGAGGCTCGAATCTCTTGATGACTTGCGCGTTGATCAGAAGATCGTGGTACAGCCCGTCGGGACGGGTGATCCCGAACGTCCCGCTGAAATGCCCCCGCGCATTGAGACCCTTGAACACCTCGTGGAGCACGGGCTTGAGCTCCTTGCGCTCGACGATCTTGATGTTCCGCCCCCTGGCGTCGAAGGTCTTCGCCCAGTTGTGTATGTCGATCCAGGCCTTGTTGTGGTAGTAGATCGTGCCGTCGACCGAGCCGATGGCGATCCCGTCGGTCGAATAGTCGAGAGCCCCGAACACGAGGTTCGCGATGTCCGGCGCGAGCTTCGGCTGGCCCTTTCGCCGGCGGACCGATGTCATGCTCTACCCCCTCCTTGTTCCGCCGGCGCCGGGCGGGCGGGAACATACGCTTGCGGGAAAATTGCGCCACGCCTATTATAGCTTCCGCCGGCCTTTTTGAAAGCGGAAAGCAAGGGGCGCGCTCCATTTCTCGGAGGCTCGCATGACGATCCCGACGGAAAACCCGCATCCCGTTCTCTCGCTCGCCAGAGCGCGGCTCGAGCTCGCGCATACGTTCCGCATCGCGAGATCCGCCGACGATCACCGGGAGACGATCATCGTCAGGATCGGGGCGGGCGGGATCGACGGCTTCGGGGAGGCCGCGCCGTCGCCGCGATACGGGCAGAGCGCGCTCTCGGCCGAGCGCGCGCTCGAGTCGCTCCCCGCATCGGTGCTCGCCGCGCCCCAAGGGATCGACGAGGCGCTCGACGCCGCCGCGCGGATCCTCGGGGGGGAGAAGGCCGCCCTCGCCGCGCTCGACATGGCCCTCCACGATATCGCGGGCCGGCGGGCGGGGGTTCCCCTCCACCGGCTCCTCGGGCTCGACCCCTCTCGCGCTCCCGTCACCTCGTACACGATCGGCATCGATGCGCCGGACATCGTCGAGCGCAAGGCGCGGGAAGCCGCGGATTTTCCCGTGCTCAAGATAAAGATGGGTCTCGACAACGACCGCGAGATCCTCGCGGCGGTGCGCCGCGCGACCTCCTGCCCGCTTCGCGTCGACGCGAACGAGGGTTGGACGCGGGAGGAGGCGATCGAGAAGCTCCGGTGGCTCGAGGGGCAGAACGTCGAGCTCGTCGAGCAGCCCCTGCCCGCCGGCGATCTCGAGGGAACGCGAATGCTCGCCGCGCGGACATCGATCCCGCTCTTCGCCGACGAGAGCGTGCTATCGGCGGAGGACATCCCGGCTCTCGCCGGGGCGTTCCGCGGCGTCAACATCAAGCTCATGAAATGCGGCGGGCTGCGGGAGGCGCTCCGGCTCATCCGCGCGGCGCGCGAGCACGGGATGATGATCATGCTCGGGTGCATGATCGAAAGCTCGGTGGGAATCACCGCCGCGGCGCAGATCTCGCCGCTCGTCGACTACGCGGATCTCGACGGAAATCTGCTCATCGTGAACGATCCGGCGACGGGAGTGACGGTCGAGAAGGGAAGGCTCGTTCTGCCGAATGCCCCCGGCCTCGGCGTGGCGCTCCGCGAGGGACCGGTGCTCGAGGCTCTCAGGGCGGGCTCGCGCCGATCGCGCCCCGAATGAGCTCGTCCGCCTCGGCGATGAGGGCGTCCGTCGCGATGATCGATCGCGCTGCGAGCGGGCGCACGAAAAAGAGCACGATTTCTCCCGGCGTTCCGAGCCCCAGACGCCGCGCCGCGAGCGCGTAGACCGCCGCCTGCGGCCGGTAGGAGGCGAGCCGGGCATCGATCCCGTCCGCCGCGACGTCGTCCGTCTTGTAATCGACGACGATCCAGCGTCCCTCCTCCTCGAAGAGAAGATCGATCCGCCCCTGCACGAATCCTCCCTCGACCGGCAAAATGAAGGGCGTCTCGCGCAGGCGCCGCGGCGCGCGGGCGGCGCGTTTCATGATATCCGATTCGAGCGCCGCCGCGGCGAGCCGCTCGAGGGCCTCGGCCTCGGCTCCGATGCCGAGCTCGAAGGCCGCCGCGGCGCAGCGCTCCGCGAGCGTTGCGCCGCGGGAGGCGTCCCAGCGCTCCATAACGCGATGAAAAGCCTCGCCGAAGAGCGCGGCCCGGCCCGGCGCGGGCGAACCCGGAGGCCGCGAGCCCGGAACGCGCGGTAGCGCCTCCGCGGCCCCTTCGGGCGCGAGTCTCGAGGGAGCGACGAGAACGGGGGCGCGCGAAGCGCGTCCGATGAGCGCGAGACGCCCGCGCAGCCACTCCTCCCTCCGTCGCTCGTGGAGATCGCGTTCGCGCGGCGAGGGCTCGTCGAGCCGGACGAAGGGACGGACCTCGCCGCGAAGCGGCGGCATGGCGGAGAGGCGCCACGCGGTGACCGGTCCGGCGTTTTCCCCAGGCTCGAGATTTCCCCCCACGATATCGAAGTAGCCGCCTCTTTTCGGCGCGCGCGGTATGACGAGGAGATCCCCCGCGCGCGTCGCGGCGACGTAGAGGAGCCGAATCGACTCGGCACCCTCGCGAAGACTCTCTCGCTCGGAGAGCTCATCGAAATCGCTCGTCTCGAGCCAGTCGCCGATCTTGAAGGCGAGCCGCCCTCCCGGACCGACGATGATCCGCCCTCCGGCCCGGCGCTCCTGCACGAGATTCGCGAGAATCACGACGGGGAACTGCAGGCCCTTCGCCTTGTGCACGGTGAGCAGCCGCACGGCGTTCTCATCGTCCTCGACCATCGGGGACTCGCTCTCCCCGGAATCGAGGACCTCCTGGTCGCGGAACCAGCGGGCGAAGCGCCGGTAGCCCCCGCCGTCCCCTCGAACGCTCGGGCGCTCGCGACGGCCTTCCTAATGTTGGCGACCCGCTGCTCCCCGTGCGGGCGGAGCAGCGAGAGCTCGAGGAACTTCGTGCGGCCGACGAGCGCGAGCATCGTGCGGGCCGGCCCGATCTCGTTCCGCGAGACATGGAGATCCCTCAGCAGGGCGAACGCCGCTGCGAGGTCTCCAAACTCCCCGCTCCCCTCCGCGCCGGGATCGAGATAGTCGAGCCTCCCGCCGGACCGCGTGAAAAGGTATATCTCCTCGTCGCTCGCGCCGAAGAGCGGCGAGCGAAGCGCGCCGAGCAGCGCGATCGGATCGTACGGATCCTCGATCGCCCACGCCGCCGAGGCGAGCGCGCGGATCTCCTCGCGCGAGTAATAGAGCTTGCCTCCCTCGACGATGTAGGGAATGTTCTCGGCGCGGAGCGGTTCCTCGTAGTTTTCGATGCCGGTCGTGCCGGGGTACACGATCGCGATATGGCGGAAGGAGAGAGGCTCCATGAGCCTCGAAACCGGATCGATCACCGCGAGGCCGGACGATGCGAGGCGATGGACGATTCGCGCGGCCGCCTCCCCCTCGCGCCGCCGGACCTCCGTCGACGAAGGCTTTTCCTCCTCCATCTCGAGATCGAACGCGACGACGGGCGGGCCGTCTCCCGGCCGCGCCGGCAGGATATCCTCGTACCTCGGCTGGAAACGCCCTTCCTGCGACGGCCGCATGACGGCCGAGAACGTTGCGTTGACCCACCCGGCGATGCCCGGAACGGAGCGGAAGTTCTGGACGATCGAGAGCCGGACGCCGCCCTCGGCGACGAGGCGCTCCTTGAAAAGCTCGTAGATCTCGACGTCCGCCTTGCGGAAGCGGTAGATGCTCTGCTTCGGATCCCCCACGACGAAGAGCTTTCCGGGCTCGGGAGACGCTCCCCCGCCGGAGCCGGCGAGGAGCCAGACGATCTCCGCCTGCACGGGATCGGTGTCCTGAAACTCGTCGACGAGGATGAAACGGTATCTCCGGCGCAGGGCGTCGAGCGCCGCGGGTCGCTTGCAGAGCTCCCGCACCCGTATGAGAAGATCGTCGAAATCGAGAAGGCTCGAGGCGGCCTTGCGCTCGTCCGCGAAGCGGAGGAACTCGTCGAAAAACCCGTCGAGTCCCGAGGCGACGGCGTCCGAAACGCGTCCGCGCAAGGCGCCCTGCAGCCCCGCGAGATCCTCGAAACAGCGTTTCTGCTCGGCGCATGCCTCGGGAGGATTCCAGTTGGTTTTGTTCCCTTTCGGCTTCGGGATCTCGATGGACAGAAGATATCGCTCGAGCTCTTCCCCGTGAAGCGCCCCGAGGGGCTCCGCCGCGCGGACGAGCTCCTCTATGGAAACGAATCCCCTGTCGCCTCGATCCTTGCAGCGGTCCCGGGCGAGGAGGCGGAGGGCCTCGATGCGGCGGATGAACTCGCCGCGGAGCGTCTCCATCTCCGCCCGCCCGTCCCGCCCCGCGCGGCCGTCCGCGCGGTCCGGGGATCCGCGCCCGCGCGCTCCGCCCCCCCCGGGGGACTCGCCGAAGATGCCGTCGCACGATCGCTCCGCGCGCCGATCGTAAACCGAGCGCGCCATTCCGCCGAGGTGTTCCACCGATCCGCCGAGCGCGACGAACCGCTTGATCGCCTCGCCCCGTTCCCCCGTCAGCTCGAGGAGATACTCGCTCCAGCATTCGTCGAAAAAAGCGACCCTCCGAGCGCGTCGAGCTGCTCAAAGAGGGGATCGATCCCCGCTTCGACCGGATACTCGCGGAGAATGGAAGCCGCGAAGGAATGGATCGTCGAGATCGGCGAGCGTTCGAGATCGTCGCGCGCCGCGGCGAGGAGGCCGCCCGCGGCTGCGGAGAGGCCTCCCGCGGCGAGGCGGCGCTCGATCTCCCGGCGGATGCGGAGCTTCATCTCTTCGGCGGCCTTCTCGGTGAAGGTGATCGCGACGATTTCCCCCGCCGCCGCGCGGCCGCTCTCGATGATCGCGACGAATCGCTCGACGAGGAGGCTCGTCTTCCCCGTTCCGGCCCCCGCCTCGACGCAGAACGAGCGATCGAGATCATTCGCGGCGCGATCGCGCGCCGGGCGGTCGACCGGCTCTCCGGCGCGGGCCATCATGCCTCCTCCTCTTCGCCGATTCCCCTCATTGCCAGATAGCCTCGCGCGCGGGGGTCGCACCGCGCCTTTCTCTCGAAGAGACGATCCGTTCCCGCGGGGCAAGCGATCTTGAAGTCGCAGTAACCGCACGCCCTGCCGCCGGCGCTCGCGAAAAAGAGACCCTCCTCGATGCCTCGCGTCACGGTCTCGACGATGCGCGCGAGCTCCCCGCTGCTTTCGCTCCAGCGGCTCCCCGAAAAACGAACGCTGCGCCGGCCGCCGGCGCCGACCCTACGGTAGAGGGCCTCGCCGTCCTCGACGCGGCGGCCGAGGAGCCGCGCCGCGGCGAGCAGGTACACGGGAAGCTGGAGCTTCGTGCCCCCGCCGAGATCCTGATCCCGGCCGTCGAGGCGCCCCGTTTTATAGTCGATGACGCGGAATCGCCCGTCCGGAGCGACATCGATGCGATCGATCCGGCCGTGGAAGAAAACGAAACGATCGCCTCTGTCGTGCCCGACGGCGGCGCGGTCCGGGCCCCGCCCGAACTGCTTCTCGAACTCGGCCGGAGCGAACTCATCCTCATCGAGCCGCTCCTCCTCGAGAAAGAGCCGTATCGACTCGCTCACGAAGCGGCGCTCCATCTCCCAGAACACGGGAAGGCCCACCGGCTCGGCCGCCGGAAAATCATCGAGAAGCTTCGCCGCCACCTCGTCCGCCAGGGCGAAGAGCCGATCTTGAGGGGCGCTCTTGACGGGAAGGAGACCCGCCGAATGGAGAGCCCCGAACAGGCGGGCGAGGATGGCGTGCACCAGCAGGCCGCGCTGGGCGGGGGTCGTCGCGATGATTCTCTCGGGCTCTTCGATCGCCTCTATCCCGAGAAGGTCCCGCAGAAAATAGGCGAACGGGCACGCGGCCCAGCGCTCGAGCGCCGTCGGGGAGAATCGATAGCCGCCGTCCTCGAGCGTCTTCCCGAGCTCCGCGCGGGCGCGCTCGGACGATACGACTCCGTCGTACGCGGTAAATCCCGGCGCTCCCCATCTCCCGCGCACGAGGTCGGCCCCGCGCCGGAAGAAGCGCTCTCCCGGCGGCATGCCGGCTCCGGCGAGCATGCCGCGAGCCGACTCGAAATCGAATTCGCCGACGGAAAGAAGCTCGAGCCCGCGTTGCTGCGCCCTTCCCCGGCCGAGCCGGATGGGCCTCGCGCCCGAATCGGCGCCTCCCGCCGAGTCGAATCCGGCGTACTTGAGGAAGAAAGACGGCGTCCGTTCCTTTCCCGTTCCCTGACGGAAGCGCGGATAGCTCAAGGTGCATTCCCCGCCGGCCGATTCGAGCGCCAGAGCGAAGAGCAGCGCTTCCTCCGCGTTCCTCTCCCCCCTGCGCGGCAGCGCGACCTTCCCCGCCGAGGCGCCGGCGAGAGCGGCCCTGTCGGCGTCGGAGAAAAGGGGATCCTGCCGGGCGGGACCGGGAAACTCCCCCTCGACGAGCCCCGGCAGAAACGCCGCCCTGAAAGAGAGCCCGCGCGCCTCGCGTAGCGACAGCACCTCGACTCCGCCGCCGGAGCGGCGCGCGCCTCCCGCATCATCGAGCGCCGAACCCGCGATCCGGGCGAATCGCGCGGGAGACGAAGAGCATCCGAGATCGTCGAGACCGGCGAGCGATTCGATGATTCGGCGGACATTCTCGGCGTCATCGGACGGCGCCAAGAGCTCCCGCAGGAGCGCGGCGAAACGCTCCGAAAGGCCGGCCCACATGGAAATGCCCCGCATCGAATCCCTCGCGCCGGCGAGCCGTCTCAGCACCGGCTCGGCGAGCCGCGCGGCCTCGAGCGATCTCGCGGGCAGCCTTCCCCGTCCGACATCCGCGGCTATGCGCGCCGTGAGGGCTTCGCTCTCTTCGATCCAACCCCGCTCGCCGGCTACCCCCGCCTCGGCGCTGTGGCGAACCCAGAGCGCGAGATGATCGACGGGGGATTCCGCCGCATCCGTCGCGGCGAGAGGGGCCGATACGAGAAACTCGACGAGCTCGCGCCGCTCGAGCCCTTGCTCGACGAGCGCGAGAAGCGAGCGGGCGGCCCGCGCCGCCGGGCTCGCTGAAAGGAGAGACCGCTCGCCCGACGAATGCGGTATCCCCGCCTCGTCGAACGCCTCCCCGACGAGATCGGCGTACCCGCCCGGAGAGGCGAGCACGACCGACATCTCGCAGAAGGGAATTCCGCGATCCCGCGCGAGCGAGAGAATCCTCCGACTGATCTCCCGGACCTCTTCCTCTTCGTCGGGAAGGCTGAGCGGAGGCGGTATCTCGGGCCCCGTCCCATCCGCCCCGCCCGCGTCGCGGAGACTGAAACCCGAGGCCTCGAGCCGCTCATGGAGCGGCGCGGCGAAACGATACGCTTCTTCCCCCTCGCGCCAGGGAACGAAAAGCTCGATATCGGCGCGCTCCGCGATCCGATCGAGGAGGCGCCGCTGCATTTCGTTGAAATCGTAGAATCCGTACGCGTAGATCGTCGAACCGAGCGATTCGGAAACTCTTCCCCCGAGCGCGTCCCGGAAGACGGAGTGCAGATCGCCCCCCACCCCCTCGACGCGCTCCCGATACCGGGCAAAGAGCTCGAGCGTCGCGCGCGCCTTCTCGCCGAGGCGGACGTTCGAGCCGTTCCCCCCGAGCAGCCCGCGGGCGATCTCCGCCGTGCAGCCCCCCTCGGAGAGATCGGCGAAGGTCGCGGACAGCGCCGCGCCGAACCCCTTCATGCCGGCCGCCTCCCCGAACACGGCCGGGACGCCCGGCCCCGCGAGAAGCTCGTCGACGATCACGCGGCCGGCGAGCGGCGGTATCAACCGGCGCGCTCCGCCGGGAGCCGCGTCCGCGAGCGAGCGCGCGGCGTCCACGAAGGTCATGAAACGCACGTTGAAGACGCCGTCGAGCCGCCGGGCGAGCGCGCGTCCGAGATGGGAGGCGAGGTGATTCGATCCGACGAGAACGGCGAGGGGACGGTGGCGGTCCGAACGGCGCGCCGATGCGACACGCTCGATGAGCGCGGGCTCGAGATCGCGCTGCATTCTGCCGAAGTAGGCGACTCGCCCCATGGAAGCCCCTGCGACGGAAAGCGCCGGCGCGGGGAGCCTCGTCCCCGCGCCGACTCATCGAAAAAACCGTTCAGCGATCCCTTACTGCTTGGCCCTCGTGCGCCGCCACATGAATATCCCGGCGACGACGACGAGCGCCGCGATGAGAATCGCCACGACAACCGGCGTCATGAGGGGCACTTCCTGGGCCTCCACGACGTGGATGATCTGCACGCAGGTGTCGTACGCGGCCGGAACGCCCGTCCATGCCACGATCGTCAGCGTGTCGTACGTGCAGAGGGGCGCCGCGCCGGCGTCCAGCACCGCGTACACGTTCTCGCACGAGCCTGCGAGCAGATCGACGGAGCCGCCCGGGATCGTGGCCGGAAGGTGCCCAGTCGTCGCGATCGAGTAGTACACCATTCTCGAGGGAACGCACACATCCCGGTTGCAGATCGCGAACGGCACATAGGCCTCTGTCTGCCCCAGCTCGACGAGCGTCAGCGTGTCCTGGAGAATTTCGGGCGGCGGCGAGGCGTCGAGAACCGTGATGATGAGCGTGTCGGACGAGTAGTGGAGGAGCCCGTCGGACGGCCGGATGTTCGGGTCGTTGCAATCGCCGCACGAGGCGTCGCACACGCCGAGCACGTTCGTGTAGGCGCAGATCGCTATGACGGTGTCGATCGTGCCGGGAGCCGCCCCGCACGGAGCCGTGATCGTGACGTTCTGATACCAGTAGTACGAGGGATCGATCACGCGGGGCAAGCCCATCGAAGGATCGCAGGCGATGTCCCAGCCTCTCGCGCTCGTGGCGTGGAAGCAGAGGGTGTCCTGCTCCTTGCAGCCCGCCGGCAGCCAGGTCGGCGGGACGTTGCACGGCGCGACCTGACGGGTGAGAGAGCCCCCCTGATAGGTCGTCGCATAGTCGGGCCCCGGCTGGTTGAAGGGAAGACCGTCGAGGGCGTTCCAGCCGTAGAAGAGCACGGGATCGCCCTCGAGCGAGCATTCCACGTCGGAGGGCACGGGCTCCACGCGCGCCCGGATGCCGATATCCCCCATCGAGTAGCCGCCGAGATCGAGCGCGGACCACGTGAGGCCGGTGCTGCTCACGTAGCTCTTGTTCGTCTCCATCGTTCCGGAATCGTCGAACGGAATGGGATACCCGTATCCCGCGGTCGTGAATCGCATCTTGATGTAGAGTGCGTCGCCGTCGCGGACGGGAATCGGCAGGGGAAGCGCCTCGCTGTAGTATCCCGCTTCCGCTTTCGTCCCGCTGAACGGCCCGGCGAGGAGGCCCGAGAAGGCGGAGCCGTTCCAATCGTCGTAGATCTCGATCGTGTAGCTCGTGGGCGACCACGTCGCCCAGAAATCCACGGCGCGGAGCAGCGCTCCCCCGGCGGGCGTGCCGGACGGAACGATTACGACCATGCCGTAATCGTCGCCGTCCTGATACCCCACGGAAGACCACCATCCCCATTCGTCGTAGTGGTAGATCTTCTCGTTCGCGTCGTAGGGCTTGGAGCCGGTGTAGACGGACGCGTCCGTTCCGATCCGCGCGTCGCCGTAATGAATGTAGAAATACCCGTCGTCCCCCCAGCTCGTGCCCCACGAGTTCTTCACGATCCACGCCCCCGCGCCGCCGCACATCGCGTTGTCCCAGCCGACGATGAGCACGGCGTGGTTCGGCGAGTCGGTGCCGGTGTACGTGAGGCAGGTGGTCCCGTCGTACGTGCTGAAGCCGGGGAAGCTCGCGTATATGCCGACGTAGACGGGGCCGTAGGTCATCACGGCCTGCTTGATGGCGGTGACGTCGTTCGCGATGACGCGCCACTCGGTGACGCGTCGGCCGAACGGGCAGGCCGGATTGACGCAGGCGGGCACCGGGCAGCCGTCGGGGTAGGCGTTGCACGCCTCGTTCACCGTGCCGAGGAGCGAGAGGTAGTTCGTCGTGATCCACGCGTTCCCGCCATCGTCGCAGGAGGTGCCGACCGGATTGC
This sequence comes from uncultured bacterium, assembly GCA_963813815.1. Taxonomy (GTDB): domain Bacteria; phylum Krumholzibacteriota; class Krumholzibacteriia; order Krumholzibacteriales; family Krumholzibacteriaceae; genus SSS58A. The sequence goes on along the minus strand of CAWFAD010000016.1, from coordinate 578,033 downwards.
AGGCGACGACGTTGATCTCCGAGAAATCGAACGCGGCGGCTTCATTGATGAGGAGCTTCGATTCGAGATCGCCGAGGCCGGCGAACGCCCAGCACGTGCCGTAGGGGTTCTGGTTCTTGACCGAGGTGACCCCGCCGAGCAATCGCCAATCCCACGAGGCGGGAAGCTCCAGCGCGCCGGCCGCCTCGCGCGCGGGCATGAGCCCGGAGAGATCGACCGGCGGAGGGACGTAGCCGAACCCCTCGGCGGGCGGAGTGTAAACCGGTTTCGGGGCCTTGGAGGGCAGTTGAGCGAGGGCCCCTCCCCCCACGAGCGACGTCCCCACGAAAAGAACAAAGAGCGCGAGCAGCAATCTCCGATGCGTCATATGCAGGCTCCTTTCACGGTATCGCGAGTATTCGCGCGCACAGTATATCACAGAGCCGATTGCCGTTCCAGCGGATAGCGCGCCCGCGCCCCTTTTGACGTTGCCCGCGGGCGCGATTATCGGATATGCTCGGTCCCTCGCGCGCATTCACGGGGAGGGGGACATGAAATCGATTCGAATCGCTTCGCTGTGTCTCGGAACGCTTCTCGCGCTCGCCGCGCCGGCCGCGGCCGAGCGGACGTCGGTCCGCATCATGGCGCTCGGCGGCGATTACGTCGCCGGCGTCATCCCCGACCCGTACACCGATCTCCACCTGAGCCCCGTGCACGCGCTCGACGCCGCGGCGGCGACCCTCTGGTACGCGCGCAGGGACACACCCTATCTCGGCTTTCGATCGGGGTTGCCCGCCATGGATGTGACTCTCGCCGGCGGAGGGACTGGGGTGTCGAGCGGGCCGTCGAATGAAATCGCGCTGCACGGGGCCAGGCTCGGCGACTGGCGCATCGCGTTCACCGCCCTCTGGTCGTTCAACAAGGATTATATCGACGACGCGAGCGCCGCCATCAACGCGAGCTATGACTACACGATCACGAGCGAGGCCCGGTTCAAGGACTCCGACGCGGATTCCTGGCTGCTCGACGTCGCCGCCGCCCGGCCGGTCGGAGGAGAGCTCGCCTGGGGGGTGCGACTGCGCGCCTCCGGCTGCTACGATCACCTGGACATCGCCAATAAAAGAACGAACTACTACTACGAGGCCTTGTCCTTCGAGACCCTCACTCGATACTTCGATTACACCACCATCACGAACTACCTGTCCCGGCGCGTCGCCTTCGACGCTCAATGCGCGCTCGCCCGCACGCGGGATGGACGCCCCGTCGAGGAGATCGCCGTAACGGTCTCCCTGCACCGGATAGCGAGGCTCGAGCAGCTATACGACGTCGACACGGAGGCGCGATTCGACTCCTACGGCGATCTTTCGAACTATCTCCGCCGCCGGGCGTCGGAAAGCGATTCCCGGGAAGGGGACCTGTGGGGAGTCGAGGCGGCGTATCGCCGCGCGTATCCGGACGGCCTGCGCATCTATGCGGGAGGTTCGTTCGGGATCGTAACCTACGACGCGGCGTCGAGCGCCGGAACGGAGAACTATTACTGGAACTTCACCCCGAATGACGACGATCGATTGGATGCCTCGCTCGCGGGAGACGGCTCGGTGACATACGGAACTCTCTTCGCGAAAGCGGCCAGGGTCCACGCCCTGCACCGAACGCTCGATATCCACGTGACGCTTCTCGGCGCATTCGCTCTCAGCAGGAGCGAGGAAGATCCGCTCGTCGGATACATGTGCCGCGAGGACGACGAAACGATTTTCTCCACGGAGGCGATCGTCTCGTACTCCGGCGCGGAAACGCGCGCATCCCTCGTCGTTCCGCTCTCGATCGATTTTCATCCGTCGAGCTATTTCAGCTATTTCGCGGCGTTCTCCCCGTATGCCCGGTGGAGCCGTCTCATGACGGAAAACCCCGCGCTCGGCGTCTTCGTCTTCGAACCTCCGGCGGCCTCGCGGGTCCCCGGCGGACCCGCCGCGGCCCCCCTCTCGCCGGGGCAAATCGACGATCCGTTCGCTCCGGTCGAAACCCGCGAGGAGTCTTTCGACACGGGCTACTCCCTGTCCTGTGGGTTCTCGCTCCGCTACGGGGACCGCTTCGCCGTCGAGGTCTTCACCGGCTCGAACATCGTTCCCGATTATTGGCAGGGTCTCTACACGAACATTCGATACGGCTTCTGAGCTTCGCGCGCCGCGGACGCCGAACGCCGCGGGCCGCCGCGCCTCTAGCGGGGCGCGACCGCGCTCGCTTCGTGGCGGATGAAGAGGCCGCCGCGCGAGACCGTCTCGCCCCGGAGGGCGCGATGGAGGACGCGGGCGACGGCGTCTTCGAGGAGATTTCTCGACAGCATCTGCTGCAGGAAGGTGGCGCGGCGCGGGTAGTGCACGAGCGCGACCCGCGATGAGTCCCCGATCTCGCCGAGCTCGCAGGCGACGGAGACGGCGCGGTTGAAATCTCCGACCTCGTCGATGAGCCCATTCGAGGCGGCCTGCGCGCCCGTCCAAACCCTCCCGCGGGCGAGACCGTCGATCGAGTCGACCGGCATCTCGCGGAAGAAGGCGATCTCCTCGATCCAGCCGCGGTAGAACGCCCAGTGCTCCTCCTCGATGAGCCGCCACTCCTCATCCGAGAAATCGCGGTAGTCGGAGTAGATGAGCGAATGCGGCCCCGTGCCGATCTCGTCCTTCGCGATCCCGAGCTTGTCGTAGAGCCCCCGCATATTGATCTTCCCCGTGATCGAGCCGATCGAGCCGGTGAAGGTCGCGGGGAGCGCGATGAGGCGATCGGCCCGGTAGGCGATCTCGTAGCCGCCCGAGGCCGCGACGTCCGACATCGAGACGACGACGGGTTTCTCGAGCGAGGTGAGCTCGATCTCGCGCGCGATCATGTCCCCGGCGATCCCGTCCCCTCCCGGCGAGTCGACGCGAAGGATAACGGCCTTGACGCTCTCGTCCTCCCGCGCGCGCCGGAGCTCATCGATGATCGTCTCGGCTCCCAGAGCCTCCCCGAACAGAGGATTGAACCCGCCCCTCCCCGCCTCGAGCACCCCCTGCGCATGGATGACGGCGATCCGCTCCCCCGCGGGGGAGCTCCGCCTCGAGCGGAGGTAATCGGCGGCGTCGACGAAAGACGCTCCCTGCTCCTCGAACACGCCCTCGATCTCGTCCCAGTAGCGGATGCCGTCAATGAGCCCGTTCTCGAGGGCGCGCGCCGGGGAGTAGAGCCCGCGGTCGATCCACCCTCTCACCGTATCGGCGCCGACGCCGCGGGCGGAGGCGACGTCCCCGACGAATCCGGCGTACAGATCGGCGAGAAGCCACTCGGTCATCTCCCGCGATTCGCTCGAGCGGCCGGTCTCCGTGTACGTCTCGGCGGCCGACTTGTACCGCTCGATCCGGTGGATGTTGGGCCTGATGCCGAGCTTGTCGAACGCCCCGCGCAGGTAGATCGCGCTCGAGGCCGGACCCGGAACGATGAGATACCCCGCCGGGGGCATGAAGACCGAATCGGCCGCGCACGCGATGAGGTAATGATGCCCGTAGAGCACCGGCGAAAAGGCGAGCGCCTGCTTGCCGCTTTCGCGAAATCGCTCGACGGCCCAGGCGAGCTCCTGGCACTTCGCCGCGCCCGCCCCGGACGGGTCGATTCTGAGCACGACCCCCACGACGCGGTCGTCCTTCGCCGCCGCGTCGAGGCAGGCCAGAGCGTCGCACTGCGTGAGCTCGCGGCGCCCAAAGAGCGACCCCGGGGTCAACGCGGGCTGATACTCGAGCATCTCCCCGCCCACCTCGAGCACGATCGCGGTCTTTCCCGAAATGGAGGGCGCCTGCGGCATCCAACTCATGAGGGCGACGACCGGAAAGACGAAGAGGATGGCGAGCAGAGCGAGAACGAGAATGAGCCGCTTCGAGCGGATGGTCATGATTCGCGACCTCCGTGCCGGAGCCGCCTCCGCGCGCCCTTACGGCGTGCCGCCGCCGAAGCTCCCCTGTTTCATCGCGACGATGCACGCGAGCGAGATCGAGGCGAGCTTCGAGCGCGAGGAATCGCCCCGCGAGGTGAGGATAATGGGAATGCCCCCGCCGACGACGACGCCGGCGAGATACGCCCCCGACGATACGGTGAGGGTCTTGTACACGACGTTTCCCGACTCGATGTCGGGCATGAGGAGCATGTCGGCGTTCCCCCTGATCTGCCCCTGATATCCCTTTTCCGCGGCCGAGCGGGGGTCGATCGCCACGTCGAGCGAGAGAGGCCCCTCGACGACGCAGTCCTCCCGGCCCCGGTACGCGTCGGCGAGCTCGCCGGCGAGCATCGAGGACTCGACGTTCGGGTTGCGCGTCTCGACCGCCGATATGATCGCGACCTTGGGCTTGGCGATATTGAGATAGCGGAGCACGCTCAGGGCGTTCTCGAGAATCTTGCGCTTCATCTCCTGATCGGGGGCCGGATTCACGGCCGCGTCGGTGACCGTGAGGAGCTTCGGGTAGGTCGGCACCTGAAAGATGCCGACGTGGCTGTAGACCCGGCCCTTCTCGAGCTTCCCGCTGTTCTTGAGGTAGCGCAGCGCTCCCCGCATGATATCCTCGGTCTTGACCCCACCCTTCATGAGGAGATCCGCCTCCCCCCCGCGTAGAGCTCGATCGCCCGCTCGACGGGCGAGTCGGTGTCGACGATGCGGTAGTTGTCGCCGTCGACCTTGATGTCGTATTCCCATGCGAGCTTCGACACCTCGTAGAAATCGCCGACGAGGAGAAACTTGGCGATCGGGTACCGCCCCTCCTCGTTCGCCTGCTTCGCGGCGATGACGGCGTCCTCGTTCCCCGCGCCGACGATGGCGATGCGCGGAGCGGAGCCCTTGGCGACCATCGAACGCGCGAGGTAGACGATCTCGTCGAGGCTCGTGACCGGCGCGTTCTCCTTCTTGCGGAGCTGCGGATGGGTGAAGATTTCCGTTTCGACGAGAACTCGCTCGTCGCTGCGGGCGCGCCGCAGCGCGTCGCGCTCGCGCACGTAGTCTTTCGTCTCTCCGCTCCTGAAAAGCGCCCGGAAGTGGCCCGCCACCAGCGCCTCGTGCTCGATCGCGCCCGGAACGACGACGACGGGGAAGTACGGATGGAGCTTGCGCTTGATGCGCCCGACGAACTCGCTGCTCCGCGAGAGGCCGCCGGTGAGAATCACGACGTCGATCGGCGTCTCGACGGCGGCGAGTTGCATGACGGCTCCCGATATGTTCCGCGCCATGAAATCCACCACGAGCTCGATCTTCTCGCGCTGGCGGGTGACGGCCCCGGCGTCGCGGAAATGGAGCAGCGCCCGAAAATCGTTCGTGCCGGCGAGGTCGATGAGACCCCCCACCTTGAAGAGGTAGCGCTTGAGCTCGGGGATGCTGATCTCCCCCTCATCGATGGCCCGGAGCAGAACGTCGAGCGGGATGTTGCCGCTCCGGTTGGCGCTCGGCACGCCGGAGAATGCGTTCACGAGATCGGTGACGCGCCCCTCGACGTGCCGGAGAATCGATATGCCGCCGCCCATATGGGCGCCGATCGTCGTGAGCTCGCGGTCGCCCGCCCCGAGGAGGGAGCAGACGAGCCGGTGAACGGCGCGGTGGTTCAGGTAATGCGCCCCCGAGCCGTCCCGGAGCAGCCGCCGCACGCCCGTCATGCGGGCGAGCGTTTCCATCTCGTCCGAGGCGACGGGGTCAGTCGTCGTGACGAGAAGACGCTCGCTCCCCGGAAACGCGGCCCGAAGCAGCAGTCCGATCGGGATCGCCATGTTCGAGGCGTGAGCGATGCGCGGGCGCTCGAGGTCCTCCGTCATTTCGGGACAGACCTCGTACGTTCCCGTCGGCACCGGCGCGACGAACCCGCCGCGGCAGGCGATGCCGGTGAGAGCGCCCTCGGCGATGCCGTGAGCGCGCGTCCATTCCAGGATCGTTTTCGCGCGGTTCTCGATCGAATCGGGATAATCGGGCGGGAGATGGACCTCCTCGGCGGCCGCGAGGTCGAGCCCGCGGTAGAGCGCGAGCTTCGTCGAGGTCGAGCCCGGGTTGACGCAGAGAACGCATTCTCTCTCAGCCTCCGGCGGAAGCTCTCCGCCGAAGAGCCGCGGGATGATCATGCGCGGGCGCTTCGCCGAGGCGAGGATGATCTCCACGAGATGCGAGAAAAGGTGCCCCCACGCCTCCTCCCAGGCCGCCTCGAGGACGGGGGGCCGCGTCGAGCGGATGACCCCCGTGAGAAAGGCGATGACCGCCTCCTCGTCCGCGACGCGCCGGTAGTGGATCGCCTCGGCGCTTTCGACGAGCTTCGCCTCGACCTCCCTCGACGCGCCCGACGCGCGCACGGCGGCGAGCAGGGCATTCAGTTCCGATTCGAGCATTTCCAGACCGTTCATGAGATCTCTCGTTTTCGCCATGAATGCGCGCGGGCACGGGCGGAATCGATCGCTGCAACGTCCCGTAAACTAATCAAATCGGGGCGACAATTCAAACACATTCTCTCGCGGCGGCGCGGCGGCAGGACCCCCCGCACTCCCCGCCCCGCGGCGCTCCCCCGGCCGCCCGGCGGCCCGGAAGCCCCTTCAGGGAAGAATCGTCCGTATATCCTTGCGGTAATTGTCGATGAGCTCTCCGGCGCTCGAGACGAGACGCTCCTTTTCGGGGCCCGTCGTGTAGACGTGCATATCCCGCAGGCTCGAGCCGGGAAGCGAGGAGTCGCCGAGAAACACCCCGCCGAGGGAGCCGCCGTACTCCTCTTCGATGGGCATTCCGGCGAGCTCCGCCCAGAGAAGCGTCCATCCGCGCTCGACGTCGTGCATGTTGTACCCGCCTCCCCCGAGGGCCAGAATGCGGGGGTGGGACGCGTGGAGCATCTCGATCGCCTCGATGTAGCCGTTGTTCGAGAGTCTGAGATGGGTCAGGGGATCGGTCGCGAAGGTGTCGGTGCCGAACTGTCCCACGACGACGTCGGGACGAAAGCGTCCGAGGGCGTCCATCACGATCTCGCGGAAGACGAGGAGAAAGACGTCGTCGTCCGCGCCCGGCTCGAGCGGGACGTTGACGTTGTACCCGAGCCCCGCGTCCCTGCCCCGATCCCGCGGGTAGCCGCCCCAGGGAAAGAGCGTCTTTCCCGTTTCGTGCACCGAGACCGTCAGCACGGAGGCGTCGTCGTAGTACGCCTCCTGCACCGCGTCGCCGTGATGCGCGTCGATGTCGACGTACGCCACGCGGAGCCCGGATCTCCGGAGCTCGTCGATCGCGATCGCGATATCGTTCGCGTAGCAGAACCCCGAAGCGCGATCGCGGTGCGCGTGATGAAATCCGCCGCAGGGGTTGAACGCCGACGCCGCCCCCCGGATCATGAGCCGCGCCGCCTCGAGGCTCGCCGTCGCCGAGAGCGCCGCGAAGTCGTACACGCCCCGAAAAACGGGATTCTCGGCGGTGCCGATGCCGTGATGGAGCATGTCGACGTCGACCTCGGAGCCGTCGTTCGCCCGGCGGAGCGCGGCGACGTAGTCGTCCGTATGGAACCGCTCGAGAACGCCGCTCTCGGCCTCCTCGACCTCCACGACGGCGACCCGCGGCGAGGCGAAGAGCCCCCGCTGCTCGCACATCCGGTAGACGCGCTTCACCCGCTCCGGGTTGAACGGATGATCGGGGCTGAAACGGACCTCACCGAGACGCCGCGAGTTGATGAAGCAGATCTTCGCGTCACTGCTTCGACCGCTCACCGGGCTTGCTCCTCTCGCTGAAATCCACGCGGATCGAGTAGACCCCTTCCTCGAGCAGGCTGCGGACGGAGTACCCGCACTTGTGGAAGACGTGGAGCATCTTCTTGTTCTCGGCGAGCACGTCGGCCTTGAAACCCTCCGCCCCCATGTCTTTCGCGATCTCGATGAGCGCGTTCATGAGATGGGTGCCGATGCCGCGGTTCTGCCAGTTGTCGTGCACGACGAAGGCGATCTCCGCGAAGTCGTCGGTGTGGTCGAGCTTGAAACGGCCGATCGCGATCAGCTCCTCGTCCCCCGGCTCGCCGGTGAGCGCCACGATGGCCATTTCCTCGCGGTAGTCGATGTTGACGAGGGGCTGAAGCTTCTCGTGGGGCATGGTCTTGAGGATGTTGAAGAACCGGTAATAGATCGTCTCGTCGCTGAGGGTATAGAAGAAGGACCGCTCCATCGCCTCGTCCGTCGGCTTGATCGGCCGGAAAAAGACGCGCGTGCCGCCGAACATCGCCGCTTGCTCGTACTGCTCCGGATAGAACCGGCCCGCGATCGTGAGCGGCATCTGGTCGAGATGGACGAGGCGGCGCTGCTTCGCGTAGTTGAGGAGCTCGTCGCGGAAATCGGGATGGGCGACGCTGATGAGCGCGAGCGCCCGCTCGCGGAGATTGCGGCCGTGGAGATTGCAGATGCCGTACTCGGTCGCGACGTACGCCACGTCTCCGCGCGAGGTCACGACCCCCGCCCCTTGATCGAGAAAGGGCACGATGCGGGAGACGGTGCCCTTTTTGGCGGTGGATGGCAGCACGATGACGGGCTTGCCGCCCTTCGACCGCGCGGCGCCGCGCACGAAATCGACTTGTCCTCCGATCCCCGCGTAGAAGTATTCGCCGATCGAGTCGGCGCACACCTGGCCGGTGAGATCGATCTGGATCGCCGCGTTGATCGAGACCATGCTGTCGTTCCGCGCGATGAGATAGGGATCGTTTGTGTAATCGCACGGATGGAACTCGATGAGCGGGTTGTCGTCGACGAAATCGTAGAGACGCTGCGTCCCCATGCAGAAGGTCGCGATGATCTTGCCCTGATGGAGCGTCTTGCGGGCGTTCGTGACGACCCCCGTCTCGACGAGGTCGATGATGCCGTCGGAGAACATCTCGGTGTGGACGCCGAGATCGCGCTTGTTCTTGAGGTGCGAGAGAATGGCGTTCGGGATCATGCCGATGCCCGCCTGGATCGTCGCGCCGTCGCGCACGAGGTGGGCGACGTTCTGCCCGATGCGGTCGGCGACCTCGTCCGGCGCCGGGGGAAGCCACGCCGGGAGCGGCACGTCGCTCTCGACGATGTGGTCGATGTCCTTGAGGTGCACGAAGCAGTCGCCGAGGGTTCGCGGCATCCGCCGGTTGACCTCCGCCACGACGAGCTTGGCGTTCTCCGCCGCGGCCTTGACGATGTCGACCGAAACGCCGAGCGAGCAGAATCCGTAGTTGTCGGGCGGGGCGACCTGGATGAAGGCCACGTCGATGCGCAGACGCCCCGAGCGGAGGTACCACGGCAGCTCCGACATAAAGATGGGCGTGTACTCGGCGCGCCCCTCGTTCACCGCGCCTCGCACGTTCGCGCCGATGAAGAACGCGTTCTGGTGGAACGGCTTGCTGAGAACGGCCTCGGTGTAGGGCGTGGTGCCGAGCTCGATCAGGTTGATCGTCTCGTGGTCGGCGATCGACTTGCCCCGCTCGATGAGGATCTTGACGAGGGTCTGAGGCTCCGCCGCGCCCGATCCGATGAAGATGCGGCTCCCCGCCTTGACGATCCTCACGATGTCGTCGATGCTTCGCTTCTTGGACTCGTAGAGCTCGAGCACCGACCCCCCGAGCCCCGCCGGTTTTCTTGCATGCACGCTCCGCGACCTCCTGTGTTGCTTCATGGTAGTGCCTCCGGCGCGTCGCGCGCCACGAAAAATTATTGTATACTGGGCGCGCTCGCGTATATTCGTGCCCCGGGCCGGGCGCGGTTCTCCGCGCCCGGCGTTCGCGAACGCGCACGGAGAAAACGAATGAACGGCCCGACCTCGGAGAAAAAAATAGGCGCCGCGGCCGCCGAGCGGCTCGACGGGAGAACCATACTCGCCCTCGGCTGGGTGAGCTTTTTCATGGACGTCTCGAGCGAGATGATCTATCCGCTTCTCCCCGTCTTTCTCGCGTCCCTCGGCGCCGGGAGCGTGGCGATCGGACTCGTCGCCGGGCTCTCGGAAGGAACGGCTTCCTTTTTCCGCGTTCTCTCCGGCGTGATCTCCGATCGCGCCGGACGGCGCAAGGCCGCGATTCTCGCCGGCTACGGGCTATCCGTTCTCGCCCGCCCGCTGCTCGCGCTCTCGGGCTCCTGGGGCCACGTGCTCGCCTTTCGGCTCGTCGATCGAGCCGGCAAGGGGATCAGAACGCCGCCGCGCGACGCCCTCATCGCCGAGGCGAGCCCCGTCGAGCGGTACGGCCGCTCCTTCGGAATCCAGCGGGCGATGGACACCGCGGGGGCGGTGCTCGGTCCTCTGCTCGCGACCGTCATCCTTTCCGCGGGCCTCGGGATGCGATCGATCTTCTGGCTGGCGATGATCCCCGCCGCCGTGGCGGTGGCGACGATCCAGCTTTTCGTCCGCGAGCGCGTCCGGCTACCGGGGCTCCCGGCGGAACCGGCCGCCGACGCGCCCCGGGAGAGGGAAGCCGCCGCGGCCCGGACGCCGTTTTCCCGCGAGCTCAAGCTCTACCTCGCGATCACGGCCGTTTTTTACCTCGGCAACTCGTCGAGCTTCTTTCTCATCCTGCGCGCCAGGGACGTCATCGCCGAATCCGGGAGCGTCTGGTTCACCGTGAGCCTCATACCGATCCTCTACCTCACGATGAACCTCGCGAGCGCGCTCCTCTCGTATCCGGCGGGGAAGCTCGCCGACCGCGCCGGCAAGGCCCGGATAGCCTTTCTCGGCTACTTCCTCTTCGCCGCGGCGTACGCCGCGTTCGCGCTCGCCGAAAGCCCCGCGGCGCTCTGGGCGCTCTTTCCGCTGCAGGGCGTCTACCTCGGCTTCACCGAGGGCGTGGGTACCGCGTATCTCGCGACGATCGTCCCGAAGGAGAGGCGGGCGACCGGATTCGCCCTGTACCATACCGTGATCGGGCTCTCGCTCCTGCCCGCGGGAATCATCGGCGGCTGGCTGTGGCGGCGGTTTTCGCCCGAGACGACCTTTTTCACCGGAGCGTTTCTCGCTCTCGCCGCGGGCGTTCTGTTCGGAGCGTTTCTCCTGCGAAAACGGCCGAGGCCCGACCGGAGACATCCGGCGGACCCGGCGCCGGGAATCGAGGAACGATGACGCGACCGGCACCGGAACATCGACCGCGCTCGGGTTTGAAGCGCATCTTCGGCCCCGTCCCCTCGCGGAGGCTCGGGCTCTCCCTCGGCATCGACGTCATCCCCTACAAGACCTGCACCTTCGACTGCGTCTACTGCGAATGCGGGGCGACCACGGCGAAGACGTGCCGGCGGGAAGCGTTCCTCGACCCGCGCGAAGCGCTCGACGAGCTCGAAACGCACCTCGCGCGCGCGAAGAACAAGCCCGACGTCGTCACCCTGTCGGGCTCCGGCGAGCCGACCCTCTATCGGGGCATGGGAGAGCTCATCGACGGGGCGAAGCGTCTCACGGGGCTTCCCGTGGCCGTCATAACCAACAGCTCCCTCCTCTGGATGGAGGAGGTGCGCGAAGAGCTCGCCCGGGCCGACATCGTGCTCCCGTCCCTCGACGCCGCGATCGAGGAGGACTACCTGCGCGTCAACCGTCCGCACGAGGAATGCACGCTCGAACGGCTCGTCGGCGGCCTCGAGACCTTCCTCGCCTCGTACCGCGGAACGGCGCTCCTCGAGATCCTCCTCGTCGACGGCTACAACGCGGGCGATGCGAACCTCGCGGCGCTTCGCCGGATCGCGGGCCGCGTGCGCGCGGACCGCGTGCAGCTCAATACGGCCGTCCGGCCGGGCACCGAGAGCGGCGCCGGACCGCTCGGAGCGGAGGCGCTCGACCGCATCCGCCGGTCGTTCGGACCGAGGTGCGAGGTCATCGCCTCGGCAGGCACGACGCGAACGCGCCACGAAGAGGAGATACTGGAGGAGGCCATCCTCGCCCTCCTCTCACGGCGGCCGTGCACCGCCTCCGACATATACGCGTCTTTCGGAGGCCCGTCTCCCCGGATCGACGGCATGCTGGAGGGGCTCGTTCGAGGCGGTAGAATACGCGCCGAGCGGCGCGGGGAGCAGATGTATTACCGCCATGAACGGTTGCGGGGCTAAAGGCAAAGAGCGAGGAATTATTCTCAAAACGGCCGACGGAGCCCCGCGCTCGGCCCTCCCACCCCCCATCGGAACGCCCTCCGGCGCCCTCCGCGAATCATTCGGGGCCCATCCGGGGAAAATGGCTTATGGTAGCCTCAAAAGCCCCTTCCGGGCCGCGAAATTGCCCGGCATTCGCGCCGCGTATATGAGTAGATATACCCAATGGAGCGCCTGGGAAGCCCTGCGGGTACGATTCTTGCGCTCATGTGGTGCACGGCTGAAAGTCCGGCTCGAGCGAGCCGGCGGGTTCGGGCCGCCTCGTGCCCTGACCGGACGGCGAGCGAACGAAGCTCGCGGGCGTCATGAATTCGGAGAGCGCATCATGAAGATACTCGTGGTCGACGACGACAAGCTCTACCGCGAACTCGTCACGAACACCCTGGTCGAAAAGGGTCACGAGGTCGTAACGGCCGAAAACGGCGTCGAGGCGATGAACAAGATCTTCTCGAATTCCATCCGCATGGTCGTCACGGATTGGGTCATGCCGAAGATGGACGGACCGGCGCTCTGCACGTGGATCCGCTCGCAAACGCTGGCCGGCTATACCTACATCATCATGCTCACGTCCCGAACCCAGAAAGCGGACATCATCGAGGGGTTGCGGGCCGGAGCGGACGAGTTTCTCATGAAGCCGTTCGATCCGGTCGAGCTCGAAGCGCGCATCCGGGTGGCCGAGCGCATCCTGTCGGCGGAGCAGCACTACATGGTCATCTTCGCGCTCGCGAAGCTCGCCGAATCGCGCGATCCCGAGACGGGCCGCCACCTCGACCGCATCCGAGAGTACTCGCGCCTCCTCGGCAACGTGCTCGCCCATACGAGCGATTGTCCCGAGCGTATCTCGCCGGCCGACGTGGAAACGATCTATCTCACGAGCCCGCTCCATGACATCGGAAAGGTCGGCATTCCCGACGCCATTCTCCTCAAGCCGGGCGCTCTCGACCCGCGCGAATTCGAGATCATGAAAACGCACTCCATCATCGGGGGCAAGACGCTCGGGCAGGCGCTCGCGCAGTACCCGGGGGCGAAGTTTCTCGAAACGGCGCGCGACATCGCGTTCTGGCACCACGAGCGATTCGACGGAAGCGGCTATCCGCACGGGTTGAAGGCCGGCGACATCCCCATCTGCGCGCGAATCGTGGCGCTCGCGGACGTGTACGACGCCCTCACCTCGAAGCGGCCGTACAAGAAAGCCATGTCGCACGATGACGCCAGGCAGTACATCCTCGATCAGCGGGGCAAGCAGTTCGACCCGGTCATCGTGAGCTGCTTCCAGCAGGCGGAAAGGCTCTTCTCCGAGGTTTCGAAGCGTCTCTCCGACGCCGAGCCTCAAGCCGCCGAAGCCGCTCCCGCCGCCGTTGCCGTGCCGTAGCGGATTCGCCGCGCCGCGCTCCGCCGTTCGCCCTTTCCCGGAAGTCCATTCTCCCGACGCCTCATCCCTCGCTTGCCTTGCCTCGGCGCCCCATCTGCGGTATGCTGCCGGCATGATCGCGCGTCTTGGTCCTCGATACGAGAGAAGGCCCGCGCGCGCACGGCAGGCGCTGGCCGCCGCGGCGCTCGCGATCGCCTTGACGCTTCCGCGCGGGCCCGCTCGCGCGGAAGACGCCGATCTTCCTCCGCCCGGCGGGGGGATCGAGTACGGTCCGCACGCCGTGGGCTTCGAGGCGATCGAGCGCTTCGATTGCTCGCGCACGTTCAGAAACGAGCGGGGGCCGGATGGAACGGCGCGGTCCGGCGAGCGCGCGCGGCCCGTTTTCATCCATCTCTGGTATCCCGCCGAAGAAACGCCGGCGGGGCCGAGGATGGTCTACGGCGAATGCTCCTTCGCGAGCCCGTCCGATCCGGCGCTCTTTCCGCTCCTCTCGCGGCTTCAGGAGCGCGAGGTCTACTCGATGCTCTACCCCTATTTCGGGGGACAGCGAGGAAGCGTCGTCGATCTCATGAACGTCGAGCTCGTGGCGGTCCGCGGCGCGAAGCCGCTCGCGGGGCCGTTTCCCGTCGTCGTGTACCACTCCGATCTGCGGGGAAGCCCCGGCGAAAACGCCCTCCTCTGCGAATACCTGGCGAGCCACGGCTACGTAGTCGCTGCGACGCAGCCGCTCGGAAGCATGCTGCGCGATCCCGCGGCGAATCCCGACGATCTCGAAGCCCTCGTCCGCGACAAGGAATTCGCCGTCGCCGAGCTCCGCGGCAAACCGCACGCGGACGCCGCCTCGCTCGCCCTCGTCGGCCGGGGTTTCGGCGCGCTCGCCGCGCTCGTTCTCGCCATGCGGAACTCGGACGTCGACGCGGTCGCAGCCTTCGGCGAATGGGCCGCGGCGCCCGGCGCCGCGGAGCTCCTCTCGTCGCACCGGGGCTACCGGCCGGAGAGAATGACCGTCCCCCTGCTCGCCGCGTGCACCGCGGATCAGGAGGGGGGCGTACTCGCCGCCTCGGATGCGCTCAGACACTCGACGCGCCGGATCGCGACGATGTCCGGAGCGCAGGGAAGCGATTTCACGAATTTCGGGGCGCTCGCGGCGGCGGTGCCCGGAAACGCTCCGGACGGCAAAGATCGCTCGTACGGGCATCTCTGCCGGCTCGTCCGCCTGTTCCTCGACGACGTTCTCAAGGGAGACGGCGAAAGCTCCGCGGCGCTCGAGAAGGCCGCGCGGGGAGATTCTCTCCCCGGCGTCGCGGCGTTCCGGATCGCGCGCGGCTCGCCGGCGCCTCTTCGCGAGGAGGAGCTCGCATCCGTTTTCTGGGAAGAGGGCGTCGCGGCCGGCCTCCGGCTGCTGCGCGACCTTCGCGGCCGCGGCGAGGAGCGCCCCCTCTCCCATTCGGCCGTCAGGGCGCTCGGGTACCAGTTCCTCACCGCTCAGCGGGTCGAGGACGCGGTCGACATATTCAGAGAGGGCTCCGTGCTCTATCCCGATTCGGCCGGCGCGTGGGCGAACCTCGGCGAGGCCTGCGCGTACGCGGGACGCGCGGAGGAGGCCCGCGGCTGTTTCGAGAAGACGCTCGGGCTGCTCCCCATCGATTCGTCCCTCGACGAGAGAACGCGGGACGCGCTCAAGACGCAGGCCGAGACGATGATCAAGCGGCTCGGCGGTTAGGAGGGGCCATGGAACACGACCGTACGGAAATCACGCGCCGGGGATTCATCGCCGGAGCGCTCGCCGCGCTCTCCTCGGCCGCCGCGCTCGGCGGAGTTCCGGCGCGCGCTCTCGGACGATCGGAGCCGAAGACCCGCCGCGACGCCGGGGAAAAGCAATCCGGCGGCGGAGCGATCCGCCGCGCGCTCGGAAAGACGGGTATCGAGATTCCCGTGGTGAGCATGGGCGTCATGAACGCCGACATGCCGGGCCTTCTGAGGGCGGCGTACGATCTCGGAATTCGCCACTTCGACACGGCCGCCAACTATCAATTCGGCCGGAACGAAACCATGGTCGGCTCCGTCATACGCGAGCTCGGCGCGAGAGACAAGGTCACGATCGCGACGAAGGGGCACACGCGCCAGCAGCGGCGGGGGCTCTCGGCCGAGGACTCGAAGAAAAAGCTTCTCGCGGCCTTCGAGGGGAGCCTTCGGCGCCTCGGCACCGATTACGTGGACATCCTCTACATCCACGACGTCTCCTCGGCCGAGGACATGAACGAGCCGGGGGCGCTCGAGGCGCTCCGGGAGTTCAAGAAATCGGGAAAGGCCCGCCTCGTCGGGGTCTCGACCCACACGGGGATGGCGGACGTGTTGAACGAGGCTGCCCGCGGCGGGTTCTACGACGTCGTGCTCGCCTCGTACAACTTCACCATGGCGGACGACGAGGAGCTGGAGCGGGCGATCGGGAACGCCGCGAAAAAGGGAATCGGCGTCATCGGCATGAAGACGATGGCGGGCGGGGACCGCGGGCCCGGGGCCGACACGCGCGACGGGTACGCCCGCGAGACGATCACGCGGGCGTGCTTCAAATGGGCTCTCCGCGACGAGCGCGTCACGACCGTTATTCCCGGTTTCACGACGCGCGAGCAGCTCGAGCTCGACTTCTCCGTCGCGCGCGATCTCTCGCTCGGCGCCGAGGAGAAGCGCTTCCTCGCCGACAACAAGGTGAAGCTCGGCATGGGATTTTGCCGCCAGTGCGGCGCGTGCCTCGCGAGCTGCCCGCGCGGAGCCGACGTTCCCTCGCTCGTCCGAACGCACATGTACGCCGCGCAGTACGGCAACCTCCCGGCCGCGCGCGAGGCGCTCGACGCGATCGAGCCGGGGCGGGGCGCCGAGGCGTGCCGCTCGTGCGCCTCATGCGGCGCGCGCTGCGCCCGCGCCGTCGACATACCGCGGCGGATCGAAGAGCTGAAGCTCTTGTGGGTCTGACCGCCGGCGGGGCCGGGGGCGCGAAGCGCCGGATAGCCTCTTTCGGGGTTGCCGCCCGGCGCGCGTTTTCCTACAATGAAATTCCTGCGCCCGGGCACTCCGGGCGCCGCGACCGTCCGCACAAAGGAGGATTGCCGTGAAATACCGTCTCGCCGCCGCCCTCGTCTTTCTCGCCGTCGCGATCGCCGTCTCGAGCGCGGCGGCGCCGCCCCGGGGCATCGTCTTCGACGACCTCTTCGCCATGAAGAGGATCGGCGGGTTCGATATCTCCCCCGACGGGAAATGGATCGCCTTCGAGCTCGCGAGCTTCGACAAGGCCGCGAACTCGTCCGACACGGACATCTGGCTCGTGCCGGCGCGCGGCGGCGAGGCCGTGCCCTTCGTGCGGAGCGACGGCCGGAACGGCTCTCCCCAGTGGTCCTCCGACGGAAAGCGTCTCGCCTTCATCTCGGACCGCGACGGGGGCTCCCAGATATGGGTGATCCCCGTGGGCGGCGGCGAGGCCGCGAAGATCACCGACATCCCGACCGAGATCTCGACCTTCCGCTGGTCCCCCGACGGACGCACCATCGCCTTCACGTCCGGCGTCTACCCGGAATGCCCCGACATGGACTGCAACGCGAAGATGATGGCGGCGAAGGATTCGAGCGCGGTCAAGGCGCAGATCTTCGATCACCTCCTCTACCGCCACTGGAACGCATGGCGAAACGAAAAATGGGAGCACCTCTTCCTCACCGACACGGAGGGCTCCTTCCTCGTCGAGGTCACGAAGGGCCGCGTCGACGTTCCCCCCATCGCTCTCGGCGGCGACGGCGACGTCGAGTTTTCGCCGGACGGCGCGGAGCTGTGCTTCGTGATGAATCCCGATCCCTTCGTCGCGACCTCGACGAACAACGATCTCTACGTCGTGAGCCTCCGGGGCGGCACCCCGCGCAGCATCACCGCGTCGAACCGCGCGAACGACAACAACCCCCGCTACTCGCCGAACGGCCGGTACATCGCCTACCGCGCCATGATGCGGCCCGGATTCGAGGCCGACCGCGTTCGCCTCATGCTGTATGACCGCCGGACCGGCGAGGCGTCGAACCTCACGGAAAATTTCGACTACAGCATCGACGCCGTCTCGTGGAGCCCGGATTCGAAATCCCTCTACTTCACCGTCGAGGACCGGGGCCGCTCGTCGGTCGGCGTCGTCTCCGTGAAGGGGGGCGACGCGAAACTCGTCATCCGCGGCGCGTACGATCAGGGCGTGCGGACGACGCCCGACGGGAAGACGCTCGTCTTCAAGCGCCAGAGCGCGACGCACCCCGTCGATCTCTTCAGCGCTCCGGTCAAGGGGGGCGCGGCCAAGAGGCTCACCGACGTCAACGCCGAGGCGCTCGCCGGAATCGAGATGAATCCGATCGAGGAGTTCGTCTTCGAGGGCGCGCTCGGAGACGAGATTCAGGGCTTCGTGCTGAAGCCGCCCGGCTTCGATCCTTCGAGGAAGTACCCGCTCGTCCTTCTCGTCCACGGCGGTCCGCAGGGGGCGTTCGGCGACGACTTTCACTATCGCTGGAACTGGCAGATGTTCGCCTCTCCCGGTTACGTCGCCGCCACGGTGAACTTCCACGGAAGCACGGGTTTCGGGCAGGCCTTCACCGACGAGATCAGCGGCGACTGGGGCGGAGCCCCCTACGAGGACGTCATGAAGGGGCTCGACCACCTCAAGTCGCTCCCTTACGTCGACGCATCGCGCGTCGCCGCGGCGGGCGCTTCCTACGGCGGGTACATGATCGACTGGCTCCTCGGGCACACGGAAGGCGTGTTCCGCTGCCTCGTCTCGCACTCGGGCACCTACAACCTCGAAAGCATGTACGGCGCCACCGAGGAGCTCTGGTTCCCCGAGTGGGAGATGAAAGGCACTCCGTGGACGAACCGCGAGCTCTACGAAAAATGGTCGCCGCACAACTACGCGGCGAGCTTCACGACGCCGACGCTCGTCATCCACGGCGCGAACGATTTCCGCGTGCCCGTTACGGAGAGCATGCAGCTCTTCACGGCGCTCCAGCGCCGCGGCGTGCCGTCGAAGTTCCTCTACTTCCCCGACGAGACGCACTTCGTGGCGAAGCCGCAGAACGCGGAGCTGTGGTGGAAGACCGTTCACGAGTGGCTCGCGGAGTACCTGAAGAAATAGGGCGCGGGCTCGCCGCACATGAAAGAACCGGAAAAAGGATCCGATGAAGGGGTCACGCGGTCCGCCTTCGTCAGAACTTTCTCCGGTTCAAGATTTCGGGCGCGCTCATTATACCACGGCGGGGTCGCCGCGCGGAAGAAAGAAAACGCGGCTATCGCAGTCTGATGATCCCATCTCCGACGGGCACGACCTTGCCCGTGACGGTCACCTCTTCGATCGTCCCCCGCTCCGAGTTGACGTCCACCGTGATGAGGCTCGGGCGGCCTATCTCGCCCCCCTGCTCGATCACGAGGTGGAGCCGCATCGGAAACTTGAGAATGCGCGCGAGATAGCCGCCGAGCGCTCCCGCCGCCGAGCCGGTGGCCGGATCCTCGACGACCGCGAGCGTCGGGGCGAAAAAGCGCGCGTGCACGTTCGGCCCTTTTCCTTCGAGCCGGACGAAGACGTAGATCGCGTGCACGTTGTGGCGCTTGATGACCCTGACGGCGTCCTCGATGTTGCACCGCGCGTTCGCGACGGTCGCGAGAGAGGTCGCCTCGACGATGAGAAAGTCGAGGCCGTTCGAGACGACTCCGCCCCCGAGTATCTGGTCGACCGACACGCCGAGGGCGCGCGCGGCCTGCTCCCGGTTCTGCAGCGCCGATCCGAACACGGGGAGTGGCTGGTGCATCGTGAGCGAGTGCATCTTCGCGCCCCGCCATTCGATATCAACCGCGATCTTCCCGACGCCGAGCTCGAGGACGAGCGCCTTCGGCTTCTTCCTCGAACGGGAAGCCATGACGTAGGCCGAGCCGAGCGTGGGATGCCCGGCGAACGGCAGCTCCTCCGCCGGCGTGAAGATGCGCACCTTCGCGTCGGCGCCGGAGACCCTCGTGGGAAACAGGAACGTCGTCTCGGAGAAGTTGATCTCTCGCGCGAGCGCCTGCATCTGATTCGCGTTGAGCGTTCCGGGAGAATGGAAGACGGCGAGCTGATTTCCACCGAGGGGCTTGTCGGTGAATACGTCCACATGATCGTACTTGAGCTCTTTGGGCATAACGCTTCCTTTTTCAGCTACAAGTGATTAGCGGACCCCCATGCGCGCATCTTACCAGAGGCGGCAAAATTCAAAGAAGGAAAATGTGCATCCCGCGCCCGACTTTCCGAAGGGCTCCGCCGCGCGGCGGCGCGTCGGCTATCTTGAATTATTATAACGTGTTATAGCGATGCCGCGCGCGACGAGGCGCGTTCCTGGGCCTTTTTCCCCTTTTCGCGGAGCCCCCTTGGACCATATATTACCGGTTACTGTGGCGGATCGAGGCGATTCTCAAAGACGGAGGTGCACCATGAATCTCTCGAAGTCGATCGTCCTTCTCGCGGCTCTCGCTTTCGCGGTTTCTCTCGCGGGGGGGATCGCGGCGCAGGAAAAGGCAGGTAACCCGATGGTCCTCATGAAAACGAATGTGGGAAGCATCAAGATCGAGCTTTTCGAGAAGGAAGCGCCCATCACGGTCCAGAATTTCCTCAACTACGTCGACAAGAAGTTCTACGAGGGCACGACCTTTCACCGTATCGTCCCGGGCTTCGTCATCCAGGGCGGCGGATTCGACAAGGACATAATGAAGAAGGCCACCCTCCCGGCGATCAAGAACGAAGCCACGAACGGCCTCAAGAACCTCAAGGGCACTCTCTCGATGGCCCGCACCTCCGAAGTCAACAGCGCCACGAGCCAGTTTTTCGTCAATCTCAAGGATAACGCGGCGCTCGATCACCGCGACGTGACCTCTCCGGGATACGGCTACGCGGTGTTCGCCAAGGTCGTCGAGGGAATGGACGTCGTGGCGAAGATCGCCGCGGCCAAGACGACGATCAAGGCCGGCATGAAGGACGTTCCCGAAAAGCCCATCATCATCGAGTCCGTTACCCGCATCGGCGCTCCGTCCGGCGAACCGAAGTCGGCGAAGTAGCTTTGAAAACGCTCCGGGCGGCCCGCCCAGCGGGCCGCCCGGCTGCACCCCGGCCCTTCCCCTGAAATTACGAATCGATCGGAAAACGCGCTTCGATGGTTCTTCCGCCGCCCCCGTCGCCGCTATCGCGAAACGTCCCCCCCAGGTCGGCGATGAGGCGCTTCGCGATGGCGAGATTGATCGAGCGGCGATCTCCCGGCGCGAGGCACGAGACCGTATCGCGATCGTCGCCGTCGGCGAAGGCTATCCGCGGCGCCGAGCCAGCCCCGTTCTCGACGGCCACGGCGATGACGAGATGCTCCGTTCCCCGTCCTCCCGCGGCAGTCCCCGCTTCCCCGCCCGGAATTCCCGGCGATACGCGGATCGAAATCGAGATCTCCGCCCCGCGGCTCGAGCCCGCGACGGCCGCCTCGAGCATGGCGCCGGAGCGCCACCGGGAACCTGCGCTCGTCGAGCGGCAGCTCGCGGAGACCGGAGCCGTCGTCGATGGAAACGTGCAGCTCCTTCTCCTCGAGCTCGGGCAGCATGCCTCTCAGCGCGTCGTCGACGAGACCTCTGGCCTCGACGAGGGCGATCGAACCTTTCCGCTCCATCGAGATCGTGCATGACGGTCCAGCGCTCGACGGCGCCAGCGAGATCCGCGAGGGCGCTTCTCGCGAGCCCGACCAGCATGCGCTCGTCGATCTCGTGCGGCTCGAGCGAAGATACGGTCGATGTGGCGACGGAGAGCGCGGCCCGGAGATCCTCGGAAAGCGCGTGCGAGAGATCATTCCTCTCCCGAGCGCAGCGCTCCCGGACCCGCTCGGCCCCGGCGGACGCTTCCTCCCGAAGAGCGCCGGTCAGGGCGGCCGACGCCAGGCGGGCGAAGAGGCGGAGGAGATCGTCGTCGAACCGAACGGCGCCGTCCTTCGACGCCGGCGATCCGTGGACGAGCAAGCCGATGAGCGAGCGTTCGTGCTTCAGCGCGATCGACCCGCGAGAGACCGGCGTCGACGAAGGCGCGCAGCGCTTCCTCGTCGTCGGCCGCCGACCCTCCCGCCGACGAGAAATACTCGTCGAGATGGAGAGGCCCGTCGAGGTCCGCCATCCAGCGGACGAAACCGCTGTCCATCCGAAGGGCCGGAGGATCGCCGCCCTTTTCTCCGCCGATCGAGCGAATCGGGAGAAGGGCGCCGCCGTCCCGATTGCGAAGATAGAGCGCCGAGCGCGGCGCGCCGAAGCTCTCCGCGAGCGTGGAGCACACGGCGTCGGCCGCCTCACGCGTCGAAGAAATCGATGAGAGAGCGCCGGCGAGACGAGCGAGCGCGTCGAGGGCGAGAGCCCGATCCTCGACACGCTCCTCGACCCGCCGCGGCTCGCCGGTATTCTTTTTGATTTCGGCATCTCCGCGCGCCATGTGGCACCTTTATCGAGCCGAATCGGGCTGCGGGGCCCGAATTGGCCGCTTTTGCGCCATGCCGCGACTCGGGTCCCGCCCCGCCGCGGCGCGGCAAATGTCGCCGCAACCAATTATCATTGTAGCAATTAAGCCGTTACGAAGATGCATATTCCATCCCACCTGCCGCCGAAACGAGCAAGAACCGTTCACAATACGCGGGACGAACGAGGATGAATGAGGAGCGACGGGAAATGGAAGGGAAGCATCGGTTGCGCCGGGAAATCGAACGAAGCCTCTACGAGCCTCCCGAGAGACGGTAGAGAATCACCCGGCCCGATCCGGCGTCAAAGGTCCGCAACGCCTCGAGCTCCGGCGGCGGGGATTCGAGGATCGGTTCGAGGGTCGGGCGGAAGGACCGGATGTAACCCTCGTCGATCAGGACGTAGCGAAAGCCGCGCAGCCTCGCGAACCGAACGAGCCCCGCCCCGTCGGTCCACGGAATGAACGTCGCCCCGGGATCCCCCGCGTAGTAGCTGACCGGACAACCCGAGTGGGCGAGGACCGGCGACCCGTCCCCCCGCTCGCGAATCCACGCGCCGATCTCGCGCCATTCGACGCGCTGCGATTTCAGCGTCAGACCGTACTTGCTGAAGGCGAAGGGGACGAGGCTCGCGAACACGAGCACGACCGCCGTCCGGGGGATCCAGCGCCTCGGCCCCGCGAGCTCGCCGATCCAGCCGGCGAGCACTCCACATCCGATTCCGGCCCAGACGAGGTAGACGGGGAGGTAGGGCACGAGATACCTCAGCTCGACGCGGAAGATCGAGTAGAAGGCGAACGGGAAGGCGCCGGCCGCGGCGAGCAGCCACCGCGCCGCGCCGCCGCGCGGACGGCCCCGTGCGAAGAGCCCGAGCGGAATGAGGAGCGCGAGCACTGGGCTCGAGAGAAGCATGGGAAGGAGACCGAACCCCGCGCCCATCTTCGGAAAATAATCCGCCGCGATGCGTCCTTTCTCCCGCCACAGGACGGAGAGCGCGCTCTCGCGCCCGGCCGTCTCGATGAGCCGCTCGGAGCCGCTCTCGTCGAGGCTGTACACGAAGCGCTCGCGTTCGAGCGTATCTTCCCAGATCACGGGCGAGCTCAGGTTGACGGCGGCCTTCGATCCGGCGGTCCACTCCCCTGTCGCCTCGCGAAGCAGCAAAATATGGGGGATCGAGACCGCGGCGAAGGCGGCCGTGAGGGCGGCGGCGCGCAAAACGCGCCCCGCCGCTGTCGCGCCCGAGGCCCCCCGGGCCGGACGGCGAGCGCGGCCCCGGCGAGGATCACGAGAAAGATCTGCGCCTCGGGGCGCGTGAGATACGCGAGGCCGATGAGCGCGCCCGCGGCGGCGAAGAACCCCACCCTCCCCCCGTCGAGCCCCCGCAGGAAGACGGCGAGCGAAAGGAGGAGCAGCAGCGAGAAGAGCGGCTCCGTCGCGGCCGTCGTCGAAAATTCGATGAGAATCGGATGCAGGGCGACGAGGATCCCGGCGAAGACGGCGGCGCGCCCCCCGGCGATTCGCCGCGCGAGGGCCATCGCGGGCAGAACCGCGGCCGCCCCGGCCGCGATCGAGAGGACCCGAAGCCCCGTCTCGGCGTCCCCCGCCAGCATCCCGAACGGGATCCCCGCGAGGGGATAGAAGAACGACCAGTAATCCGAAACGCCCTCGAGAAACCGGCCATGGAGAAACCGGAAGAGCGATTCGGCGTAGTGTATCTCGTCTCCTTGGAGCGTGAGACGCGCCCCGAGGAACAGGAGACGAAACAGAAAGGCGCCCCCGGCGATGGCGAGCGCCGTTATGAGCTCCGCGCGGCCCCGGACGGAAGGGGCCGGGCCGCCGCCGTTCATCCCGACGCGAGAGTTCAGCCCCCGTGCTCCTTGATCAGGTTCGAGATCCGGACGATGTGCCGGTACTCCTCCTCGATGAGCCGGTCGATCTCGCCCTTGCCGAGCCGCTCGTCGGTCATCGATTTCATCGACTGAAAGAAAAGCACCGTATCCTTCTCGAAAACGAGCGCCGCCCGAAGCGCCTCGATCGCGCTTTTCACGCCCGCCGCGACCGCCTCCGCCTCGCGCACGCTCGTGAAGAGGCGCGATTTCACGAGAGCGTCGAGATAGAGATACTCCTCGCTCTCGGGATCGGCGACCGTCGGCAGCGTCGCTCGCGGCGGGAGGTTCTCGCGAAGCCCCTTGAAAACGGTGTAGTGGATCCCCTCCTGCTGCATGAGATCGGCGAACACCGCCTTGATCCGCGCGTCCTTCGAGAGCTCGGCGGCCTTGCGGTAATACGCCTCGCCGTTGCGCTCGATATCCATCCCCATTTCGAACACTTCGTCGGCGCTGAAATTGATCGGCATCGTCTCTTCACCTCTCAATCGAGCTTCTCGAATTCGCTTTTCGGCGCGCCGCAGTCGGGGCATACCCAATCGTCGGGAAGCTCTTCCCACGGAGTCCCCGGCTTGACGCCGTTCTCGCGGTCGCCCTTCGCGGGGTCGTAGATATAGTTGCAGATCGTGCACTGCCATTTTTCCATGACCGGCTCTCCTTTCGGTGCGCTTCCGGCCGCGCTAGCGGCGCGGATCGTACGGAATGAACTTGTCGGGGCCCGCTCCGCACACCGGGCATTTGTCGGGGGGCGTCTCCCCCGTGTGAATATACCCGCAGAGGGTGCATTTCCATTTCTTTTTCATGCGATCCTCCTCGAACGGGGCCGGCCCGCCGGGGCCGCGCGGCCGCCGCCGCCCCTCAATCCTCGAGAAACGACGTCGAATCCATGTCGAACCAGTAGAAGCCGCCGGCGAGCTCGTTCCGCTCCGCCGTGAGCAGCTCGTAGTGGCCGTGCTCCTCGGCGGACAGCTTCGTGAAGAGATCCTTCAGCGCCGGCGCGGAAACGGCCTCCGCCTGCTTCGCGTAAAACTCCTCGGCCGCGGCCTCCGCCTTGATGGCGAGATCGAGCGCCGCCATGGCGCCCGTTTGCTTGCTCACCTTGACGCCCGTGATCTCGGCGGCCTCGAGCATCTTCGGATCGGACGCGAACCGTTTGCCGAAGAGCTTCTCGTACCACGACTCGAGCTTCTTGCGGTGGCCCTCCTCGTCCCCCGAGAGCCTTTTGAATCGGTCCTTCCCCTCGCGGTTCTTGATCTCGGCCGAGATGCGGCGGTAGAAGTCCCGCGCGCCGATCTCCCTGCAGATCGCGCCCGCGAGCACCCCCATGAAGTTTTCATTCTGCTCCGTCGTCATTCGAGCTCCTTTCGCTGGGGCGAAATATCTCTCGAAATTATTGAGCGGAATCCTTGGTGGCGTGATAGTGGGCGTACGTCATCGGCTCGCCGTCCTTGAGGATGCCGCCGCCGACGACCTCGCCAACGAAGATGCTGTGCGTTCCCGCGTCGATCGTCTTGTCGGGGAGCACCTTGCACTCGACGAAGCCGATCGACTCCTCGAGGACCGGACATCCCGTTCTCCCGAGCCGCGCCGCCACGCCTTTCAGCTTGTCGAAGTCGCGTCCCGAGCGGTAGCCGAAGCGGCGGACGAGGCGATGGTCGCCGGCGCCGAGGATGGATGCGGCGAAAACCTCGCTCCCCGCGATGAACTCGTGCGTCAGATTGCGGTGATTGATGCCGATCGCGAAACGCGGCGGATCGCTCGTGATCTGGAAGAGCGTGTTGCAGACCTGGCCGTTCATGCGTTCGCCCTGCACGGAGGTGACGATATAGAGGCCGTAGCTCACCTTCCAGCACGCCTTGATGACGGCGGAGGTCTCCTCCTTCGGGAAAAGAAACTCGTGCTCCGTGATGAAGGCGTCCCGGGCCGCATGGCACTTGGGGCAGGATTCCGGCGGAAACAAGCCGATGGCGACGAACCCGCACGAGGAGCACTTCCAGCTCTGTGCGATCAAGCCTTCTCCTCCCTATCGATCTATCTGCAGAACTTGCAAACGCCGCCGAGAACGACACTGCACTTGGTGACCTCGTGCCCGTCGATGTCGCCGAGCGGCAAGGGGAACCCAACGTGCGCTTCGGTGAAGACATCGTGAATGGCGCCGCACTTTTGGCACAGGAAGTGGAGATGCGGGTCCGTGTTGGGCTCGTAGTTGAGGAAATCGTCGAAGATGTGGAGCGACTGAACCTCGCCGATCTTTTCGAGCGTGCCGAGGGTGTTGTAAACGGTCGAAAAGGAAAGGGTCGGATACTTCCGACGCAACTCCTTGTGTATCTTGAGGGCGGACGGGTGTTCCTTGTTGCCCAGCATGTACCTGATGACCGCGAGCCGCTGCGGCGTCAGCTTGAACCCTTCGCTGCGAAGCTTTTGAATGGTCGCTTCGAATGAAATCATTCGCCTTTCCCCCTAGAAAAAGCTGCAATTCCCCTAGTAGAGCCGCGAGTTGTCCCTGCAAACAGGAAACGTTTCACTTTATATTGTACCATAAAGCGCGGAGTCACCGGCAGGGAATTTTGCGAACCGTCCTGAACAAACTAACCGCTTTCCGCGCATATAGTTTTCTCCTTTTTTCCAAGATACACGGCGCAATTCGTTTGCAAAAGACATTTTTTGCACGCGGGTGCCTTTTTGCAGCAGCGTTTCCCGTGCTCGACGATGAGCGCGTGGTATTCCCGGTACAGAGCGGGAAAGTGGGGCAAATTCCCCTGGAACGCCGCCTGCGCTTCGTCATAGGAGGCATTTTCCCGAAGAAGGCCGAGACGCCCGAACATCCGGCGCGTGTAGGCGTCGATGACGAAAACGGGCCTGTTCCAGGCGTACAGCAAGATCGAATCGGCCGTCTCGGGTCCGACGCCGTTGAGCGCGAGGAGCGAGGCGCGGGAGCGCCTCCGCTTCGAGAGAAAATATTCGGCGAGAATCTTGAGCCGTTTCGCTTTCTGGTTGTAATACCCCGCGGGACGGATCGCGCCCGCGAGATCGCTCTCGTCCATGCCGGCGATCGCGGCGGGGCTCATCGCATCGACGCGGTTGAGGTGAATGATCGCCCGCGCGGCGTTCGTCCACGCCGTGTTTTGCGTGAGCACGGCGCCGACCGCCACCTCGAAACGCTGGCGCTCGCTCCGCGGGCCTCCCGTATAGCGGGGGATCGTCTCCCCCGTGGGCGTCACGGGCCACCATCGCCGCGGCCCGTAGGCGCGGAGCAGCCGCTCGTAAATTCTCTTGAATCGCCGATCGCCCACCGTGCATCGCCCCCCCGCGCCGGCCACTCCGCCCTCCGGCCGCCGGCCGCGCGAGCGGCAGTATATCACGGCGGGACGCGGCGAAGAAACCGTTTGACGAAGCGCGGCGGCGGGCCCCATAATTGTGCTACGATTCTTCAAAATGATGGCACGATCCGGAAAGGAGCGCCGGTGCACATACCCGACGGCTACCTCTCCCCGCAAACGGCGGGGGCTCTCTACGCGATCGCGGCGCCGCTCTGGGCGGCTTCGCTGCGCTCCATCAGGAAGCGCCTCGGATCGCGCCACGCCCCCCTCGTCGCGATGCTCGCGGCCTTCGTGTTTCTCATCATGATGTTCAACATCCCGCTCCCGGGAGGCACGACGGGGCACGCGGCCGGCGGAGTTCTCGTCGCGATTCTCGTCGGGCCGTGGCCCGCGATCACGGCGGTGACGATCGCGCTCGCCGTCCAGGCCCTCTTCTTCGGCGACGGCGGCATCCTCGCTCTCGGCGCGAACGCCGTGAACCTGGGATGCATCATGCCGCTCGCGGGATACGCGGTGTTCCGGGCGCTCCGGGGAGGCTCGCGGCCGTCCGAGCGGCGATTCGCGATCGCCGCCGCCGCGGGCGGCTACGTGGGCATCAACGCGGCGGCCCTCGTCGCGGCGCTCGAGCTCGGCGTGCAGCCGCTCCTCCACCATCTTCCCGACGGGACGCCGCTCTTCTGCCCCTTTTCCCTCGGAGTGACCGTGCCGGCGATGATGATTCCGCACCTCACCGTCGCGGGGGCCGCCGAGGCGGCCATCACGGGGGGTGTGGCCGCGTTTCTCGGCCGCCATCATCCGGAGCTTTTCGAGGCCGCCCGGGGAACGTCCTCCCCGCAGCCGGCGGCGCCCGCCGGCGGAGGCGCCTCATGAGATACCGGCGCGGCTGGATGGCGCTCATGGTCCTCGCCGTGCTCGCTCCTCTCGGGCTCGTCGCGGCGGGCGGAGCATGGGGTGAGTGGGATATCGAGGGAGTGCGGGAGCGCGTCGGATTCGCGCCGCGCGGCATGGCGGAAACCTCTCCCGCCCCCGAGACGCCGTTCAAGGATTACACGGTCCCCGGCCTCGACGGAGGGGCCGGCCGGGAGGGCGTCGCCTACGTCGTCACGGCGCTCGCCGGGGCCGGGGCGACCGCGCTCGCCGCATGGGCCATCACGCGGATCGCGAGACATGGGCGCATTTCTTGAGAAAAATATCTCGGCCCTTTCGGCCGCCCTCGAGCGCGCGTTCGTGAACGAGCGGTGGGCGCGAGAGAACGGCCTCCTCCAGCGGATCGACGCGCGCCTCAAGGTCGTCCTCGCCGGGGGGATGATCGTCGCCTGCTCGCTCGCGAGAAGCGTCGCCGCGCTCGCGGCGCTCTACGCCGCCGCGACGGCGCTCGCCGCGGCCTCGCGCATCGGCGTCGCCGCCTTCACGCGCCGCATCTGGGTGTTCATTCCGCTTTTCACGATCATCGTCGCGGTCCCGGCGCTCTTTCTCACGCCGGGGACGCGCGTCGCCTCCCTCGGGCCGCTCGCGGTGACCGCCGAGGGCGCCCGGACGGCGCTCACGCTCGTTCTGCGCGTCTCGGCGTCGGTCTCGTTCGCCGTTCTTCTCGTCGTCACGACGCCGTGGCACGCCCTCCTCTCGGCGTTGCGCTCCCTGCGGCTGCCGGGAACAGCCGTCTCGCTCCTCTCGCTCTGCTACCGGTATCTGCTGCTCCTCGTGCGCGCGGCGCCCGATCTCTTCATGGCGCGCCGGAGCAGAACGCTCGCTCCGCTTCCGCTCCGGCGGGAGGCGGCCTTCGTCTCCCGGAGCGCCGGGCTCCTCTTCGTGAGATCGCTCGACCTCGCCGACGGCGTGCACCTCGCGATGCTCTCTCGGGGATGGGACCCCGAGGGAAACGGCCCCCCGCGCGACACGCTCGATCCGGCGGCCGGCCGCCGGGGCGAGGCCCCGCTCCACGGCGGGGGAAAAACGCCGCCTGACGACGGGACCGCCGCGTTCGAGCTTTCGGGTGTGTCCTACGCGTATCCGGGCGGCGATACCGCCCTTGAGATCGAGCGGCTCATTATTCCCAGCGGCCGCTGCACCGTGCTCCTCGGACCGAACGGCTCCGGCAAATCGACGCTCCTCAAAATTCTCGACGGGCTCGTCTTTCCCGGCAAGGGGTCGGTCAAGGCCTTCGGCGAGGCCGTCACGGAGCGCGTTCTCGACCGCGGGCCCTCGCGGCGGTCGTTCCGCGGCAAAATCGGGCTCGTCTTCCAGGATCCCGACGTCCAGTGCTTCTCCCCCACCGTTCGCGAGGAGCTCGCGTTCGGACCTCGCCAGATGGGGCTCGACGAAGCGGAGGTGAACCGCCGCGTCGAGTCGGCGCTCGCCGCGCTCCGGATCGAGGGGCTCGCCGAGCGGTATCCGTACCGGTTGAGCGGCGGGGAAAAGAAGCGCGTGGCGCTCGCTTCCGTCCTCACGATGGATCTCGAGGCGCTCCTTCTCGACGAGCCGACCGCGAGCCTCGATCCGGCGACGGAGGGGATGCTCATCGACATACTCGCCGGGCTGGCCGCGCGCCGGACGACGATCGTGACGGCCACGCAGGATCTCCTGCTCGCGAGACACATCGGCGAGCATGCGATCGTTCTCGGGCCGGACCGCCGCCCGCTCTTCGCCGGTCCCGTCGAGACAGCGCTCGCGGACACGGCGCTCCTCGAGCGGGCCGGGCTCGTGCACGCGCATCTGCGTCCGCACGGGCCGGCCGCGGCGGATTTCCGGCATTCCCACTACCGGGAGGAGGACCAGCGGTGAAAACGACGCGGTTCGGCGTCTCGATGGACGGCTCGCTTCTGGCGGGACTCGACGCCCTCGTGCGGCGCAAAGGCTACCCCAACCGCAGCGAGGCGATCCGCGATCTCGTCCGCGGCGCGCTCGTCGAGCATGAATGGGGCGCGGCGCGCGGGGAAGTGATCGGCGTTCTCGTCATCGTGTACGATCATCGCCGCCGCGAGCTTTCGTCGCAGCTCCTCACGCGGGAGCACCGCCATCACGGCGGTATTCTCACGACGCTGCATCTCCATCTCGACCGCGGCAACTGCCTCGAGGCGAAGGTGATTCGGGGGAAACCCGCGGCGGTGCGGGCGATCGCGGACGAGCTCATGTCGATGAAGGGCGTCAAGTACGGCCGCCTCATCCCCGCCACTGCGGGGAGAAAGCTGCGCTGACGCGACGCGGCGCCGCTCGAGGGAAACGCGGCCGCATCATCCTCCGCCGGAGAGAGGCGCGCCGCACGAGGCGCAGTAGCTCCCGGCGCCCGCCGCGCCGCACCTCGGGCAGGCAGGATTCATGAGCGATCCGCAGCAAGGGCAGTAGCTGAAGCTCGACGGCGGGAAGCTTCCGCAGACCGGACACTGGCTCACGAGCGGCTGACGGCACGCGAGATAGACGACGAGACCGGCGTAGCCCGCGAGCAGCGCGAGCATTCCCCATCCGATAGTGTCCATCGCGCGGCGTCGAGCGTCGAACGCCGCCCAGTTGAAAACGGGAATCATCCCGGCGAGGTAGAGCGAAGCGGCCGCCGTCCATGCCGGATCGCCGCCCCCGAAAAGCACGGCGAGCAACGCCGCGAGGAGCGCCGCGTTGGCGCCGGCGACGAACGCCTTCTGGGCGCCCGTCCAGCCGCACGAGGCGCCCGCGCTCCCGTCGCGCAGGAAGCATTCGGCGAGCGGCGTGCCGCACCACGGACAGATCCGAAACTCCCGCCGCACGGTCTTCCCGCACCGGCAGCAAACGTCCTGCAGCCGCCTGCCGCATCGGCGGCAGTGCCGGTCCTGCGCGTGGCAGAGGGCTCCGCACTCCGGGCAGCGCATGGATTCCCGGTCGCGGCAGACGATATAGGCGACGAGACCGGCGGGCACGGTCAGGGGCTGCAGCGCCGTCCAGAAGCCGCCCCGCGCGCCGCGCCCCCTCGAATCGAAAAAGACCCAGAGGGTGGCGACGAGCATGGCGGCGAGCGTGACGGCGGGGTAGAGAACCCGCGCGCTCCCCTCGAGGAGCGCGGCGAGCCCCGCGTTGGCGAGCACGATGAAAACGAGGCTCACGGCGAGCGCGCCGCGATCCCGGGAAAGCGAAGCGGGCGAGGCCCGGAGCCCGCGGGCATCCGGCGCCGCCGCGGGCGCGGAGAGGGCCGCCTCGGTGAGACCGGCGGGAGCGGCGCCCTCGCCGGCGCATTCGCAGATCGAGTGCATGCGCCGCAGATCCGCCTCCCACTCGCGGCAGGAAGGGCACTCGGCGAGATGGATCGAAACGGACCCGGCGACGACCTCCGCCTCGTGAAACACGGCCATCATGATTTCGTGGCGCGTCTCGAGGCACGCGGGGCACTCGGGAGAATGGATGCCGCCGGCGTCCGGCCGGACGCCGGACGCGCCGCGGTCTTTGTCGCCGCGCTGTTCCGTCACGCTCTTCCCTCCGCTTTCCGTCCGGCCTCCGCCCCGGCAAACGCGCGCAGCCGCACGCGCAGATACTCGACGGCGAGATACATCCGCGATCGCGCCGTCGCCTCGGGTATCTTGAGAATCGAGGATATCTCCCTGAACGGAACGCCGTTGAATTCCCTCAGAACGAAAACCTCGCGCTGGGCCGCCGGCAGATTCATGAGCTCGCGTTCGAGCGCGCGCAGAAACTCGGAGCTCTCCGCCGCCCGATCGGGTCCCGGGGCCGGGTCCGGGGCGGTCGCGAGCACGTCGATCTCGTCGCCGTGCCCGGAGCGCCTGAAAGCCGGCATGCGGAACTTGCCGCGCTGCCCGCGCGACCGCAGGACGTTCTTGCAGTAATTGGCGGCGAGCGTGTAGAGCCACGTTCGAAAGCTCAGGTTGGGATTGTACCGGTGAATATTCTCGATCGCCCTCAGCACGATGTCCTGATACACGTCCGCCGCCTCGGCGGCTCCGCCCACGAACCGGTTCACGAACGCGTAGAGCCCGCGTTCGTGCATCCTCAAGAGCTCCTGGAGCGCCTCGCGATCTCCCGCGTGACCCCTTCGCACGAGCTCGGCCTCGTCGAGGCCGGTTGTCTGCTCCGCCATATTCATACAGCTTCGCCGCCGATTCGTTTAAACACGAGGCGCCCCCTCGCGGGCGGACCCTCAGAGCGCCGACAGAATCTTCCCGAGCCGGGCGTCGTCCACGCGGAGGAGCCCGCTCCTCGGAAGGCGCCCGAGGAGCTCCTTCCAGTTGGGGTCGCGCTCGACGACGGGCTTGATGATCGCGATCCCCTCGGCGTCGCGTCCGACGTTGATGAGCGAAACGCCTTGCCAGAAGGCGAGCTCGAGGTTGTCCGGGGCGAGCTTCGCGGCCTCTCCGTACGCCTCCATCGCCGCGGCGAGATCCCCCTCGGCCATCGCCTCGTCGCCGAGATTCTCGAACTCGTACGCGCGCTCGAGCCGGACGAGCCGGCGCAGCTCCTCGACGGGTCTCGGATGATCCTCGACGCGGAGGTCCATGACGACGTCCGACCACGGCTCGTCGCTCGGAACCGCACGCACGACGACGATCGCCGCCGACTGCCGTCCGCGTATGTCGCCCCCCTCGCGCTCGGCCGCCTCGAGCGAGGCGAGCATCCGTTCGGCGAGATCCCCCTCGGCCGACTCGAACGCCCCGGCCATCGCGGCGGGAACGCCGCCCGTGAGCATCATGTTCGCCTGCACCGAAAAGCCGGCGCCCGCGCGGTGCGAGGCGTGGGCGATGCACGAATCGCCGGTATGGACCGCGACGTTTCCGTCCCGATCGACCATCGCCACCTGACGGACCGAGGCGTGGGGATCCTCCTCGACGAGCTTCTCGAGCGCCTCCCGCGCGCTCATCCCCTGCTCCATGAGCTCGAGCCCGAGCGGCCCGTACGACACGAGCACGAGGCTCTGCGTCGCGACGGCGCCCACCCCGGCGCGCGCCCACGGCACGACCGGACCGACCGAGAACCAGTGCGACTGCACGGCCACACCCATCTCGCCGGTGACCGAATCGCGGGCGACGATCGAATAGGTATGCACCGGACGATCCGCCGCGGCGCGCGCGGCGAGCGTTCCGGCCGGCGCGGCGACGATCGCGGCGAGCGCGATCGCGGCCGCGAGTGCCGGCGGGCGCGAAGCGAGTCTGGGCGACATACGAAGAGCCTCCCGATGAAAACGACCCCGACGGAGTGCGGGCGGACGAGAATCGACGTTTCGTAGATAAGCTGCGCTCATGGGAGATTGTGAACGAGCCGCATGAAATCCGCAAGAAAATATGTGCCCCGCGGGAGCGGGGCGCGTCCGCGGGGCGGCGCGAATTGCGCTTCGATCGTCGAGCGGCCTATGATACAGTCGGAGCCATGCGCATCCTGGTGTTCGGAGACGGCTCCCTCGTTCACACGAGGCGGTGGAGCGGGTACTTCCACGAGCGCGGGCACGACGTTCTGCTCCTCTCGTTCGAAAGCGTCGACGGCTCCGTCGCCCCGGCGCGCCGGCTCGAGGCGCGCGCGCCGACGAAGCTCGCGGGATACCTCTCCGCCCTTCCCGCCATCCGAGCCGAGACGCGACGCTTCAAGCCCGACATCGTGAGCGCCCTCTACCTCGGCGGCTACGGGCTCGTCGCCTCGCTCTGCGGCGCCCGGCCGTTCGCGGCGACGAGCATCGGCTCGGACCTCCTCGTCGATTATCCCTCTTCGGTTCTCCACCGCCTCCAGATCGGCCGGGTGCTCCGGAGGGCCGATCTCGTCATCACCGACGCCGAGGAGCTCTCGAGGCTCGCCGCGCGCGCCGGGGCCAGAAGCGTTCTCAAGGCGTACCTCGGAGTGGACGAGCGCATGTTCCACCCAGCCCCCGCCCCTCCCGCGGAGCCCCGGATCGTGAGCACGAGAAACCTCCACCCCGTCTATGACGTCGGGCTCCTCGTCGACGCCGCGCCGCTCGTGCTCGAGAAACGCGACGCGCGATTCGTCGTTTGCGGAGACGGCCCGGACCGCCGGCGTCTCGAGGAGAAAGCCGCCGTTCTCGGCCTCGCCGGCCGCTTCGACTTCAAAGGACGCCTCGAGCCCGCGGCCATCGCGGACGAGCTCCGGAAAGCGGCCGTCTACGTTTCGACCTCCCGGTCGGACTCGACCTCGGTCTCCCTGCTCGAAGCGATGGCCTGCGGCGCCTTCCCCGTGGTGGCGGATCTACCCGCGAATCGCGAGTGGATATCGAACGGCCTGAACGGCATCGTTCTCGCGCGGCGCGATCCCGGAACCCTCGCGGACGCCGTTCTGACGGCCCTCGGCGACGGCGCCCTGCGCTCGTCGGCTCGCGAGCGCAACGGGATCATCATCCGCGAGCGGGGGCTCTGGCGCGACAATATGCGGCGCGTCGAAGAGGCGTTCCTGCGGCTCGCCGGAACATAGCTCTCCCGCGGATCGATCGGCGACAACCGGACACGAACGGAAAGCGCGGGGAATCGCCGGGCATCGCCGGCGCCCAGCCGACGAAAAAGCGCGCAGGGTATCCCGGCGATCTTCGACAGGTTGGGGATTTTCACCAAAATCCAACCGAGCCGGCGCGGACGAGCGGGGATACCGCGCGGCGCCGGGCGATAATTCGCAGCCGCACCCGCTGCGATAGCACGTTGAAATACAATCTGTTGCGCGCCTTCCCGCGGCCGTGCCCGCCCCGCATTCAAGCGATCTCCCCTTCGAGCCGCTCGATGGAATGCATCTTGTTATTCCATCGACTGAGATACGGCATCGACACGGAAAAGGAGCGTACGGCCCGTGCTCAACCTTCTCACAGCGCTCTTCATAATCACCGCGACGTACGCCCTCGGAAAGCCGAGGATCCAGTCCGCGATCGCGATCGCGGCGGCGGTCGCCGCCCCGGCCGCGTTCGGTCTGGTCGACGGTCTCGACGGGCTCGTGTTCTCGATCGCGGGCGGGGCCTTCGCGCTCCTGCTCACGCTGCCGCTCTCGTTTCTCGGCCACATATCGCGAGCCGACGTGCTCGTCTCCGTGGCGCTCGGCTCCTCGCTCGGCACGCACCAGTACGGCATGGTATTCGCCGCGGCGACCGCGTTTCTCATGGTGCAGCGGCTGCTCGGAATCGATTCGCCGCGCCCGGCGCCCCGGACGACGGGGTCGAGCGGCGGCCGATCCAGCCTTCTCGCCCTCGACGAGCAGTCCGCTCTCGTCGAAATCGAGGCGATGAAGATTCTGCGCAAGGACAGGAAGGAATTCGAGGAGCTCGCGTTGTCGGAGGGGTGCGACGAGGTCGACCCCGGCGCGTCCGGCGCCACTTCGTTTCCGTTCCCGTGGACCGCGAAGCTGGCCCTTTCGACGCTCGCCGTGCTCATGATCGGAACATCGATCTAGGGGAGGTGTGCGGCCGTGTCAGTTCTCAACAAGACGCGAGGGACGATGATCGCGAAGCGTCTCCTGACGCTCAACTCGAACACCTACTCGACGCTTCGTTCTCTCAACCGCGCCGGAATTCCGAAGAACTGCGCGCTGTGGATCGCGCCGTGCCGCGCTATCTATACGGTCGGACTCGGAAACGCGGTCGACATCGCCTTCCTCAACCGGCACGGGCGCATCGTGACGATCTACCGCAACTTTCCGCCGGATTGCATCGCCGACTCTTCGAGCGGCGCCGTGAGCGCCGTCGAGCTTCCGCCGAACGCCCTCAGCGAAAGCGCCACCGACCTCGGAGACACCATCGAACTCGACCCGAACTGATCGCGGACCCCCGAGCACCGTACCCCCCGGTGCACGACCCCCGAGGCGGGATAGCGGGCCACCCGGCCCGCTATTCTTTTTCGATCACCATCCCGTCGCCGGCGGCGGCCGCGAGCAGGGCCCGCAGCCCGGGGTAGAGAGCGGGCGCGACGACGTCGCGCTCGAGGAGAAGCTCGGAGCGCACGACCCGCTTCTCGCCCGCCGCTCCCTCGATCTTCACGCTCGCGGCGCCGACGTCGTTTCGAAGCGAAGCCGCGGACGGCAGGGCGACGAGCTTCCATCCTTCGGGAAGCACGATCGAGCACGAAACGGAGAGGACGCACGGCTCGAGCCTCATGGCATCGGACACGGCGGATCGCCCGGGGCGCACGCGCTCGACGCCCGAGACCGCCGCGTCGAAGGCCTTCGGGAACGAGAGATAGACGCGCTCTCCCTTGCCCTTCTCGGGCAGCTTCACCGTGAAGGAGAACTCCACCTCGGCCCCCGCCCGGTCGAGCGAGAGCGCGTTGCACGCGGCGAGCTCGGCGCCACCGAAGAGTTTCTTGACGCGCTCTCCGACATACGCTTCGAGGCTCTCGCCCGCGCGGACGATATAGTACGGTGAAAACGCTCCGCCGAGAACGGCCCGCCCCTTTCCGGAAAGAGCTCCGTTCTCGCCGGGGACGAGCTCGATATCGAGGGTGCTCCGGCTCGCGCCGGGCTCGTGCGACGGGGGCTTCACGAGATGCGGAGCTTTCGCCGCCGCGCCGGATACTCCGCCTTCCAAACGCGCGAGGGTCTTTCCGGCCAGAGCGTACGAGGCGTCGCGCTCGTAGCGGGAGCCGGGGGCGAGGATCATATCCCCCGTTCCCTCGCCGGCGACCGAGACGAGGATCTCGCCGAAAAGCTGCGGCGCCGCCACGTCGAAGTTATCGATCCGCCCCGCCGACGCGAGAACCGGCGCCGGATCGTACCCCGCCGAGCGGAGCATCGCGGCGAGCAGCACGGCGCGATCGAGCGGGCCCGCGTATCCCGTATCGTAGACGCGCGCGGCGGGGCGGGGCGGGGCGGCGAGGAGAGCGAATGGAACGCGCACGCCGCGCACGGCGCCGATCGCGAGCCGCTGCACGGCGAGTATTTTCTCCTCGTCCGTGACGAGGTCCTTCAGGGCGTCACGGACCGCTTCGTCCAGCGCCGGAAAGGAGGCCGACGCCGCGTCGAGCTCGCCCGCGATCTTCGCGAGCGCCTCCTGCCAGCTCGTTTCCATGCTCCAGCACACCGCGGGAAAATAGTTTCCCTCCCAGACGCCGCCGTCGAAGGGCGTCCGTCCCGGGATGTCGCGCACGGTCCACGTCCACGCGCCGGCGGAACGCGCGGCCTCGGGCGCGCCGTTCATGCCGAACGCCTCGAGCTCCGCTCCCGCGGGAGTCCTCACGACGAGAACGGCGAGCTCCACGGGGTCCTCCGATGAGAAGATCTCGACGCCGCTCGGCCGGGGAGAGGGCATGGGCCCCGCGATCTCGTACTCGAGCTCCGCGACGCACCCCTTCTCGATGCCGACGTGCGTCACCACCGTCTCCTGCCAGTCGGCGTAATCGGGCGCGAGATCGAGCGCGAACGGCGTCGTCCGGTTGATGCCGTTCGGCTTCGTATCGACCGCCGAGCCGTCCCGCATGTGGGCGCGGGCGGCGAGAATGCGGAGTTCCTCGCGGCCGGCGTCGTAGAGAATGCGGGGGTCGCCGTACCGGTTGATCGCGTTGTCGGAGAGGAGCATGACGGCGCGGTGACGCCGCTTCGCGACGCGTCCCGGCTCCTCCATGGATACAACGAGGGAATCATAGAGAACGACCGCGTCGCTCTGCGGATATTTCGCCGCGACCGTCCGGCTGTCCGGAAACGCCGCGCGCGCCGGCGACGGCGCCGCCGACGCGAGCGAGGCAGCGAGCGCCGGCAGCAGCGCCGCGAGAATGTACCGTTTCATCGTCGCCTCCTATCGCTCGAAAACGACACGGGCCGTCGCATACTCGCCCGCGGCCTTCAGAACCGACCGGAAATCGGGATACGCATCGGCGGGAATCGTCCGCCGCCTGACGAGGACGTCCCCCCGGTTCACGAGCTTGCCGCCGGACGCGGACCGCTCCATCGAGTAGGAAGCGTACTCGCCCGTTTTCGAAGATCCCCCCGCGACCTCGCGCGGCTTCATCCCCGGCGGAATCTCGATCGACTCGTCGCAACGGAAGGTTTGCGTGTTCCAGAGAAAGAGCGGGAGCTTCCGTTCGGCCGGATCGACGACGGAGGCCGCCGGCAGGAGCGGCGACTGCCGCGAAAATCCGAGCTTCCACGCGGGGGAGGCGAAATCGATCGTGGCGCCGTCCGCGACCGCGTAGCGCGGGACGCGATACGCGACCTCGAGCGCGAATTGTCTCTCGAAATCGAGCGGGTCGCCGATGCTGAGCTTCGTCACCTCGACGTTCGGCGCGATCGCCGCGAGCCACCCCTCGACGTAGGCGCGCAGGTCGTCGCGCTTGTGCGTGCCGAGCCAGCGCCGCATCCTCTGATCCATGTAACGGGTCGCGGCGAAGCGGAGCGTTCCCGTGAGGTCGCCGTCGCGGTCGACCGAGCCGCGCGAAACGACCGTGAGAACGTGATTCTCGGGAGGGCTGTAGGGAATCTGCATGAGCCCCTCCCCCTCGGGCGTGCCGATCACGTAGTGCTGCTCCTGCTCGGCCGAGCTCCAGAGCTCGGTCGAGTACGGCACCCAGGTCGGGTCGAGCATCGTAAAGGCGCCGTCGGCGCGGCGCCAGGCGACGACCGAGTGATTGAACTGATCTGCCGGTATCTCCTCGACGCGCGATCCCGCCATCGTGAGCGCGGGCCACGCGTCGAATCCGGCCGTCCGCATGAGGGTGATGAGCATCCCCGCCTTGTCCTTGCAGACCCCGCAGCGGTCGGCGAAGCTCATCTTCCCCGGATGGTGCGTGTATCCCTCGCCCTTTCCCATCGATATCCCCGAGTAGCGGATCTCCTGCGCGGCCCAATGCTGGAGCGCGGCGACCTTGTCGACGTCCGTCTTGAGACCCTTGGTGATATCCTTCACGAGCCCGCGGATGGGCTCGTTGTCGGCGTAAATCGTGTCGTGGATCGCGGCGAACCAGCGGGATTTCTCCTCCCAGGAAGAGAGGGTCGCCAGCACGAGCTTCGGCACGACGTCGGGGGCCTCGGCGCTCCGCGGCTCCTCGACGTGGGCGGGGCTGTCGACGATCCACCATGAGTAGTGGGTTCCCGCCTCGTCGAAGCGCTGCTCCGAGAAGAGCGCGCCGTTATAGACGCGGTACCGGACCGGTTTGTCCTTCGGCATGTGGAGATCGTACCGCTTCTCCTTGATCGGATAGGTTTCTTGAAAATAGACGACGTCGTAGAAATGCCCCCGCATCGGCGGGATGTAGCGCTCGTCCCCGGCGGCGGCCACGCCGGCCTGCCCCGGCCCGGGCGAGCCTGCGCCCGGCGAGCCTCCCTCCGCGGCGCCGAGGTAGGCGATCTCGAACCCTTTCTTGTACGTCTTCACCTCGACGGCGTCGCCGGGGGCGAGGCGCGGAAGCTGGAGGAGCTTCATGCGCGCCCCCCAGTAGATCATCGAGGCCGGCTGGAAGAGGTCCCGGAGCGCGGCGAGATCGACGAGCTCGATCGCCCCCCCCGCGCGGAAGATCCTCACGCTCTCGATCTCGATGAAGTTCGAGGCCGGATCGTAGTCGAACCGCAGCGCGGATCGCGCGAGGGCGCCCTCCGCGGTCAGCATCTTCGTGAGGTTGTGGCGGCGGTAATGGGCGAGCCCCGTCTCCTCGACCGTCACGTCCGTCCGCTCGAACACCGAGACGAATGCCGCCCCGGGGTGGTCCTTCGAACCCCCCGCGGCCGCGATCGCCGAGCGTATCTCGTCGTCCGTCTGCGCCGACGCGCATGCGGCGAGCGCCGCCACGAGCGCGGCGGCCGCGGCGAACGCGCGCGGAGCCGTCAATCGATGCGTCATCTGCCGGTGCCTCCTTCTTACCAGTATCCGATCGCCGTGTAGCCGACCCAGTGTCGCAGATTATTGATCGCCGTCGTTCCGAGCCCCGTCCCCGCGAGCGGCAGGGGCGGGGGATCGAAGCTCGTCCCGTAGACGAGCATGAATCCGCGGAGCGCCGGACGCCCGGCGCGGGAGCAGAGCCGATCGAGGACCCCGAGACCGAGGGGGATCGAATAGACGCCGCACCACGTTATCCGGTACGGCTGCTGGAAATCCCCGCTATCGACCATCTCGCGGAAGAGAGCGATCTTGCCGCCGTCGATATCCCCCGCGAGGGATCTCGAAATCACATCGAGATCCTGACGCACGCCCTTCTCGTACCCTTCGGCGCCGGTCCCGAAGGGGGCGTAGTTCCGCCCGCCCCACTCTTCGTCGCCGTAGTGGACGCAGTCGGCCGAGACGAGGATCGCGACGTCCTCGCCGAGCTTCCATCCGCGTTCGCTCATGAGGCCCGATATCGCGGCGGCGAGGGCGTCGGCGGCCCGGGCGAATCCTTCTTCCGTCTGCCGCGTCGCGAGAACCGGCACGATCTCCGCGTCCGGCAGGTAGTGCTGGAGCACCGGGACGAATCCCTCGAGCGAATGCTCCTCGGCGTGGATCTCGTCGCTCACCAGCACGAGCTCCGGCGGGAGCGCGGCGACGATCTCGTTCCGGAGCGGCGACACGGGGCAGTCCCTCCCGCCGACCCGCCAGGCGTCGAAAGCGTCGAAGACGAGCTTCCCCTGTATGCCCCGGCGGCGCGCCGTGTGCGAAACGCCGAAGAGGATGACTCTCCGGGCTTTGAGGAGACGCATCGCGTGCACGTAGCCGCGCCCCGCGTAGAGATAGTCGTCGTGCGGACACACGGCGCCGACGGGCGGCGCCGAGCCGGCCGCGGGAAAGGCCCGCTCGTTCGCCGCGTAGCGCCCGGCCTCGAGCGAGTCGACGAGCCGCACGAGCGCGGCGACCTGCGCGGGAGCGGTGGCGTAGCCGATCGTGTCTTTCTGGGATCGAATGGACGGCTCCGCGAGAGACGGAGCGGCGGCGAACGCGGCGAGAGCGAGGCCGGCCATCGCGCCGAGCGCCAGGGGGAAACGGTATCGCGACATCGGCTGCCTCCTCGAGGGCGGGCCGAGCCCCGCCGGGAGAGGTTGCTCGAGAGGAAAGGCGCAGCACCGACTCTACCGCACTTCGGGCGGAGCGTCCAGTGCGCGATTGCGCGAAACGCGGCGGGATGTCATATTGGAGGAATCATGGAATCGAAGCACAAGAGGATACTCGCCGCCGTCTCGATATTTCACGTCTTCAACGACGCCTCGGTCGTCTCGCTCCCGACGATATTCCCGATCCTCTACACGCAGGGGCTCCTCATCAGACGTTACGCCGACATCGGCTCGATGATCTTCATGGGGCTCATCGTGTCGATCGTCTTTCATTTCTTCGTCGGCCACTGGGCCAAGGGACGCCACTACCGGCTCCTCCTCGTTCTCGACGATCTTGTCGTCGGGCTTTTTCTCCTCCTCACGCCGCTCGCGAAAAACTATCCCGCGCTCGTCCTCCTCTACGTGGGCGTGCGGATCGGATCGAGCATCTACCACCCCGTCGGCATCGCCTGGGTCACGCACGTCTTCCGCGGCAAGCATTTCGACCGCGCGATGGGCATCCAGAGCGCCTTCGGAGACGTGGGGGTGCTCGCCGCGTTCCTCGGAACGGGATACCTCGCGCAGCGCTTCAACTGGGGGACTCCGCTCTACACGTGGGGCGCCCTCTGCATCGCGGGGGCTCTCGCCGGGCTCGTCATCTCGCGCGGCACGAACGGCGGCGACGGAAACGACGACGAGGAGGAGCCGGTCTCCTGGCGCGAGACGATCCGCGACCAGCGGTATCTCATACTCCCCGCGCTCCTCAGCGGCGTCGCCTGGGGGATCACCCTCGCCTACGGCCCGAGCCTCCTCAACCACAAGCTCGGCGCCTCGATGTCCCTCACGGGCATCGTGCTCGGCGGCTGGATCGCGGCGGGAACCGTCGCCTCCCTCATGTACGGCAAGGTGGTCGAGCGGACGGGGCGCTTCGGCGCGATCGTACTGAGCTGCATCCTCACGGCGATCGCGACCTGCGTCATCGGATTCAGCACGAATCTCGCGCTCGTCGCCGTCCTCATGATTCTCTTCGGATGGTCGCTCTTCCTCTCCTTCCCGGCGCTGCTCACGCTCGTCGGCAGCGTCGCGAAACCCAAGAACCGAACGGCCGCCTTCAGCCTCAACGCGAACGTGCAGATCATCGGCAACGCCGCATTCTCCTTCGCCGCCGGTTTCATGTCGGACGCGTGGGGAATCCACACTCCCTTCCTCCTGCTCGGCGGCGTGTCGCTCGTCGTCGCCGTGTACGTGATCGCGCTGCACAAGCGCATGCAGGGCTCGCTGCCCCCCGGCGGGGGAATTCGCGCTTGACGGAACGCCCCGAACGATTCTACACTCGACGTTCACT
Source organism: uncultured bacterium (assembly GCA_963813815.1). Taxonomy (GTDB): domain Bacteria; phylum Krumholzibacteriota; class Krumholzibacteriia; order Krumholzibacteriales; family Krumholzibacteriaceae; genus SSS58A. Next base: position 535,659 of record CAWFAD010000016.1, on the reverse strand, counting down.
CAATGGCTGAGCACGGCCCGCCGGGGCCGCCCGAAGACGATGTCCGGGCGGATCATGGGCGAGGCGTCGATGACGAGGAGGGAGCGCTCCTATGGATTGGGGACTTCAGAACAGACTCGCGCGAATCTTTCGGCCCGCGACCGGACGCACGGTCATGCTCGCCGTCGATCACGGCTATTTCCTCGGCCCCACCTCCAAGCTCGAGAATCCGCGCGCGACGATCGCGCCGCTCCTCGAGTACGCCGACGCGCTCATGCCGACGAGAGGCGTGCTGCGAACATCGGTCGACCCCAAGGCGCAAACGCCGATCGTGCTCCGCGTATCGGGAGGAACGAGCGTCATCGGCCCCTCTCTCGCGGACGAAGGAATCACGACCACGTTCGAGGAGGCGATCCGGCTGAACGTCTCGGCGGTCGCCCTCTCGATCTTCGTCGGAACGGACTACGAGCGCCAGACGCTCCTCAGCCTCGCCGATCTCGTGAACGAGGGGGAGACCTTCGGCATCCCGGTGCTCGCCGTCACGGCGGTCGGCAAGGAGCTCGGCAAGCGCGACGCGCGTTTTCTCTCCCTCAGCTGCCGCATCGCGGCGGAGCTCGGCGCGCATTTCGTGAAAACATATTACTGCGAGGGGTTCGAAAAGGTCGTCGAGGGCTGTCCCGTTCCCGTCGTCATCGCCGGCGGGCCGAAGCTCGAGACGATGCGCGACGTGTTCCAGCTCACGCACGACGCCCTGAGCCGCGGCGCCGCGGGAGTCGACATGGGCCGCAACATCTGGCAGTCCGAGCACCCCGTCGCCGCGATCCAGGCGGTGCGAGCGATCGTGCACGAAAAATTCACGGTGAAGAAAGCGCTCGATCTCTTCGGCGACCTCATGGTGACGAGAAACTAGCGGGGACGCCCCGCCGGAGAGCGCAGATGCCGAAGCACCCGAAACACGAAACGATGCGCGCGGCGGTCTACTACCGGAACGCCGACGTCCGTATCGAGGAGATGCCCGTGCCGAGAATCGGCCCGGGAGAGCTTCTCGTCCGCATCGAGTCGAGCGGCATCTGCGGCAGCGACGTCATGGAGTGGTACCGGCTCGCGAAGGCGCCGCTCGTTCTCGGGCACGAGATCGCGGGCACGATCACCGAGGCCGGACGGGGCGTGAAGCGCTTCAAGCCCGGCGACCGCGTCACCGTGGCGCACCACGTCCCCTGCAACACGTGCCGACACTGTCTCGCCGGAAAGCACTCCCTCTGCGACACACTCCGCTCGACCAACTTCGACCCGGGCGGATTCTGCGAATATCTCCGCGTGCCGCAGATCAACGTCGACCGCGGCACGTTCATTCTCCCCGACGAGCTTTCCTTCGACGAGGGCACGTTCGTCGAGCCGCTCGCCTGCGTGCTGCGCGGGCTCCGCGTCGCCCGCTTCGAGCCGGGGATGAGCTCCCTCGTCCTCGGCGCGGGCATCTCGGGGCTTCTCTTCGTTAAATCGCTCGCCGCCCTCGGCGCGGGACACATCGCCGCGACCGACGTCAACGGCTTCCGCCTCAACGTGGCGAAGCGCTTCGGCGCCGACGCCGTCATCGAGGCGAAGGATGCGTCCCCGCAGCGCCTCCGCGAGTCGAACGGCTCCCGTCTCTTCGATCTCGTCGTCACGGCGGCCGGCGCGCCGGGCGTCGTCGAGCAGGCCTTCCACTCCGTCGATCGCGGAGGCACGGTGCTGCTCTTCGCCCCGCTCGAGCCGGGGACGACGGCCGCGATGCCGTGCTGGGAGATCTGGCGCGATCAAGCGACGATCGTTTCCACGTACGCGGGGCCGCCCGTCGACACGGAGCTCGCGATCGAGATGCTGCGCGCTGGGCGCGTCGAAGTCGACGACATGATCACCCACCGCCTCCCGCTCGCCGAAACCGCCAAGGGCTTCCGCCTCGTCGCCGAGGGGAAAAAATCGATCAAGGTCATCGTGCGGCCGCAGGAATAGGAGCGCGCCTCGCTTTTCATCAAGGCGTTCTTCTCGGCAACCTCGCCAGCTTCCCTTTCACCTTTAGATCCATCTTGCTGATCTTCTGCTTCTGACTCTTGTTCTTGTCCTTTTTGCCCTTGTCTCCCACTTTGCACCTCCTGTTCCCGATTTGAGCTTCCGGTTTCGGGGTCTCGAACCAATCCGACGCTATCTCAAGTAGACGATCTTTCTCGAATCCATAAAATCGCCGGCCGTGATGGAGCAGAAGTACACGCCCGAAGCGACGCCGCGTCCCGCCTCATCCACGCCCCTCCATATGGCGACGTACGTTCCCGGCTCCCTCGTCGCTCGCTCGACGACCTTCACGAGCTTCCCGGCCGTGTCGTAAATCCGCACGAGCACCTGCGAACGCCCGGCGACGGAGTACCCGATCGTCGTCGTTCCGTTGAACGGGTTCGGGTAGTTCTGCTCGAGGCGGTTCGTGAAGCGCGGAGGGGCGATGTCCCCGACGCCGGTGCTCGCCTCGACGATGTAAAACGGCGCATCGCTCGCATCCTCGCCCGTGAGCGAGCTCGGATCGCGGGCCACGACCTTCACGAGACAGGAATCGCCGAACGAGGAGGGAACGACCCACTTGAATATCGAATCGTTTTCCTCGCCCGCCGCCACGGCGACATAGTCGATCCCGCCGTTCGCCGAGCAGTAGATGTCGATCGATTCGACCGACGCGTTGTCCGACGCCATCCACTCGATATCGAGGGTGTCGCCCGGATGGTACTGTTCGCCGCCGTTCGGGTGCGTGACCGTCACGGCCGGCCCTTCGAGATCTTCCACGATCGAAAAGACGCTGTCGCTCGTATCCATGCCTCCGATGGCGCCGGACGCGTAGGCCCTGACGAGAAGCTTCGCCTGCGCCGCCGGCGCGACGGGGACCTTCCATCTGAAGGTTCCGGTATTTTCGAGTCCCGACGCCACGGTCTCGCCGTACGACGCGCCGCCGTCCGTGCTGAGGTAGATGCCGATCGAATCGGGCGTTCCGCGCCCGATCGTCCAGCTCACCTGATACTCGCCGCCGGCCACCCAGCTCTCCCCCCGGTTCGGAGCGTCGAGGCGAACCAGCACGGGGCTCGGGCTGTATATGATCTGCATCGAGTTTGACCCTATCGCGAGATCGCCGTATCTGATGTTGAAAAATCCGTTCTCGCCCCAGCTCTCGCCCCAGCTGTTCTTGCAGATCCAGGCGCCTTGCCCCTCGCACATCTCGTCGTCCCAGCCGACGATGATCACGGCATGGTTGATCCGGCTGATGCCGGAATCGTTCTCATAGCATCCGCCCGTGTAGTAGAAGAAATCTCCGAGCGCCTGAAACGTGGTCGAGACGGGGCCTCTCAGGACGGCTTGCTTGATGTCGTTCACGCTGTTCGGCACCGTGACGTAGCTCGCCGCGAAGGCGAGATGCGTGCACTGATCCTCCGTGCAGGGTATCGTATCGACGCCCATGTACGGCATGCACGCCTCGGTGACCGATCCCTGAGCCATGAAAACGTTGTACGCCTCGTACATCCATCCGCCGCCGCAGTCGCCGCCCGTCGTGATGCACGAGAGCACCTGCTGCTCCGAGAGATCCTCGTATCGACCGTCGTAGATCAGCATATGGCTCTCGAGCTCCCCGACGGCCGCGAAGGCCCAGCACGAGCCGCACGATTTCTGATTCTTCGCGGGAGTCACGAAGCCGTAATCGCGCCAATCGAAGCGCGTGTCGGTCACGGCGCTGTCGGAAGCGTAGAACACCGGGATGCCGGCGAGCATCCAATCGGGAGGCTGAACGTAGCCGCAGAGCTTCATCTTCTCCTCATCGGAGAGCCCCGAAACCGACGTCTTCCCCGCGGTCCAGTGATAACCCCTGTCCGCGATCATCTTCCTGATTTCGGCGAGCTCTTCGTCCTCGCTCTTTTCGGCGCGGACCGAGGCCGCGACGAGAGAAGCGCACGCGGCCAGCATCAGCATCGAGGCCGCGAGTCGAAAACGCGTTTTCCCCGTCATGTCGCTGCCACCTTCCTTTCCCTCCGTCGCTGTGAAAATGAGGGTTTTTTATTGTATCACAACCGGCCCCGCCTCGCCCCCAGAATCGGCGGGAGACCGCGCTCGCTCCCGCGCCGGGCGACGGCTCGCCGTCCGGTCCGGACGGCGAGCTTTTATGCTTGCTTTCTCCCCCCATCGCGGTATAATGAGCTCATCAAGGGATTCTCAGCCCCCGATATTCACAATAGCCAGGCAGGTGCGTCATGAGGATTCGTTTCGGCGCGTGCTTAGCGATTTTTGCCGCGACCTTCATCATGAGTCCTCCGGTTGCCGCCGAGAAGCCGGTCGCCATTCTCCTGTCGTGCAGAGGCGCCGCGGACGTCTCGAGAAGCGGAGGACAGTCCCAACCCGGCTCCTTCGGCCTGCCGCTCTACGAGGGCGACGAGGTGCAGACGGGAGAGGACTCCGAGGCCGAGATACACTTCGAAAACGGAACATGGATCATCATCGGCTCGAGAAGCCGGATGCAGGTGAAAGCGCAGCCGCAGGCGGGCCGGTCGGCGCGACCGGAGAAGGAGTCCCGGAGCTTCGAGTCGGTGCAGGAGTTCATCAAGCTGAAGAACTACAAGGGATCGAGCTCAATGGTGGGACTGAGATCGGGCGAGAAATGCCGCGATCTGAGGCCTATTGCCCCCTGCGATACGAGGATACGAACGATGCGCCCGCTCTTCCAATGGAGCTGCTCCGATTCGACCAAGAAGCTCCGTGTCGTGCTGTACAACGAAGAGGCGGTTCAGTGGGAGCAGAAGGTGCCGGCCGGCACGAGTCTGCGGTATCCCGAGGAAGCGCCGCCGCTCGCCCCCGGAACGGTGTATTCGTGGGCGGTCGAAACGGCCGATCCCCTCGTCTTTCCGCCCATCCGTAGCCAGGCCGCTTTCTTCGAGATCCTTTCGCCCGAGGAGGAGCGAGATCTCGCGCTCGCCCTGAAATCCCTCGAGAAAGAGGAGATACCGAGCGTGCTCGCCCTGCATTTCGTGCGGGCGAGCCTTTTCTTCGACGCGGGATGCGTGAACGAGGCGATCGCGGAGACGAGGACGGCGCTCGAAAAAGATCCGGACAACGCCACCCTGCACTCGATCCTCGCCCATCTGTACGCCGAAGGCGGACGGCCGGTCGAAGCGCTCGGCGAGTACAAGCACCTGCTCGAAAAGCGGTGAGGATCAAAGCCGCCGAGAGCGCTTCATGGAGCTCGATCGCATCGCAAGCTACGAAATCCTCGATACCATCGGCAGCGGTGGCATGGGGACCGTTTTCCTCGCGCGGGACGAAACTCTCGACCGAACCCTCGCCGTCAAAGTCATCCACCCCGCGCAGCTCGGCGCGCGCGGCAAGGAGCGTTTCCTCCGCGAAGCGCGAGCCTGCTCCAGCATCAATCATCGCAATATCGTCACGGTCTATGCGGCGGGCGAGGACAAAGGGCTCCTCTACCTCGCCATGGAGCTCCTCAAGGGGAAGACCGTTCGGCAGATGATCTCCGAGGGGCCCGTTCCCTGGCGGCGGACGATCGAGCATGCCGTCGAGCTGCTCGACGCGCTGGAAAAGCTCCACGGCGCCGGCCTCATACACCGGGACCTCAAGCCGGAGAACGTCATCGTCACCGACGAAGGCATCCCGAAGCTGATGGACTTCGGTATCGTGCGGGTGACGACGAGCGAGACGATCACCGTCGAGGGGGGCACCATCGGCACCATATCCTACATGTCGCCCGAGCAAACGATAGGCAACAGGATCGACGCTCGAAGCGACCTCTTTTCTCTCGGCATCGTTCTCTACGAAATGCTGACGGGCCGCCACCCGTTCCCCGGGGAACACCCGATGGCGGTCATGTATTCGATCACGAACGAACCGTATCTTCCGATCGACCGCGAGACGATCGGCGGTTTTCCCGCGGGTCTCGACGCGGCGATCGATCGAGCCTTGAAGAAGAATCCGAACGAAAGGTTCGCCGGCGCCGCGGAGTTCAAGCGAGAACTGGAAACCATCCTGCAGCGGGAACGGCCGCCCCTGTCCGGGGAAGGATCGGGGCTCAAACGCAGCCTCATGCGCATTCTCATCCCGGCCGCCTCCGCCGCGATCGTGCTCGGGGCGCTCACCCTCGTTTTCGAGCGAAGGGCCGCCGACGGCGATCGCGCGCTCGCGAAACATCACAACGAGCTCGGACAAGGATTCGAGAAGCTGGGCAAGATCGATCTCGCCAACGTCGAATACCGCAACGCGATCATCGCCGACCAGCGCTGGGAGGTGCCCTGGAACAACCTGGCGGCGCTCGCCATCAGCGGGGGCAACTGGCGGGAAGCGGATTCGCTCCTGCTACGGGCGCTTTCCGTCAACGATCGCTACACGATCGCCCTCTTCAATCTCGCCGGCGTGCGGTGGGCCATGCGAGACGTCGCCGGAGCCGAGAGGTATTTCCGCGCCGCAATCGAGTCGGATTCGCTTCTCGTCGAAGGTTACAACAATCTCGGCGCGCTCCTGCTCGACGCGGGCCGCCCCGAGGAAGCGCTGAACGTGCTCGAGCTCGGGCTCCTCCGGGCGGAACGAGAAAAGAACTCGGATCCCGGCGCGCGAGGGCATATCCTCAAACACTTGGGCCGGGCCGAGCGGATGATTCACCGGGAAGATCTGGCGCTGCCGTTCCTCGAGCGGGCGCTCGAGATACTTCCGAATGACGCCGAGCTCCATCGCTGCCTCGCGGAGCTGTACGAGGGATCCGGGATGATCCCGGAGGCCCGCCGGCACTGGCTCGCCCTCGCCAAGCTGGGCTCGCTCGAGGACCGCGGCGCCGCCGCCGCGGCCCTCGAGCGCATCGACGGCCGCTGATCCCCCCTCCGCGCGAGCTACCTCAGCAGCACCATCTTGCGGGTCAGGGTCTGCTTGCCGGCCACGAGCCGGCAGAAGTAGACGCCGGAAGCGACGACGTTCCCCCGTTCGTCCCTCCCGTTCCACTCCACTTCGCGAAGACCCTCTTCGAGAACCCCGTCGGCGAGAGTCGCGATCAGCTCGCCTCCGGAATTATAGATATGGATTTTCACGTGCGTCCGCTCGGGCAGCGAGAACGAGATCCTCGTCGCGGGATTGAACGGATTCGGGAAATTCTGCCTCAGGGCGAGCGAACACCTCTTCGTTTGAACGAAGGCCTCGAGGGACGTCATCTCGTTCCCGTCGCTCGTGACGATCCCGAGCGTGTAGGCGTAGCTCCTTCCCCCCGCGATCTCGAAATCGGCGCAGGTTCTCGCGTCCGGGGGCAGCAATCCTCCCTCGTTGACGAGCGCCTTCGCATCTCCCTCCGAGCGGTAGACGTTGAATCCCTCGACGTCGCCGTCCGCCGAGATATCCCACGAGAGCCTGACGCAGCCCTCGACGGCGACCGCCTCGAATTTCGTCACGAGGACGGCGACCACTTGCTGCACCAGGGAAAAGACGGTCTGCGCCGATTGCCGCCGCTCGGGATACTCGTGCGCCGAGACGGAGAACGCGACGATTTGCTCCGCGGACCCGAAGACGGCGCCATCCGGAATGACGAGCGCCGCGCCCGTCACGACGTGCGATTCGCCGGGAGCGAGCAGCGGGGTCGTTCCGAACAAAACGTTTCTACCATCGGATTCTCCCCAGGCGAGAAAGCCGGGGCCGTCCGTGGAGAGCTGGTAATCGAACTCCGAATCGTAGTTCGGCGAGGTGTTGGTGATGCCGAAATCGAAAAAGATGTACGTCTCCTCCGGAGGCACCGAGACGAAGGTGTCGGGAGGCGCCGCCACCGTACAGGTGATGTACGGCACCTCCGAGACGTTGAGCACCGTGATCGTCCGCGGTCCGGCGTTCGTAACGTAGGCCAGTCCGGAACCGGTCGGATCGAACGCGAGCGCCGTCGGATCCTCGCCGGCCCACAGCGAATCGACCACGCTGACACGCACCGTTTTCGGCGGCAGCTCTTCGCCCGGATCGAGCACGGCGACCGCGTCGAGGAGCTCGATGAGAACCACCAGCACGACGTCGGACTCCTCCTGAATCAGGTAGAGCAGCGTTCCGTCGGCCTTGATGGTCACCGAGCTGACCGTCGAACCCACGCCGATGTGGGCCACGACGGCGTTTTCCGTGGCGCTGCCCGGCTCGATGTCGACGACGAACACCTCGCCGCCGTCCGTGAGCAGGAACATGAGCGTTCCATCTGGCACGATCGTCACCGTCTTCGTCGCGGAGCCGGTGCTGATCCTCGCGAGGACCGCATAGCTCATCGGATCGAGGACAATGAACCCGGAATCGGTGCCGATATAGATCCTCGAGCCGTCGGGCGCGACCGCCACGCAGTTCACGGCGGATTCGGTCTCGACGGTCGCCAGCGCCTCGTGATACGTCTCGCTTTCCTCGTCGGTGTCGATGATGCTGATCGAAGCCGACCCGGCGTTGACGACGTAGAGCCGATCGCCCTCGGGACTCACCGCGAGATCGATCGGATTCGCCTCGACCGGCAGATTCGCGCGGATCGAGTGATAGTACGGCGATGCCGGATCGACGTCGATCTCCGAAACCGTCCCGGAGCCGAAGTTCGCGACGAACGCGAACGTGCTCCTCGGATGCATCGCGATCGAGACGGGGTGGTCTCCGACCGAAATGGGGGCGAGCGATGCGAGATTGACGAGGTCGACCGGCACGGCGACATCCGATTCGGGCGATATGGCATAGGCCCTCGATCCGTCGGACGTCACGGCCACCGCCTGCGTGGCGTAGCCGGTGTTCACCGTCGCGATCACCTCGTCGATGGGCTCGAATTCCGGCACGAGCCCGGCGAACGCAACGGCGTTCGAGGTGTCCGGTCCGACGACCACGCGGACGAGCGCGCTTTCGATCCCGGCCGGCACCTTCACCTCGAGGTAATCGAACCCGCCCGCGACGGGCGTGGCAGGAACGTCGTTGAAGAGCACCGTGTTGTTCGACGGCACCGCGTCGAATCCCTCGCCCGACAGTATGACCGGCGTGTACGCGACGGCGCCGGGGGGACTGACGGCGTCGAGCGCGGGCGGAACGGAGGCCGAGGTCGTGAAGCTGGACGCCAGCGGATTCTGCACCGGTCCGCCGTCGGCATCCAGCAACGCGCCGGAGATCTCGATCACGTATTCGGCGCCGAACTCGAGATTGACGAGCGGAGCCAGCGATACCTCGCGATTCTCCGACGTGAAGCCGTATGAAACGGGGACCGGCGAGGAGTCGTCCGCCTTCCGCAGGGAAAACGCCGACGCATCCACCGTCGCCGGATCGACGGCGCGGCTGAACGTGCCCTTGATCGCCGTCGTCACGCTCACCTCCGCCGCTCCGGTCGCGGGCGCGAGATCGGCGAGCTCGAGTGGCAGCTCGGCCGGATTCTCGACCGCCTCGGCGGAAAAGCCGACCGGCGAGCCGGCGAGCCCGTATCCGAAGGCGCTGACGCGCTGGACGCCGAGGTTCGGTCCGAGTCGCCAGGCGACGTTCGCGATCCCCTCCGGATCGGTGGCCGCGATCGCGAGCGGCGTTCCCGTGCCGACGAAGGAACCGCCACCCTCCGTCACGAGGAACGTGACGGCGATGCCGGCCGCCGGCTCGCCGCTTCCGTCGATGACCCGCACCTTGAGCCCGGCGGGAAGAATTTCCCCGGCGACGCCCGTCTGGCCGTCGCCCGACGCGAGCGACACGGACGCCGCGTCCCCGAAGTCGAAGGTGATGAGCGAGTCGGCGGCCGCGCTCAGGACGAAGACGTTTTCGCCGTCCGGGGCGAATCCCGTCTCGACCTCGATCCCGTAGAAATCATCGGCGAAATGATCGAGCACCTCATAGGGGCGCTCCGAGATATCGAGGTTCATGAGCCCGATATCGTTGAGAGCGACGACACACCGGTCGCCGCGAGGCGATATCCGGATCGCCTTCGTTCCGGACATCGGAAACGGCTCGCCGAAAAGATCGACGCCTATCTGCACCGGATTCATGGGATCCGTGGTGTCGAGCGTGTGGATGTACGGTTGATTCTCGGTGAAATCCTTGCCGAGCACCAGACACCGGGACCCGTCCGGCGCGAAGTCGAGCGCCAGCGGATGGCATATCAGCGAGGAATTCGCGTGCGGAGAGGGCAGCTCGATGCTGTTCACGATTGCTCCGAACGTGCTGCTCTCCGGATTCATGTCGAGAACATACGCCCTGAGGAGAAACGCCGACGTGACGTACGCGTACTCGCCGCCCGGATGAAACGCGATCTCGGTCACTCTCGGCATGCAGATCGTATCGACGACCGCGTTCTGCGTCGGAGAACCGGGAAGGATGTCGACCATATAGATCAGGTCCGAGCAGGCGTCCTGGATGAGACAGATCGCCCCGTCCGGGCTGATCGATATTTCGCCCGCGTAGACGCAGGACTCGTCTTCCGAAACCGCGCTGTCTTCCTCGCTCACGATCGCCGGATACGAGCTGAAGTCCACCGCGCCGACGACGGAGCCGTAGGCGGCGCTATGTCGGTTCACGTCGACGACGTAGAACTCGGCCGCCGTCCCGGCGTTTTCGAGCGCCACGTACGCGACGCTCCCGTCAGGAACGACGGCGAGAGCCGTGACGGCCTTCGATCCGATCGTCGAAACGTGCAGCGTCTGGTTGTACGTGGAGCTCGAAGGGTCGAGATCGACACAGAGGATTTGGCCGTTCTCCGTTCCGATGATCGCCTGATCCCCCGAAGGAGCGATCGCCATCACGGCAGCGGCGTCGATCGCCGGATCGATTCCGGCGCCGTACATGAGGCGCACCCGGCCCGGTTCGGGAGTGGGGCCGAGCGCCTCGAAGTACTGGCTGTTCGATCGCTTTCCCTCTCCGTCCACGACGCTGACCGGCCCGCTCTGCCCTCCCTCGGGCACCGCGACGACGAGCGCGGTCCCCGACGAACGCTCGGGAACGGCCCGGATCGGAGTATCGCCCGAACCGGTGAAATCGATCGCGCAGGGGCCCTCGAAGTCGGAGCCGGCGATCACGAGTTTCGTCCCGACCGGTCCCGCCCGCCGGGAGAGGCTCCGGAAGGCGGGCCCCACGCCGATCGCCGCCACGGAGAGGATGCGCTCTTCCTCCGCGATCGAATAGGCGTACAGGCCGTTCGGCGAGAGCGCGACGTCCACCGGATTGATCCCCTGCGGAATCGTCGCGACGACGTGCCTGAACGACGGGCTGTCTTCGCGGAGATCGACGATGCCGAGGACGTTCGTTTCCCGGTTCGCGACGTACAGAAACTGTCCCGCGGGCGTTATGTCGACGCCGCGCAGCGAGCCGCCGACCGGAATATCCTGCACGTACGAGACGCCGGCGAGGGAGATGACGGACACGTTGCCGGCCTCGTCGCTCACATAGGCGCGCATCCCGGCCGGATCGATCGCCACGTCGCGGGGCTCGGATCCGATTCCAGCCTCGGCGACGAGGGCGAGAGAAGCGAGGTCGAAGGCGAGCAGTCTGCCCGTCGTCGTCGGAACGAGCAATCGTTCCCCCGCCGGATCGATCGCCATTTTACCGAGGATGTTGGGATCGGCCGGCGGTATGACGCCGACTTGCTCGTGCACGCTCGCGCTGGAGCGCGATACGTCCCAGATCTGGACGGCGCCGCCTTCGACGGGAACGAACGCGCGCGTTCCGGTCGGCTCGATGAGCACGCCGAGGGGCGCCTTGCCCGTCGAAAGCGTCGCTATACGAGTGTTGAACAGCGCGCCGTCGCCCGGATCGGAGTCGAACACGTGGATCAGACCGAGCGTCCGGCAAACGCCGTAGACCCGTTTTCCGTCGGGCGTTACATCGAGATCGGTCAGCCCGCCGGCCACGTCGATCTTCGTCACGGCGAGAAAATCGGGGTTGCCGGGATCGGCGACCGCCGCGAGCAACCCACCGGCAGTGGCGACATAGACGTACGCTCCATCGGGCGTCACCGCGAGAGATCTCGGCAGGTCGTCCGTTCCGACGACGCCCGCCTGATAGATCCTCGCGACCTCGGATGAGGGCAGCACCGTGAAGAGTATTCCGTTGCTCGCGCCGAGCGAGTTTTCGATCGTCACCTCGCCCGTTTCCGCTTCCGGCGGCACCCACACGACAAGCGCCGTCGCCGAGGCGTCGACCGGCACGGCGTCGGCGCCGGCGAAATGCACCGTTGTGGCGTCAGGATCCGGATCGAACCCCGTTCCCGTGAAGATAACAACCGACCCGGCGGAGGCCGACGCGGGAACGATGCCGGCGACATGAAGCGGCGGCTCGGCTTCGGTCGTGAAGGAGGCGACAAACGGCGTTCCGAGCGGGTTGCCGAATCGATCCGCTATTCCCGCGTCGATGGTGAGCTCGTATCGCGTCGAGAAGGCGAGGGAGGCGGACGGCGCGAAGGCGATCAGCGAATCTCCGTTCAAAACGCCGGCGCTTCCGCCCACGGACGCGAGAGACGACGTGTTCACGAGTCGAAAGTTGCCGGCGATCGTTTCCGGATCGATCGGCTCCGAGAACCGGGCGAGCACCACCGCGCTCGCGTATACCCCCACCGCTCCGCTCTCCGGGATGATCTCGACCACGGCCGGCGGCGTCACGTCGATATCGGTCACGAGATCGGCCGTCGTCATCGCTCCGGCGCTCACCGCCACCGCGTCCCGCGCGGACGGATCGTCGTCGAACGATTCGGCGAGGTCCCACGATTCCGGCTTGAAGCTCGTCACGGCGGTTGAGGCGACGAGCCAATTGACGTGGCCCGGCTGCATATACCCGATGGGCGCCGAGGCATCCAGAGGATATATGTCCACGTAGTATTCGCCGTCCGGCAGGCCGAGAAACAGATAGCTTCCGTCCGGAAGGGTATAGTCGCAGCCGAGCGTATCTCCCGTCGACGCGCTCACCGCGAACACGATCGCGCCGGGAATCGGCTCGCCCGACAAGCCGTCGGCGACCGTCCCGCCGAGCCGGCTCGAGGTCGCGAGCGTGGCGGAATCCGGATAGGACCGGAGAAACATCAGCTCGTCCTCGCGCTCGAGATCCGCGGAGGCGCCCCCAGGACCGAGCACGAAGAACAGCGTCGACGTCCATACCGCGGCGTGCGAAATGCCGAAGAGATGCCCGGCTTCATGAGCCGCTATGCTCGCGATATCCGCCCCGTCCGAGCCCGCGGTCGCCGTGACGAACGTCTTCGACGGATTGAATATCATATCCGCGTCGAGAATCTGACCGGCGCGATAGAACGTGCCGTCGTAGAGGCTATCGACCGTGAACGAGGTCGAAATTCCGACCGCCAGTACGGCGGAGGGGAAGTAATACTCGTCGTCCTCGAAGGTGACGAGGTTCACCCGGTCGAGCGCGGCCGCGACCGATTGCGCCGTCGTGCCGCCGTAGAGCAGCGAAAAGTCGGTGCCGGGGACGGCGGCCCATACATTCATGCCCGCCTGCAGCGCGGCGAAATCGCTTCCGTCGTCGATGCCCGGCGCTCCCCCTTCGTGAATCGCGTAGACGAAGGGCATATCGTCCGCGTCCCAGTACTCGACGTGCCGGGCGCTGCGAACCTGATCGGGACATCCGTCGCCGTCCCGGTCGAAATACGAGGCGTCCTCGAACGGGCAGAGATCGGTCGAATCGGGAACCCCATCGCCGTCCCCGTCCATGAACCCGCTGATCTGCCCCTCGATGCCCATCGAGAGCAGGAGCGCGAGGAAGACGCCGGTTACGATCGCGATGATTTTTTTGCGAAACATTGCCTTCCTCCTTTCCTACTCTCGGCCGAGAGCGCGTTCGATGAAGGTTTCGAGCGAAACCGTGGCGAGCGGGCGCGCTGCCGGGCCTTCGGGAACGCCGGCGAGCTCGCCGGCGCCGCGGACGAACGCCCGTCCCGTCGCCGCGTCGCGCTCGATGGCGTACTTCCCCTGCGAGAAGCCGGTCACCTGGAACGAAGCGTCGTCATATCGCTCGAGAAAGAGCAACACCTCCTCGCCCCGCCGCCAGGCGAGCGCGCCTGCGACGGCCATGCGGACATGGCCGACGACGCCTCCTATCTGGACGACACGGATCGACCGGGAGTCGCGCCCTTGGTAGGTTTGATCGACCTCGACGGTCGCTTCGGTGAAGATTTTCGTTCCGCGCGCGTTCCAAAAAGACCGCACGCCGGCGACCGTTCCCCGAACGACGAGCGCCGATTCTTCCGCCAGTTGTCTCGGACTCCGATGCTCGATCTGCGTCGCGACGGCGTTCTGCCGCGGCAACGCCGCCCCGAGCAGGCACACGGCGAGACCGATAGAAATTCCTCGCATTGGCGACACCTCCTCGAATCAGCCAACGTAGGATCCGACCTGCAGCATCTATGTCGACGAAAAGTCCCCTCGTCCTCAGTCGAGCGCCGCCGCCTACCAGGGCATCCTGTCCGTTCCGACCGCCACAAAGGGAGACCAATGAAACGGATGGGAAAAATCCGGCGAGCGCAGCAGCGCGAGCCTCGCCTCGGCGAGAGCGCTCGCCGCGGGCCTCCGTTCGGTCATCATGTGTTCATAGAATATTCTCATGAGCTCCGCCGTCGAGCGATCCGACACGGCCCAGAGACTCGCCACGACGCCTCCGGAGCCGGCGCCGATGAACGCCCGGCTCAGCCCGATGACGCCTTCTCCCCTGCTCACCCGCCCGACGGCCGATTCGCAGGCGCTCACCACGACGAGGGCCGCATCGAACGGCATCTGGAGTATTTCGAGCGTATGAAGATAGCCGTCTTCTCCCTCGAGCGTGTCGGGGCAGAGCGCGACGCACGAAGCGGCGGACTCGACGCGGTCGACGAGCCCGTGAGCGGCCAGGTGCACGATGCGCGGGCAGCCCCCCCGCAGATACGCCTTCAGCCGGCCTTCGCTCGCCTCTTTCCCGCAGAGCATATCCGCCTGCCCCCGATCGAGAAGGGCGCAGATCGATTCGATCTCGACCTTCGAGTACGGCAGCTCGGGTAGCCTCGTTTCGCCCCCGGGGGCTTGGGGAAAGGCCGAAAGATCGGGATCGCCGACGGCGAGCAGCTGCTTCCGGTAATCCCGCGGTCGAACGGCGGAGCGCAGGCTGCAAAATATGGTGCCCGACGGGACATAGAGCGTCGTGAAGGCCCCGGCGAGAAACGGCATGCCCCGCCAACCGGCCCCCTCGGCCGGCTCGCCGGTGAGAAGCGCCTCAAACGGCAGCTCGAAGAGCGAGCCGTCCGGCGCGAACACGATCGATTTCGCGCCCTCGAGCCTCGCGGCGCCGGGTTCGACCAGTGTTCTGTAGAGATTTCGCGAAGCGGAAACGAGAACGTCGTCGCGCTTTCCCGGTCTCGCCATCGCATCCCTGAACCGCATGACCTCGAGGTCGATAGCGGAACGGCCCGGAAGCCGGTGCAGATCGCACCCGTTCGAATCGATGACCCAGAGGAGCGACGCCGTATCGCCGAGCGCGTATGAAAATACGACAGTCCCCGCCGTCAATTGAGCCCTGACATCGGCAATCGAGGATACCTCGGCCGCGGGCCGCAGGCCTCCGAGCGAGGTTTCCATTCGCCTGTCCCTCATCTCCGCGTACCGGTTCTCGGCGAGCAGCTTCCGCTCGCGGTAGCCGGGAGCGCCGGGATCGAGCCGATAGATCGAATCGAGGAGAGCTTCCTCCGCGGGCGGACAATCGGCCGCGACGCGCGCCCCGAGCAGATCGAGCAGGCCCCGCGCCTTGCCCCTCTCGATCGTCCGAAACGCCCTGTCGGCCCACGCCGCGTCGCCGCTCGCGCGGGCCTCCGCCGCGTAGTAGATGCCGACCTCCTCGTACAACCGGCGTTTGTCGCCCGAGAGGAATCCGCTCCGGAGCTCGCTCCCGCCGATGGAGGCCCTTTCCTTCTCGAGGCACTCGAGGGCCCGCTCGTAGTGCCATGCCGCGCTGTCCCGATCGACGGTCTCGTAGGTATGGCCGATGCCGAAATGAATGACCCCGTCGAAGCTCCGCGTCTCGAGCTCGGCGGCCGCCGGTTGGACGTCGCGGAATCCGTTTCGGGCTTCCACGCGCCTTCCGAGCGCCGCGAGCGAGTTGCAGATCGATATCCTGTCCGAGACCGCGTCCCACCTGTTTCCGAGCTCCTCGTCCAGATCGGCCGCGCGCCGATAGAGAGCGAGCGCATCCTCGTAACGCCCCCGCTGCTCGTTGAGGGCGGCCGTGACGAGCAGCGCGTCGCGCAGCAGGGGAAGATCCTGCGACTCGGCCGCGAGATCCGACGCTCGCTGCGCGTACTCGAGCCCTTCCTCCACGGCCTGCAATTCCATGAAAAGGCTCGCGAGATTGATGAACGCCTGTATGCGGCAGCCCGCGGCGCCGGAGGCTTCGGCCAGCTCCAGGCTTCGCACCAGATCGTTTCGGGCCTGTTCGAGCTCTCCCATGCCGAGATAGAGGAGCCCGCGGGTTCGATAGAGAGAGTAGGGGATCGTGGTGTCGGTCACCCGCTCGAGCGAACGGCTCACCCGATCGAGCTCGGCGATACCCTCCCGATATCTCCCGGTCGCATTGAGAAGATCGGCGAGATTGATCCTGCAGCTCGCCTCGAAATTCGTTTCTCCGACGGCCTCGCAGAGATCGACCGCCTCGCGGGCCGCGCTTTCAGCGCCCTTCAGACGGCCCATTTTGAAAAGGGTGCTCCCGAGCGTGTTCAGGAACTCGACGCGGCGAAGCGGATCGTCCGCGGCGCCGATCTCGCCGAGCGCTTCCTCGAGGGTTTCGGCCGCTTCGCCGAGACGCCCCATCCGATCGAGCGTCGCGCCGAGGTAATTGAGCGTCTGCACGAGCCCCCCGGCGTCTCCGATTTCGCGGCGGAGCGCCGCCGCGCGCCGGTAGAACGCGACGGCGGTATCGAAATCTCCCATCTGGAAGTGGACGGAACCGAGCCCGTTCAGGCTCTTTCCCTCGAGCATCCGGTCTTCGATGCCGCGCCGGGCCTCGAGGGCGCGCGTGTAGCAGTCGCGAACGGCCTCCCAATCGCCCCGGGACCAGTGAACGACGCCGAGACTCCCCCACGCCACCGCGATCGAACGGCGGTCGTCGATGAGCCGGTAGAGCTCCAACGCTTCCCGGAATTTCGTCGCGGCGAGATCGAGCTCTCCGGCGTCACGAGCCGCGACCGCTTCCGCCTCGATCGCCCGCGCCCGCGCGCGAAGGGCCCGTTGCTCGCCCGTCCATTTATTCTGTGCGAGCACGAGCTCGAGCGGCGTCCCGGCGCCGGCTCGCTCCGCACGGACCGCGGCGAGCCTCCCGGCGAGCGCCGCGGTTTCCCGCTCCGAATCGCCGTCTCCCGCCTCGCCGGCTTCGATGGCCGCGTCGAGCAGCCGGCCGACCGCGGCGCCGATGAGCATCCCGCGATCGCGCACGAGCCCGGCGAATCCGCGCTCATCGCCGGCCCGCGCGAGAGAATCGGCGCACGCGATGAGATCCGCGATCGGATCCGCGCTCGAAGCGGCGGCGGGCCAAAGAAGGGCCGCGAAGCCGAGCAGGATGACGGCGGGCGCAGAGCGCCGCCCGCAGCGCTTCCGCCCGCGACCCATGGCCGCCGGCCGGGCGGAGGAGCAGCCTCGCGTGCCGACTGTCGCGCGCGCAGTCGCCCTGATCGAAACGACCCGCATCGTCGCACCTTGAGATTGTCAGCAATTCCCCTATGAGCCGCTCTCGCATCGGGCGAACGGCGGACGCCTGGATGAATCGCCCATCATCCGCCGGGGTATTCGCCTGTGCGAGGGTGGAATGATTGTACACCAATTGGCGCGGCTTGTAAATTATTTTTGACAAGGGGGAAAACGGCCAAAATTGAAGAGGGCCGGCGATACGCTGTATCGTCGGCCCTCGATCTAGCGCGGGGGGTCTGCCAGTGGAGCCGCCGGCTCCTCCCGCCCGCTTAAATGTCCTTCCACGAAAGCACGAGGCCGGGCATCGCGGAGTCGAGAGCTCTCTTGAGGGCTTCGCTGCTGTAGAGTATCGCGGCGTTGCCCGAGGAGAAGTTGAAATCGGTCGTGCCGCGCACGATCATGCTCCCCAGAATCCAGGGCGATCCGGTGAACCTGACGTCGCCCTCGACGTAGACGAGCCCCTTGTAGATGAACTCGCCCGCCGCATGAAGATCGCCCGTGATGTAGAGCAATCCCTCGCCCGTCAGGTTGCTCGTGATATTGGCGTCCCCGTTGATATAGGTGATGCCCCTCAGCGGATTCACGATCGTCCTGTTGTCGGCGTCCGCCAGGATGCGCTGCACCTGGGCGTCGTCCATCCCGAGCGTCTGACTGAGCGAGTAGAAAGGATTGGAAGCAGACTTGTTGAGCGGCGAAGGATACCCCACGACATCCGACGAGCCCCTCACTTGGATTTCGTCGCCCGTCGTCGTCACTCCGGGAAGGCTTCCGGCGGAGAGATGGTAGTCGTCGCAGAGAGCCAATCCGGCTCCCCCGCCCCCGCCCCCGCCCCCCGTGCCTGGATCGCTGACGGGCGTTTCGTCCGGTATCGCGAAGTCGTGATCGTACCCGCAGAAAGACGAGCTTCCGGTGAGCTCCACCGCCTTGTCGAGGTAGAGCGCTCCGAGCGTTCTCACGATGGCCCTTTCCTTGCAGACCTCGGCCAGTATCATTTCCCTGCCGCTTCCCGCCCTGCCGGCCACCGTGACGACCTCGACCGGGCTTCCGGAAACGAAGTTTTCGGGAGGCGCTTGGATGCGATCGTACCGGACTATCTCATTCTGATCCCTCGCGCCGTCCCCGTCGCGATCGATCCATTTGTGCTGTATGGTGAGAACGCCTTCGCTCCCGCTGCCGACGCTGTAGGCGAGAGCATCTCCGGACGAGAGGTTCTGCACGGTTCCGGTCGTATGCACGGATCCGCTCCCCGCCGGCACGGAGCCCGGGTTCGAGAGATAGAGCTTCACCGTCCAGTTGGGATCCAAGGGCTCGGAATCAGCGATGGCCACGTTTCCGGTCCAACCCCCGACCGTCGCGGTCGTGGGACTCGGGATCATGAGCCTGTGCATCGCCTCGTTGAGACCGGCCTCGGCGACGAAGAGCGCCTGTTTCGACGTCCGCTCGTTCCCCGATATTTTCAAATCCAGGGTCGATACGGATGAGAGGGTCATGCCGATCGCCGCAACCGCGAAGAGGATGAGCAGCGTTACGATGAGAGCACTTCCGCTCTCTCCCCGGCGACATGTCAAGGTTCTGTTGCTCATGTTTCACCTTGCCTTTTTCCGACCTGTTGCCGCCATGCATATTCACAGAACCGCATAACACGTACCGAAATGCCTCGATCCGCCCACCGGAGGCCTTATAAATAGAAATTATTAATTGGCAACCGTAACTGTTTATTTATCCCATAAATAGTATTTGACGTTTTTACACTGTGTTAATTTTCACAGGATAATTTCCGACATATCAGAAGCGCCGGCCCGTGGAGCTCGCGGCATTCTGCCGCCTCGTTGCGAAACGAAATTCGCCCACGATTGCGCTCGCATAACGTTTCATAAGAAATAATAAATATGAAAATCAGCTTGACAGCTTTTTTCGATTACGGTATTGTCGTCCCGTTACCCACAAGGGTGTGCAGGGTACCAATAAATTCTCGCGGGGCGCTTTGTTTCTTTGGCATCCCGAGTTTTCACGGGGACCGGAATGCGTATCGTGCACGTGATCTCGCGCGGTATCGTTCGTCCCGCAACCAGCATCGAAGGGAGGTGTACATTATGCACAAACTATATTCGGCTCTGATGGTTGGCGCCATTCTCCTCTGCACGTCTGCAGCGACGTTTGCGGAGCATTCCCCCGATCTGTATGGCGCAATCACGCAGATCGACTATAACGCGAAGACGTTTGTCGTCGCGGACGTGACGGTTTATACGACGGCCGAGACCGTCGTATCGATCGATCAGGCGCTGGGTACTTTCGATATGCTCGTGGTCGGACAGACGGTGAAGGTATTCGGCGAGGAAGTTGACGGCCTCTTCGTGGCGAAGAAGATCTGCGCTCCTGTTTTGATCAAGCTCGATTGCACCAAGGTGGTTCCCACTATCGAATAGCGGGAATACCATCGGAGAAGGACGCAGGTTCCAGCCAGCAGTGGCGGTGAGAGGCAGGGGAAACCCTGCCTCTCATTTTTTATGCCGGGCGCGGCGCCGGCGCCTATTCCCTCGTGAGATGTCGGTACCTGATACGGTGGGGCTGGTCGGCGGCGGCGCCGACGCGGCGGCGGCGATCCTCCTCGTACTCCGAGTAGTTCCCCTCGAACCAGAAGACCGAGCTTTCCCCCTCGAAGGCGAGGATGTGCGTCGCGACGCGATCGAGGAACCACCGGTCGTGGCTGATCACGACCGCGCAGCCCGCGAACGCCTCGAGGGCGTCCTCGAGGGCGCGCATCGTGTTGACGTCGAGATCGTTCGTCGGCTCGTCGAGCAGTATCACGTTCGCGCCGCGCTTGAGCGTCCGGGCGAGGTGCACGCGGTTTCGCTCGCCCCCCGAGAGCATCGAGAGCTTCTTCTGCTGGTCGGTCCCCGAGAAGTTGAACCGCGCGACGTAGGCGCGCGAGTTGACCTCCCGGCCGCCGAGGAGGATCGTGTCCTTCCCCTCGGAGA
Organism: uncultured bacterium; assembly: GCA_963813815.1. Classification (GTDB taxonomy): domain Bacteria; phylum Krumholzibacteriota; class Krumholzibacteriia; order Krumholzibacteriales; family Krumholzibacteriaceae; genus SSS58A. The sequence goes on along the minus strand of CAWFAD010000016.1, from coordinate 515,042 downwards.
TCGTCTCCCACACCGATTTTCCGGGATCGAGGCTCCGGTCCTGATCGGCGTAGGCGAGGGTCACCGTGTCGCCGAGACGGATCGTTCCGGAATCGGGCTTCTCCTCGCCGGTGATCATGCGGAAGAGCGTCGTCTTGCCCGCGCCGTTCGGGCCGATGACGCCGACGATGCCGCCGGGCGGAAGCGAGAGACTCATCTTCTCCATGAGAATGTTGTCGCCGTACGCCTTGAAAACGTTTTCGGCCCGTATCACGACTCCTCCGAGGCGCGGCCCCGGCGGTATGAATATCTCGAGCTCCCGCGCCCGCCGCTCGCTCTCCTGCGAGAGGAGGCTCTCGTACGATTGGATGCGCGCCTTCGACTTCGCGTGGCGGGCCCGGGGCGCCATGCGGATCCACTCGAGCTCGCGCTCGAGCGTCTTTTGGCGATCGGACTCCGTCTTCTCCTCCTGCGCGAGCCGGCCTTTTTTCTGATCGAGCCACGAGGAGTAGTTCCCCTTCCACGGGATCCCCTCGCCGCGGTCGAGCTCGAGTATCCACCCGGCCACGTTGTCGAGAAAGTACCGGTCGTGCGTGACGGCGATGACGGTGCCTGCGTATCGCTGGAGGTGCTGTTCGAGCCACGCCACACTCTCGGCGTCGAGGTGGTTCGTCGGCTCGTCGAGCAGCAGGATGTCGGGCTTCTTGAGGAGGAGCCGGCAGAGCGCCACGCGCCGCCGCTCGCCGCCCGAGAGGACGCCGACGGAAGTGTCCCCGGGCGGGCAACGCAGGGCGTCCATCGCAAGGTCGAGCCGCGAGTCGAGATCCCACGCGTCGAGACGGTCGAGCTTTTCCTGCACCTCGCCCTGCCGCGCGATGAGCTTCGCCATCTCGTCCTCGGAGAGGGGCTCGGCGAATTTCTCGTTGATGCGGTTGAACTCGGCGAGGAGGTCGACGACCTCCTTCACGCCCTCCTCGACGATCTCGCGCACGGTCTTCGAATCGTCGAGCCGGGGCTCCTGCTCGAGCATGCCGACCGTGTACCCGGGAGAGAGCACGGCCTGGCCGTTGAACTCGGCGTCGGCTCCGGCGAAGATGCGGAGCAGCGAGCTCTTGCCGGAGCCGTTCAGTCCGATGACCCCGATCTTCGCGCCGTAGAAATACGATATCGAGATGTCCTTCAGCACCTGCTTCGTGCCGTAGAACTTGCTCACGCGGAGCATCGAGTAGATGATCTTGTCGGGCGCCGGCGCTGCCATCCCTGCTCCCGTCATTTCGGCGCGTGCGAGGCCCGCGTCGAGTACCGGTACATGAAGATCGAGAGGAGCGCGACCATGACGATCGCGGTGATTTCGCCCCACGAGTCCATGAGTCCCCCGCGCCACACGGCGGGAATCTTCTCCTGCAGTCCCGTCGCCGCGATGACCGCCGCGACGACGCCCGCGATCGAGCCCCCCGCGATGTAGCCCGAGGCGACGAGCACCCCTCGTTCGCCGCGCTCCTTGACGGCCTTCTCGTCGCGCGTGCTCTTCGAAACGAGGTAGGCGATGAACCCGCCGAGGAGCACCGCCGTGTTGAGCTGTATCGGGAGGTACATCCCGAGCGCGAAGGCGAGCGCGGGGACGCTCACGAGGGCCAGGATCACGGAGATGATGACGCCGAACGCGAAGAGGATCCACTGGACCCCCGCCCCCCCGCCCATGAGCCCGACGATGATCTCGCGCATCGCCGAGGCCTGCGGCGCCGGCATCTCGAGCGAGCCGAAGGTGTAGGTGCTCCCGAGGAGCATCATCGCGAGCGCGCACGCCGCCGCCGAAACGAGCACGCCCGCGAACTTGAACGCCTGCTGGTTGCGCGGGGTCGAGCCGATCCAGTAGCCGATCTTGAGATCGGTCGCGAAGGCGCCGGCCACCGCGAGCGCCGTGCAGACGACGCCGCCGATGATCATCGCGGTGAACATCCCTTCGGTGCCCGAAAGCCCCATTCTCGTGAGGATGACGCTCGTGATGATGAGCGTGACGAGCGTCATGCCGGAGACGGGGTTCGTGCCGATGAGGCCGATCGCGCGCGCGGCGACGAGGGTGAAGAGAAACGAAATGACGAGCGCTATGACGACGCCGACGAGCCCCACGGCCGATGAGGTCACGCCCGTCGCGAAGAATATCCACAGGCATACGCCGATCGCGACGATGCCGAGGAGAACGTCCCGCATGCTGATGTTCCGGTCCGTCCGGGCGACGTCCCCCTCGCCCGTCCGGGCCGCCGAGATCCCCTTGATCCCGATGCTGAACGACTGAACGATCGAGGGAAGGCTCCGGATGATCCCCATGATCCCGGCCCCCGCGATCCCGCCGATTCCGATGAGCCGCACGTAGCTGCGGAAGATGTCGTCGACCCCCATCTCGGCGATCGGCACCGTCCCGGGCGGAATGACGCCGGAGAGGTGGGATCCGATGTATTTCACGAAGGGAATGAAGACGAGGTACGAAAGGAAGCTGCCCGAGGCGATGATCGAGGCGTACTTGAGCCCGACGATGTAGCCGAGCCCGACGATCGCGGCGAGCCCGTCGACGCGGAACGCCATCGAGAAGCGGTCCTCGAGCCACGCGCCGAAACGCACGGCCCGGAAGGTGATGATCTCGCGCCAGAAGCCGAAGCTGAGAACGAAGAGGTCGTAGAGAAAGGCCACCGACGCGCTCCAGACGAGCACCTTCGCCTGCGAACCCGCGCCCTCCCCCGTCACGAGAATCTCGGTCGTCGCCATCGCTTCGGGGAAGCGAAGCTTCCCGTGCTCCTTGACCATGAGAAACTGCCGGAGAGGAATGAGGAAAAAGACGCCGAGACAGCCCCCGAAGAAGGCCGTGAGGAAAATGTGCCAGAACGACACCTCGACGTCGAGCATATAGAGCGCGGGGATCGTGAAAACGGCTCCCGCGACGACCGCCCCCGAGGCCGCGCCGATCGACTGGATGATCACGTTTTCGAGAATCGTGCTCCGCCGCGCGAAGAGCCCCGCCATGCCGACCGCGAGGATCGCGATCGGTATCGCGGGCTCCATCCCCTGCCCCGCCTTGAGCGCGAGATACGCCGAGGCGAGCGAGAAGATGACCGCCATGATGAGCCCGATCGAGACGGCGCGGGCCGTCACCTCGAAGGTCGAAACGGACGCGGGCACGATCGGCTCGTAGGTTTCACCGGGCTCGAGCTCCCGGAACGCGCCGGGATGTAGCTTTCTCGATTCATCGGCCATCGCAGACGCTCCTTTTCGAAGGGTCCGGCTCGGGATCACGTACCGGCGCACCACTCTACATCGCGGCGCGCCCGGCAGTCAAAGCTTATCAAAACGGCCCGACTCTGGTATAGTCGGCGCTGCCCGCGCGCGGACGCCGCACCGGCGGCCGCGGCGCCGCGGGCGAGGGCCGTCCGCGGGCGGCCCCGGTGTGCCGATGTCGTTCAAGGGGAGGACACATGGAACAGGCGAAACGGCTGCTTAGGGATTCCGCTGCGCTCCGATTCAGCGTTCTCTTCATGATCAGCGTCCTCATGTTCGGGACGTACTGGTTCCAGGACGTGCTGAGCCCGCTCAAGGGGCTCTTCGAGAGCCAGCTCGGCCTCACGAGCTCTCAGTACGGGCTCCTCGTGAGCTCGACCACGTGGGCGAATCTCGCCCTCATGATCATCCTCGGCGGCATGGCGCTCGACCGCTGGGGCATCCGGAAAACCGGCATGGCGCTCGCCCTCATCGCCACGATCGGCGCCTTCATCGTCGCCCTCGGTAGCAAGGGCTTCTTCGGCTCGTCGACGAAGGCGATGATGACCTCGATGATCATCGGCCGGATTCTTTTCGGGGTGGGGCTCGAGACGACGTGCGTGCTCGTGAGCAGAACGATCGTCAAATGGTTCAAGGGGCACGAGCTCGCCTTCGCCATGGGGCTCAACCTGCTCGTGGCGAGGCTCGGGAGCTACCTCGCCATCTCCTTCGGCCTCGACTGGTCCTCGAACAGCATCAGCGTCGCCATGATCACCGCGGCGTCGCTCGTCCTCTTCGGCACGATCCTCTTCCTCGTCTACCTCATCTTCGACGTCAGGCTCGACCGGGAGATGACCGCGGAGGGCACCCCGTGCGACGAGGAGAAGTTCAAGTTCAGCGACCTCGGCAGGCTCCTCACCGATCACTCGTTCATATACATCTCGCTGCTCTGCGTCGCCTTTTACTCCGCCGTCTTTCCTTTCCTGCAGTACGCGCCCGATCTCCTCGTGAACAAGTTCGGGTTCACCTTCGAAATGCCGGACCTCGGGGGGATGACCTTCTGGGAAAAGGTCACCGCCTTCTTCCACAACGGACCCAAGGTCAGCGGCCTCATTCCGCTCGGAACGATGTTCTTCACGCCGATCTTCGGCCGTCTCGTCGACAAGAAGGGCAGGGCCGCCTCGATCATGATCCTCGGCTCGATCCTTCTCATCTACGCGCACATCACGCTCTCGCTCCTCGACAGCGTCATCCTCGGTTACACCGGGCTCTTCGCGCTCGGCGTCGCGTTCTCGCTCGTGCCGGCCGCCATGTGGCCGTCGGTCGCGAAGATCGTTTCCGAGAACAAGCTCGGAACCGCCTACGCAACGATGTTCACGATTCAGAACTACGGCCTCTCGGTCTTTTACTGGGGAATCGGCAAGGTGCTCGACGTGGTGAACCCGAAGGTGATCGCGGAGGCGCAGGCGGCGCGCGAGCAGCTCATCGGCCAGGGGCTGCCTCTCGAGCAGGTCTCGACGAGAATCGAGGAAATGCGCGCCGCGGGCGAGATCGCTTCCTACAACTACACGATCCCGATTCTCATGCTCGTCGTGCTCGGCGTCATATCGATTTTCCTCGCCCTGCTCCTGAGGGGCGCGGACAAGCGCCAGAAGTACGGGCTCGAGCTGCCGTCGGGCCAGGCGGCATGATCCCGGTCCCATGCGTGCAGGAGGAATGAGCATGCAGAATACAGAGCGCCGCATCATCCCTGTCCTCTCTCTCGTCGTGACGTTCCTGCTCCTCGCCCGCCCGGCCGCGCAGGCGGCCGGCGCGAAGGTCTCGCCCGACGACGTCCTCCATGGCAAGCGGCCGGCGTCCGCCGCCATGAGCCCTTCGGGCGAATGGATCGCCTACACGGTCTCCGTCCCCCGGGCGGCGGAGGAGGAGGCGGGGCGCGCCTACAGCGAGCTCTACGTCGCGTCGTTCGGGACGGGCGAGGTACGCCCCTTCGTCACCGGCAAGGTCAACGCGGGCGCTCCACAGTGGAGCCCCGACGGATCGAGCATCGCTTTTCTCATGGCACGGGGCGAGAAGGCGAAAACGCAGGTGTGGATCATACCGCTCGGCGGCGGCGAGGCGCGGCAGGCGACCTCGGCCGAGTCGGGGGTCTCGTCCTTCCGCTGGCATCCCGCGGGTCGCCGCGTCGCGTACGTCGCGGCCGACCCGGACACGAAGCGCGAGAAGGCGCTCGACGAGAAGGGCTACGGCTTCACCTACTTCGAGGAGAGCCTCAAGAATCGAAACCTCTACGTGCTCGACCTCGTCGAGGGCGGCGGAGCGGGCGAGGCGCGGGCCCTCACCGAGGGGTGCTCCGTGTGGAATTTCGAGTGGAGCCCCGACGGCGCGACGATAGCGGCGGGCATCTCGCCGAAGAACCTCGTCGATCACGAATACATGTTCCAGAAGATCTGGCTCATCGACGCCGCGACGAAGGATATGAAACAGCTCTCGACGAATCCCGGCAAGCTCGGCGGCTTCGCGTGGAGCCCGGACGGTTCGATGATCGTCTACAACGCCGCGAAGGAGCTTCGCGACCACGCCGAGAGCCAGGTCTTCGTCGTCGACGCGAAGACCGGAAAGACGAGCAACCTCACGGAGCCGGGCTTCCGCGGGCACGTCGAATGGGTCGGCTGGAAGGACGGGAACACCGTCGTGTACCGGGCCGGAGAGGGCGCCTACCCGACGCTCGGCCTCGTCGCCGCGAAGGGCGGAAAGCGCTCCGTCATCCTCGACGCGAGGACCGCGGGCGTGATATTCGACGCGCCGAGCTTCACGAAGGATTTCAAGCGGTTCGCCTTCACGGGATCCACGCCGCGGAGCCCGGGCGAGGTCTACGTCTGGGACGGCAAGGCGAAGCAGCCGAAGCGGCTCACCGCCGTGAACGCCGCGTTCGCCGAACGCGATTTCGGCGCGCAGGAGGTCATCCGCTGGAAGGCGCGCGACGGGCTCGAGATCGAGGGAATCCTCATCCATCCCGCCGGCTTCGAGACCGGCACGCGCTATCCCCTCATCGTGATCGTCCACGGCGGACCCGAGTCGCATTACTCGAACGGATGGGTGAGCTCCTACGGCACCCCCGCGCAGGTGTTCGCCGGCGCGGGGTACGCCGTGCTCCTGCCGAACTACCGCGCGAGCACCGGATACGGGCTCGATTTCGCGCTCGCGGGGTATAACGATGCGGCGGGAAAGGAGTTCGACGACATCGCGGACGGGATCGATCACCTCGTCTCGCTCGGCGTCGTCGATCCCGCGCGCGTCGGGCTCACCGGCGGCTCCTACGGCGGATACGCGGCGGCCTGGTTCGCGTCCTACTACACGAAGAAGGTGCGTGCGGTCTGTATGTTCGTCGGCATCAGCGATCTCACGAGCAAACGTCTCACGACCGACATCCCCTACGAGGAGCTGTACGTCCACTCCGGCAAGCCGCTCGAGGAAATGTGGCGGCAGAGCCTCGAGCGGAGCCCCATCTACTGGGCGCGTCAGAGCGAAACGGCCGTGCTCATCGTCGGCGGCTCCGCCGATCCGCGCGTCCATCCGGGGCAGAGCATCGAGTTCTACCGCCTTCTCAAGATGAACGATCATCCGGCGGTGAGGCTCGTCCAATACCCGGGCGAAGGACACGGCAACGCGAAGCAGCCCGGGCGCGCGGACGTCCTCTACCGGCAGCTCGACTGGTTCGACTGGTACGTGCGCGACGCGAAACCGCTCGACGGCCCGATGCCGCCGATCGATATCAGCGACCGCTACGGACTCGAGCTCGACGCGGAATAGGCGCGGCACGAAACCCAAAGGAAGGTGCACATGAGCGACACGAAGAGCCCTATCTCGCGACGCTCCTTCATCGGGCGGAGCATCGCCTCGATCGCCGGGGCCGGCCTCGGGCTGGCCGCGGCGAAGAACCTCCGCGCCGGGATTCCGGGCGTCCCGCAGTCGGATCCCGCTTCGGGGCCGGCGGCGAAGCCGGCGATCAAGGAGTACCGCGCCCTCGGGCGCACTGGCTGGAAGGTCTCGGACGTTTCCTTCGGAAACGCCGGGATGCAGGAGCCCTCGCTCCTCGAATACGCGATGGAACGGGGCATCAACTACGTCGACACGGCCCGGCAGTACTACGACATGGAGGTCGTCGTCGGGAAGATCTTTCCCGCGAAGCGCGACAAGCTCTTCGTCACCTCGAAGCTCCTCCCCGAGCTCGTCACGGCCTCCACGACCGCCGACGAGGTCATGACGGGCATCGACGAGAGCCTCGCGCGGCTCAACACCGATTACATCGACTGCATGCTCGTCCATTCGGTCGGGGAAGATCCGAAGCTCTCCGACCCGAAAAAGATCGAGAACCAGAACGTCCTCGCCGCGCTCGAAAAGGCGAAGCAGGCGGGAAAGATCCGCGGCTGGGGCGCGAGCTCGCACGGTCCGCGCATGGTCGAGGATTTCGCATGGCTCGTCGACAACACCTCGATCGACATGATCATGCCCGGCATGAACTTCATGACGAAGGGGCTCGAGCCCGTCCTCGCGAGGGCCAAGAAAAAGGGCGTGGCGGTCGTCGCGATGAAGAGCCTGTCGGCGGCGCGAAAGATAGACTACCAACCCTTCGCCAAGAACGGCGCCACCGTCCGCCAGGCGGTCATCAAATGGATGCTCGCTCACGAGGATCTCGACACCGTCTGTCTCACCATGCGGAGCATCGAGCAGGTCGACGAATACGTCGCGGCCTCGGGCGCGCCGGAGCTCACCCCCGAGGAGCGAAAGGCGCTCGAGGGATACGGCATGCTCCTCGACCGCGACTATTGCCGTCCGGGATGCTCGAGCTGCCTCGCGGTGTGTCCCCGGGAGGTGCCGATCGCGGAGATTTTGCGCTACCGTCTCTACTTCCACAGCTACGGCGAAGAGAAACGGGCGATTTCGCTCTACCGCAAGCTCCCGGCCGATCGCAGCGCCGCCCTCTGCGCCCGCTGCGCCGCGCCCTGCGACGGGACGTGCCCGCACGGTCTCGCGATCCGCTCGAAGCTCGTCGAGGCGCACCGCGAGCTCACGGTCTGACGGATGGAGGATGATGCGATGAACGCGATCCATGAACGAATGCGGCCCGCCGCCGTCCTCGCCGCCTCGCTTCTGCTGCTCGGCGCCTTTTCCGCGCCGGGGGCCGCGGAGGACGACGCCAGGTCCATGCTCGAAAGGACGTCGAAAGCGCTCGGCGAGGACAGGAGCTGGACGACCCGCGTCGAGAAAGGGCTCCACATCGCCTGGGACACGCCCGGGTGGGGAACCCTCAAGGCCGATTACGCGCGCGCCGTCAAGAAGCCCGACAAGGTCAAGATCGATCAGGACAACAGCGCGTACGATCACCCGTTCTACCGCATGTACTACGGCAACGGCGGGGACGCGTGGTACGTGGTCAACCTCAACGCCGGGCGAAGCGCGAACGTCGCGGCGAACTTGAAGAATCTCCTGGATCGCGTCGACGGCGTCGCGTACTACCTCGCCTCCTGCGACACGTTCTTCACGGTCCCCGTGGTTCCCGGCGATTCGCTTCTTTCGGGGACCGGGCTCCTGCGCGCCGGGTGCGTCCATGAGGGAGACACCATCCTCTGGGACGTGAACGAGCGGACCTACGTTCCCGCGCGCCGCGTCGAGCGCAAGGCGAACCGGGTGTATCTCCTCGAGGATTACCGCGCCGTCGGCGGCCGCCTCGTCCCCTTTCACGTCACGGTGTACGCCGAGGGACGCAAGGCGGAGGAGTTCGTCTGGAGCACGGTGGCGTTCGACGAAGCGATCGAAGACGCCGTATTCGAGGAAAACCGCCCGCCGGCGCAATGAGCGCCGCGCCGCGCGGCCGGCCTTTTCCGGAACGCTCCGCGAAGCGCGGAATCGACTATGAATCAAGAGGTTGGAGGGCCGCCCCCGAGCGGCCCTCCTCCTTCGCAGCTCCCCCGAACCGTCTCCCCCGCCGAATTGTCACGGTTTTTGCAGACTGGTGAAAATGGAAATCGTTTTTGCTATACTTATGGCAGGCGGTTTCAATCGGTAGCGAAGGCATAACGGCTTCATCTGGAAAGGAGCGACCTTACTTTGAAGCGCAGGCCCATGCCGAAGAAGAAGCGGAACCATCGTCCGGAACCGGATCCCAAACGCAAGCTTCAGGACGACAGCGACAAGAAAGTAAAGAAGTACGGAGCATACAACTCGATCCTCGAGGACGAGATCGAAGAGCCCGCCGAGACCGACGAGTTCGAGGACTTCGAGGATATGGAGGAAGAAAAGGAGGCCTGAGCTACTCCTCGAGATACGCCATCATCTTGATCGTTTCCATCAGGTCGCGCCTCGATACGATCCCGACCACCCTGCCCTCGCCGTCCACGACCGGCAGCCGGCCGTATCCTTTTTTCATCATGAGGCCGACGAGCGCCTCGGCCGGCTGCTCCGGGCTGAGCGCGTACGGCACGATCCCGCGATCCGCGATCTCCCCCGCGCTCGCCTCGCCCCACGCCGACATGTCGACCCGCTTGACGTCCTTGAGCGAGACCATGCCCGCGAGCCGTCCTCCCTCGATCACCGGAAACGACGCGTAGTGGTACCGGAGAACGTAGTCGTCGACGAGGCGACGCAGACTCTCCGAGGCGTCCACCGTCACGACCGGCGAGCGCATGACGTCGGAGACCCGCAGGTGCCCGAGCGTTTGCTTGAAGGTCACGAGCAGATATCCCGATTGCGCCGCCTGGCGCAGGAAAAAACCGATGAAGATGAGCCAGAGTCCGCCGATAATGACGCCGCCGAAGAGATTGATCACGCCGTAGACGATGAGCACGATCGCGAACGCGCCGCCGATCCGGCTCGCGATGCGCGTCGCCTTCTGCACGTTTCCCGTCGCGCGCCAGATCGCGGCGCGGAGTATCCTGCCGCCGTCGAGCGGAAAACCCGGCACCATGTTGAATCCGAGCACGAGGAGATTGACGTAGGCGAGATTGTTCATGAGGACGTACACGAGACGGTGTTGCGAGAAGATCCTCGAGAGCGCGAAGAACAGAGCCGCCAGCACGACCGACATCGCCGGGCCGGCCGCCGCCATCTTGAGCTCGACCGTCGGGTTATCGACGTCGCGCTCCATCTGGGCGACGCCGCCGAAGAGAAAGAGCGTGATCTTGCGTATCGGAAGACCGTTGCGGGAGGCGACGATCGAATGGCTGAACTCGTGGAGCAGGATCGAGACAAACACCAGAATCGCCGTGATGAAACCGAGCCCCCAGAGCTCGAGCCTGCTGCCGTCGGGAAGCGCGTCCGCGTAGAAGCCGGTCGCGAAGGTCCACGTCATGAGCGCGAGCACGAAGAGCCAGCTCAGGTTGATCTCGACCGGGATCGACATGAGGCGAAACAACCGCAGGTTCATGGAGAACATGTTCCCTTTCCGGCCGGGCCGCGGCGCGCGGCGGGGCGCCTCACGAAACGTCCCCGTCGTGATAACCCGCGAAACGGTTCGCCCGGTCCACCTCGATGAAGAGGGGATGCACTTCCCCGTTCGACCAGCTGAACGCCATGATGTCGACGACGTCCCCCTCGTTGATGAGATGCGCGGCCGCGCCGTTCATCGCGATGACGCCGCTCCCCCGCTCCCCGACGATGACGTACGTCTCGAGACGGCGGCCGTTCGAACGGTCGGCGACGAGAACGTTCTCGTGCTCGCAGAGATTCGCCTTCTCGATGAGATCCTGGTCGATCGTGATGCTGCCGACGTAATGCACGTCGGCCTGCGTCACCGTGGCCTTGAGGATCATCGATTTGAGCAGCAACCGTTTCATAACGCTCCACGCCCCGGCGCCGGGGGGAAATATAGTACAAACGGGCGCCGCCGGAAAGTACCCTAGACCGTATCTCCGGCGTTCTCGGTGAGGTACCGGGCGAACCGGTTCCGCTCGTCGACGAGAATGTTGGCGAACCGCCCCGTCGGGCCTTCGGACCAGGTGAACGCCATGATGCCGACGGTGTCCCCCGTGTGAACGAGCTTCGCCGCGGCGCCGCAGACCGTCACCGCTCCCCCGCCCCGCGCGCCCGGCACGGCGAAGGCGTCGACGCGTTCGCCGTTCGTCATATCGACGATGAGCACCTTCTCGTTCCGGGAGATGTTGGCGAGCTCCATGATCTCCTCGTCGATCACGATGCAGTCGGGTCCGTCGGGCTCCTCGGCCGTGATCGTCGCGCGATGGATCTTCGACTTCACGACGAGCCGCTCGCCGACGTTCGAAATGATGAACTTCGACTTGCCCGACGGCGTGAGGGGAATCTCTCCGACGCGCTCGAAGGAAACGCCGAACCCGTCGCCGCAGTTCTCCCTGATTTTCTTCTCGAGCGAGCGCTCGTATTCGTCGCGCCACTCGGGGCCCGGCACGAAGCGGAAGATGACGCCGCTCCGCTCGCGCTGCTCGACCTGGAAGCGCCGGATGCCCGGCACCGCGCGCGAGAGCCACGTCCAGAAAAAGCCGCCGATATGCCTGCCGTCGGCCGTGACGATGGCGTCGAAGCTCCGTCCCTCGATCCGCTCGAGGAGCGGCAGCCCGCGTCCGCACGGGCACGTCCGCCCCGTCGTCACGGCGAGGTCGCCGGTCCGGTAGCGGACGAAGGGCATGTACGTGTTGAAGAGGTCCGTGACGACGATCTCGCCGATCTCGCCCTCGCTCGCCGGGCGGCCGCTCTCGGTGACGACCTCGACGTAAAAGAGATCGCTCATGACGTGGAGTCCGCGGTGCTCCTCGCATTCGTGCGCCACCCCGGCGAACTCGCGGCTCCCGTACCGGTCGAAGACCCGGCAGCCGAACACGGCCTCGATGAGCTCGCGCTGGCTTTCGTAGAGCTCCTCGCCGCTCGCGATGACCGCGCGCGGCCGGATATCCTGTGCCCGCCGGGAGCGGAGAAAGGCGGCGAAGAGCGCGAGCGCCGAGGGGTATCCGGTGAAGAGCTGCGGCCGGAAGGCGCGAAGCCTCGCCGCGTACCGCTCCATCGACGCGTCGGACATGTCGAAGGTCGACAGGTAGAGCGTGTTGCTGAAATAGTTCCGCGCCGCCTGCGCGGCCCGCTCGCGCCGCCCCGAGCCGAGGTGGGTGCCCCAGAGCACCGCCTGCCGGTCGCCGATGTCGATCCCCGCCCATCGGAACCCGCGCATCCCGTTCGCCCTGCGGAGCGGGCCCGTCGAAACGTCGCCGTAAAAGAAGAGCGGTTCCCCCGTCGACCCTCCCGTGCTCGACGGGAAGCCGCGCCGAATCGGATCCTTCGACGTCATCCGGGCCCCGGCGCTCCGGATGATCTCCTTCGTGAGGAACGGGATCCTCCGGAAATCCTCGGGGCTCTGCAGGTCCTCGGGCGCGAGCGAGATCTGTTTCAGCAGGTCCTCGTAGAACGGCACGTACGCGGCAATCCCGCGGATGAGCGCGGCGAGCCGGCTCCACTGGAGGTCCTCGATCTCCCGCGCGGAGAGCCACTGGTTCCGCTCGAGCTCCTCGAGGACGGAGAGCAGCCGGTCGCGCCGGAGCCCCCGGTAGACCGGATAAATGACGTTCCGTATGAGCGCCGGTGGCAGCGGCGGAAACATGCTTCCCCCTCGCGCTCGTCAGCGCGCGCCCGAAACGAAGTGCCGGAGGAGATATTGTAGTTTATGGGCGCGAAGGCGCCAAATCGATTTTTCGCCGCCGGCGAAGGTCTCGAGGTTGGCGATGAAGAAGCCGGGGCCGGTGCGTTTGATGGCGATTCCCCGCCACGTCCACGGCGATCCCGAACCGATGCGGGAGAGCTCGCGCGGGTTCTGTCCCCGGACGTTCCGCCGCGAGCGGTCCTCGAAGTGCGTGGTCGTCGCGAGATACCCCGCCTCCTCGGCCATGCGGAGCGTTTCGGGTCTCCGGCCGCCTCCCGGCCAGCAAAAGAACTCCACCTTCGCGCCGAGCGCCTCCTCGATCATCCTGCGCGACTCGACGAGCTCCCGGCGAACGCGGAAGGCGTACTCCCTCTCCGTCTCGAGCCGGCCGCCGCCCACTCCGTGCTCGCGCACGATCTCCATGAGCTCCTCGCGCCACCCGGGCTCCTCGAAAAACGCCGTGTCGCCCGAGGAGGCGACGTGGGCGCGAAGCCTCTCCGTCAGACGTTCGTCCTCGAAATAGCGGCGCGCCGCGAGGGATTTCTCGTGCCGGTAGACCGGCGTGCCGAGCGGCACGAGATCGGAGAGCTTCAGGTGCATGCTCTCGTGCTTCCGTCCCGGGAACATGTTCCAGCCGAGCCAGAGCGGCGGCTCGTAATCGTCCACCCCCGCCGGACGGTGGAAGTCGACGATATCCTCCGCGACCGGATACCACGTGTGCGTCATCGCGTGGCTCTGTATCTCGACGTGGCCGCTCTCCGCCATGCGGCGCATCTCGGCCCACGAGAGATAGCCGCGCGGATCGATCTCCGCTTCGCGAAGGCGCCCTGCCCAGACGTCCTCGATCGTGGGACGCGGCACGCCGCGCGGATCGACGAAATCGGTGCTCATCCAGATCGCCGCCCGATGACCGTATTTCTTGAGCAGCGGGTACGCGTAGACCCAGTTGTCCGCGTAGCCGTCGTCGAAGGTGAGCACGACCGGCTTCGGCGGAAGCGGCGCGCCCGAGGCCATGTGCGCGTGAAGCTCGGCGAGGGTGACCGTCGTCCATCCCTCATCCCGGAGGGCCCGCATCTGGCGCTCGAAAACGTCAGAGGGCGTGAACAGGTAGTTCCACGGCCACCCCTCCCGATCGGGGCCGACGCCGTGATACATCACGATCGGAACACCGCGTTCTTTCATGGCGACGATTCCGCCTCCCGTCTCGCCGCGGCGACTCGCGCGCAGCCGCCGCGGAGCTAGATGGAGCGTCCGATGAGAAACGAGCTCGCCGTGAGAACGGCCGCGAGCCCCAGGGCGATGAGCGTCGCGACGAGATTGAAAACCCAGACGAGGAGCGCCTTCCCGAAGGAGGTGCGGAAGGCGGCCTTGATGACGAGAATCGACAGGATGAGCCCGACGATGAAGCCGAACATGTTGCCGAAGACGGGCAGCAGGTTGAAGAGAAACGCGGCGAGAACCGCGACGAAGCTCGCCCCGATCGCCGCGACGAGCGCCCGGCCGAAGCTCGAGTCCTCGATGCGGGAGATCTTGGCGGCGAGCCACATAAAGAGCCCGCCGAGGATCACCATGAAGATGAAAAGAAAGATGATACCGATGCCGAAAGCAGCAAAGAGAGCCACGACCGACTCCTTTCGTGCCAGGACTCCACGCTCGACCCTCCCCCGGACCGCTCCACCCCGGGTTGCAGTATAGGTCATATCTCCTTTTTTGAAAATGGGATATCGGCGGCCGGCCGGCCGCCGGCGCCAGCCGGACCTCCAAAATGGCGCTAACCGCCGATTTGGCATTACCTTTGCTCATTCGTCCTCAATCGGGCGGCCGGGCACGACGCCCGCAACGAACAAACTCTATCTATGCGAAGGGGAGGCCGGTATGTCTCAGTTCATGGAAATCCTGGAATGGTTCGATCTCGGAGGCGACGAGATCGTTCACCGCATTCCACCGGAAGGGTCCGCCGAGATCAAGATCGGCGCGCAGCTCATCGTCCGGGACAACCAGATGGCGGTCTTTTTCAAGGACGGCAAGGGGCTCGACATCTTCGGACCCGGACGACATACCCTCACCTCGAAGAACCTGCCGATCCTCACGAAGATCATCTCGCTCCCATGGGGATTCAAGAGCCCGTTCCGCGCCGAGGTCTTCTTCGTCAACATGAAGAGCTTCATCAACCAGAAATGGGGCACGAAGGATCCGGTGGCCTTCACCGACTCGAAGCTCGGCCTCGTGCGGCTCCGAGCCTTCGGCGTCTACACCTTCAAGATCGCCGAGCCCGCGCTCTTCATCAACGCGGTCGTCGGCACGCAGGGCTTCTACACGAGCGGGATGATCGGCGACTATCTCCGTGACGTGATCGTCGCCCGGATCAACGACCTCTTCGGCGAGAAGCTCGACACCATCTTCGATCTGCCGCGCCAGTACGACGAGCTCGCGGTCGAGATCAAGGAGCGCCTCGTCGGCGACTTTCGCAAATACGGCATGGAGCTCGCCGACTTCTACCTCAGCGCCATCACCCCGCCCCCCGAAGTGCAGAAGATGATCGACGAGCGGAGCGGCCTCGCCGCGGTGGGCGATCTCGACAGCTTCTTCAAGTTCAAGGCGGCGAAGGCCATGGGCGACGCCGCGACTTCCGGCGGAGACGGCGGCGCGGGCGGCGCTGCGGCCGGCGGGATGGGAATCGGCCTGGGCGCCGGCCTCGGGTTCATGATCCCAGGCATGATCGCCCAAGGAATGAAGGGCGGAGCGTCCGCCGTCAAAGACGCGGTCCTCTGCCCGAAATGCCGCGCGGAGATAGCGGCCGATGCGCGCTTCTGCGCCTCCTGCGGCGCGCCGGTCGCGCGCTCGATCCAATGCCCCGGCTGCAAGACCGAGGTTCCGGCGGGCGCGAAGTTCTGCATGGGCTGCGGCAAGAACCTCGAAGGCGGCAAGGCGTAGCGCGCGGGCGCCGCGGCGGCGGCGGAACACAGGCGGGTTCCCATGTTCGTTCAATGCAGCCTCTGCGGCGGGGAGAACCGGTTCGAGCCGGGGCAAACGATGCTCATTTGCTCCTTCTGCGGAGCATCCCTCGCCCTCGACAAACCCAGGGAAGTCGAGCGTCTCATCCTTTCGCACGCGCGCGACGACGCGGCGGCCGAGGCATCGCTGCGATCGCACCTCGCCCGGAAAGAGCGCCGGCGCGCGACGCGCCTGGCGACGGATTTCTCGTTCATTCCCTTTTCCATGGCGGAGGATGACGACGGCGGGATCTCCCTCGTTCCGGCGGCCGGCGCGTGGACGGCGGCCGATCAGGCGCCGTACCCTCCCGCCGGGAGCTACGGGTTCCTGAGCGAGAGCGAGCAGCCGGAACCGGTGGTCGACGCCGACAGCGTCGATCCGAGAGCGCCGCGGATCGTTTACCTTCCCGTGTATTCCCTCGAGTACGAGGCCGGCGGCTGGCGGGGCCGGGCGGCGGTCGTCGGCGAGAGCTGGCAGGTCGTCGCGGAGGATCTGCCCCCCGAGCGCAGGCGCAGGCCGAGCCTCGGACTGGGACTTTCGATCGCCGCTCTCTTCGCCGTGTATTTCACGCTCGCGAAGGTCACGCCTGGTTTTTTCGGCCGACTCGCCGCTGTGGCCGCGGCCGCGTCGGCCGGGTATCTCGTCTTTACGCTCCGGGAGCGGGCGAAGGGATGACGGCCGTGCATTCGAGCGCCATGGATGAACGCGCGTCAGCGGAGCGCGAGATCCCCTCGCGGGGCCGAAGAGCGGCCGATCGCGGGCTCGCCTTCGGGGCGACCTGCCCCTCATGCGGCGGAGCGCTCCGCATCAACGAAGGGGAACGGAGCATCCGCTGCGGCTACTGCTCGTCGGCGCTCCTCATCGCCGCGCCGCGCGGTCTACGGAGCTTCATTCTCAAACCGTCGACCACGCCGGGCAAGGCCCGGCTCGCGGCGATCCGGTGGATCGCGGATGAATCGAGCGGCCGAATCTCCGCCCGCGAGACCGCGATCGTCGATCAGCGGCTCGTGCACGTGCCTTTCTGGCGACTTCGCGGCCGGGTCATGGGCTGGCTCTCGGGCGAGCGCACGAAGCTCGTGCGGGTCGAGATCGCCTCTGCCGATCCGCGCTCGACCGAGACGCGCACGACGATGCGCGAGGAACGAACTCCCTACTCGCGGCTTCTCTTCAAACGGATCGACTGGAGCGCGCCGGCGTGCGTGCTCCCCAGCCTCGGGCTTCAGGGAATCTCGTTCCGAACCGATTTTCTCGAGTGGGACGTGCTCGACGCCGGGCGGCGCCGCGAGCACACGGTCGCCCTCCCCACGCGGAGCGAGCGCTCCGCGCGGCGCGACGCCCTGAGCTTTCTCGCGCACTTCGCGACGGCAGCGGGGACGACGGTGCGCGCGAGCCGCTTTCAGCTCTTCGACAGCAGCCTCTCGCTCTACTACTACCCCGTGTATCTCCTGCGCTACCGCCACGCGGAGCGCATCTATACCGTCACGGTCGACGCCGGAAACGGCCTCGTCGTGCGGGGCGAGGTTCCCCCGCGGCGGCGCGTGAACGCGAAGCGCCTCTTCTTCGGACCGGCGGCGCTCGCCGCTCTCGCCGCCCTGTGGCCCCCGCTCGTCGCGGCTCCGCTCGTCGCCCTGTACGCCATCGACGCGTTTCAGGAGCGTGGATTCCTACCGCCGCATGAATGGATGGCCCATCGCGCGAACATGTTCCTCGGAGGTGAGGATTGACATGCCGGAAGATCTCAGCATCAGGCCTTTGAGGTGCGGTCATTGCGGGAACGAGCTTCCCGTCATGGGGCAGCTCGTGACGTTCCAGTGTCCGTCGTGCCTTCGCTATTGGGTGCTCGGCGCCGAAGCGCTCGAGCCGGTGACCGTGCACCGCGCGATCGCTCCCGAAGACGGCCCGGCCGCGGGAGACGGCCGCGTTTGGCTCCCGTTTTGGATCGCGGAGGTCGACGGACCGGCGCTCAAACGCCGCATCGACGAGACCGCGGGCGCGGAGCGTTTGCCCTCGCCGACCGAGATCAGGAACGTCATGGAAAGGCTCGAGAGCGTCGGAATGCTCCGGATATTCATTCCGGCCTTCAAATCGCTCAACACCTACGCTTATCTCAAGGTCGGGCGTCTCCTCACGCGGGCGCAGCCGGCCTTCTCGATCGAGCGCTCCGACGGCGCCGGACGGCCGGTGCTCTGCGCGCTCCGGGCCGAGGAGGCGGCGGCCCTCATGGACTTCATCTTTTTCGCGACCCTCGCGGAGCCGCTCCAGAGCAACAGCGACTTTCTCGAGCGGATACACCTCGAGCCCGCGGAGCCGCTCCGGCTCGTCGAGCTTCCGTTCCGTCCGCGGGGAGCGTCCCTCGTGAGCATCATCGGCGGATTCTGGATCTCGGGGCGGCTCGTCGAATGGAACGGGGCTCTCGTTCAATGAGCCCCCGTCGCTCCGGCGGGATCCCGGCGGGACAAAAAAACGGCGACCCCGAAGGGGGTCGCCGTTTTCTGAACTATTCGATGCGCCAGGGAGGGGAGTAGGGGTGGGGTACCCTGGCTCATCTCCTAGCCGGTCGCCGCCTTACCGCGCCTTTATGAAGATATCGAGAACGCTCGCGTATCCGTCGACCGTGAGCGTGGGCTCATAGATCACGACTTCGGGGTCGTTGTAGCCCAGCAGGTCCGCCGGATCGAGGTTCGCGATCTTCGTGTTGCGCAGATAGGACTGAACGACGCCGTCGTAGTCCGTATAGTTCGCCTCGGGGTCGAAGCTGAACGTGAGCCGGTACCAACCGCTCCTGTCGGTGAGGGGCACATCGCCGACATTCCAGTTGAAACCGTAGATGCACTTGCCGCCCATGTTGATCTCGGCCGAATAGGCATCCACCGGACCGTCGACGAAATACGCCTCGTAGCACGGGCTGTCATAGATGACCAGCGTCGGCGTGCCACCCTGCGCGTCCAGCTTCTCGATCTTCAAGCGAGCCACGTTCGAGTACACCGTGGCGGTCGTGGCCTGATATTTCGTGGTGTTCGTCACGAACACCTCTTCGAGCTTCAGGCCCCCGAGCGAGTACATGTTGTAGCCGGTCAGCGGATGCGCCACCGGATCGATGTTGTCGGCGAACAGAACGACCTCGACGCGAACCTTCGACTTGGAGGTCCAGGTCTGGCGGGTCATGTTGTCCGCCCAGTCGAGCCTGACACCCACTTCGCCCCAGGTCGTGCCGTCGGCCCAGTCGGCACACCATTCGTTGATCGATGGGTTCCGGTACACAGGATAGCCGTCGATGAGAGTCGCGTCATACGGTGCGACGAAGTACTCGACGCCGGGAGTGCCCCGGAGCCCCGTCAAGTGCGCTGCGTCCTCGCCGGTGAGCCCGTGTCCTTCCGCGAACACCACCGGCATCGAGAGGCAGTTGACGTAAATCGAGGGTTTTGCAGTGAGTATCGTTTCCTCGGCCGTGGAACCGGTGTCGGCTACACTACCGGGATTCTCCGAGCAACCGGAGAAGAGCGCTGCGGCCAGCAGCATGGAAACCAGAATGGAAATAGATGCTTTGCCCACTGATGCACCTCCTCAGAGAGAGAGAGACAGAGAGAGTTGGACGAGAGCAACTGCTGCCGGGCGCAAGGGGCGCGAACCCTCTTGCACCCGAGTTCCCCTTCCCCTTACAGCGCATAATTTTACCAGAGAGCGTAATTCTTGTCAATCCGCATTCATTTGAAATTGAGAAAGCAACTCAATACGGAATGCCCCGAACCGGGCTTCGCGCATTCGCCTTGTCCGGACGGACCGAGCGCTGCTACAATGAAATCGTCATGGGACTCGCACGCATATGCGCCGCGGCGCTCGCCGCGGTTCTCCTCGCGGCGGCGAGCGCCGCTCCCGCCGCCCCGGATCCATCGGGCGCGCCAATCGCGGCCGTCGCCGATTCGGCCGCCGCGCGTCCCACCCCCGGCGAGGGCTCGCTCGACGTACGCGCCTTCCGGTTGCTCAACGGCCGCGCCGCGAACCCCGTCTTCGACGCCGCGATGCCGCTCGTGACCGATCTCGACCGATGGCGCGTGGCGATCCTGATCGCGTGGGGGGCGCTCGCGCTCTTCGGCGGGGCAAAGGGGCGTCGGACGGCGCTCCTGCTCATTCCGCTCATCGCCGCTTCGGATCAGATCGCGAGCAGCGTCGTAAAACCGCTCGTCGAGCGGATGCGTCCCTGCGAGGTGCTCGGCGGCGTTCACCTCTGGTACGGACCGGAGGGGTGGATGACGACGCCCGCCGAGGTCGCGCGAAGCTACAAGTCGAGCTTCTCGTTCCCCTCGAGCCACGCGGCGAACATCACGGCGTCGATGCTCTTCCTCGGCCTCGCCTACCGGCGGCTTCTCGTGCCGCTCGTCCTCATCGCGGCGGTGGTCGGTTACTCGCGGATTTACATCGGCGTCCACTGGCCCTCCGACGTGCTCGCCGGAGCGGCCCTCGGCGCGGCGCTCGCGGGAGCCGCGTACGCCGCGTTCCGGAAAATATATCCGCGGGAACGAGAGGGGGCCGTCCTTACACGACGAGCACCGGACACACCGCCTTCTGAATGACGCGCGCGGCGGTGCTCCCGAAGAGCAGATCGCCGATCCGGTGCGACCCCGACGAGGCCATCACGATGAGATCGATCTGTTCGCGCACGGCGAAATCCTTGATGAGCTTCACCGCGCGGCCATCGGCGACCTCGTAGCGGACGCGGAGCCCCGCGAGGCCGTCGCCGACGAGATCCCGCATCTTTTGCTCCATCCGCCCGTGGAGCTCGGGATCGAGTTGCAGCGCCGACTCGATGCCGGCCGTGTAGTAGATCGGGGGAATGTCGACGTCGATCGCGTGAAAGAGAACCACCTCGGCCTGATGCACCCCGGCGATGAACCGCACGAGATCGAGGGGCTTCAGCGAATCCTTCGAGAAATCGACCGGAAAGAGCAACCTTCGGACGCGCACCTCCCCCGTTTTGGGATCGATGAACTCGTGCTCGGGCTCCTTGACCACGAGAACCGGGCACGGGGCGTACCGGATGACGTTCTCGGCGACGCTTCCGAGGAGCACGTGGGAGAGTCCGCTCCGTCCATGGGTCGACATGACGATCATGGCTCGCGTTCCCTGCTCCTTCGTGAAATCGATGATCCCCGCGTGCGGCGTCACCCCCTGCACGACCGTTTTCCGGATGCGCACGCCCGCGTCCCCGGCTCGCTCGAAGCAAACCTGCAGGTTCCGGTCGGCGGATTTCCTGAGCTCCTCGCAGTAGTCGCCGAGCGACGGAAAACGATGGCCGGGGTCGTTCGGATCGTGCTCGTAGAGCGTGACGGCGTGCAGCATGATGAGCTCGGCGTCGAAGATCTTCGCCATCTTGATCGCGTAGGGAAGCGCGTGATTGGCTGTCTCGGAAAAATCGGTCGTGAAGATCACTTTTTCGATGACGGACATCCCGGCACCCCCGTATTGACAGGCCGCAACCCTTTTGAAAACCGCGCGGCGAATCGCCGAACGCCTCGACGCGGAATCGATGGTAGGGACGCGCGCCGCGGAAGTCAAGCGGCGAGCGGGTCGCGGGCCCGGCCCCGGCCGCGGACGGCGCATCCGCCCGCGGCCGTCCCAGTCCGATTTTGCGCTGGCCACCCGGCGAATGCGGCGCTATAGTGGGCCCCCGCCCGCGGCGGGCGCTCCGATTCGCCCCGCGGGACGGCCACGGTCCGATTGCCGCTCTCGACCTGCGAAGGGGAGGCATTGATGCGTTCCGCATGCGCCGCAACGATAGTTTCTCTCGTGCTCGCGATTCATTTCCTTCCGGCCGCCGCGGAAGCGCACGGAGCGGCGCGAGTCGTCATCGACACCGACATGGGAATCGACGACGCGCGGGCCCTCTTTGCGTTGCTCGCCGGCGACGCGCTCGACATCGAGGCCGTCGTCGTGACGGAAGGCTCCGCCTCGAGCGAGCGCGGCATCGAAAATCTCCTCGGTCTGCTCGAGGCCGCGGGGGCCGGGGGCATTCCCGTCTTCGAGGGCGCCCGGCTCGGAGAGGCGCCCCCCTGGCGCGAGACGGCGAACTCTCTCGGCGGATTCGCCATGAGAGGGAGCGCCGATCGCGCGCCGCGCATCCTTCCTCTCGACAGCCTCGCGGCGCTCCTCGAGCGAGGGGGAGACGTCGACTATCTCGCCCTCGGCCCGCTCGGGAGCGTCGCCGCGCTCTTTCGCGAGCACGAGGAGGCGGCGAGCGGAATTTCGACGGTGTTCCTTCCGGCGAGAGTGAAAAGCGGAGAGGTGTCGTCATGGAACCTGACCGCCGATCGTGCCGGAGCAAAGACGGTTTTCGAGAGCGCGCGGGAGATCGTGCTCGTCGGCCTTCCCGCCGAAGGCGCGCCCGCGGATCCCGTTCTCCGCGCCCTTCGCCGCGAAACCCCGGCGGCGCGCTTCGCGAGAAACACGCTCTCCTCGCACGGCGGGGGGCCGCACGCCTTTCTCTGCGACGAGATGGCGGCGGCTCGCATGCTAAGGCCGTCGATCGCCCCGGCCGGCGAGGAGACGTTTCTCCTCGAGCTCGCGGGCGACGCCATCTCGCTCGAGCCGGCCGCGCGGGGAAACGTCCGCGTCGCGCACTTCGACGACCTCCGCGCCGCGGCCGAGGTTCTCGCCGGAGCGTGGGAGCATCCACCCCGCCCGCAGGACGAAACCGCGCCGGGCGACATCCCCGTTGCGAAGCTTCTCGCGAGCTTTCACGGCCACCTCGGCCCATATGTCGTGCTGGGATACCGGATGGGACGCGCCGCCCTCGAAGCGGCGGGATGCGCGGGGCACTTCGACGTCTCGGCCGAGATACACTCGTTCCTCGAGCCGCCGCGCTCCTGCCTCATCGACGGCGTGCAGCTCGGCACGGGGTGCACGCTCGGGAAACGCAACATCGAGGTGTTCGGGACGGACGGCCCGGCATGGGGAGTATTCACCGCGAAGAGCGGAAGCGTCGCCGTCGTGCGCGTTCTCCCCGGCGTGCCCGCGCTCGTCGACAGCCTCATACGGACGACCGGCGTCGAGGGCGCGGGGAAGCGATTGCTCGACGCCCGGCAGGCGGATCTCTTCACGATCGAGACGCGGGGACCCGGGGAAAAGCGCTGAAACCGCTCCCCTCCCGGCACACCCGACATTATTTCGAAATGTGTTCGCCGTTCGAGGAAAGGGGAGCCTTCGCGCGGCTGCTCACGTCGGCCATTTTCCGCGCAAACTCGGCGGCCCGTTGCCGATCGAGCAGGAGCTTCGCGGAGACGTCCACCCACCAGACGAATTTCTCCAAGTGCTCCTCGTCCAGCATTTCAAAACTCGAGAATTTCAGGTGCGCGGCCTGCCGGTCGAGAAATCTCTTGGCCCCGACGCCGAGATAATCCGTCGCTATCTCCAAGATTCTTTCGGACAGAGCGTTCATCGCGATCCCCTTATTTTCCGTCCTGGTCCGCCACCAAGATCTTGATCGCCGACACCATGCGGGAAAAGGAATTGGCGAGCTCGCCGATTTCGTCTTTTCTCACGACGTCGATGCGAACGTCGAGCTTGCCCTTGCTGATCTGTTCGGCCGCGACGTTGAGCCTCTTTATGTCCCGTATGATGGTCAAGGAAAAAGCCGCTATCAGAATTCCCGCGGTCAGGATCGCGATGCCGAACACCGCGAAAACCGTGTTGCTGATGTACCGCTGCTTCTTGAGGACCTTGGTGCTCAGCATGTCGATGCCGACCGCGCCCACGCATTCCTTCTTCGAGTTCAAGATCGGCGCGAAGCCCGAGAGAAAGGTGCCCCATTTGTCGGTCGAGAAATCAGGATCGGCGGCGGGCTTGTGGAGCCCATCCATCATGGCGGGCGTCGTTTCGTCGTAGACCTCGCCGGCCGCCGCCGCGTCGTCCGAGATTCCGTACTCGCCGTCGACGACGAACTCGACCCGATTGTCGTCGTGCTTCCGGTAGGTGTACGCATACCTGATATCCGGATCCGCCTTTTCCACCTCGTACAGCATGTCCCTGATACGCAGGAAATCCGGGCTCTCCTCCTCGCCCGCGTCTATCCCGGCGAAGGCGTCTCCGTCGATCTGAGTCGCGGTGACCGCCGCCACGGAGGTGATCTGGCTCTGTATCATCGCCTTGAGGGCTTTTTTCGTTTCGTTGTATGTGATAATGAACGTGAGCGCCGATATCACGACGATGAGGGAGAGAAAGCTCAGGGTCAGCTTGCTTTCGAGGCTATGAAATATCTTGGCCATTTTCCCTTCCCTTTTGGAGTCCAGAGGGCCCGGTCACCGGCATTCGGCGCTCATTTCAGAAGAACTCCGGAATTTTGTCAAGAAACTCTTTTCACCGGCGGGCCCGGGGAGGAACTCTGGCTCATTTCTTGCGATTGCGTACCCGAATCGTACCTGGAGGGAAATCGAATGAAAAATATCAGTATCATTATCGTCGCTCTGCTCCTGCTCGCGTTCTCGACGCCGGCGCTCCATGCCGAGGTCACGGGAAACGTTTACGGCGCCGTGGTCGGCAAGTACCTCTGGCGCGGCCAGCTCCTCTCGGATACGTACGCGATACAGCCGGGGGGCGGCGTTTCCATAGGCGGTTTCACTTTCGACGCCTGGTTCAGCCACCAGGAATACGTCGAGGTGGACGACGTCACCGCCGAGGAGAGAACGAAACGCGGGCTCTGCGAGACCGATCTCACCCTGACCTACGAGAATTGCCTGCCGTGGTCGGAATCCATCTTCTTCAACCTCGGACTCATAACGTACATCCTGCACACGGTCGACGAGCCGGATAACGATTCCGAGGAGTTCTTCCTCGGGCTTTCGGCCGACATGGAGATGGAGCCCTATCTGACCCTGTACTACGACGACGTTCTGGCGAAGGGCGCCTATCTCGAGGCGGGGGCTTCGACGTCCCTCTCCGTCAACGATTGGCTCGGCGCGTCGGTGGGACTCTGCGCCGGTTACAATTTCGGCCAGTACGAATACGAGTCTTCATTGACCGTGCTCGGGTTCGTCGCGGGCATCGATTTCACCGCCGGCCGGTTCACCGTTACGCCGGCCGTCATCGGGCAGGTGCCGCTCGATTCCCAGTACGAAGACTTTGTCTGCGGCTCCCTCACGGTCAACTACGACTTTACGATCGGCGAACCGGCGGAGGAATGAGCCGCGGCTTCGGATTGACGCGCCGCGCCGGGACGTTCTACACTCGGGGCGCATGACCCGGCGCGCTCGCATCGATCGAAACGCGAGGTGGCTCTTCGCCGCCGGCATCGTCGCGGCGTCCGCCCTCGCGATCCGTCTTCTCCATCTCTTTTTCACGGAGCGGCTCAATCCTCTCGCCTCCTCCCTCCAGCTCGACTCGGCGACGTACGACGCCTGGGCCCGGGCTCTCGCCTTCGGCGGCGACGCGGGGCCGACGACCCTCATGCAGTCCCCCGTTTACCCGTGGCTCCTTTCCGCCCTCTATCGGATCTTCGGCCCCGTCCCCGCGGCCGCGAGAGCGCTACAGGCGGCGCTCGGAACGGCTTCGGTCGTTCTCATCGCGCTCGTGACGCGGCGCCTCTTCTCGTCCACCGCCGCGGCGCTCGTCGCGGGCGCTATCGCCGCGCTCTACGCGCCGCTCATCTTCTTCGAGGGGCTCATCCTGCCGGCGACGCTCATCGTTTTTCTGAACACGCTCGCCGTCGCCGCCTTCGTCCTCCCCCGGCGGCCGGGGCCGGCGGCGATGCTCGCCGGCGGGATCGTCCTCGGCGCCGCGATCGCGGCGAACCCGCCGACGCTGCTGCTTCTCCCCTTCGTCCTGCTCCACGTCCGCCTCGGCGGGGCGGGACGACCGCGACTGGCCCGCGGCGCGCTCCCGATCGTCATGGGAGTTTCGCTCGCCCTCGCCCCCCTGGTCATCCGCAACTATCTCCGCGCGGGGGAATTCATCCCCCTCACGACGGGGGGCGGCATCAATTTCTACATCGGCAACAACGCCGGCGCGAACGGCTACTACGCGCCGCCGTCCTATCGCGGGAAATCGCTCGGCCGCTCGCCGGAGGAGCAATGGAGGCTCATGACGGAGATCGCCCGCGACGATTCGGGGCGCGCGCTCGGCGAGTCCGGCGTGTCGCGTTTCTGGTTTGCCGCGGGACTTCGCTGGGGACGGGATCACCCCGCGAAGTGGTCGGCGCTCGCGTGGCAGAAGTTTCTCTTCTTCTGGAACCGCCACGAGCGGGCGAACGTCGAGAGCTTTTACTTTCACCGGCGTTTCCCGGGAGTTCTGCGGCTGCCGCTTCTGACCTTCGGAATCGTCGCACCGCTCGCGCTCCTCGGCATGTTTCTCTCGCGCGACCGCGCCCGCGGCCTGTGGCTCCTCTACGGCGGCGCGCTCGCCTATCTCGCGACCGCCGTCGCGTTTTACGTCACCGCTCGATACCGTCTTCCGGCGATCCCCTTTCTCATACCCTTCGCGGCGGCCGCGGTCACGGGTCTCGCCTCGCTCGCGAGGCGGCGCTCCCTCGCCGAGCTCGCGCTCCTCGCCGCCGCCCTCGGAGCGCTCGTCATCTTCACGAACTTCACCGTCGCACGCGACACGCCGCAGGGGCTCTCCGCGAACCTCGTTCGGGCCGGCGACGCGTATCTCTCGCGCGGCGACACGCTGCGCGCCGGAGCGGCGTACCTCGAGGCGCTGGCGCAGGACGATCGCAGCGAAGGGGCGAAACGGGGGCTGTCGCGGATCGGACCGGGACTCGAACCCTGACCCCGGTTAGAAGATCGTGTAGATGAAGGGCGCGATGGCGGAGCTCTCCGAGAGAATGATGAGGACGCCGAGCAGCACGAGCAGGACGATGATGGGCATGAGCCACCACTTCTTGCGCTCCCTGAGAAACGCCCACAGCTCGCGAAGCAGCTCGAAGCGCGAACGAATGCTCATGCCGTCTCCCCACGACTCATGACGGACGGAGCATACACGAAGCCCCGCATGATTGCAACGGCGCGAAACGCTTCAGTCCTCGATCCTCCCTGAGGCGAACCGGTAGCGTTTGGCATTCCCGAAATGATCGCGGCCGTTCATCCGGGGGTAGTCCCGGACGAATCGCGAGAGCACGGCCGCGCCGCATCCGCCGACTCCCGCGCCGAGCAGGATGAAGAACCATGCCGGGCTCAAGCTGAACCAGTGGGCGAATACGAGCGCCGCCGTCGTGACGACGGCGTAGGCGCGAAAGCGTTTCGTCGCCAGGCCCCAGGCGAGGATCACGAAGAGCGCCGCGAGAAGAAGGCCGAAGACGATGATCGCGTTCGCGCGAAGCCACTTCGAGATCGGAATCGGAATCATCCGGGTCGTGAAAAGGGCGAGCACGCCGAGCGCGATGAGTATCCCCATCGAAACCGACGCCACCGCCTTGACGCGGCCGATCCGGCGCCCGGTCTCCGGGTCGGGATGGAAATCGAGGTGGTGCATCCGAGGCATCGTGACGATCCGCTTCGAGGCGTTCACGATGGGAAAGAGCATGGCGAGATAGACGCCGGCGATCCCCCCGAGACCGAGCATCGTGGCGAAGCCGAGCAGAACGAGCCCCACGCCGATCCCCGTGTCGATGAGTCCGTCAGCGCCGCAGAGCGACGCGCGCTGCTCGCGCTCTTTCCGATCGTCAAACTGAATCATCGATGCCCTCCTTCGTCTCGTTGATCATGCTCCGTATCTCTTCCCGCGGAATGCCGAAGACCTCCGCCGTCCTGACGATCCGGTCGAGCTCGTCCCGGATCTCCCTCGCCTTGGCCTCGCGGAGCCTTTCGCGATCGAGCCCAGCGACATACGACCCGAGCCCCGCGCGAGTGACGATGAACCCTGCCGACTCGAGATCGCCGTATGCCCGCCTCACCGTAATGGGGCTCGTTCCGAGCTCCCCGGCCAGCTCCCTGATCGAGGGTAGCCTCGTCTCAGGCACGAGCAAACCCGTTGTAATAGCGTCCCTTATTTGATCCATGACCTGCTTGTACATCGGGTCCGGATTCGCCTTGGAAAGGGCGATATGCGGGATCTTATCCTTCCAACTGTACATATTGTCTATACACTGTATAGACGGTATATACAGCCGTGTCAAGGGTTAACTGCGAGTTTTAGCGGAGGGTCGCCGAATGGGATGCGGTCCCGCGGCCGGGCGAGGGGGCGTCGCAGGCGCGGAATCGCTCCGCCGCTGGGATTTTTTCGAGAAGGGCGCTCAGAGCCGTCCGTCCACCACTTTTTTGTCGAGGAAGGCCTTCACGTCGAAGACGACTCCCCGTTCGCCCTTGAGGGAGAGGATATCGAGCTCGCGGAACTTCTCGTGGGCGACGGCGAGGACGACCGCGTCGTAGCCTCCCGCGGAGACCGCGCTCCGGTCGACGGTCGGGAACCCGTACTCCTCGGCGACCTCCGCGCTCTCGGCCCACGGATCGTACACGTCCACCTTGCATCCGAAATCAGCGAGCTCGCGCACGATGTCGACCACGCGCGAGTTGCGGATGTCGGGACAGTTTTCCTTGAAGGTGACGCCGAGAATGAGCACGCGGGCGCCCTGCACCCGGTGCCCCTTGTGGATCATGAGCTTGACGATCTTGCCCGCGATGAAGATCCCCATGTTGTCGTTGATGCGCCGCCCGGCGAGGATGACCTCGGGGTGGTACCCTATCTCCTGCGCCTTGTGCGTGAGGTAATACGGATCGACTCCAATGCAGTGGCCGCCGACGAGGCCCGGCCGGAAAGGCAGAAAGTTCCACTTCGAGCCCGCCGCTTCGAGCACCTCGAGCGTGTCGATGCCGAGGCGGTCGAAGATGAGCGCGAGCTCGTTCACGAAGGCGATGTTGATGTCCCGCTGCGAGTTTTCGATCACCTTCGCGGCCTCGGCGACCTTGATCGAGGAAGCCGGATGCGTGCCGGCGGTGATGATCGAGCGGTAGAGCTCGTCGACCTTGCGGGCGACCTCCGGCGTCGAGCCGCTCGTGATCTTCTTGATCTTCGTCACGGTGTGCTGCTTGTCGCCGGGATTGATCCGCTCGGGAGAGTACCCGCAGAAAAAATCCCCGTTGAAAGCGAGCCCCGAGAGCCGCTCGAGAATCGGCACGCAGAACTCCTCCGTGCAGCCCGGATAGACGGTCGACTCGTAGACGACGATGTCCCCCTTCTTGAGCACCTTTCCGACCGTTTCCGTGGCGCGCTCGACGGGGGTGAGATCGGGGCGTTTGTGATCGTCGATGGGGGTCGGCACGGTGACGATGTAAACGTTGCAGGGGCGGATATCCTCGATCTCGGTCGTCACGAGGAGGCGCTTCGCAGCCTTGACGTCGCCGGAGCTCGTTTCGAGCGTTCGATCCTCGCCGCGTTTCAGTTCCGCGACCCTTCGCGCGTTGACGTCGAACCCCACGGTGTCGTACTGCTTGCCGAACTCGACCGCGAGCGGAAGCCCCACGTATCCGAGTCCGATGATCGCTATCTTCGTGCTGCCCATCCGGCGGATCCTCCTTCGGCTCTCCCGAAATCGGCGAACCCTCGATGAAACAAAGAGATAAGGTAAGGCCTCCGCGGCCTCATGTCCATCGAAAAAGAGCCGGATGCAAATCCCGAACCAGCGCCCGTGAATGAGGCTCAGTTTATCGCCGATTGGGAGCGGCTCCGGCGAGATGAGAATGGGCGAAATAATTTGACAAAATACGGTTTACCGACTATCCTAAATCGCATAACATCTATCGGTTGTAACGGCCTCCCCGGAGAGGCGTTTTCCATCAGGTAACCTCTCAAAATCCAACAGGAGGACTCCGTTGAAAGGGCGCGTACTCATCATCGACGACGAGGCCGAAATCCGGCGGAATCTCACGATCGGACTCACTCAGGAAGGTTTCAGCGCGGTGGCTTGCCCCGACGGCATCTCCGCGATCCACGAGCTCGAAGACGCCCGCGCGAAGGGCGGCTCTTACGACTATCTCGTGACCGACATTTTCATGCCCGACATCGACGGCCTCAAGATTCTCAAGGTCATCAAGATGCAGTACCCCGATCTTCCCGTGCTCGTCATCACCGGATTCGGCGACGAGGCCCTCAAGCTCACGGCTCTCTCCGAGCTCAACACCGGATACCTCGACAAGCCGTTCGAGATCCTTGACCTCGTGAAGGCGCTCGAGGAGCTCTCCCCCGGTTCGACCAAGGCGCCGAAGGCGGTCGCAGCGGCCGAGCCCGAGATGCGCGAATCGGTGAGCACGTACATCACCGTCCGCATCACCGATCCGATGCGCAGCATGGACATCTTCAAGCAGCTCTTCCAGCTCCCCGGCGTGCAGCGGTGCGAAGCGGTCCGCGGCGATTTCGACATCATCATCCTCGCCCAGGCCAGCTCGGCGGATGAGATCGCGAGGCTCAAGGATCGGATCGCCGCCATGGACGGCGTCCAGATCGCCTCGTCCTCGGCCGTCGAGCGCCCGAAGCTCGACCGCGACGTAAACGAGTTCATCCGCCTCTACTCGCAGGCGGTCAAGGCCCACGGGATCGCCTCGCCGAGCAAGCAGCCCGGAACCACGAGCTACATCATCGTCGACATCGACAAGAACGCGATCCAGCAGATCTTCACGACCGTCTTTTTCATCGACGAGGTCGTCTTCTGCGACGTCATCGAGAACGGCACGAAGCTCGTCGGCATGGTGACGGGGCAGGGCGCCGTCGGCAAGATGCCGCGCATCGTCGAAAAGCTCGCTCAGATCGACGGCGTGCTGCGCGTGCGCGAAGCGACCGTGATCAAGCTCGTCGAAGATTGATTCCATCCCGAATCGCCTCGAACGATAGAACGCAGATCGAAACCAGGGGGTGGTCGCTACGGCATCGCGAAACGAGGATTTCAACTATCGCCTGTGGCGCTACGACGGAGCTCCCGGAGAGCTGATCCCGCTCCTGCAATCGGCGCAGGATCACTTCGGCTACATTCCGCGGCGCGCCATCAGCTACATCTCGGAGGTGACCGGCGTGCCGGAGTCCGAGGTGTACGGCGTCATAACCTTTTACAGCCAGTTCCGCCTCCAGCCGATGGGAAAATACGTCATCAAGGCGTGCGACGGAACGGCGTGCCACGTGCAGAACTC
This sequence comes from uncultured bacterium, assembly GCA_963813815.1. Lineage (GTDB taxonomy): Bacteria > Krumholzibacteriota > Krumholzibacteriia > Krumholzibacteriales > Krumholzibacteriaceae > SSS58A. Next base: position 484,061 of record CAWFAD010000016.1, on the reverse strand, counting down.
GCGAACGATCATCGACACGATCGAGGACGAGCTCGGCATCGAGGTGAACGGCACGACGGAGGACGGCCTCTTCACCCTCCAGACCGTCGCCTGTCTCGGCTGCTGCTCGCTCGCTCCGGTGATGATGATCAACGACGACACGCACGGCAAGCTCACGCCGCAGTCGACCCGCAAGCTGCTGCGCGACTACCGCAGACGCGAGGAGACGGCGCGCCGCAAGGACGCCTCGTGCGCCCAGGCCTAGAACCCGCGCGGCGGGGAAAGATCCATCACCCATACTCCGGAGACGATCGATGAAACAAGTCATAGTGGGAATGAGCACCTGCGGCCTGTCGGCCGGATCGCAGAAGACCTACGACAGGCTCGGCGAGCTGCTCTCCGCGAACCCGGGCGCTTTCGAGCTCAAGAGCTCCGGCTGCATCGGCATGTGCTACCGCGAGCCGCTCGTCGAGATCCGGGAGAACGGCAGCCGCGTCGTGTACGGCGCGGTCACCCCGGAGCTCGTGGACGAGATATTCGCCGAGCATATCAAGGGCGGGCGCGTCATCGAAGAGCACGTGGCGCTCCGCATGAGCCCGAACGCGGAGATCGGGGGATCCGAGGCCCCCGCGCAGCGCGGGCAGGTGCGGATCGTGCTCCGCAACTGCGGCCTCATCGATCCCGAGTCGATCGACGAATACGAGTCCGCCGGAGGCTACCGGGCGCTCCGGAAGGCGCTCTTCGAGATGCAGCCCGACGCCATCATCAAGGAGATCAAGGACTCGGGGCTCCGCGGACGCGGCGGCGCGGGGTTCCCGACGGGGCTCAAGTGGTCGTTCGCCGCTTCCCAGAAGAGCGACGTCAAGTACGTCGTCTGCAACGCCGACGAGGGGGATCCGGGCGCCTTCATGGACCGTTCCGTGCTCGAGGGCGACCCGCACTCCGTCATCGAGGGAATGCTCGTCTGCGGCCGGGCGATCGGCGCCTGCGCCGGCTACATCTACTGCCGCGCCGAGTACCCGATGGCGATCAAGCGCCTCACGATCGCGCTCGAGGCGGCGCGCGCGAAGGGCTACCTCGGAAAGAACATTCTCGGATCGGGCTTCGACTTCGACGTCAAGATCAAGCAGGGGGCCGGTGCCTTCGTTTGCGGCGAGGAAACGGCGCTCTTCCAGTCGATCGAGGGCAAGCGCGGGATGCCGCGCATACGCCCGCCGTTCCCCGCCGAGAAGGGGCTCTGGGCCAAGCCGACGAACAACAACAACGTCGAGACCTACGCGAACGTCCCCTGGATCATCGTGAACGGCGCCGCCGCCTACGCGCGATACGGAACGGAAAAGAGCCGCGGCACCAAGGTGTTCGCGCTCGCGGGGAAGGTCAAGAACGGCGGTCTCGCCGAGGTGCCGATGGGGATCCCGATCAACGACCTCGTCTTCAAGATCGGCGGCGGCATCAAGGAGGACCGGACGTTCAAGGCAGTGCAGATGGGCGGCCCCTCGGGCGGCTGCATACCGGCGTCGCTCGGCGCGACCTCCGTCGATTTCGAGTCGATCCCGGCCACGGGCGCCATCATGGGCTCGGGCGGCCTCGTCGTCATGGACGACCAGACGTGCATGGTCGAGATGGCGCGATTCTTCCTCGACTTCACGCAGAACGAATCGTGCGGAAAGTGCACCTTCTGCCGCATCGGCACGCTGCGCATGCTCGAGATCCTCACGCGGATCACGCAGGGCGAGGGGCGGCCGGAGGACGTGCCGAAACTCCTCGAGCTCGGCGCCCGGATCAAGGAGTCGAGCCTCTGCGGCCTCGGCCAAACCGCGCCGAACCCGGTGCTCACGACGATCAAGTACTTCGCGGACGAGTACGAGGCCCACATCGCGCACAAACGATGCCCGGCGGCCAGCTGTCTCGCGCTCGTCGATTTCGCCATCGATCCCGAAACGTGCACGGGGTGCACGGTCTGCGCGAAGCATTGTCCCGTGAACGCGATCTCGGGCGAGCGGAAAAAGGTGCACGTCATCGACACGTCGGTGTGCGCCAAGTGCGGCAAATGCATCACGAGCTGCAGCTTCGGCGCTATCTATAAAAAGTGAGGGAACAGCGGATGGATACCGTGAAGCTGAAGATCAACGGCCGGGACGTCGAGGCGGCGGCGGGCAAGACGATCCTCGAGGTCGTTCGCGAGCGCGAGATCGACGCCATCCCGACGCTCTGCCATTCGAGCGAGCTCGAGCCCTACGCCTCGTGCTTCCTCTGCGTGGTCGAGATCAAGGGCCGCCCGAACCTCGTGCCGGCGTGCGCGACGCGGGTCGCGCCGGGCATCGAGGTGACGACGCGCAACGACCGCATCATGCGCTCGCGGCGCACCGCCCTCGAGCTCCTCATATCGAATCATTACGCCGATTGCGTCTCGCCGTGCATGGAGGGTTGCCCCGCGCACGTCGACGCGCAGGGGTACATAGCGCTCTCGGCGATGGGGCTCTACCGCCGCGCCGTCGATCTCATCCGCGAGACGAACCCGCTGCCGGCGATCTGCGGCCGCGTGTGCGTCCGCAAATGCGAGGTCGTCTGCCGCCGCGTCGACGTCGACTCCGCGGTCGGCATCAACGCGATCAAACGCTTCGTGACCGATCAGCCCGGCGTGTACGACGGCTCTCCCGTCTGCGATCCGCCGACGGGAAAACGAGTCGCGATCGTCGGCGCCGGGCCGGCGGGGCTCACCGCGGCGTGGTTCCTCGGGCGGCGGGGGCACAAGCCCCTCATGTACGAGGCGATGCCGCGTTCGGGAGGCATGCTCCGTTACGGAATCCCCGTCTATCGCCTTCCCGACGACGCGCTCGACCGCGAGGTGGAGTACATCTGCCGGGCCGGCGGCGAGATCAAATACAACACCCGCGTCGGGAAGAACGTCTCGCTCGACGAGCTCATGAAAACGCACGACGCGGTCTTTCTCGGACCGGGCGCGTGGGCGGGCAATCCGATGCGCGTCGAAGGAGAGTTCGACACGCAGGGCGTCGTTCAGGGCGCGGAGTTTCTCCCCGAGCAGACCGACCGCCCGACCCCCCTCTCGGGAACCGTCGTCGTCGTGGGCGGCGGCAACACCGCGATGGACGTGGCCCGCACCTCGTGGCGCCTCGGCGCGGACAAGGTCATCATTCTCTACCGCAGAACGAAGGACGAGATGCCCGCCGACAGGATGGAGATCGAGGACTGCCTCCACGAGGGGATCGAGATCATGGAGCTCGCCGCTCCCGTCGGCATCGTCAAGAACGAGTCGGGAAAGCTCAAGGCGCTGCGCTGCCAGCGGATGAAGCTCGGCGAGCCCGACAGCTCGGGAAGGAGGCGGCCGATCCCGCTCGAAGGCTCCGAGTTCGACCTTCCCTGCCATATGGCCGTGTCGGCGATCGGACAGGCGACCGAGCTCGCGGGCCTCACGGCGGCTCGCGGAGGCGCGGTGGCCCTCACGAAATGGAACACCTTCGTCATCGACCCCGAGACGCTTTCGACGAACGTAAAGGGCGTCTTCGCCGGCGGCGACGCCGCCGACGACGGTCCGACGGTCGTCATCGACGCGATCGCGGACGGCCAGCGGGCCGCCCGGGCCGTCGACGCGTTCCTCGCAGGGAACGCCCCCGCGGCGCGCCCGTTCATCGTAAAAAAGGAGCTCTGGAGCAAGCCCGGCAAGGCCGAGCTCGGCGATATCAAGGAAAGCCCCCGCCACGAGATCCACCAGATCGACGTCGAGTCGCGCCGCGGCAGCTTCGCCGAAGTCGCAACGGGCTTCGAGTTCGAGGACAACGTCCACGAATGCGACCGCTGTCTCTCGTGCGGCTGTCTGCGCTTCGACACCTGCCTCCTCCGCATCTACGCGGAGGAACACGGCATCGACCTGTCCCGCTTCAAGGGGCTCGTCCGCAAGCACAAGGTCGACGACCGGCATCCGTACATCGTCTACGATCCGAACAAGTGCATTCTCTGCTCGCGGTGCATCCGTACGTGCGCGCGCGTGCTCCCCATCTCCGCGCTCGGCCTCGTCGGCCGCGGATTCCGCACCGAGATGCGTCCCGCCCTCAACGATCCGCTCGTCGAGACGAGCTGCGTCTCCTGCGGCAACTGCGTCGACTCGTGCCCGACGGGGGCGCTCACGATCAAGTACCCCTTCCCGGGGCGCGCCTGCCTCGAGACCGAGGACGCCTCTACGCACTGCGCCCTCTGCTCGCTCGCGTGTTCGATGACCGTAAAGAGCTTCGGTCCCGGCCGCTGGTACGTCGCGCCCTCCGGCATCCCCGGCGATTACCTCTGCCGCTACGGACGCTTCGGCAACGAGCTCTTCATCAAGCGCCGCCGGATCGCGGCCCCGGAGATCCGCCGCGGCAGCGAGATCCAGACCGGCGATCTCTGCGAGGCCCAGAAGCTCGTCGTCCACGGACTTCGACGCGTCGCCGCCGCCCACGGCCCGGGAAAGGTCGCCGTGTTCGCCTCGCCCGAGCTCACGAACGAGGAGCTGTACCTGGCCTCGCGCATCGCGCGCGAGGGCCTCGGCACCAACAACGTCGCCTCCCTCTCGATCCTCGGGACGGGGACCGAGGCGGGCGTCCTCGACGAATCGCTCGGGTTCACCGCCTCGACCGCCGACCGAAGCGCCATCGACCACGCCGACCTCGTCATCTGCAACAACACCTCCCTCGAGTCGGATCACCTCATCCTCGCGGCGAGGGTCATCGAATCGGTGCGCAGCGGCGCGAAGCTCATCGTCTCGAACTCGACCCTCGACACGACCGACGAGGTCCTCTCGACGCTCTCGCTCGACCCGATGCGCGGGAGGGCCGCGATCCTGTGGAACGGCGTGATCCAGATCCTCGTCGACGAGGGATGGATCAAGAGCGCCGCGGTGAAAAAGATCGCCGGAGCGAAGGAATTTCTCAAGAGCCGCGACTTCGCGCTCGACCGCGTCGCCGCCCTCACGGGCGTCGCCGCGGAAAAGATCCGCGCCGCCGCCGCCCTCGTGAAGGAGGCCCGCCGGGTCGTCGTCATTCACAGCCCGGACCGCGTTCAGGATCAAGCCCCGGGCGACCTGGAAACGTTCGCGAACCTCGCGATCCTGCTGCGCGCCGCCGGCGTCGAGGCGGACCTGTTGCTGCCGCGGCTCCACGCGAACAGCGCCGCGCTCGAGCTCATGGGCGCCGATCCGGCCTTCGGCCCCGGACGCGCGCCGCATCCCGCGGGCGTCGCGGGCGCGAGAAGCCGCGAGGAGCTCCGGGGGCTGCTCGCCGCCGGCGAGATCAAGGCGGCGCTCATCATCGGCGAAGATCCGATGGCCTGGGGAACCACCGGCGAATGGTTCCGGAACGTCGAGTTCCTCGCGGCGATGGACTGGGCGAGCACGGAGACGACGCAGTACGCCGACGTCGTGCTCCCCGGATCGACCTTCCTCGAGACCGCCGGGACGCGGTGCAACTTCGAAGGCTCGCTCGTCGAGTACGCCCGCGCGATGGAGCCGGGCGCCGGGGTATCCGGCCGCGAGGTCCTCGCGGGGCTCGCCGCGGAGCTCGGAATCGCGATTCCGGAGGACACGACGGCCTCGATCGAGGCGCTCGTGAGAGAGAAGCTCGGCGACCTCGCGCGCTTCTACTGGAACACGGGGCAGGAGCGAGTCTTCCCGGCGAAGGTGCGCCTCGTGCCGACGGGCGCCGTCGTCGAGACGGGCGTGATCATGCCGCCGCTCACGCACGGCGGGAAGTACAAGCGCGAGATCAGGGAAGTGGGAACGGGACGGTTCCGCGTGAGACGATAGCGTCTCTCCGGGGAGAGGAGCCCGCATGATCAGGATCGACGACCTCTACTCCCTCATGGAGAGCAGTTTCGACTATCTGCTCGCCGCCGACGAGAACGAGCGCATCGTCCACGCGAGCCCGATACTCTCCCGCGACAGCTTCGGGGGACAGTCCTCGTTCGGCGACCGCACGCTCGGCGACATCCTCGCCGCCGATTCGCTCGCCACCTTCCATTCGGCGATGGCGCAGGCGCGCGTCGGCAACCGCGCGATCGCCATTCTCGCGGCCGCGCGCGAAAACGTGCGTCCCCTGCCGCTCCGGGCCGGATACGGCAAGACCGATTCGGGCGGCATCTACATCTTCTTCGGAAACAAGCTCAACACCCTGCGGAACCCGCAGGAATGGGAAAAGGCCGAGCGCGTCAAGGAGCTCACCTGCCTGTACGACGTCGCGGAGTGGATCGAGGTGTCGAACTCGATCAGCGAGTTCTTCACCGACCTTCCGCGCTATCTCGCCCCCGGCATGCTCTATCCGGACGAGGCAGTCGTGTATTCCGTCTATCAGGGGATCGAATACGGGCAGAAACCGTCGTCGAGCAACTACCTGTCGGTCCACCTCGTGATCGGCGACCGGGACAAGGGCGAGATCCGAGTCGGATATCACGACGAGAACCGCAAGCTCCTTCCCGAGGAGCAGCGCATGCTCGACGAGATCGCCCGCATGCTCAACCTCGCCCTCGACCGCAAGGAGCTCAAGGAAAACCTCATCTCCAAGCAGCGCGAGGAAGCTGGATTCAAGAAACACCTCGAGGAGCTCGAGCGCGAGATCGCCGAGCGCACGCGGCAGCTCGAGGAGCAGAGACAGAAGCTGCAGGTCGTCAACTCGTACCTCGATCGCGTCAAGGGAGGATGGGAAGAGTCGCGGGCGACCCTCGAGACGATGTTCAAGGCGATTCCCGACGAGGTCGTGCTCATCGATCCGCGCCACAAGGTCGTCATGACGAACCGCGCGGACATACAGCCCGGGAATTTCTGCTACGCGAGCTTCTTCAACCGCGAGCGCCCGTGCGAGGACTGCCGCCTCGCCCGCATCATGCGCGACAAGGCTCCCGTCACCCTCACGATGAAGCTCGACAACAAGTTCCTCGAGGTCCACGCGCTTCCCGTCTACAACAAGGATCACGAGGTCGAGGGGATCATGGAGTACTACCGCGACGTCACCCTCGAGAAAACGTACGAGCAGCAGCTCCAGCAGGCGGACAAGCTCGCCTCGCTCGGGCAGCTCGTGAGCGGCATCGGCCACGAGATCAACAACCCGAACCAGTTCATCCGCGGCAACGTCAAGATACTGAAGCAGGCGCTCGAGGACATGCTCCCCGTCATGGACGAATACCAAAAGGCGCATCCCGACCTGAAGGTGGCCAAGCTCAACTACGATTTCTTCCGCAAGCACATCATGACGCTCATCGACGACATGGACCACGGCTCGACGCGGATCAAGGGGATCGTCGAGGGGCTCCGCACCTTCGCCCGCAAGGACGAGGGGCTTCTCGTCGACACGATCGACATGAACACCCTCATCGAAGCGGGCGCGCGGCTCGTGCACAACGAGATCCACAAGCACGCCGACATCAAGCTCGATCTCGCCGATGGCCTTCCCACGTTCGCCGGCAACGCCCAGAAGATCGAGCAGGTGCTCGTGAACCTCCTCGTGAACGCCGGGCAGGCCATGCGGGACGACGTTCGCGGCCTCATCACCGTGCGGACGAGCTCCGAGGACGGAGGCGTTCTGTTCGAGGTCGAGGACAACGGAGCCGGGATGAACGAGAAAACCCTCAAGCAGATATTCGACCCGTTCTTCACCACGAAGCGCGCGAAGGGCGGCACGGGGCTCGGCCTCGCCATCGTCTATCGCATCGTCGAGGAGCACGGAGGCGCGATATCGGTCAAGAGCAAGCCGGGCGCCGGAACGACTTTCACCGTTCGCTTTCCGGCGAGGGCGGCCGCCCGGCCGGGGGCTCCGGCGGGACCGAAACCGGCGCCGCCGTCAGGCGCGGGAGCGCCCCCTCCCGCGAAAGGAGCGTCATGAGAAAGGTCCTCATCGTCGACGACGACGTGGCCGTGACCAACTACTTCATGGTTTTTCTCGTGCAGACGGATCTCTTCGAACCGACCGTCGTGAACGATTCCCGGGAGGTCGCGGCGGCCCTCGCGCGCGAGACGTTCGACGTCGTCATGCTCGACATGGACATGCCGAACGTGAGCGGCATGGACATTCTGCGCTCGATGCGCGCCAAGGGCGACACGACGCCCGTCGTCGTCCTCACCGGCGTGAGCGACGTCGATCTCGCCGTGCGCGCCATGAAGCTCGGCGCCTTCGATTACCTCACGAAGCCGGTCGACGACGAGAATCTGCTCCAGGTTCTCGGCAACGCCATCGAAACCCGCGCCCTCCACGAGACGATCGACCGGCTTCCGAGCCATCTCACGCGCCAGGATCTCGCGCACGAAGCGGCGTTCACCTACCTCCCGACGCGGGAGGACATCATGATCCGGCTGTTCCACCAGGCGGAGAGGCTCGCCGCCTCCGACGTGAGCATCTTCATCTGGGGGGAGAGCGGAAGCGGCAAGGAAATGCTCGCGCGCGCCATTCACGCGGCGAGCCCGCGGCGCGACGGCCCCTTCGTCGTCGTCGAGGCCGACAGCCGCGACCCCGACGAGTTCCCCGCTTTCTTCTTCGGACAGGCGCGCGACTGGCGAGGCGCGCGCGAGGAATCGCCGGGGCTGCTCGAGCGCGCCGACAACGGCACCCTCTTTCTCAACCACATCGACGCGCTGACGCTCCCCGTGCAGGTCCGGCTGAAGCGGCTCCTCCAGACCGGCGAGTACTACCGCGAGAACTCGACCGCCATCCGGAAGGCGAACGTCCGGACGATCGTCTCGAGCATGCACGACCTCACCCGCCCCGAATACGCCGGGCGCTTCTCCCGCGATCTCCTCTACCACCTCATGATCAACTCGATCCGCATTCCGCCGCTCCGAGAGAGAACGAAGGACATCCCGCTTCTCGCGGAGATCTTTCTCAAGGAAGAGGCGGAACGGGCCGGCAAAACCATCTACTCGTTCTCGCCGGAGTGTCTGGAGCTCCTCGCGACGTACAGCTACCCGGACAACGTTCAGGAGCTCGTCACGATCGTGGCGGGGGCGGTCGCGAACGCCGACGGAGATACGATCACGGCGGAATCGTTGCCGGCTTACATCCGGGAGCGGATCGAACGCGGCGGTTCGACGGCCTTCATGCCGCGGCGGCTCGACGCGGTCGTCCGCGAACACGTTCGCGCCACGCTCGCGCACTTCGGCCAGCAGCGCGAAGCGGCGTCGCAGGTGCTCGGGATCACTCCCGCCGAGATGGACAGGATCATAGCTGAGGACCTTGCCGAGGAGTGAGCATGATCCGCGCGTCCGCGGCGGCCACGCGGCGTGACGTACACATCACCGGATTGAGATCGATCGATTCGACCTCGTTACCGATCGCCATCACGAGATCCGAAAAACCGAGCAGGAGCTTCTCGACGAGTTCCCGGTTCACCGGCTCCTTCCCGCGAAAGCCCTCGAGCAGGCGGTGCGCCCGCAGGCAGCGGAGCATCGAGTCGACGTCGCGCGCGGCGAGCGGCGCCATACGGATCGCCGTATCGTGATAGAGCTCGACCCCGATGCCGCCGATCCCGACGAGGATCACGGGGCCGAACTGGTCGTCGTTCTTGGCGCCGACGATGAGCTCGACGCCGGAGAGCGTCTCGTCGATGACGGCTCCCTGAAAGCCTTCGATGCGGCTGAGGGCCGCGAAGGCGGCCCGGAGCTCGTCCTCGTTTCGAATCCCAGTGACGACGCCGCCGGCCTCCGTCTTGTGAATCACCCGCGGCGAGACGACCTTGGCGACGACGGGATAGCCGATGCCGGCCGCGGCCGCGACCGCCTGATCGACGTTGCCGGCCCACACGAAACGCGGCACGTCCAGCCCCGCGATCGCGAGAATACGCTTCGCGTCGGGTTCGAGCACCCAGCCGTTCTCGCGGGAGTCTTCGATGATTTCCAGGATCTTCGCCGTATCCACTGCACTCTCCCTCCGCGACTCGTTTCCCCCGCCGCTCAGCACGGACGGCGGCGGCGCATCGCTTCCGCCATGAGCACCGCGCCCTCGATCGAGTGCGACACCGGCACCTGGTTGAGCTGAAATCCCTCGATGAGCATGCGGTACTTCTCGACGTGCGGCACGTAGGCGACGAGCGGCTTTCCCTTCCTGCGATACACCTGGCTGAGCCGCGCCCCGACGTCCGAGGTGACCTCGGGGAGATAGGGCAGCAGGAGCAGGAGCACGCAATCGATCTCGGACATCTCGCTCAGCTCGCCCGCCACGCGCACGAAATCGTCGTCCGTCGCGCTTCCCGTGAGATCGATCGGATTGCCGAGGGAGGCGATCGCCTGGATGCTCGGGGAAAGCTTGGCGCGGACCGCCGCCTGCACGGGCTCGGGCACGTGCGGCACGTTGAAGCCGGCCGCGACGCACGCGTCGGCCGCCACGACTCCGTGCCCGCCGCTTCCCGTCACGATGCCGAGGTTGTTGCCAATCGACTGCGGGTAGCAGCTCAGCGACTCGCAGAACGAGACGAGTTCGAACTCGTTCCGCGCCTCGGCGATGCCGAACTGGCCGAGGATCGAGGAGGTCACGGCGTAGTCTCCCGCGATCGAGGCGGTGTGGCTCACGGCGGCGCGCGTGCCGCCCGCCGTTTTTCCCGATTTCAGCACGATGACGGGCTTCGGGCAGGAGCTCGCCTTGAGCACGAACTCGCGCCCCTCTCCCCGGTTGAACCCCTCGATGTAGAACGCGATGACGCTCGTTTTCTCGTCCGCCGCGAACCAATCGAGCAGTTCGATCTCGCCGATCATGGCCTTGTTGCCTATCCCGACGGCCGAGGAGAGCCCGATGCCCTGCCCGGCGAACTTGACCATTTGATCGACGAGGATGCCGCCGCTCTGGCTCACGATCGCGACCTTGCCGGGATCGGGCCGCACGAGCCGCTCGCTCGGGAGGAAAAAGGTGTCGATGCGCTGCGAGAAGATACCGAGGCAGTTCGGCCCGATGAACGGAAAGTCCGCTTCCCGGGCGATCGCCGCGAGCCGATCCTGAAGGTCCCGCCGGCCCGTTTCGGCGAAGCCTCCGGAGACGATAATCGCGCCCCCGACCCCCGCCTTGACGCAATCCTCCATGACCGCGGGCACGAGCTCGGCCCGCACCGCGATCACGGCGAGATCGATCCTCTCCGGGATATCGGCGATGCGAGGGAATATCCTCGTTTCCCGGTGCATCCCGCCGCGCGGATTGACGCCGTAGGTCTTCACCGGGTACCGCAGATAGTTCTTGTGAAAGATGACATTCGCGGGGTGCGCGTCGTTTGTGAGCGAGAGTCCCACGACCGCCATCGTTCGCGGTTCGAACAGAGCCTTGAAGTCCACCTCGTATCCTTTCGGGCGCCCCGCTCCCCGACTCGCGGGGAACGCGCCCAGCGCATTAAACCATGCCGCGGCGGCGCGCGCAAGGGCTACCGCCCGCCTCCCGGGAGCCCGGGCGCCGGCGGTCCCTCCGTCAGAACTGCCGCCGGAACCGGACGCGGGCGTCGACGGCTGCCGGGCGTCTCTTCCAGTAGCTCGCTTCGCGGGGGCCGAAACGCCTCTCGAGGGGATCGCGCCGGGCGATGCGGAACCCCAAGGCGATAGGGGTGACGACGAGGAAAAAGATGATCGAGAGCAGGAGCCGCGTGTTGAACCAGAGCAGCCCGCGGGCGATCACCATCCAGCCGCGATAGAGGGGACGCAGAACGGCGGGGAAGAATATCGCGGCGAACGCGAGCACCCCCCCGGCGCAGAGGAGCCATACCGTATGCGGATCGTGCCCCCGCCAGAGGCGGACGCGGCTCACGACCGCGAGCAGCACCGCGAGGGCGAAGGCGAACTCCCTAATTTTCTTCGTTTCTTCTCTCGTCATATCAATCGAGCGCGAACTCCGTTCTCCAGTCCGTCTCCTCGTCGAGCTTCGGCTGCAGCGTCTTGTCGAGCAGGAAGTTTTCCATCACGAGGTAATCCATCTCCGTCCGCATGAAGCACCGGTAGGCGTCGTGCGGCGTGCAGACGATCGGCTCGCCGCGCACGTTGAACGACGTGTTGATGATCACCGCGCAGCCGGTTCGCCGCCGGAAGGCCTCGATCATGTCGTAGTAGGCCGGGTTGTCGCTCCGTCTGACGGTCTGGACGCGCGCCGAGTAATCGACGTGCGTGACGGCGGGAATTTCCGAGCGCACGAGGTCGAGCTTCGCGAGACCGTCCGCCCGCTCCCCCTCGGGGCCGCAATCGACGCATTTGTCCCGCCGCACCCGCGCGGTCAGCAGCATGTACGGGCTCTCGCGGTCGAGCTCGAAGTACTCCGAGACGCGATCCTCGAGGACCGTCGGAGCGAAGGGCCTGAACGACTCGCGGTACTTGATCTTGAGATTCATGGTCTTCTGCATCGCGGGCGATCGGGCGTCGCCGATGATGCTGCGGCTTCCGAGGGCGCGGGGGCCGAACTCCATCCTGCCCTGAAACCACCCGACGACCGCCCCCGCCTCGCAGAGCGAGGCGACGCGGTCGGAAAGCTCCCCGTCGCGTAGCCTCTCGTACCCGAGCCCGTTCTCCTTGAGGTAGCTCTCGATCTCCTTCTCCGAAAAAGCGGGTCCGAGGTACGAGGCGCGCTGGGAGTCGCGCCCTTCGCGGACCGCGCGCGGCGCGCCGAAATGCTCGTGCCAGACGAGAAGCGCCGCGCCGAGCGCTCCCCCGGCGTCTCCGGCCGCCGGCTGTATCCAGACGTCCTCGAAGGGTCCCTCGCGCAGGATGCGCCCGTTGCCGACGCAGTTCAGGGCCACACCGCCCGCGAGGCAGAGACGCTTCATGCCCGTTTCCCGGGCCACGTGCCGGGCGATGCGCAGCATGACCTCCTCGGCGACCGCTTGGATCGAGCGCGCGAGGTCCATCTCGCGCCGCGTGATCTCCGCCTCGCTTCGCCGCGGCGGGCCGCCGAAGAGCTCCGCGAAGCGCCGGTTCGTCATGGTGAGGCCGGCCGCGTAATCGAAATACTTCATGTTGAGACGGAACGATCCGTCTTCCCGCAGATCGATGAGCTCGCGCAGGATGACGTCGACGTAGCGCGGCTCCCCGTAGGGCGCGAGCCCCATGAGCTTGTATTCGCCCGAGTTGACCTTAAAACCCGTGAAGTAGGTGAACGCCGAGTAGAGCAACCCGAGCGAATGCGGGAACCGGATCTCCTCGTGAAGCTCGATGCGGTTGTCGCGTCCCACGCCCCAGCTCGTCGTCGTCCATTCGCCGACGCCGTCGAGGGTCACGATCGCGGCCTCGCGGAAGGGAGACGGATAGAACGCCGAGGCGGCGTGCGCCTCGTGATGCTCGGTGAAGAGGACGTCCCCCTCGTAGCCGAGCTCCCTGCGGATGATCGAGGGGACGAAGAGCTTCTCCCGGAGCCAGAGCGGCATCGACGCGAAGAAGGAGCGAATCCCCCGCGGGGCGTACGCGAGATACGTCTCGAGAATGCGTTCGAACTTGAGGATCGGCTTGTCGTAGAAAACCACGGCGTCGAGATCGGCGGCGGCGATTCCCGCCTCGGCGAGACAGTATCGCGCCGCCCGCCGCGGAAAATCGAAGTCGTGCTTCTTCCGCGTGAAACGCTCCTCCTGCGCCGCGGCGACGATCTCGCCGTCGACGACGAGCGCCGCGGCGCTGTCGTGGTAAAAGGCCGAAATGCCCAGTATGCTCACTTTTTCAGCCACTCGTCGAACCACTCCACGATCGACGCGTACCAAAACCGCGTGTTCTGCGGCTTCTGTATCCAATGATTCTCGTCGGGGAACCGGATCATCCTCGACGGCACGCCGCGGCGCTGGAGCGCGGTGAACATCTGCTCGCCGCCGGTGATCGGGACGCGAAAATCGAGCTCGCCGTGCGTAATGAGCATCGGCGTGCCGAAGCTCGCCGCGTAGCGGATGGGGGAGAGCTTGTCGTAGAGCTCCGGGCGCTCCCATGGCGCGCCCGTGAGATCCCATTCGGGGAACCAAAGCTCTTCGGTCGAGCCGTACGCGCTCCACTGCTCCGCCTCCCCCGCGTGCGAAACGAGCGCGGCGAACATCCCGTCCTCGTTGTGCCCCTCGAGCCAATTGCAGAAGAAGCCTCCGTAGGAATCGCCCCACGCGCCGACCTTCGCGCCGTCGATCCATGGGTACGCGGCGAGCGCCGCCCGGACCCCCGCCTTGAGATCGTCGACGACCTTGCCGCCCCAGTCCCCCTGAATCTCGTCGCAGAACTTCTGCCCGTAGCCGCCCGAGCCACGCGGGTTGCAGAAGAAAACGGCGTAGCCGGCGCCGGCGAAGATCGCGTACTCGGCCCGGAACCCGTTCACCCACATCTGCTGCGGCCCGCCGTGCACGCGCACCATCATCGGATAGCGTTTCGAGGGATCGAAGTCCATCGGCTTGACGAGCCAGCCCTGAACGTCCGCGCCGTCGGGCGCCTTCCACCAGATCTCTTCGGACGCCTGCGGGACGAAATGCTCCTCGTACACGTCCCGGTTGACGAAGGTGAGCTGCTTGACGCCGCGGCCCGCGCGGTCGCAGCGGAAGATCTCGAAGGCGTGCGCCATCGGGCGATGGCGGTAGATAAAGAACTCGTCCTTCGGCCCCGCCTCGACGTCCCGGTGGAAACCCTTCCCCGCGGCCGGAGCGCCGATCACTTTTTTGACGTCGCCGCCGCGCGCCGGCACGGCGCAGAGATCGACGTCGCCCCTGTCCTCGACCTCGAAGTAGATGCTCTTTCCGTCGCGCGCCCAGAAGAAGGCGCCCACGCTCCGGTCGTATCCGGCGGTGAGGCTCCTCGGCTCGCCCGCGGGGAGATCCATCACGACGAGCTCGTAGCGGTCCGATTCGTACCGGGGCCGCCTCGTCGCCCGCCAGGCGAGCCTGCGTCCGTCGGGCGAAACGCGCGGATGAGAGTCGGCGGCCGGGTTCGTCGTGATCTTCCTCGCGCCGCCCCCCGCGAGCGACGCGGCCCAAATGTCCTCGTTGTAGGAGACGGCCTGATCGGCGTCCTGCTTGCCCGAGAAATAGACCGTCCCGCCGTCGGGAGCGAGATCGAAATCGCGCCCCGCCGAAGCGAGCCAGTAGGTGAGCGCGTCGAAACGGAGACCGGGCGTGAGATCGCGCGGCGTGCCGCCCTCCGCCGGAACGTGGAAGAGGTGCTGGACCTTTCCGTCCTCGTATGCGTCCCAGTGCCGGTACAGAAGCGTTTCATGCACCTTGGCCGAGACCTTGCTCCGGTCCCGCTCCTCGTCCCGTTTCCTGGTGCAGTCGAGATCGGGGCAATCCGGATAGACGTCGGCCGCGAACACGAACCCCCCGCCGTCCGGGGTCCAGATCATGTCGCCGACGCCGCCCGGGAAATCGGTCACCTTGCGCGCTTCCCCCCCGCCGAGCGGCAGGACGTGGATCTGCATCGAGCCGTCCCTGCCCGACAGAAACGCCAGCGAGGCGCCGTCCGGAGACCACTCGGGGTTCTGATCCGCCTTGTCGCTCGTCGTCAGGCGCCGCATCCCGCCTCCATCGGCGCTCATGAGCCAGATATCGGAGTCGCGGCCGTCCTTCTCGAAATCCGTGACGGTCACGGCAAAGACGATCCACCTGCCGTCGGGGGAAAGCCGCGGCTCGCCGACCGCCTTGAGCGAGGCGAGCGTCTCCGGAGTGAAAGGCTTCTGCCCGGCGAACGCGGCCGCGAATGATGAACACGCGAACGCCGCCCCGGCGAGGAGCGCGAACGCGCGCCATCCCGGTCCGCGCGCGCGGCGTTCCCGTTCCATATTCGATTTCATGAATCTCCTTTCGTCGATCGGATCGGCCCCGCGGCGTCGAGAGCCCCCGAGCCGCGGGGGGCTTTTATTGTACAAAAGGGCTCTTGCCAATGTCCAGAGATTGCGGTACTACGGTGCCGACGAACGAACGATCGCGGAGGGAGACGTCATGGCGAGGAACACGCAGGATTCGCGCGAGGAGCGGCGCGCGAGGTTCATAGAGACCCTCAAGCGCCGCCAGGTCCTCGAGCTCATCGGGCCGCTCGAGCAGAAGCTGCACGCGTACCGGGACGGGAAGCTCCCGATCGATGATCTCTTCAAATCCCTGCATTACATCATGGGACAGAGCGAGAAGGTCGTGAAACGCTACCGCAACCGCCCCGAGGTCGTTCTCGCCGAGATCGCGATGGACGAGAACAAGTTCACCACGGACGTGGGCGAGCTCTGCGTCAAGGCGCGTCTCGGCGACATCACGGCGCTCTTCGCGGACGCGATCGTGAATCCCGCCGATCCACGCGGCGTCATGACCGCCGGCGTGGCCGCGGCGATCAAGGCTGCGGGCGGCGACGCGATCGAGAAGGAGGCCGTCTCCCGCTCGCCCATATCGACCGAGAAGCCCGTCGCGACGACGGCGGGAACCCTTCCCAATCTCCACGTGATTCACGTCCCCGTTGCCGGCGCGCCGGACGCCGCGAGCACGCCGGAGCTGATTCGCGCCGCCACGGCGGCCGCGCTCGCCCTCGCCGAGGAGCTCGGCGCCGAATCGATCGCCCTCCCCGCTCTCGGCGCGGGGGGCGGAAAGGTGTCCGCCGAGGATTCGGCCGCCGCCATCGTCGAGGCGCTCGCGGCCCATGCGGCGAGGAGCCTCACCGACGTCACCCTCGTCGCGCGGGACGAGCGCGCCCTCGCCGCCTTCGTCGAAACGCTCGAGCGCTACGAGGAAGGTCACTCATGAAAAAGCGGCCGGCGCGCGGAAGGCGCCGGCCGCTTTCAGCCGTTCGAGGCCGACGGGTCTACTTCCCCTCCGGCCTCTCGCTCCGGAGAGCGAAGCTCATGTTCGTGATCGCGCGCTGGGTCGCGAGAATCCCCCTGAGATGGTCGATCTCGTGCTGCAGGAGCGCGGCGAGCTTGCCCTCGAGGTACATGCTCTGCCTCCGCCAGCTCGTGTCGCGGTACTCGACCTTGCAGCGGCGGTAGCGCTTCACCTTGACCATGAGGTCGGGAAAGCTCATGCAGTCGTCCCACACTTCGACCTTGCGGCGCGTGCGGAGCTTGACGACGGGATTGATGAGCACGATCGGCTGGTTCACGTGCATGAACACGACGCGCTTGAAAACGCCGATCTGCGGCGCCGCGATGGCGCGACCCCAGCCGTACGTATCGCGGAAGTCGAGCAGCGTGTCCTGCAGGTCCTCGAAGACCGGAAGGAGCTTCTCGAGCTCGTCGCGCTCGACTTTCTTCGATTCCTTGTAGAGCTGGGAGTTGCCCAGCATGAGAATGTCGCGTACCGCCATCTCGCTACCTTTCTGCCGCGGCCAGTTCCCCTTTTCGCGACGCCGAAGGCTCCTCGTCCCGGCGATCCTCTGACCGCTTCCAGGGCGACGGGTACGCGCCCGTCCAGCAGTAGAGGCACAGCCGTTCCTTCGGAAGGCCGATCGCCTCGACCATGTCCTCGAGCGTCTGGTAACGCAGCGTCGTCACCTCGAGGTCGCGGGCGATCCAATCGACCATTTTTCGATACCGGTCCGTGCGATGATCGACGTACGCCGACACGTCGTCGACGTCGCGTCCCTCGAGAGCGCGGATGGCGCGGCGCGCGGCGAGCTCGTCCAGGCTCCGCGTCGAGAGATTGAACCGGCACGGATACATCAGCGGCGGGCAGGCCGGCCGCGCGTGGACCTCGCGCGCGCCCCCCTCCCAGAGCTTCCGCACGGTGTAGTTCTTGAGCTGCGTTCCGCGCACGATCGAATCCTCGCAGACGACGATCCGGTTTCCCCGGATGATCTCCGGGTTCGGGATGAGCTTCATCTTGGCGACGAGGTCGCGCGTCTCCTGCGAGGGAGGCGTGTAGCTCCGGCCGTAACCCGGCGTGTACTTGACGAGGGGGCGGCGGAACGGCTTGCCCGACTCGATCGCGTAGCCGACGGCGTGCCCGATCCCGGAATCGGGGATCCCCGAAACGAGATCGATCTCGATGTCGCGGTCGCGCCGCGCGAGCGCCGCGCCGCTGCGCTCCCGCACGACCTCCACGTTGATCCCCTCGTAGCACGAGGTCGGAAACCCGGTATAGATCCAGAGAAAGGCGCAGGTATGGTTCTCCTCCGCGCCCCGCCGCACCTCGACGAGCCCGCGCTCGGTGAGGAGCACGATCTCGCCGGGGGCGAGATATTTCTCGACGCGGAATCCGAGATTGAGAAAGGCGCTCGTCTCGGTCGCGACGGCCCAGGCGTCGTCGCGGCGGCCGATCGCGAGCGAGAAGTAGCCGAGGCGGTCGCGCGCCGCGTAGACGCCGTTCTCGTGCAGGAGGAGCAGCGAGCACGATCCGTCGATCGACTCGAACATGTGGTCGATGCCGTCGGCGATGCTCGATCCGCGCGTGATGAGCTTCGCGACGAGCTCGGTGAGATTGACGTTGCCCCCCGTGCCGAACTCGCTGAAGGAACCGCCCGTGGCGAGGAGATCGTCCGCCAGAGAGCCCGAGTTGTCGATGAAACCGTCCGTCACGATGCAGAACGGGCCGAATCGCGAGCGGATGTAGATCGGCTGCTCGTCGAGCGCGCTGATGACGCCGATCCCCTTCGATCCGCGAAGCCGCGCGCGATCCTCGTGAAACTTCGACTTGAATTGGCTCTGGCCGATGTTGTGGATCTGCCGGACGAACCCTTCGCCGTGCACCGCCACGCCGCCGAACTGCGTTCCGAGGTGCGAATGATAGTCGGTCCCGTAGAAGAGAGCGTCGGAACAATCGGTACTGGAAACAACTCCGAAAAGCCCGCTCACGATGTTCCTCCAGTTGTGCTGAAATGGGGGTCGAGTGCGCGACGGCACGAGCTACGGGGCCATCATACCCGTTTCGCGTCCGCGGCTCAACGATAAATAACGCTTGTTTCGCGGAAAAAGGGGCCTGTAGAGTGGGCGCGGAGTCCGGGGCGCCCGGCGGAGTCCGGCGAGCCATGTGGAAAACGACCGAAACGAAAAGCGGCGACGCCGCTTGTGACGTCCCCGGGCGGGGCTTCCTTCCGCGGCGGACGATCTACGTCGCGCTCCTCCTCCTCTGCCTCCTCCCGTACCGGGGCATGCTCGACAACTGGCTCTTCAACGACGACCTCTCGTGGCTTCGGGCGGCGCGGCTCGAGATGACCCCGCGAAACGTCCTCTCCTACCGCGTCGTCGACTTCTTCCGCCCCGCAGTGAACCTCTCGTTCTGGCTCATGGAGAAAGCCGCGCCGGGCAACGTTCCGCTCCATTACGCATTCAACGTTCTCCTCCATGCGCTCTGCGCGATGCTCTACTATCGCCTTCTCGAAAAGCTCCTCGCGAGCGCCCGCCTCGCGTTCGCGGCGGCGGCGCTCTTCGCCGTCACGAGCGTGCACGCCGCGGCGGTGCTCTGGATCAGCGCCCGGACGACGCTCCTCTCGACCGCCTTCCTGCTCGCCGCTCTCCTCGCGCTGCTGTCGGAGAAACGAGCCGGGGCGCTCCGAATCGCCGGCGCGTGCTCCCTCTACGCCCTCGCGCTCGCGGCGAAAGAAGAGGCGATCGCGGGGCTGCTCATAGCCGCCCTCGTCTACTCGCTCGCGCGTTCGGCGCGCGGCCGCCCGCGCATCGACGGTCGCGCCCTCGCGGCGCTCGCCGCGGTCTCGGCGCTCTACCTCGTCCTGCGCTCCGCCTTCATGGGCGGATTCTTCAGGGACAACTGGGGACCCGGCGCCCACGCGCTCCGGAACGCCGGCGGCGGATTTCTCTATCAATTCTACCCGTGGCCCCTCTTCGCGCTCTTTCATCCCGCGGGGACGCGCATCGCCGAGCCCGCCTCGATCGCCATGCCGGAGGCGCTCGCCCTTCCGCTCGCCGCGCTGCTCGTTCTCGCGGGCCGCGCCGCGAGGCGACCGTTCGCCATGAACCTCGCCGTCGGATGGGGATTTCTCGCGCTCGCGCCGGTCGCTTTTTTCCGCTACCGCTTCTTTTCGACCGTGTCGATCAGCCAGAGCCGGTACTATTACCTGTCCTCGGCGGGAACGGTCCTCGCGATCGTCCTGCTCCTTTCGATGCTCTGGACCGAACGCCCCCGCTGGCGCCGGATCCTCGCCGCGTCGATCTTTCTCCTGCTGGCGGCCGGCTACGTCGTCCGCGACTACCGCAGCGAGGCCAAGTGGGACGAGTTCACGAGGTACTATCGCGAGATCGTCGTGGCGGCCGTCGAGGAGAGCGACCGCCATCCCGACGTACGAACGCTCGCGATCGAGAACCCGCCGATGGCCTTCGGCTATCTCGCCGACGCGCTCGAGCTCGCGCGCCCCGGGCGGATCGTCGTCGCGGTGGCCGGCCGGGAGGAGGCCGAGGAGCGCGCGCCGTGCCTCTACCTGTCGTACTCGGGCCGGTCGCCGAAAATCATGCGCCTCGAGAGGATCGACCGCCCGCCGCGGGAAGGCGGGACGCCCGGAGGAGCGCCGTCGCCATGAAACGACTCGACGTCGCGAAAGAGTGGCAGGGATCGCGGCTCGACCGCTTCGTGCGCGCGCGCATTCCGGGCACGCCCTTCGGCGTCATCCAGATCCTGCTGCGCAAAGGGCTCATCTACCTCAACGGAGAGCGGGCGGGCGGCGACGCGCGGCTCAAGAGCGGGGACGTCGTCGCCATCGACCTCGCGGAATCGAGCGACGCGGCGGGGCGCCCCCCCGCCGGAAGAACCGGACGCCACCCCGCGAAGAGAGCGGTGAAGCCTTCCTCCGAGCCCCGGCGGGCGGCCGCCGGAGCCGAGGCGCCCCTCCGTCCTCCGCCGGCCGTCGGCCGGGAGATACGGGTGCTCCACGAGGACGAGGAAATACTCGTCATAGACAAACCGGCCGGAGTCCTCGTTCAGCCGGGGAACCGCAAGGATCGGGGCTCCCTCCTCGACTCGCTCGAGGAGCACCGGCGGCGAAACGCGCGAACGAACGAGCGGCGCGCCGGCGCTCCCCGCCGGAGCGGCGCGCCGGATACGCTCGACGAGCCCCCGTTCCCCTACACTCCGGTTCACCGCCTCGACCGCGAGACGAGCGGCGTGCTCGTCGTCGCGAAGACGCGGTCCGCCGCGCGGGCGCTCTCGCGCTCTTTCGCCCGGGGAGAGGTGCGAAAGATCTACCTCGCCGTCGTCGAAGGGGTGCCCGCCGAGCGGGACGGCACGATCGACTCGCCGATCGCCACGCGCAAGGGCAGACGATCCCGCTCCGAGACCTCGGCCGAGGGCAAGGCAGCCCGCACGCACTACTCGGTCATTCGGAAAACGAGCGGAGGCCGGGCCCTTCTGCAGATCGCGATCGAGACCGGCCGGACGCATCAAATCAGGGCGCACCTCGCCTCGATCGGACATCCCGTCGCGGGGGACACGGAGTACGGCGCGCCGCGGCCGGAGCGCGGCCGTTTCCTTCTGCACGCCTGGATGGTATACTTCCCGCATCCGTCGACGGGCGAGATGCTGCTCTGTACGGCGCCGCCGCCGGTGGAGATTTCGGCCGGCCAAGGAGGATGAAATGGACAAGGCACTGCTCAAGGCGTCGACGATCGCGCTCCGCGACTGCCTCAAGCTCTCGAAGGAAGAATCGCTCCTCATCGTAACCGACGCGAAGCTCCGCGCGATCGGCACGGCGCTTCGGGACGCGGCTCTCGAGCTCGGCGCCGACCCGGTTCTCGTCGAGATGCAGGTGCGCAGCCGCGACGGCGAGGAGCCGCCGGCGAACGTCATGCACGCCATGATGATGAGCAAGGTCGTCATCGCGCCGACGACGCGCTCCCTCACGCACACGGCGGCGCGCCGCGAGGCGTGCAAGGCCGGCTCGCGCGTCGCGACGATGCCCGGCATCCGGCGCGACTCGATGATCAGGTGCCTCAGCGCCGACTACTACCGGATCGCCGAGCGCACGAAGCGCATGACCGAGCTTCTCACCGCGGCCTCCGTCATCAGGGTGACGAGCCCGGCGGGAACCGACATCACCCTTCCCGTTCAGGGAATCAGGGCGATCGCCTCGACCGGCCTCATCCACGAGGCGGGCGGCTTCGGCAATCTTCCCTCCGGAGAGGCCTACCTGATGCCGGTCGAAGGAGCGTCGGAGGGAGTCTTCGTCGTCGACGGCTCGATGGCGGGAATCGGCAATCTCGAGGGCAAGAAACCGATTACGATACGGGTCGAGAAGGGACACGCCGTCTCGATCGAGGGAGGCGCCGCCGCGAAAGCGCTCCGGGCGAAGCTCGAGCCTCTCGGCAGCGCCGCGTTCAACGTCGCCGAGTTCGGCATCGGCACGAACGACGCCGCCCGGATCACGGGCTCGATCCTCGAGGACGAGAAGGTCATGGGCACGATCCACATCGCCCTCGGCAACAACATGTCGATGGGAGGCACGGTGAACGTCCCCGTCCACCTCGACGGCATCGTGAAAAAACCGACGGTCGAGCTCGACGGAAAGAAGATCATGGATCGGGGGAAGATGCTCGCGACCTGATCCCGCCCTCCGGCCTCAGCGCATCGCCCGGAGTCTCCGCACCCGCTCCTCGATGGGCGGGTGCGTGCTGAAGAGATTCGCGGTCTTGCCGAGCGGCTTGATCGGGTTCACGATGTAGAGGTGCTGCGTCGCCCGGTTCGCCACCTCGAGCGGCTCTCGGTCTCCCGAGATCTTCTCGAGCGCCCGAGCGAGCCCTTCGGGGTAGCGCGTGAGCTTCGCCGCCGAGGCGTCCGCGAGATACTCGCGCTGCCTCGATATGGCGAGTTGGAGAAGCTTCGTGAAGATCGGAGCCAGGACCGCGAGCGCGATCGCCACGACGACCAGGATCGCGCCGCCCGATCCCCCCTCGCGGCTGTCGCTCCGCCGCCGCCGTCCCCCGCCCCAGAGGAAACTCCTGAGAAAGAAATCGCTCATGAGGGCGATGGAGCCGACGAGCACGCCGACCATCGTCGCGTAGAGAATATCGCGATTTCCGACGTGCGAGAGCTCGTGCGCCATGACGCCCTGAAGCTCGTCGCGATTCAGCTTCTGAAGCAGCCCCGTCGTGATGGCGACCGAGGCGTGCGCCGGATCGCGCCCCGTCGCGAAGGCGTTCGGCGCCGTGTCGTCGATGACGTAGATCGCCGGCATCGGGAGCCCGCCGGCGACGGAGAGCTCCTCGATGACGTTGAAGAGCTGCGGGTGGTCGCGTTTCTCGATTCGTTTCGCGCGGCTCACGGCGAGAACCATCTTGTCGCCGCCGAAGTAGGCGCCGAGCGACATGGCGACGGCGAGGAAAAAGGCTATGCCCACGCCGGCGTATCCCGTCCCCCAGTAGCGTCCGAGGGCGTACCCGAGCACGAGGAGCACCGCGGTCACGGCCACCGTGAGAAAAAAGGAGTTCCGCTTGTTCGCGGCTATGTCGGTGTACATCGACGCCATGCCGGCTCACCCCGCGAGGGCCGCGACGCCGCGCGCCCCCTGCGAAATCGCTAGAAGCTCACCTTCGGCGGCTGCTTCTCCGCCTCGATCTCGATCTCGAAGAAGTCCCGCGGCTTGAAACCGAAGAGCGAGGCAAAAATGTTCGAGGGAACGGTCTCGATGCGCGTGTTGTACTCGCGGACCGTCTCGTTGAAGTGCTGCCGCGAGAAGGAAATCTTGTTCTCCGTCGAGGAGAGCTCCTCCTGAAGCGCCAGCATGTTCTGGTTCGCCTTGAGGTCCGGGTAGCTCTCGGCCACAGCGAAGAGGGAGCGCAACGCCCCCGTGAGCATGTTCTCCGCCTGCGCCTGCGCCTTGACCCCCGAAACGTCGATCGCCTGCTGGCGCGCCTTGGTCACGTTCTCGAGCACTTCCCGCTCGTGCTTGAGATACCCCTTCGCCGTTTCGACGAGATTCGGAATGAGATCGTACCGCCGCTTGAGCTGCACGTCGATCTGCGCCCAGGCGCCCTCGCAGCGCTTGCGCAGCACGACGAGCCCGTTGAAGATGCCGATCGCGACGAATACGAGGACAATCAATACGACGAGCGCTATCAAGCCGGCCATCGCCAACCTCCGATCATAAACGCTTCCGGCGCGGGCGCGAGCGCCGCCGGGGGCATCCGCCGCCCGGCCTTTCTCCGCCCCGCGCGCGAAAGCGCCGTTCGTTGCGAATGCTAATATGTTCACCGGGACCGCGCAAGGGAAACCGGACGGGAGCGCGGGGACGTAACCGCCAAACGCGGAGGCGCTTATCGGCAACGGGCGGGCAGAAGAAGGGACGGCGATACGCAAGCCCGGGCGCCGTGGCATAATGAGAATGGAGCGGCAATAACGAGCCCTCGCCGCGCATTTCCACCCACAACACAACACGTTGTCACTCTTGGTGTTACGTTCAGCGCGGCCGTTCTGCGCCCTCATGGCACACAGATTGCTGAAAGACCGAATCACGAGGGGACCGCAGGATTTGTATCTGAAGAAGAAGGAGGTTCCGCAATGAGGAAGGTTTTCGCTCTGTTTACGGGTCTTTTCCTCCTCTCCATGCTCTCCGCATGTTCCGAGGATTCGACCACGACCCCGCCGCCGGCCGCCGAGGAGTTCGGCGTCCTGACCGCGGCGGTCACAACCGGTTACACGTGCGCTCCCTACAATCTCATGATGGAAGCCGTGGGCGGCGCCGCTCCGTATACCTGGTCGCTCGCGGAAGGCAGCAGCCTCCCCGACGGCCTCGAGCTCCAGAGCGACGGCAGACTCATCGGCGTGTGCATGAACACCGGCGACTACGACTTCTCCGTGCGCGTCGAGGACAGCTCCGAGACGCCGAAGTCGGCCGAGCGCGAGTTCTCGCTCTCGGTCGCGGTTCCGTCGAATCCGTCTCTCGCGGTGTACTTCGACGGCGAGGCGACCGTGTGCGACGCGACGACCGCGTCGTGGACGTGGCTCACGTGCTACATGTACATCATGCTCGATGAGAGCGAAGTGGCCTGCGCGACGGCGTGCGAGTTCAAGCTGCGCATCGCGGACGTCGACGGCGCCGATCTCGAAGCTGGCACCGAGTACTCGGTGACCGGCGCGACGACGCCCGATTACGTCGCCATCACGCTCGGCGACCTCTTCAGCGGCATGGCGATCGCGTTCAACCGTCCGCAGTACGGCCCCGCGCCGATCATGGTCGCCAGCTTCGACATCCTCCTGCTCGAGGATCTGCAGAATCTGTCGTTCAAGTTCGAGGCGAACCCGGGCGGATCCCTTGGCATCACTTCCTGTGACGAAGGGTATCCCCTGATTCCGGTCCACGGACGGGAAACGGCGATCAACTACTGACTCTCGCAGCCCTGAGCGGCTGATCGTTTGCCCCTCGGGATCGCGCGGCGCGGCCGCGCATCCCGAGGGGTCTTTTTTTTACCCTACCGAAGAAGCTTCTTGAACCCTTCGAGGACCTTGTCCTGCGCCTTGCTCTTCGCCTTCGTGAGGTCGAGCATGGCGGAGGGATGCTTCGAGTTGCCGGTGACGCGGATATCGAGAATGAGGTTTCCGCCCGAGTCGCGCATGAGGTCGAGGGCGCTCTTGTAGGCGTCGATGTTCTTCATGCGCTGCTGCACGACCGGCGGAACCGAGAGGTGCACGACGTAGTCGAGCGACCCGTCGAGCCCGAACGACCCCTTGATCGCCCACGCCCCCGCCGTTGACGCGATCTTCCAGTCGTCCGTGACGAAACGCCCGTCCTGCACGTGGAAAAACCCCTTCCACTCCGTGAAATCGAAGTTCGTGAGCGGCGCGGCGTCGAAGTTCTGAATCGTCGAGAGGGAGCCGAGGTATTTCTCGAAGCTCACCGATCCCTTGTTCGAGAACGCGGAGCCGGCGGCCGTGAGCGACAGAAGGGGATCGAGACCCTCCCCCATCGCGAAGCTCCCCTTCGAGTCGAAGCTGAAGCGGCCCCGAACGAGCGATCCGAGCGAGAAGAGCCTGCCGAGCGCCTCGCCGGCCTCGACGCCATCGAGCGCGAAATCGATCGAGCTCTCCACGCGACCCCTCTTCCGGACGTCGCCCGCGACCGTCGCCGTGCCCTTTCCACCGGCATACCGGAAAGAGGCGGGATCGATGCGGATTCTCCCGTCGCGGATCGTCCCCTTCGCCTCGACGGCGGTGAGAATCGCCTCGCGGGTGACGACCGAATCGAGCTTGGCCGTAAAGACGGTGTTCTTGAGGAGCAGAACCGCTCCCGCCCCGCCGTCCGCGGGCTTCGGCGCCGCGGAGGCGACTCCCGCGGCTTCCTTTTTCGCTCCCCGGTGAGGCTGGTATGGCTGCGCGTCGAACGAGCGTCCCGACACCTCGATCCGCACGACCGGCGCGTTCACCATGTTGTCGAGATAGGGTCCGAGATCGGCGACGGGCCTTCCGTCCCCGCCGGAGGCCAGCTTCTGGGCGACGAGGGCGAGCTCGGCGGCGGCCGGCAGAACGTTCGCGAGAGAGCCGCTGAAGGCGAACGGGCTCGCTCCGATGCGAAACTCCCCGCTCACGCTCTTGACGCCGGTGCCCGAGATCTCCGCCTTCGCCTTGAGGGCGGAAATCCTGAGCGGGGCCGCGGCCGACGCGCCGATCGCCGAATCCGGCGGCGCGCTCGCGGCGCGCAGGAGAAGCTCGCCGCCCTCGACGTCGATCGTTCCCTCGAGCTCGATCGCCTGCCACGAGAGCGTGATCTGCTCGAGCGTCAGAGGCCTCGCCGCGCTCGGCATGAGGCTCTTCCACGCAAAGGCGTTCCCCGCGCCCTTGACCCGCGCGGCGATCTTTTCGATCGCGGCGAGATCCCCGGCGCGGAGCGACGCGTCGTCGAGGTTCGCCTCGAAGGCGATGTTCATGCCGAGCGGCTCGCGCGCGAGCCCCTCGATTGTGGCGGTGAACCGGAGCGTGCCGCCGGTTATCTCGGGCGGAGGCTGCTGCCCCGCCGCCTTCGGCGCGGCCGTCGCGGGCGGGGAGAGCTCGTCCATCCGGAACGTTCGAATCGCCGCCAGCACCGGGCCGATCGGCCTCTCGTCCCCTTCGATCGAAAGGGCGAGACGCGGCGCCGTCTTGACGTCCGTCACCTCCCCCACGATCCGCGCGGAAACGAGCTCCGCCCAGAGAAGGCGCGCGTCCTTGATCGCGAGCCTCGAGAGCCCGCGGTCCGTCTCGAACTCGCCGTCGAGCTCGACCGATTCGAGCAGGATCGCCGGCGGCATGCCCGGCCTCGAAACCAAGACCGAATCGGCGCGCGCCTTCGCTCGCAGGACGAAGAGATCGCCCGAGGGTTTCACGGAGACGAGCGCCTCGAGACCGCGGAGCCGCGTCTCGCGGGCCTTGTTGACGTTCACGAGCGCGACGGAGCCGCCGTGCACCGAGGCGGACGAGATCTCCGGCTTTCGCCTGAGGAGCGAGAGAAGCGAGGCGCGGACCGTCACCGTCTCGGAGGAGAAATCGAGGACGGTCGTATCGGGAAGCGTCTTGTTGAACCGGAGATCCGCGACGTCCACGCCGAAGCCGAACGGAAAATTGATTTTGATGTCGCCGATCGCCACCTCCGCGCCCACCATCTTTTCGACGCGCGGCAGCACGATCGCCTTGAGCTTGTCCGGCGCGAGCGCGACACGCACCGCGACGATCGCCGCGATGAAGACCGAGACGAGAATCGCGAGGGTTATCCACAGCACTTTCCGCTTCGCCGCCATACACATCCTCCCGTCCTGCAGGAATCGATACGCCTCCGCCCGCCGCGCGACCGGCGCGGGCGCGGCGCCGCTCCGCGAACGGCCGCCCTCGGCCGTTCGCGCGCGGGCTCGCCGGGGAGGACTCTATCGCAATCCGCCGCCGGCTTTCAACTTGAAATGCCCCCGCGCTTTCACTACCATACCGCCGGCGCGTCGCTGCGCGCGGCGGGAGAGGCGCTCATGATCGAATACATCGAACCGGTCTACCGGCCCCCGAGCGAGGCCCCTTCGCTCATTCTCCAGGCGACCATCGGCTGCTCGAACAACACCTGCGCGTTCTGCTACATGTACCGCGACAAGCCGTTCCGGGTGAGGCCGTGGGATCGCCTGAGGGCCGATATCGACGAGGCGGCCGCGATGGCCCCCGAAACGCGGCGAGTGTTTCTCGCCGACGGAGACGCCTTCGTGCTGCCGGCGCGCCTTCTCGTCCGCATTCTCGACTACCTCTCTGCGTCGTTCCCGAAGCTGCAGCGCGTCTCGGCCTACGCCTCGCCCCCGAATCTGCTGAGAAAAACGGTCCCCGAGATGCGCCTCATCGCCGAGCGGGGGCTCAAGATCATCTACTACGGCGTCGAGACGGGCGACCCGGAGCTCCTCGAGAAGATTCACAAGAACGCCACCCCCGACGAGATGGCCGAGGGATGCCTGCGGGCGCAGGAGGCGGGGCTCAAGCTCTCCGTCACGGTCATTCTCGGCCTCGCGGGCAAAAAGGGGAGCCTCCGCCACGCCCGCGAAACGGCGAGGCTCGTGAACCGCATCCGGCCGCGGTTCCTCTCGGCCCTCACGCTCATGCTCGGTCCCTACGAAGGGGAGTTCCGGGAAGCGATGGGACCGGATTTCGAGTACAACGGCCCGGTGGACGACGCGATGGAGCTGCGCGAGCTCCTCGCCGGGATCGAAGCGGACGGTTGCATCTTCCGGAGCAACCACGCATCGAACTATCTCCCTCTCGCCGGCACGCTCGTGGGGGACCGCGACCGCCTCCTCGCCGAGATCGACCGCGCTCTCGCCGAGCCGGAGCGATACCTGCGCGACGAGTGGATGCGCGGGCTCTGAGCCGAGCCGAAAGGGGCGTTTTCGGTGGACAAATCGGCGCGAATTCATTATCAATATTGTGCCTGAGCCCGCGCTCCCGCAAGAAGCGCTCAAACTTAACGTATTGTAAAATAAACTGATACAAGGAGGTCGCCTTGGCCATCATCCTCGACGGCAAAACGCTCACACTCGAGAAGCTCGTTCAGGTCGCCCGGCACGGCGAAAAGGTCGAAATCGCCCGCGAGGCGATCGAGCGCATGACGGCATGCCGCGCGATGCTCGAGAAGAAAATCGTCGCCCACGAGATCATGTACGGCGTCAATACCGGCATCGGCGAGTTCTCCGAGGTCGTCCTGAACGACGACCAGGTCAAGGACTTCCAGAGCTACCTCATCTACAACCACGCCGCGGGCATCGGCGACCCGGCCCCGATCGAGTACGTCCGGGCCGCGATGACCTCCCGCATCAACGTTCTCTCGAAGGGCAACTCCGGCAACCGCCCGGTGATCGCCGAAACGTACGTCCTGATGCTCAACAAGGGCGTGACGCCGTTCGTATGTCAGAAGGGCTCCGTCGGCGCGTCCGGCGATCTCGCTCCGATGTCGCAGATCGCGCTGCTGCTTCTCGGCGAAGGACAGGCTTACTACGAGGGCGAGCTTCTTCCGGGGGCCGAGGCGATGAAGCGGGCCGGCATCCCCGTTCCCGGGCTCGAGGCGCGCGACGGACTCGCGGCCATCAACGGCTCGAACCTCCTCACGTCGATGAGCGCCCTCATGCTCTACGACACCAACCGCTGGCTCAAGCAGGCCGAGATCGCCGCGGCGATGACGCTCGAGGCGCTCATCGCGAACATGAAACCGTACACGCCGCTCCTCCACGAGGTCCGGGGCTTCGCGGGCGCCATCCGCTCCGCGAACGCCATTCTGAAATGCGTCGAGGGCGGAGACGTCCTCGCCGGCAAGGCCAAGACCAAGGTGCAGGACGCATACTCGATGCGCTCGACCCCGCAGGTCATCGGCGCGGCGCACGACGCCGTGCGCTGGGCCCGCTCGCAGGTCGAAATCGAGCTCAACGGCGTCGGCGACAACCCGATCTTCTTCCCCGAGCGCAACCTGCAGATCTCCGGAGCCAACTTCCAGGGATCGCCGGTGTCGCTCCCGATGGACATGATCAGCGCGGCCGATCACGCATGGTGAGCGTCCTCAGCGAGCGGCGCATGAACCGGCTCAATCATCCCGCCCTGAACGTCGGCCTCCCGGCCTTTCTGACCAAGGGCGCCGGGCATGTTCTCCGGGCATGATGCTGAGCCAGTACACCGCGGACATGCAGATCGTCGAGCAGCGGATCCTCTCGATGCCGGCCTCGATCCAGTCGATTCCGGCCGCGGCCGATCAGGAGGATTTCGTCTCGATGGGCATGAACACGGCCATCAAGAACTTCCAGATTCTCGACAACGCCTATCGGCGTGCTCGGCATCGAGTTCATGGCGGCGGCGCAGGCGCTCGATTTCCGCGAGTTCAAGTTCGGCCGCGGTACAACGAAGGCCAAAGAGGTGATCCGCCGGCACGTCGAGTTTCTGGACATCGATCGCCCGCTCTATCCCGATCACACGCGCATGAAGGAGCTCGTCCGGTCGTGCGAAATCCTCGACGAGGTCGAACGGGAAATCGGAAGTCTCGGCTGAAATAATGAAAAGGCGCCTCCCCTCGGGGAGGCGCCTTTCGTTTCGTAGATCCCGAATCCGCCGGCGCGCGCTGCGCTCGATACCTAGCCCCGACTGAAGAGACGCTTGTACCAGGGTTCCTTCTTCGTCTGCGTCTGCTCTTTCACGGGCTCCTGCTGCTGCGTGCGCCCCCCTCGTCGATCTCCTGGTAGATTGACCTGGCCAGCTCGTCCCCGCGCTCTCCCTCCGCCATCTTCCCGTCCATGAAGGCGCCGAGCTTATTGTAATCGGTCCCCTTGTCCGCTCCGTAGGCCATGGCCCGTGTCACCTTCTCGATTTCCTCGCCGGTCATGCCCCGGTCGATCCCCTTCTGAACGGCCGCCTCCGCGTGCTCGACGGGAACGCCCATGCGGGCGGCTCCCTCGACCGAGCGGACGGCGCTTCCCTCGTACTCGTTCTGGCTCTCTATGCGCTTCGTCTCGCCCTTGCCATCGTGCATGCGAATCCGGGTGCGGATGCGCTCCTTCGCCTGATCGAGCTTCTCCTGCTGCTGCGCGGAGCCGGCCTGCTTCATCTGGCCGCCGGGCTCGCCGCCCTTTTTCATCTCTCCGGGAGGCGTGGCGCCCTCGCCCCAACCCTTCTTCGTACCCATCGACCAGCCGGGCGGGGTTCCGCCCTCCCACTGCTTCATCTCCTCGCTCGTGAGCTTTTTCGGCTGGTACGCCTTCTTCGCGGCCTTTCCCTTCTCTTCGGCCGCATCCCCCGTTTTCTGCTCCGCCTTCTTCATCGTCTGTTCGGCCGTCTTCTGACTCGCGGCCTTGCCGCTGCTCTTGCCTCCGCGCTTTTGCGCCTCGGCGTCGCGAACGGACGCGATCGTCCAGAATGCCGCGACGAGCAGGACCAGCATTCCGAACAACGAGAGCTTCTTCATGAGCAGTCACCTCCCCTTGTTTTTCAGCCGACGATATGACCCGTACGTGACCATGAAGCACGCTGCATCGCGTGTCAAGACGGCCGGCCCCGCGGCGTCACCGGTACACGTCGAGCACGTTGCCTTCGATTCTCATGACGAGCGGGCTCGGCGGCTCGCGGCCCGAGACGCCTTCCGGAGCGCGCATGTCGAAGAAGATCCGCGGCATGCCTCCCCGCCAGTTTCCCGACACCGTGTTGTTCAGAATGGCGTTCCCCATCGATATCTTCTCGAAGCCGAACTCCTTCACGCAGTTCTGCCGCGGCGAATCGCAATACCACGTCGAGACGATCGCGTTCCAGCCCGCGAGCTCGAACCGGTTGTTCGCGATCACGTTGCCGTTCGAGTCGTCCCGTATCCGTATCGGATCCCCCTTGATGCGCTTGAACTCGCAGCCTTCGACGGCGTTCGAGTCGCTGTAATGCGCGAAATAAACGCCGACGATCGGGATATTGGGATTGCTGCCGGGGCCGATCGCGCGCAGCTTCAGCGCGCTCTCCATGACCTCGGGCGGCAGCTCGCGCTCGGCGCCGCTCGCGTCCTGCGTGAAGTTCGCGAGCGTGTGATTCTTGATGTCGACGAAAGTGCACCCGACGATTCTGTTGTTTCTCGAGTTCACCACGCCGACCGCCGAATACACGATCGGTTGCGCCGGCGACCGCGCGTTGCCGATATTCTCGAACACGCACCGCTCGATCGAGTTTCGGCCGTTCCAGTTGCCGCGGGTTTCCCGGTCCCCCAGAAACAGCACCGCCCGGCTGATGTAGTTTCTGACCGTCAAGCCCCGCAGGGTGATGTTCGTGGGCTCCCCGCGCATGGCGCTCAGCCCGAAGAACGGCCTCGTGGGGGGCGTCTCTCCGGCCTCGAATCGCGCGTTCTTCCCGGGCGGATCGGCCTCGATGGTGATCGAATATTCGGGGCGGTAGTACGTCCAGACGACGGACTGATCGTAGTAGACGCCCGCGTCGCTTCGGATCTTGACGACCACGTCCGCTTCCGGCGACGCTCGCGAGACCAGCTCGTGTATGCGCTCGAGCGTCGCCGCCGGCCGCTCCCGCGAGCCGGAATTCGCGTCGTGCCCGCGCCGCGACATGAAGAAATACACCGTATCCCGGCGCGCCGCGCTCGGCCGGCGGGAATCCCCGATTCCGCTTCGCGCGGCCCCTCCGGCCGCGACCGCGCTGTCGCCCGCGGCGATGCCCCTCTGGGGCGTTTCCCGCTCGCCGCAACCGATGAGCGGAGCCCCCGCGGCGAGCGCGAGGCCGAAGGCCGCGAGTACTGGAATGCATTTCCTGATGTCGGTCACCTCCACATTCGATCGATCTCGCCGATGGCGGCGCAGGCGCGCTCCGTATCGCCGCGGCCGTAGGCCGCGTCGAGATCGGCGAGCGTCCGCATGAGCTTCCAGGCGTCCTGACTGTCCTTGCCGCGCTCCATTCCTTTCGCCGTCGATTTCCGGGGGCGGAGGAGATCGCCCATGAAGCGAAAGCGCGGCGTGTCGCGCTCCTTCCGCAAAACCTCGTTCGCCTGACGCAGGAGCGAGGCCCGGAAATCCTGATACTGGAGCTCGCAGGCGACATCCATCGCGTACCGGCGATAGCCCGCCGGCCCCGCCTCCATGGCGCGCTCGAGCCCCTCCGGCATCGCAAAGGCCCGCCGTGCGCCCATCGCCCTCATGAGCTTGCGGCGTCCGGCGATCGCCCGCGGCAGCGCATCGTCGACATAGAAGGCGGTCAATCGATCGGGGGCGGAGTCGATGCGCCTCGCGCGCTCATCCCGGACGGTCGTGACCCGCACCGGCTGCTCGCGGTCCTCGAGGTACACCTCCCAACGATCGAAAAAGCCGTTCCCGTCGGTGTCGTACATCCGCACCTCGCCGACGGCTCCCATGCCTCCGAAATGTCCGATTTCGATCCAGCCCTCCTCGGCTCCCAGAAGGTGGATCCGCTGATCGACTCCGCTCCAGTAGAGCTCGCGCGAGCCGGAAGGCTTGCCTCTCCATTCGCGACGCATGTTCCACTTCTGGCACGGTCCGCCCGTGTTGGGCATGAAACGCCGCTCCCACATCCAGAACACGCCTTCCCAGCGATAATCGTACGCGTCCTCCGGAGCGGCCCCGTTCGCCACCGTCTCGTCCACGTTCTCGTTCCATGAAAAACCCGTCTCATCCGCGCGCCATCCGTCCGCCACGGCGCGCACGTCTTTCCACGGAATCGCGATCGTCCGCCGGGGTGGGCGCCGTTTCGGATTGTCGCGAACCATCCCGGGGAAACGGTACGGCGCCGATCCGACGAGGTTGAACCCGAAATCATAGTGGAGCGGCGTCGTCCGGGAGCTGCCGCGATCGACGTCGAAGCTGTACCGGATGTTGACGACGGCGGCGTTCTCGAGGGACGGGTCCCAGGGAAGGTGGAACGAGCTGTTCGCGTAATCCGGGGCTTTGTTCGAGTCGCGTCCCTGCGGCGCGACGCTCACGCGCACGACCGTCTCGCTGAATCCGTCGCCGTCCGTGTCGTAGAAGGCGAAGGGACACTCGGAAAGGGGCGTCCATTCGCCTTTCGCGGGGTTGTACTTGTTCAAGTACAACAGATTGTCGCCGTACGGGTCCCCGCGAAACTCGTCGCCGCACTCGTAGTCGACGATGTTCCGGACGGCGTTGTCGTCGTCGACGTCCTCGCCGAACCAGGCCCAGTTGAGACGCCCTTCGGTGAAGTAGCGGATATCGACCTCGTCCATGTCGCGGTCGCCGTCGTTATCGATGTAATCGACCATGCGGTCGACCGAGCCGTCGCACCCGTAATCGACCACGTAGCAATCCTCGTCGCGGTCGCCCCCCCTGGCGACGCTTCCGTCGCCGTCATCGTCGATGATCCAGACGATGGCATCCCCGGAATGAGCGCCGGATGCGGGAAGCCGCTCGCGGCGGACCAGCATGCGCCCCCTCGCCTCGCCCGGCGCCGGGACGACGAAGCTCTCTCCGGCGCGGAGCGCGAGCGCCTGCCTCCACCATGGCCGCCCGGCGAGAGAGCCCATTGCTCCGTCCCGCTCGAGAGCGGTCTGCCGCATCCACCACGGCTCGCCCGTTTGCTCGCTATCGATCGAGGGGGATTCGCTCCCCCGCGCCGCGGCGGCTCCCGCCGCAACGAGAGCGGCGGCAAAAAGATACCGCGCGGCGCAACGAACCCTGCGTTTCATGGCGCGCATTATACGCCGCCCCCGGCGCGCCGGGCAACTCGATATCCGGCGCGCCTCGTCATTTCGCTTGGAGCTCGATTTTTCTGCAACCCGGAGAGTCGTTTCGCCGTTAGAGACAATAAGGAGGGGACTTGGCCGGGCTCCACAATCGAGCGAGCCGAAAGGTGCATTCATGAGAAACCCCGCAGCTGCCGCCCTCATCGCGGCTTTCCTCGTCGCGGCCGCCTCCGCGGCCGGCGCTCTTCGGGCTGAGACGTCCCGGGACTCGACCGCAGCGGACGCGAGGGGGAACGCGATGAGCCCCGTCACGGCGGTCCGAACCGTGAACGGCGGCATACGAGTCGACGGCGCCCTCGACGAGAGAGACTGGGAGCGGGCGCCGGCCGCCGAGGGGTTCATCCAGCACGAGCCCTATGACGGCCGTCCCGCGACGGAGAGAACGACCGTTCGGGTCGTCTATGACGACGCATGCATCTACGTCGGCATGAAAGCGTACGACAGAACCCCGGGGGCGATCGTCGGGCACCTCGCGCGCAGGGACAACGACATGCCTTCCGACTGGCTCTACGTCGGATTCGACAGCTACGACGACAAGCGCTCGGCGTTTCTCTTCGGGGTGAACGCCGCGGGCACGAAAGTGGATATCTTCTATTTCAACGATACGGAGGAGGACGGCAACTGGGACGCGGTCTGGGACGTGGGCACGCGCATCGACGCCGACGGATGGTCGGCGGAATTCGCCGTTCCCTGGAGCCAGCTCAGGTTCGCGAACAACCGCGAAACGCACCGATGGGGATTTCAAGCGGCGCGCCAGATATGCCGCATGGACGAGCTCTCGTTCCTGTACCCGGTGCCGAGGAGCGCGAATCAGTTCGTGTCGCTCTTCGGCCGGCTCGAGGGTCTCGAGCGCATCCCCTCTCCGGCGAAGTTCGAGCTTCTTCCCTATGCCGTCGGGAGCGTCGACCGTTACGGCGACGCCGGAGACGATCCGTTCCGGGACGATCCGCGCTGGAGCGGCCGCCTCGGAACCGATCTCAAGTATCGCCTCACGACCGACATCACGCTCGACATGACGATCAACCCCGACTTCGGACAGGTCGAGCAGGATCCGTCCGAGTTCAATCTCACCGCCTACGAATCGTACTTCGAGGAGAAGCGCCCATTCTTCATGGAAGGGGCCAATATTTTTCAATACCGCCTCATGTTCGGCGACAGCGACGCGGAGCGGCTCTTCTACTCCCGGCGGATCGGCCGTTCGCCCCAGTTCTCGGCGCTCGATTCCGAACGCTTCATCGACACGGACGGACTCCACGATGACGCGCCGCAGTTTACGACGATCCTCGGCGCGGCCAAGATAGCGGGCAAGACCTCGAGCGGAGTCTCCATCGGCATCCTCGAGGCCGTGACCGACAAGGAGACGGCGACGGTCGAGCTCCCGGGCGGCGAGCAAATCGGGGTCGCCGTCGAACCCAGGACCAACTACCTCCTCGCCAGCGCCAAGAAGGATCTGAACGGCGGCCGGAGCACCGTCGGCGGCATGATCACGAGCGTGATCCGCGACCTGTCGA
The DNA here is from genome assembly GCA_963813815.1 of uncultured bacterium. Classification (GTDB taxonomy): domain Bacteria; phylum Krumholzibacteriota; class Krumholzibacteriia; order Krumholzibacteriales; family Krumholzibacteriaceae; genus SSS58A. The sequence continues at coordinate 448,043 of CAWFAD010000016.1, read as the reverse complement.
GCCCCGACCTCGAGTTCCTCAACCGCATGGCCGTGACGGGCGGCGTCGACTTCTCGCACCGGTGGCACGACGAAGAGTACGCGGTGAACGGGCGCGTCCTCGGGAGCTGGATCGAGGGAAGCGCCGAGGCGATCGCGGAGGCCCAAACCTCCTCCGCGCGCTACTTTCAGCGTCCCGACGCCGACTACGTCGAGTACGACCCCTCGCGGACCTCCCTCGGCGGATACGCGACCGTCATCGACGGCGGGCGCTGCGGGGGCAAGCGCTGGAACTTTCTTCTCGGTTTCATGTCGCGCTCCCCCGGCTTCGAGGTGAACGATCTCGGCTACATGCAGGAAGCGGACGAGGCGCTCGGCGTCGCCTGGGCCGGCTACCACCTCCCCCAGCCGTGGAAGGCGTTGAGAAACGTGAGTCTCAATTGGAACCTCTGGCGCGCATACAGCTACGGCGGCGACATGGTCGGCTTCGCCGGCAACATGAACGGCTCGTTCAGCCTTACGAACAACTGGGGAGGGTACGCGGGCATCGAGCGCTCGCAGGAGCACTTGACCGTGAGCCTGACCCGCGGAGGTCCGCTCGCGCTCGTGCCCGGCGGCTGGAACTCGTGGTTCGGCGCGTACACGGACAATCGCAAGGCGTTCATGGCCGGGCTCGACGGCGGATACGACCGAAACGACGAGGGGTTCGGCGGATACTCCGTCGGGCCGTACGTGACCATCCGCCCCTCCGGCCGCTTCGAGATGAGCATCGGCGCGGCATATTCGGCTCGCGGGAACGACGCGCAGTACGTCGACGAGATCGACGGCCGCTACGTCGTAGCACGTCTCGACATGGACGTCGCGAGCGTGACGACGCGGTTCAACTACACGGTCACTCCCGAGATGAGCCTCCAGTTCTACGGAATGCCGTTCATCGCGGCCGGGCGCTACAGCCGCTTCCGCGAGGTCGTCTCCCCGCGGGCGGACGAGTACGCGAGCCGCTTCGCTCCGTACGACTACCTCGCCGAGGCAGAGAGCCCCGATTTCAACTTCAAGGAGATGCGCTCGAATTTCGTTTTTCGCTGGGAATGGAGCCCGGGTTCGGCGCTCTATCTCGTCTGGTCGCGCGGCGCTTCGGACTTCGAGGAGGAGCGGGGGGAGTTTGAGGTCGGCCGCGACTTCGATCGCCTTCTCTCGACGGCCGGAGACGACACCTTCATGATCAAGATCAGCAAATGGTTCAGCGTATAGCCCGCTTCCGGCGGACGGCGGCGGCGACGCGCGGCGCGAGAATCCTTCCGACGACCTCGCTTTCCGAAAACGATTTCACGAGCTCGGAAGCGGCGCGGCACATCGCGTCGTAACGGCCGGGATCCGCGCGGAGCGCATCGAGGGCTCCGAGAATTTCTCCCGGAGAACGGACGGAGATGAGCAGCCCCGTTTTCCCCTCCGGCACGATCTCCGGAATCGCCCGCCACCTCGTCGCGACGACGGGCAAACCCGCGGCGTACGCCTCGAGGATGACCGCCGGATGCCCCTCGCTCGGATGGTACGTCGGAAGCAGGAGAACGTCGTATCCGGCGGCCACGGCGCTCACCGTGCCCGGCTCGGCGACCCCTCGATAGCGCAGGTTCCGGCACCCTGAGATCGCGTCGAGGAAGGCGGCCCGGTCGCGCTCGACGAGAGGGCCGTAAAAATCGCACGTCGAATCCTCCCGCCCCGCGAGGGCCTCGACGATATCGAATATCCCCTTCTCGCGCTTCATCTGCCCGAAGAAAACGCATGCGCCCGTGAAGCTCCGGCCGGACCGCGCCCGCGCGACGACGCCCGGGGGAAGACAGTTGGGGAGGAGCGCTACGCGATCCGCGGGGAGCCGCGCCTCCTCGACGAGCTCGCGGGCGAGGAGCTCCGTCTCGGCGAAAACGCACTCGGCGCCGCCGAGGAGCGCCACGGCGGCGCGGCGCCAGAGGTACGGAAGCCTCGCGATCCGCTCCGCGAGGTAGCCTCCGAACACCTTGACGAGAATCGGGCGCCGACCGAGCCGGCTGCAGAGCATGACGCCGAGTCCGGCCGTGACGGCGAAACGATTGTTGCACCACAGCAGGACGACGTCGCGGCGACCGATCCTCGATGCGGCGCGCAGCACAACCCGCGCGCCCCGGAGGACGTCCCCCGGCGAAAGGCGTTCGTCGGGCAGTCTCACCCGGTCCCCGGCACTCGTGTTCAAGAGGTCGAGGACAATTCCCTGCTCTCGCCAGAAATCGCTCCGCGACAGGTTGGCGGTGAGGACGGTATCTCCGCCGACGGGAGGAGGAAAGGGACCGATGAGAAGGGCTCGCGTATGGGCCGTTTGCTCGTTCGCCATCGTTTCACCATATTGACATATCCACCCCGTCCATGCTACAATTAAACCGTAGCAAGGATTTCTCGTTTGCTCTTCTTCTCTCCGCGCAGTGTTTTCGACAGTCTAAATCCGCCTTTTCACGTCATCTTTTTCAATAGAAGGTAGAACGATGCGCAGTATTTTCATCGCAGCCGCGGCGTTTTTCTTCGCCGCGCAGATCACGGACGCCGCGTGCGCGGCCCCGCCCGATCGAGCCGATTTCGTCTCCTGGGCCATCGCCCGGGGAGCCGAGTGCGACGCGCAATGGCAAAGCGCGACCGGCCCCCACGGAGAAAGAGCGCGCGCCGAGAGCCGCCGGGCGACAGAGGTTCAGACCGCAGGACGGATCGCCATCCAACCGGCGAGGTCGAAGACACGGTCCTCCATCGATTTCTGCTCTTCCTCGGGCCTCATGCACACGATGGCGTCGGGCGTCGAGCGCCTGTCTCTCAACACCCGCGAGCGCGGAACGCCGACCCGTGGCTTGCCGATGCTCTCCTCCCCCGCGGAGGCCGGGCTGAGCCAGATTTCCGCCCGGATGCGCTCCCTGAGCTCGTCTCTGCACTGGACCAAATCGTTCCATACGACGAAAGGCGCCGTCCGCCCGGCGCTCAAATCTTTCGGGCGCCTGAGCCAGAGCGCCCGCATGGGCGGCGCGTCGCGTCCCGCCTTCCGGGCCGCCCGCCCCATCAAGTTTTAGCCCCCAAACGCGAACGGGCCGGATGCTCGATGAGCATCCGGCCCGCGCCGTTGCGAAAGATATCTCCGAAATCTAGAACAGGGACTTGATCGCGCCCCAGCTCGTTTCCTCCGTCGCGATCTCCTCGGGACAGATGATCGAGACGAGCCCGGTCAGGTTGACGAGGTTGTTATCCGGCCAGCACGACTGGCGAAGAGCTCCGCTGCCGGGATGATTCACGATCCGCAGGGGAGCGTTGAAGGGGCTCGTGCCGCCGTAGTACAGGCACGCGCCGGTCGGCAGCGCCATGAGCTGAATCTGCGCGAGCAGGTTATAGCCCGGATCGAAGGTGCTGAGAGGCGGCCAGTACGTGACCGCGAGGCCCGCCAGAGGATCGCCGAGCGTGAGGGAGTTCTCGTACGGGATCGACCATCCGGTCATGACGATTCCCTCGGGAAGCTGGACGGCGAACTCGACGGCGTTCGTGAAGCAATTGAGCCCCACGCCGAAAACGTAGCCGGTGAACGTCGAGTACGGAGGGGGCCCGAACATCATGAGGCTCGTCGAGTTGTTTGCGTAGACCCCGATCGTCGGCGCCGCGAACAAAGCGACCGGCGCGAGAAGAATCAAGAGAACGATAGTCGCAGCTTTCATGACTACTCCTTTCGGCCTCGGCTCATGATAGGGAGCCGATTACAACATGCAGCTCAAACAATGCCGATTCAAAGAGGCGAAAACTCGATTGGTCATGCCCGCTATTTACCTCCTTGTCCAACGCCCCCCCCTTGTCGTTGAACCCGCGCCGCTTCTACTTCAACGATTATTACCTGCTATTTGTTCCGAATTATAACAAATCCAAATTGGAATTTCAACTATAATAATGTTGTCAAATTATAGTTCATGCGATTCTGGGTATATGGGCCACATCGATGAATATAGTGCAATCTACCTAGAAATGAGCGTCAATATGCGCCAAGGCGCAAGAGCGCGATCGATTGCCGGCCACCGGCTTCACAGTTCGTTGAAGTGTCGGAATTTTTTACAATTTTAAATTTGGGGAATATCGCCCTTGATTTTAGTTGAGGCAACCTTTTGTATTTTAATAACATAAGCTTTGGTCATGAAAGGGTACGGCGCTTGCAATCATTACCGGTGAAAAGACATTTTGGAGGGCAATTATAACGAAAGTCGACATCCAGAAGGGGCCTTAGAATGAAACCGATTGCTAAACTGACAGTTACAATGACGATCGCAATGCTCCTCGCCGTATCCGCGGGATCGGTGCCGAGGCTTCAGACCTACATTACGGGCTCGGACTACTACCATATTTATCAGCGGGAGTATGCGACCTGGGTCACGCACAACTCGACCTTCGATCTCAAGGTAGTGGGGTACTGGAATCCGGCGAGCGGCGAAGGCGGGGGATCTCTCACCTTCAGGGGCGAGCCGGTTTACGAGTATCTCGACACCTGGCTCATGATCGCGACGCCCGAGGGGCAGAGCGGAAACATTTACATCAACGGCATAGAGATACTGAGCTTCGACGTGTATGGCGCGGCGGTTCCGAGCGCCATTCAGGCGAACCCGTCCCTGCAGTACCATTCGCCGGCCGGCGACGCGGGAGCCTTCAAGTTCTATGAGCTCGGCCGCGTCGACAACGATCAGGTAAACGCGCTGAACTACGCGCACGGCACGATCAATACCCCCGGGTGGGGCGACGAAATCCTTGTCAACGTCATCGTGAGCGGTTATGATTGGGTTCACTTCGACGCGGTGGGGATCGACGCGAACGGCGAGACGTACGTGAACGCCTACTCGCGCGACGCTTCCTACTACGGCGCGGTCCCCGAGCCGGGCACGTTGAGCCTTCTCGGTCTCGGACTCCTCGGCATGGTCCCCATACTGAGGAGGAAAAAGGAGTAAGAAACTCCTTCTCCATATTCTGGTGCGAGAGCGGGCGCTTGCTGCAGCGTCCGCTCTTTTTTTTGCCGTTCCTTCAGCAAAGCCCCATTTCGCTTGTATGATGGGCGCAGGCGGTTTAGAAATAGGCGGGGAGGAGGGTACGCCATGCGCGGAGCAGCGAGAGAGATGGCCGGGCCGCCCGCGAAGCCGGGCGCCGCGGCGTTCGTTGTGGCGGCGCTTTTTGTCGCGCTCTACCTTCCCGTGCTCGTTCCGCTCGCGAGGCAGCTCGTTCTCGACCCGAACTACCAGCACGGGCTCGCGGTGCCGTTCGTCTCGGCCTACTTCCTTTGGCGAAGACGCGATATCCTCCGCTCGGCGGCCGGGGAGGGCGCCCCGGCGGCGGGAGCAATGATTCTCGCCCTCGCGGCCGCGCTTCTCGTCGCGGGAACGGCCGCCTCGGAGCTCTTCGCGGCGCGCCTCTCGCTCCCGCTCATGCTCATCGGGATTCTGCTTCTGCTGCGGGGCGCGGCGTTCGTCCGCGCCCTCGCCTTTCCGCTCCTCTTTCTCTTTCTGATGATCCCTCTCCCCTACATCATCTATTACCGGGTCACATTTCCGATGCAGATACTGAGCGCGAAGCTCGCCGCCGGGGCGCTGCACGGCATCGGGTTCGAGGTCATCCGCCGCGGCAACATCCTCGTTCTCCCCGACTATACGTTCGAGGTGGTCGCGGCGTGCAGCGGGCTGCGCTCCCTCATGACGCTCGTGACGCTCGCGCTCGTTCTCTGCGCCGCATCGAGGCTCGCAGCGGGCGCCCGCGCGATTCTCGCCGTTTCCTCCGTCCCCATAGCGATCGCCGCCAATGCGATCCGGCTCGCGCTCACCGCGGTCGGAGCCCGCGTGGCCGGGCCGGCCTTCGCGGACGGAGTCCTTCACGAAGTCTCGGGGCTCATCGTGTTCGGCACGGGTTTCGTCATGCTGCTCGTCGTCTGGAGCGCGCTCGCATGGTTGCAGGGAAGAAAACAGCGTACGCGGCGATAATCGCCCTACTCGCGGCGCTCATCGCGTACACCTTCACGATGCGCTATCGCCGCGTCGAGGCGCCGCCGCCCCCGGCGCTCGAGCGCATCCCCCCCGAGATCGCCGGCTACGCGGCCGACGACGAGGCGCTCGACGAAAACACGCTCGACGTTCTCGGAGCCGACGCGACGCTCGTCCGCACGTACCGCCGCGCCGGCGAGCCGCCGATACGGCTCTTCATCGGGTATTTCGCCGCGCCCCATGAGAACTCCCAGATTCATTCGCCCAAACACTGCTACCCGGGATCGGGCTGGAACATCCTCGAGGAGGGAAGGTCCCCGGTCGCCGCAGGAGGGGCCGCTTGGAGGGCCGGAAGGCTCCTCATCTCGAATGGCGTCGAGCGGCAATTTGTTCTATACTGGTATCTTGCGGCGGACGGCGTCCTCGCGGACGAGTTCGCGCTCAAATGGAGTCAGATGAAGAGCTCGCTTCTCGGGCGGCCGCGGGCGACCGTCTTCGTCCGTTTTTCGACGGAGATCGGGGCGAACGGGAACATCGAAGAGACCGAGCGGGCGCTCGTCCGCTTCGCCGGGGAGATCGCTCCTCACATCGATATAACGCCGGCCCGCATCGGCGGCGGAACACCGTCCTCGGAGCCGCGCCGGGGGAGAGAAGGATCGTGACCGCAATAGCGCGTGTCCTGAAGGCGTTCGGCGCCGCGATCGGCCTCCTCCGCCACGGCTTCGTCGCGGGCCCGCTCGCGCTCTATTTCCTTCTCAAGCTCTCCCTCATCGTCCTCTACGCTTACGGACGGTCCGGGCCCGCGGACGCCTTCTGGAAAATCCTGCTGCCCGGATCGAGCGCCGAGGCGCTCTCGCACTACCCCGACCGGCTCATCGTCATGCCGATCGTTCTCGGGCGGCTCGACATCCCGCTCGAGATACTCGCTCTCTCGTCCTGCAGGCCGCGACCGTTCTCCTCGTCGCGCTCGCGAGACGGGCGAACGCCCCGCCGTGCGGGCGGTCGCCTGACGGCGCGGGCGCGCTACTTTCACCTTGCCGCGGCGACGGGAATCGCCTCGGCGGCTCTTTTCGCGGCGTTCCGGTATCCCGCCTCTCTCCTCGCCCGCCTGCCGGGAATCCCGGACGCCGGAAGGCTCGCGATCGGCATAGCCCTGAGCATCGCCGTGCAGGCGCTTTTCCTGTACGCCATTCCGTTCATCGTTCTCGAGGGACGTTCCGCGATCGATGCGACGAGAAGGAGCGCCGGTTTCGCGGCGCGGCATTTCGCCGAATCCATCACGCTCGTCGCCGTGCCGTTCGTCGTCGCGCTGCCGACGATGCTCCTCACCCTCGATCCCCGGACGATCGCGTTCCGGATTTCCCCCGAGTTTCTCGTGCACGTGCGGATCGCCGGAGAGCTCGTGGAATTCGCGAGCGGGTACCTCCTCGTGGGAGGACTCACGATCTACTTTCTCGCCACGCGCCTGAAAGAGGAAAAAAAATGACGCACGCTGACGGACGGAGACCGCGCGCGCGGAGCGCGCCGGCAGCCGCCTGCGCTCTCGCGGCGCTCGTGCTGCTCGGCGCCTGCGGCTCGCGGAGCGGCGACGAACGCTACGCCGCGGAAAAGAGGCTCTTCAAGGCGCGCTCTCTCAGAGAAAACCTCGCCGAAGGCGGCATGCGGCCCGAGTTTCTGGCCGGAGCCGCCGACGCCTACCGCGGCATCGTGCGCGAGTACGCGGCTCCGCCGGCTGCTCGAGGGAGATCGAGGAGATCGTCGTCACCGCGCAGATGGAGCTCGCCGAGCTCGAGTTCCGCGCGCGGTTGCTCCGGGAATCGCGGAGCGATTTCGAGAAGGCGATCGAGCTCGCGAGCGCTCCCCGCCGCGCGCGCGAACGCCCTCTACTCGGCGGGCGTCATCTCGGAGGAGCTCGGCGAAAGCGGCGCTGCCGCCGGATTCTACGAGCGATTCCCCGCGAGTTTCTCCCCGTCGACTCGCCGCCGCCACGGCGCGCATGAACCCGCGCTACCTCGTGACTCCGCTCAAGCTGGCCGATCTCGCCACTCGCGCGGGACGAGCGGACGAGGCCGCGCGCTGGTATCGCGAGGCGGAGAACGTGTACTCGCGCGTCATCGCCATCGAAAAGGATCCGCGGATTCTCAAGGAAGCGAGATTCAACCTTTTGACCGTCCACCTGCAGCGCAAGAGTTGGACCCGCGGGCTCGCTCTGGCACGGGAGCTTCGGGAGCGGTACCCGGAGCCCCGGGACGTCTCCTCCGTTCTGTTCATCGAGGCCACGATACAGGAGAACGGGCTCGGCCGCCCGGCGGAAGCCCGCGCGACGTTCGTCTCGATCGCCGAGCGATATCCGCGGGAACGCGAAGCGCCGGCGGCGCTGCTCGCAGCCGCGCTCATCGATCGCGGCGCCGGGCGCCCCGGCGGCGCGCGCGCTCTCTACGAGCGGGTAATCGACTCCTACTCCGGCCGGCCGGGAGAGGCGGTCGAGGCGTCCTGGCAGCTCGCCCAGATGGACGAGCGCGAGGGGCGCTGGGAAGAGGCGTCGCTGCGCTACAAGGCGATCTACGCGGATTACCCCGAAACGCTCCGCGGCTTCGAGGCGCCGCTCCGCGTCGCCCGCGCGTACGTCTCGAAGGGGGAACCCGACGCGGCGACGGCGGCGTACGACCGGGCGCTCGCCCACTACGAAAAGCTCGCCGGCGAACAGCGGCGGCAGAGCACCCGCATCATGGCCGAGGAATACGTCGTTCGCACCCTCGCCGAGCGGAAGCGCTGGCGCGAGGCCGCCGAGCTGCTCGTCAAGCTCCCCGACCGCTATCCGGACTATTCGCCGTTCCGGGAGAATTACCTGCGGGCCGCCTCGATTCACGAGCGCGAGCTCGCGGACGCCGAAGGCGCCGCGCGCATCCTCGAGGCCTGCGTCGCGAAATACCCCGGCACCGAGCTCGCGCGCGTCGCCGGTGACGAGCTGGAGCGTCTCCGGGGAGGCCGGCGGTGAACCTCCCGGCGCTGCTCACGCTGGCCTCGCTCGCGCTGCTCGCGGCGGTGATCGCCTTCCACCTGCGAGCGCACGGGAGCCCGCGGCGGCGCCTCTTCGTTCTCGCGGCGGCGGTCCTCGCCGCGTCCCACGCATCGATCCTTCTCATGCTTCTCTCGCGCGATCCCGCCCGGGCGCTCGCCCACGGAAGAACGGCGCTCGCGCTGCTCGTCTTTTTTCCCGCGCTCGCGATTCCCTTTTTCGGCTCCTTCGCGCGCCGGAATCCGGGGGATATCCTCGTCCGGCGGATGCCGTGGATCGCGGCGTTCACCGCGTTGATCGCGGCCGCGGTCGCCGTCCTTCCGGCCAGACTCTTCGTGGCGCTCGTCCATTTCACCGACGACGGCGCGTTCTGGGGGCTCACCTTCACTCCCGCCGGCAAAGCGGCGGCCGCGTATTTGATCCTCGCCAACATCCTCTTCCTGCATCTCTTCGAAAACGCGTACCGCGCGGCGTCGGTCGCCGACAAGGTCACCCTCAAGTATCCCTTCCTCGGCATTCTCACCGTTTCCGTGATCAACGTCGCCGTCATGAGCTCCGTGCTCGCGATCGCGACCATCGATCACGACGGCATCGCCATCCATTCGTGCGGCGTCATCGCGCTCTGCGCGTCGTTTCTCTACGCGTCGCTGCGCTACCCGCTCTTCGATCTCAGAATCGCGGCGCCGAGGGGCGGACAACCCTCGCTGGTGAGCGTCACGGTTTCGGCGCTCTATCTCCTCTCCCTCGGCCTCATAACGCTCTTCGCGCGCATCCTCGGTCTTCCGTACGACCGCTATCTCGTCACCGTTCTCGGCATTTTCGGCGTCTTCCTGCTGCTCGCCCTCCTGATCTCGGGCAAGGCAAAACGCCGCTTCCGCACCTTTTTCAACGAGAGCTTCTACCTTCAGCGGTACAACTACCGCAAGGAATGGCGGCGCTACGCGGAGATCATGGAAACGGGCGCGTCGATCGAGGAGTTCCTTTCGAATGTCACGAGCTCGATCTGCGACACGATGGCCGTGCGGCGCGGTCTCTTTTGGGTGAATGCCGGCGCCGGCAAGGCGGGATTCTACGGTTTCGCGAGAGAAGAGATCGACCCGGAGCTCGTCGAGGAGCTGCTGCGGCGCACGGCCGAACGGCCGGTCATCGTGCTCAAGCGGCCCCTCGAGAGACCGCGCGGCGCTTCCGGCGGAGAAGCCGCGGGAGGGGACGACTGGTCGTGGATTCGCCTCGCGGCGAGGCTCGGGCAGGGCGTCGACACGCGCGGCATCATCGCGCTCGGCGAGATGGAGTTCGGCCGATCCTTCACGGACGAGGACGAAGATTTTCTCTCGATCGTCGCCTACCGGGCGAAGCTCGCGCTCGACAAGATGATCATGGAGGAGCGCATCATCGAATCGCGCCAGATGGAGTCGTTCAACCGGTTCTCCTCCTTCGTCATTCACGACCTCAAGAACACGGTCGGAATGCTCTCGCTCATCGCCGAGAACGCCCGCGTCAACATCGGAAACCCCGAGTTCCAGAGCGACGCGCTCGAAACGATCCAGCGTTCCGTCGAGAAGATGCAGAGCCTCATCACCTCCCTCACCGTCCGCAAGCTGCCGTCGACGATCGCGAAAACGGAGATCGACCTATCCTCGCTCGTGGAACGCGCGGCGGGCGATCTGGAGCCGTTCGCTGCGCAGAAAGGCCTCGCGCGTCGAGCCGGCGGTGGAGTCGGGCGTCCGGGCCAGCGCCGACGACGCCGGCGATCACCCGTATCATCGAGAATCTGATGCTCAACGCCGTCGAAGCGGCGGAACCGGGCGGGACGATCGGCGTCTCCGTCGACCGCGATCGACGACTCTTGGGCCCGCATCACCGTGAAGGACTCGGGGCCGGGATTCGATCCCGACTACCTGAAGGAGCACCTCTTTCATCCGTTTCACAGCACGAAGAAGAAGGGCCTCGGCGTCGGGCTCGTTCTCTGCAAATCGCTCGTCGAGGCGCACGGCGGGAACGTCTCGATCGAGAGCGCGCCGGCCGCCGGAGCGACCGTGACCGTCACGCTGCCCGCTCTGCCGGCGGCGAGGAGCTGGATATTCGATGCCGTCCAAGACACTGCTCATCGTCGACGACGAGGAAGCGATCCGCAAACAGCTCGAGTGGGCGTTCAAGAACGACTTCAGCATCGTCACCGCGGCCGACGCCGCCGAGGCGATCGCCGCGGTCAAGACGCGGAAACCCGGACTCATGCTGCTCGATCTCTCCCTCACCGGCGAGCCGTGGAACGTCGCCGGGCTCGACATCCTCGAGAAAGCCCTCCTCATCAATCCGAGTATCAAGGTGATCGTCCTCACCGGCCACGACGAGCGGGAGAACGCGCTCAAGGCGATCGAGAAGGGGGCCTACGATTTCTGCTCGAAAACGATCCCGAGCGACGAGCTGCGCCTCATCCTCCGCCGCGCGGCGTATCTCTACGCCATCGAGACCGAGGTGCTCTCGCTGAAGCGGAAGGAGAGCGACAAGCACGAGTTCGAGGGGATCGTCGCGATCTCGAAGCCGATGCTCGACGTGTTCGAGACGGTCAAGCGGGTCGCGGCGACGGACGTCTCGATCCTCATCACGGGGGAAAGCGGGACGGGCAAGGAGCTCGTCGCGCGGGCCATCCACAGCCGGAGCCCGCGGCGCGAAGCCCCGTTCGTGCCCATCAACTGCGGCGCCATACCGGAGAACCTTCTCGAGAGCGAGCTTTTCGGCCACGAGCGAGGAAGCTTCACCGGCGCCTTCGAAACGCGTCCGGGCAAATTCGAGACGGCCGACGGCGGCACGATCTTTCTCGACGAGATCGCCGAGCTCACGCCGCCGCTCCAGGTGAAGATACTGCGATTTCTGCAGGACCGCGTCATCGAGCGCATCGGCGCCCGGGAGCCCACGAAGCTCGACGTCCGGATCATAGCGGCGACGAATCGCGAGCTCGCCTCGATGCTCGCCGACGGCACGTTCCGCGAGGATCTGTTCTATCGCATCAATACCGTGAACGTGGCGCTGCCGCCGCTCCGCGAGCGGGCCGAGGACATCCTGCTGCTCGCGACCCGGTTCCTCCACCTCTACAACCGGGAATACTCGAGAAACGTGAGGGGATTCGGCGAGAGCGCCCAGATCACGCTCGGGCGCTACCCCTGGCCGGGGAACGTCCGCGAGCTCGAAAACCGCGTGAAGCGCGCCGTCATCATGGCGACGGGGAAGCTCATCAACCCGGAGGACCTCGACCTGCCGGAGCCCGAAGGTTCCGCGGAGGGGCGCGGCGGACGAGCGGCGGCTTCCTCCGCCCCCATCGAACCGACCTCGCTCAAGGAGGCGCGCGACGATCTCGAGCGGCGTCTCATCATCGCGGCGCTTCTGCGATCCCGGGGAAACGTGTCGGCCGCCGCGGAGAGCCTCGAGGTGAGCCGCCCCACGCTCCACGATCTCATGAAAAAGCACGCCGTCGACCCCGAGAGTTTCCGCTCTCCGAAGGAGAGGTAGCTCCATGACGCGCCGCGCGGCATTTCTCGCCCTGCCGCTCGCCGTCGCGGCGCTCGCCGGCTGCGCGGACAACGACGTCGTGTACGCTCCCGGCTCGGGCGACACGGCGATCGTCGTTTTCCAGGACGGCGTCTCCCCCGACGCCTCGTACAACGGCACGCGGGACGCGTTTCTCAAGGACGGACCGACGAGCGACTTCAGGAACCGGTGCTACGGAAACGTGCCCCTCGACACGGTCGGCGCGGTTCCCCTCGCCGGCGGGCTCTACGAGCGGCGCCTCGTCATCAAGGTGGATCTCTCCTCGATCACCGACTGCGGCGCGGTTCTCTCCTCGAGCCTCTCGATCGCGTTCGACGACGCTCCCGCGGAGTCGATCACGATCGAGGTGCACCGGGTCATCCCGCCGGTCTCCTCCGGACCCTGGATCGAGGGCTTCGACGGAATCGCGGGCGGCGTTTCGTGGCTCACGGTCGACGGCTCCGAGTCGTGGGGCACGGAGGGAGGAGACATCGACGGCGAGCCGCTCGACGGCGCGAGGATCAGCGGCGACACCGTCGTCGCGTTCGCGATTCCCGCGGCGCTCGCGAGCGACTGGCTCGCCGCCCCAGCCTCGAATAGCGGCGTTCTGCTGAAGATCGCCGCCCCTCTCTCGGAGCGCTTCGCCGTGGCGCACCTGCGCGAATCGTCCATCCCCGGCCTGCGTCCGCGCTTCCGGATCGTCTACCTGCGGGGCGGTTGAGGCTGATCTCCGCTTCCGGCGGCGCCGGAAGGAGCAGGCCGTCGACGTCCATCCGCGCGGGAGGGGCACCGTTCCTGCACGTGCATCAGGGGGCGCGCCGGCCCGGGGCCTCCCGGTTGCCGGTTGTTTCCCGCGTTCCCGCGTCGTTTCCCATCGTTCCGCCGGGCAGAGCGGCCGGGACCCGACGACAACGCAAGACTGCCGGGCGTTATGCATCATCGTTTCCGCATCTTCTCGGCCCTCGCGCTCGCCCTGCTCGCGGCCTGCGCGCCGAACGAGGCCCCCGACCCGCCGGCGGCGGCGCCCGGCGCCGCGTATCCCGAGAAAGCGGTCGTTCACTGGAGCTCGTTCGCCGAGTGGGACGAATCGACGATCCGGCAGGCCGCGCAAGCCGAGATGATCTTCTTCCCCATGGAGCGGTGCTTCTCCCCCGAATCGCAGGCAGTGCTCGGCGAGCTCCACGCCCTCAACCCCGACATCCTGATCATCGGCTACCGGAGCATGATGAGCGTTTTCGCCCTCTACCCGGATACGACCTACCTCAGGGAGGTCCTCCCCTATGTTCTCGATTACTACAACGCGGTGAGCGGACACTGGGCGTGGACGACGGAGCAGGACACCGTTCTCATCTGGCCCGGGCTCATCATGCTCGATCCGATCGTGAACGGCGAGCCGAACACGGCGCTCATCGACACGATGGTCGAGCTCATCGCGGCGTATCAGGAGCGGACGAACGGCGCCATCGACGGGATCATGCACGACTACTTCATGTACGACGCCTACCTCAACCCGCTCGTGCGCGAGACCATGGCCGGGGAGATCGACTTCGACGAGGACGGCGTCCGCCACGAGGACGACGCGGAAGAGCGCGCGCTGTTCTACGAATGGCAAAAGGAGTACGTCCGCGCCATACGCGCGCGGCTCGGCGACGATTTCATCCAGATCGGCAACGGACGCCCGCCCCAGGAGGACGCGGAGACGGCGGGGATCCTGAACGGCATTTTCTACGAGCTCTACCCGAACAACCCGTGGTACGGGACCGACCGGGACGGGCTCTTCCGGCTCCTCGAAAATCATAGCCCCGGATACCTGCTGCCCTCGCGCGGCCGCACGTGGAGCGTCTGCACCAATGAGAACGGGCTGTTGAGCTCCAACAATATGTTCTGTCTTCTCTCGAGCCTGCTCGCGGGCTGTCTGTACACGGAGCTCTACGGCACCTACGCGTTCGCCGGTTGGACGCTCGACGTCGCTCCCGGAGACCCGCTCGGAGAGACGGCGATCGAGGGCTCGATGGACAGCATTCTCACGGTCCGCCGCCCCTTCCGATTCGGCGAGGCGCGCATCAGCTTCGTGCCCACGGAACGCCGCGACGAAGCGGTTTTCGACGGCGTCGAATAGCGCCCTTTCCGGTCCTCCCCCTCCCGCAAAACCGCGCCGGCGCCGCAAATGGTACGATCCTTGCGTAATGGCGCGTTTTGGAACGAGATACGTGGCTCAAGCGGCCATTCTCCGTGCAAGGAAGGTGCGCTAACGTGGTTTCGAAAAAGGCACAACGCGGTTCCGGCGTCGATCTGGCGGAGGCGAAGGGCGAGCATAAAAATGCACGCCTCACGATCGTCAACAGCTGGTTCGCCGGCCTCGAGATCGCGCTCAAAAAGAGGAAAACGACCCTCGGCAGGAATATCCGGTGCGACGTTTGCCTGGACGATTTCCTCGTCTCGGACGAGCACGCGGCCATCGTGAGAACCGACGACGGCTACGTCATCGAGGATCTCGGGAGCACGGGCGGAGTATCCCTCAACGGCAAGGGAGTGCACCAGCGCAAGCTCCGCAGCGGCGACACGATCGAGATCGGATCGTTCAGAATGAAGTTCACCTGCTCGTGACGCGCCGCCGGACGGGCCGCGCGAAAGCGCGCCCGGCGCGCCGCGCGCAAACTCCCGTCGTCCCCCAAAATAATCTGGCGACCGGCGCTCTCCTTTTGCTACTGTAGCGTCGTTCATGGGCGCGCCCGGGCCGCTCCGCGGCCGTGGAGCGGCCTCGACCGTATTCGCGAAAGGTGGAATCGTGTCCGACGGCGCCGGAATCACCGGCTCGAAGAGCTCCTTCCCGCGCACCTTCTGGGTGGCGAACGTGATGGAGCTCTTCGAGCGAGGCGCCTACTACGGCATGGCCTCGGTGCTCGCCGTCTACCTGCGCGCGAGCGCGGCCGAGGGGGGCCTCGGTTTCGGTGAAACGACGGTCGGATTCCTGCAGTCGATCGTCATGACGTTCACGTACGTCATGCCGATCGTCGGCGGCGCGCTCGCCGAGCGGTACGGCTACCGGCGATTCCTCATGATCGCCTTCTCGCTCCTCGCGGCCGGCTACTTCGCGATGGGGCACGTGTCGGGATACGGCGTCGTGTTCCTCTCGCTGCTCCTCGTGGCCGCCGGAAGCGGCGTGTTCAAATCGATACTCTCGGGAACGATCACGCGAACGACGACCGACGGGAACCGCTCGCTCGGCTTCGGCATCTACTACTGGATGATCAACCTCGGCGCGTTCCTCTCCCCCATTCTCGTGAGCTACCTGCGCGGGTTCGACTGGTCGTACGTCTTCTTCGCCTCGGCGGTCTGGTGCGCTCTCATGCTCGTCCTCACCGCCGTCGCCTATCGGGAGCCGGAGCGCCCGGCGAGCTCGAAAGGGCTCGGCCAGGTATTCAGCGACGCCGGGCTCGTGCTGGGCAACTGGCGTTTCGTGCTCATGATCGTCGTGTACTCGGGCTTCTGGCTCCTCTACTTCCAGATGTTCCAGACGGTGCTCTGGTACGTCATCGACTTCGTCGACATGACGCCGGCGGATCGAGCCCTCACGGCGGCGGCGAGGTTCTTCGGCAGCGACGCCGAGCTCCGGTTCGACGTCGCCTACGTGACGAGCATCAATGCCGGCACCATCATCCTCCTGCAGGTGTTCGTGAGCCGTATCGTGAAGAACCTCCGGGCGCTGCCCACGATGATCGCCGGCATCACGATCGGCACGGCCGGCTTCGTGATCTTCGCCCTCTCGGGCGACGCTCGCGCGATCGTGGCGGGGATGATCGTTTTTTCGATCGGGGAGATGACCTGCCATCCCAAGTACTTCAGCTACGTCGGACAGATCGCCCCGCGCGACAAGGTGGCCGTGTACATGGGATATTCCTTTCTCTATGGCATCATCGGAAGCCTCATCGGCAACAACCTCGGGGCGTTTCTCTATCAGAAAATCGCCAAGGAGGCCGGGCAGCCCCGGCTCTTTTGGGGAATCTTCGCGGCGATCGGCGCCTTGACGATCGTCGGGCTCATCGTCTACGACCGTTTCCTGTCGCCCGAAAGGAGCGAGACCAATCGTGCAGAAACGTGACCGGATCTCGACGCCGCGGCGCTTCTTTTCCGCCGCGCTCCTCTGCATCGCGATTCTCTCCGCGGCCTCGTGCTCGAAGAAAGACGAGGGAGCGGATCTCAGGCTCCCCGAGGCCGTGTACGGATTCTACCTCGGGGAAACGAAGGAGGAGGTGTTCGAGCGGGCCGGAACGTCCATACGCGTCACGCGCGCGCCCGATCCGCCGCTCGGATACCGGGGCGAGCTGTACGACCTTTCCTCGACGATCGAACCGCGCCGCGAGGTCGAGCGCGTGCGCTGCGCTTTTCTCGACGGGCGTCTCATGGAGGTCATCGTTTACTTCCGCGATACGAGCCTCACGAACCTCGACTGGCTCAAGATGTGGCTCGAGGGAACCTATAATCAGACCTTCTCGGTCGAGGATCCCTCCCGCGAGATGGCCCAGAAGACCTTGAGATTCTCCGTCCCCGGCATGTCCGTGACGCTGCGCCGCATCACGAAGAGGCATCTCACCGAGCTCTACGCCCAGTTTCTGCACGAAGAGCTCCACGGGCGGCTCAAGGAGAGAGCGGCGAAGACCGGATAGCCGCAATCCGCCGCGACGAAAACGAAACGGGGGTCGCCTCTCGGCGGCCCCCGTTTTTTCATGCGCCCGTTCAGCCGGGCGTCATCTGAGAAGCACGAGCTTGCGCGTCTCGACGAGCCCTCCGGCCTGAAGCCTGCACACGTAGACGCCCGACGCCGCGATCGCCCCCGAGAGGGTGCGGCCGTTCCAGGACGCCTCGTAGCGGCCCGGCTCCATTACCTTGCCGAGGAGGGAGGCGATCCTGCGCCCGGCGACGTCGTAGACCGCGATCTCCACCCAGGTCCGCTTCGCCACGGTGAAGGCGATCCGCGTGGTGGGATTGAAGGGGTTGGGGTAAATGGAACCGATGGCCGTGACGGACGGCTCCGCGCCGGGGCCGCCATCGACCGGCGTCGGAACGATCGCCTCGAAGCACCCCGTTCTCGCGCGGTCGTGGCGAAACACCGGCCACGGCAGATTGTCCTTCGAGTAATGCTCGACCGGAAGCTCGAAGCAGTACACGAGATTCACCGGCGATCCCGCCGCCGCCACGAGCTCGATCGCGCCGTCGCCGTCGAGATCGTCCGCGGCGACCGAAACGGGCACGTCGCCCGCGAGGTCGATCGGAAATCCATAGGGCGCCGCGCCGTCCCCCGCGAAGGACAGCAGGGCCTGCAGGCCGTCGCCGAGAATCGACTCCACCCGGGCGCCGATGACGACGGGAGAGGGAACGAACGCTCCCGCCGCGGCCCATGTCCGCGGCCAGCCGGGCAGCAGGGAACCCGTGTGATCGACCGCCGTCACGGCCGCCAGCGAATCCGCGGCCGACGCGACGACGATCTCGAGATTGGAATCGGCGTCCAGATTCGCGAGCGCCGGCGACGATTCGATCGCCCCGGGCGCCTTCGGCGGCGATGCCCAGAGCGTCCCGTCGGTCTTCCAGACGAGCACGCGGCCGTCGAGGCCTCCCGCCACGATCTCGAGATCCGAGGAGGGGTCGATGACGTTTCCCATCGCCGGATCGGCCGCTATGATCGTATCGACCGTCACCGGCCACGGGGCGCCGTACGAGGTGCCGTCCGCGTTGAGGAGGTGAACCCGCGAGGAGAGCGTGTCCGGCGATTCTCGAACGATCGCCGCGATCTCGAGCGCGCCGTCGCCGTCCACGTCCCCGACGGCCGGGGAGGTGAACGCGCCGGACGCCGTCGTGACGGGCCACGATCCGCCGTACGCGCCGCCGTCTCCCTCGAGCGCGACGAGATTCGCGCCGGCGCCGCAGATCACCTCGCACTTTCCGTCCCCGTCGAGATCGGCGAGGGCCGGCGTCGTGCGGATGGGGCTCCCCGCGTCGTACTCCCAGAGCTTCGCGCCCTGACGGTCGAAGGCGTATATCTTGCCGTCGCTCCCGCCTATCACGACCTCGCGGCCGTAATCGCCGGTGATGTCGGCGACGGCGGGAGACGAGTAGAGCGTATCCCCCACCGGCGCGGGCCAGCCGGCGAGCTCCGTGCCGTCGACCGTGAGAACGTGCACCGCGCCGTCGTCGGCGCCGATGACCACCTCGAGCGTGAGCGCGTCGTCGTCGAGGTTCGCTATCGCGGGCGACGTGTGGAAGCCGAACCCGATCGCGGCGGGCCAACCCTCCTCCTCGGCGAAACGCCAGAGGATCTCGTGCGGGCCGCTCCCGTTGTCCGCCTCGTTCGTCTCGGGGACGGAATCCCCGTTATCGACGCGGAACCACGAGGTCCATGGTTCGAATACGGAAGCCTTCTCCCAGCCGGTGATCCACACGAGCGAATCCCCGGCGGCGAGGCTGTCGACGAAGAGCCGCTGGTCGCCGGGCGTCCCGTCGATCGGCAGGGAATCGCTCGAAGCGTAATACTCCACGTAGAAACGCTCCGCGGGGAGCGTGCCCGGATTCCTCACCGTCACCGCCGCCGAGACGCTGTCGCCGAACGCCGGCCGCGCGTCGCTCCAGAGAACGCCCGCGACGACGAGATCGGGACCCCGCACGCAGGCGACGGGCAGGGCTCCGATGAGCCCTCCGCAGGGGCTCGCGCCCGCCGCGCAGGGCGAGAGAGCGGCGATCGTGAGCTCGGGGGGCGCAGCGGTCGCGTCGCAGAACAGGGGATCGGCCGAGATGTTGCCGTCGAGCCCCGTCGCGTCCGCCACCGTGCCTCCGTAATCGCCGCCGGCGTTTCCGAAAACGTCGCAGCACGCGAGAGAGGCGCCGACGGCGGACGTTTCGCCGAATATTCCCTCGCCCGCCGAGCTGTGGGAAACGATGCATCGCGCGAGCGACGGGTCTGAGCCGTTCCCCACGTACACGTTGCCGCCGTGGCCGCCCGCGGACGAGTAGTTGTAAGAGATGGTGCAGTTGCGAAGCTCGGGCGCGGAAGAGGCGGCCGCCACGCCGCCGCCGGACCCCGCGATCGCGCCGTTACCGTAGAACACGCAGGAATCGACGACGGCGCTGGAGGAGGAGAGAAAGAGGCCGCCCCCATCGCCCGCGGCCGTGTTGCCGACGAAGGCGCATCGCACGATCGAGGGAGATGCGTCGCTCACGGCGAGGCCGCCGCCGGAGACGGCCGCCTCGCACCCTTCGAACGCGCAATCGAGCACGGTCACGTTCGAGTTCTGGATCGACATTCCGCCGCCCATGCCCGCGGACGAGCCGTTCTTCAGCGCGAGCCCGCTCACCCGGATGGTCTTCGTCGAGGACGGGAAGGTGAAAATGCCGGCTCCGAGACCGCTTCCGTCGATCGTCGTGAGCGCGGCGCCGTCCGGACCGGCGATGACGAGCGCCTTGGCGATCGAAATGCCCGCCTCGTGATGCACGCCCCCGTGAACGTAGATCGAATCGCCGTCGGCGGCCAGAGAGACCGCCGCCGCTATCGTCGGCGCGTCGCCTGAGCCGTCGTCGTATACGTGCCACGCGTGGTTCTTTTCGGCGCCGGAAACGACGAGCGCGAAGCTCTGCGACCCGCCGGAGAGCGAGCCCTTGTGGCTTACCCTGATCGCGTACACGCCGTCGGCCGGAGCGTCGAGCACGACCTGCTCGACGTTATCGGCGTCGTTGTCGGCCCTCGTCGCGGCGCTCGACGGATTGGTCCGGTCGAGATGCCACGGGAGAGAGGTCATGCCCCCCTTGACGACGCGCAGATCGAGATCGTTCACGAGCATCCTCGTCGAAGGATCGATCGCCGCGGACGCGGGCGTGCCCGCCGGATCCGTCCAGCAGATCGTGACCCTGAGCTCATCGGGCGACCCGGCGACCCGGTAATAGTATTCGATCGTTTGCCCGCTTCCGAGCGCGAGCTCCTCGACGAACCCGGCGGCATCGTTCAGGTAATCCTGCTCGAGAAGCTGGTAGAGCCCGTACGCGTCGAGAAGCCCCCAGCCGAACTGGTAATCGGGCCCGTCGGCGGGACCCGCCTCGAGCGCCGTATGAATCGCGAGCGCCTTGAGCGTCGACGAACGCATCGGCGCGCCGCCGTGCGTGTCCCGGTAGTAGTCCGCGACGAGGCCGAGCGAGCCGCTCACGTTCGGGGAGGACATCGACGTGCCGCTCGCGCTGGCGTACGAGGAATCGGTCGTCGAATAGGACGAAAGAAGCGAGACGCCGTTCCCCACGACGTCCGGCTTGATTCTGCCGTCGTCGCAGGGCCCCGTGCTGCTGAAGGCCGCGAGCGTCACGGAAGCGGGGCCGGTGTACGAGAGAACGTCGTCCACGGCGCCGATCGTGAGGCTGTTCTTCGATATCTGAAAGCCGAACGGGATGCAGTCGTAGCCGAGCGGCGTCCCGTCGGGGTTTCTCGTTTTCGTGCTGAAGCGCCAGGCGTCGTAACGGGCGTCCCAGTAGTAATGCTTCGTGCCGGCCGCCGGCCCAGCGTCGTCGCGATCGTTCGAGGCGGAAACGACCATGAGGTAGTTCGGGGCCGACACGGCGATCTGATCGTACGCCCGCGCGTCCGAGTCGTAGTAGCCGAAGCCGTAATCCTCGACTTCGCTCACCGCCGTATCGCCGTACCAGTACCAGTAGCTGTTCGTCGTGTTGTAGTACCAGCCGGCGATGTATCCGTAGGAATGGTTCGAGACGTTCGCCCCCGCCGCGGCCTCGCTCGCCATCTCCGAGGCGTCGTTGGTCCACTCGAACGCCCGGATCGTCGAGGCGGGGGACATCCCCTTCGCCTCCGGTCTCACGCCGCTCGCGAGCATCGTGCCGGCCACATGCGTCGCGTGCCCGGCGATCGTGCTCGCGAGGGGATCCGCCCAGATGACGCGACCGCCGAACTCGCGGTGAGTCGTCCGGGGCTTTCCTCCGTCCCACAAACGAAGGACGAAGCCGCTTCCGCCGCCGATCGCGGCGTTCACGAGAGCGGTTCTCGTCGAGATCGCGGCATTCGAGTTGTGCGTCGTATAGAAACGCGGCATCCCGTTCACGAGCTTCTGAAGCTCGAAGTAGCTGCCGTTTTCTCCATAGCCGCTGACCGGCCACCCGTGCTCCGCCGCGAGACTATAGGCCTCGGCGCGGGCCGCGTCGTATCCGGTCGCGAGCTCCCTCGAGAGCGCCTCGAGCCTCGGCTTCTCCGCCCCGAGGCCCGTCCCCCGCGCCGCCAGAACGAGCGCCGAAGCTAAAACTAAAGCACCTATCTTCCTCATCGAGAGCCCTCCGATCGCCGGGCGGGAATCCGAGGGATTCCGCCCTCCGCTCGACATGCCATTTCTTTATTCTATAACAAGTTACATATCGCTGTCAACCCCAAAAAGGGCGGACCGACCGCCCCATCTACTAGTACACTCCAATTAGGTGGAATTATTATCGCAAAGGAACTATTTTCTTCGCTTCGAGGGATTCTCCGAGCTCCGGGCGGGGAGCTCGCGCGGAGCTACCGGAAGAGCACCTTGTAGCCGCTCGCGATGAACTCGATCGCGAGAGCGGCCAGAATGAGCCCCATGATGCGGGTCGCTATGTTGATGCCGGTCTGGCCGAGCACGCGGGAAATCCTCATGGAGAGACGAAGCGCCACCCACATGACCGCCGCGACGAGAACGCAGCTCGCAACGAGAAACATCGAGTTGACGACCCCCGTCACCTTTTCCCCGTAGATGATGGCGAGACTGATCGCTCCGGGGCCGGCGATGAGCGGAATGGCGAGCGGCACGACGGCGACGTGCTCCTTCCCCGTCGCCTCCTCGGCCTCCTTCTCCGTTTGCTTCGCGGCGATCACCTTGGCCTGCATCATGGCGATGGAGAGGAGGAGCAGGAGTATCCCGCCGCCGATCCTGAAAGAAGCGATGCTAATACCGAAGATCTTGAGGATCCACTCCCCCACGAAGCACGAGACGATGAGAATGATGGCGACCGAAAAGCAGGCGATGTCCGCCGTGCGCTTCCGCTCCTGCTCCTGCTGGCCGACCGTCAGGCTGACGAAGAGCGGAATCGCGCCGAGCGGATCGGTGATCACGATGAGACCGACGACGATCTTCGCGTATTCGCCCCAGCTCATCATGCCTTCGCGAGCCCCTGATCGAGATCGGCGATGATCTCGTCCGCGTGCTCGATGCCGACGGCGACGCGCACGAGCCCCTCGGGAATGCCCGCTCCCGCGCGCGCGGCGGCCCCCATGGAAGCGTGCGTCATGGACGCCGGGTGCTCGATGAGCGTTTCGACGCCCCCGAGGCTCACGGCGAGCGTGCAGAGGCGAACCGAGTTCATGAGGGTCTTTCCCGCCTCGATGCCCCCGGCGAGCTCGAAGCTCACGACCCCGCCGCCGCCCCCCATCTGGCGCCTGGCGAGCTCGAACTGCGGGTGCGACGGAAGCCAGGGATAGTTGACCCTCGAGACCTTCGGATGTCCCTCGAGGAAACGGGCGACTCGCTCGGCGCTCGCGCAATGGCGCTCCATGCGCAGCGCGAGCGTTTTGAGGCCCCGGGAGACGAGAAAAGCTCCGAACGGATCGATGCACCCGCCGATCTGGTTGAACATCTTCCGCATCGGCGCGTGATCCTCGGCCGAGCTCGTGACGACCATCCCGGCGACGACGTCCGCGTGGCCGTTCAGATACTTGGTCATCGAATGAACGACCACGTCGGCGCCGAACTCGATGGGGCGCTGGAGAATGGGGCTCGAAAAGGTGTTGTCGACGGCGAGCTTCGCGCCGCCGGCGCGGGCGATCTCGGCGATCGCCGCGAGATCGCTCACGGCGAGAACGGGGTTCCCCGGCGTTTCGACGAACACGAGCCTCGTGCTCGGGCGCATGGCGCGCCGGACGGCGTCGAGGTCGGCGGTGTCGACGAAGGACGATTCGATCCCGAAGCGCGACATGACGCCGGCGAGCAGCGTTTGCGTGGGACCGTAGACGACCGCCGAGCAAACGGCGTGATCGCCCGCCCGGAGCAGCGCGGCGAACACCGTGTGGATCGCCGCCATGCCGCTCGCGCAGGCGATGCCGTCGTGCCCGCCCTCGAGGGCGGCGACGGCTCGCTCGCAGGCGCGGATCGTGGGATTGCCGAGCCGCGTATATATGTACCCTTCCCGTTTCCCGTCGAAGAGATCCGCGCCATGATCGGCGTCGCGGAAGGAGAAGGTCGAGGTTTGATAAATCGGCGTGACGACGGCCCCCGAGCCGTCGGGTTCGAATCCCGCGTGCACGCACTGGGTATCGATATGGTGTCGCCGCGCGTCGCGCATAAAATGCTCCCCTTTCGTCGAATCGAGCAGCAACAATATGCATCGAAAAACCCCCCTTTACAACCCCTTTCACGGGGTGGTATGACAGGAGTCGAACACCACGAGGAGGTTCTCGAATGGAACGTTGCGTTTCCGGGCGCATCGCCGCCGCGGCGCTCGCCCTCGCGATGGCGTGCCTGCCGTGCTGCGGCAAAAAACAGGAGATCGTGAAGATCGGCGCCATCGTCCCCCTCTCGGGGGAAGGCGCCGAGATCGGGAACCAGTGCCTCCACGGCATGACGCTCGCGATCGAGGAGCTGAACGCGGCGGGAGAGAACGTGCTCTACGAGCTCGTCGCCGACGATGGCAGCGACGCCGCCCGCGCGGGCGCCTCATTCGAGAAACAGCTCACGCGCGACAAAGTCTCCGCGGTCGTGACCGCCTCGGACGCGGCCTCGCTCTCCGTGGGCCCCAGGGCGGAGCGGGACTTCATTCCGCTCTTCGCGAACTGCGATCATCCGTTCGTCGTCACGATGCTGCGGGACGTTTTCCGCTCCTCCCCCTCGCCGATGCACCTCGCGCGAACGACGTTCGCGTTTCTCGCCCGCTCCCTCGACGTGAAGAGCGTGGCGATTCTCTACGCCGACGATCCGCCGGGCAAGCTCGTCGCGCAGGCCATGAAGAACGACGTTCCCGCGAGCGGCCTCGCCCTCGCCGCCTCGGAGCCGTTCGACGCGGGCGGCGCCGATCCGAGGAGCTCGGCCGCCGCCGTGCTTTCGCAGAAGCCCGAGGCGATCTTCATCTACGGGCGCGGCCACGTCGCGGCGCGGGTGCTCGCGGCCGTTCGAAAGCTCGGCTACGGAGGTCCGGTGTGCGGCCCGCGCGAGTTCGCCTCGCCGGCCGTCATCGAGGCCGCCGCCGGGGCGCTCGAGGGGTGCTACGTCGCCGTGCCGGCCGTCGAGCTCGCCCGAGCGCTTCCGCTCGCGGATCGCTACCGGGAGCGGTTCAACGCCGAGCCGACGCTGAACGTCGTCGTCGCGTACGACGCCATGATGATTCTCGCGAAGGCTGATCGTTCGAGGCGATACGAAGAATCGAGCCTCGTCAACGCGCTCAAGAAGCTGGGAGACTATAACGGCGTGGCGGGCACCTACACCTACGCCGAGCGCGAATGGCTCCCGCCGGTCCTCGTCGCCCGGATAGCGGGGGGCGCGTTGATCGTCGTCCGCTAGAGTCCGCGGCGCGGGATTCGACCGTTCGAACCGACAAGGAGGAGCTGGCCATGAAAAGGACACGAAACGGGCTCCCGCGGGCAGCGGCGCTCGGAGCGCTCATCGGCGTCCTGCTCGCATGCGCCGTCCCGGCCGCCGGAGGCGCCGCGCCGGCGGAGGCGAAGGATCTTTCGCTCGCGACGAAGATCGTCTCCGCGACGGTGTACGCCGACCGGGCGCAGATCACGCGGAGCGGCAGAATCGAGCTTCGGGCCGGCCTCTGGAAGCTCGTGTGCGACGACCTGCCGCAGCGGTTCGACGACGCGTCGCTGCGGGTCGAGGGATCGGGAACGGCCGAGGCACGTATCATGGGCATCGACGTCGTCGCGCTGCAGGGGCTACTGGCCGAATCGCCCCGCTATCGCGAGCTCAAGGACAAGCTCGAGAGGCTCGCCGGCCGGCACGACACGCTCCGGATCGAGCTCGAGGGATTTCGAGGCTCGCTCCTCTACCTCGACAACCTGGCGAAGTTTCCCTTCGAAAAGGGCTCCTCGAAGCTCGCCTCCGAGATTTTCCGCGTGTCCGACTGGAAGAGCGTCATCGAGTTCATCTCCGCCGAGCGCGTGAAGACGAACGAGCGGATCGACGCCCACGGCAAGCGGGCGGCGAAGCTCGACGAGGAGATCGCGTGGGTCGAGAAGCAGATCCGGGACATGCAGACGCAAGGTGACTGGTCGAAGCGCGTCGTCATCGATATCGAGGCCGCAACCGCCGGCTCGCTCGACGTCGCTCTCGTCTACAACGTCTCCGGCGCGACGTGGGCCCCCGAGTACACGATCCGCTACCGGCCGGCCGAGGAAAAGATCGCGCTCGGGTACAACGCCCGCATCCGCCAGAGCACCGGCGAGGATTGGAACGGAGTGGCCGTCGCGCTCTCGACGGCGCGGCCGCAGATCGGCGCGGCGCCGCCCGAAATCCAGCCGTACTACATCACGCGCCGCATGCCCCGCCCGAGGCCGGTGATCAGCTCGACGAAGGTCGCGGGCGACGCCCGCGCGGAACAGGAGATCGCCGAGGCCGTGGCGCTCAAATCCGGAATCGTCGAGGCGGAGCGTCCCGGCGCCGAGATCGAGTCGACCGCCTTCGCCGCGACCTTTTCGATCCCGAGGAGGCTCGACCTCCCGAGCGGAGCCGATCCGAAGCGCGCGCTCATTCTCGAGGGCTCGCTCGCGGGCGCGCTCTCGCGCTACGCGGCTCCCCGTCTCTCGCAGAACGTCTTCGTGCGGGGATCGATCGCGAACACCCTCGACGTTCCGCTCCTTCCCGGCGCGGCGGACGTCTACATCGAAACGGGCGCAGGGGCCGCGAGGCAGTCGACCTTCGTGGGAAAGGAAGCGCTCTCCGGCGTCGCGACCGGGCAGGAGTTCCCCGTCTCCTTCGGTGTCGATCAGGATTTCAAGATCTCTCAGAAGCTCGAAAAGAAAGAGTACCTCTCCAAGGAAGGCGCCGCGACGAAGAGGATACGCTACCACTACCTCATCGCTCTCGAGAGCTTCAAGAAGGAAGCGCTCGCGGTGAAGCTGCAGGACCGCATCCCCGTCTCGACGCTCAAGGAAGTGAAGGTGGCGAACGTCGATCTCGAGCCCCGTCCGTCGGAAGAGCTCGAGAACGGCATCGTCACGTGGAATCTCGAGCCTTCACCGAAGGCGAAGATCGAGATCCGCGTCGCCTACACGATCGAGTTTCCGGGGGACTGGGACGAGCGGGCGCTCAATCTCGAATAGGCGGGCCGATCGCGGCGTCCGCGCAAAAAAAGGCGCTCCGGAATCCATCCGGAGCGCCTTTCGAACGGTAAACCCGCTCCTCGCTATTCCATGTTCTCGAAGAGAATCTTGACCTGCTCCCGAGTCAACGTGACCTTGCCGCCGTCGTCGTCCGTGATCGTGACGGCGTTGCCGTCGATGAGGGCCTCGGGGCAGCACTTGCTTCCGCTGCAGAGCACGACCTTCTTCATTTCGAACCTCCCTGTTTCATGAACCGGGCACCACTGTACGCCACCGTTTTCGACGACTTCAATCGAAAATACACCCCCGCATCCCCACCCGTTCAAAAAAATCGCCCCGCGAAACCGCCCGGGTCTCAGTACCCCATGGCGCAGCCGTCCTTGCGGCTCTCGCTCCCTCCGATGAGGACGTCCCGCTCGCGGTCCCACCAGATACCCTGATAGCCGCCGAAGCCGCCGGTGTCACTCACGATCCGGTGGCCCCGCTCGAGAAGCGCCCGAATCGTTTCCGGGGCGAAACCGCTCTCGAGCGCCACCTCGCCCCCTCCCCACATGATCTCGCCGGTCGGCTCGGACGAGCCCGAATGGTTGAAGCGCGGCGCGTCGCCCGCCTCCTGGATGCCCATCCCGAAGTCGACGATGTTGCAGAGGATCTGCACGTGCCCCTGGGGCTGCATCGAGCCTCCCATGACGCCGAAGGCGAAGATCGGCTTCCCGTCCTTCGTGACCATCGCCGGTATGATCGTGTGAAACGGCCTCTTGTGCGGCGCGAGCGCGTTCGGGTGCGCGGGATCGAGGTTGAAGAGCGCCCCGCGATCCTGCAGGCAGAACCCGAGCCCGTCCGGCACGGGGCCCGAGCCGAAGCCCGCGTAGTTGCTCTGGATGAGGGAGACGAAGTTCCGGTCCCCGTCGGCGACGGCGAGATAGGTCGTCTCGCTCGTATCGAGACGGATGTCGCCGGGCGGAATCTCGCGGAGCGCGCGGTCCATCGAGATGAGCTCGCGGCGGCGCGCCGCGTACTCCTTCGAGACGAGCTCCGCCACCGGCACCTTCACGAAATCCGGATCGGCGTAGTAGCGGGCGGCGTCCTCGAAGGCGAGCTTTTTCGCTTCGATCATGAGATGGAGCGCCTCGGCGCTCCCGAAGCCGAGCCCGGCGAGATCGTAGGCCTCGAGGACGTTGAGCATCTGGAGGGCGGCGATCCCCTGCCCGTTCGGGGGAAGCTCCCAGACGTCGTAGCCGCGGTAGCCCGCGCTCACGGGCTCCACCCAGGTCGACGAGTGATCCTCGAGATCCCGGAGCCTGATGTATCCGCCGATTCTCCGCTCGAAGGCGTCGATCGTCTCCGCGATATCCCCGCGGTAGAACGCGTCGCGTCCCTTCGCCGCGAGCAGCCGGTAGGTGCGGGCGAGATCGGGGTTTCGGAAAATCTCCCCCGTCCGCGGCGCGCGACCGCCGGGCAGATAGGTCGCCGCGAAGTTCGGCTCTTCCCGCAGCCGCCGGCCGCCGATCTCCCAGTAGTGCGCGATGACCTCGGTCACCGGGAACCCTTCTTCCGCGTACCGGATCGCCGGCGCGAGGATATCCTTCATCGGAAGCTTCCCGAATTTCGCGTGGAGCTCGAACCAACCGTCGACACAGCCGGGCACGGTCTGAGGGAGCACTCCGGTATATGGCATCGACGAAGCGCCCCGCCCGCGCGCCTCCTCTATCGTGAGAAGGTACGGGGCGCGCCCGCTCGCGTTGAGCCCGTAAAGCTTTCCGCTCTTCGCGTCCCAGACGATGGCGAAGAGATCTCCCCCCACCCCGCACGAGACCGGCTCCATGAGACCGAGAGCGGCGTTCACGGCGATCGCGGCGTCGACGGCGTTCCCGCCGGCCTTGAGAATATCGATCCCGATCTGCACGGCGAGCGGCTGCGCGGCGCACACCATGCCGCGCCGGGCGACCACCTCGGAGCGAGACGCGAACATCCCGCCGGCCGGCCGGTCGAATCCTCCCGCCGATTCCGGCAGCAGAGCGGCGCACAGAGCGAGCATCGCGATCCTCTTCGCTTTCATGGAAGCCCTCTCGACGGGCGGCGCCGGGCTACCGCGCCACCTCGCCGTCCATGAGGTACCAGACGCCGCCGTCCAGTCTGCGCCGCGCCTCGTCGAGGTCCTCGCGGATGAACCGGTGAACCGCGTAGCGGGCCGCGGCGGCGAGCCCCCCTCCGTCGGCCATGAGAATCTCGAGAAAACCCTTTTTCTTCGGGTAGTGCACGACCGTAACCTTCTCATCGGCCGGGATCTTCGCGAGATCCCTCGCGATCTCGATCGCGCGATCGAGCCCGCCGAGCTCGTCGACGAGGCCGTTCTCCTTGGCCTGCCGCCCGGACCAGACGCGGCCGTACGCGAGCTGCTGGGCCTCCTCGAAGGTCATTCCCCGGCGTTTCGCGACGTCGGAAAGCCATGCGTTGAAGCCGTCCCAATGGTTCTGCTCGAAACGCGCCCGCTCCTCGGGGGTGAAATCGCGGTAATCCGACATGAGGAGCGCCATGGGGCCTTTCGTGGCGAAGTCCTGCGTCACGCCGATCTTGTCGTAGAATCCCTTCATGTTGAACTTCGCGCTGATCGATCCGATCGAGCCCGTGATCGTCATCGGATCGGCGACGATCTTCGTGGCCTGGTAGCTGATGTAGTATCCGCCCGAGGCCGCCGCGTCGACCATGCTCGCGACGATCGGCTTGTCCTCCGCGATGACCGAGACCTCGTGCCCGATGAGATCGCTCGCGAGCCCTTCCCCGCCGCGGCTGTCGACGCGGAACACGATCGCGGCGACGTTCTCGTCCTTCGCCGCCGCGCGCAGATCGGCGATGACGCTCTCATGCCCCATCATGGCGCCGAACAGCGGATCGATCGTGCTCTTCCGCCCCCCGATCATGCCGTGCGCGTGCACGACGGCGATCTTCTTCTTGCCCTTGAGACCGAGCTTCTCCGGCTTCACATCGGCGTAGGCGGACTGGGAAACCGTGCGAAGATCCTCCCCCTCCTTCGGCGCGAGCTTCCGCTCGATCTCGTTCCAGTACATGACTCCGTCGGCGAGACCCGCCTCCTTCGCCTCGTCCGCGGTCATGACCGCGAGATTCATGATCTCGACGATTTTCTCCTCGGTGAGGCCGCGGTCCTCGCCGGCCGCCTTCACGAACATGGCCCAGAGCTCCTCGAGAAGCCATTCGTCGTTCTCGCGCGCCTCGGGGGACATGTCGGAGCGGGTCAGCATCTCGGCCGCGGCCTTGTACTCCTTGATCTGGTGCACGTTCGGCTTGATGCCGAGCTTTTCGAGCGCGCCCTTGACGTGCATGCTTCCCGACCCAATCCCGGTGAACTGGACGTACGCCGGGGGAGCGAGCCAGATTGAGTCGCAGGCCGAGGCGAGAAAAAAGGCGTTTCGATCCATGCTGTCCGACCAGCAGTAGACCTTCTTGCCGGCTCCGCGGGTCTTCTTCACGGCCCCGCGCATCTCCTCGAGCATACCGAACCCCGCCGAGTTCGATGAGGAGAGCTTTATGATGACGCCGTCGATCCGTTCGTCGACCGCGGCCTTCTCGAGGTTGCCGAGAATCCGCTGCAGCGTCTCTCCCCCGCCGCCGACGGCGCCGAGAAGGCCCGCCGGGGGGTCGTACTCGCCGATCGAGCCGTAGAGATCGACGACGAGCCAGGAATGATCCTCGATCTTTTTCTTCGAATCGCTCTTTGAGACGACGATGCCGGCCGCGACGAGCGCGACGACGACGATCGCGAGAATCGTCGCGAAAAAGCTCTGCCAGAACCCTCTCATTTCGAACGCCTCCCTTGCCGCGGCTGCGAACGGCGGCGGACGGTCCGCGGCCTTACTTGCCCGCGAGCTCCTTTTTCATGTTGAAGAGAAACAACATGTGCTGCTGCTCCTCCTTGACGAGCGTCTGCACGATTTCGCGGCTCTTCTGATCCACGAAAGGCGCGAGCCCGCCGAAAAAGAGGATCGCGTCCTTTTCGAAGCCGATGCCCTTCTCGACGGCGTCCGCGGGCGTTTTGATCTCCTCGGCGAACTTCGCCGCGGTGAGCTCCGCGTAGAGATCGCTCTGCACGAGCGCGCTCATGTAGGCCTCGGTCTCGCCGGAGTACGACTCGGCGTACTGCGCCTTCGAGACCGTGTCGCGGATTTCGGTGAAGCGGCGGACATGCTCCACTTCCCACTCGTAGAGCTTCTTGAAGAGGTCGTAGAGATCGCGCCGCCCCTTGAACCGCTCCGCGCACATCGCATAGAAGTCGCGGCGCTTTTTCTCCTTTTCGATCCCGATTTCGATGATTTCGGCGGGCTGCAAAATGCCGGCCATGAATGGCCCTCCCTTCGAATGACGTTTCGTCGGCGGACAAACGGCGTATCGAATCAATAGGCGGCCGTGAAACCGGCCGCTACGTTCCACTCTTCCTCGATTTCGCGATACCGGAGCTCGGTACTGATACGAAAATTCCTCCGCAAAAGATACGAAACATTGAGCGCCTCGGAGCGGTAGTCGAGCGGCGACTCTCCGGCGTACACCTCGTCGACGTCGGAATCGACGCCGTTGTAGAGGAACGTGACGAAGGTGCGCCCGAGCTCTCCCCGCACGGCCCAGATCGCCTCGACGAACCCTCCCCGCAGCTTCGTGCCACCCGCGCCGGTCGAAAGAAAGTACGGATTGTCGTCCGTGCGCTCGAGATACTGCCCGTTGATCTGCAGGCGCGAGCCGGCGTCGATCGTGGCGTCCACGCCCCAGTAGCGGTGCTCGTTCGAGATATACTCCGCACCGGAGAGGAGGTGCGCGTTGCAGAGATACCCGAAGGCGCCGACGCGCGCGGGGCCCGCCGCATGCGAGACGCGCACGAACACGTTCTTCCAGTCGTCGTCGTCGAAGAACTCGTCCGACGCTCCGATGCCGCTTCCGTTCACGATCTCCGCGAGAATATCCGTTCCGAACGGCGTCGCGTAGCCCGCCATGAGGCCGCGGTCATACGTGAGGTTGGTCTGCGCGGCCCCGACGCGGGTCCGGTAGATCTCGTAATCCTCGAGCGTGAGCCGGAGCTCGCGTTTGAAGAGCGGATCGGAGACCTGAAACTGGCCGACCATGAGATCGAGATCGACGCCGAAGAGATCGTTGAAGCCGATGAAGGCGTCCTCGATTCCGGCGACCTCCCCCCGCTCAGACATGAAGAAATAGAAGTAATAGAAGATGTTCTTCGCGACGTTTCCGCCGGCCATGAGCTTGATGCCGTACGGAGTTTTGAGGTCCGCCTGATCGGCCCCGTCCCGGGACGTATACGTCGCGTAGGCGTCCACGCGGATCGCGACCGGGAGATCGCGCGCCAGCGTCAGGAGGCTGTCTCCGGTCTCGAAGTAGTAGCGCGTCGGCTCCTTCCCCTCGAGGCGGAAGCCGTTCCCGGCGAAATCCTCTCCGTACGCCTTGAGACGAGGCGCGGGCGCATGGCACGTCGTGCACGACATGCGGTACTTGCGGGCGAACGCGGGGATGGCCCCGCACTCGCCGGCCGCGAGCGGGATCGTCGCCGCCGCGACGGAGGCGGCGACGAGCGCCCGTTTCCAGAGGTTCATTCGAATCAGCATCGTCTCCCCCTTCGTTCCCGGGATTGCGCCGCGGCGCCCTCCCGCGCCGCGGATCAGTCGACTACCTCGAACGTCGTCCGCGCGTCGTTGACCCGTATGATCTCGGTTTCGTCGGCGGGAACCTTGAGATAGTCCGCCACCGACTTCACGAGGCGCCGGTAGCTCATCTCGGCGCGCACGACCATCGTTCCGATCGCGGCGCTCTCGGGAACGGTCCACGTGTACGTCTCGATCTTCGTCTCGCGCGGGCCGATGCGGTAATCGGGCCCCTGCGAAGCGGTGTTCCACTGCGCGATCGTGCGGCGCCCCTGCGAATCGAAGTACGGCAGGCAGAAGATGCGATCCCCCTCGGGGAGCGAGTCGCGCGGAAGCCCCGGAAAATCCGGAACGTCCATCATGAGCCCCATGTCTTGGTAGGCGAGCTCGTTGCTCGTGATCGTCGCCGCCTCGCCCTCGAAGCCCTTGCGATCGACGGGCAGATGGTACACGTTCCCCGCCGCGTCGACCGCGGTCACGCGGAGCCACAGCTGGCGCTCCTCCGCGGAGCCCGAGGGCACCTTGTGGCCGCATTTGCCGTTGAAGGCCTGCACGGTGACGACGATCCTGTCTCCCGGCTCGATCTCCCGATCGCTCGGGTGCATGCGGAGCTCGATCGCCCCGCGCACCTTGCCCGGATCGTGCGCCCCGTGGAAGAGGTGCTGCGCGATGTCCGGATGCTCCTCCCTCGCGGTCACCGCGCTGCGCCCCGGCGCGCGCGGCATGTGGCACACGTGGCAGGGAACGCCCTCTTTCGCGTACGGGCCTTCCTTCCACTCGAGCTGCGTCGCCTTGACCCATACGCCGTACGGCGACTGCTCGTTGTGGCAGGTGCCGCAGTACTCCGCGCTCCTCGTGAAATCGTTCCGGACCGTCTCGTGGTAGGGACTCTTGACGCCGTCGCGGTTCCCGCGTTTCACGCGTCCCGGCTCGACGACGTAGTTGAAATTGAACGACGGGTCGCCGGTCCGTTCCGCGATCACGTGGCAGAGATCGCACGACACCGCCTCGTTGGCGCGGCTCCCCGCCGAGGGGCGCGGCGGCGGCACGTCTCCGGCGAGGAATGACACCGGGGCGTGGCAGCCGTTGCAGCCCTCCCGCACCCCCGCGACCTTCGGATCCTTGCCGGCGTGGGGCAGGGCGAGCTCGAAGTACTCTATCTCGTCCCAATGATGCGTGTACGCCTGCGCCATCATCGACTGGGCCCATTGCTCGTAGATATCGGCGTGGCACTGGCGGCAGGTGACCGGACGCTCGAAGCTCTCGTACCGGTAGAGGCCGAGCGCCTCGTCGCCGCCCTTGCGCACCTGCGCGACGATCGGGGGGATCGCGGCGAGCGCGACGAGCGCCACGGCGGTCATGGCAAGCGGAAGTCTTCGCACGAAAAACCTCCCTCCGGGGTTTCCCGCGGATGGGACCCGCGGCGGACCAAACCCGCGTCTTTCGGCTTTGAAGCAGGAGAATTATAGAGGGTTACCGGGCGAGTACAACCGATTTTTTCCGGGGTCATCGAGAATCCCCGTCGCGCAAGCCTTCCCGAGGCAAAAAAAAGGGGCCGGCGACGCGCGCCGGCCCCCCAGCACCTTGGCCTACCCCCGGATTTACCGGTAGAGAGCCTTGATTCCCCCCCACGTGCTCGATTCCGTTGCGACGGGCTGGCAATAGATCTTCGCGGTGGCGCAGCACACGTCGAAAAGCTCGCCCGCGGCGGCGCCGCATTCGAAGGCGGGGTAATTCGCCGGCATGGCCGTCGCGTACCCGGTCCGCCAGACGAGCATCGCGTTCGAAATCGCGTACTCGATCGCGCAGTGCGTGCAATCCGCGAAGGAACCCCTCATGAAAATGTTCGAGGTGACGCCGACGGGCTGCCCCCCGAAGTAGCTCACGCGGGCCGAAACGTTGAAGTACGTCACCGTGCCGCTGAAATCGCCCGCGCCGGTCCCCCACAGATGGTCGCCGTCGAGCCAGAACTCGCCGCCGACGTAGTTCGTCGTGTAATCGATCCAGCCGTTGCCGTACGCGTCGAACCAGCGGGCGGTCTCGACCGCGCCGTTCTCATCGATCGCCATTCCCCAGATCTTCCACTGACCGCCGAGCGTCGACCCGTTCCATGAGGCGGCGGACTCGGTGTTGCCGGGCTGGCCCGGACCGACTCCGCTGCACCACGCCTCCGACGAGCGGCCGCCGATCATGGAGCCGTTCGTCGTCGTGTAGATGCCGTCCTTGGGCGAGTTGAGACATATGGCCGATGCGCTCGCGGCCAAAAATACGACCGCCAGTACCCCCATCCCGATTGCCGATAGCTTCACGATTGACCTCCTTGGTTTAAATGAAGTGAACATCTCATAGAACCATATACAATCATGTATTGGATTTTAATCATTATAATTCCTAATTAGGCATTTTGTCAAATAATAAAAAACGAGTTAACAGGTTGTTAAAATGTCGGTTGGGCGGTCTAAGAAAGGGCGACATCGAGGATCATCATGAGAACGAATCCGAAGATGGTTCCGATGGTCGCGATATCCGAATTGTTCCCCATTTGCGATTCCGGAATGACTTCCTCCACCACGACGTAGATCATGGCTCCGGCCGCGAAACCGAGAGCGTACGGCATGAGCGCCTGCGAGGCGGAGACGGCGAGAACTCCGGCCACGCCGGCGATCGGCTCGACGATCGCGGAGAGCTGGCCGTACCAGAAGCTCCGCCGCCTCGACATCCCGTCGCGCCGGAGCGGCATCGACACGGCGAGACCCTCGGGGAGGTTCTGCAGCCCGAGCCCGATGGTGAGCGCGACGCCCGCGGCGACCGTGGCGTACCCGAGCCCCGAGCCCGCCACCCCGAAGACGACGCCGATGGCGAGACCTTCCGGAATGTTGTGCAGCGTGATGGCGAGAATGAGAAGCGTGCTCCGCCGCCAGGTCGTGTGAACCCCCTCCGCCTTGTCCAGCGTGAGCCCGCCATGCAGGTGCGGAAGCAGAAAATCGATCAGACGGAGGGCGGCCGCTCCGAGCACGAAGCCGATCGAGGGCGGGAGCCAGCAGGGAAGCGACCGGTCCATGCAGAGCCGCACGGCCGGCGCGAGGAGCGACCAGAAGCTCGCCGAGATCATGACGCCGGCCGCGAAGCCGAGCATCATGTCGAGCACCTTGTTGCTGAACCCTTTTAAAATGAAAACCGCCGCGGCGCCGAGGGCGGTCATCCCCCACGTGAACGAGGTCGCGATGAGCGTTTGCGTCATGGGATCGAGACGCGAAAGGGCGTCAATCATCGCCGCGCATTCCTCCGATGCGGTTCATCTCGGCCGCGAGCGCGGCCCGATCGACGGACCGCCCCGCGAGCGGCCCCCGCGCGAGCGCCGGAACGAGGCTTTCGAAGGGCGCCCGCTCGTTCCTGTATATCACGCCGATGGGGATCCTGTCTCCCCATTCCATCGCGGTTCGCATGGCGACGGTCCAGTCGGAGGGATCGTATTCGGCGGGGAGCTCGACGCAGCGCTTCTTGTACCAGGCGAAGCTGTTCACTCGGTTGAACGAGACGCACGGCTGCAGCACGTCGATGAGCGCGAATCCGCGGTGCGCGACGCCGAGGCGTATCATTTCGGCCAGATGGCCGACCGCGCCCGTGAAGCTCCGGGCCACGAACCCGGCCTTCATGGCGACGGCGACCGCGACGGGATTGAAGCGCTCGAGCGCCACTCCCCCGGGCTGTGCCTTCGTCTTCATGCCCTCATCCGAGGTCGGGCTCGCCTGCCCTTTCGTGAGCCCGTAGATCTGGTTGTCGTGAACGATCGCCGTGAGGTCGACGTTGCGGCGGATCGCGGCCAAAAGATGGTTGCCCCCCTCGCCGTATATGCAGCCGTCGCCGCTCTCGACGATCACGGCGAGATCCGTCATCGCGAGCTTCGCGCCCGTCGCCGCGGGGAGCGCGCGTCCATGGAGCCCGTTGAAAACGTTCGCATCGAGGTAGTGCGGCGCCTTTGCGGCCTGCCCGATGCCGCAGACGAAGAGCACGCGGTGCGGCTCGAGCCCCGAGGCGGCGAGGGCGCGCTTCACTCCGTCGAGGAGCGAAAAATTGCCGCAGCCGGGACACCAGGCGGTTTCGTATTCGCCGTAATCCTCGACCGTCGCCATCACGCCTCCTCTCCGCCGAGCTCGCGCAGGATATACTCCGGCGTCAGCGGGAGACCGTCGTAGCGGGCTACCCGCTCGGCGACCTCGAACCCGGTCTCGCGCCGGATGAGCCTCGCGAGCTGACCGGTCGCGTTCCCCTCGACGGAGACGACGAGCCCCGCCCTGTCGAGACGGCCGGCGAAATGCTCCGGCACGAGCGGCCAGACCTGGCTGAAATGGAGCGTGGCGGCGTCCATTCCCTTCTCCCGGAGCGCCGCGGCCGCCTCGCGCACCGCGCCGAGCGTCGAGCCCCATGAGAGGAGCAGAAGCTCGGGACGCTCGCTCCCCTCGTACGCGGGAGGGATCGTCTCCGCGCGGATCCCCGCGAGCTTGCGGAGCCTCTTTTCAACCATCCCCTTCCTAACGCCGAGATCCTCGGTGAGATGCCCGTCCTCCGTGTGCTCGTCGCTGTCGGTCACGACGAGCCGGCCCCTCGCGCCCGGGATGAGGCGCGGCGACACGCCGCTCTCCGTGACGGCGTGGCGCCGGTACGGATCAGGAGCGGCCGCGGGGTCCGAGCCCGGTCTCACCCAATCGAGCGTCTCGACGTCGAACGGCGCCGTGGCGCGATAGCTGTCCGCGAGAAACTGATCGGTGAGAACGAAAACGGGGGCCTGGTGCCGCTCCGCGAGGAAGAACGCCCGCCGCGTGAGATGAAAGCACTCTTCGACGTCGCCCGGAGCGAACACGGCCCGCGGAAACTCTCCGTGCCCCGCGTGGAT
This sequence comes from uncultured bacterium, assembly GCA_963813815.1. Lineage (GTDB taxonomy): Bacteria > Krumholzibacteriota > Krumholzibacteriia > Krumholzibacteriales > Krumholzibacteriaceae > SSS58A. The sequence goes on along the minus strand of CAWFAD010000016.1, from coordinate 410,648 downwards.
CACGAACTCGAGATCCGCCTGCTCCGTCCTCGTCGGAAGCCCCGTCGCGGGTCCCGGACGCTGGCCGACGACGATCACGACGGGGGTTTCGGTCATGGCGGCGAGACTCACGCCCTCGACCATGAGAGCGAAACCGCCTCCGGACGTGGCGACGAGCGAGGGGGCGCCGGCGAAGGAGGCGCCGATCGCCATGTTGATCGCCGCGATCTCGTCCTCAGCCTGCTCGACGACGAGCCCCATCCGCTCCGCCATGCCGATGAGAGTGAGCGGAATCGTGGTGGAGGGGGTCATCGGATAGAACGCCGCGAACCTGAGCCCGGCCGAAACTGCCCCGAGGGCGATCGCCTCGTTCCCGCTCAGAACGAGGCGGCGCGGGCCGCGGGCCGCGGGCGGCAGCGGCCGCCGCGCCGTGGGAACGGCGGCGCACCAGTCGAACGCCTTCTCGAACGCGCGGCGGTTTTCCCCCGCGGCCTCGGGATGCTTCGCGCCGAACGACTCGTCGAGAACTCCCGCGGCGGCCTCCCGGTCGAGGCCGAGCACCGCGCACGCCACGCCGAGCGCGGCGGTGTTTTCGTGCTGTTTGGGGGCCAACGCGTCGAAGGGAACGCGGAGACACCGCTCGTCCGCGTCGCAGAAAGATTCGTCGGCGACGACGAGCCCTCCGGCGGCGAGCTCGGGCATGTGGCGGAGAACCGTCGCGTCGTCGAGCGCGACGAGGACATCGACCGTCTCCGACGGCGCCTCGACCACGCCCGCGGCGACCCGCACGGCGAACGTGTTGTGTCCGCCCCTGATGCGCGATTCGTAGCTCTGGGTGACGACGATCGAATAGCCGCTTCGAACGAGCGCCCGGGAGAGAAGCTGGCCGACGGTCGCGAGTCCCTGACCGGCCTCGCCCCCGACGAGGATGTTCATCGCACGCACGGCACTTCCAGTCGGACGGCGGGAGGCCCCGCCGCGGATCGGGCCGGGGCCCGTCCCTCGCCCGGTTCTCTCACCCGTGAAACTCCCGTTTGCCGAGCTCGCGGTCGAGCATGATGATCCCGCTGCCCGAATCCTTGATCCGCTCGAGCATCTTCACGACGCCCGAAGAGGAGGCCTCTTCCTCGACCTGCTCGTTGACGAACCAGTCGAGGAGCACCTTCGCCGGATAATCGCTTTCCTTCTCGGCGAGCTGGTAGAGCCCGTTGATCTTGCTCGTGATGAACTTTTCGTGCTCGTGCGCGGCCGCGAAGGCGTCGAGCGGGGACTTCCAGACGGTCTTGGGCTTGTCGATCTGCTCGAGCACGACGCGCGCTCCGCGATCGCGGAGGTGATCGAAGAGCTTCATCGCGTGGAGGTCCTCCTCCTTCGCCTGCACGCGCATCCAGCGGGCGAACCCGTCGAGGTTGATCGAGTGGAAATACGCCGCCATCGACAAATAGAGATACGAAGAGTACAGCTCATGGTTGATCTGCTCGTTCAGGGCGGCGATCATTTTCTTGCCGATCACGTGCGATCACTCTCCCTTCCAGAGGCTGTGGATATTGCAGTATTCGCGCGCGGAGACCTTCGACGCCTTGATGATGAACACCGCCTCCGGCGTCTGTCCCGGCTCGAGAAACTTCCGGTACGCGGCCCCGTCGGCGAGGAGCTCGATCCATTCGATCCAGTGCTTCTCCTCCATCGGATGAGGCGTCGATCCCACCTTCACCTTGTAGCCGCCCTCGATCTTTTCGATCACGGGGACGTGCTTCTCCTTCGACGCGTCGGTCGTGTTCTCCTTGAGGAGTTTCATCGGCTCGCCGCAGCAGACGAGCTCGCCCGCTCCCCCGTGGAGCACTTCCACGATGTTGCCGCATATGTTGCACTTGTAGATTTCGAGCTTTTGCGCCATCGCGCCTTACCTCCTTTCGATGCCGTCCATGCTAGTATACACCCGAATCGGCGCGCACGTTTGAATCCCTCGCGCGCCCTCAGTAATTCTCGCCGAGGAGCTCGAAATACGCGCGCGGATGGGCGCAGGCGGAACATATCTCGGGGGCTTCCTTCCCCTCGTGGACGTACCCGCAGTTGCGGCAGCGCCAGACGGCCTTTTCCGGGCGCTTAAAGACCTTCCCCTGCTCGATATTCCCCTTGAGGGCCAGGTAGCGCTTCTCGTGATGCTTCTCGGCGACGGCGATCGCCTCGAAGATCGCCGCCGCGTTCGCGTGCCCCTCCGCGCGGGCCGTTTTCGCGAAGGCCGGATACATCTCGGACCATTCGTGGTGCTCGCCACCCGCCGCCTCCGCGAGGTTCTCGGCCGTCGTGCAGATGATCCCCGCCGGAAAGGCGGCGGTGATTTCGACCTCACCCCCCTCGAGGAGCTTGAAGAGGCGCTTGGCGTGCTCCTTTTCCTGGTTCGCGGTCTCCTCGAATATGGCCGCGATCTGCTCGTACCCCTCCTTCTTCGCCTGGCTCGCGAAATAGGTGTAGCGGTTCCGCGCCTGCGACTCCCCGGCGAAGGCGGTGAGGATGTTCTTCTCGGTCTTCGTTCCCTTGATCGACATTTCCGGCACCTCCCGTTTCATGGTTCCAACGTCATAACACGAATCGAGGATCTATTTCAAATCGTCCGTCCGGACGATCCGCAGAACTCGATAGCCGAGCGATTCGACGGCCTTGGCGAGCGCCGCCTCGTCGAGGGCTCTCCCCGCGACGACGGCCTCGCCGGTCTTGAGATCGACCGCGGCGGACGAGACGCCCGGAGATTCCTCGAGGGCGCGCCGGACGGCCCCCGCGCAGTGGTTGCACGTCATCCCCCCGACGGCGATGCGGATCGTCTCCGAGTCCCCGGGGCCTTTCGGGACCGCGCCGACCCGCGAGGGCGCGAAGAACGCGGCGGCAAGGACCCCGAGGAGAACGATCGCGGCGGCCGTCCCGGCCCAGCCGGGAAGCATCCAGTGCGCGTGCGCCATGGCGTGGCCGCCGCGCGCGGTGAAAACGGCGTCGAGGACGAGGCCCGCCGCAACGGCGGATGCGGCCACGGAGGCGAGATAGATCGCCGCGATCCGCTTCCCCATGATCCTCCATACCGTCATGATGGTCGCGGCGTTCGTCGCGGGGCCCGTCATGAGAAACACGAGCGCCGCCCCCGGCGAGACGCCCTTTGCGATGAGCGCCGCGGCGATCGGGACCGACGCCGTCGCGCACACGTACACGGGGATGCCGACCGCCATCATGATGAGCATCGACGCGATGCCGCCCCCGAGCACCCCGGCGAGATAATCGTCCGGAACGACGGCCGCGATCGCCCCCGCGACGACGATGCCGGCGAGGAGCGCCTTGTTGAGGTCGCGCGGAAGCGTGACGAACCCGTACCGCAGCGCCCGCGCCATCGAGCCGCGGTGATTCTCGGCGCCGCTGCAGCATTCGGCGGTGCACGCCGGGGGCGCCGCTTCGACCGCGCCCTTTTCGTGTCCGAACAGGTTCACGAGCGTGCCGCCGAGAAGCCCGCTCAGGAACGCGACCGCCGGCCGGAAGACCGCGAACACGGGCCCGAGCAGGGAATACGTCACCATGATGCTGTCGACCCCGGTTTGCGGCGTCGATATGAGGAATGACGTCGTGGCGCCCGCTCCGGCCCCGTGGCGCCGCAGGGACGCCGCGACCGGAATGACGCCGCAGGAGCACAGCGGGAGCGGCACGCCGAAGACGGCGGCCTTCACGACCTGCCAGAAGCCCCTCCCGCCGAGGTGGCGCTCGACGACCTCGGGTTTGACGAGCACCGAGAGCAGACCGGCCACGAAGAATCCGAAGAGGAGATACGGCGACATCTCGCGAAGCGTCTCCCAAATCGAAAGCGCGAACCGGAGCGCGAAATCAACCATGGCGCCTCTCCTTTCGGGCCGCGCCGCCCATACCCGCGTGGGCCAGCGCGAAATCGTACTTCGCCGGGTCGTCCGGGGCGATCCGGCGGAAACCCCCGGTCACCTCGAGCGCGGTTCGGAGATCCGCGGCGGCGCGCCGGGTGAGCCCGAGGCGCAGCGCGGCGCGATGCAGGTGCGTATCGAGCGGCACGAGAAGCATGGACGGCGGCACGTCTCCCCAGAGCCCCGTGTCGATCTCGTCGCGGCGAACCATCCACCGGAGAAAGAGAAAGAGCCTCTTGCAGGCGCTGCCGTCCCGGGGTGACGGGAGGAGGCACGCGCGGAAGGGGCCGCCGCGGCGGCGGATCTCATCCACGAATCTCTCCGACGGAAGAACGGCGTCGGCGTCCCGATCCTCGATGGACCCCGCGAAGAGCCCGCCGAGGGAGCCGTGGGCCGCCATGGCGCCCCGCACCCCCCCGAGGAGCCCCGCGAGGTCGTCCCCCGTTATCCACCGGTGCCGGAACCCGCGGTACAGGGCGGCGAGCCGCGCCGGAGAGGCGTCGGCGAGAAGCGCGGCCGGGGAGGCCCCGAGCGGCTCGAGGGCGCGGGCGGCGCTCGCCCGTATCTGCGCGACCCCGCCGAACGCAAGGGAGGAGGCGACGATCGCCGCGACCTCGCGGTCCCGCGGATCGGAGTAGCGGTGGGCGAATTCGACCGGATCGCTCGACCTCCACGAACGCCTGTTGTATCGCCGGTACAGCCGCTCGAGCCCCCGCGGGTCGAGCCGTCCGCTCCTCGGCCGAATCTTCCGGAGAGGCGCCACGTCAGCTCACCCGCTCTTTCTTCCGGCACGCCGGGCAGACGCCGAGGTACTGAACGCACCGCTCGACGAGGCGATACCCGCTCCGGCGCACGATAGCCCGGTCGCGCCCGTCCGGGGGGGCGGACGCCGGCAGATCCTCGATCCTTCCGCAGCGCAGGCACTTGATGTGGCAATGATCCCCGCGCTCTCCGTCGTACCGCACGCGCTCTCCGTCGAGCTCGAGGCGCTTCACGAGGCCCTCGCGGGCGAAGATCTCGAGGTTCCGGTACACGGTGCCGAGGCTGACGCGGGGAAGGCGCTTTCGCACGCGATCGTAGAGCTCGCCGGCGCTCGGATGGCTTCCGAGCTTCACGAGCTCCTCGAGGATGATCTCGCGCTGCTTCGAGCGCCGTATGCGTACGCGATCGTTCATATTAATAATAGTAACTGTTACTGATAATAGCCATCCCCCAACCCCGCGTCAAGACGAATTCGCCGGGAGGACGCTTGCGGCAGCGCCCGCCTCCGGATCGCCTCCGCGGCGGGAAACGCGGAAATCGTGCGAGACGGGAAGCGGGGCTCGAGCGTATACTGCATCCTGCGCGCCCTGGTGGAATCGTCGTCGTTATTCCCGGACAAAGGGGCGCCGGAAGCAAAGGAGCGCGATCCCATGAAACCGAAGCTCGTCGTCATCATCCTCCTCGTCGCCTTTCTTCTGGCGAGCGCCGCCTACTTCGCCGCGGACGAGGCGCGCAGGCGAACATCCTCTTCCGACACCGCGAGCGTGGACTCCGCCGCGTCCGTTCAGGCGGCTCCGGCGGAGGCCGCCCCCGACACCGGCCTCCAGACGCCCGCTCCCCGGACCGCCGCCATCGACTCCGTTGCCGCCGAGGCGGGGAACGCCGTCGTTGTCTACTACTTTCATGGAATGCCGCGCTGCGCGACCTGCCGCAGGATCGAGCAGTACACGGGCGAGGCGATCATGAACGGCTTCGGAGCGGAGATTCGGAAAGGAACTCTCCTCTGGCGCGTCGTGAACGTCGACGAAGCCGGGAACGAGCGCTTCGTCGAGAGCTACGGGCTCTCGGCCCAATCGGTCGTGCTCGCGAGGGTCGTCGACGGCAAAGGGGCCGACTGGAAGAATCTGTCCCGCGTCTGGGACCTCACCGGCGACCGCTCGGCCTTCATAGCGTACATACAGGAAGAAGTGAGGCGCTTCGAGGGGGGGAGCTCTTAACCGGCTCTGGCCGCCCCGCGAACACCGATGAAGATCAAGCGCTCGCAGGATGATTTCAGGGTCGAGGAGATCCTCTCTCCGGAGATCGCCCGCGCCGTTTCGCCGCCGGGCGAGCGCCACGCGCTCTATCGTCTCGTGAAGCGTGGACTCGGAACCGACGAGGCGATCGAGCGGATCGCGGCCGCCCTCCGCGTCCCCCGCCGGAGCATCGGATTCGGGGGGCTCAAGGACCGGCATGCGCTGACGGTCCAGTACGTCACGATCGACGCCGCGGGGAGGGGACCCGCCGCCCTCCGGGAGAAACTCGCGGCCCCCGGCATCGCGCTCGAGCTCATCGGCAGTCTCCCCGAACGTCTCGCGGCGTCGGGGATCGCCGGGAACCGCTTCCTCATCACCGTGCGCGATCTCACGCGGCGCGAGTGCCGGCGCATGGACGAGGCGAGGCGATTTCTTTCCCTCCCCTCGCGGGGGGGCCGGGTCCTCGGCTTCGTCAACTACTTCGGGGAGCAGCGCTTCGGTTCCGCGCGCCACGGCCGCGGCTTCGCGGCGCGCCGTCTCATCGACGGGGATTTCGAGGGGGCGCTCCGTCTCGTCGTGGCGACCCCCGACCGAAAGACCGAGCGGCTCCGCAAGACGGCGGCCCGGAAGATCGCGGCGTCATGGGGCGACTGGAACGCCCTCCGGAACGAGCTCCCCGACGGTCCCGAACGCCGCGTCGTCGAGGCGCTCGCCAACTCGAGCGGCGATTGCCGGGCGGGTTTTCTCGCCCTCCCCGCGTTCGTCCGGCGCATCGTGGCCGAGGCGTACCAGTCGTTTCTCTGGAACGCCGCGGTCCGGCGGCTGGTCCGCGATCTCTGCCCGCCTCCCTTCGTCGCGGCGCCGCATCGATGGGGAGAGCTCGTTTTTCCGGAAACGGGGCGCGTCAGCGAGGAGACCCGCTCGCTCGTCGTTCCCCTCCTCTCCCCGGGGACGGCGCTCGAAGCCCCTTGGGCCGGCGCCGCCCGGGGCGCGCTCGAGGACGAGGGGATCTCTCTCGCTGATCTGCGCGTTCCCGGTCTCCGCTCGCCGCGATTCGACGAAATCCCCCGGAGGCTCTTCGCCGAGGCGGCGGCGTTCTCCGTCGGACCTCCGGAGCCGGACGAGACGGCGCCCGCGGGCCAGCGGCTCAAGCGGAGCCTGCGCTTCACGCTGCCGCGGGGCGCCTACGCCACGACGCTGCTCGCCGCCCTCGGGGCGCGCGATCAGAACGATTTGACGTAAATGACCTTGTCGTCGCCCGGTCCGTAATAATCCGGCAGATGAGCCCCGAGAGAGTAACCGAACGACTCGTAGAAGGCGCGCGTGTCCTCGTACTGCGCCTTGTAGGAAGTGTCGATGTACGATCTGGCGCCCCCGGCGGCGCGGATCAGCCGCTCCGTCTCCCGCATGAGCGTCTTTCCGATGCCGCGCCCCTGAAAATCGGGGAGCACGGCGAGCCAGTACACGTTGAAGCTCGAGATCGTGCAGGCGATCGGCCCGTAGCAGGCATAGCCGACCGCGCGGCCGTCGATCTCCGCGAACACGAAATAGTAGCCGCTGTCGGCCGCTCCCTTGACGATGTGATCCTGAACGAGCTCGACCGCCACCGGAATCTCGTTCGCGGCGAAGTATCCCGTCGCCTCGACGATGTCCCGGACCGTCTCGAGATCCTCCTGCCGCACGTCGTACCGGAACGTCACGTCGCAGGGTTCCCGTTTCCGCGATCCGTCACCCACCTCGCGCCCCCTCCTGCCTGCCGGCGGCCGGCTTCCGCGCGCGGCGCAGCGCGTCGTCGAGAATCATCCCGATGAGGGTGTCGTAGCCGAATCCGCCCTGCTGCGCCGCCGCTATGAACCCCGAATCGGGAGAGATACAGGGGTTCGCGTTCACCTCGAGAATGTAGGGACGGTTTTTCTTGTCGACGCGATAGTCCACGCGCGCGTACCCCCGCAGGCCGAAAAGGTCCCACGCCTCGCGCGCTATCCGGACGAGCTCCGCGAGCAGCTCCCCGTCCTCCTGCTTGAAATCGAACGTGCGCGGCGTGCCCCGGTATTCGATCGCGTCTTCCTCCCACTTCGCCTTGTAATTCACGATCCGAGGCTTGCCCTTCGGAAAATGGAGGAACAGGATCTCCGCGAGGGGAAACACGCGGGGACCGTCCGCCGTCGAAACGATCGAGACGTTGAACTCCCGCCCCTCGACGAACGCCTCAGCGAAACATTCGCCGCGAAGCCGCGGCGCGAGCTCCTCCATGCGGGCCAGAAGCCCCGCCTCGTCGGCGCCGTCGACGATGACGTCGTCGTCCATCCCGAAGGATGCGTGCTCCCAGACCGCCTTGACGATGTGACGCGACCGCCGCCGCGCGGAGCTCCGCTTCTTCACGAGGGAAGCGACGCCGCCGCGAGGCCACGGACCCGCCCAATCCGGCGTCGGAATTCCCGCGGCCCTCATCCGCTCCTTGGCCAGCGTCTTGTTCGAGGTGAGGTAGAGCGCCTCGGCGGAGCAGCCGGTGTACGGCACTCCCAGCGCGTCGAGCATCGCCGGGACGACGTGGATGAGCCTCCCGTACCCCTCGAGGCACTCGACGAGGTTGAACACGGCATCGGGCTTGAAGCGATCGAGGGCGAGCGCGATCGTTTTGAGGTCGAGGGTGCACGGAACGCGCTCGACCGCCGCCCCGAGCCGGCCGAGGACGGCGTAGATCGCCTCGAGCTGCTCGAGAACGTCGAGCTCGTCCGTTTTGGCGTTCTCGCTGACCGCGTTGTAAAGAATTGCGACGCGCATGATCCTCTAGGAAGAGGCGGTGGTGGAAGGTCGTTCGATACGGGCGCACGCCGAGAGGATGATCCGCTCGATGAGCCGCACGTAGGGGATTTCGAGCTTCGAGCACAATATGGGAAGATCGGAATGCGTCGGGTGGAGACCCGCCAGCGGATTCACCTCGAGAAACTGGGGACGGCCCTCCGCGTCGCAGCGGAAGTCGACCCTCCCCGCGTCGCGGCAGCCGAGCACTCGCCACACCTCGAGCGCGAGACGCTCCGCCTCGCTCACCGCGCGGTCCCCCTCCGGGCGCACGAGGATGTATTCCACGAGCTCCTCGCAACGCTCCTTGTTCACGTACGAGTAGACTCCGCTCTCGGCGCCCGGGCGAAGCCCCATCTCGAGGGTTCCGATGGCCTCCGCCTCTCCTCCCGTGCCGAGGACGCCGACCGTGAACTCGCGCCCCGGGAGAAAGGTCTCGATGAGCACGGGCTGGCGGAACTCCGCGAGGAGCCGCCGGCAGAGCGGCGCGAGCTCCCGGCGGTCGCTCACGACCGAATCCGCCGCGATTCCCTTGCTCGTTCCCTCCGCGACGGGCTTCGCGAAGTAGGGCGGCGGGAAGCCGATCGCTTCGGCGTCCTCCTCCCGCGCGACGACGCCGAAACCGGGAGTCGGTATGCCGGCATCGCGGATCACGCTCTTCGTGAGACCCTTGTGCAGGGTGAGCCCCATGACGACCGGGTCGGAGAAGGTGTAGGGAATCCCGAAAACGTCGAGGATCGCGGGCACCTGCGCCTCCCGGCCGGCGCCGCGAAGCCCTTCGGCGATGTTGAAAACGAGGTCCCAGCGATCCCCGCCGGCGAGCCGGGAGACGAGACTCCGGGCGTGGCCGATTCGATCGGTCGAGTGGCCGCACGCCCGGATCGCCTTCTCGAGCTCGGCGATCGTTTCCTCGCGGTCGAACTCGGCCGTCTCCTCCTCGCCGTATCCCATGGCGAGGTACTCCGCCCTGAGATCGTAGGTGAGCCCGATCCTCATGGGCGGTTACCGGCCTCCCTTGACCCGTGCGCGAGAATTGGCCGGCCGCGGGTCGCGGTAGCGGTAGATATCGCCCTGATAGTTGCGCAGAACGAGGTCGTCTCCCTCGCGCCCGGCGACGTACTCCGGCATGACGGGGGTCTTGCCGCCGCCGCCCGGGGCGTCGACGATGAAGGTCGGCACGGCGTAGCCGCTCGTGAATCCGCGGAGCCCGCGGATGATGTCGACCCCCGCCTCGACGGGCGTGCGGAAATGCGCGCTGCCGCAGATCTGGTCGCACTGGTAGAGGTAGTAGGGGCGCACCCGCATGGCCATGAGCCGCTGGACGAGGCGCTTCATCGTCTCGACGTCGTCGTTGATGTTCCTGAGAAGCACCGTCTGCGAGCCGAGCGGAATGCCCGCGTCGGCGAGCATCGCGCAGGCGCGGCTCGTCTCGGGGGTGCACTCGTCGGGATGGGTGAAATGAATGCTCATCCAGAGCGGATGGTGCCGGCGCAGCATGCGGACGAGCTGCGGTGTGATGCGCTGCGGCAGCACGACGGGCGCCTTGGTTCCGATGCGGACGATCTCGACGGACGGGATCCGCCGCAGCTCCGTGAGTATCCAGTCGAGCCGCTCGTCGCCGAGGGTGAGCGGTTCCCCGCCCGAGATGAGGACGTCCCGGATCTGGGGATTCGACCTGATGTACTGGAAGGCCTTCTCGAGACGGGCGACGGTCGGGTTGAGCACCCCGTGCCCCACGACGCGCGACCTCGTGCAGTAGCGGCAGTACGTCGAACAGAAATCGGACACGAGGAAGAGCACCCGGTCCGGATACCGGTGCACGAGGCCCGGCACCGGGCTCATCGCCTCTTCCGCGAGCGGATCGGTCGACTCGCCGGGAACGCAGGCGAACTCCGCGGTGCTCGGGATGACGGTGCGCCGGAGCGCCTGGCCGGGATCGTCGTACGAGAGCAGGCTCATGTAGTACGGCGTCACGCCCACGGGAAGCATCGAGCCTCCCTGCTCGAGCGCGAGCCGCTCGTCGTGCGAGAGGCTCAGGATGCGTTCGAAGGTCTCGAGATCTTGGATGCGGTGCCGTATCTGCCAGCGCCAGTCGTTCCATTCCCGATCGCTCGCTTCGGGGAAGAAGGCCCGCCGGAAGAGCCGCACGCGCGAGCTCGTCTGCGGGCGCCGGCCGGAGGCGGAGCGATAGCCGGAGAGACGATTGGGCTCAATTCGTTTCTGGGGAAAACTCTGTCCGTCGAACAGTGGACCGAGGCAGGTAGCACTATGAGGAGGGTGATCCTCACTCTTTTCTACGCTAGTAACATCGGTACCGCGTTGCGTTGAAGCTTGCGGCTCCATCGAACAATCCCTCCATCAGGTCGCGGCTCACGGGCCGCACGCGACTCGGAAAATCGTTGGTCACATCGAACGATATACGGGGCGCAAAGCCCGTCCTCATGCGCCGGACGCCGACATGCCTCGATAGAGGCTTCACGAGACGTCCGAATGCTATATGTGGAAACTTCATCTTCATGACAATTCCTCCTCAATGAACCGGAAGGCGCTCGCGGCGTCATCGGCGGGGTGATCGCCTCCTCCTCCGCCTTCAGTGCGCATCGTTGCTCGCCGCTCGGCGCGCCGTTCCTTTTTTCAAGTTGCAATATATACACAACGCTTGCTCATGCAAGCAAACTATATTTTTCTTTTCGCGTTATTTTTCTTCCCGGCTCTCTCCCGGCGCCGCCGGCTTCCCGGTCCAGGCGCACGGCCCCGTATCGACTGGTGCAATTTTGAGACCAGTCTCGTCGAACGGACCGGCGAAGGCCCCCGGAGACCACCCGGCGCGGGAAAGGGCGCGCCGCCGCCGCGCCTCGGCGGGTCGCGAGGACGAACCGCTCATGCCGGCGGATAGGCGATTCGTGGCTTCGCGCCGGGCTTTTCGCCCTCAGCGCAGCGCGAGCCAGGCGGCCGCGACGCGCGAGCGTCAGGATCGTCACGGGCACGCCGACCCGGGCGTGCTCCCGCCAGCCGATCCTCACGCCAAGCCGTTCCGCCTGGCCGATCACGATGATATTTGCAATGGAGCCGACGACGAGGAGATTGCCCGCGAGCGTGGTGGCGAGGGCGAGCACCGGACCCGCGAGTGGATGCGAGGCGAAGGGGACGAGCAGCATCGCGGCCGGGACGTTCGACACGAGGTTCGAGAGGAGCACGCTCGCGCCGAAGAGCGTCGCCGGGCGCGAGAGATCGACCCCGGCGGCGGAAAGGCGCTCCGCGGCCGCCGCCATGCCGCCCGAGACCTCGAAGGCGTGGTTCACGACGAAGAGCGCCATGAAGAGAACGAGGAGCTGCCAATCGACGAGCTCGAGCATGTCCCGCGACCGCATCCTGCGCGAGCAGAGGAGCACTCCCGCGGCGGCGAGCGCCAGGATCTCCCGGGGCCACGCTCCCGCGAGAAACGCGGCCATGAGAAAGGCGAGAATGACGGCCCCCTTCCACGTCTGCCGCCGGTCGAACCGTTGCTCCCCGATCGCCGGGATCGGCGTCGACGCACGCCACGATCTCCGGTAGCGGCGGGCGATCACGGCCCAGACCACGCCGAGCCCCAGGAGCGAGGGAATTCCCGCGTCGAGGAGGTAACGGCTGAAGGAGAGCCCGAGAACCTGGCCGATAAGCATGTTCTGCGGGTTGCCGATGAGCGTGGCCGCCGAGCCGACGTTGGCCGCCGCGGCGAGAGCGAGGAGATACGGCCGGGGGTTCAGCTCGCGCCGCGCGCATCCCTCGACGAGCACCGGCGCGACGGCGAGGCAGACGATGTCGTTCGCGAGGATCGCCGAGAGCGCCCCCGTGACGGCGACGAGGATCCCGAGCAGGGCGGCCGGGCCGGTCTCGATGGCCGCTATGCGCCGGACGACGTGCGAGTAGAAGCCGCCGAGGCGGAACTGGGCCGAGACCACCATGAGCCCGAAGAGGAGCGCGATCGTCGGCACGTCGATGACGGTCGAGAGCTCCGGCACCGTGACGCGGCCGAGGGTCACGAGAGCGATCGCGCCGAGGAGGGTGACGCCGGTCCGGTCGAGGGCGAGGCCCGGGATTCTCCCGAGAATCATCCCGAGGTATACGAAGATGAAAACGGCGAGAACGACTGCGTCCGTGTGCATGCCTCCGCCCCCGCGCCGGCTAGGAACCGTGAGGTTTCGCGGGCGTCTTCCCGGGGGCCGGCGCGGTTTCCGCGCGCCCGTAGGTCTCCGTCATGGCCGCGAGGGCGTAGGCCACGCGCGGATGAACCTGCCGGGGGGCGAGGCGCCACTCCCAGTTGCCGTGCGGAACGGCGGGACAGTTCATGCGCGCCTCGGCGCCGAGCCCGAGGACGTCCTGCATCGGCAGGATGACGGTGTCGGCGACCGACATCAGGAGAAAACGCATGAGCCCGATATGGACGTTCTCCGCGTTGAAGCCGGCCTTGAAATACCGGGCGAGCCTCGCGCGCTCCTCCGGGAGCGCCTCGGCCTCGAACCACCCCCGCGCCGTGTTGTTGTCGTGGGTGCCCGTGTACGCGAAGCAGTTCGCGACGTAGTTGTGGGGGAGGTAGGGATGGGCCGGATTGTCCTCGCCGAAGGCGAAGAGCAGCACCCTCATCCCGGGGATCCCGAACCGCGCCATGACCTCCTTTACGTCGGGAGTGATGACGCCGAGATCCTCGGCGACGATCGGCAGCGCCGGGAAACGCCGGAGAAGCGCGTCGAAGAAGTCGTCCGCCGGCGCCTTCACCCAGCGGCCCTTGATCGCCGTCCGCTCCCCCGCCGGAACCTCCCAGTACCCGACGAATCCGCGGAAGTGATCGACGCGAACGATATCGAACAGCCCGAGGTTATGCTCGAACCGCTGCATCCACCAGTGGTACCGGGTCGTCCGGAGAGCGTCCCAGTCGTAGACGGGATTTCCCCAGAGTTGCCCCGTCTCGCTGAAATAATCCGGCGGCACCCCCGCGACGAACCGCGGCTCCTTCGACGCGTCGAGCTTGAATATGCCTCCCTCGCGCCAGACGTCCGCGCTGTCGTAGTTCACGTAGATCGGAATGTCCCCCAGCAGCCGCACCCCCGCCCCGTTGCAATGAGCCTTGAGCGCCGCCCACTGACGGAAAAAGAGAAACTGCGCGAGCTTCTCCCGCTCGATTTCGTCAGCGTGGCGCTCGCGCGCCGCGCGGAGCGCCTCCTCCCGTCGGTTTCGCAGCTCCTCCGGCCACCGGTTCCAGACGACGCCGTGGAAGCGCCGCTTGAGCGCGATGAACAGCGCGTAGTCGTCGAGCCAGTGCGCGTTGCGCGAGGCGAACTCCTCGAACTCCGGCCGCATCCAGCCGGTCTCCCGGAAGCGGTCGAAGGCGCGGTCGAAAAGCTCCCGCTTCTCCGCGGCGGCGGCGGCGTAGTCGCAGCGTCCGCCCGCCTCGACCGGCCGCGGCGTGTCGCCCGGGCGCAGAAGACCGTCCTCGACGAGAACCTCGGGGCTCACGAGGAGCGTGTTTCCCGCGAAGGCGGAGACGCTGCTGTAGGGCGAGTTGCCGTGAGCGCCGTCCGTGAGACCGAGCGGCAGCACCTGCCATACGCGCTGGCGGGCGCTCGCGAGAAAATCGGCGAACTCGAAGGCGGCCGGGCCGAGATCGCCCACGGGATGCGCCGAGGGAAGCGATGTAATATGCAGCAGAATTCCGGAGCACCGTTCCATGGGCCGAGATTATACGGCGCGGGGCACGAAACGAACGAGCGAAAAGTGTCGCCGGCGGCCTCCCGCGGGGGAGGCCGCCCCCTCCCCCGGGCGTTCCGGGCAGATCCGCGGACGAGGCGAAAGAAGTCGTTGCGCGGCGGCGGCCGGGGGATTAGCCTTTCGAGGTAAACGTTCGTCACGGGCGCGATGCAAGGAGGAACCGAGTTGCAGCACAAGCGCGTGAAGCTCTACACGCTCAGCACGTGCAGCCATTGCAGGGCGGCGAAGAAGCTCCTCAACGATCTCGGCGTGGAGTACGAGTACACCGACGTCGATCTCGTACCGAAGCCGGAGAGAGACGCCGTGCTCGCCGAGGTCCGGGCCCTCAATCCGGCCGTGTCGTTCCCGACGATCGTCATCGACGGCACGGTGATCGTGGGAAACCGCGAGGACAAGATCAAGGAAGCGCTGGGCCCGCTATGACGGAAGCGGAAGAGCTCTTCGAGCGGCTGCGGCGGGCGCAGGAGGCCAAGGGATATCCGTTCAACGAGGATCGCGGGCGCACCCTCGAGCTCATCGAGGCGCTCATCGTGAACAAGCGGCGCTACGGATACATGGCTTGCCCCTGCCGCCTCGCCTCGGGGGATCGCGACTGGGATCGCGACATCCTCTGCCCCTGCGTGTACCGCGAGCCGGACGTGAAGGAGTACGGGAGCTGCTACTGCAACCTCTACGTATCGCGCGAGTGGAACGCGGGAACGATCGAGCGCGCCTACGTGCCCGAGCGCAGGCCCCCCGAAAAATACCTCCGGTAGCGGTTCCGCGGCCGGAAAACGGCAGGGGCGCCCCTCGCGAGACGCCCCTGCATCGCTTCCGCGGCCGGATCCGGTCCGGTCCCCTCCTACTTCACGAGGGTCGAATCGAGATACTCGATCTTCGAAACCGTCTTGAGGCTGTCGAAATACGCGCCGATCGCGTCGTTTCTCTTCTGCTGGATGAGATACGTCGAGATCTGCTGCTTCGTCTCGTTGAACGGCGTCGCGGCCGGCTTCGCGTGCTCGGTGACCTTGATGATGTGGTAGCCGAACTGCGTCTCGACGACGCCGCTCATCTGCCCCGTCTTGAGCGCGAACGCCGCGGTTTCGAACTCGGGCACCATGCTGCCGCGCTCGAAGAATCCGAGGTCGCCGCC
Source organism: uncultured bacterium (assembly GCA_963813815.1). GTDB lineage: Bacteria > Krumholzibacteriota > Krumholzibacteriia > Krumholzibacteriales > Krumholzibacteriaceae > SSS58A. The sequence goes on along the minus strand of CAWFAD010000016.1, from coordinate 395,082 downwards.
GTTTTCCTTGCTCGGGCATTCGGAGCTCTTCCGCGCCTCCTCGGCGAAATCGGCGCCCTTCTTGACGGAGGCGAGGATGCCCTCGATCTTCTTCCGCTTTTCCGCCTTCACCTCGTCCGTATCGGTCTTGTCCACCTTGATGAGGATGTGGCTCGCGCGAACCCGCTCGGCCTGCTGGAAACGTTCGGCGTTATCGTCGTAGAACTTGCGGATCTCCTTGTCGGTCGCGGGCGCGATCCTCGCGGTGCGTATCTTGAAGAGCTCCTCCGCCTGTATCGCGATCTCGATCTCTCCGTAGAGCTTGTCGGCGCTCATGTTTCTCTTGGCGAGATCGGCGTTGTAGGCCTCTTCCGAAACGAAGTTCTTGCGGTAGGCCTCGATCCGGGAGTCGACCATCGCCTTGTCGGCCTTGATGCCGAGCGTCTTCACCGCGTCCTCGAGGAGAATGCGGTTGATGGCGTTGTCGAGCGCCTGCTGTTTGATCGTCGGCATCATGGAGACTACCTGGGCCGAATCGGCGAAGCCGCGGAGCTGCTGGAGGAGCATGTCCTGCTGACGCTCCACTTCGAGCTGGGAGATGTCCTTGCCGTTTACCCGCACGAGGATGTTCTTCGCCGCCGCTTCCGCCGCGGCGATGCTGTCGGCGTCGCCACCCTTTCCGCCCTTCTTCGAACAGCCCGCGCCCGCCGTTACGAGTGCGACCGCGAGCAAGCAGGCGATCATGAGCGTGAACGATCTCATACCTTCGATCCCTCCATTCGGGGTTGAAAGAAAAATGAGACGCCAGCAAAGGCGACCGGCGTCCCGCTGCGAGCATGCCTTTTTCGGGGGGCGGTTCGCGCCCCCCGCAGAAGCGAAAATTATCACTGGAAAAGGCGAAAGTCCAGATGAATAATCGCGGCGGCGGCGCCCCCGAGGGGGAGTAAGGAGCGTTCTATGACGGATGGACAAGGGCCCGTCGAGCTTCCGATCGACGGCATCCTCGATCTCCACGCTTTCGATCCCGGGGACGTGAAAAGCCTCGTGCCCGACTATCTCTCCCTCTGCCGGGGGAAGGGAATCCTCAGGGTGCGCATCATCCACGGAAAGGGCACGGGGGCCCTGCGGGAGACGGTGCGCGCGGCGCTCTCGAGAGCCGACGGGGTGATCTCCTTCGCGCAGGCGGCCGAGGACGAGGGAGGCTGGGGCGCGACGATCGTCTTCCTCGCCCCTCCTACCAGATCCGCCTCTTCCCCGGCCTGAACAGGTAAAAGAACGCGAGGAGCGCGAAGTAGTTGAGCGTGAAAAAGGTGCTCGCCGCCGCTCCGAGCTTTCCGACGACCGGCAGACGCGCGACCTGCCGCCGGCAGGCGGCGAGCAGCGCGAGCGCGACGACGCCCCACAGGGTCAGCCGGTAGATCGCGCCCGTGGCGAGGGCCGACGCGACGAGGAGCGCGATAAAGAACAGCGGCACGAAGAGCCTCGCCACCTTGTGCGAGAAGAACTGGATGAAAATCGGATTGCCCGCCGGCGAGGACAGCTCCGGCATGAGGCGCAGAAGCTGGTAGTTCCCGAGCAGCGTCCGGATCTTGCGCCGCTTCTCCTCCGGCAGGTTCTTCGAGAAAACGTCGCGCGCGATCGCGCGCTCGTCGAAAGCGTTCCGGTAGCCGCGGCAGACGATCTTCATCGGCACGTAGACGTCGTCGAGGAGCGTCTCCTCCGGAACGGTCTCGTAGAGCCCCCGCCGTATCGCGTAGATCGCCCCCGTGGCCCCGGCGACCGAATGAACGAGCCCCTCGGTCCTGCGGATCCATTTCTCGATCGTCCAGTAGAGCCCCATCTCCGTCTCGACGCCCGCCCCTTCCCGCCCGCGGAAGGCGAGCTCCCCGCTCACGCTGCCGACCGAGGGATCGGCGAAGTTCGCCACGAGCTCGCGCACGGCGTTCGCCTCGAACTCCTGCCGCGCGTCGGTGAAAACGACGATTTCCCCCCGGGCGATCCCGACGCCGGCGTTGAGGGCGTTCGGCTTCCCCCGGCCCTCGGGGATCTTCACGAGGCGGATCCGCGGCAGGAGTTCCGCGCCCTTCCGAATCGTCGCCCCCTCCCGCTCGGCCAGCGCCGCAACGATCCGATCCGTCCCGTCGCTCGATCCGTCCGAGACGACGACGATCTCGAGCTTCCGCGGCGGGTAGCCCTGCGCGAGGAGGTTCTCGATGCGTTTCCCGATGACGCTCTCCTCGTTCCTCGCGGCGACGACGACCGTCACGAGCGGCTCGGCGGCGGAGCGGTCCTTTCGAACGGGCCGCGGCCGCAACCGCGCCCAGAGGTAGAGCGCGAGCGGATACCCCGCGTAGGTATAGAGGATGAGGACGAGCGAGATCCAGTACAGCGGTTTCATGAGCGTTCGACGGATCCTTCGAATGAAAACCCGGCCGGGAGCGAGCCGTCTCCGTCCAGGTCATTATACAGCATGCGGCGCGCCCCGGGATACCCCCTCCTGCCCGGCGCCGAGCTAGAGGGCGACGATGTCCCCCTCGTGGTACAAGGACAGGAAGACGAGTAGATAATCGCGAAGGTGGCGCGTCAGGAGAAAATTGTTGCGGACGTGTTCGCGGCCGTTCTCGCCGAGTCTGCGGGCGTACTCGGGGCTCGAAAGGAGCTGCTTGATCGCGAACGCCGCCCCCTCGATCGAATGGCACAGGAGACCCGAGTATTTGTGCGTGACCTGCAGCGGAATACCGCCGACGTTCGAGGCGACGACCGGCTTCCCCTTCCAGAGGGCCTCCGACACCGTCAGCCCGAATCCTTCCTTGAGCGATTTCTGGACGATGACGGACGAGGCGCGCTGCAGCGCGTTTACCTCGATATCGTTCTGCGGCAGCAGCAGGATATGGACATCGGGATCCCCGCGCGCCTCCTCGCGCGCTTCCTCCAGCACCTGCATGCCCTCCGGATCGTCCTCCGCCGTGCCTCCCGCGAGCACGAGGCGGCAGTCGATGTACCGCCTGACCTGCGCGTGGGCCCGTATCACGCCGATCGGATCCTTGAGACGGTCGAACCGAGATATCTGCGTGACGATGGGCTTGTCCCTCGGAATGCCGTATTTTTCGAGAACCGCGGCGATCGTCTCCTCGGAAAGCTCCCGGTTCTTGTCGCTCAGCGGATCGATCGAGGGAGCGATGAGAAACTGCCGGATCGGAAGCACTTGTGAAAAGCTGGGCGCCGAGAAGACCGCCGCGTCGTAGCACACCATGAACTTGCGGAGGAACTTCCACACCCTCCGGTCCGGATTCGACACGTCGACGTGGCAGCGCCAAATCCATTTGTTGCCGGCCGCGCGATTGACGAGAGCGATCGGTTGCGGGTCGTGAATGAAGACGATGTCCCCGTGAATATCGACCTCGCGGATATTGGCCTCGCTCGCGTCGAGAAATACGTCGAAGTCGGCGCGCGATATCTCCTCGCCGCGCCCGTGCAGCGCGTTGTGAAACTTTTTCGTGACGGCGAAGAACTGCTCTCCGCCCTTGATGAGATCCCACCGCGTGTCGACGCCGAGATCGCGCAGCAGCGGCACCATCCTGGTGAGGATTTCGGCGACCCCGCCGCCGACCGCCGTCGAATTGACGTGCTGAACCACCTTCCCCTGCAGGCGCTCGGCGAGCAGCCGCAGGTCGTCGACGATCGATTGCCCGACGATCGGAATGTAGTCGTTGATATCCGTCATATCACCGTCCGATCCGCTTCTCCACGATCCGGATGATCGTGGCCCGGAGATTATCGAGTGTCCGCGTGTAAGGATCCAGCCTCGAGATCTCCTCGGCGATCCTGCGTTCGCCGAGCGAAGTCTCGAGCCACAAAGAAAAATCGTTCCGGCCCCGCTCGAGGCGGAGACGCGCCTCGAACATGTGATAGTAGATGGAGTCGACCGTGACCTTCCCGAGCTCATCGGCGAACTGGGCGAGGTCCCAGGCGACGTGCTTCGTCGCGATCACAAAGCTGACCGATTTTATGAAATGAAATTCGCGGCCCTCGGCGGAAAACCTCCGTTTCGCCGATGGCTTCTCCTCGAGATACGCCTCGAGAACCTCCGCGATCCGGTCGCGGAGCGACCGGATAGTCGAAAAGCCGACGGTATCGATGCTAGCGAGCCGCTCGCCGAGCTCCTCGTCTCCGAGCTCGTACGTCACCCAGTGGGCAAAGTCGTTCGGCGGCTCCGGGGAGAGGTATTGGTGCTGCTGGAGATACCGGTGCGTGTGATGGTAGATGCTCGAACCGGGCGCCGAGCGCACCTGCGCGAGGAGCTGCGCGATCGTGGCCGCCTTGAGCCCCGTGAGCTCGGAGAGGTGGAGCCGCGTATGAAAGCGAAAGGGATTCTGCGCGCGCATCTCGCTCATGAGCCGGGCGGCTCTCCGCAGCGTCCGACGATCTCGCGGAGCATCCGCGCCACCTCCTCCGTATCAGAGACAAAATGCGTTGCGTTCGACTCCGGTCTCTCCCCGACGAGCACGGCGAGTCCCCGCCCCTCCAGCGCGCGGAATCCGTCCTCGTCGGTGGCATCGTCCCCGACGTAGATGGGAAATACACAGCCGCCGCGGCGGCGTTCCTCGGCGCGAACGACGAGATCGACGGCCGTCCCTTTGTTCCAGCCGAGACGCGGCCGCAACTCGAACACCATCTTTCCGGGGGAGACTTCCAGCAGTTCCCCGTGATCGAGCGCCGCGACCGCGCCGCGAACGGCGCTTTCGACGCGGGCGATCTCTCGCGGCTCGACGCGCCGGTAATGAACGGCGAGCGAAACCTTCTTGTCCTCGAAGATCACGCCCGGCACGCCGGCGAGGCGCGCCCCGAGCTCGCTCCTCGCGCGAGCGAGCGTCTCCCGGAACGACGCCGTCGGTTCGTACGGGGGAAACCCGTCGGATTCGAGCCCGTGGCTGCCCACGTACACGACGCCGTCGAGTCCGATCTTGGCGCGGATGTCGTCGAGCGCGCGGCCGCTCACGACGACGACGGTGCACCGGGGGCTCCGCACCAGACGTTCGAGCACGGAGCGCGTCGGCGCCGGGAGCGCGGCCTCGCCGGGCGTCGGCGCGATGGGCGCCAGCGTGCCGTCGAAATCGAGAAGGAGGAGCACGTGCGAGCCGGCCATGCGCGCGAGAACCGGTTCCCAATCGTCGAATAGGTGTCTCATGTCGCTGCCTTCGGTCGCCGGTGCGACGGCCCGGGGCCAGAGCGGGCCGAGGTCACTCCCTCTTGAGCGACGTCAGCTCCGTGATGATGTTCGCGGCCCAGCGGTAGACGTTGTTGTCGGTGATGATCGAGCGCATGCTTTCGAGCCGTTTGCGCTTCTCGGCGTCCGGCATCTCGATCGCCAAGCGGATCGCTCCGGCGAATTCCTCGATGGAGTACGGATTGACGAGCACGGCGTCGGTGAGCTCCCGCGCCGCCCCAGTAAACCGGCTCAAGACGAGCATGGCCGGGCGGTCCCCCGCGACGGTGACGAACTCCTTGGCGACAAGGTTCATGCCGTCGTGGAGCGAGCTCACGACGCAGAGATCGGCGAGAGCGTAGTACGGCCTGATTTCCTCCGGCGTGAACTGCCGCCGATGGTAGATGATGGGAGCCCAGGAATCCTCGGAGTATTTCCAGTTGATATTCTGGACGAGCTCGTCGATCTCGGCGGAGAGATCGTGATAGCTCTTGATATGGGTCCGGCTCGGAGCGCCGATCTGGACGAACACGAACCTCTTCCGGTATTCCGGCCACTTCTCGAGAAAACGATCGACCGCGAGGAATCGCTCCTTGATCCCCTTTGTGTAGTCGATGCGGTCGACGCCGATCGCCACGATCCGCCCCTCGAGCGAGAATTCGCGACGGATCCGGGCGATCTCGGAAGCGATCGCCGGGTCGGCGTCCCCCGCGGCGGGCGGCGCCACGCTGATCGGAAAGGAACGCACGAAGGTTTCCTTCTGCGCTCGCACGACACTGAACCGCTCGGTGTCGACGCGGCACTCGACGAGACGGTTCGCGGTATCGAGAAAGTTGTTGCAGTGATACTGCACATGAAACCCGATGAGATCGCAGCCGAGCATGCCGTCGAGAATTTCGTGCTGATACGGACAAATCGCGAACGCTTCCGGGTTCGGCCACGGAATATGCCAGAAGAGCGCCACCGTGGCGTCGGGGCGCCGCTCCTTGATGAGGCGCGGCAGGAGCGTGAAATGGTAATCCTGAATGAATACGAACGGCGCCCGCGACGGCAGCTCCTCGATCACGGCGTCGGCGAACTTCTCGTTCGCCCGCCGGTACATCCGCCAGTCGCTCTCGCGGAACACGGGCCGCGTATGGGTGACGTGGCAGAGCGGCCAGAGCCCCTCGTTCGAGAAGCCGTAGTAATATCCCGCTTCTTCCTCCTTGGTGAGCCAAACGCGCTTGAGAATGTACCGGTCGTCGCCGGGGGGAACGACGAGCTTGCTCCGCGAGTTGACGAATTTTCGGTCGGCGCTGCCGCTGCCGTGAGCGATCCACGTGCCGCCGCATGCTCGCAGGATCGGGTCGATCGCGGTGACGACGCCGCTCGCGGGACGCACGCATCGCGCTCCGCCGCTCGCCTCGTCGAAAACGTGCTCGTACGGCTCCCGGTTCGAAACGACGAAGAGCATATTCTCGCCGAGGCGCGCGAGCACGAGATCGCGGAGCCTTCCCTCCGTCCAGCGCTCCTCGTTTCGAATGCGCTCCTGCGCCTCGCCCGAAACCGTCCGGCGCGCCACGCGGAGGCTGAGCGCCACTTGCTCGACCTCCCTCACGAGATTGGCGAGCTCGCCGCGCGCCCTGAACGGAGTCAGCCGGTCGAGCTCGCCGCGCTGGAACCTATTGAACCACGTCGTGAGGCGCCGGAGCGGCAGAACGTACGTCTGCCGTTCGAAGATGAGAGATATGACCACGATGACCGAAAGGAGGGAGATGAGAACGATGCTGATGCGGCGCCAGAGCCCCGCGAGCGTATCGAAGAGGTACGCCGTGTCGTACACCACCTCGACGGCGCCGATGACCTCGCCCGCCGCGTTCTCGATGGGGAGCACGTAGCTGTAGAGAGACAGAGTGCCGTAACGCTCGAGCCCGCTGCGGGGAACACCCGTATCGAGGGCGGTCCGGATATAGGGCTTGCTTTCGCTTCCCCACGCGGACACGCGCTCCGTGATCGCGAAGATCCGCCCCCGCCGGTCGAAGATCACGCACCCCTGGAGCTGCTCGCGCCGCTGGAATCCCTCGACGAGGCGGCTGGCGGCGGCCGAATCGCCGCGGGACAGCAGATCGGAGGCGGCGAACGCGGTGCTCTCGGCGACGGTGCGCGCCTTGCGAGCGAGGTCTTCCATAAAATGCTCGCGCACCGAGCGTACCTGAAGGACGCCGAGCACGGCGAGCCCGGCCGTCACAATCACGAGAACCGGCAGCATATAGAGGAGAACCCGCCTCATACGCCTTTCCTCTATTCTTCATTGATCGGACGGACGGGGCGCCGCACGATGCTTCGCCGCTCGGCGGCCCGACCGCAACCACAAAGGAATTCGGCGGGGCCGGACTCCGCGTGTTACTGGTGGAGTTGAATCGCCGTGCCGGTATCAGTATACCGGCGCGGCGGAGGATCGGCAACCCCCTAAATGAAGAGCGAGAATTTCGACTCCGACGCCTCGGCGATGAACGTCGCCACCCCTCCCATCTCCACGCCCTCGATGAAATCCTTCTTGCCGATCTCCATGACGTTGCAGCTCATCTCGCAGGCCACGAGCCGCACCCCCTGCTCCCTCGCCTGGCTGACGAGCGTCGCGAGGGGGGTGACCTTCTTCTCCTTCATCATCTTCTTGAACATCCAGCGGCCCATGCCCCCCATGTTGAGGCGCGAGGGGCCGATCGCCTCCACCCCGCCGCGGTTCATGAGGCCGAGCATCCTCCCCATGAGGCTCTTGCCGGTGAGATTCCCCTTCTGAATCGCCTTGAGCCCCCAGAAGGTGAAGAACATCGTGACCTTCATGTCGAACGCGGCGGCGCCGTTGGCGATGATGAACGCCCCCATGACCTTGTCGAGATCGCCGCTCATGACGATGATACTGGCTTTTTCCTGAGCACCGTCGCTCATCGCATCCTCCTTGGAGCCGAGGCCCGGGCCGGCCGCGCGCGGCGGCGCCCGGCGTTCCGGAAGGGACTATTTCACGCCGGCGAGCCAGAGGGCCGCCGGCCGGTAGACCACGTGCGCGAATTTCGTGAACGGCACCGACATGAGCAGGTCGAACACGGCGACGAGATGCACGGCGAACGACCAGTACGCCGCCGCCGGCATGTTCAGAAACCGGAACGCGAGCATGACGTAGCCGCTCGCGACGGAGACCGCGAGCAGGACGAGAAAGACCCAATCGCTCTGGTGCGAGCGTTTCGCGTATTCGGTCTTTCGAGCGAAGCGCAGCCGCGCGTAGTACGCCAGCCCGACGAGCGTCGCCGCGCCCGAAACGGAGCCGACGGCGAGCGACACCCACCGCGGAAGCGGTATCCACTCGAAGTCGATCGCCGCGATGATGCAGGTGGCGAGGAACATCCCCATGAATCCCCCCGAGACGAGCAGGTGGGCCCACCGCCTGAACCGGTTGTCCTCGCATTCGCCGAAGCGCTCCTGAAGCACGATCTCCCGGACGGCCCCCCGCGTCGTTTTCCGGAGGTTGTCGATCGAGAACGCCCCGCCGCGTCCCCCGGCCTTCATCGCCCGGTACATGATCCAGATGTTCGCGAGAAACGCCGCGCCGATGAAGGCGACGATCGCGATGCCGGCGACGTGAATGTCGTCGAGCGAGATGAACGAGAGAAACTCCACCTCGTCGCGGTTCATGTTCGGATCGTGAAAGACGAGGATGAGCGCGATCGCGATCGCGGTGAGCGCGATCCACGCGATCCCCGACGCGAACGCCGAGTAAAAGGCATCCGCGATCCTCCCGATCGAGTACCGCCGAATCGAGTAGCGGCGGAGCGCCATCATGAGTCCGCCCGGATCGGCCTCGCGCGGGCAGGTCTTGCTGCACTCGCCGCAGTAATAGCAGAGCCAGGGCTCCGCGGAGGAGAGGATCCTCCCCTCGAGCCCGAGCATCGCGTAGCGGATCATCTTCCGCGGGAAGGACGTCTCGTCCTTCGAGAGCGGACAGACGGCGCTGCACGTGCCGCAGCTGTAGCAGGCGCTGAGATCGGCCGCGCCGAGCGCGCGCACGTCGTCGATGAAGGTGGGCTTGACCCGTTCCATCTACTCTTTCCCTTCGACGATCGCGTATTTGTAGTAGCCCTCTTCCGTGACTTCCTCGGTCGCGCGGACGAACCCGTAGCGCACGTATCCCATCATCCACCAGTGCGCCTCGTACGCGGATATGCCGAGGGCGGACGCGACCTCGGGCACGGTCTTCGCCCCTCCGCGGAGCAGCGCGAGCACGCGCCGGCGCATGCCGTGCTCCGCGCGCGCGATCTGCCGGCGCTCGCCCTTCACGGCCGCGCTCTCCGGATACCGTTCCTCGAAGCTCTTAGGCACCCTTCGCCTCCCGCGCGAACGCATCGATCATCGCCGTGATCTGGTCGTCGCTCGATCCCTTGAGCTGGGCCGCGTTCGTCGGACACACGGGCACGCACGCGCCGCACCCCTTGCAGAGCACGTCCACGACGCGGGCCGCGTCCTTGTCGCCGTAGGGGACCTTCTCGATCGCGCCGTAGGGGCACGCCTTTTCGCATTCGCCGCACCAGACGCAGCGATCCTCCATCACGTACGCGATGAAGGGTTGCAGGTCGACGTACCCCTTGACGAGGAGAGAGGCCGCCTTCGACACGGCCGAAAGCGCGGCCGCGACGCTCTCGGAAGCGTTGCGCGGCCCCTGGCAGCACCCGGCGATGTACACGCCGTCGATCACGGTCTCCACCGGGCGGAGCTTGGCGTGTATCTCGTTGTAGAAACGATCCGAGCCCGTCGGCAGCTTGAGCGTGGTCGTGAGCGCGTCGTTCGCGCGCGGGACCATCCCCGTGGCGAGCACGACGAGATCGACGGGGATCTCGATCTCCTCCCCCCCGGTGAGGAGATCCTTCACGCTCAGGAGAAGACCGCCGCCCTCGGGGCGGACGGCCGGCGGCTCGGAGCCGTCGAAACGCAGGAACACCGCGCCGGCCTTCGATGCCTCCTCGTAGAGGAGCTCGAACTTGCCGTACGTCCGCACGTCGCGGTAGAGGTGAAACGCCCGCAGCCCGGGAAAACGCCGCTGGGCCAGGAGGGAGGCGTGAATCGCCGCGTTGCAGCAGTACCGCGAGCAGTAACGGTTGGCGCTCTCCGCCTCGCCGCCCTGACGGCTTCCGACGCAATAGATGAACGCGACGGTTCCGATTTCCCGGCCGCCGCGCCGCAGCTCGCCCCCGCCGTCGCGAATCATCCGCTCGAACTCTCCGAGCGTCACGACGGACTCGTGCCCGAATTCGTACTCCCCCGCCGCCGGCCGGTACTCGTCGAAGCCGGTCGCCACGATGATGGCGCCCACGTTGGCGTTGATCGTTTCTTCTCCGCCCGCGGAGGGGCGAACGCGGATCGCGACGTCGAAATCTCCGATATGCCCGCTTTTCCCGGCGAGCTCGGCGTTCGTGAAGAGCGTGATGTTCGGCCTCGAGCGCATCTCGTCGCGCAGCGCGGCGGCGATATCGGCGCCCCGCTTCCCCGAGGGATACATCTCCCCGAGCGCTCCGACGACGCCGCCGGTCTCGGATTGCCGCTCGATGAGAATCACCTCGACCCCGAGATCGGCGCTCTCGATCGCGGCGCGCATCCCGGCGACACCCGCGCCGACGACGAGCACCGATTTTACGGACGTGACGCGGATCGGCTCGAGCGCCTCCTGGCGAAGCGCCTTCTCGATTCCCCCGCGGACGAGGCCGACCGCCTTGCAGGTGGCTCCCGCCTTGTCGTCCGAATGCGCCCACGAGCACTGCTCGCGGATGTTGACCTGAACGTACTGGAAGGGATTGAGCCCGCCGCGCTTCGCCGCGTTGCGGAAGGTCGTGAGGTGGAGCTTCGGCGAACACGAGGCGACGACCATGCCGTCGAGCCCCTGCTCCCTGATGTCCTTCATGATCTCCTGCTGCGACGCGTCGGAGCAGGTGAAAAGCGACGTCTTCGCGACCTTGACGCCCGTCTCCCGCTCGACCTCCTCGCGGACCTTGTCGACGTCCACGTAGTCGGAGATGTTTCCCCCGCAGTGGCAGATGTAGACGCCGATCTTCCGTTCCCGTTCGCTCATCGCCGCTCCGGAGCCTCCCCCGCGGATGACGCGGCCCCGCGTCTCCGTTTCGACCGCTCGAGATAGGAAGCGGCCTGCGCGGCCGCCGCTCCCGCGTGCAGTATCGAGTCGGGTATGTCCATCGGGCCCGTCGCGGTGCCCGCCGCGAAGACCCCCTCGATGCTCGTGCGCCCGGGGTTCACGTGCTCCTCGGGCTCGCGGACGAAGAGCGTGTCGTCCGCCTCGATCCTTTCGTCCGCGAAGAGACGGAGCGCGTCCGGATTCGGGAGCATCCCCACGGATAGCACGACGAGATCGTGCTCCGCTTCCCTGACGGCCCCGCCGCCGTCGATATCCTCGTACCGCACGAGGAGGTTCCCGTTTTCCCGCTCCGTAATCTTCGCGATCTTCCCCTTCACGAAGCGCACGCCCATCCCCCGGGTCTGCTCGTAGAACTCTTCGTACCCCTTGCCGAAGGCGCGGATGTCGATGTAGTAGAGCGTCAGGTCCGCGACGGGCAGGGCGCCGAGCAGAAGCTGCGCCTGTTTCACCGAGTACATACAGCAGACGCGCGAGCATATCGGATTGTCGACGGTGTGATCGCGCGAGCCGGCGCAGAGCACGTAGGCGATATTTCCCGGCACCTTTCCGTCCGAGGGTCTCAGCACGTGGTTGTAGGGGCGCGTCGGGGCGACGAGCCGGTCCATCTGCATCGCCGTGATGACGTTCCGGTGCTCGCCGAAGCCGAAGCGCTCCATGAGCTCGGCGGGAAAGAGACGGAAACCGGTCGAGACGACGACGACACCCGCCTCCACCGCCTCCTCGACCTCCCGCATGCCGAAATCGACGGCGGCCGCCGGGCAGACGATTCGGCACTGCTGGCATTCCGAGCAGATGCCGCAGTTGAGGCAATTCGAGGCGCTCGCGAGGACCTCCTCCTCGGTGAGCGGCTCCTGCACCTCGCTGAAGTTGAGCACGCGGTGCGTGGGCGAAAGCTCCCGCTTCTCGACGCGGATCGAGGGATAGACGGTCTGGCGCCCGAGCACGGCGTCCTTGTCCACGGCGGGAAGGGCCGGCTCGAACTCGACCCCCTCGAGCGTTTCGCCGCGGAGACGGCGGTCGATGTAGAACGCGGCCCTCTTGCCCTGTCCCATCGCCCTCACGATCATCGAGGGGCCCGTGACCGACTCGCCGCCGGCGAACACGCCCGCGACGCTCGTCTCGAGCGTGCGCGGATCGACTCGTATCGTCGTGTTCGGATTGAGCGCGAGGCCGTCCGCCGCGAACGCGGCGGTCGGCGACACCTGTCCGATCGCCACGAACACGATGTCCGCCGGCAGCGTCTTCAACGCCCTCTCGTTGAACCTCGGCGCGAACCTCCCGTCCCGGTCGAACACCGAGACGCAGCGCACCGTCTCGACGCCCGTCACGCGCCCGCCGGCGACGACGATGCGCTTCGGCCCGAGGCCGTTGCGGAACTCTATGCCCTCGGCGAGGGCGTCGCGGATTTCTTCCTCCGCCGCGGGCATCTCGCGGCGCTTTTCGAGGCACACGAGGCGCACGTTCGAGGCTCCGAGACGGCGCGCCGTGCGCGCGACGTCGATCGCGACGTTTCCGCCGCCGATGACGATCGCCCGCTTACCCGAAAGATCGACCTTCGTTCCGAGAGAGGCCTCGGCGAGGAGGGCGATCCCGCTCATGACGGCGGGGTTGTCCTCCCCCTCGATGCGGAGCTTCTTCGGAAGAGGGGCGCCGACCGACATGAACACCGCGTCGAATCCCTGCGCGCGGAGCGCCGCGATCGACTCGACCTTCGCGCCGGTCCGAATCTCGACGCCGAGCGCCGTCACGTTCTTGATGTCGCGGTCGACGGCTTCCTTCGGCAGCCGGTACGGCGGAAGCCCCGATCTGAGCATCCCGCCCGCTTTCGCCTCTCCCTCGAACACGACCGCCTCGTGCCCCCTCTTCGCGAGAAAATACGCCGCCGAGAGACCGGCCGGGCCCGACCCGACGATCGCGACGCGTTTGCCGCTTTTTTCGGCGGGCGGCCCGTGCTCGGGCTCGGGGTGCCGCTCGTAATACCAGTCGGCGATGAAGCGCTTGAGGAGCTTGATGTGCGGCGCGTCCCCGATCTTCTCGCGCGTGCACTCCGGCTGGCACGGCGCGTAGCACGCGCGCCCGAGGCTCGCGACGAGCGGCGCGTCCTCCAGGATGAGGTTGAACGCCTTTTCGAAATCGCCCCGGCGTGCGAGCGAGATGTAGCCGTTGGCCTTGATGCCGACGGGGCAGGCGTACGTGCAGGGCGAGGTGCCCTCCCGGGTGATGACCGCCTTCTTCGGCACGGCCTGCGGGAAGGCGATGTTCGCCGCGCGGCGCGACACGAGGTCGAAGTTGAACTCGTCCGGAACGGTGACCGAGCAGACCTTTTCGCAGTCCTGGCAGCCGGTGCATTTTTCGAAATCGACGAAGGTCGGCTTGCGCACGACCGTGGCGGCGAACGTCCCGTCGGCGTTGCGGCGCAGATCCCTGACCTCGGAATACACGCGCAGGTCGATGTTCGGATGGCTCGCGGCGAGCGCCATCTTCGGCGTCGAGATGCAGCTCGCGCAATCGAGAGTCGGAAAGACCTTGCTGAGAAGAATCATCTTCCCGCCGACGCTCGGCTCCTTCTCGACGAGCAGCACCCGGTATCCCATGTCGCCGAGGCTGATCGCCGACTCCATGCCGGCGATGCCGCCGCCAACGACGAGCGCGTCGTAGCGGGCGCGGCCCGGCGCCGCTGAGGGTTTCGTCTGCGCCTTTTCGTCCGTCATCGTTTCCTAGGCCGGTTTCCTCGCGGGCCCGAGCTTGCGCAGGGCCTCGCCGAACTGCTTCATGTGTTTCTGAAAGGATTCTGCGCACACCGAGCAGAGCGCGGCCATCTTGACGCGTTGCGGCTCGATCGAGCGCTCCCGGAGCATCGTCTGGGCCGCCGCGACGATTTTCGCCGTGCGGGCCGTGCAATCGGGAACGAGCGCGCAGTCGCTTCCGTCGGCCGCGATGAAGACGCCGTCGAAACCGCGGGAGATCGCGTGGGCGATCCACTGGGGCCTGATGCCGCTCGAGCACGGGAGCGTGATCACGTACACGTTCGGCGAATAGTGCATCTTGTTCCGGCCCGCGAGATCGATCCCCGGATCGGACACGGTATCGGTCGAGAACACGAGTATCTTCGGTTCGAATTCGCTCATGGCCATCCGCCGGGCCTCCCCGGCCGCGCGATCGGGCGCATCAGGGGCCGATGATCTTTTCCATGCTCCGGATGAGCGCCGGTATCCGCGGGTCGGCGATGCGGTAATGCGCCCGCGTGCCCGTCCGCCTCGCCTTCACGAGACCCTCGCGCCGCATCCGCGAGAGGTGCTGCGATATGACCGGCTGCGGGGCGCCACACTGTTTCTGCAGATCCCCCACGGTCGCCTCGCCTTCGCAGAGACAGCAGAGCAGAAACAGTCTCTGCGGGTGCGAGAGCGTCTTGAAGATCGCGGCGATCCTCGCGCAGCGTCTCTTTTCCTGCACATCCCTCATCGCATCCCCCGAATCCGGAAGAAACGCGCCGGCCGGCGGCCTAGAGCCTGTTGAGCACGCGCCGCGGCGCGGCCCGGACCCGCTACTTCGTCTTGCGGACGAAGAGCCTCCAGAACCCGGCGTCCTCCAGCACCCCGAGAAACTCGTACTGCATCTTCCTCGTCCAGGCGGGAATGTCGTTGTTCGTCCCCTCGTCCGAGGAGAGGACCTCCATGACGCCGCCCACCGGAACGCCGGCCATCGCCTTCTTGGCCTCGAGGAGCGGCCCGGGGCACGCCATGCCCCGCGCGTCGACCACCTTGCCCGCCTTGAGGGATTTCAGCTCGCTCTCATCCATGACAGCTCTCCTTGTCGTTCGTTCGGGGAACGCGCCGGGCGGCCCGCGGCCGGGGCGCGGAATATTCAACGGCGGATATATTATAAATATTTAATGTTTTGACGTCAACCGGATTTTGCGCGTATTGACAGCGGGGCGGACGTTCGATACTGTAGAAAGCGTCGCTTCGACCGGAGGCATCGCGCATGAGCACGGACCCTACCCCGCCCCGAACGGGGACGGCGGAAACGAGTTACGAGGAGTTCCTCGAGCGCTATCCGCGATACGCGGATACGGCGCAGCTCGACGAGATCCGGCGCCGTGAGTTTTCGCGGCTCGACCGGCTCGGACACGTCTATCTCGATTATACCGGCGGCGGGCTGTACGGAGAGTCGCACGTCCGGGGTCACGCGGATTTTCTCCTCGGCACCGTTCTCGGCAATCCCCATTCCACCAATCCGACCTCGATGATCGCGACCGATTACGTCGAGCGCTGCCGCCATCGCATTCTCGAGTTCTTCAACGCCTCTCCCGACGAGTACGTCCCCGTGCTGACGGCGAACGCCACGCACGCGCTGAAGCTCGTCGGCGAGGGGTATCCCTTCTGCAAGGGAGACGTGCTGCTCCTCAGCTTCGACAACCACAACTCGGTGAACGGCATCCGCGAGTATGACCGGATCCACGGAGCCGTGACGAAGTACGTCCCCGTCATGCCTCCCGACCTGCGGATTCTCGACTGCGTTCTCGAGCGCTGCCTCGCGGAGAGCCCGCGAAACTGCAACCGTCTCTTCGCCTATCCGGCCCAGTCCAACTTCTCGGGCGTGCAGCATCCCCTCGAGTGGATCGATCGCGCGCACGAGGCGGGCTGGGACGTACTTCTCGACGCGGCGGCGTTCGTGCCGACGAATCGTCTCGACCTCGGGCGGCACCACCCCGATTTCACGGCGGTTTCGTTCTATAAGATGTTCGGCTACCCGACGGGGGTCGGCGCGCTCATCGCGCGGCGCGGGGCGCTCGAAAAGCTCCAGCGCCCGTGGTTCGCGGGGGGCACGATCACGGTCGCCTCCGTGCAGGCCGACCGGCACTTTCTCGCGGCGGGCGCCCAGGGATTCGAGGACGGCACGCTCAACTACGCCTGCCTCCCGGCCGTCGAGCGGGGGCTCGACTTCATCGACTCGATCGGCCTCGACGCCATCCACACGCGCGTCATGTGCCTCGCCGGTTGGATTCTCGAGGGGATGGCGTCGATGACGCACGCGAACGGCCGCCCGATCGTCCGCGTGTACGGCCCGGTCGACACCGCGATGCGCGGCGCGACGATCGCCTTCAACGTGTACGACGGCGCCGGCGAGTCGATCAACCATCTCCTCGTCGAGGAGCGGGCGAACCGCCGGAAGATCTCGCTCCGCACCGGATGCTTCTGCAATCCGGGAGCCGGCGAGCTCGCCCTCGGCCTCTCGAGGAACGAGATGGTTCAGTGTCTCGGCGGGTCGGGAGCGCGTCTGTCGCTCGAGCAGTTCCGCCAGTGCATCGACGGAAAGAGCACGGGGGCCGTGCGCATCTCGCTCGGGCTCGCGTCGAACTTCGAGGACGCCGCCGCCTTCATGCGATTCCTCGTCGAATTCAGAGAGAGTTGATCCAATAAAAAAAGCGCCCCCGGAAGTTTCCTTCCGGGGGCACCGCAGTCAGACTCTCTGGTGCGAGAGCGGACCGGGCCTCGTTGCTATCCCTTACTTCCCAAGGAGACGCATGTGTCTGTACCGATAAAGGTAGCTGTATCCGTTGAGCTCGCCGGCGCGCTTGTCCGTGCGAATCCGGATTTGATCGCTACCATCGTCGTTGCCGTCGGTCAGGGCCAGACCCTCGACGGGGCCGAGCTTCCCATAACCCGTGCCGTCCTCGGGCGGCACATAGTCGCCATCGATGCAGTTCGGAATACCGTCGCCGTCGTCGTCACGGAGCCAATTGTAGAAGAAATCCCCCGCCATCGCCGACGGAGCGGCGAGGACGAACACGGCCACGATGACTGCAAGAACCGAAAATACCTTACGCATAGCGGACCTCCTTCTCCTGTTGCTGCTGCTGCTGCGCTGTCTCCTAACTGTCTCCTGCCCGGTTTCGATTGGGAATAAAAGCAGGATGGAGGCCAGAGTGGGCGGTTCGCATTAATTGATTATATGACAACTAGTTAAATGGTGTTCTGACGGGCCGGTGCATCTCGAATGTTGTACCGTTCGGTACAGATGACTGGGAACTGAGCCCCAGACCGTTCAACCTGGCGCCGTTCGGTTGCCGCGGCTTCCCGGTTGATCCTCGAACGCGGGTTCCTGTCCGGCCATTCCCGGGCGATTTCGAGCCCTTGCCCATGCGGCCTCATGCCGCCGGATCAGGGAACCTCGACGTACGGCGGCTCCATGACGATCACCATCACCGTGGTGCCCGCTTCGCATCCCACGCCGGAAATGACGCAGCCGACGTTCACGCCGTTTCGGCAAACCGGATGGTATCCCACCTGACCTTCCAAGACGGCGCAGCCATCCACCGGCTCGGTATAGCAAAGGATCGCCCTGTTGAGGAGAAAAGCCCCGCGCGGCAAGAGGTCGACTATCGTATCGCCGTCCGGCGTCATGTCGCAGGAAATATCCCCGGGATACACTCCGCCGTTGAGCGAGGCGAATCGCTCGACGGCGAGCTGAAGCGTTCGACAGTGAGAGATCGTCACCGCCCCTATCTGGTCGCAGCTCATATTCGTCACGGCGACGGCTCGACTTCCGGCGCACATTCCCGTTATGACGTAGCCGGGGGCGATCTCGAAGTCGCCCGGGTAGCTCGCCTCCGCGGCGGACACCGCGGCGTACCCTATCTCCCCGTCGTCGGACGCCGAATGATTTACGGGAGCCGCGGCTACGCCGGTGAACGGATTCAGAAAGAGATGTGAGCGCGGAAGAAGATCGACGACCGTCTCTCCTCCGGGCGTCGTATCGCGATCGACGTCGTTCGGATAGCGGCCGAGGCTCAGCGCCGCGAACTCCTCAACGGCCTTTCTGAGAAGCTGACAGTTCAACCGAACGGCGGCGTCCTCGGGGGAGGAGATGTTCGTGAGCTCGCACACCGGCGTTCCGTCCGCCGCGCCCGTGACGAGATACCCCACGTTCCACTCGCCGGCCTGGATCGACCGATAGGCCACGCCCTCTGGGCACGACATCCCGGTTGGATAGCAGCTCGCGTGGCTTTGCGCCCACGCCTCGGCGGCAAGCTGAATCGTTCTGCACCGCGATGCGACGATCATTTCTTCGCGAGAGAGATCGAGATTCGAGAGCACGAGGATAATCCCCTCCGCTCCGCAGCCCGTAACGACGTAACCGACCTCTCCGTTAATCGTCCGCGCGAAGGTGTACCCGACCTCTCCCCGTGTTTCGGCGATGCGCGGCACCGGCATGCCGGCTTCTCCTGTGTAAGGGTTCACGATGAGAGGATAGAGCCACAGGTGCGGCCAGCCGACTGAGGGGATTTCGAAAGGGTACCCCGAATAAGGGTGGTCGGAGTACTGCCTCTCCGCGGCCTGTCTCACGATAAAGCAGTTCGCGAGGACCTTGGCCTCTTCGGGGGAACCGACGTTGCTGAGAGTCGCGACGAGAGACGACGTCCCGTACCCCGTTATGAGGTAGCCGACGTTCCAGTCTCCCTCGCACACCGGAGCGTAGCCGACTTCGCCGGGATTCTGCGCCGCGCCGTCGAGCGGCGCCGTGGGAGAGCCGGTGAAGGGATTCTCCGCGAGGGCGCCCTCGCCCAGGAGATCCAACAGGGTGCTTCCGGCGAGGGTCGTATCGGCGCCGACGCTCGCCGGGTACACGCCGTCGTTCTCCGCCGCGAAGGCCAGAACGGCGTCCTCGAGCGCGGCGCAGTTCGAAATCACGATCGACTCGTCGGGAGTCTCGGGCGCGGGCGCCGTGCTGTCGACTATACCGTCGCCGCGATCGCACGCTCCCATGAGAGCGAGCGAAACGACGAGCATCGCTAGGTATCGTTTCATACGGCATCTATCCTTTACATCCCGCTCAGCGGGATCTCGGATCCAAGCGCAGAGCACGAAAATTGCCTCCGATGGAGATTTTCGCATAAACAGTGCCTGAATCCGCTAAGAGCGAATCCCTTTTTCGGGAATAATATTCTTCAAGTCCGATACTCCGCCGCCGAAACACGGCTGGTTTTTCTTTTATTTGACGTAATGCGCTTAATCTCAATTTCCCTTGACTCGCTTTTTTAAAAGGGATATGATTTAACTGTTTGTGAGATGCCCCAACCTGACGATGGGGGCAAAAGAATAGCCGACGCCTCTCCGGGCTCATCACGATGGGCGGGAGATCCTGTCGGCTATTTGCATGAGGGACTCGCCGGAGCTTTCCCTTCCCGCCTCCCGGGCGTCACAATAACTCATTATCTATAAATCTATTGCCGCTGGCCGTTCCGAGGGCGAGCCGTCGCGTCCGCTTGGCTTGATCTATGCGAAAGCCTCTCTTCAAAGGCTGGAGGTCAAGGATGATTCGGAAAGGGAAAACGCTTCGATCGCTCGTCGGAATCTGCGCCGCGGCCGCGTTGTTGGCCGCCGCCGCTCATGCGGGGAACGAAGAGTGGGCGGCTCTCGGCAAGCGCAGCGCCGCGCTTCGCGCGCAGGGCAAGCATATCGAGGCTCTCGAGGTCGCGATGCAGGCCCTCTCGCTCGCCGAGAAGTCGAACGGGCCGAACCATCCCGACGTGGCGAACTCGCTGCAGTGCATAGCCGTGCTCCACAAGGAGCAGGGAAAGCTCGCCGAGGCCGAGCGGTTCTGCAAGCGCTCCCTCTCGATCTATGAAAAAGTCTTCGGGCCCGATCATCCGGCGGTTGCCGCCTCCCTCGCCAATCTCGCTGCGATCCGCTTCTCGCAGGGAAAGCCTTCCGCGGCCGAGCCTCTCTACCGGCGCGCGCTCGCGATCCGGGAAAAGACGCTTGGACTCAATCATATCGACGTCGGCGCCTCTCTCAGCAATCTCTCCGAGCTCTATCGCGCGGGAGAGCGATACAAGGAGGCGGAGCCTCTTTGCCGTCGCGCGCTCGCGATCCGCGAAAAAACGCTCGGGCCGAAGCACGCCGACGTCGGCGCCTCGCTCCACGATCTCGCCGAGATCTGCCGCGCGCGGGGCCGGTACGAGGAGGCGGAGCCGCTCTACAAACGCGCGATCGCCATCGAGGAAAAAACGCTCGGCCCGGGCCACCTCGACGTGGCGCGCTCGCTCCACAACCTCGCGAGCGTCTATCTCTCCCAGGATAAGCTCGAGGAGGCCGAGCCGCTCTGCGAACGCGCCATCGAGATCTACCGGAAGGGCCTCGGCCTCGATCATCTCACGCTGGCGGCGGCCCTCGTCAACCTCGCGACGATCCGCAAATCGCTGGGGCATCCGAACGACGCCGAGCCGCTCTACGAACGGGCGATCGAGATCTACGAAAAGGGAATCGGCCCGGGCGATCCGGAGCTCGCCACCCCGCTCAACAATCTCGCGGTTCTCTACGCCTCGCGCGGCAAGCACGAGGCGGCCGAGCCTCTCTGCGAGCGCGCGCTCGCGATCCGGGAAAAGGCCCTCGGATCGAGCCATCCCGAGGTCCAGATCTCGCTCCGCAATCTCGCGGCGATTTACCGCGCGCAAGGCAAGTATGGCGAGGCCGAGCCGGTCTACCGGCGCCTGCTCGCCATTTACGAGAAGGAGCTCGGCCCCAATCACCCGAACGTAGCCGAGGTGAACGAGAGCCTCGCGAGTCTGTACGAGAAGAGCAATCAGATAGAAAAGGCCGCCTCGTGCGCGGCCCGCGCGGCTCTCATCAGGGCGCAGATCCAGTAGCGAACGGATTCCACGGCTTCAGGGCCCGCGGCGCCCGCCGCCGGGCGCGCTCCGCCCGTCTAGCTGTCTCCGCGGGGGGACGGTTCTGAATCGCCCATGCGCAGATCGAACGCGCTTTTCTTTTCGCCGTACTCCTCGCTCGCCGCCTCCAGCAGACCGAAGCAGGTCTCGATCTCGTTTCGCGCCTCGTGAATCCCGATCGACGACGCGGCGATGGCGGCGCTGTCTCCATCGAGAGAGGCGGCCTCGACCTTCTCGTAGAGGCGCTCGAGAGCGGCCTCGGCGGCGGCGATCCGGCCCTCGAGATCCGCGATCGTCTTCTCGAGCGGGCGCAGCGCTTCCGAACGCTCCCTGATGAACGCGGCCCGCTCTCTCCGCGATTCCCTCCGCTCCGCGCGCCGCCGCGCGGGCTCCTCGCCGGCCTCCCTGCCGCCGCGATCCCGCTCCTCGTCCCATCCACGGTCGTCGAGGAAACGCTGGTAGCTCCCCTCGAACACGCTCGCGCCTCCGCCCTGAAACACGACGAGACGCTCCGCGAGTCCGTGGAGCAGCATCTCGTTGTGCGTGACCATCACGACCGCCCCCGCGAACGCGTCGATCGCCTCGAGGAGGGCGTCGCACGATTCCATGTCGAGGTGGTTCGTCGGCTCGTCGAGGAGCAGCAGGTTGACCGGTGTGGCGATGATCGCTCCGAGGAGCACCCGGTTCTTCTCTCCGCCGGAGAGAACCTTGATCTTTTTCAGCGCGGCGTCCCCCTCGAACATCATCATGCCGCAGATGTTCCTCGCCTGCTGCTGATCGATCGCCGGGTCCGCGCGATAGATCTCGTCGAGCACGGTCCGCTCCTCGTCGAGCGCGCCGACGTTCGCCTGCGCGTAGTATCCGACCGCGGCCGTGGCGTTCAGCGTGACCGCTCCAGCGAGCGTGGGAAGCCGCCCCGCGAGCGCGCGGAGGAGCGTCGTTTTCCCCCTGCCGTTCTTGCCGACGACGCAGATTCTGTCGTACGGTCCGACGGAAAATGAGAGATCGGTAAAAAGCGGGCTCTCCGGCTCGTACGCGAAGGAGACGCCCGAGGCGCGCATGACGGGCTTTCCGTTGAAGGGTTTCGACCGGAATGAGAAATCGAGGTTTTTCTCCTGCTCGAGCTTCTCGAGCTTCTCGTGCCGCTCGAGAGCCTTGATCCTCGACTGAACGCGCCTCGCGAGCGGCGCCTTCGCCCGGAAGCGGCGTATGAAGAGCTCCGCCTGATTTCTCCTCTTCTCGTCGCTCAGCCTCGTCCGCTCGTAGGTCTCCTCGTCCGCAGCGAGCCGCGCGTAGAGCTTTCCGGTGTCTCCGGCGATCTTGCGGAAGCCCTTCCGGTGAATCCCGATCACGTGGGTCGCCACGGTGTCCATGAATCCGCGGTCGTGCGTGACGAGCACGAGCTCGCCCCGCCAGCTTCTCAGATGCTGGGCGAGCCAGCGTATCGAGGTGATGTCGAGGTAGTTGTTCGGCTCGTCGAGCAGGAGGAGGTTCGCTTCCCGAACGAGGGTCTTCGCGAGATTGAGCCGCACCTGAAATCCGCCGGAGAGCTCCGCCGGACTCTTCTCGAAATCGCGCTCGCTGAAACCGAGCCCCGCGAGTATCTTCTCGACCTTCCAGCGATGATCCCGCTCGGCGGGCGGAAGCCCGCGGCACCCCTCCAGCAACACCGTGCTCTCGGCGAAGTCGGGCTCCTGCTTGACGTAGCCGATCGAGTAGTTTCTCGGAAGCGCGATCGAGCCCGAATCGGGCTCCTCCTCTCCGGCGATGAGCCGGAAGAGCGTGGTTTTGCCGGAGCCGTTCCTACCGACGAGACCGACGCGCTCGCCGGCGCCGATCGTGCAGCTCGCGTTCTTGAAGAGCTCTTGGCCGCCGTAGCTCTTCGATATGCCGTCGACGACGATCATCTCATCCCGCCGTTCCGTAAAGACCCGTTTTCCGCGTCCGTGGAATATACCCTTTTGCGGGCGGCGTTTCAACGGCGCGGATGCGGGCCGCGCGCATTCTTCCTGTGGCGGGAAGACGCGATGAAGTCTATTATCGTCTTGCCGGCCGTTGCCGGGGAGGTTTCCATCTTGAAACGGCGGATACTGACGGCCCTCATCGCCCCGATCGTTCTCCTCGCGTCGCCCCGAGGCGCCGCCGGCTTCGAGCGCTTTTCCTTCGATCAGCGGTACCTCGCCATTCCCGGCCGCTACACGAAGGACCGCTGCTTTGTGAAACGCGGCGACCAGTGGCATTGCTTCATGATCGTCGGGAGCGATTCGGCGATGGATTGGCGCGTGCCGGGAAACGAGGTTTCGTTCGCACACGCGACCACGAAGGACTTCCGGCACTGGACGATGCATCCGGACGTGCTCGGCGTCGGCACCGGGACGTGGGACGAGAGAAACATCTGGGCGCCCGACATCGTTCCCTGGGAGGACGGGTATCGCCTCTACTACACGGGCGTCGATTCGAGCGTCGCCCAGCGCATGGGGATGGCCGAGAGCGAGGATCTTTTCGCCTGGCGCGCGCATCCGTCGAATCCGATCTACCATCCCGACACCGCGCGGTTCGACTGGCGGGAAGGGCAATGGTCGAACTGCCGCGACCCGGACGTCTTCCGCCTATCGGATACGCTGCACGTCCTCAACACCGCCACGACGCGGGAAGGCCTCGGCGCGGTGGACCACGCGGTATCGGTCGACGGACTCTCGTGGAGCGACCGGGGACCTCTCCTCGTCAACGATTCGGGGGAAGTGCTCGAATCGGCGCAGCTCGTCGAGCGGGACGGGCGCTGGTATCTTTTCTTCAACGAGCACGGCGTGCTCGGCATATCCGTGGTTCGCGCCGAATCGATGGACGGCCCCTGGAGCAAGGAGACGCGAAAGGTCATCGCCCTCGGCCAGGCGCAGGAGATTTTCGGCGACCGGCCGAACACGCTCATCGCGCGCCACAAGAGCTACCTCGCCGACGGCGTCTACCGAAACGTCATGAAGGTCGATTCGCTCTTCTGGGACGACGCCGGGGATCCGTATGTCGGGGAGGACGGGACGTTTTTCGAGGATTGGTCGCCGCTCGATCTCGACGATCCGGACCCGCGCTTCGGCGAGACCGGAAGCGCAATATTCTCGACGGACTCGGCGTTCGCGTATCAGCCGACCTTCGGCGAGAATCCGGCATTCCGGGGAGAGCCGGTGACGGTCGGCGTCGCCGGCAACTCTTGGATCGGCACGCGCGAGCGCTACCGGGGGCCCCTCACCTCCACCGTCGAGGGTGGCCTCGTCGGCGACGAGGCCGTGGGGGGCGTCCGAAGCAGGGATTTTCTCGTCACGGGCACGGAGATATCGTTCCTCATCGGCGGCACGGAGGATCCCGCGAGGATTTTCCTCGCGCTCCGCGATTCGCGAAGCCACGAGATCATCGCGAGCGCGACGGGGACCGGCGCCGAGACGCTCGAGCCCCGCTTCTGGAGAACGGATTCCCTCTACGGCAGGGAGGTCTACCTCGAGATCGTCGACGCGTCGGCCGAGGGGCACCTCAACCTCGACGAGATAGTCGAGAGCGGAGCGCAGAGCCCGCGCGCCGCGGCCCCGTTTCCCGGATTCCTCTTCCCCCCCTATCCGAATCCGGCGAACGCCGGCTCGACGGTCCTCCTGAGGCTCGACGCCGACGCCCGCGTCGGCGCCGAGGTGTGCGGGGCCGCCGGGAGTCGCGTTCGCGCCATCTTCGAGGGGCCGATGCAAATGGGATTCCGGAGTTTCCACTGGGACGGGAAGAACGACCGCGGGCGGGCCGCCGCGCCGGGCGTTTATTTTTTCCGCGTGGAGGCCGGAGGGGAGACACGATCCCGGAAGATCGTGTTGATGCGCTGATTCCGCGGACGGGCGGAAAGCGCCGCCGGGTTCATTCCGCGCGGCGGAGCGCCGCGAGATGAGCGGTCGAAAAGGCCGCCTGCAGGTTGTACCCGCCGGTGGTTCCGTCGATGTCGATGATCTCTCCGCAGAAATAGAGCCCCTTCACCTTCTTCGACTCCATCGTCCGCGGATCGATCTCCCTGAGATCGATTCCGCCGCGCGTGACGATGGCCTCCGCGACGGGTCTCGGCCGGCGCACCGTCAAACGGAAATCCTTGAACGCGTCGACGAGCTTTCTCCTCTCGGCCCCCGTTATCTGGCTGCATTTCTTGTCGCCGGGAATTCCGCTCGATTCGACGAAGGCCGGAATGAGCGCGCGCGGAAGCAGCTCCTTCATGACCGTTCGAAGCGCTTTGGCGCCTGAGCTCGAGAGCTCGCGGACGAGCCGGTTCTCGAGCTTGTTTCGGTCGAGCGCGGGCTTGAGGTCGATCGAGATCTCGACCCGCTCTTTCCTCGCGTGACGCTCGACGACAGCGCCGCTCAGCCTGAGAATAATGGGACCCGATACGCCGAAATGAGTGAAGAGCATGTCGCCGAACTCGTCGGCTATTTTGGCGCCGTCGCCGAGGGCCGTCGCCCTGACGTTCTCGAGGGACAGCCCCGCGAGCTCTTTCGGAAACCGCTCCACCGTTTCGAGGGGAACGAGCGCGGGGCGAGGCGGCACGATCGTGTGGCCGAGCGCCTCGGCCATCGCGTAGCCGTCGCCCGTCGAGCCCGTGGCGGGATAGGAAAGCCCGCCCGTCGCGAGTATGACTTTCTTCGCGGCGATCGTCCCCGCGCGGCCGGCCTCGTGCACGCCCGCCACGGAGCCGGAGACGGGATCGACGACGATCCGCTCCACGCGGGAGTTGAACCGGACGGACACCCCGCTCTCTTTCACGTACCCGGCCAGCGCTCTCACGACGCTCGCGGAGCTCTCGCTCGCCGGGAATATCCGTCCGCCCCGCTCTTCCTTCGTGGGAACGCCGCGCGAGTCGAAAAACGCCACGAGATCGCGGTTCGAGAACTCCGTGAACGCGCGGTAGAGAAACTTGCCGTTGCGGCCGAAATTTTCTATGAACGCGGCCGTCTCGTCGGTGTTGGTCAGGTTGCACCGGCCCTTGCCGGTGATGGCGAGCTTCCTCCCGAGGCGGTCGTTTCGTTCGAGCAGCAGAACGCGCGAGCCGTTTTCGGCCGCGCGTCCCGCCGCGAACATCCCCGAGGCGCCGCCTCCTATGACGATCACGTCGTGCAGCGTAGCAAACCGGATCATGGCGCGGCTCCCGGGCTCCCTAGTCGAACATGCGCTCGGCGCCCTGATAAGCGGCGTGGACCTTTTCCACCGCTTCGAGAATCTTCTCCTTGGCGTCCCCCTTGGCGATCTCGACGAGCTCGAGCGTCGACGTCTCGAGCGCCGCGACGGCCGCCGTGAAATCCGCCTGCCGGTCGGCGA
The DNA here is from genome assembly GCA_963813815.1 of uncultured bacterium. GTDB lineage: Bacteria > Krumholzibacteriota > Krumholzibacteriia > Krumholzibacteriales > Krumholzibacteriaceae > SSS58A. The sequence continues at coordinate 368,718 of CAWFAD010000016.1, read as the reverse complement.
GCCGCTTCGGAAGCGCCGCCGCCTTGAGGGCCGGAATCTTTTCCGCCATGGCGGCGGCCGCGGAGCGGATCTTCTCGATGTCGTACGCGGGCGCGTAGTAGTGGTAGAGCTTGTAGAGCTCCTGATGATAGGCGTCGAGCTCCTTGACGAGAGGACGGATCGTCCGCACGAGCTGCTCGTAGACGGCGTGGAACGCCTCGACCTGCTTCAGCATCTCGGACTGATCGTCTTTCGACGCCGCCGCGTGGAGCTGTTGGAGCGTCGATTTCAGGTTCGTCTTCTTCTCGTCCCACGCCGCCTGCTTCTCGCGCAGGATCCCCGGCAGCGGGGCGGCGTCGAGCCGCGCGGTCAGGGTGTCCATCTGCGGAAGAAGCTCCTTGATCATCGCGAAATCCTTGTCCGGATACGCGCTGTGCCAGAGCGGGTAGACGACCTCGTGCAGATCCCTCAGCTCGGGAACCGACGCGGTTATCTCCGCCTGCGTGAATTCGTGCGCGGCCGCGGCCGACGCATCCGGGGTCGGAGTCTTCTCCTCCGCCTTCTGACACGCCGCGACCGCGGGCATCGCGAGGATCGCGAGACCGGCGACGAAATATGCGAAGCGTTTCATGTGAACCTCCCCTGCTCGTTTCAACGGATTCCCGACTCGTTCAATCCTTAATATATATCATCGCCCGGACCTTTCCTGCGGATTTATTGCCCGGACGGACCGCGCCCGAGACCCCTCACGCGCGCGCCGAGATCGGCGGCGATCCGCTCGGGACGATCATTCGGCGAATACCGCACCGGCTCCCCGATGACGATCGAAATCTCTCCCGGCCGCGCCCGGCGCCTACGCGCCTTCTTGAGCTCCCACAGTCCGTCGAGCCGCAGGGGAATCACCGGCGCGTCGAGCCTCGAAACGAGGAGGCCCGTCCCCGGCATGAAGGGGCCGATCGCTCCGTCCTCCGTGTGGCGCCCCTCCGGAAACACGAGCAGATTGTATCCGCGATCGAGGAGCCCTCCGGCGAACTCGAAGCTCTTCCGGAAGCCGCTCCGCCGCGGCATCGAAAACACGTTGAAGCACAGAACGACGAGAGCGTACTGGATCGCGAGGGAAACGCGCGCGAGCATCGGCGTTCCCGGGGGCGGATGCCGCCTCTCGCGCAGTATCTCTCCGTCCATGGCGATCGCCGTGCGCCTCCGCATCCTCCGCGGGAGGGCCAGAAGCACGAACGCGTGATCGACCGCCGTGACGTGGTTGCAGACGATGACGAACGGACCGCGAATATTCTTCGCGAACTCTCCGCCGCTCGTTCGCGGCCGTCCGAGGAGCCTCGCCGCCGGCATGGCGAGGAGCTCGAGCATCGCGAGTCCGAGCCAACTCAGGGGGGGCCTCCGCTGCCACCGCGGATACGGATACGGCGACTCCCGCCCACCGCTTCCGCCCCGCACGAGCCGCTCGAGATCGCCGAGCGTCGTTTCCTCCGTGAGCGCCGCCTCGTCGAGATCGATCCGGTATTGCTCCTCGACGGCGTCGAGAAGCTCGACCCGGCCGAGCGAATCGAGGCCGAGGTCGGCTCCGAGCCTCGCGGATGGATCGTTCGCCCGTCCCGCTCCGCCGCCGAGCCGCGAGACGATCGAGTCGATCCCGGGGGCGACATCAAGGGCTTCCCCGCGCCCGGCGCCGATCGCCTCCCCGGCGAGCGCTTTCTCGGCGACGAGCCGCTTCATGACCTTCTGCGTCGGCGTGCGCGGGAGATCGTCTTCCGGCCAGACGAACCAGCGGCGAACGCGCTGGTACGGCGCGAGCGATCGGTTGACGCGGTCGACGAGGGCCTTCGCATCGGCCTTCCGGCGAAGAGCGAGCACGGCGAGCGGCTCCGGCCCGCCGGCCCCCGCGGCGGCTATGACGGCGGACGCCCTGACCTCGGGCTCGCGATCGAACGCCCGCTCGATGTCCCCCGGATGGATCTTCATCCCCGCGGCGGTGACGATGACCTCTTTCGCGCGTCCCTTGAAATAGAGATTTCCTTCCGCGTCCATCTCCCCGATGTCGCCGGTGTGAAACCACCCGTCGGGCGACGACTCGGCGCCGGACGCGTCCTTCCAGTATCCCGGAGTGACGCTCTCGCCGCGAACCAGTATCTCCCCGTCCGCCGCGAGCCGTACCGAGGTGCCGGGCATCGCCTTGCCGATCGATCCGCGGACGAGCCTCAGGGGATGATTGACGCTGACGAGGGAGGCGGTCTCGGTCATGCCGTAGCCCTGAATGACGGCGAATCCGAGCCGGTCCCAGAACTCCTCCGTTTCCGGCGAGAGCGAGGCGCCCCCTGAGATGAAGGCCCAAAACCTCCATCCGAATCGCGAATGGATCGCGCGAAACCTCCACCAGCGCCGAAGGGGATGGCGTCCCCGCTCGCCTTCGAACGAGCGGTGGAACCCTTCGATCGCGCCCCGCGCCTCGAGGTCGCGGGTGATCGTCTCGCGGAGCGAATCGAGCATCCTCGGCACGGCGACGAGAACCGATATCCGCTCCCGCTCGATCGTCTCGATGACGCGCGAGGGGCCGAGGGATTCCTGGAAGAACACCTCTCCTCCCAGCATCTGCGGCACGAACATGCCCATGATCTGCCCGAACACGTGGCTCAGGGGCACGAGGTTCAGAAACCGCATCGGATGGACGAGCCACTCGTACTTGAGGTACGGAATGATCTCCCGCTCGAGCGCCCCGAGATTCGCGAGCAGGTTGCGGCGGGTGACGAGCACGCCCCTCGGCTCGGCCGTCGTGCCGGAGGTAAAGACGATCTCGAGGGCGTCGTCCGGATCGATGAGCGCGGCGGGGCGCGGTTCGGCCGGATGGCGCGAGAGGAGGTCCTCCAGATCCCCGAGCGGCACCGCCGGGCAGCCGAACGCTCCGGCGCCCCCCGCGGCGGAATCGATCACGGCGAGCTTCGGCTCGACCCGGCGCGCGACCCGGGCCGCGAATCCCGGCTCGCTCCGAGCGTCGAGCGGCACGACGATCGCCCCGCGAACGAGGCAGCCGAGAAACACGGCGACCCAGCCGGCGCCGTTTTCCCCCTGAAGGACAACTCGATCGCCCCTGCCGACGCCTCGCTCCTCGAGCTCGCGCGAGAATCGAAAGGCACCGCGCGCGAGCCCTCCGTAGGACGTGCGAATGGTCCGCAGCCCGCGGCGACGCGCCAGGGCCGTTTCGTCGCCGCGCGAGAGAAAATCGTCGAGATAGCTCTCGAGCGTCGTTCGCATCGATCGGATTATACAGCATGCGGGCGGCGGCGGCGGGGCAATCAAAACGGCGGCGCGATCAAAGAAGAAGGGGGCGGCCTTTTGAGCTCGCCCCCCTTGGAGATTTCCCGAATCGAATCGTCGAAGCTTACCGATAGAGCTGCTTGATCGCTCCCCAGGTGGATTCATCGGTCGCGATGGGGCAGTCGATCAAGAGGGTCATAGCGGTGATGCCTCCCCATTCGCCGTAGAGCGCCGTCGCCGCAGCGCAGGTGCTCCCGATGAACGAAGGATACGTCGTCGGCTTCGTGGCGTACGGCGTCTCGTTGACCTGTATGCCTCCGGTCCACGAGAGCTCGAGCGCGCAGTCGTTGACGAACGATCCGTACGTGTTCCCGCTGTTGACAGTCGAGATCAACGTGGCTGTGCCGCTGACGAGAGCATAGGTCTCGGTCGTTCTAAAGACCGTGACACCGAGCGTTCCCAAACCGTCTCCCCACGGCCAACCGCCGGCGGCCAACGTAAAGGTTCCGCCGCTCATGTTGAGCGTGTAGACGACCGTGCCGACGCCGCCCACGCGGTTGTCCACCGTCGCAAAATCCGTCGCAGAGAGCGGGCACGTGATGTCCCACTGAGTGCCGAGAGCCGCGCCGTCCCATGACTGCATGTGAAGCACGCGCGGCGTGCCCTGCGTGCTTTTGGGACGCCAGTTCGAGTAGCGGCCGGTCAGGAACTGCCCGCCGAGATCGGTGGAGTTGAATACGCCGCTCACGGGCTCGGCCGCGAGGAGCGCCGGCAAGAGAATAACGGATAGGAACGCGAAGAGCATTTTGCGCATATTTTTCCTTCCCCTCTTAGGTTGCAGTGAATGCGCGAGCCGCTTATTTATAGAACCTATTATACCTTATCTGCCCGGGCGTTGTCAAGACTTGGCTTTAAGGACGTTACATAACTTGCTGCAAAATAATACGATAAATAAATATGTCATTAAATAGACTCATGAGTAGTTCGCCCCACGGAGCGACGAATCGGCCAATTTTCCCCGGTTGAGGCGACCGGGACGAGGATCTACCGCTTTCGATGGCTCCCCATTACCCCTTCGCGGGGTTGAGATCGTCGATATCGAGCTTTTCGATCTCGCCCTCGTAGTACTCGATCCGCGGCGGAAACTTCTTCATGAAACCTCCGAGCATGGACGGCCATGCCGAGCCGCGATAGGTATTGTACTCACGGATCGTGACCACCCAGTCGTCGAGCGCGGTCTTGATCTCGTTCACCGACGACTCGAGGTTGCGCATGTTCTCCTGCGACGTCTCGGCGGCCCGAAGCTGAGGATACGCCTCGACCTGGATCCTGAAGGCCATGGCCGCTCTCACAACCTCCGAGCCCGCCTTCGTGAGCGCTTCGGTGTCGCCGACCTCCGCCGACGCCTGCTCGAACGCATCCCTCGCCGCGTCGTAGCCGCTGCGCGCTTCGGCCACTGCGCGATACGTTTCCGATTCATGCTCCATGTACTGAATGGCCATCTCCCAGACGCCCTTGATCTTTTCCGTGCAGGTGTTGAGGGCCGCCGAGTAATGCGATTTGCCTCCCTCCACCATCTGGAATTTCTGATTGAGCTTGTTCCAGACGCCGACTCCCGACGACACGAGAGAGAAGGCGACGATGCCTATGACGACGATCAGCACGGCGATCCCCGCGGCGGACTTTTTCACGTGAGGCTCCTTTCTCCTCTACTTCCCTTCGACGCTTATCCTTCGCAGGACCTCGTCCGTTCGGGCGACGAGCGTCGCGACGCCCCCGTCGAAGTTGCCGAAATTGAAATACTCGACGGCGTCATCCATGATGCCGCCGTAGTCGACCGTCGTGAACCGGGGAAGCCCCCGCCCCACGGACACGGTCAGCTTTTCCTCCGCGTCGGGCCGAACGAGCCACACGAGCCCCCGGTTCCCCCCATCGGCGCTGAGGCCCTTGCTCCCGAGACCGAGCCATCGCCCGTAATGCGTGGCCCAATCCTCCGGCTGCTTGACGCCGTTCACGATCACCACGACGACCTCGGCGACGCCGTCCGCCTTGAGCTTCTCGCAGATCGCGTCGTTCGCCGCGATCACGGGCTCCGACAGGACCCCGGCCCGGTCGATCACCCACGACGCGCCGAGCGGAGGAAACGCAGGGTCTCCCCTCGGAACCGCGACGTTTTTGTCGTATCGATCCGCACCGCCCTCGCAGGCGGCGAGCGTCGCGAGGATGAAAAGGCAGCGGGCGATCCTCTTCACGGTGTCCTCTCCTTCCCGCAGAGCGGGCACGAGTGCTCCGATTTTCTGGCGCACCCGGCCCCGCCCCCGCCGGCGCACGCGCAAGCGCAGGCGCAGCTCACGCACGCGCACGCGCAGGACATCGACGCTCCGCCGAATCCGCCCCCTCCGCCGCTCGATCGGCCGCCCCCGGACCTGCCGCCGCTCGAACGCCCGCCCGGCATTCCTCCGTAAAATATTCTTCCGCCGGAGTAAGGGCCTCCCCTCGAGCGCAGGACGACGACGATGATAAGAATGACGAGCACGACGATCACGAAGGCGACGAGACCGCCCGAACCGGAGCTCTTCCCGCCGGCGCCTCCCCGAAGCTCGCCCGCGGCGATGCCGGCCGGGAATGCCGCGCGAGGTATGGATACGTGAACGTTGAACCGTTCTCCCGCTCCGAGACCGTGCCGGACCCATTCCATCGTATCGCCCGAAACGCGCGACGCCGGCGGCTCCACGACGACCGTCGCCGGGTCGGCGAAGAATCTCACGCTCACGAGAAGCGTTTCGACGGCGGCGCGATCATACCAGCCGGGCGTGAAGTCGAGCCGGTAGCCGTCCTTGTCGGCGTAGAACAGCCGCCTCTGAGCGATCGAGAACGAAACCTCGAAGGTCCGTCCCTCTCGATAGTCCGCGTCGAGATCGAGCCGCGCGCCGCTCCAGCCCCCCTGACCGGCAGGCGCGACCGCCAGCGCGGCGCCGCCGCGGCTCGTTATCTCGAAATCGTCGTTGGCGGTCCCCACGGTGATCCAGGGGATGTGACCGCCGGTGACGAGCCATTTTTGATAGTAGTCGATCGCGACCGTGCCGTCGGAGCGGGGAGTCAAGGCGACCCGGTAGCTCAGTATCCGGTAGGTCCCGGTGTCCCCGGCGAGCGATCCGCCGGCCATCGACGTGAGGCAGACAAGGAGAAAGAGGGGCAGCATTCGTTTCACGCGATCGCCCCCTTTTCCCCCGCGCTCTTGATTCGCGGAGACGCGTCGAGGGGACACCCGCCGCCGCACGAGATCTCGTGCTCGCACCCGCGGCACTCCGCAGGCGTCATTCGCCGTTCGCGCAGCTTCACGCAGACCGGATGCCGCCAGATCGAGCCCCACTCGTCCTTCAGAATATTCCCCACGGCGTCGGGCCACGACTGGCAGGGGAGCACCGTGCCGTCCGGCTGAATCGTCATGTTGTGCGCCGCCGCCGAGCAGGTTTTGACGCCGAGGCCGAGCGCGACCGGATCGACGCCGCCGTGATAGCACGTCGGGGAATACCACTGAAACGCGATCCCCAGATCCTCCGCCGTCCGGCGGGCGGCGGCGAGCAGCCCCCCGAGCGACTTCTCGTCGAGCCCGTTCTCTCTCCGGTATTCCACCCCGTGACCGCTGCAGATGAGCGTGTTGCAGGCGACGTTCCTGATGCCGAGGCCGTGCAGCCATCTCACGGTCTCGACGAACGAGGCGGCGTTGGCGCGGGTGAGCGTGGTATTGGTCACGATCTCGAGGCCCGCGGCGAGGGCCCGTTCGATGCCGGCCACGGTCTTCGCGTGCGATCCGTCCGCGTGGACGATCCGGTCGTGAATCCCGGCGTCGAACGACTCGACCGTGACCTGCGCGTAGTCGAGGCTCGCGTCGCGCAGGGCCTCGGAGAGCTCGCGGAGCCTCGTGCCGTTCGTGACGAGACCGGTGACGAACTCGTCGGCCTCGCTCACGAGCTCTACGATATCGTCCCGCAGCGTCGGCTCCCCGCCGGTGAAAACGACCTGCGGCACGCCCGACTTCCAGAGCGTCTCGTAGACGCAGACCCATTCCCGCGTGCCGAGCTCCCGCTCGACGCGCCGGTCGCCGACGTAGCATTTCCCGCATTTCAGGTTGCACCGGTAGGTCACGGCGAGATCCATGCGGGCGGGCGCGAGCCACTTCCCGTATCGTATCTCCTTCGAACCGAGCCCCGCTTCCGCGGGACACGTCCCTTCCGCGAGTCTCATCAGCGTGCCGAAGATTCTGTTCAGGTCGGCGGCGATCGTCTCGCGCGCGACGGCGCGCCCGAAAAGGCGCGGCCCCCGCGAGTAGCGCCCGGCCATCTTTTCCACGACGTAGTCGATCACCGCTTGCGACTGGTCTCCGTTGCCCCGCTGATGGAGCCACATCGCGTCGATGAGATGAGAAACGAAATCAGCCGCAGTCCGATCGAGAACGATCGGCGGCTGCCGGCCGTCGATCCAGAGAAAGTCGTCGCGTGTCGGGTCCTTGCGCCGAAGGTGGAACCGGTGGCCGTTTATGGTGGCGTGCAGCACGCCGTCATGCTTGAAACGAGATTTTCTCTCCACTGGCCGATTCTACTCGAATGCGCGTATAATGTAAATCCCAAGGAGAAAGCACGGCGATCGCGAACGGGAGGTATCGACATGAGAATGCGCGTTGCGATGGCGGCTGTCGTATTTCTGGGGCTCGCCTCCGCCTCACTGGCGCAGGGATACGACGCCCTCGTCCGGGAGGCCGAGTCGAAGCTCATGGCCAAGGAATACGAGAACGCCCTCGCCCTCTACGAAAGGGCCTTCGAAACGGGCGAGTGGAGCTACAACGATTTCTACAACGCCGCCTGCGCCGGCGCCCGGGTCGGCAAGCCGGAGGCCGCCTACGGATATCTCTTCAAGGCGATCGAGGCGGGATTCCTCGAAAAGGAGACGCTCGCGGCGGACGCGGATCTCGAGAGCCTTCGGAGCGGAAGCCAATGGAAGGCCGTCATGGACTCGATCCAGCAGAAGATCGCGTTCGTGGAGAGATCATTCCCGGAGACCCACCCGGACGGCCCCGCGATCGACCTCCCCGCCCCGCGCCTCGACGGAACGGTATCGATCGAGGCGGCCCTCGCGAACCGCAGATCGATCCGCTCCTACGTCGAGAAGCCCCTCGCGCTCGAGGAGACCTCCCAGCTCCTCTGGGCGGCCTACGGAATCACGAAAACGCGCGAGAACCCGCCCGCCTTCCTTCGAGGGGGTCTGCGGACGGCGCCCTCGGCCGGAGGCCGCTACCCGCTCGACATCTACCTCGCGGCCTTCGACGTGACCGGCCTTCCGGACGGCATCTACTACTACAAGTCGGAGACGCATCGGCTCGTGCGCGTCGCCGAGGGAGACCGGCGCGACGAGGTGAGCAAGGCCTGCTTCGACCAGCCCCATTTCAAGACGGCCTCGGCGGCGATCGTATACTCGGCCGTGTACGAGCGGACGATGGTGAAGTACGGCCAGCGCGGGCGCGATCGTTACGTCTGCATGGATCTCGGGCATTCCGCGGAGAACGTGTACCTCGAGGCGTACGCTCTCAAGGTCGGCACGTGCGCCCTCGGCGCGTTCGACGATCTGCGGCTCAAGAAGGCCGTCGGGATGACGCGCGCGGAGGAGCCGCTCTACGTCATGCCGCTCGGGAAGGTGGAATAGAAGCGCGAGCCGCCGGTTCGCCCGCGGCGCCGCGGAGGAGAGCTCGGCCGCGCGGCTACAGACCGACCTTGTCCATCAGGTCTTTCACCTTGTCGGTGACGGACCCTCCGAGCTTCTCCTTGATCAGCCGGTCGATTTCGGAGTCGGCGATCTCGGAGGTCGCTTTGCCGGCAACGGTCGTGAGTATGATCCTCGCGATCTCGTCCGGCGGCGCGCCGCTCGCTCCGCCGACGTCGTCGAGACGGATCTCGGGGAGAACGATCGTGCGCTTCTCGATCCCGAGCGCCGACGCGTCGACCTCGATGCGGCCTTCCTCGAATACGAATCGCGCGATCCGTATCCGCTTCGTTTCGCCTCTCGATTCGCCGCCCTCTCCCCCCGTCCCCGCGGCGTAGGCCTGCACCCGCTTGCGGAGCTCGTCGATGTTGGAAGAGCCCGTCTTCGTTATCTCGGCGCTGACGACGGGAGCCCGCACGCGAATCTCGTCGATGACGATGGGCTCCTCGCGGATGCTCTTGACGTCGATGTCGACGACGATGTCGCCCAGCGAAAGAGCCGTGCGAGCCCCGAACCCCTCGGGGCTCTCGATCTCGAGCCCCTTGATCGAGCCTCGCCCATCGCGGAGAGAGATATCCACCCCCGCGACGCGGACTTCCGTCTGCGTCGCGTCGCCGCCGTATTTCTCGATCATTTTCGCGACGAGTGAGTCGAGCTTGGAGAGGCCGACGAGAACGATGACGACGATTACGGCGGCCGCGACGATCGCGGCCATGAGCAGCTTCTTCATACGAGACCTCGTTTCTGCGGCGCACCCGCCCGGTAAATGCGGTTGCGGGGTTGCGCCGCCCTCTCATCGATCGGCTGGCGCTCAGCGGGCCATCCTCTTGTTCGCTTTGAGAACGCTCTCGATCACCTCGTTGTAGTAAGGCTTTTCCTTGAGGCTCGCGTAGGTGCCGGGAAAAAGCACGAGCGTGATGTCGGCGGAATGCTCCGAGATGCTGTTCAGCACCACCGAGCAACGCTGGCCGCCGACGAGCCTCGTGTTGTCGATCATGGGGAAATCGAAGTAGCTGACGCCGAAGGCCGCCACCTTCGTCTGGCGCCCCTGCTCGGGGTCCGGGCTCTCGATGCTGAGGCCGATTTCTATCTCGCGGGTCTCCCGGTCGACGCCGAGAACGTCGATCGCGAAGGTCGTCGCGACGCCGTCGAGCGTCAGCGTCTCGGGCTCGAGGCTCGCTCCCTCCGGATCGCCGGAGAGATCGATCGTGCGATCGAACCTCTTACCGACTCCCTCGAGAACGATCATCTGCCTGCGCACGATCTCCCGCGCCATGGTCTCGAGCCTCTCAAGGTAGGCGTCGTTTTCCGCCCGGTCCTCGAGCGTCGCCGCCTCTCCCCGCGCGTGCATCACCCGCCGCCGCATTTCCTCGAACAGCGGCTTCAGGTTGAGCGACTCGTGAAAGTTGTAGGCGAGCATCTCGAGGTTGAGCACGGAGGGACCGAGCCCCGTGTCGCGCGGGTTCACGAAGGAATTGATGATGGAAACGCACATATCCTTGCGGAGCGCGCTTTCCGATTCCTCGCGGCGGCTCATGAGCTCCGTGTAGAGGCGCGTGTTCGTGTCGATCGCCTGCCGCTGATTGAGGGCGCTCGAGGTGATGAAACCGAGCACGGTGATGGCCGCCGCGGTGAGCAGACCGCCGAGCGGGCGCGTGAGGATCTCGATCTTGTTCCACGCGTCCCGTTTTTGTACGGGTTCGACGCTCATCTTTCGATCACTTCCTTCTCAGGGTCGCCTTCCCACCCTTTTTTTCGAGGATGAGGTCGTAGCGCGTCGCGCTCTTGTAGGAAAAGACCTCGAGCGTTACCGCCTGCTTCTCGTACACGAGCGTCAGAACGCACTTCCCCTCCTGCTTCACCGCCAGCTTGTACGAGCCGAACTTGTCGGTGACCGCGGAGTCGACGACGACCGGCGTCGTCGCGGCCCCCGCGGTCGGCGCCACGGCGATCTTCACCGCGATGCCGGCCGGCGCCGGCTTGCCGTCGAGCTTGATGTCGCCGAAGATGCGCCCGGCGAACGCGTTCGACGCGGCGAGGCAAACCGCCGCCGCCAACGAAACAACGATTCTGCTGCGCATGGTCCCGCTCCTTTTCACCGAGATGCCCCGGCCGGGGCCGTCGACGGCGAGGCGGCCGCGAGCTCCTCCAGCCCCTTGGCGAGGAGCTCCTTTGTCCGGACATCCCTGACTCTCTCGTTCGTCGCCCCGACCACGACGGCGATGGCTCGTTTATTCTTTCTGGCCGCGGTCGCCGCGATGGAAAATCCCGCCGCCCTGAAATACCCGGTCTTGAGCCCGTCGCACCCCTCGAGCCTTCCGAGCAGCCGATTGTGGTTCGTCATCATGAACGGCTCGGCCAAATCCGCCCTGAAGGGGCGCCGCCGGGTGGAGGTATACTTCAAGACGCCGGGCTTCTTCAGAAGCTCGCAGCACAGCTTCGCGATATCGCGCGGAGTGGAAACATCCGGCAGCTGGCCTTTGCTCGGAGGCAGGCCGTGCGCGGAGTGATAGACCGTGTCTTTCATGCCGATTTCCTGCGCGCGCCTGTTCATCAGGTCCACGAAAGCAGCTTTGTTGCCGGCGTAATGGATCGCGAGCGCGGTCGCCGCGTCGTTCGCCGACTCGACAATGAGCGCGTACAGCAGCTCCTCGACCGGGAACACTTCGTTTTCCTTCAAATACACCTGCGTTCCGCCGATCTTGGAGGCCTGGGCGGTCACCTTGACCGGCGCGTCGAGGGTGAGGCGGCCGGCTTCGACCGCATCGAGAATGACGAGGAGCACCATGAGCTTCGTGATGCTGGCCGGGTACGCCCGCACGTCCGCGTCGTCCTCGAACAGCGCTCTTCCCGTTGCGGCGTCGACGACGATGGCGCCCGCGTACGGGCTCTTGGACACGATTTCCAGCGCCCCCGCGGGCGGAGCGGCGCACGAAAGCAGCAGGATGACGAGCGTGGAGACCAGCACGAGATTCGTTTTCATAACCTTCCCTTCGTTCCGTTTCCCGTTCACCGGAGAAGCGAGGGGAGTATAGTGGTTGCTTTTCTCGAGAGTCAACGAGAAGCGACACGACGGGCATCTACCCTCGTCGCACGATCACGAGAGTGAAATCATCGCGATAATGCTCCGAACCGGAAAACTCCCGCGTCGCACGAACGAGCTCGCGAATTATGCCCGAAGCCGGGAGCTCCCGCGCTCCCTGCACGACCGTTTTCAATCGCTCCAGACCGAATTCCTCTCCGTTCTCGGGCCCGATCTCGACGACGCCGTCGGTATAGAGAATCAGCGTGTCTCCTCGTGCGAGTTCGACCTCATGGGCATGATGCGACGTGTCCGTGAGGGCGCCGCTCAGGACCGGCCCCCCGATTCTCAAATGTTCGACGCGGCCGTCGGATCGAAAAAGCAGGGGAACGACGTGCCCGCAGTTGACATACGTGAAGCGACCCTCCGGCGGATCGAGAACCCCGTACACAGATGTCACATAGTGTTCATCCCCGATAAATTCCGGGAGCAGCCCGCCGAGCGAGCTGGCGACATGCTCCGGCTCCGCATCGGCGCGGATCTGCGTGCGCAGGAGCGCGCGAAAAGCCGTCATGATCAGCGCCGCGGGGATTCCATGCCCCGACACATCCGCCACGACGACGCCGATCCTGTCGTTCGGAAGCCGAAGATAATCGAAGTAGTCTCCCCCGATCTCGTACGTCGAAATGCATGTGCCGCTGATGTCGTACCCGGGCACGTCCGGAGCCTCGCGCGGGAGAAGGCGGGATTGAACCTCGTGCGCGACCTTCAGCTGTTCCTCTATGCGCTCCTTCTCCAGAATTTGCCGGTGCAGCATGGCTTTTTCGATGGCGAGCGCGGCTGCATCGGCGACGAATTGCAGCATCTCGAGATTGCCGGGGCTATAGGCCGCCACCGTGTTGCTTTCGAGATTCAACGCACCGATCGCCCGCTCATTCCTCACGATGGGCACGGCGATCTCCGAGCGCGTCCCCTTACGGCCCTCGATGTAGCGAGAATCGTTGCGCACGTCGGAAATCACGACGCATTCGCGCGTTCCGATCACATGCCCGACGATACCCTTGCCGGCGCTCAGCATAGGATCGATGCTCGGGGGTCGTATGTCGAATCCGCGAATCGCGATGCCGCCGATCAACCCGCGCGCCTTCCTCTCGTGCGGCTCCATGAAATCCTCGTTCAGCACAAAAATGCCCGCGGCGTCGTACTCCACGACCGAACGAACCATATCCAGGAGATGATTCAGTATCTCGTCCAGGTCCAGCGTGTCTCGGAGCTCATGGGAGATTCGAGCGAGGAGCCTGTACTTGGTTTCGGCTTTCAGTTCCATGGCGCTCAGCGTCCAATCCAAGCCGGCAGCTGCGTGAGAGAGACATTGAACGTCGGGATCGCGAGAAGGTACATGATGAGCGTCACGAGCAGAACTCCAATAACGTTGCGGCGACCTGCCGTGCGGATAATCAGTTCGCCCGGGTGAGCCAGTGCATCACGTTCAGGAGCAATTGAAAGTTCTGCGCCGCCGCGGGCGAGTTCATGCCCATCGGCATCTCCTGCGGTCCGGCCAGCTGCGCGCTGAACATCGCGGCCTCGCCGAATACCGCGACACGGCCCTTGCCGACCTCGAAAATCGCTCCCTGACTCCAGCCTTCGATGGGCACCTCGAGCGCGTCGGGAGTGATTCCCGGGGCCTTCTTCGTTTCAAACGATACGGATTTCGGATCGAACACGAGAATCGGGATCGCGTCTTTCGGCGGTTTGAAGGCCGAACCGGTGAAGGTTGCGACCTGTGTTACCCGCTCATCGTCCGCCCGGCCATGGGTGACGGCGCTTTCCTTGAAACCGGCTCCATCCTTGAAAATATCCGGCACGCCCCGCTCCCGATTTCCGGCCGTCGCGTAGCCGTTGCTGAACTCCACACCGAAAGCCCGGGCTAGATCGCCGGCCGCGCCGGGAAATGGCATGTGATCGGCGATCAGGAAGAGCGAGCCGCCTTTCTCGACCCAGTCGCGAACGGCGGCGATCTCATCCTCCGTGAAAGCGGACGGCGTGGGAAGCGACCAATCCTCGGCGTTCCGCTCATTGAGCGCGTTGGCGATCACGAGGACGTCCGCTGCCTTCAACGAGGCGGCGGAGAACTGCTCCCCCATGCCGCCGACGCGGTAGCCGTCGCGCCGGAGAAGCTCCGCGAACGGCTGGTAACGCCCGTCGGCTGTATGGAAATTATAGTGCGCCTCGTCGATCGCGACGCGGGGGCCCTCCTCCGCTTTGTAGGCCGGCCGAAGAATGGGCGGACAGTACTTCAGGTCGGCTACCTGCTGAGCCTGAACGGCGCCCGCGATGACCAGAAGAAGGATGCCGGACAGCAGAATTCGTTTGGGCATGCGACCTCCCTCCCGCTATATCGTCCCCTCAGCACCTTGCCATCGGCACGATTAGTTCACCTGCTAATCTTATTGCGGCTCCGACCTTGTGTCAATACGATGGGGGTGGCCAAGCGCAATCCTCTTTATGAACCTCACGCGCAGGAACTTTTTGCGAAAATTGGCGTAACTCTTTATATAATAACCACGAGGAGGTCAAACGACATGTCATTGAAATGCTCGATTCCCCTGCATACCTTTTCCTCAGTCGTCTTGTTCGCCTTGCTGTCGCTTTCGCCGGCCTCGCGCGCCCAGTTTGCCAGACCCGGAGAGCTTCCGAAAATCGACGCCGCGACGCGCGCCGCTATCGTCGACAGCCTCACGGCCGCGATCGATTCGGTTTACGTCCTCGAAGAACCGGCCAAGCGCATCGTCGCCGGCTTGCGGAAGAACCTCGCGAGCGGCGACTACGACGCCCTGACCGACCCGGTGGCGTTCGCGGAAAGGCTCTACCGCGACGCCCAAGCCATCAACCATGACGGCCACTTCCGGATCGCGGCCATGCCGCCTCTCGATCGATCTATCGTCGAGCCCCAGAGGGACGAGGATCCGGCCGATGTGGAGCGTCGCCGCCGGCTCGAGCGCGGGCGGAACTACGGGTTCAAAAAGGTGGAGATCTTCCCGGGCGGTATCGGCTATCTTCGATTCGATCAGTTCGCGCACGGGAACGAAGCCTTCGAGGCTGCCGCCGCGGCCATGAATTGCCTCGCCAATGGCAACGCCTTGATCCTCGACCTCCGAAACAACGGCGGAGGTTCGGCCTCCATGATCCGCTTCATCAGCGGCTACCTGTTCGAGGAAACGGCGCATCTCATTAACTGGGATATCCGCGCCGAGGGAAAAACGGTTCAGTCGTACAGCGCCGACTACGTTCCCGGCAAGCGCATCCTCGAACAGCCGGTTTACATCCTCACGAGCGATCGCACCTTTTCCGCCGCCGAGGAGTTTACGTTCGACCTCAAGAATCTGGAGCGCGCCACCATCGTGGGCGAAACGACCGGCGGCGGCGGGCACACGGTCGAAAGCTACGTTTTCGATTTCGACGGCTTCCGCATGGGCATTCGCATTCCCTACGGGCGGGCCTATAATCCCGAGAACAACGAAGGGTGGGAAGGCGTCGGCGTCATACCTCACATCGTTGTCCCGGAAGAGCAAGCCCTCGATGCAGCGCGCGTCCACGCCCTGCGCAAGCTCATTGAAACCGAGAAGGACGAGCAGATCGTCGCAGGATACCGGTGGGGCTTGACTGATCTGGAGAGCCGGCTCAATCCGATCAAGATGTCGGAGAAACAGATGAAACAGTACGTCGGAGCATATGGCCCTCGTCGCATCTTCATCGAGAACGGCGTTCTCTGCTATCAACGCGAGGATCGCCCCAGCTACGAGATGGCGCCTATGGGAGGGGATCTCTTCCGCGTCGGCGACTTGGACTATTTCCGCATCACGTTCGAAAGAAACAAATCCGGCAAGGTCGTCAAGCTCATAGGCATGTACGATAACGGCCGCACCGACGAAAACGAACGGGACAAGGGCTGAAGAAACGGGGGTCTCCGGCACATGCTGGTCAGGAAGGCAATCGTGCGCGAATCCGGGGAGGGGCTCTCGAGGTGCATATCGACCCACCCGATGAGGCACACCGTCGACGTAGCGCGCGCCAGAGCGCAGCACGCGGCGTACGTCGAGGCGCTGAAGGATCTCGGGCTCGACGTAATCCGACTCGAAAGGGACGACACGCTTCCCGACTCGTGCTTCGTCGAGGACATGGCGGTCGTGCGCGGGGGCAAGGCCCTGATCTGCAGGCCGGCCGAAGCGGCCAGGAGGGACGAAGTAACGGCGATCGAGACGATCCTATCCGAGATGCTCGATGTGAAGAGAGCGTCCGAAACCGCGACCGTCGAGGGGGGCGACGTGCTGCACCTGCGCGACAGGCTCGTGTGCGGTCTCACGAGGCGTACCAACCGCGAGGGCGCGAGGCAGTTGGCCGATTGGCTCGACGTCAAGGTGGACACCATCATTGACCCCGCCATGATGCATCTCAAGAGCCACGTGAGCTACATCCGGGACGGCACGGTTCTGGTCACCAAGGCCTTGGCCGACCATGCCGCGCTCGCAGGCGAGGAAAAGCTCGTTGTCCCCGATGGCGAGGAGTACGCTGCGAACGTGCTCTCCGTGAATGGCGCCGTGGTGATGCCCGCGGGGTTCCCTCGAACGAAGGAACTCCTGGAGCGGGCCGGCGTGGGAGTCATCGCGCTCGAAATGACGGAGTTCCCGAAGTGCGACGGGGCCATGACCTGTCTGTCGATACTCCTCTGATATAGTCGAGCCCGGCCGCCGAGCCTTCATGGACTCGACAGCCGGGCTTCCAAAATCAGGCCGCGACCGGTAGCCGCGCTCAGCCTTTGAACGCCGAGATCCCGGTCAGCTGCTCTCCGAGTATCAGCGTGTGCACCTCGAAGGTCCCCTCGTACGTCTGGACCGATTCGAGGTTGCACATGTGGCGGATCGCCTGGTACTCGAGGGATATCCCGTTCGCTCCGAGGATGCTCCGCACCTTGCGCGCCGCGACGAGGGCGGCGTTCACGTTGTTCCTCTTGATCATCGAAACGTGATAGTGCTTCATTTTGCCTTCATCCGCGAGGCGACCGACACGATATGCCATCATCTGCGCGCTCGTGAGATCGGTCGCGATCTCGGCGAGCTTCTGCTGCGTGAGCTGGAACGAGCCGATCGGCTTGCCGAACATGATCCGTTCCTTGCTGTAGTTGATCGCCTCGTCGAGCAATCCCTGAAGAACGCCCGTGGCCCCCCACGCGATCCCGTATCGGGCCGAGGTGAGACACATGAGCGGGCTCTTGAGGTCGCTCGTGTTGGGAAGCTCCCGGTCGGCCGGGATGCGGACGTCCTCCAGAACGAGCTCGGAGGTCACCGAGGCGCGCAGCGACACCTTGTGCTTCTGCTCCGGTGCGGAGAATCCCTTGTCGTCCTTGTGCACGATGAATCCGCGAATCTTCCCGTCGTCGTCCTTCGCCCAGACGATCGCGATATCGGCTATCGTGCCGTTCGTGATCCACATCTTGGCGCCGTTGAGGATCCAGTGTTTGCCGTCCTTGTGGGCCCTCGTGGTCATCGAGCGCGGATCCGACCCGGCGTCGGGCTCGGTCAGCCCGAAACACCCGATCATTTTCCCCGAGGCCAGCTTCGGCAGGTATTCCATCTTCTGCTCTTCCGAGCCGAACTTCCAGATCGGATACATGACGAGGCTTCCCTGGACCGAGGCGAAGCTCCTCACGCCCGAATCGCCCCGCTCGAGCTCCTGACAGATCAGGCCGTACACGGTGTACGAAGCCTCGGAGGCGCCGTACTTCGCCGGCACGAAGGGGCCGAAAACGCCGAGCTCGGCGAGCTTCGGAACGAGCGACATGGGGAAGGTCGCCGCCTCCCAGTGCTCCGCGATAACGGGGATCACCTCTTTGTCGACGAACTTGCGCACCGTGTCCCGAATTATGATTTCCTCTTCGCTGAGGAGGCTGTCGAGATTGAAGAAGTCGAGCGGTTGGTAAGCCATGTGTTCCCTTCCGTTTCTACAGTTGTACAGGAGCCCGAAGCCGGCCGACAATCAAACAGATGGATTATAATATCCGTGCGGGGCGCCTTCCAGCGGAATCGTAAGAAAAAGTAGAATTTTTCCGCCGCTAGCTTTCTATCTTGAGCGGCGTACCCTCGAGCGCTCTCGCGCGCATCCCGCAGTTCGAACCGATGCGGTTTTCGTCCAACTCGCCGATGCTCAGGACCGTCTCGAAGCCTGCTACCCGAAAGCGGTCGGCCACGCGCTCGCAGCCCGGCCCGTCGCCCGGATCTATGAGTCCGACGAAGCCCGAACGAGCGGCGGCATAGGTGGGATTGATCGGCGTCAGCTTCACGGCGAAGATTTCGGGAGAAAACCAGTCGGCGAGCCGACCGGGATCGAGAGGCAAGCCCCTGACCGGCGCGAAGTTGAGAGTGATTTTTCGATCGCCATGCGAAAAGAAACGCGAGCCGTAGGCGGAAATCTCCGCAAACGACCAAACGCGTGCGGGTATCAACCTCCGTCGTGCCGCCTCGCAGGTGGTATGAATGGAAAATTGCATCTGGAATCGCCCGTCCGCATAGAGCGTGTTCTTGGCGGAGATAAGCGACTCGAAAAACCGTTCATGTCCCGCCGGCGCGATGGTCGATATGCAGGGCATCAGTCCCGGAGCGTCGTACAGCAAAGGGAGCCGCCGCAGAACGTCGAGCACAGCTTCGTTGAAAGCCGGATCGCCCATGCGAGCGAACTGGATCTTTAGCTTTGGAATGGAAACGACACCCGAGGGGAAGCGCCTGCGAATGAGAAAATCGATTTGTTGTAGGATTTCATCGGCGGTAAGCGTCCCCCGGTAGTTCCCTCCCGCATCGCATATGGGGCAGGAGACGGGACACCCCTTGAGCGTGGAGACAATGAGAACCCACTTGCGCTCACGCGGGACGGGAGGTTGCACCGATTCGGCGCATTCCACGAGCGAACGGTCATCGAGCTCCGCGATGAACACGCGAGAGAGATCATCGGTGCCCGTGCTATCAACGATACGCATCGTCATGAATTCTCCAGAAAGTCGACGGCTGCCGCCGCCGCGCGGATGCCGTCGCCGACCGCCATGCCGATTTGTCCGAGCGATCCGATGCGTGCATCGCCTGCGACGAACAATCCCGGTATCGAACCGGCAACGCAGTCGGCCACCGAAACGCCGAGCGGGTCGAGCAGGCTCGGCGCCGCGCTGCGTCTTCCGACGGCGATTAATAGGGCGTCGGGGCTCAGCTCCACCATGCTTCCCGTGTTCGCGTTCCGCAGCCGGACGGTGAAAAGCGGCGATGCCGCGATCCGTTCGCACCGGGTTCCGTGGGAAATTCGTATGGCCGGCGACCGTTGCACGGCGCTCGCCAGATCTCCGCGCGCCTTCAGACGATCGGAGCGCACCACGAGATGCACTGTCGCGCCCGCCGACGCCAGTGTAAGCGCATAATCGCACGCGGCTTCCCCCCCGCCCACGACGACGACATCTCGAGGCTTCGCGTGGCAGCGAAGCAAAGAGCGGACTTCATAGAATAGTTTTACGCCGTCGAGCTCATTTTCCCCCGCGAGATCCAACCGGGACGGCTCGCTGCCGTTCGCCAGGATCAGCGACCGCGCGAGCAGCTCGCCGCCGGCATGTTTCACCGAGAGCTCATTCCTCTTTCGCATGATCCCCATGGCCTCCACCCTGCCGACCGTCAGATCGAACCGTGCGAGATGCGCTCTCAGATTTTCCGCGAATTGAATCCCGCCGAGGGGCTCCGGCATTCCCGGATAGTTCTCGATGCAGTATGCATTCTCCGCAAGACCGCCGGCGGTCCCCGTTCGGTCGAGAAGAAGCGGGGTGACACCGAGCCGCTGACACTGCGCCGCGGCGGCCGTGCCGGCCGGTCCGGCCCCGACAATGATTACCTGCTCCCGAGGCAAGCTTTCAGTATCTCCTTCATGATGGGTCACGTATTTCGCGGCACGCTTCCCCGTAGACTCCATCCCCTTGACGAAAGATTCAGTCTAGCATATCCTGCCATCCGACATCGCGAGTTTACTCGGGGAGCCCCTCGATTCGCCCGGCGAACCCGGGGCTGAGAACCTGGAGGACATCCGGGGACCCATCGAACCTGATCAGGTTAATACCTGCGGAGGGAGCGGGCATGAACATCAAAAAACTTCCCGAGCTCGGCAAGATCCATCCTGAATTCTTCGACCGCGTTGTCTATCCCCGCCTCGGCGTGCGGGACGAGAGCATCATCATAGGCCCGCGGCATGGCGTGGACTTTGGCGTGCTCAGAATCGGCGGAAGAGTCGTCGCCCTGTCGACGGATCCATTTTTCATCGTTCCCTCGTTCGGCTTCTCGAGGGCGGCCTGGTTCGGCTTTCATATCATAGTCTGCGACGTGGCCGTTTCGGGGCTTACGCCGAAATATCTCGCGATCGATCTCAATCTTCCGCCGGAGACGACGGAGGCCCAGCTAGAAGAGCTGTGGAACGCAGTGCATGAAGAAGCGATGAAATACGGAATCAGCGTCGTGACGGGTCACACGGCGCGCTACACCGGATGCAACTATCCCATGGTCGGTGGAGCGACCGCGATCGCAATCGGGGACGAAAAGGAGCTGAGAGCCCCTTACAAGGCGCGAATCGGAGATAAGATAGTGATAACGAAAGGGCCGGCGATAGAAACGACGGGGCTGCTCGCCGTGCTATTCCCCGAGAAATTCGTGGCAGCAGGCGGGGAAGCTTTCCAAAAGGAGGCTGCAGGAGTTTTCAAACAAATGAGCGTTCTCGATGATTGCGCGATAGCGAGGACATTCAGCGGGGTACACGTAATGCATGACGCGACCGAGTGCGGCATTTGGGGCGCGCTCTACGAGATGGCGAGGGCGGGCGAGTACGGGCTCAGAATTGATCAGGATCTGATACCGATCCAACCTGCGGTGAAAAGAACAGCCGAGCTCTTCAAATTCGATTCGTTCTCTTCCATCAGCGAAGGCACCCTCATCGCCGTTGTCGACGAACGGGAAGCCGATGAGCTCACGGCCGCCCTGGAAGCAGGCGGCATACCGAGCGCGGTTTGCGGCGAGGTCGTTCAGAGGGAGGAAGGCCTGACAGTGATGCACAAGGGGACAGAAACGACCCTGGAACATCCCGTGGTCGATCCATACTGGGCTCTCGCGGCGGAGTTTGCGCGCCGCCGCGATCTCGAATAGCTCATGCGGCGCATCGCCTTTTGGCTCTCGATACAGCCGCGGCGGTGCTACACTCGCGGAAGGAAGAGTGCGTAGCCCACTACATTTGACCGGTGCTATATATGGGTCGAGACATGGTGCAGACAAGAGCCGCCGTCCTGTTCGTGTATGCGGTTGGCCTCCTCTCCTCCTTCGCCGCGCTCGCGGCGCCCAACGACACTTTGAGCACGGCCGTCGACGCGGTGGATCGCATCGTCATCGAGAAATCGAAGCGAAAAATGACGCTTCTCAAGGGCGAGCGGGAAGTGGCGGTCTACAGAGTCGCTCTGGGCCGCGACCCCATTGGTCCAAAGGCGATGCGGGGCGATAACAAGACGCCCGAGGGGCTCTATTTCGTCGATTACAAGGTCGGCAACAGCGTCTATCACAAGGCCCTCCATCTGACGTACCCGAATCTCGACGACCTGACGCGGGCCGACTCTCTCGGCGTCGCTCCCGGCAACAACATCATGATCCACGGCCTGAGCAAGAAACAGCTGTGGATGGGGGATGTCCAATACCTCTTCGATTGGACCAACGGCTGCGTCGCGCTCACGAACGGCGAGATCGAAGAAATCTGGGACCTCGTCCTTCCGTGGACGCCGGTGGAGATACGACCCTAGCCGGCGCGGCCGAGGTCGCGGGCGGGAGAGCGCGCTCAAAGGGGGCGCGGCAACAAGAAGCGGCGCCGAGCCAAATCGGCGCCGCTTCTTCCTCTTATGACGCGGGGCGTCCTACTCGTCGATCGTTTCCCTATTTCCTCATCCCCTTCAAGAGGATCGCCTCCGCCTTCTTGGCGTTGTCCTCGGCGAGCTTCGCCGCCGCTTCGGCGCGAGCCGCCGCTTCGGCCGCCTGCGCGGCCGCTTCCGTGGCTTTGCTGCACTCGGCCTGCGCTCCCTGAACGGCCATCGTGGCCGCCGCGGCGTCGCGGGTCGCCTGATCGGCTTTCGCCAGCGCCTGCTCGGCCTTCAAGTTGGCTGCGTCAATCTCCCCCTGAAGCTCCTTCAGGTCTCCCGTCGTGGCGCAGCTCGTCATGAGCGCCGCAAGGAGCACAAATGCCACGATAACGATGAAGCGTGGCTTCATAACACGTCCCTCCCTTCAATCGAGATACCCCAGACGTCCCTCTCGTTTACCGGTGCCGCGACAAACGCTCGCCCCCACCTCCTTCCGGCAGGGCGCCCACCGGAACAGGAACCCCACTCTTTTCATGTAATGCCATATGAACCTCCTCCCAGTCCAATGAATCCTCGATGCCCATTTTCTTCGCGAGAGACCGCGCGTGCCGTTCGAGGTTCTTGATCCTGCCGTAGATGTCGTCGTGGACTTCGACGAAAATCCTGCCCTTCCTGAAGCCGAACTTCACCGGCTGGTACACGATGTAGACGAGCGTGCCTCTCGGCGCCTCGGGAAACAGCATCTCCATGTCCTCCGGGTAGAGCCGAATGCACCCGTTGCTGATGATGCGCCCCACGCTCCAGGCGTTGTCCGTCCCGTGAATTCCGTAACGCTCCCGGGAAAGTCCCAGCCAGTGTTTTCCGATCGGGTTGTCTTTCCCCGGCGGCAGGCTCTTTTCCCGGTACTTGCCCTGAAGCCTCTCCGGGATGCTCCACGTCGGGTTGACCGCTCTTTCCGCGACTTGGAACGTGCCGATCGGCGTCGGCGTCTCCTTTTCTCCGACTGTCACGGGGTACGTCCAGACCGCCCCATACTTCGCTATAAAATAGTAGAGGCGCAGCTCCGGCACATTGATGACGATGCCTTCCCCCTTCGCCGCGGGGAGAATCCAGAATGCCGGAATCTGCAGGACGCTCCCCTCCTCGAGCAGCCACTGATCCAGCGTGGGATAGAACAGCTGCAGCTCCGTTATCCCCATATCGTACTTTCTCGCGATATCGAGCAGCGTCTCGCCCGGCCGCACCGTGTGCCTGTACACACGGCCAACGATGGTCGTTCTTGTCGCGGGATCTTCGGAAACCGGGGCGATAAAGGACTTGGCGCGCGCGCCCGCCGAGCCGGCGACCGCAATCATGATCGACACCACGAGCGTTCTTGCCCTGAACTTCATAGCCGCCGGAATTATACTCCTCTTCGGGCTCCTTCGGGCAATCCCAATCGCAATCCGGCAAGCTTGCGCTCGAACACGGCCTCAGAATAACTTCGCCTGATCCGCTGTGCGACTGCAAAGCGGGGGCGGTTCAGAAACGAGAATGACGTGACCCCCTAGTTCGGATCAAGGCTGTGAGTTATACTCTGGCCGAGTGAAAAGGGGGTTTTTCGATGCCCAGGAAGCGGTTTACTGCGGAACAGATCATCACGAAACTTCGAGAGGCCGAGGTTCTTCTCTCCAAGGGCCAGAATGTAGGGGAAGTATGCCGGCAGCTCAACGTGAGCGAGAACACCTACTTTCGATGGCGCAAGGAATATGGTGGCCTGGACATTCAGCAGGCAAGGCATCTGAAAGAGCTCGAGAAGGAGAACGCGAGGCTGAAGAAGCTGGTGGCTGATCTATCCCTGGATATCGCGATCTTGAAAGAGGCGAACCGGGGAAATTTCTGAGCCCGGTACGTCGACGCCGGGCGGTCGAGCACGTGTGCGGAGAACTTGGGGTCTCGGAGAACCGTGCGTGCCGGGTGTTAAATCAACCGCGATCGACGCAGCGGTACGAGCCGCGGGTGGCCGATGATGAGCCATTGCTCGTGAAGAGGATCATCGAGCTTGCGACAGAGTACGGCAGATACGGCTATCGCCGGGTGACGGCGATGCTCAGGAGAGAAAGCTGGCGCGTGAATCACAAGCGGGTGGAGCGCATCTGGCGGCGGGAAGGGCTGAAGGTGCCGAAGCGGCAGCCGAAACGAGGGAGGTTATGGCTGAATGACGGCTCCTGCGTCCGTCTGAGGCCGGAGTACCGTGATCATGTCTGGTCCTATGATTTTGTGCACGAGCGCACGCATGACGGCAGGCCGTTGCGGTTGCTGACGATCATCGATGAGTACAGCCGGGAGTGTTTGGCTCTTCGCGTCGAGAGACGGCTCAGCTCGCATGATGTGTTGATGACTTTGGCGAAACTGTTCATAGAGAGAGGGACGCCGAACTGCATACGATCGGATAATGGGGCTGAGATGACGGCGAAGGTGTTGCGGAGCTGGCTGCAGCGGCTCGGAGTCAAGACGCTGTTCATCGAGCCAGGCAGTCCCTGGGAGAATGGATACAACGAGTCGTTTAACGGCAAGCTTAGAGATGAGCTCTTGAACAGAGAGATCTTCTATACGTTGTGGGAAGCCAAGGTGCTGGTGGAACGATGGAGAAAGGAGTACAATCGGGTTCGTCCGCACAGCTCTCTGGGATATCGGCCGCCGGCACCGAAGGCAGCAGAGCTCCCGCCAATCGAACAGGCGGTCTGAGTCTCAGAGCTGTACAAAGCCCGGGGGCACGTCACCCGCAAACGCATACTTCTCGGCGAATGCTCTCGAGCCGCATTAGATATAGGGAATACAAATATGATACCACCAATTGCGTTGGCATTCAAGCATTTCCTGAAGTCGGCAGGGCCCCTGCGTAGCCACATAAGCTCTTGACGCAGAGCCATTAATCATATACAATTAATTATGCCCGCGGCGATTCGCGACGCATCCGGCTCCGATGAACGGAAGGAGTTCATATGGGCCGGAAACGGAGCCTGAAGCGGGCTCGGAGAGCGACCGGACCTCCGGCGAGAGCGGAAACGGACGCGCTCTCGGCAACCATCCGAGCCCGACCCGCCAGCAAGCATTCAGCCCTGCGTAGCCTATCGATTCTGTTCATCATCCTCTCTTTCGGTTTCATCCTGCGTCTCGTCTACCTCGCGGAAATCAAACGGGCCCCTGATTTCGCGCTGCCCCTCGTGGACGCCGGATACCACGACTACTGGGCTCGCAGCGCGGCCTCGCGCCAGTGGAGGCCCCCGCGATTCGAGCCGGATCCGCAGATATCGACGACGCCGTACTTCCGCCCCCCGGGTTATCCATTCTTCCTCGCGGCGGTATACGCCGCCCTCGGCGACGACTACACGACTCCGCGCATGGCGCAGTTTCTGCTGGGCCTGGTTGGCGTCGTGATCATCTACTTGCTTGGGCGGCGGATCTTCGGCGAGTCCACGGGCCTCGTCGCGGCCGCCCTCGCGGCCGTCGAGTGGATCTTCATCTATTTCGAGGGCGAGCTCCTCGAGCCGTCGCTGTCGGTCGTGTTGATCCTCGCGCTGGTGCTCGCTCTTCTGCGGTACCGCGATCGCGCCGTCGCCGGACGGGCGCTAGCGGCGGGGCTCGCGCTCGGCGCGCTGTCGTTGGTGCGGCCGAATGCGCTGCTCTTAAGCGCGGTGACGGCCTTGTGGTTCCGGCGACGACGGGGACGCGCGCGCTGGGTCCGCGATACGGCCGTCATGGCGGCAGGCGTGGGGCTCTTCATCCTCCCCGTCGCCATCAGGAACTACCGCGTCAGCGGGGATTTCGTGCCGATCTCGTCGAACGGCGGAATCAACCTGCTCATCGGCAACGGCGAGCGCGCCGACGGAGAGGTGCGCGGCACGCTGCCGGGAATCGGCAGCCTCGACACGAGCTTCGACTGGCCGGATATCGTGCTGCGCCTGGAACAGCTCGAGGGGAGGCGCATGTCCCACGCCGACGCATCGGACTTCCTTGCGCGCCGCGCGCTCATGGCGATACGGAACGACCCGGCCCGGATCGCCGGATTGTTGCTGCGAAAGACGGCCCTCTACTGGGGACCCGATGAGGTTGCCGACAACAGGGTCATCGCGCTGGATCGATCCCATTCGCGGGTGCTGCGCAGGATGCCGCTGACCTTTCCCGT
This sequence comes from uncultured bacterium, assembly GCA_963813815.1. Taxonomy (GTDB): domain Bacteria; phylum Krumholzibacteriota; class Krumholzibacteriia; order Krumholzibacteriales; family Krumholzibacteriaceae; genus SSS58A. The sequence goes on along the minus strand of CAWFAD010000016.1, from coordinate 342,615 downwards.
GGCATTGGCGCTCGGCCTGCTCGGCTTCGTCGTGAGTCTCGGGGGACGGCGTCCGGGTCGGAGCGCCTTGGCCGCAGCCGTCGACATCGAGAAGCGACGCGATGCCGTGCTTCTGATCGCGAGCGTCGTGCTGGTCTGGTTTCTCTCCCACCTGCCGTTCGCGATCACATCGCGTTACCGGGTGCCCGTGATCCCATTTCTGCTCGTGTTCGCGGCCGCCTTTCTGGTCTGGCTGGTGGCGCAGCTCCGAGCACGCCGGTTCGTCCGGTTCGCCGCCGCGGTAGGGGCGGCAGCCCTTCTCTTGGCGATGACTCGCATGGACGTCACCGGCTACGAACCGAGCGGCGCGCGCTGGCACTATCAGCGTGCCATCGCCTTGCAGCGCGGCGGCAATATGAATGCGGCGGTGCGAGAGATGCGCGCGGCTCTGGAAATGAATCCTCGGTATGTCGCCGTCTACATCGATCTCGGCGCAGCGCTGGCGCGACAGGGCAAGATCCCCGAAGCCTTGCCTTGCTTCCAAAAGGCCCTCGAGCTCAATCCCGACAATGAACCCGCGCGCGAAAACCTGGCCATCGCGATGGAGTGCCTCGAGCAGCGAGAAGAATGACCCGCCGCATGGCGGTCATTCCTGCTGGAACTCGAGAACCGCCTATTTCGTATCATCCATTATCGAAAGTTCGCCCCGATTGGTGACTCATCGCGGAAAGGGCCTTGATGAGAAAAGCGTCGTTTCTCGCAATGCCTATGCTGTTCGCCGCCCCGTTGGCCGCACGGCGATCGCGAGATGCTGCGGGACGTTTCCCAAAAGGGCACGACTTGGTCCGTCCTTTACTCGCTGCCGGCCAAGGAGCTATACTTCTCCGTCTTCCAAAAGTGGAACACGGCGTATCATATCAAGCCGTTCTGAGCCGAGAGGGGCCTCGACCGTGAAGAAAGCGACAACTGATCGCATACTCGAGCTGCTGGATGATCCTCAAGGATTGGAAGCTTTCTATCGACAGGATCCGGACGCGTTTCGCGAGTCGCTCGACGAGGCCTCTCGGGAAAAGCCCGACTCCGCGACGCTACGGGTCTGGCGGGCTCGGCTCGAGTTCCATGGGTCCGGGCGCGGAACGGCGTGGCGCAGCAAGCTCGTGGTTGCGATCGCCATTGCCGTCGTCTTTGGCGCGCTCATCCGGCTCCCGGCTATCTGGCTCGGCCAGGAATGGTACTATCCCCGCCTCGCCCCTTCGCTGGCCATCATGGCGCTCGCCACCTACTTCTGGATCGAGCGTCGCGACCGTTGGAGCTTGGTCGCCGGGCTGGGCCTCGCGCTCGCGGCGATCGCCTATGTTCGTCTGCTTCCCGAATTGACCGACTCCGTGGTTATGGCTCTCATCCACCTCCCCATCGTCTTCTGGGCTTTTTTGGGCCTCGTGTTCATGGGACGCTCGTGGCGCGAGGCGGATTCTCGGGTTCGCTTCGTGCGTTACAACGGCGAATTGGTGGTCCTCGGGAGCCTCGTGGCGCTCGGCGGAATAGCGTTCAGCGGCGTGACGATTGCGCTCTTTAATCTGGTCGTCGAGAAAGCCGAGGATTGGTACTTCGAAAATATCGCGATCTTCGGCGCCGCCGCCGTACCGATCGCCGGGACCTACCTGTACGACGCCGTGTTCAATCGACGCACCGGCATCGCCGCGGCGCTCGCGCGAATATTTTCGCCCCTCTTTCTGATCATGGCGGTCATCTATCTCGTCGTGGCCTTCGCCGGGGGGGAGAACCCGTTCATCGATCGCGACTTCCTCATCACATTCAACGGGCTGCTGCTCCTCGTGCTCGGCATCTCAGTCTTTTCGATCGTGGAACGCCCGGAGGAATCGCGCGTGCAGCTCATCGACTATATCAACTTCGCGCTCGTCGTCGTGACTCTCGTGATCGATGCCATCGCCCTATCGGCGATTCTCTTCAGGATAGCCTCCTTCGGGTTCACTCCGAATCGCGTAGCCGTGCTCGGAGCCAATCTCGTCGTCATCGTGCATCTCGCCTGGATATGCTGGACCTACGTCGCGTTGCTCCGGCGGCGGGTCGGATTCGCCGCGATGCGGAGCGTCGTGGGAAGCTACCTGCCGGTCTATGGCGTGTGGGCCGCCCTCGTCGCGTTTCTCCTGCCGGTGATCTTTCGGTTCGCCTGATGTGAGGGCGATCGCCTCCCGACGCCGGCGCCATCGAATCGCTGGGAGGTTTAGCGCCGGAGGAATTTGCCGCCAGACACGGAGAAGCAGTTGAGCGCATGAAAGCGCATGCCGCTCGGGGATCCGCGTGCGGCTTGTGCACCGTACTATTCGACAGCGGCCGGACGCAACGGATCGCCGGCTGCTCGCTCCGGCTCCCCCATGCGGACGAGGATCCGATGCTTCACGAGGCCCCTCTCCAGCGGGATCACTCCATCCGGCAGGCGCCGACCATCCATCTCCACCCACGACACGCCTCGCTCGCGCTTGTCCGGATTCTCGACCTGAATCTCATAGATCGCTTCACCGTGACGATAGCGCAGGCTGAAAGCCCTCCCACCATCCGGGGATGACCGGGTCCAGCTGCATGCGATCCCCTCGCACCTTCAAACCCAGGACCTCTTCGACCCAGGCCCGGTACATCCAGGCGGCCGAGCCGGTATACCACGACCAGCCTCCCTGGCCGATCCGTCCGGGCAATCGGTACACGTCGGCGGCGACCACGTAGGGCTCGATCCCATAGCGCCAGACCGATTCGGGATCGCGCGCCCGCTCGATCGGGTTGAGCATGCGCAGCATTTTCGCCGCCCGCTCGCCATCCCCTCGACGCGCCATGGCCATGGCGAGCCACAGGGCGGCGTGAGTGTACTGGCCTCCGTTCTCCCGCACCCCGGGCGGGTATCCCCTGATGTAGCCCGGGGAGGGCTCCGATCGTGTCGAAGGGAGGTTCGAAGAGCAGCACCAGGCCTTCATCCTCGCGCACGAGATGCGTCCACGCCGATTCCAAGGCCTTCGTCCGCGCGATCCGTGCTCGGCGGCGCCGCTCAGCCAGGCCCAGGATTGGGGCAGGGAATCGATCGTCGCCTCGCTGTTGGCCGAGGAGCCGAGAGGCGTGCCATCGTCGAAGATCGCCCGAAGATACCATTCCCCGTCCCATGCCGTCTCGCTCGACACGCTGAATCAGCGACTCCCTATCCTGCCGATAGGTCCGGCTCAGCTCCGGCCGATCCAGCAGCTCGGACATCTCGGCCATGCCCTGCAGCACATCCGCCAGGAACCACGCCAGCCAAACGCTCTCCCCCTTGCCTCCGGCGCCCACGAGGTTCATCCCGTCGTTCCAGTCCCCCGTCCCCATAAGAGGCAACCCATGGGGCCCGAAGGTCAGGCCGCGCGCGACCGCGCGCTGGCAGTGCTCGAACAGCGTGGCGCGTTCCAAGTGCGACCTCCGGCGTGGAGAAGATCTCGTGCTGACCCTCTTCCAGCGGGGAGCATTGAGGAAGGGAACCTCCGCGTGCAGGATGTCCGCATCGCCGGTGACCCTGATGTAGTGAGCGACGACGTAGGGAAGCCACAGGAGATCATCGGAGATCCGCGAGCGGATCCCCGCGCCGTTCGGCGGATGCCACCAGTGCTGGACATCGCCTTCCTTGAACTGACGGCTCGCCGCGAGCAGGATGTGCTCGCGCGCCAGCTCGGGATGCGCATAGACGAGGGCCATGACGTCCTGCAATTGATCGCGGAAGCCGAACGCGCCGCCCGGACTGGTAAAAGGCGGAACGTCCCCAGATCCGGCAGCTCAGGCTCTGGTACAGAAGCCAGCGGTTGATCAGGAAGTCCGCCGCGAGCTCGGGAGTATGCACTTCGATCGTTCCCAGCAGATCGTCCCACCACGCTTTCGTTCTGCTCGAGGGCGGCTTCGAGCGCCGGGCTTTCCCGGTAGGTCAGAACCAGCGCATGCGCCTCCTCCACCGACTCGGCCTGGCCCAGCATGCACGTGATCTCGGATCGTCTCGCCGGGCGCCAGTTCGATCGTGACCTGCAGCGCGGCGCACGGGTCGAATCCCGCTCCCGTCCGCCGTGAAAGCCTGATCCGTTCCATCGCCGCGGGGTTGCCCAGCGAGCGATTGCGCCCCAGGAAGGACGTGCGGTCGCCGTTATACGACTCCGCGGGCGGGCTGATGGCCGCGAAGGCGACCCGAGTCTCCGTACTCCGGGTGGTAGCGATTCCGGGCGATCAGGGCCTGGACTTCGTCATCCCATTGGGTCACGACGTGCATCTGGGAGGACTCGCGGTTCTCGCCCAGCGTCCACTCCACGTAGTACGTGACCGACAGCGTGCGATGCCCCGGACGAGTCGTTTCTGCAGCCGCAGCCGCTGCAGCTTGACCGGCTCTCCCCCGTTCTCGTCCACGGGAACGAAGACCGTCGAGCTCCTGCTCGATCCCGTGGCTGTTATGCTCGAACACCGTGTACCCCGCCCCGTGTCTCGCCCGGTAGGCGGTCTCCTCGCGGATCGGCGACGCGGTCGGCGTCCAGTAGACACCGGTCTCCTCATCCCGGATGTACAGCGCCTCGGAAGGCGGATCCGTCACGGGATCGTTCGACCACTCCGTCAGGCGATTGCGCTGGCTGTTGCCGTACCAGGTGAAGCCCGACCCCGTTTCGCTGACCAGTGTCCCGAAGGTCGGGTTGGCGATGACGTTCACCCAGGGCGCAGGCGTATGGGTGTCGGGGCCGAGATAGATCGCGTACTCGCGTCCATCCGGGGTGAACCCGCCCAGGCTGTTGAAGTAGGGCAAGTTCCAGGAAGGGCAGCGGAGGCGAGGGCATCCCGGGGGGCGCGCTTCCTGGCCATGGGTTCCGGCAGCTCGGGAGCCTCGGCCGGCACGCCCAACTGCTGGGGCAAGGTGCCGCGCGCGGCCACCAGCACCACACTCGCCGCGGCCATGAGCAGCGTCAGATCTTCCTCCGGGATGTGATCCGCGCTGCGCAAGATAGATCCCGCCGGCTGTATCGATCCCGGTATGCGTCGAATGCGCCTGGATCAGGCGCTCGAGTCGTTCACGCAGCGGCTGCTCATAGCCGCTGGCCTCCTCGTTGAGGATCACCAGGTCGGCCTTCAACCCGTGCATTCCGCCAATAGGTGTGCGCCTGGAGCATCTGACGGACGAGGCCGATATCCCGCGCCTCGCCGATGGTGACCAGGGCGATCGGCACGTCGCCCGAGATTCCATAGGGCCACAAGCCCGGCCTGACCCTTGCGGTTCTCCTCGATGCGTTCGGCGGGAGGGCGCAGGAGTGGGATTGGGAAACAGCAGGTGGCTGGTCAATCTGCTGGAAGCGACGGGCTTCGTCGGGCTGGATGCGAAGCAGCCGCAGCTCGAGCTGGGCGGAGGCCCAGGCGAAATCCATCGCCCGATCGATCGCGTGGGGATCGCCGTACTTGTCCATCAGTCTCAAGACCTGCTGGCGTGTTTCGCCGGCCGCGATAACAAGGGAAACCTGGACGCGCTGGCCCGGAGCGAGGGTCACGCTCCGCCGCAGGCTGAGGATCGGGTCGAGGACGAAACCCTGGCTGTTGCCGGGCTCCTGAAAGACCCCCATCGGGATTCGCGAGCGTCCGCCCGCGCCCGATGAACCGGCGCCGGTCCGTCTCGAACCGCAAGGCTTCGTCATCGGCTTGTTCGAGCGTGAAGCGGTGTGCGACATAGATGGGCGGGTCGTCTTCTCCGCGAGGTCGGCGGTACGCGAGGAGCGCTTGATGTTCGCGCACCGCCTCGGTCTGGATAAACAGCTTGTTGAAGGCCGGATGCTGCCGGTCCGCGTTGTGCGGCGCCAGCGAGAGCTCGACGTAGCTCGTGAGATCGAGGCGGCGCGTGCGAACGGATCGGTTGAACAGCGTGATCCGCCGAATCTCGACGTCATCTTCCGGCGAGACGATGACCTCGGTTTCGGTTTGAATGCCGTTGTCGATGCGCCGGAACACGGCACGGTCGAGCGCGAAGTTGGCGGAATACGCCTCGACCTTTCCGCCGATCGGGTGATACGTGTTGGACCACAAGTCGATCCGGATTCGGCTTCATGGATGTAGCAGAAGGTTCCCCACGAATCCCGGGTTCGATCCGACCTCCAGCGGGTGATTTCATAGTCGCCCCACCGGCTGTATCCTCCGCCGGCGTTCGTGAGCATCAGGTGATAGCGACCATTGCACGAGCAGCTGGGTCTTGGGCGTGGCGGTGTGGGGTGTGTCGAATTTGCTCTCCGATGGCGACGACCTCGCCGACGTCCATCGCCGATGGCACTCTCTCCCGCGTGGAGATGTGGTGCAGCGGAGAAAGGACCGGGATGCGCTCGTGGAGCAACGGCTCAACCGCGCGAACGCGCGCGTCGGCGTGGAAACGGCGCTGGATGGAATTGCCATGGAGGAGGTTGGCGAGCGAGAGGAAAGCCATTCCCTGATGATGGGCCATATACGCCCGCACGATCACCCCGCGCTCGCCCTCGCGACTCGGCTGACGGCTGAAGTCCATCGCTTCGTAATAGCCGTACTCGTTCAGAAGCCCCAGCTTGGCCAGTCGTCTCAGATTCTGCACGGTCTCTCTCGGCGCAATGTTCACCGCCAGAAGGGTGGCATAGGGCGCGACGACGACATCCTCCTCCAGGCCGCGCTTCAGTCCGAGCTCCGGCACGCCGAAGGCCTTGTACTGATAGGTCTTGTTGATGTCCAGATCTCCGAAGGCGGACTCCGAGATCCCCCACGGCACATGACGCTTGCGACCGTAGGCGATGTGGATCGCCACCGCTTCCTTCGTCGCCTTGTCGAGGAGCGAGTTGCCGTAGGAGCGCTGGAAAAGCAGCGGCATCAGGTATTCGAACATGGTCCCGGTCCAGCTGAGCAGCACGCGGCGCCGGCCGATCGCGCCGTAGGGCCGGCTCATGGAGAACCAATGCTCGATCGGAGACATCCCCCCGCGCGATGGCGATGAAACTCCCGAGCCGCGCCTCGCTCGCCAGAAGATCGTAGTAGGCGCTATCCGAGCGTCCTTCGGAGACGTTGTAGCCGATGGAGAACAGCCTGCGGTTCGGAGTCATAGAGAAAGCGCATGTTGATCGATTCGGAGAGCTCGCGTCCATCCTGGATGAGCCGTTCGCTCAAGGCCAGCATTTCACCGGCCAGCCATTTCGACCTGCGCGAAGGCTTCCATGAGGCGGTCGATCCATTCGAAGAGAGGCCCGTCGGCCGGGGGCGCCGCCTCCCGGATCGACTGGAGGATCTGAATGCAGCCGACGTGTCCCTTGGCGAGATCGAGAAGCGAAGGCGCATGATGCAGATCCTCGCGGCATGGCGAGCAGAGCCTCCGGACCCAGCGGTGCGATCTCCTCTTCCGTCTTTTCGTCGAGGATTTCGATCCAGGCGAGATAACGATCCGCGATACCGCAGCCAGGACGATACCTGTCTCTCCATCTGATCGGCCCAATAGGCCGCTCCCGCCTCACTGTCGGCGGACCCGCGCGCCGCTCCGGCGAGAGCCCTCGCGCTCCTCTCCATCCGCCGCAACAGGCGAAGCGCGTCGACGATGCGATCCGGCGGGTCTTCCCACGCGCGCATCAGCTCGTCGAAGAGGCGCGGTATCCGAGACCGGAAACGCCTTCCTCGTTCGGCGGTCTGCTTCAAGATCTCCCCGGTGTCCCGCAGGCCCTCAAAAGCCTTCGCATCCAGGACGGGGCCCCGAATCAGCTCATCGAGGCCATGCTCCAGGGTCCAGAGGGCGCCGAGCAGGTTTCCGCTGTCCACGGTGGACACGTAGCGAGGCTCGAGAGGGGCCAAGGTCTGAATATCGTACCAATTCAGCAGATGGCCCTCATAGCGCTCCAGCTTGTCGATCGTCTCCATGGTGCGGGTCAGCTTGTCGACGACCTGATCCACCGTCAGGTATCCGAAATCATGCGCGGCCGAGCGCGCTGACCATCCAGAGACCGATATTGGTCGGACTGGTGCGCATCGCCAGTTGATTCTGGTGGAGAGACCTGGTAGTTGTCGGGCGGAAGCCACGACGTCTCATCGCCGACAAAATCCGAGAAATAGCGCCAGGTTCGTCGCGCGACCTTCCGCAGGAATCGCATATCCTTTTCAAGGAGCAGGAATTGCTGCGGCCTCGCCGCGCGGCCGAAGGGTCAAGAGCCAGCCGATCAGAGGGGATAGGAACCACAACACGAGCCAGGGGCCGGCCACGACAAGGTTCGCCGGCATCCAGCGCTGCACCGCCCAGCCCACGATCCCGCTGAAAAGGCTCACCAAGCCCAGCAGGAGCACGAACGTTCGCAGCCGATCAGGAGCATTCCACTGCGTCACCTGGGCGGACGTCCACTCGAGCAAGCCTCCGGCGAGAAATGAGGCGCCGATACCAGACCCGCAGAATGGCGTCCAGAGCCAGCCAGGCCTGGTGCGGAAGCAGCGCGGCTTCGACGATCGTCCGCAGCAGGTCGTGCGCCACTTTCGAGAAGGAGAAGCCCTTCAGCCCCTGGCGGGTGGTCGCCCAGGTGAAGGGCTGCGCCAAGGGCTGGAAGAGCAGCTGCACGGCGACCACCAGGGTGGAGATCCATACCATCCGGGAGGAGATCAAGCCAGGAGGCTATGAGCAACGCCAGGCTGGTCGCGGGTATCAGGCTCCGGCGCAGGTTGTCGAAAATCTTCCAGCGGTCGAACCAGGAGAGCGGGTTCGGACCTCCGTGCCTCTCCGGGCCGGGGAACGCGCGGCAAGATCCAATCCGCGATCTGCCAATCACCGCGAATCCAGCGATGCTGCCGGCCGGTGTAGCTCAGGTAATCCTGCGGGAATTCATCATAGAGCTCGATATCGCTGGCCAGGCCCACCCGAACGTGCGCGCCCTCGATCAAGTCGTGGCTCAGCAACCCTCTTCGGGAAACCTGCCGGAAAGCACTCGACTGAAGGCGCGCACATCATAGATGCCCTTGCCGTGGTAGGAGCCTTCACCGGAGAGATCCTGATTGACGTCGGAAACGGCCTTCGTATAGGGATCGATTCCGACCGCGTCCGCGAAGAGACGGCTGAACGGCGTGGCGCTCGTGCTCGGCAGGGAAGGGCTCACGCGCGGCTGGATGATCGTATAGGAGCCGGCCAGGATATTGCCTTCGCCGTCGAAGCGCGGCTGGTTGAGCGGGTGCGCCAGGGTCTCGATCATCCTGCGGGCGGTCGTCGTGGGGCAGCTGCGTGTCGCTGTCCAGCGTGATGACGAACCGCACATCCGACAGATGATCCGGGTCGCCGACGTACACCAACCGCCCGGCATCTTCGGGCCGCGTTCCATCGATCAGGCGATTGAGCTCTTCCAGCTTGCCGCGTTTGCGCTCCCATCCGATGAACTTCTGTTCGGATTCGCTCCACGTTCGCTCCCGATGGAAGAGGAAGAAACGCTCGCCGCCGTACCGGCCGATTGAGAGCTGCGATGCCTTCGATCGCCGCCTGGAGCAGAAGGCTCGTCCTCTTCGCCGTGAGCCTGCTTCGAATCCGTATAATCCGAGAAGAGGCCGAAGAGCAGATTGTCTTCCTTGTTGGCCAGATAGCGGATTTCGAGCTTGTCCACCTCGTCCCTGATCGCCTGCGCGTCCACGAGCAGCATGGGCACGACGACCAGCGTGCGAAATTCGTCGGGGATGCCGGACTTCTCGAAATCCATCTTCGGAAGGGTGCGCGGCGGAAGCGACCGGGTGACCAGGTAGTTCACCACCTCGAGCGAAAGCTGGCTGGCGGGAACCAACAGGAGGAGGACCATCAAGAACCGGATCCCGGACGTCTGTCCGCCCAGGCCGAGCAGGACGATCAGGGAGATGAACGCCGCGGTGAAAAAGCCGAGTCCGAGAGAAAGTACACCGCGGAATGATGGCGGTACACCCATTGCACGGCGCGGAACCGGAGCGCCTCGCGGCAGCCGATGAGCTGCGCCAGCTCTCGCCTTCCCTCGCCGATCAGATAGGTCCCGACATGGATCCGCCGTTCGTCCTTCGCCGCTTCACGGGCGGCGACGCGCAGCCAGCTCGATGACCCGTTGGGCGACTCGCTCTTCCGTCTGGCCGGACCTGCGGGCGAGCTCTTCAACGGCGCGGCGATACCGATCGCGCGTATCGAAATCCATCCGGGGATAGACGCCGGACGGATCCAGCCGAAGCAGCCGCTCCACCCGGCTCAGCTCCTCGAATATCTTCCTCCAATCCAGCAGGGCGAGCTGTCGCAGGCTGGTGAACGCATTCCCGATCGATATCTGATCCTTCGTCTGGCGGTTCTGCTCGCGGAGGTTGAGCTCGCTCAGGGATTTGCGGAACGTGCGCTCGAGCCAGCTCTGGACCGGCACGAGCGCGGCTTCCTCGTCGTAGAGGTGATCGACCAGCTGAGAGGCGAAATGAGGGCTCGGGGCGGGCTGCGTTTCCGCCAGCTCGGCCAGGATCGAGAAGAGCTGGTTGGGATCGCGCCGATTGGCGGTGATGAGCCTGTTCGCCCAGAAGTCCGCGACCTCGCGCTCCCGCAGCTCCGTCAGAGCTCTTTCGGCGATACTCAAGATGCTCTCGATCAACGCGATGCGCAGCATCTGAGGGACGGCCCAGAGCTCGCCGATCGTCAACGCGCCGCACGGATTGATAGGCCTCGACAAAGGCGAGGATGTTCTCCCGGTCCAGGCGCAAATCCGTATGGGAGACGAGTTCCCTCGCCAGTCCGTAGATGCGCGGCAGACCCCGGTAGGGCTCGTTGGCGAGCGCCGGCAGCTCCTGGTAATAGCGCCGGGGAAGGTTCATGCTGAACGTCGCGGGTGTTGCTATCGATGATGTACTCGTTGTCGAGGAGCCACTCGGCCGTTGGAGGCGTACTCTGTCCCAGTCGACTCGCTTCGGACAGATCCAGGCATGCCAGATGGATCCACGCCCGAGTCTGTTCGAGCCGCTTGAGCAGTTCGACGCTCCGCCGGCGGACGCGGGTCCACCCGCTGGTCCCGTGCGAAGCGCTCGGCATGCTCCTGAATCTGCGCCGCCGAGAGCGGACTCGCGAGGCTCTCCACTTCTCCGACGAGACTCTCCCGCTTCGGATGCAGGACGAATATCGCGGGCGGGATCTCGCCGCTTTCTCGCAGCACCGCCACGGGAACACGCAGCGTTTCGATCGGCGTCTGGAGAATCAGGACGGTCTCCTCGGACACGAGCCATCGCGCGTGATTCTCGAGCAGCCTTCGTTCCACGCCGTACCGCGATCGTCGAATCCACGCGGCGCCGAAGAGGATCCCGGCGAATCCGCCGACAAGGCCCGGGATCAGGACGACGGGGACGTCCGCCCGGAATCGACCCTGGCCAATGAAGGCTCATGGAAACAGCTCCGGCGAGCGCTCCGAACAGAATGAAAGCCGATGCGATTCCGACAGCGCGGCGCCACAGGAAAGGATCCTGCGTATGGATATTTCCACCCGCGGTCTTGCTCACGAGCGCGGCGCGGCGGAAACCCCTTCGCTGGAGCTCCCTGAAGGCCCTGCGCGCCTCAGCTCGTTGGGCGAAGTAGCCTATGAGGATACCTGTTTCCACTCACTGTCCTTGCGTCATCATTGGATCCAAGCTTCTCGACTTTGCGATGGATTTCACTGGGCGGGAATCTTCGATGCAACTTCGGAGCGCCCATCGGCACGCGTTTCTGATCAGGAGGAAATGCTTATATCGCACTTCATGATAGCCGCGACACGATAGTAAGTCCACAGATATCGGCGGCTGTCACCGATGGCATCGCCGATTCAGCCAAACTGAGTATTTATCAGTAGGTCGAACCAAGGGGACGCCGCGAGCTCGGATAGAAATAATCTGGCTCCCCTGACGTAACCCTCCGCCTTATCTCCCTCTGCTTTGGGAGGCAATCTAAAGGGCGGCCAGACGCTTCCGCGCGTCCACGAGTTGCGGCAAATCTTCATCAGCTTCAGACCACATCTCGAGGAACTTCGCGTATTCCTTCTTCGCATCCGCGGGGCGCTTCATGTCCTCGTAGATCTGCCCCAGCTCATAGTGCCCGAGAGCGTGTCCGCCGCACCTCCGGAGCCACTCCTCGTACACGCGGGCGGCTTCATCGAGACGGCCATCCATCCGATAGGCGCGAGCGAGGATCGTTTGCGTTCGGATGCTCAAGAAATCCCCACCGGGCGCGACGAAGAATCCCGGACAGATCTCTTTCATGACGTTCAGAGAGTCAAAAGCCATCCGCGGGTTGCCATCGGCGAGGGCGGCTTCCGCCTGCATCAGCGGAGCGTACGTGCGGCAGATCCAATCCCACAGAGATTCGCAGTCTTCGCTCACCGCTCTTCTGGCTCCTTCGGCGTCGCCGAGCATGGCGAGAGCCATGCCACGGTGCCTGCGCCAGCTGTACGAACGTGCTCGCTCGATTTCCTCATCCATGAGCTCGATCCGATCAAGCACCTCTTGCGCGCTCCCCATCATCAGCAGCAGCTGATTCGTCCGGCCGAACTGCGAATCCATGTATCCGCGCAGCGCTTCGCGCGCCTTTTCGTACTGCCCCGCCTCGATGTAAAGCGCCGCCATGTTCAAGCCCTGCGTACTCAGCGTAATCAATTCTTCGCGCCTGTTCGCGCTGATGTCCTGCCGCGCGAGGATTTTCTCGAATATTCCGATAGCGCCCTTGAGATCTCCACGCCAATACGCGCAGCGGGCGTAGTTTTCGGGCCTCCACTCGGGATCGATCTTCGTCGCCTCGCGAAACGCCGCCTCCGCGCTGTCCGGTTGCCCCAGGCCGAGATACACGTTCCCCACGGCATCCCAGGCCGACGGATCGTTGGGATTTCGTTCCGTGTTGACCCGAACCACGCGAAGCGCCTCCCGGTATCGGCCCATGGCGCCGAGTACGGAGACGTACCGGCCGCTCAAACCGGCATCATCGGGAAACAGACGGTGTCCGTCTTCAAACACCTCCAAAGCCTCCGCAAAATGCCAGTATCCGATCAGCAAATCCCCCAGCTCGAGTACCACCATCCGGTCGTCCGGCCAGCGTCTTCGCATCTCTCGAAGGAGCTCGGCCGCATCGCGCTGTTTACTCGGTTCATTGCTAGAAGAAAGACGTGCCGCTTCAAGTCGCATTTGGTCCTTTGTGCTCAAGCGGGACCGCAGGCTCCACGCCCTCTCTCTATGCTTCTCGGCATTTCCCCAATCCTGATACCGGGTAAAGAGTTTCCCAAGTTGGAGATGCGCCAGCGCAAATGTCGTATCCTGCGTCAATGCCCGTTTGAACTCGGTGATCGCCTCGTCCGGTCGTCCTTCCTCGAAGGCGAGGAGACCCGCCATGTAATGTTGATAGGCGCGCGGGTTCCCGGTCGTAATGCTTTCCATTGTCGTCGGGTCGGCACTCGGCGCCTTGACACCGCACGCGCGCGCTATCATCGGCATGACCTGAGCTATGATTTGATCCGCGAGATCGACGTCCGTGCGCCCCTCAGCCCGGCGCGCAGCTACATTCTGACCGTTCCGGGCATCCACCAACCGCCAGTTCACAACCCGGTTCCCCCCGGACTCCCCAATCGTCGCTACGAGAAAGAGCGTCGCCCCGGCCTGGCGCGCAATCTCCATTGTCTGACTATCTTCGATCGCGCCGCGCGGAGAGCCAAAGAGACGGCGGCGCAGGTCATGTAAAAGGTCAGAGCTAACGATTCGCACGAGCTCCGCCTGGATGAGCCCCATGTTCACGAGCTCGGTAAGCCCCGCGGAGACGATCGGATCATTCGGTGTCGCGAGATCGCGAAAATCCATCACGGCGAGCGAATATTCCATGGCGTCCGGAGCCGAAGGCCAAAGCCTGATCGTCAGCGCTGCCGCGATCGCAGCGAGCGCCACGATCGAAGCTATTGCCGCTCCACGCTGCCACGGACGCCAGCGGCGCCAGCGGCGCTTTAGCCCCCGCGCTGGCAGGGTCTTGCCCGCGGGCAACGCCTCTCGGTCTCGAGCCAGCGTGTCAAGGTCGGCGACAAGCTCCTCCGCCTTCTGGTACCTCCGCATCGGATCCTTCGCGAGCGCTTTGGCGATGATTCCATCGAGGCCAGCGGGAATATCGCGCCCCTCAACCGAGAGCGGCCCGGGATCTTCATTCATGATCGAATACAGAAGCGCGGCTTCGTACTCTCCCCCAAACGGCGCCTTGCCCGAAACGAGCTCGTACAGCACCACTCCCAGCGCCCAGATGTCGCTCCGGTGATCCGCCTCTTTCCCATGCACCTGCTCCGGCGACATGTACGCCACCGTACCCATCGTCGTCCCCGTACGCGTGAGCTTCGTCGCTCCAGAGACCTTTGCGAGCCCGAAGTCCATGAGCATCGGGCGGCCGTCCCCGGTCAGCATTATGTTCGCGGGCTTGATGTCGCGGTGAATGATGCCTTTCGTATGGGCGGCGGCGAGAGCTTCCCCTATCCGGCGGCCGATCGCAAGCGCCTCATCCAGCGGGATCGGCCCATCGGCGATGCGTTCCTTGAGGCTCCGGCCCTCGATGTGCGCCATCGAAATGAACGTGCGGCCCTCAGCCTCGGCGACCTCGTAGACGGGGCAAATGTTGGGATGGAGAAGCGCCGCGGCCGCCCGCGCCTCGTGCACGAGACGGGCTCGGTCTTCCTCTCGCGCAATTGAGTCAGGCGGCAAGAACTTAAGCGCCACGGTCCGGCCGAGCGTGAGATCCTCGGCCCGATAGACGACGCCCATCCCGCCTTCGCCGAGCTTCTCTATTATCTTGTAATGAGAAATCGTCCGGCCGATCATTCAATCGCCTCGCGATGGCGCGCCGCTCCGGCCGCCTCGCAGAAAATCGTCCCTCTAAGAGCCAAACCGCTTGAAAACCATTCTAATCGAGACGCGGTGTTATGTCAAAATTGAAAAGGAGCCAGGGAGTTAGGGCGGTTAACGCAAAAAATAATCCGGCTCCCCAAGCGTAACCCTCTTCATGACCTCTCTCTGTATTGTGAGGATCGCCGGATAGCTCAGGACTGGCCCGAATGCGAGAGGCGACGGCTCAGATTACAGGGATCAGGGCCCAAGAAGCATCATTGATACGCCGAGCGTTAACACCCTCAGCTCAAATGCCGGGGGCATTACACTCCTCTCTGCGCTTCTTTGGGAAATCCTAACGGCGAGGGCCCGCGCGGGCGGGCCCTCGGAGGAGCTTATCAGCGATAGATGCTCTTGATCTGCCCCCAGGTGCCGACGTCGGTGTTGATAAGAACGTCGAGCAGCACCTTGTTCCAGAACTCATAGGCGCTATAAAGGGCCATGAGATCATGAGGTGCCGGCGGGCAGTCGGTATAGGTGACCGACCACGCGTCGAACTCGCAGAGAAACATCGGCTGATTCAGATCAATCGTCCCGCTCTTCGGCTCGAACTGCAGCAAGACCCACGGACCGTAAGTACCGTTGCAGAGCTCTCCCACCGCGTATAAGGCCTGGCTATCGAAGCCCGGCGCCGTTACCCACCCCTCCTCGGGGAAATGCTCGATCGCCGTTCCCCAATAAACATCGCCCGAAGGATCGTCCGGCGGACAGAAGTGACACGTGCCGCCAAGGGCGAATTCGATAAAACCTATCGTTTCACCAGGCATTGTCGGATTGAGAACTATCTTGACGACGGTGTTCGTCGCCGAGGTGAACGTGTTGATCGTCGCCGGGTCGTTGTCGTTGTCGATGTCGAGCAGGATTTCAAATCCGAATCCGGGCCCGGCCAAGAGCATCAACGCAGAGAAGCACAAGACAATAAGAGGACATTCGCATTGCTTCATGAATCACCTCCTTTCGAAAGCTGTTGTCGCAGTTTCGTCACGGCAAGAAATCCCTAATGATCTAATTGTATCACACGGCGTTTCGGGCATAAAGCGAAAAGGTTCGCGCCTATGGGAATGGGAAGAGACATCATGGCCCCCCTCTGTGTCTGAGAGAGTTTCCTTGACGAGCTCGAGATCCCGTCGAGCCGTCCATCGCGCAAATTATACTGGGTTTGTGGGAAGTGGTGGCTCGCGCGGGATGCGGCTCTCGGGCGCTTGTGCTAACCAACTGGGTGCCACGAATTCAGACAGAAAAACTGGCTCCCCGAACGTAACCCTCTTCATAACCACTCTCTATTTTGGGGTTCCTCGGCGCATTAGCCTTCGGAGGTGCTCTGCAGTCAGGACACCGCGCCGCTGGCGCTCGCGATGCGGGCGCACAGATCGCCGTAACGCGAGTCTGACCGAAGGCTGTCGTAGATGGGATCTGTGCCGAGGAAGAGCAGATGGAGATCCCTCTCGGTGAGGGCTTTCTCAAGGTATGTGAATGCGCTCTCCTTGTCGCCAAGAGCGGCGTTGATGACACCCACGAGACCGGGAGATACGTAGCCGAACCGGCCACCCGGCGCCAGATCCGCAAGAACGGTGCGAGCCCCCGAGGCATCCCCGCCGGAGGCGAGAGCGTATCCTTCAGCCGCGCGGAAGAGACCTTCCCCCAATTGTTCGCCTGCTCTGCGGAAGGGAGCGACCGCTTCCTGAGAGCGACCCAGTTGAACGAGCCCGAAGCCGAGTATCGCATTCGCCCAAGCCAGATCGGGATCCAGCTCCAGCGCTTTATAACACTGTATGATGGAATTGTCAGAGTCCCGCGCGATGTAAAGGAGCCACCCCATTAACGAATACAGGGCTGGATTGACCGGGTCGCACTCGAGCGCACGGCGCGCATACTCGAACGCCTGCTCAAGCTTCCCCGCAACAAGGTGGTACTCCCCGTACCAATGATGCGCCAACGAATAACCGGGGTTGAGCACAATGGCGCGCTGAAAGTCCTTCTCCGCTCCGGGCCCATCCCAAACGTAGAAGAGCTTGGCGAATCCACGCGACGTCCAGCCCTCCGCCAGTGAGGCATCCAGTTCCAACGCGCGTTCGGCGGCCGCGAGGGCTTTCGGAAAAGAATCCCGAGGCGCGAGGACACCATACCAACCGAGGAGGTTGTAGACATCCGCAACGCCGCTATGGCCGAGGCCCGAAGACTGATCTCTCGCGATCGAAGCCTCGAACATCTTCAGGCTCTTCTCGATCTTCTGCAGCGTTCGTCCCCGCCATAGGTAGCGGCCCTTGAGATAGAGATTGTAAGCCTCGAAATCCTTGATCTGGCGCTTCTCCTCGGGAACGATCCGCGGTCTCACGAGGCTTAGCTCAAGGATCTCTGTGATGGCCTGCGCTATCTCGTCCTGAACCGCGAAGATATCCTGCAACTGTCGATCGTAATGTTCGGACCAAATGTGATAGCCATTGCTCACACTGATGCACTGCGCCGTGATGCGAACCCGGCTGCCCGACTTGCGCACGCTGCCCTCGAGGATCGTTTCCACTCCGAGCCTCGCTCCGATCTCGCGGACGTCCTGCGTTCTTCCTTTGAAGTAGAACGCGGAGGTTCGCGCAACCACGCGCAAGCCCTTAACCTTCGTCAGCGAATTTATAATCTCTTCCGTAATGCCGTCGCAGAAATACTCCTGCTCGGGATCGGCACTCATGTTGACAAACGGCAGCACCGCAATGGACGGCCCCGCATTGTCCTCTTCCGAAACGGGGACCGAGGAAGCGAAGCCCACATGATCCGCTAGCGCATTCAAATCGGCGACCAGCTCCGCCGCTTTTTGACGATCCGCCGGGTCTTTGGAGAGCGCCCGGCGCAGGATCGCTTCGAGCGGCCCCGTCAGATTCGGACGCAGCTCGGCGAGCGTAGCGGGCTCCGCGTTCATTATCTGGAACATGATGGCCTGATCGTAGAGCCCCCTAAACGGGGGCTGAGTCGTCAGCATCTCGTACAACACCACCCCGAGAGACCAGATATCCGTTCGGCCATCAACCTCCTCACCACGAGTCTGCTCAGGAGACATGTAGTTTACCGTGCCCATGGTCGATCCCGTTTGAGTCAGGCGAGTGACCCCGGGCATATAGGCGAGTCCGAAATCCATGATAATGACATGGCCGCTCGAGGCGAGCATGATATTCTCCGGTTTGATATCGCGGTGTACGATGCCCTTGCGATGCGCCTCTTCGAGCGCCCTCGCCACCTGCGCGGCGATATCCACCGCCTCTCCTGCAGGCATCGGCCCAGCATTGAGCCTGGCTCGCAGCGTCTGCCCCTCCAGCAGCTCCATAGCGATGAAGGATCGGCCATCGTGCTCGTCAATCTCGTAGACCGTGCAAATCCCGGGATGGTTGAGCCCCGCTGCCGCTCGAGCCTCTTGAACGAACCGCGCTTTGGCGCCGGCATCGCGGGTGAGCTCGGACGGGAGGAACTTGAGGGCTACGGTACGTCTAAGCTTGGTGTCTTCGGCCTTGTAGACGACGCCCATGCCCCCCTCGCCGAGCTTCGAGAGGATCTTGTAATGTGAAATCGTCCGGCCGATCATGCGATCCCTTTGCTGCGGCGGGGGCCGCGAGCCAACTTGCAGGGATGCTTTTCCCCAAGGAGTTAGAGCCTTCAAAGACGATTCTAATCGAGGAACGGACGGATGTCAAAATTGAAAAAGGGCTAAGGAGTTAAGCGCGGTTAACGCAAAATATAATCTGGCGCCCCGATCGCAACCTTTTTCATAACCTCTCTCTGTTTTTGGGTTACTTGCGCAGCGGGCCGCACAGCTCAAAAGCCCGGCTGCCGAGCGCACCTTGCACTTGACAGCCGGGCCTATTGAGAACCAAAGCTACCCGAGAGAAACACCGTCTATTGTATCAATATCATCTTCAGTGTCTTCTTGTAGCCCGGCGCCTCCAACCGATAGAAATAAACTCCTGAGACCACACTGCGTCCCCGATCATCTTCCCCATTCCAGACGGCGGTCTTCTGGCCCATCGCCTGCGGACCGTCTACGAGCGTCCGCACGAGCCGGCCGCTCACGTCATAGATGCGAAGCGACACAGCCCCCACACCGGCGGGCACATCGTAGCGAATCGACGTGCTGGGGTTAAACGGGTTCGGCATGTTCTGATAGAGCGAGAACGCGTCCGAGATCGGCTGATTGTCCTTCCCCGTCGTCGACTCGGGAGATGCCGGAGCGCTCTCGTTCCCCACATGATCGAGCGCCGCGATCTTGTAGTAAACGCTCCAGCCGTCGTACTCAGGATCGCTCCACTCCGTCTCGGTCGTCGCGTCCACCATGTTCTCAGCCGTAGGCACGAAGTCCGTATCTGTGCCGCGATAGATCTTGAAGTACTGGAAGTCGCTGTCCACGCTCGGATCCCAGCTCAGCTGGTTCCCGCTCCCTGTGTTGTACGCAACCATGAGACCTTCGGGAACCCCGGGCGCGATGTTGTCCACCGAGTAGCCGCTGTCCGGAGGGCTATCGAAGTACACGCTCGGCGTCGTCGTATGCGCCGAGATGTAGTACACGGACCATGGGATCGTCGCAGCCGAATCCGCCAGTGTCGGCGCGAGCCGGATGTACTGCTCCTGCTGCGCGGCGGAGACGTTTCCGATGACCTCCCACGTGCCTGCGGGGGCGGTCGCCTCGGCGTCGGCTTCATTCACGAGATAGATCCGGTCCGCGTAACTGACATATTTGCTGTCCGCATCGGAGGGAGGCGGCACCAGGCTTATCTTCTCGCCGCCGGACAGCTTTACGGTGAGATCTTCCGCGATGACCTCTCCCGCGCCGGCTATGCTCGCGAGGAGCACCACGTCATCCACGCGCCGGTGGATGTCGTACCGCTCGATCGGGTACTCCTCCTCGAGCGCGTTGTCGTAGGAGGATCGCGTGAAGTGGATCCTCAGCCAACCGCCCTGATCATCCGGAACGTCGACGAGGGAGTCCATGCGCGCATAGCTGAAGAGCGCCGCCGTTCCTCCCTCGTAGGCACCCATATCGACAGTGACGCCCTGTATGCGGGGATTGCCGACGATGTCCGTCGCGGGAAGACCCGAGACGATGCTCCCGGCATCGATGGCGGGCGATCCCACGAGAAGCCGAAGGTCGCCCGCCTCCGCGCCGTAGTAGAGCGGATCGGCGTCGATGTTGCCGCCGCCGTCCGTGCCGAGCAACGCATCCCATCCAGCGCTCCCGCCGCTCCCCTGAATCAGCGAATATGAGATCGTCGGGCTTACACCTGGATAATTGAAGATTTCGGAACAGTTCTGAGATGCCTCGCTGCACCATGCAGAGCTGTCCCCCCACATGATCGTATTGGTAATGACTGGACTCCCGGAGAAGTTGCACATTGCGCCGCCAGGCCCGAGAGCGGAGTTTCCGAAGAAGCTCGCGTTCACGAGCACGAGAGACATGGAACCTTCGCTGTAAATTCCGCCACCCGCCTCGCCTGACGCATTGCCGATCAACAATACATTCGTGAGGATCGGACAACCGTACACGTTATAGCTGCACATGCCGCCGCCTTTTCCAGCGGCGCTGTTCTGCCTGAATATAGCGTTGATCATTCTCGGGTTGCCGTCTTCATTGTATATGCCGCCTCCAGCCCCCTGAACTGCATTCGCGCGGAATTCGATGTTCGCAAGTGTTGGGCTTCCCCTGAAATTGTAGAGGCCCCCACCCACCATTTGCTCCCAATCGCCGCCGTCGGCCTTTCCTCCAGTCACCGTGAATCCATCGAGCACGGCGGTGGTGTCGGTCAAGCTCCCCGTCGCGACGTGGTAGCTGTTGTCCGAAGCGTCGCCGGGCATCCCGATATCGCCGCTCAACGTAGTGACGTGCGCGTGCACGTTGCGCTCGGCCCGCGCGATCTCCGTACCCGCGAAGCCGCCGTAGAGCGCGAGATTGTTAAGGAGCTGGAACGTGGCGGTCCGGTCTGTGCCTGTTGTTGGCCGGTACGTGCCCTCGGCGACCCATATCTGCGTCACGTCCGGGCAGCTCGGGGCAAGAGCCAGAGCGTCCTGCAGCTCAGTGAAGGCGTTGGGCCATGAGCTCCCGCCGCCCACGCCCGTCGCATCCGCATCCACGTAGATCACGGAATCGGGGGGAAGCTGTTCCGACGTTCCCGTCATCGTTACGTCGCTGCAGATATAGGCGCCCGTCTCTATGGTGCAGCTGTGCGTTCCTGGAGCGGTCGGCTCGTATCGAACGGTGACGACATGCGACTGGCCGTTCGAGAGGAGGAAGCTCCCGCCGCCGGAAACGATCCAAAATTGATCGGACACCACGCTCGCACCGCCTATGAAGGGCTCCACACCCTCATTCGTGATCACGAATGAGGTGTCCCGTGAGCTGCCTACGAGGACGGCCTCCGGCAGATCAATCACCCTCGGCTCCACGTTGCATATGGGGCCCAAACCATATTCCGTCGCGCGCTGGGCGTAGACCCTATACCCGCCACGACTATCCATCCATGTGATGATCGCTTCCCCCGCGCCGTTCGAAGTGAGCCGGGGAACTTCTTGATAATCACTTGTTGCGGAGATCGGAACCCCCTCGTCCTCCCACAGCGCTGCTCCGTTCGCATTCACCCGCTGGGCATAGATATCGTAGGAGCTACCGCTGCGAGTGTCCTGCCACGTGGCGATCGCTCCGCCGGAGCCGTCGGAGACGATCCGGGGATACGTCTGATCATAGCCCGCCATGCAGACGGCGATCCCGTCCGTCATCCACTGCACGACCCCGCTCCAAGTCACCCGCTGGGCGTAGATGTCGTAGGTGCTTCCGCCACGACGGTCCTGCCACGTGATGATCGCTCCTCCCGAGCCATCCGCCGTGATCTGGGCTTCTAGCTGGCTGTTTGTGGCTGCGCAGATGGCGACCCCGTTTGCCGTCCACTGGGGTATCCCGCTCGCATCCACCCGCTGCGCATAGATATCCGGATAGCTACCGCTGCGATAGTCCCGCCAGGTAATGATCGCTCCGCCCGAGTCATCCGCCGTGATCTGGGGAACTATCTGGACGTATGCAGCTGCGCAGATAACGACCCCGTTTGCCGTCCACTGGGGTATCCCGCTCGCATCCACCCGCTGGGCGTAGATGTCGTAGGATCCCGCGCGTGGATCCTGCCACGTGATGATCGCTCCCCCCAAGCCGTCCGAGATTATCTGGGGGTAATATTGATTATATGCCGCCGTGCAGACTGCGACCCCGTTCGTCGTCCACTGGGGTATCCCGCTCGCATCCACCCGCTGGGCGTAGATGCCGTATGTGCTCCCGCTGCGATAGTCCTGCCACGTGATGATCGCTCCTCCCGAGCCATCCGCCGTGATCTGGGGATCTAGCTTTTCGTATGGGGCTGCGCAGATGGCGACCCCGTTCGTCGTCCACTGGGGTATCCCGCTCGCATCCACCCGCTGGGTATAGATGTCGTAGGTGCTTCCGCCACGATTGTCCAGCCACGTGATGATCGCTCCGCCGGAGCCGTCGGAAACGATTTTAATTTTAGGCGCATCATACATAGCCGCCGCCGCGCTGGAAATAGCAACCCCATCCACCGCCCATTGCGCTGCCCCGATCGAATCCACGCTCTGGGCGTATATGGCGCCGCCATACCATCCGCGGTTGTCGAACCACGCGATTATCGCTCCTTCCGAACCGTTCGAGGTGATATCAGGATACATCTGCTCGCTGGGCGTTGTGCAGACAGGAACTCCATCTTCTCCATACTCCATCCACAAAACAACCCCGCTGCCGTTCACCCGCTGGCTGTATATGTAAATAATTGTTGAACTGCGATAGTCCTGCCACGTGACGATCGCTCCGCCCGAGCCATCAGTGGCAATCTGAGGAATCTGCTGGTTCCCGTAGTACAAAAGGCTGAGGGCAACGCCGTTCGCGGTCCACTGGACCCCGCTCGCATTCACCCGCTGGGCGTAGATGTCGTATGTGCTCCCGCTGCGATAGTCCCGCCACGTGACGATCGCTCCGCCGGAACCGTCGGAGACGATCTGGGGATACGCCTGATCTAGCCCGCCGTGCAGACAGCGATCCCGTCCGTCATCCATTGCACGACTCCGCTCGCATTCACCCGCTGGGCGTAGATGTCCCAGGTGCTTCCGCCACGATAGTCCCACCACGTGACGATCGCTCCACCGGAGCCGTCGGAGACGATCTGGGGATACGTCTGATCATAGCCCGCCGTGCAGACAGCGATCCCGTCCGTCATCCATTGCACGACCCCGCTCGCATTCACCCGCTGGGCGTAGATGTCGTAGGATCCCGCGCGATAGTCCTGCCACGTGATAATCGCTCCGCCGGAGCCGTCGGAGACGATCTGGGGATTCATCTCATAGCCCGCCCTGCAGACGGCGACCCCGTTCGCCATCCATTGCACGACCCCGCTCGCATCCACCCGCTGGGCGTAGATGTCGTAGGATCCCCCGCGATAGTCCTGCCATGTGATGATCGATCCTCCAGATCCGTCGGAGGTGATCTGAGGTTGCGTCGGCAGCGGGTCCAAAACAGGCGCAATAGCTACGCCGTCCGTAATCCACACGGCATACGCGGAAGAAAAGCCGATGACCATGATGAGGAAACAACACGCCAGCAGTGACACCAGACTCTTCATTTTCCTTCTCATGATCCCTCCTAATGGAATAGAGAAGCAAAACACGCTGGAGATTTATGAACTACCTGAGCAATATCATCTTCTTCGATTCGCCGAAGGCCGGTGTCTGTCACACGTGCGCCCGCACGGGCAGATCAAACCGTATGGTCGTTGCCGGATTGAACGGATTCGGGACAAGGCAAAGGCGTTTGATGTGAGCAGGCACAACGCGGCCGCAATGCAAAGCATTCGCGGTTGCTTCATGTGTCCCCTCCGAGCCAAAAGCTAACGCTTGAAAGTGAGCTCTTTTGATCCTGTTTTCAGTCCCCTATGGCAAGATGGGGTACATCGTATCATACAAATCATTGCATTTCAATATAATTTCGAGGTTGCTGCTGGATGTTCTGATTTCCCCAAGTCTGGGAGCCCAGAAGAAGAAAGCTGTTAACCAACTCGCCGTGTCATTAGGAGAGCCAGAGAGTCTTGAAGCATTGTACGCAGGTATTGAACAAACTTCGTTTCGCCGCGAAGGATCCTGGCTCTCTCTTCCCTGCGTTGAGAATCGCGCTGCCGAGCGGACAATCGCGCAATTCCTTATAGCTGTGCGGAAAATAGCGGCGCGCCGAGAAGGCGCCTTTCAAGAGTGGCTGTTAACCAAGGGGGTGCCACAGGCTCGGATATCAAAAAGCTGGCTCCTCAGGTAGAACTTGAACCTACAACCATCCGATTAATCGCCGGATGCAGAAACTACGAGCGCGGATATCAACGAAATGCAGCTAGACAGGCAGAGTGCGGAGGAAGTTCGCGGCATCGATCACATGAACATCCCCGGCCATGCCCGGCCGCTCGCATTCCAGAACCACCTGAATCCTGTGAGGCGTCTTGAGACGTTCGGCGAAATAGCTCATGGCCGGAGCCGGCGATGTGTCGGACAGCTTGGCTTCGACAAGCGCCCAGGGTTTTCGGTCGAGAGTCAGGAGGAAATCCACCTCGCGTTTCTCTCTGTCCCGCACGTAATGAAGGTCGAGCGGTGGAAATCCGAAGTCCTGTGTAAAATGGCACCACTTGAGAAGGTGGCTCGCGATGAGGTTCTCGAAGCGGGCTCCATCTTCCATGACCTCGGACCAATCCCAGAGGTAGAGCTTCGGCTCCTTGCGCAGGGAGCGAGCGAGCTTCCCCGCGAACGGCCGGATCAGAAACAGAAAGTAGAGACGCTGAAGATGGTCCGTCCACTGGCGAACCGATTCGACGGCAACCTGCAGATCCTCGTGGAGCGCGTTGTACGAAAGCACGCCCCCCGCGCGAAGAACAAGAAGCTCGATCAACTCCTCCACATGCGAGAGCATCCGAATGCGCGTCAGATCGCGCAGATCTTCTTTTACGATTAGGATGCGGCGCTCCCGCAGCCAAAGGCGATGCTGCCGTTCGCTCTTCTCCAGAAACGGCTCGGGGAAGCCTCCCCATCGCAGCAAGCCCTTGAGCGCCTTCCGCGCCTCGGCCGGAGCGGGCCCGGCGAGTTTCAGAAGAGATTTCATAACCGCTTCGGGGCTGTCCGAAAGCGACGCGTCTTTGGGATCAATAATTTCCTTCACGGATAGCGGGTGCAGACGATACTGATGATACCGACCGAGAAGGCTGTCGCCTCCGCGCTGATACACATCGAGGCGTCCGCTCCCCGTCACCAACAGATCCATTCGATCCTTGCGCGTATCCCAGAGCCCCTTGAGATACGCCTTCCATCGGGGGTACTTGTGAATCTCGTCCAGAACCGCGAGCGGCCTCTCCCCCGTGCCCTTCGGCCGGAAGGCATCGATGAATCCGTATGGCGCGCCGGCGAATTCGCGGCGCCACTCGAGATCGTCCCAACTGCGGTAGAGATCCTTCGATTTTCGCTTCGCGAGCATGGCCTGCGCGAGGGTCGTCTTTCCCACCTGCCGCGGTCCCACGACGAATGCGATCCTCCGATGCGGGAAATGCGCGAGATCGAGGAGCGTTTCGAGAGAGCGCTTCATCTGACCATTTTCCATCATCATGGAAGAATGTCAAGACAAATTTCCATGATGTTCCAGAATGGTCGGAATGGATTCGAGGAGGGGAAATGACTGGCTCCCAAAGTTGGGCGAAATTAGGAACGCTATCAGAACGCCACCCCGATGAAATGGGGCGATGCGAGAATGATTCTAGTTTGGTGCGGGGACAGAATCTTGACATGTAATCTTGCGAGAGGCTATGATATACAGCATGCAGTCGTTGTCCATGATTCAAGAAGCAGGAGTAGCGGCAATAGGAGCGAAATATGGAACTGCGTAACGAGCAGATACTCGAAATAAGGTACAAGCCAAATGCAAAGCTGCTTGATTACCGTGGCAGCTGGGCTGAGGCGATCTCCTTATTCATGGAGTTGCCAGAATGGAGCATAGATGACAATTCAATCGCACTCGTGGATCCCGACCAGCTGCATCGGGTAACGGTTGCATTCAAGAATACAGTCTTCATGGTCATCAATTCATCAACAGCCAACTATTTTCCGGAGAAAGGCAAGAAACTGTTTAAGTTCTTGTTCGAATTGGAGGGATACGGCAAGGAGTTGATGATACACAGAATCGGATGTCGGGGAAGATTCTACAGAGAATACAAAGGTAGCTTTGACAAATTGCTGGAGCTGTATCTCTCAAGATACGTTGGCGTGAATGAGACCGCAAGAAGAGCACTAGACGCTGAGATTGAAGACATTGGGGGTATGGTGAACTATCGTGATCGGCTTGGGCACTTTAATACAATGAGCGGCCCGATGAAGAGAGATCAAGTAGCTGGCATATTCAAGAGAGACGAAGAGTATTCGGACGTCGGCCTTTTTATCGATATCGATTACTGGAGCAAGCCAGAAAAGGTCATAAATGGCGAGGAGTTGCTGACGCAAATCCAAAGGTTCTCCGACGCAACATGGGCAAAGTACAGGGCGATTGAGAGTCTCGTCTTAGGGTAGATCGGAATGGCTGAGACAAGAAAACGTCGCAAAATTGCGTCTGGCGTAAGGAAGAAGATTATTACGCCAAGGATAGATACAAGCACGGACGAAGCCTCATTGCAACAAGAGCTAGAAACTGGGGGGACGCATATTACAAGCAGCGTTTTGGAGCAAACTAACGATTTCACCCCTATTCCAGCCCAAGCTCGCCCCGTCGATGAGAGATTAGAAGATATAAGAGCAGATGCTACTTGGGCGGGCATCGTAGAAAGACATGTTATCAAGAAGATATCATGGCCCATTTTGCTATCGGTTGTCATATTTGCGTATTTTGCGGTAACGGATAATAGCGCAGATAAGCTGGATAAACTGGCGGATTTTGGCTGGTTCTTTCTGAAATGCTTGATAGTGATATCACCGATTTGGTGTGTATATGGGCTCACTGTTTGGAGGAAAGGGAGTAAGCGTTAGGATGGCATGCATCTAAGGGAAAGCAATAAAGTACTTGCGCTTTTGCCGATGCTGTGCCACATTGCGTTGCGGGTGCGGGGAGGATGGGAGGATGGAAGGTGAAAGAGAATAGCGGCGAGTTAGCAGCGTCTATCAGCAGGCTAACGAGATGTGGCAATGCTAGGGACGCTGTTTCTGTATTCAGGAGCAGGCCGCCGGCCGAGCTGATGGAGAGCTCGGGCGAGCGGCCGTTTGCGTATTGGGAAGGGCGAGAAAGGGTGTGTGGGGTATGGGTGGCGGGGATTCTTGGCTCTCTTCACTTGATATAAAGAAGCATAAACGTAACAGGGTATGTGGGCAGAGGGCGATAAGAAGAAAGGTCGCGGAAGAGGGGGGAAAAGAAAAGTACGTATACAGGCGGCTGTACTGCAAGCGGTGGGGCTGTCCTGTGTGTGGACCGCTAAGGGCATGGCAGAGATGCAATGACATCGCAAGGGCTGCGATCGAAAAGGGACTAGATCGCTTTCTGACGCTGACACTCGATCCGCAAGCGATACCGGAGAACCGGAACCCGCATGAATACATCTGGAACGTATGGAGCAAGTTCAGGGTGTACCTCAGGCGCAGGTTCGATGAAGCGCCGTCGTACATTTGCGTTCTGGAGCTGCACGAATCAGGGCTACCGCATCTGCACGCGCTCGTAGATAGATTCATCCCGCAAAATTGGATAAGCCAAGCATGGGAAGCAGTGGGCGGGGGCCGCATTGTGTTCATCACGCGTGCACATGAAATACGGGACGTGGGAAGGTATCTTGCAAAGTACATGACGAAGGGATCCGGGGGAAGAGCGACGAGGCGGCTTCGGAGAGTATCGACATCGAGAGACATAAAGCTGCGGGGGTTCGATATGGGCGACATGAAGTGGCAGGTCTCCCCTATCGGCATGGATACACTGGAAAAAATTGGGGGCCTCGAAATTAATCGAAAGCTCTATGACGGCAACGGGTTCCTCAAGGAAATGATCGCGGAGTACGCCATAGATGAGCCGCGGGGGATTGAAACGGTGGAAGGGAATGTGGTATTAGCAGGGTTCGCGAACAATGACGATGGAGGCGAAGATGGACAAGGCAGTTTTATACGTGCGGGTTTCGAGCAAGGAACAATCAGAGAAAGGGTACTCAATACCTGCTCAAAGGAAATTGCTGAGAGACTACGCAGAGAAGCAGCGGCTATCAGTCGTAAGGGAATTCGAGGAAGTCGAAAGCGCTAAGGCAGCCGGGCGGAGCGAATTCGAGAAGATGCTGGATTATCTGGCGCATAATCCAGAGGTGGAACACATACTCGTCGAGAAGACGGACCGGCTGACGCGCAACTTTCGGGACATGGTGAAGATCGAGGACACGGGGCGCACAGTCCATTTCGTCAAAGAGGGTCAAGTAATCGGCGCCGATGCGCGGCAAAGCGACAAGCTCATGTACAGCATCAAGGTCGCAATCGCGAAGAGCTACATCGATCTGCTGTCGGAGGAGACGCGGAAGGGAATGCTCGAAAAAGCGCAGCAAGGGCTCTACCCGTCGTGGGCGCCTCTCGGTTACGTGAACAATCCGCAGACAAAGGGAATCGATATCGATTTCACGAGGGCGGGAATCATTCGGCAGCTCTTCGATGCTTACGCAACGGGCTTCGTGTCGCTGCTCGAGCTGACGCGGATGGCAAGGGAGAAAGGGCTGCGGTCGAGGAAGGGAAAGACGGTATTCGCTTTCCAGATAGATAACATGCTCAAGAATCCCGTGTACGTGGGCGATTTCGTGTGGAAGGGCGAGCGGTACAAGGGGACGCATGACGCGATCATCACGCGGGCGGTGTTTCAACACGGCGCAGAAAGTCAGAGAGTCGAGAAGATGGGCGAGGAAGCACACGCGGGAGTATACGTTCCGGGGATTCGTGCGGTGTGGGCATTGCGGGGGATTCTTGACGCCCTTCGAGAAGAAGGGAAAGTACGTCTACTACCGTTGCACAAAGACGCGCGGTAAATGCCAGGAGAAGCCCATACGGGAAGAAAGGCTGACCGAGCTACTCGGAGAGCCTCTGAAGGCGCTCAGAATGACCAGGGAACGTGCTGAGTGGCTCATCAAGGGTATGTCGGGGCTCCTGGCCGAGGAAAAGCAGTACAGGGCGAAAGAGCGAAAGAAGCTCCAAGCGGAAATCGAGGAGATCGAGCGCAAGATCGGGACGCTGTACGAGGATAAAACGGCCGGTGTTGTCGATGCGGAATTCTGGAAGAGCAAGTATGAGCAGTATCGAGGGGAGCAAGGAAAGCTCAAGGAGCTGCGGGCGGGAACGGAAGAGGAAAGTCTCGAATACATGGAAGACGCGAACGTGCTGCTGGAAGTGGCGCAAAATATTTATCCAGCGTACCTTGCGGCGGATGGGCGCCATCAGCGGCAACTTTTGGAAATGGCCGTCTGGAACCCGATATTGCGGGACGGGAAGCTGGAATACGAACTCACGAAACCGTTTGAAATACTGATAAATGGAATCGAGGAAGAAGAGAAACTAATGGCGGTAAATGCGCCTATGGAAGAGCGAAATAAAAACTGGCTCCTCAGGTAGGACTTGAACCTACAACCCTCCGGTTAACAGCCGGATGCTCTACCGATTGAGCTACTGAGGAGCACAAGGATTTTCAATTTTCAAAAACCAAGCGACGCCCGGAGGCATCGCCGAGAATCTATAATAGTGCCGCGGCACACCGATGTCAACGCCATAATGGCCCGGCGGCGGGCCGCGTCCGCGCGGGCAACCCGTTGCGGCGCGAGCGATTGCCCGGCGCTAGCCGGCCCGTGAGGCGGCCTTCCGCGACGCCTCCTGCCCGGCCCGGAAAAGGCCGTCTATCTCCTCGAGAAGGAGCTCCGGAGGCGTCTTCACGGGGACCGCGGCCGTCCCCCTCCGCCGCCTCATCATATCCATGAGCTGAATCCGGCAGAGCGGGCACGCCGTCGCGACGACCGCGGGGCTCACGGCCTCGATCGCGTCGATCTTGACGCGGGCTATCTCGGCCGAGGCCGCTGCATTGAGAAACGTGAACGCCCCACCCCCACCGCAGCAGCGGTCCGCGTCTTTCATGCGAACGTAGCGATG
This sequence comes from uncultured bacterium, assembly GCA_963813815.1. GTDB lineage: Bacteria > Krumholzibacteriota > Krumholzibacteriia > Krumholzibacteriales > Krumholzibacteriaceae > SSS58A. The sequence goes on along the minus strand of CAWFAD010000016.1, from coordinate 312,573 downwards.
GCCGGGAAGCGCGTCGAGGATCGCCTCGGGTTGCCAGTCGACCTTCTGCCCGCGGTTGAGATGGCACGGGTGATGATAGGTGACGACGGGGAGCGGCGAATCCGGAGTTGCTTCTTTCGCGGCCGGCTCGTGCAGCTCCTCGGCCTCTCCGCCTCCGATTTTCTTCCCATGGCCATCGTGAAGATCGAGCGCTTCGGCCACGAGCTCGTTCACGTCGCGCACCTTGCCCTCGACGAGGCGCCGATAGAGCTCCCGGGCGCGAGAGAGATCTCGCCCCATTCCGCTCCGCCGCGGGCCGCGCTCGAACGTGTCGCTTTCCTTCTCATAGCTAATTTCGAAGTAGCCGTCCTCGTTGAGATCGAGGAGCCGTGGAAATTCGCTCTCGAGCATGTAGCCGCCCGACGCGCACGTCGTGATGATCGCGTCGTACGCTTTTCCATCGAGACTTTCGAGCACGCGCGTCGCCGCCTCGCGCGCCCCCTCGATGTCTCCCGCGTAGTAGACGGGCGCCCCGCAGCAGAGCTGATCGCCCGGCGCGAGGACGTCGTATCCGAGAATGTTGAGGAGCCGCGCGACGGCCCGCGCCTCCTCGGGAAAGAAATTGTTCACCATGTGCCCGACGAAGAAGTACACGCGCTTCCCCGCGGCGAGGTTCCGCTCGCGCGCCGCTCGGACGCGGCGCGCGAGATCCTCCGCCTTGGCAGGGTCCACGCGCGAGCCGGCGCCGATCCGGCGAAGGGCCTCATCCTCGAGCCGCGGCGCGTCCACGGCGCCCGCGGGATAGAGTTCGGGCCCCGATCCGAGAAATGGCTTCGCGGCGGGGAGCGGCACGAACCTCTCTCGCGGCCACCCGAGAAGCGGATACAGGATCGAGAGCGGGCTTCGGCCGCCGACGCCGTGCAGCGGCGCCCTCCGGGCGAACCCGAGCGCCCTCATGGCGCGAAAGAGGCCGCCGTCCGCCCCTTCCACGATCCGCAGCGCGAGCCGCTTCACGCGCGACATCTTTCCCCTGCGCGCCATCTCCGCGCGGGCCGCCATCACGATCTCGTCCGCGCGCACGCCGGAGGGGCAGTTCTCCTCGCACGCCATGCAGTGGAGACAGAGGTCGAAAATCTTGCGGAGCTCACGGTCGCCGATCCGATCGCCGCGCAGGAAGGCTTCCGCGAGCTCGACCTTGCCCCGCGCGCCCACCCACTCCTCGCGATACACGGGGACGAGGGGACAGACGAATCGGCACGAGCCGCACCGGTTGCACAGCAGAAAATCCTTCGTCACGTCGCTCGACGACTCTTTGCTTTTCAGATCATTGTTTGCCATGCGTTCCTCTTCGGCCGTCACACCCCATCGCGCACCCGGGCTAGGGCAGCATGATGCGCGAGGGATCGAAAACATCGTACACGCGCTCGGCGAGCGCCGGCGGGCCTTCGATAGGCCGGCCCGCCACGCTCGGGGCGGGCGTCCCTCCGGCGGCGGCTCCCCCGAACGCCATCGGCAGGAGCCGGAGCGTCGCCCGCGCGATCATCCCGCAACGCCCGCCACCGCCCATGACGAACCCGGCTATATTGTATCCCGCCACATCCTTCACCGCCCGCGAGCCGGTACGGATGACCTCCCCCTTCGGAATCGCGAGCTCGAGCGAGAGCACCTGCTCGCGGAGATCGCCGAACCTCTCGTCCGTCGGAAAGCGCGTCCCCGCCATGATGAGCCCCGCGATCGTCGTTTCGCGCATCGCCTCGTCCGGCTCGTGCGCGAAGCGAAGCCCGGCGCGCCCGACCTCGTCGGAAAACGCCCCGAACCGCACACCGCCCCCGACAACCGCGAGATAGTCCGGCCGCGATATCTCCTCGACGCGCGACATCGCCGCGTGGCTCACGATAACGAGCGCTTCGTCCGATGCGCCGAGCGATTCGAGATCCCCGAGCGACGCAGACGGCGGCGGCAGCGCGAGACCCCGCGCCGGCCCGAAGCTGCTCTCGAGCACGCCGACGCGGATGCGCGCGCCCTCGGAGCGGAGCCGCGAGCAAGCGGCAAAAAGACGCGCCGCCCCCTCGGCGTTTTCCGGCGTGAAATGAAATATGCGTTCCGGCATTGCGTCCCCGGCGGCTGGCCACCGACGGCGGGAAAGCGGCCGCCGCCCCCTACCCTCCGATGAGCCGCAGTATGATCGGGTATGCTCGCGACGCTCGCGAGCGTCGAGGCGAGAATCGCGACCGCCACTATGCGCGGTCTGCAGTTCCACTCCGTGGCGTACACCACCATGTTGACGGCGGTCGGCATCGACGACTGCAGAATGATCACCTGATTCATGTTGGGACCGAAGTCGAAAAGATGAACGAGAGCGAACGAAACGACGAACCCCCCGGCGATCCGGAGCGCGGCCGCCCGCCATTCCATCCTTCACGTCCCTGCCGACGGTCGCGGCGGTGTCGCCCGGCGGGCACGAGGCCGGCGCAGGCGCCTCACTCCCCTTCGAGGTCGAGCGCGGCCGCGGCGCCGCCTCGCCATATCGACCACTCGAGCGCGATCCGCTCGAGCTGCATCCCGAGGAGTATGAGGCCGAGCGGGATGGCCGACTGGCCGAGCATGTTGATCATTTTCATGAAGGGCTCGCTCGGCAGCGCGTCGTAATGCACGAGCACCCTCGCCGCGACGATCGCGTATATGAGCGGCACCTTGAAGATCGCCGCGAACGCCTGCCGCGCGCCCTGCCGCCCCGCGCTCGCGAGAAAGATCCCCGTCGTCGACTGCGTTATGGAGGAGGCGACCATGTAGATCGTTCCGTAGACGAGGCCCCACTCCCCGAAGGCGAGCATGCACACGGGGATGCCGTAGAAGCCGCTGTTCACGAAAACGGATGAGATGGCGATCGCCTGCCGCTCGGCGCGGTCGCGGCGCGCGACGAAGCCCGCCCCGAGGGCGATGGCGAGGATCACCGCCTGCATGCAGACGATGAAGAGGAGCACGCGAAGAATGAGCCCCGTCTCGGCCTCGGCGTTCGCGAGCGACATAAAGACGAGCGCGGGGGAAAGAAGGTAGAGCTGCGCGCGAGAGAACGCGCGCAGGTCCACCCTTCCGTATTTTCTCAGGAGAAAGCCGAGAAAGATGATGAAAAAGACGGGGAGAATGACGTTCGCGAGTACCACGAGAGCGCTCTCCCGGAGCCCGGGCCGTTACTTCTTGCCCTTTTTCGGTTTCGGCTCCGCCTCTTTCGTCTTTTCCTTCTTCGGGGCCTTGTGGGCCTCGGCCTTCGGAGCCTTGTGCTCATGCTCCGCGGCGGGGGCCTCGGCGGCCGGCGTCTCGGCGGCGGCCTCTGCCTCGGCGACCTTCGCCGGCTTCTTCGGCGCGGCGGGGCCCGCCGGCATATCGAGCTTGCGGTAGGTCTTCCGCGGTTTCTTCTTCTTCTTGCGGCCTTCCTCGTCCTTCTTCAGGAGCTCGAGAATCGCCATCTGGGCGGCGTCGCCGACGCGCGTCTTGCCGAGACGCACGATACGGGTGTAGCCGCCCGGACGCTCTACGTAGCGCGGGGCGATCTCGTCGAAGAGCTTTCGCAGAACATCGCTGTCGTGCACGATGCGCGCCACGTGCCGGCGCGCCGCGAGCTGCTTTTCCTTGGCGCCGCCCTCCGCCGCCGCGTTGCCGCGCCGCGCGAAGGTGATGAGGCGCTCGGCGAGGCTCCGGGCTTCCTTGGCCTTCGGGATCGTCGTCTGGATGCGCTCGCGCTCGAAGAGCGAAGTGACCATGTTGCCGAGCATCGCTTTTCTATGTGTAGCGGTTTTGCCGAGCTTCCGGCCGGAACGTCTGTGCCGCATTATTCCTTCTCCTCTTTCTCCTTTTTATCCGATTTCTCGGCCTTTTCGATCTTCTTGTCGAGCTTCTTCTCGCCCCGGAGCAGCGCGTCGACGTCCATGCCGAGCGCGAGCCCCATTCCCTCGAGTATGTCGAGGATTTCCTTGAGGCTCTTGCGGCCGAAGTTCCGGTACTTGAGCATGTCCCCCTCGGTCTTGCGCACGAGCTCGCCGAGGCTCTTGATGTTGGCGGCCTTGAGGCAGTTCGACGAGCGAACGGAGAGCTCGAGCTCTTCGACGCTGCGGGCGAGGAGCTCCCTGATCCGCTCGAGGTCCTGATCGACCACTTCGGCCGATTCCTCGACCGGCTCCTCCTCGAACTTGATGAAGAGGAGCATGTGATCCTTGAGAATCTTCGCGGCGTAGCCGAGCGCGTCCTGCGGGGTGATGCTGCCGTTCGTCGTGATCTCGAGCGCGAGCGAGTCGTAGTCGGTCCGCTGGCCGACGCGCGTATTCTTCACGACGTAGTTCGCGTGCGTCACCGGGCTGAAGTTCGAATCCATCGGGATGAGACCGATCTCGAACTCCTCGAGGTTGTGCAGCTCCGAGGTGACGTAGCCGCGGCCGTGCCCGACGAGGATATCCATTTTGAAATGCGTTTTCTCCGTGCACGTGGCGATGACGAGGTCTTTGTTGAGGATCTCGAACTCGGGATCCTCCGTGATGTCCGCCGCCGTGATCTCGCCCTTCTTCGTGACGTCGATATGGAGAAACTTCGGATCGTCGCCGTGCATCTTGCCGATGAGCTGCTTCAGGTTGAGCACGATGTCGGTGACGTCCTCTTTCACGCCCTTGACGGTGGAGAACTCATGGAGAACGCTCCCGATCTTGACCGCCGTCACCGCGGCGCCCTGAATCGAGGAGAGGAGCGTGCGCCGGAGCGCGTTGCCGATCGTATTGCCGAACCCGCGCTCGAGCGGCTCGATTCTGAAGCGCCCGAAGGTCGGCGTCGCCACAGACTCGTCCGCAACGATCTCTTTCGGCATGAGAAGGTTACGCCATTTCATCTATGCAATCCTCCTTGCACGGTCTCTCGCCGCGCTCCCCCAAAGCGGCGGGGCGCCGGCGCCTCGTCCGCCGCGTCGAATCCTCATTACTTCGAGTAGAGCTCCACGATCACGTTTTCTTCGATCGGAACCGGGATCATCTCGCGCGTCGGCTCCTCGACGTAGGTGCCCTCGCGCTTCGTGACGTCGACCGTCACGTAGGAGACGGTCCCCCGGCTTCCGTATTTCTTCAAAGCCTCTTCGATGACGAGCAGATTCCTGCTCTTCTCCCTCACCGCCACGCGATCCCCCGGCCGGAGCTGGAAGCTCGGCCGGTCAACGAGCTTGCCGTTGACCTCGAAGTGCTTGTGAAGCACGAGCTGACGGGAGGTCTCCCGCGACGGGGCGAAGCCCATGCGGAACACCATGTTGTCGAGCCGCGCCTCGAGGAGCTTCAAGAGATTCGTGCCCGTGACGCCTTTCATCTTCACCGCGCGATCATAATAGCCGCGGAACTGCCGCTCGAGCAGGATGTACATGCGGCGGAGCTTCTGCTTCTCGCGAAGCTGCAGGCGATAACCGCTCCGGCGGCTGAAACGCGCGTGACCGTGCTCGCCGGGCGGATAGTTGCGCTTCTCGATCGCGCACTTGTCCGAATAGCAGCGGTCGCCCTTGAGAAAGAGCTTCACGCCGTCCCTGCGGCACAGCTTGCATTTGGACTCCAGATACCTCGCCATCGTCTCGTATACCTCCTCTAAACCGGGTCCGCCGCGACGGCGGTCGCTATATGCGTCTGCGCTTCTTGGCGCGGCAGCCGTTGTGGGGCATCGGGGTGCAATCCTTGATCGCCGAAACTTCGAGACCCGTCGCGCGCAGCGAACGAATCGCCGCCTCGCGCCCCGGGCCGGGACCCCGCACCCACGCTTCGACCTTCTTGACGCCGAGGGCCATCGCTTCGCGGGCGGCGGTCGAGGCCGCCTGCTGGGCCGCGAACGGCGTGCTCTTGCGCGAGCCCTTGTAGCCGAGCCGTCCGGGGCTCGACCACGTGATGACCTTGCCTTCCCTGTCCGTAATGCTCACGATCGTGTTGTTGAAGGTGGACTGGATATGAACGACGCCGAACGCGTCCACCTTTTTCGTTTTCTTTTTCGCTCCCCGAGGTCCTGGCACCGTCAACCTCCTGTTCGTGCGCTATCCTCGCCGCGCGCTCTCGCGCGGACGACTAATCCGTGGCTCCCGGCTTCGCCGTTTTGCGTTTCGCCCCCGGGCGGTTGCGCGGACCCTTGCGGGTCCGGGCGTTCGTGTGCGTGCGCTGGCCATGGACCGGCAGGCCCATTTTGTGCCGCATGCCGCGGTACGAGCCGATCTCCATGAGCCGCTTGATATTCATCGTCATTTCGCTCCGCAGGGCGCCCTCGATCTTGTGATCGTTTTCGATGATGTCCCTGAGCCGGACCGTCTGCTCCTCGGTGAGATCCCGCGTTCTCGTGTTGTGCGAGATCTTCGCCTTGTCGCAGATGTGCCGGGCGGTCGATCGGCCGATCCCGAAGATATAGGTCAGAGCGATCGCAACGTGCTTGTTGTCGGGTATATCGACACCGGAAATACGCGCCACGGAAACACTCCTTTCACGCGCGCCGCTGGCCCACCCGTCAGCCCTGGCGCTGTTTGTGCTTCGGATTCTTGCAGATCACGCGGAGGACTCCCTTCCGCCGGATGATCTTGCAGTATGGACATATCTTCTTGATTGAGCTTCGAACCTTCATCTCGACTCTTCCTTTACCGTCACTTGTACCGATACGTGATCCGGCCGCGTCCGAGATCGTACGGACTGAGCTCGATCGCGACCCGGTCCCCCGGAAGAATGCGGATAAAGTGCATCCGCATCTTCCCCGAGACGTGCGCGAGAACGACGTGCTTGTTCTCGAGCTCGACCCGGAACATCGCGTTCGGCAGAGCTTCGACGACCGTTCCCTCGACCGCGATTCCCTTCTGCTTCGACATCGACGCCTTTCGGCCCCTCCCGCCGCGCCGCCCTGCGGCGGCCTCGGCCTCCAACGTGCGCGCGGTCCCTACCGCGTCATGATGATCGGACGGCCGTCCGTTACCGCGATCGTATCCTCGAAATGAGCGGACAGCTTTCCATCCGCCGTCACGAACGTCCAGTTGTCGGCGAGCGTGAAGACCTCGTGGGTCCCCTCGTTCACCATCGGCTCGATCGCGAGCACCATTCCCGCCGCGAGCACGGGGCCCCTCCCCGGGGAGCCGAAGTTCGGAATCTGCGGCTCTTCGTGCATCCGCCGCCCGATTCCGTGTCCGACGAGCGAGCGCACGACGCTGAATCCGTTCGCCGTCGCGTGCCGCTCGACCGCGTGCGAGACGTCCGAGAGGCGGCTGCCCGCCTTCGCCTCGGCGATCGCGAGATCGAGCGCCTCACGCGTGACCGCTATGAGCCGCCGCGCCGTCTCGCCCACCTCGCCGACCGGATACGTCCGCGACGCGTCCGCGTGCCACCCGTTCCGGAACACCCCGATGTCGACGCCGACGATGTCGCCGTCGCGAAGCTCCCGGGGGCCCGGGATCCCGTGAACGACCTGCTCGTTCACCGAGGCGCAGATGGCGGCGGGATACCCCTGGTATCCCTTGAAGGAGGGCTCGGCCCCCCGCGACCGTATGAACTCTTCGGCCGCCTCGTCGAGCGCGCCGGTCGACACGCCCGCCCGGAGCAGCGGAGCGATCATTCCGAAACAGTCGCGAAGAATTTCGCCGCTGCCCCGGATCTCGTCGAGCTCCGCCTCGCTCCGAATCGCTATCATTTCAACGCGCGGAGAATCTCCGCGAAAATCTCCTCTATGCCGCTCGCTCCGTCGACCGTCACGAGCCCGCCCCGCTTCCGATAGTACTCGATGACCGGGGCCGTCTGATCGTTGTAGACCTCGAGACGCTTGCGAATCGTCGTCTCCTCGTCGTCGGGGCGCTTGACGATCTCCGCCCCGCAGGCATCGCAGCGGCCCGGCGTCTTCGTCACGATCGTGTCGAGGTTGTAGACCGCCTTGCACTTCGGACACACGCGGCGGTTCGAGAGCCGGCGCACGATGAGCTCCGGGGCGACCTCGATGTCGATGACGCGATCGACCCGCTCGCCGAGCTCGACGAGCATCTTCTCGAGCTCCTCGGCCTGCGCGAGCGTTCTCGGAAACCCGTCGAGAATCCATCCGCTCCCCGCCGACGCCGCGAGCGCCTCGCGCATGAGCGCGAATATGATCTCGTCCGGGCCGAGGAGCCCCTTCTTCATGTATTCGGCCGCGCGGAGCCCGATCGCGGTCTTTCTCGCCACGGCGTCGCGGAGCATGTCGCCCGTGGAGAGGTGCCGGAGCCCCTTTTCCGCGGCGAGACGCGACGCCTGGGTCCCCTTGCCGGAACCCGGCGCGCCGAGAATGATGAGTCGAAGCCCCGCCACGATACCCTTCCTCCTAGAACCGTCTGCCGCGCAGGTGACCCTTCTTCATGAATCCGTCGTAGTGCCTCATGAGGAGGTGCGACTCGATCTGCTGGAGCGTATCCAGCATGACGCCGACCACGATGAGCAGGCTCGTGCCGCCGAAGTAGACGGTGCGGGACGTTGCCGCGCTGGATCATGAGGTCGGGCAGAACCGCGATGAACGCGAGAAAGATGGCGCCCGGAAGCGTCACCCGCGTGAGAATCCGGTCGATGTATTCGCTCGTGCGCTTCCCCGGCCGGATGCCCGGGATGAAGCCGCCGTACTTCTGCATGTTCTCGGCGAGATCGATCGGGTTCAGGACGATCGCCGTGTAGAAATACGTGAAGAAGATGATGATGATCGCGTAGAGAGACATGTAAATCAACGAGTCCCGGGATTAAAGATCGACATGATGCCCGCCATGATCGCGTTCTCGCGGAAGAACGCGGCGATCGTTCCCGGGAACATCATGATCGACTGGGCGAAGATGATCGGAATGACGCCCGCCGTGTTGACGCGGAGCGGAATGTACTGCGCCTTGCCCGCCGTAGACGCGGCGCCCGACGATGCGTTTGGCGTACTGCACCGGGATGCGGCGCTGCCCCTGCGTGATGAGGATGACGCTCGCCGTGACGGCCACCATGATGACGAGGAGTATCACGAGTCGGAGCGGGCTGATGGTGCCGAGCCGGAGCGCGCGCCACGTGTCGAGAACATCGGTCGGATAGCGGGCCACGATGCCGATGATGATGATGAGCGAGATGCCGTTGCCGATGCCCCGCTCGGTGATCTGCTCGCCGAGCCACATCACGAAGATGGTTCCCGACGACCATCGTCAGCATCGGTGAGCAGCCGGAAACCAGAATCCCGGGATCCGGCACGACCGCCGCGCCGCCGACGTTGAGGCTCTCGAGGAAGAAGGCGATGCCGAACGACTGGACCGCGGCGAGCGCCACGGTGCCGTAGCGCGTGTACTGGGTGATCTTCTTCCGCCCCTCTTCGCCTTCCTTGGCGAGCTTCTCGAAGTACGGAATGACCGCCTGAAGGAGCTGGATGATGATCGACGCGCTGATGTACGGCATGATGCCGAGCGCGAAGATCGTCGCGCGGGAGAAGTTGCCCCCCGCGAAGAGGTCGTACAGGGCAAGAGATCGTCCCCTGCTGGCTCTCGAACGCCGCCCTCAGGGCGAGCGGGTTCACGCCGGGCGTCGTGATGTGGCCGCCGATGCGGTACACCACGAGGAGGCCCATGGTAAAGAGGAGCCGGCGCTTGAGCTCGGGGATGGCGAAGATGTCCTGCAGCTTCTTGAACATTACTCCTTCCCCCGCTTGTCAAGCCCGGGGACCTTCTTGCCGGAGAGCAGACGGATCGTGCCGCCGGCCTTCCGGATCGCCTCCGCCGCGCTCAGGCTCACCGCGTCGACCTCGACCTCGAGCGGGATCGTAATCTCGCCGCGGCCGAGAATCTTGACGGGGTCGCCCGACCTGCGCACGAGCCCCGCCTCGAGAAGAGTGCCCCGGTTGATCTTCGCGCCGCTCGCGAAGGATTTCAGGCTGTCCAGATTCACGACCTGATATTCCGCTCTGAAGATGTTCACGAATCCCCGCTTCGGTACGCGCCGCTGCAGGGGCATCTGTCCACCCTCGAACCAGGGCGGAATGCCGCCGCCCGAGCGGGCCTTCTGGCCCTTGTGGCCGCGCGTCGACGTCTTGCCGTGTCCCGAGCCGGGGCCGCAGCCGACCCGCTTGTGGTTCTTGACCGCGCCCTTCGGGGGTTTGATATCGCTCAGCTTCATCGCGATTATCTCCTTGTGGTTCCCTTCTCAAGAACCGTGATGCCCGATCCCTTCTTGGCGGGGACCGTGATGTCCTTCTCGTCGATCACTTCCCAGACGACCATGTGCTGCACCTTGTGGAGCATGCCGCGGATCTGGGGCGTATCCTTCTGGTAAAGCGTCCGCTGGTTGCGTCGGAAGCCGAGAGACTTCATGACGGGGCGGTGCTTCTCGTTGAGCGAGTTGATGATGCTCTTCGTCTGCGTGATCTTCAATATGGTCGCCATGGCCGTTCCTCGCTATCGAGCGTCGTCGGCGCCCGGCTTGCCGGGGGCCGCGCCGAAAAGCTTCGTGAGTGTGATGTCCCGCTTCCTTGCGTAGTCCCGGGCGCTGCGCAGGCTCTTGAGCCCCGTCGTCGTCGCCTTGACGAGGTTGTGCGGGTTGTTCGAGCCGAGCGACTTCGTGAGAATGTCCTTCACGCCGGCCACTTCGAGGACCGCGCGCACCGCGCCGCCGGCGATGACGCCGGTACCGGGGCTCGCCGGCTTCATGAGAACGCGCGCCGCGCCGAACACGCCCGTCACTCGGTAGGGAATCGTTCCCTTGATCATCGGAACGCGGAACATCTCCTTCTTCGCCGTCTCGGTCGCCTTGCGGATCGCGTCCGCGATTTCATTCGCCTTGCCGAGTCCGATGCCCACCTTGCCCATCCCGTCCCCCACGGCCACGATGGCGTTGAACCCGAAACGGCGTCCGCCCTTGACGACCTTCGCCACGCGGTTGATGTGAATCGTCTGCTCGAGAAATTCGGGGCCGGCGTCGTCGCCCATCCGGGAATCCCTCGAATCCCGCCGGTCGCGTCCGCCACGCGAGTCGCGTCCGCCTCTCGAATCGCGCCCGCCCCTCGAATCGCGCCCGTTTTGAGGGCCTCTCGGCCCCCGCGCCGGCTGCGGCGCGTGCGCCTGCGGTGCGTGCGCCTGCGGCGACGGCGACGGCGCCTGCTTCGGCTCCTGTCCTTTTGCGTCTGTCGAATCCACCGGTCATACCCCCGCGGATGATGTGCGGCGCCCGAGCGGGCGCCTCCGTCCTAGAACTCGAGCCCGCCTTCCCTCGCGGCCTTCGCGAGCGCGGCGACTCTTCCATGATAGAGATATCCGCCGCGGTCGAACGCGACGGCCTTGATACCCTTCGCAATCGCGGTCTGGGCGATGAGCTTCCCGACCTCGACCGAGCGGCGCATCTTGAGACTCATCGGGCGCGCGGGCTTCTTTCCCTTGCCGCCCTTCTCGCTCTTCTCGCCCTTCTCGCCCTTCTCGCCCTTCTCGCCTTTTCCCGCGCCCGCGGCCTCCGCGGGTTGCTCCGGCGCCGCGGCCGGCTGCTCGGCGGGCGGGAACACGAGCTTGAGGCTCGACGCCGAGGCGAGCGTGCGGCCCGATTCGTCGTCGATGACTTGCGCGTAGATATGGGTGAGGCTTCGCGTGACGCAGAGCCTCGGCCGCGCGGCCGTTCCGTGAATCTTGTCCCGGACCCGCTCGTGGCGCCGCTGCCGCGCGCGCCTCTTCTCGCGATGGATGTTCCGTTTCACCTGTTCTCGCTCCCAGCGTTCATTGCCGGCGCCGCGCGGGACGGGACAACTTCGTCCCGCCGCAGGGCGGCGCGTCTGTTAGAGTCCCGTGCCGACGGCGGCCTTACCGGCCTTCCGCTTGATCTGCTCGCCGGCGTACCTGATGCCCTTGCCCTTGTACGGCTCGGGGGGCCGCATGCGCCTGATCTCGGCGGCCGTCTGGCCGACCTTCTCCTTGTCGATCCCCGTGATCGTGATCTTTCTCGGATCGGCGAGCGTGATCGTGATCCCGGGTCGGGGGTCGTACCGCTTCGGGTACGCGAATCCGAGGCTGAGCATGAGCGCCGTACCCTTAATCTCGGCCCGGTACTCGACACCCTCGATCTCGAGCTTCTTCTCGTATCCCTGCGACACGCCCGTCACCATGTTCGCGACGAGCGTCCGCGTGAGACCGTGCAGGGATTTGTGAAGCTTCGAATCGCTCGGGCGCTTCACCGTCACGGAGCCCGAGGCGATCTCGATCACCATATCGGAATGGAGCGTCCGCGTGAGCTCACCCTTCGGACCCTTGACGGTGATCACGCTGCCGTGAATCTCGGCGGTGACTCCCGCGGGGACCGGTACCGGATTTTTTCCAACTCGCGACATAACGGCTGTGAACCTCCATGAGCTTCCCGCCGCCGCGGCCGCGCGGCGCGGGGGCGTCACGCTACCAGACGTAGCAGAGAACTTCTCCGCCCACGCCGATCGCGCGGCACTCCTTATCGGTCAAAATCCCCTTCGAGGTCGAGATGATCGCCGTGCCGTAGCCTCCCTGAACGCGCGGAAGGCGGTCCTTGGTGACATACACGCGGCGGCTCGCGAGGGAAACGCGACGCAGGCCCTCGATCGCGCTCTGCTTCGCCTCGTCGTACTTGAGATACACGCGGAGCATGCCCTGCTTGTTGTCGTCCAGGTACTTGACGTTCTTCACGTAGCCGTGATCGAGGAGAACCTTGGCGACCTGCGCCTTCAAGCGCGAGGCCGGAATATCGGCGTACGCCTTCTTCTCCTTGATCCCGTTCCGGATCCGCGTCAGCATGTCGGCCATCGGGTCGGTCATCATTACGCCATCACCTCGTCGAATCGATGTACGTTCGAATACGTTACCAGCTCGCCTTGACGACGCCCGGGATCTTTCCCTCGAGGGCGAGCTCGCGGAAGCAGATACGGCACACGCCGAACTTGCGAAGGTACGCGCGCGGCCGGCCGCACCGGCTGCAGCGATGATACGAGCGCACCTTGAACTTCGGCTGCCGCTTCGCTTTCGCTATCAGGCATTTCTTCGCCACGGATGCTCCTTTTCCGGTCAGGCCTGGCGGAACGGCATGCCGAGGAGAGCGAGAAGCTCGCGCGCTTCCTCGTCCGTCTTGGCCGTCGTCACGATCGTGACATCCATGCCCATGACCTTGAGAACCTTGTCGTAGTCGATCTCCGGGAAAATTATGTGTTCCTTCACGCCGAAGGAGTAGTTGCCGCGCCCGTCAAAGCTCTTCGGCGAAAGGCCGCGGAAGTCGCGGATTCGCGGGATCGCTACGTTCACGAGGCGATCGAAGAACTCGAACATGCGCTGGTGCCGCAGCGTCACGAAGCAACCGATCGGGATGCCCGCGCGGAGCTTGAACCCGGCGATGGCGGCCTTCGACCGGGTGGTCACCGGCCGCTGTCCCGTGATCGTGCCGAGATCCTTCACCGCCGCTTCGAGTATCTTCGCGTCGGTGATCGCCTCGCCGACCCCCATGTTGACGTTGATCTTCACGAGGCGCGGCGCCTGCATGATGTTGCGGTATCCGAACTTCTTCATCATCTCCGGCACCGCCTTCTCGAGGTACCGGCCCTTGATATTCGGTACGTACTGCGTGTTCGCCATGGCCTAGAATCTCTCCTTGCACTTCTTGCACTGCCGAGCCCGCTTGCCATCGGCGAGGACGGAGACGGCCGTTCTCGTCGGCTGGTTGCACTTCGGGCACATGAGCTTGACGTCGGAGGCGTGTATCGGCGCCTCTTTCTCGATGATGCCCCCCTGCTGGACCTGGCCGCGCTGCACCCGCGTGTGGCGCTTCACGAGGCGGACCTTCTCCACGATCACGCGGTCCCTCTCGGGGAACACCTTGAGCACCTTGCCCTCGAGCCCCTTCGAATCGCCCGAGATCACCTTTACGAGATCGTTCTTTTTGATCTTCATCGTACTTCCCGTTTCGCTAGATTACCTCGGGAGCGAGCGAGACGATTTTCATGAATCGCTTGTCCCGGAGTTCCCGCGCGACCGGCCCGAAGATGCGCGTGCCGATCGGCTCGAGCTGTTCATTGATGAGCACCGCCGCGTTCTGGTCGAAGCGGATGTAGGTGCCGTCCTTGCGCCGCGTCTCTTTTCGCGTGCGGACGACGACGCATTTCACGACCTGTCCCTTTTTGATCGCCGAGCCGGCGATCGCCATCTTGACGTTGGCCGCGATGATATCGCCCACGTGCGCGTAGCGGCGCCTCGTGCCGCCCAGCACGCGGATGCACCGCACGCTCTTCGCGCCGGAGTTGTCGGCCACAACGAGATTCGTATACGTCTTGATCATCGTCGACTCCTACTTCGCCTTCTCGAGGATTTCCACGACGCGCCACCGCTTCATCTTGGAGAGCGGCCGCGCCGACATGACCCGCACGAGGTCGCCGACGTGGGCGCCGCGCTCCTCGTCGTGGGCGTGGACCGTCGCGGTCCGCTTCACGATCTTCTTGTAGCGCGGATGCTGGAACCGGCGCTCGACGGAGACGGTGACGGTCTTCGCCATCTTGTCGCTCACGACGCGCCCGACCAGTGTTTTCCGGGGCTTTCTCGTTTCCATACCTTCTCCTCGTCAGTCTCCGTGCCAGTTCGCGGCCCTAGGCCTTCTTCGTTCCGGCGTTCGCAGGGGCCGGCGTCTCGGCGGCGCCGGCGCTCAGCTTCTCGTTCATGATGGTTCTGACGCGGGCGAGCTCGCGACGCGTCGTGCGCACCTTGAGCGGATTGTCGAGCCTCTTCAGGGCGAGCTGCATCCGCATCCGGGCGATTTCCTCGGCGAGCTCCGTCGCGCGCGACGCGAGCTCGGCGATGGTCATGTCTCTCAGTTCGGTTACCTTCATCGTTAACCCGTTACCTTCCCCGTCGCCACCCGGCGCACGAACTTCGTCTTCATCGGGAGCTTGGAGGAAGCGAGTCGCATCGCCTGCCGGGCCTCCTCATGGTCGACTCCCTCGAGCTCGAACAGGATCCGCCCCGGTTTCACGACCGCCACCCAGAACTCCGGAGCTCCCTTGCCTTTGCCCATGCGCGTCTCCGCCGGCTTCACCGTCACGGGCTTGTCCGGGAAGATCCGGATCCAGAGCTTGCCGGTGCGCTTGATGTGGCGCATGATCGCGACGCGCGCCGCCTCGATCTGGCGGTTCGTGACCCATGCGGGGTCCTCGGTCTGGAGCGCGTACGTTCCGAACTCGATGCTCGCGCCCCGCGTCGCCATCCCGCGCCGGCGTCCGCGCTGCTGCTTGCGGTACTTCGTTCGTTTCGGCATCAACATTGCCAATCAACCCCTTGTCTCGAGCGTCAGCGCGTCCGGGAACCCTCGTCGACCGCCGCCTCACTGATCTGGCGCTTGAAATCCTTCGGGAAGAGCTCGCCGAGGTACATCCACACCTTGACGCCGACCGTGCCGTACGTCGTGAACGCTGTCGCCCGCGCGAAATCGATGTTGGCGCGCAGCGTATGCAGCGGCACCCGGCCGTCCATGTATCCCTCGACGCGCGACATCTCGGCCCCGCCGAGACGGCCGCTCGTCTTGAGCTTTATGCCGAAAGCTCCCATGCGCATCGCGGAGCCGATCGCCTTCTTCATCGCCCGGCGATAGGAGACGCGCTGCTCGATCTGGCCGGCGATGTGCTCGGCGACGAGCATCGCGTTGAGCTCGGGACGCTTCACTTCCTTGATGTCGATCTGCACGTTCTTGCCGGTGAGGTGCGCCATCTCCTCGCTGAGGAAATCGACCTCGGCTCCCTTCCGCCCGATCACCATTCCCGGCCGCGCCGTGTGTATGTGCACCCGCACCTTGTCGCCTCTCCGCTCGATCTCGATCTTCGCCACGCCGGCTCGTGCGAGGCGCTTCTTGATATACTTGCGTATCATGACGTCTTCTTCGAGCCATTTCGCGAAATTCTTCTGCGCGAACCACATCGAATCCCAAAGGCGGTTGATGCCGAGCCGGAGCCCTATGGGATTGGTTTTCTGTCCCAAGATTCCTCCTCGTGTTACGCTTCGATGACGCCCGTATGTTCGACAACCACGGTGATGTGGCTGCTCCGTATGCGAATCCGGTAAGCGCGTCCCTGCGCCCGCGGCTTGATCCGGTACATCGTGCGGCCTTCGCCGATCGTGATCGACTTGATCCCCATGTCCTTCGGCTCGACGGGATGCTCCATCTTGCCGGCGAGGTTGTGCATCGCGGACGTGACTGTTTTCAGTATCGGCGTCGACGCCGTCCGCGTCGAGAACTTGAGAATCTCGAGGGCATACTCGACCGATTTTCCCCGAACGAGGTCGGCGATAATACCGGCCTTTCTCGGTGAAACCCGCACATGCCGCGCGATCGCGCGTGCTTCCATTTCAGCTACCTCCGCCATATTACGTCGCCGCAGCCTTCTTTACGCCCGGGTGCCCGCGGTAGGTCCGCGTCGGCACGAACTCGCCGAGCTTGTGCCCGACCATGTTCTCGGTGATGAACACCGGGATGAACTTGTTGCCGTTGTGGATCGCGAGCGTGTGCCCCACGAACTCGGGTGAGATCGTCGAGCGGCGCGCCCAGGTCCTGACGACCTTCTTGTCGCCCGCGTCATTGAGCTGTTCGATCCTGCCGAGCAGGTTCTCGTCGATGAAGGGGCCTTTTTTCAACGATCGTGTCATCGAACCTCCATGCCGTCTTTCGAGCGCCCCGAGGGCGGCGGGGCGCCCCGGGCCGCCGCGCGGCCCCGGAACCGCCGGTTACTTCTTTTTTCTCCTATGAACGATATACTTGCTCGATTGCTTTTTGCGATCGCGCGTCTTGTATCCCTTCGTCGGCTTGCCCCACGGGGTCACCGGGTGGCGGCCGCCGGAGCTCTTCCCCTCGCCTCCGCCGAGCGGATGGTCGACCGGGTTCATCGCGACGCCTCTGACCTTCGGCCTCCGGCCGAGCCAGCGCGTCCGGCCGGCCTTGCCGATCGAGATGTTCTCGTAGTCGATGTTGCTGACCTGGCCGATCGTCGCGTAGCATTCCTTGCGGACCTTGCGGATCTCGCCGCTCGGCAGCCGCAGGAGGACGTGCGTCCCCTCCTTCGCCATGAGCTGGGCGTAGGAACCGGCGCTCCGGGCCATCTGTCCGCCGCGGCCGGCGATGAGCTCGATGTTGTGCACGAAGAGCCCCGTCGGGATCTTCTCGAGCGGGAGCGAGTTGCCCGGGTGGATATCGGCGTCGGGGCCCGAGACAAGCGTGTCGCCGACCTGTATCCCGTGCGGCGCGATGATGTAGCGCTTCTCGCCGTCGCGGTACGTGAGGAGCGAGATGAACGCCGAGCGGTTCGGATCGTACTCGAGCGAGCTCACCGTCGCCGGGATGCCGATCTTGTTCCGCTTGAAATCGACGATGCGGTACATCTGCTTGTGGCCGCCGCCGATGTGCCGGCTCGTGATGTGGCCGTCGTTGTTCCGGCCACCCGTTTTGCGGAGCGGCTCGAGGAGCGATTTCTCGGGCGGTTTCTTCGTGAGCACCGAGTAATCGATGACGGTCTTGTACCGCTGCCCCGGGGTTATCGGCTTGAATTTCTTGATTCCCATCGGTCCGTTCCTCTTTGCGTAGCGCCGCTTTCGCGGCATCCGCGTCACGCCCCCCGCGGCGCGGGAGGTGAGCGACGAACTACACCTGGTCGAATAACTCTATATTCTGCCCCTCGGCGAGCTTCACGATCGCCCGCTTGCGATCGGGCCTCTTGCCGAGAAACCGTCCGCCCTTCATGAGCATCTTCTTGGGTTTCCCGCGAAGGATCGAGGTATGGACGTCCTTCACCTTCACGTTGAAGAGCTTCTCGACGGCGAGCTTGATCTCGCGCTTGTTCGCGCCCGGATGAACGTCGAAGACGAACGAGTTCGTCGTTTCCTTGAGCGAGTTGGTCCGCTCGGTGATGATCGGCTTCAGTATGATCTGGTACAAATCCTTCACTGCGCAAACACCCCTTCGAGGGAGGAGAGCCCTTCCTTCGTGAAGAGAAGAATCTCGGCACGAAGGATGCCGTACGCGTTCAGATTGCGGCCGAGCGTCATCTCGACGCCGGGGATGTTCCGCATCGAGCGGAACACGGTGTCGTTCCACGAGTCGGTCACGAAGAGCACCCGCTTGCCGCCGAGGCCGGCCGCCCGCAGAAAGCCCGCGAAGGGCTTCGTCTTCGGCGCCTCGAGCGCGATCCCCTCGACGACGAAGACCCCTTCCCCGCGGCCCTTGTCGCTGAGGGCCGAGGCGATCGCCCGGCGCCTCACCTTGCGCGGGATCGTGTAGTGGTAATCGCGCGGGTGCGGCCCGAACACGACGCCGCCGTGCCGCCAGATCGGAGAGCTCCGCATGCCGGCGCGCGCCCGGCCCGTTCCCTTTTGCCGCCAGGGCTTCTTCGTGCTGTAGCTGACCTCGCTGCGCGTCTTGGCCTTCGCCGTGCCCCGGCGCTGGTTCGCCAGGTACTGCTTCACCGAGTCATAGAGGACGCCCTTGTTGACCGGCTGATCGAAGAGCGTCGCCGGGAGCTCCACCGTGCCCTTGTAGTTGCCGCTGAAATCGTATAGTTTCGCGTTCGCCATGAGTGTACCTCTGCATCCCGCCTACGAGGACGCCGTGATTCTCAGTATCGTGTTGACGGCGCCCGGAACGGCACCCCGCACCATCATGAGATTGTTCTCGAGATCGATCTCGACCACTTTGAGATTCTTGACGGTGAACTGCGTGTAACCCGTCCGCCCCGCCATCCGCTTTCCCTTCATGACGCGCGACGGATAGGCCGAGCTTCCGATCGAGCCCGCCACGTTGTGCGACTTGGATCCGTGCGTCTTGGGACCGCCGTGGAAGTTGTGGCGCTTCTGGAGCCCCGTGAATCCGCGGCCCTTCGATTTGCCCGTCACGTCGACCTTCGCGACCTCCTTGAAGACCGTGAGGTCGATGACCTGTCCCGCCTCGAACTCGTCCGCGTTCTCGACGCGGAACTCCTGTAGCGTCCGGTACACGGGAAGGTTCGCCTTCCTGCAGTGGCCGACCTGCGCGAGCTTCACCTTCGTCGGACGCACGGCGTCGAACCCGAGCTGGATCGCCCCGTACCCGTCTTTCTTCACCGACTTCACCTGAACGACGGGGCAGGGGCCCACCTGGATGACGGAAACGGGAACCTGCGTTCCGTCCGCCTCGAACAGGTGCGTCATGCCGATCTTCTTGCCGATTAGCCCTCGCATCGCTCCCTCCCCGATCAAACCTTGATCTCGATGTCGACCCCGGCCGGGAGATCGAGTTTCTGCAGCGCGTCAACCGCTTTCGTCGTCACGTTCGTGAGATAGATGAGTCTCTTGTGGACTCGAATCTCGAACTGTTCGCGCGACTTCTTGTTGACGTGCGGCGACCGCAGGACGGTGTACACGGTGCGTTTCGTCGGAAGCGGAATCGGTCCCGACACGTCCGCACCGGTTCGCCGCGCGGTCTTCACGATCTCTTCGGCGCTGCGATCGAGCATCGAGTGCTCGTACGCCTTGAGCTTAATCCGTATCCGCTGTCCGTCCACCGGGCAACCTCCATCCGCGCCAGTGTTTATTCCGTAATCTCGACCACGATCCCGGCGCCCACGGTGCGGCCGCCCTCGCGGATCGCGAATCGAAGCTCTTTCTCCATTGCTATCGGGGTGATGAGCTCGATTGCCATCTCCACGTCGTCACCCGGCATCACCATTTCGCGCCCTTCGGGGAGCGTCGCCACGCCTGTCACGTCCGTCGTCCGGAAGTAGAACTGCGGGCGGTACCCGTTGAAGAACGGCGTGTGGCGTCCGCCCTCCTCTTTCTTCAGAATGTACACTTTCCCCTTGAACTTCCGGTGCGGCGTCACGCTCTTCGGAGCGGCCACCACCATGCCTCGCTCCAGCGTCTCCTTCTCCACTCCCCGCAGCAGCAACCCGATGTTGTCTCCCGCCATCCCCTCGTCCAGCTGCTTGCGGAACATCTCCACGCCCGTCACCACCGTCTTCATCGTATCCTTGATCCCCACGATCTCCACGTTGTCGCCAACGTGAACCTTCCCGCGTTCCACCCGGCCCGTCCCCACCGTCCCCCGTCCCGATATCGAAAACACGTCCTCCACCGGCATCAGGAACGGACGCTCAATCTCGCGCTTCGGCATCGGTATGTACGTGTCGATCGCGTTCATCAGATCCCACACGCACTTCGCCTCCGGCCCGTCCGCGTCTTCAGACTGAAGCGCCTTCCACGCGCTCCCCCGCACGAACGGAACCTCGTCTCCGGGGAACTGGTACTCCTTCAAAAGATCCCGGCACTCCAGCTCCACCAGATCCAGCAGCTCCGCGTCGTCCACCAGATCCACCTTGTTCAAAAACACCACGATGTACGGCACTCCCACCTGCCGCGCCAGCAGTATGTGCTCGCGCGTCTGCGGCATCGGCCCGTCCGCCGCCGACACCACCAGTATCGCCCCGTCCATCTGCGCCGCTCCCGTGATCATGTTCTTCACGTAGTCCGCGTGCCCAGGACAGTCCACGTGCGCATAGTGACGGTTCACCGTCGAGTACTCCACGTGGGAGGTCGCTATCGTCAAAATCTTCGTTTCGTCTCGCCGCCCCTGCGACTCGCTCGCCTTCGCCACCTCGTCGTACGGGATGAACTTCGCCAGACCCTTCTTCTCCAAATGCTTCGTGATCGCCGCCGTCAGCGTCGTCTTCCCATGATCCACATGCCCTATCGTCCCCACGTTCACGTGCGGCTTCGTCCGCTCAAACTTGGCCTTTGCCATGAGAACCTACCTCCTTCACGCAAGGCCCGTCACATGGCCGAGCTTGTCCATGATGATCTCCGGCGGCACCCGGTCGTAATGCGAGAACTGCATGGTGTACACCGCCCGGCCCTGGGTGAGGGACCGGAGACTCGTCGCGTATCCGAACATATCGGAGAGGGGCGCCCGCGCCGTTATGACCTGCGCGTTCGCTCGGTGGAACATCCCTTCGACCTTGCCTCTTCGCATATTGATGTCGTTGATGACCTCGCCGACGTACTCGACGGGGAGAACGACCTCGAGATTCATGACCGGCTCGAGCAGCACGGGCGCGGAGCGGCGCAGGCCGTCCGTAAAGGCGATGCTCGCCGCCGCGCGGAAGGCGATGTCGCTCGAGTCAACCTCGTGATAGGCACCGTCGACGAGCGAGACCTTCACGTCCACGACGGGATAGCCGCCGAGCGGCCCGCTCACCATCGAATCCCGCACGCCGACCTCGACGTATTGGATGTACTGCTTCGGAACCGAGCCGTCCCGGATGCGGTTCTCGAAAACGAAACCCGCGCCGGGCGACGGTTCGATCTCGAGCACGACGACGCCGAATTGACCCCGGCCCCCGCTCTGGCGGACGAACCGTCCCTCGGAGCGGCACGGAGTCGTGATCGTTTCCTTGTAGGCGACCTGCGGGCGGCCGACCGTGGCCCCCACGTCGAACTCCCGCAGCATCCGGTCGACGAGGATCTCGAGATGGAGCTCGCCCATCCCCGAGATGATCGTCTGCCCCGTTTCGCCGTCTATCTTCATGCGGAACGTCGGATCCTCGACGCTGAGCTGCTGGAGCGCGTTCATCATCTTGTCCACGTCCGCCTTCGTCTTCGGCTCGATCGCGACCGAGATCACGGGCTCCGGGAAGCGCATCGTCTCGAGTTGGATCGGATGCTTCGGATCGCAGAGGGTGTCCCCCGTGACGGCCCCCTTGAGCCCCACGACGGCGATGATGTCCCCGGTGAAGATCGCGTCGATCTCCTCGCGCTTGTTCGCGTGCATGCGGAGCATCCGGCTCACGCGCTCCTTGCGCTCGCTCGAGGCGTTCATGATCTGCGAGCCCTGCGCGAGCGAGCCGCTGTAGACGCGGATGAAGTGGAGCCGCCCCACGTACTTGTCGCTCTGCACCTTGAAGACGAGAGCGGTGAACGGCGCCTTGTCGAGCGGCGGCCGCTCCTCTTCCTTTTCCGTATAGGGATTCATCCCCTTGACCGGCGGGAGATCGCTCGGCGCGGGAAGGTACCGGACGATCGCGTCGAGCACCTTCTGGATCCCCTTGTTCTTGAACGCGGAGCCCGCGAAGACGGGAACGATCTTCGCCGAAACGACGCCCTTGCGGAGCGCCGCGTGGATCTCCTCGACCGGGATCTGCGAACCGTCGAGAATGTGATGCAGTATGCCGTCGTCGATGTCGGCGAGGGCGTGCATGAGGAAATCGCGCGCCTCCGCGGCCGCCGCCGCGAGGTTCTTCGGTATGTCCGCCTCGTGGTAATCCGCCCCGAGGCTGTCCTCGTCGTAGTACGTCGCCCGCATGTCAACGAGATCGATGATGCCCATGAGATCGTCTCCCGAGCCGATCGGCAGGGTGACCGGCACGGCCGGCGCGGCGAGCCGCTCGCGCATCATCCGAACGACGTTGTCGAAATCGCTGCCGACCCGGTCCATCTTGTTGACGAACGCGAGCCGCGGGATGCAGTAACGGTCGGCCTGACGCCAAACCGTCTCGGACTGGGGCTCGACGCCGCCGACGCCGCAGAAGACGGCGACGAGACCGTCGAGCACCCTCATGCTCCGCTCGACCTCGACGGTGAAATCGACGTGGCCGGGGGTGTCGATGATGTTGACCTTGTGGTCGTTCCAGAAACAGGTCGTCGCCGCCGACATGATCGTGATCCCACGCTCGCGTTCCTGGTCCATCCAGTCCATCACCGTGCTGCCCTCATGCACCTCTCCCATCCGGTGCACCTTGCCCGTATAGAAGAGAATCCTCTCCGTCAGGGTAGTCTTGCCCGCGTCGATATGGGCGGCTATCCCGATGTTTCGGACCTGCTCGAGAGGAAATTCTCTGGCCATCAGCCTCATCCTCGCCGGGGCCACCTGTCCCATGCCCCGACTCGGGAGGCTTGCAGAATCAGGTGAGCCGCGTGCGAACGGTGTCGTACAGCAAAGTCTGCTTACTCATCAATTGTATCCCTCACCCTCGTTGGAACCCGCGTCGCCGCGCGCTCCAATTTGGATTCACCCCCCCACCCATCCAAAAAGATCTATGCGACCCGGCCTGCAGATAAGCCGGGCGACATTCAAGCTACCACCGGTAGTGGGCGAAGGCCTTGTTGGCCTCGGCCATCTTGTGCGTATCCTCGCGCTTCTTGATCGAAGGGCCCTCGTGCTTGTAGGCGAGCATGAGCTCGGAGGCGAGCCGCTCGGCCATCGTGCGCTCGGGACGGGTCTTGGAGTACCCGATGATCCACCTGAGGGCGAGCGCGAGTCTCCGGTCGGACCGGACCTCGATCGGTACCTGGTACGTGGCGCCGCCGACGCGTCGGGAGGTGACTTCGAGCACCGGCTTGACGTTCTCGATGGCCTTTCTCATGACCTCGAGGCCCTTCTGGCCGGTTTTCTGCTCGATGAGATCGAGCGCGTCGTACACGATCTTTTCGGCGGTGCCGCGTTTCCCGCGACGGAGCATGTAGCTCACCAGCCGGGAAAGGAGCATGTCGCCGTACTTGGGATCGGGAATAACATCTCTTTTAACGACTTCGCGCCTGCGTGGCATTCCGTTCTACTCCCGTTTGTTAAGCGGCCGTTTTCTTCGGTCTCTTCACGCCGTACTTCGACCGGCTGACGGTTCGTCCCTCGACGCCGGCCGAATCGAGCGCGCCGCGGATGATATGGTACCGGACGCCGGGAAGATCCTTCACACGGCCGCCGCGGATGAGCACGATCGAGTGCTCCTGGAGGTTGTGCCCCTCGCCAGGAATGTAGGAGGTCACCTCGAAGCCGTTCTGCAGCCTCACTCGAGCGACCTTGCGGATCGCCGAGTTCGGCTTCTTCGGCGTCGAGGTATAGACGCGCGTACAGACGCCCCGCTTCTGCGGGCACGACTTGAGCGCCGGGGCGTGCGTTTTCCTGCGAACCGCCTCGCGTGATTTACGTACAAGCTGATTGATCGTCGGCACTGCAAAACCCCTTAATTACTTCAATGGTAATCAGTTATGTGTCTTATACCCACTCGATGGGGCGGAAAGTGGGATGCAAAAGTGCAATCTAGCACCCGCCCCAGGTCATGTCAAGTAAATAATTTTGAGCGGTTTAAGACACTTGCTTCCTCATTTTTTCGATGAGCTCGGCGAGCTCCTCCTCGGCGAAATCGCGTTCGAGGAGATCTTCCTCGCTCACCTCGTCCTCGATGTGGATCCGGCTGTATCGCTGCAGCCCCGTTCCCGCCGGGATGAGATGCCCCATGACGACGTTCTCCTTGAGGCCTCGCAGGTAATCGACCTTTCCCTGCACGGCGGCCTCGGTGAGGACGCGCGTCGTCTCCTGGAAGCTCGCGGCGGAAATGAAGCTCTCCGTCGTGAGCGAAGCCTTCGTGATGCCGAGGAGAAGCGGCTTGAAGGTCGCGGGCTTTCCCTTCTCCCTCATCGTGCGCTCGTTCTCCTCGCGGAACTCGGACTTGCTCACGATGTCCCCCTCGAGGAACTTCGTATCGCCCGGATCCTCCACGATGACCTTCTGAAGCATCTGGCGCACGATCACCTCGATGTGCTTGTCGTTGATCCGCACGCCCTGGAGGCGGTAGACCTCCTGGATCTCGTTCACGAGATAGTTCTGCGCGGCGTTGACGCCCTTGATGCTGAGAATGTCGAACGGGTTCACGGGGCCCTCGGTGAGGTTGTCCCCCGCCTCCACGCGGTCGGCCTCGTAGACGCGAAGATGCTTGCCCTGAGGGATGATGTAGCTTCGCCGGTCGCCGTTTTCGCTGACGATGTTGATCTTGCGCATACCCTTCGTCACGGCGCCGAACTCGACGATGCCGTCGATCTCGGAGACCACGGCCGCTTCCTTGGGCTTGCGGACCTCGAAAAGCTCGGCGACCCGCGGGAGGCCGCCCGTGATGTCGCGCGTCTTCGAGATGTCCTTCGGGATGCGGACGAGAATGTCGCCCGGGACGATCTCGGTCGCGTCGTGCACCATGATCATCGCGCCCGTTGGCACGATGAAGTTTCCGACGAGCTTGCCGCCCTTGTCGAGGAGCTCGATGTGCGGATGGAGCTTCTTGTCGCGGTCGTCGACGATCACCATCTGCCTGAGACCCGTCTTGTCGTCGACCTTCTCGCGGAGCGTGATGCCCTCCTTGATGTCGACGAAGCGCACCCGCCCGGTCTTGTCCGAGATGATGCTGTCGGAGTACGGATCCCACGTGTAGATGATGGCGTCCTTGGCGACCCGGTCGTCCTCCTTCACGCGAAGCGCCGCGCCGTACGGCACGCCGAAGCGGGCGCGGATGCGCTCGCTCTTCTCGTCGCGGATGAGGATCTCTCCCTTGCGACCCGTCGCGATGATGTTGCCGTTTCGATCGACGACCGTCTTGCTGTTCTTGAACTGCACGATGCCGGGATGGTTCGTCGTCTTCTGCGTCTGCTCGGCGATGCGCGCCGCGGTTCCGCCGACGTGGAAGGTCCGAAGCGTCAGCTGCGTGCCCGGCTCCCCGATCGACTGCGCGGCGATGACACCGACCGCCTCGCCGATGTCGACGAGATTGCCGGTGGCGAGGTTGCGGCCGTAGCACAGCGCGCAGGCTCCGCGCTTGGCCTCGCAGGTCAGAACGCAGCGGATCTTGACGCGCTCGACGCCGCGCTCCTCGATCTCGGAGGCCATCTCCTCGCCGACGAGCGTGTTGGCCGCGCAGATCGTCTCGCCCGTCTGCGGATCGATGATATCGTCGACGACGACGCGGCCGAGGATGCGGTCGCTCAAGGACTCGATGACCTCTTCGCCTTCCTTGAGGGCGACGGTGTCCATCCCCATGATCGTGCCGCAGTCGTGCTCGGTGATGATGACGTCCTGCGCCACGTCGACGAGACGGCGGGTGAGGTACCCCGCGTCGGCGGTCTTGAGGGCCGTGTCGGCGAGACCCTTGCGCGCGCCGTGCGTCGAGATGAAGTACTGGAGCACGGTGAGGCCTTCCTTGAAGTTGGCCGTGATCGGCATCTCGATGATCTCGCCGATGCCGCCGGTGATGCGCTTCTGCGGCTTGGCCATGAGACCGCGCATGCCGGCGAGCTGCCGGATCTGCTCCTTGTTACCGCGCGATCCCGAGATCGCCATCATGTAGATCGGGTTGAATCCGTCGCGGTCGTGGTTGAGGGTCTCGAGCATCGCCTCGGCGACGTTGTTCGCCGTGTGGGTCCACGTGTCGATGATCTTGTTGTATCGCTCGCCGTCGGTGATGATGCCGTCCTTGTACTCCTTCTGAACCCGGTTCACTTCCTTCTGCGCCACGCCGATGAGCTGCGCCTTCTCCGCGGGCACGACGACGTCCTCGACCGAGAAGGTGATGCCGGCCCTCGTCGC
The DNA here is from genome assembly GCA_963813815.1 of uncultured bacterium. GTDB lineage: Bacteria > Krumholzibacteriota > Krumholzibacteriia > Krumholzibacteriales > Krumholzibacteriaceae > SSS58A. The sequence goes on along the minus strand of CAWFAD010000016.1, from coordinate 286,243 downwards.
GAACCGGAAGCCGAGATCCTTGAGCCGCTCGAGGAAGTTCACCGTCGCGCGGTTGCCGAGCTTCTTGTAGCAATCGCCGATGATCGCGGCGACGGCCTTTTTGTCGAACAGCTCGTTCACGAATCCGAGCTCGGGCGGAATGATCTCGTTCACGATGACCCGTCCCGCGGTCGTCGTCACCATCTCGCCGCCGATGCGCACCTTCATCTTCGCGTGGAGGTCGACGGCGCCCTGGTTCCAGGCCGAGATGAGCTCGCCCGCGCTGAAAAACCGCTTTCCCTCGCCCTTCGCGCCCTCGCGCGTCATCGAGATATAGTAGAGGCCGAGCACCATGTCCTGCGTCGGCGAGGCGAGCGGCGAGCCGTTCGCCGGCGAAAGAATGTTGTTCGCCGCGAGCATGAGGGTGCGCGCCTCGATCTGGGCCTCGTACGAGAGAGGGACGTGCACCGCCATCTGGTCGCCGTCGAAGTCGGCGTTGAATGCCGTACAGACGAGCGGATGGATCTGGATCGCCTTTCCCTCGATGAGGAGAGGCTGAAACGCCTGGATGCCGAGCCGGTGGAGCGTGGGGGCGCGGTTGAGGAGCACGGGATGATCCCGGATGATCTCCTCGAGAATGTCCCAGACCTCGGGGCGCTCGCGCTCGACGAGCTTCTTCGCGCTCTTCACCGTCTGGACGTACCCTTTTTCCTCGAGCTTGCGGATGATGAACGGCTTGAAGAGCTCGAGCGCCATCGACTTGGGCAAACCGCACTGCCCGATCTCGAGCTCGGGGCCGATGACGATCACGGAGCGGCCGGAGTAATCGACGCGCTTGCCGAGCAGGTTCTGGCGGAACCGGCCCTGCTTCCCCTTGAGCATGTCGGAGAGGCTCTTGAGGGGCCGGTTGCCCTGCCCGCGCACGGCGCGCGAGCGGCGGCTGTTGTCGAAGAGGGCGTCGACGGCCTCCTGGAGCATGCGCTTTTCGTTCCGGAGGATGACCTCCGGCGCGCGGATCTCGATGAGCTTGCGCAGCCGGTTGTTCCGGTTGATGACGCGCCGGTAGAGATCGTTGAGATCGCTCGTCGCGAACCGTCCGCCCTCGAGCGGAACGAGCGGCCGGAGATCCGGCGGGAGGACGGGCGTCACCTCGAGGATCATCCACTCGGACTTGTTCTGGCTCTGGCGGAACGCCTCGACGACTTTGAGGCGCTTGAGGACGTCCTTCTTGCGCTGCACCGACGTTTCGACCTTGGACTGCGCGCGCAGCGTGATCGAGAGCTCCTCGATATTGATCGTCTTGAGGAGATCGCGGATCGCCTCGCCGCCCATCTTGGCGGTGAACTCCTTGCCCTGGTCGAGGAGCTCGGCGTACGTGTCGTCGTCGATGAGCTCCTTGAACTTGAGATCGGTGTTGCCCGGATCGATGACGACGTGCGACTCGTAGTAGAGGATGCGCTCGAGGTTCCGCACGGTCATGTCGAGCATGTAGCCGATGCGGCTCGGCACGCCCTTGAGGAACCAGATGTGGGCGACGGGAACGGCGAGCTCGATGTGGCCCATGCGTTCGCGCCGCACGCGCGAGTGCGTCACCTCGACGCCGCAGCGGTCGCAGATGACGCCGCGGTAGCGGATGCGCTTGTATTTGCCGCAGGCGCACTCCCAGTCCTTGACGGGCCCGAAGATCCGCTCGCAGAACAGGCCGTCCTTTTCCGGCTTGAAGGACCGGTAGTTGATCGTCTCGGGCTTCGTGACCTCCCCGTAGGACCACTGGCGAATGGTCTCGGGAGAGGCGATCTGGATGCGCATCGCCTTGATGTCGGTCGGCTTGCTGCGATCCTTTTCGAAGAGGGTGGTATACAACCCGGGTACCTCCCTAGTTCTTTTCGATCTTCTCGAGCTGAACGTCGAGACAGAGGCTCTGGAGCTCCTTGATGAGCACGTTGAACGACTCCGGCAGCCCCGGATCGGGGGCATTTTCGCCCTTGACGATTGTTTCGTAGATCTTGCTCCGTCCCGCCACGTCGTCCGATTTGACGGTGAGGAGCTCCTGGAGGGTGTATGCCGCGCCGTAGGCCTCGAGCGCCCACACTTCCATCTCGCCGAACCGCTGCCCGCCGAACTGCGCCTTTCCGCCGAGGGGCTGCTGCGAGACGAGCGAGTAGGGGCCTATCGAGCGCGCGTGAATTTTGTCGTCGACGAGGTGCGAAAGCTTCATGATATAGATGCTGCCGACCGTGACTTCCTCGTCGAATGATTCTCCCGTCATGCCGTCCATGAGCCGGATCTTCCCGCTCTCGGGAAGGCCCGCCTCGGCGAGCAGCTTCCTGATCTCGTCGATCGTGGCGCCGTTGAAGACGGGGGTGGCGATGCTGTACCCAAGCTTGTTGACCGCCCAGCCGAGATGCGTCTCGAGGATCTGGCCGAGGTTCATTCGGCTCGGCACGCCGAGCGGATTCAGAATGACGTCGATCGGGATGCCGTCGGGCAGATGCGGCATGTCCTCGACGGGGACGATGCGCGAGACGACGCCCTTGTTTCCATGGCGGCCGGCCATCTTGTCGCCGACGGAGACCTTGCGCTTGCGGGCGACGTAGACCTTCACGAGCTTGCTGACGCCGGGCGGCAGCTCGTCGCCGCGCGTGATCCTCTCCGATTCCTTCTCGAAGCGGCTTTCGACCTTCTCGATGGCGCGGGCCGCGGATTCCATGAGCGACTGGATGCGGCGGTCGACCTTCGAGTCCTTCACGACGGGAAGCCCCCAGTGGAGGTGGTCGATGTCGATGCCCTTCAGCATCTTTTCCGTGATGGTGCGTCCGCCGCGGGCGAGCACCTCGCCCGTCTCTGCGTGGATGAGCTTCTCCGAAATCTGCCCCACCATGAGCCGCTCGAGGCGCTCACGGCGTTTTTCCTTGATGTGCTGTATTTCGAGGTTCTTCTGGTTCTCGAACTCCTGCAGCTTGCGGCGCTCGTGGCTGCGCGAGCGGTCGTCGCGCTCCTTGCGGGAGAAGAGCTTGATGTCGACGACGATGCCGTCCATGCCCGGCGGCGCCTTGAGCGAGGCGTCGCGGACGTCCCCGGCCTTTTCACCGAAGATCGCCTTGAGAAGGCGCTCCTCCGGGGTGAGCTCGGTTTCGCCCTTCGGCGTCACCTTGCCGACGAGGATGTCCCCCGCCTTGACGTGCGCTCCGACGCGGATGATGCCGTCCCCGTCGAGGTTCGCGAGCATCTCCTCGCTCACGTTCGGTATCTCCCGGGTGATCTCCTCCATGCCCGCTTTCGTGTCGCGGACCTGGGTCTCGAACTCCTCGATGTGCACGGAGGTGAAAACGTCGTCCTTGACGAGGCGCTCGCTGATGATGATCGCGTCCTCGAAGTTGTACCCGCGCCACGGCATGAAGGCGACGAGCACGTTGCGGCCGAGCGCGAGCTCGCCGTTGCGCGTGGCCGAGCTGTCGGCGATGACCTCGCCCTTCCGCACCTTCTGTCCGATCTCGACGATCGGTTTCTGGTTGACGCAGGTATCCTGGTTCGAGCGCTGGAACTTGATGAGCCGGTACTCGTCGACGCCGCCGAAGCCGGAGAAGTCGTCGAGATCCTCCTCTTCCTTCTTGCCGCCGTAGCTCACGAGGATCCGGTCCGCCTCGACGGCCTCGATCCGGCCGGCGCGGCGCGCCACGCCGAGCACGCCCGAATCGTAGGCGACCTTGCCCTCGAGACCCGTCCCGACGAGCGGCGCCTCGACCTTGATGAGCGGAACGGCCTGCCGCTGCATGTTGCACCCCATGAGCGCGCGGTTCGCGTCGTCGTGCTCGAGGAACGGGATGAGCGCCGCGGCCGCGCTCACGAGCTGATTGGGGGACACGTCCATGTAGTGGACCTCCTTCGGGTCCACGAGGACGAAATCTCCGCGGAAGCGCGCCATGACCACGGGCTCGGTGAACTTGCCGTGCTTGTCGATCTTCGCGTTGGCGTGCGCGATGATGACGGTGTCCTCCTGATCGGCGGAGAGCATCACGGTGTCGTCCGTGACCGCGCCGTTCTTGACCTTGCGGTACGGCGTTTCGATGAAGCCGAACTCGTTCACCCGCGCGTACGTCGCGAGCGACGTGATGAGCCCGATGTTCGGGCCTTCCGGCGTTTCGATCGGACACATGCGCCCGTAGTGCGTGTAGTGCACGTCGCGGACCTCGAATCCCGCGCGCTCGCGGGTGAGTCCGCCGGGGCCGAGCGCCGAGAGCCGCCGCTTGTGCGTGAGCTCGGCGAGCGGATTCGTCTGATCCATGAACTGCGACAGCTGGCTCGAGCCGAAGAACGACTGCACCACGGCGCTGATCGTGCGCGCGTTCACGAGGTCGTACGGGGTCGGGCTCTCCGCCTCCTGGATCGTCATCCGCTCGCGGATGATGCGCGACATGCGCGCGAGGCCGACCGAGAACTGGTTCGCGAGCAGCTCTCCCACCGATCGCACGCGGCGGTTGCCGAGATGATCGATGTCGTCGACCGCGCCGTCGGTCTCCTTGAGATGGATGAGATTGGCGACGACCGCCACGAAATCTTTTTCGGTGAGCGTCGTCGTGTCGATCGGCACGTCCACCCCGAGCCGCCGATTCATCTTGTGGCGGCCGACCTTCTCGAGGTTGTAGCGCTTCGGGTTGAAGAAGAGCCTGTCGAGCAGCGCCTTCGCCGTCTCCGCGTTCGGGGGATCCCCGGGCCGCATGAGATTGTAGAGGCGCTTAAGGGACTCTTCCTGGGTGTGCGTCGGGTCCTTCTCGAGGGTCTTGAGAATCACGTCTTCCTCGAGGTTGCCGTCCTTCTCGACGACGGCTATCTTGGCGACCTTCTGCGATTTCATCCGTTCGAGCGCGGTCTCGGTGACGAGAGAGCCCGCCTCGAGGATGATCTCGCCGGTCTCGCGGCTCGCGACGTCCTCGGCGACGAACCGGCCGACGGCGGCCGCGTCCTTCTTGCTCGCCCGGGAGCCGAGCTCGATCACCTCGGTGCGGTGAAAGAGCTTGATGATGGCGCTGTTGGGCTCGAACCCCATCGCCTTGAGCAGCACCGTCACGGGGATCTTCCGCCGGCGGTCGATGTACACGTACATGATGTCGTTCACGTCGATCGTGAACTCGACCCAGCTGCCCCGGTAGGGAATGATCCGCGCGTTGAAGAGCCGCTTGCCGTTCGGATGATAATCGTCGTCGAACACGACGCCGGGCGAGCGATGGAGCTGGCTCACGATGACGCGCTCGGCGCCGTTGATGATGAAGGTGCCCATCGCCGTGATGAGCGGGATCTCGCCGAGATACACCTCGCTCTGGATGATGTCCTTGATGGCCTGCTCGCCTTCCTGGTTCTCCCGGACGACGAGACGGAGCGACGCCTTGAGCGGCGCCGCGAAGGTGAGGTCGCGCTCCTTGCATTCCTCGACGGTGTACTTCGGCTCGCCGATCATGTATCCGACGTACTCGAGAGTGAACTCGCCGCGGGCCGAAACGACCGGAAAGACGGAGTGAAACACCGACTCGAGGCCGACGCTCTCGCGGCGGTCCATCGGAACGTTCCGCTGGAGGAAACGCTCATAGGACTCGAGCTGCACCTCGAGCAGATGCGGAAGATCGACCACCTGCGGAATCTTGGCGAAACTGACGCGCTCGGGCACCGTGATCATCGACAACGATCCCTCCTGCCTCGTGCCGCATGCGGCACGGCCGCGTTACTTAATCTCGACGACGCCGCCGACTTCTTCGATCTTCTTCTTGATATCCTCGGCTTCGGCCTTGTTCACGTTCTCCTTGACCGGCTTGGGGGCCTCTTCGACGAGCTTCTTCGCCTCGATGAGTCCGAGACCGGTGATGGCGCGAACCACCTTGATGACCTGAATCTTGTTCGCGCCGATGTCCTTGAGGACCGGCGTGAACTCGGTCTTCTCCTCGACCTCGGCCGCGGCGCCGCCGGCGCCCGGCATCATGCCCGGCATGAAGGCCATCGGGGCGGCGGCGGTGACGCCGAACCGCTCCTCGAGCGCCTTCACGAGCTCCGAGAGCTCGAGCACGCTGAGGGTCTCGACCTGCTCGACGATCTTCGCGATCGAGCCGCCCACGGGCTTCTTCCCGGCGGTTTCCTCGACCTGCGCTGCGTCCGTCGTTTCGTCTTTCTTCTTCGTGACCATGAACTGACCTCTCTTTCCAACGGTTACGTACTCGTCCATCGGCGCGCATGCCCTCCGAGGGGCGCCGCCGCGCCGCTAAGCGGCCTTCTTGTCCTGCACGGCCTTGAGAACGTTCACGAGGTCCCGCAGGGAAGCGTTGAGGCAGTTGACGAGGCCTCGCAGCGGAGCCTGAACCGTTCCCACGACCTGGGCAAGAAGCACCTCCCGGCTGGGGAGGAGGGCAAGCCGTCGCACCTCTTCGGCGCTGAGGACCCGCCCATGAACGTACCCCCCCTTGAGACGGGGGAGTTCGTAATCATCCGCGAATTTCTTGAGAACCTGCGCCGCCCGCACCTCGTCCACCGTGCTGACCGCGATCGCCGTCGGTCCGTCGAGGAGGACGGAGATACCGGCGACACCGGCGGCGTCGAAGCTCTTCTTCGCGAGCGTGTTCTTCACGACGCGGAAGGTGACGCCGTTCTGGCGGCACGAGCGCCGCAGCTCGGAGATGTCCTTTACGTTGAGGCCGGTGAAATCGGCGAGAACGATCGACTTGGCGTCCTTGACGATCGAGCCGATGTCGTCGATGATCCGTGCTTTCTCTTCCTGCGCCATATACGTTCCCTTCTTACTTCGATTCGCCGGAGAGGGACGCCGTCTCGATCGCGAGAGAGGGCCCCATCGTCGTTGAGATGTGGATGCTCTTTATGTATTTACCCTTCGCCGAGGCCGGCTTTGCGCGCACGAGCTCCTGCGCGAGCGTCCGGATGTTCTCGACGAGCTGCTGCTTGCCGAAGCTGAGCTTGCCGACCGGCACGTGGATGTTGGCGCTGCGGTCGACGCGGTACTCGATCTTGCCGGCCTTCGCTTCCTTGACCGCCTTGGCGACGTCGAAGGTAACGGTGCCGGATTTCGGATTCGGCATGAGACCGCGGGGGCCGAGGAGCTTGCCGAGCTTGCCGACCTCCCCCATCATGTCGGGGGTCGCGATGGCGACGTCGAACTCGAACCAGCCTTCCTTGATCTTTTCGATGAACTCGGCCGAACCCACGTTGTCGGCGCCGGCGTTTCGCGCCTCCTGCTCTTTCTCCCCGCGCGTGAGCACGAGGATCCGCACCGTCTTGCCGGTGCCGTGCGGGAGGAGCACCGTGCCGCGGACCTGCTGGTCCGCGTGCTTCGGGTCGACGCCGAGACGCGCGTTGAACTCGATCGTCTCGTCGAACTTCGCCGGGGGGAAGGCCTTGAGCACTTCCACCGCTTCCTCGATGGCATATTCGCGGGCGCGATCGATCTTCGCGGACGCCTCGCTGTATCGTTTGCCGGGCTTCATAACCTCACCACTTTCTTGCCGTCTGTCATTCCTCGACGAGAATACCCATGCTCCGCGCTGAGCCCTCGATCATCCGCATCGCGGCTTCGAGGTCGGCGGTGTTGAGATCCTTCATCTTCGACTTGGCGATCTCGCGGATCTGATCCTTCGTGATCTTGCCGACCTTCTCCTTGTTCGGAACGCCGGAACCCTTGGCGATGCTGGCCGCCTTTTTGATGAGCTCCGCGGCGGGCGGCTGCTTGGTGAAGAAGGTGAACGTCTTGTCGGCGAATACGGTGATCTCGACGGGGATGATCATTCCGGACATCGAGTTCGTCGCCGCGTTGAACTGCTTGCAGAACTCCATCGAGCTCACGCCGAGCTGCCCGAGCGCGGGACCGACCGGCGGGGCCGGGGTCGCGTGGCCGCCCGGTATCTCGAGCTTCACGATCCTCATGACCTTCTTTTTCGACTTTTTGGCCATACGCTTGTGCGCTCCTTGGTCGAATCCTCGCCTCGCGCGGGATCGCTAAATGGTTTTCACCTGGAGGAAATCGAGCTCGACGGGGGTCTCCCGGCCGAAGATGCTGACGAGCACCTTGACCTTGCCCCGCTCGGGATTGATCTCGTCGACGACGCCGGTGAAATCGGCGAACGGGCCGTCCGCGACTCGGACGTGCTCGCCGAGGGTGAACGGCACTTCGGGAACGATCCCTTCCTTCTTCTCCATTCTCCCGAGTATGCGGTCGACGTCCTTCTTCGGAATCGGGAACGGCTTCTTCGCGCCGCCGACGAAGTGCGTCACGCCGGGCACGTTCTCGATGAGCCCCCAGGCCTCCTCGCTCATCTGCATTTCGATGAGGATGTAGCTCGGGAAGAGCTTCCGCTGCGAAACCTTCTTTTTCCCCTTCTTCATTTCGGCGACCTCTTCGGTCGCCACGAGCACTTTCCCGAAGCGCTCCTGAAGCCCGGAGTGCTTGATGAGCCGCTCGATCGTCTCGCGCACCTTGTTTTCGCGGCCCGAATAGGTGTGCACGACGTACCAGCGCATGCTCTTCCGGCCCGCCTCGTCCCCGTTTCCAGCGTCCGCGGCGCCGAAGCTCTCCTCGCCGGCTATTCTGTTGATATCGTCGGTCATACGAGACGCGCCCGCGTCGGATCCGCCGGGGCGCGTACCTCCTTTACCACCCCAGCAGGCGCCTCACGATGAGGTTGATGATCGAGTCGATGAGCCCTATGAAGAGCGTCACGACGAAAGTCGCCACGATGACGATCTTCGTCGACTCCCTGAGCTCGTCGCGCGTGGGCCACGTGACCTTGCGCATCTCGATGCGCGTTTCGCTGAAGAATCGTTTTATTTTTTCGAACATTCGCTACCCCGCTCGTAGCCGCGCCTCGACGGGTGACGCGCGCCTGCGCGGCGTCTCCCCGGCGGACGACGGAGCTAACGCGTCTCCTTGTGAATCGTATGCTTCCGGCAGAACTTGCAGTATTTCTTGTGCTCGAGCCTGTCCGGATGCAAGCGCTTGTTCTTCATCGTCGTGTAGTTGCGCTGCTTGCACTCGTTGCAGGCGAGCGTCGCCATTTCGCGCATGCCTCTTCCCGACCTTTCCGCGTCGCCGCTATTCCGTAATCTCGACCACGATCCCGGCGCCCACGGTGCGGCCGCCCTCGCGGATCGCGAATCGAAGCTCTTTCTCCATTGCTATCGGGGTGATGAGCTCGATTGCCATCTCCACGTCGTCACCCGGCATCACCATTTCGCGCCCTTCGGGGAGCGTCGCCACGCCCGTCACGTCCGTCGTCCGGAAGTAGAACTGCGGGCGGTACCCGTTGAAGAACGGCGTGTGGCGTCCGCCCTCCTCTTTCTTCAGAATGTACACTTTCCCCTTGAACTTCCGGTGCGGCGTCACGCTCTTCGGAGCGGCCACCACCATGCCTCGCTCCAGCGTCTCCTTCTCCACTCCCCGCAGCAGCAACCCGATGTTGTCTCCCGCCATCCCCTCGTCCAGCTGCTTGCGGAACATCTCCACGCCCGTCACCACCGTCTTCATCGTATCCTTGATCCCCACGATCTCCACGTTGTCGCCAACGTGAACCTTCCCGCGTTCCACCCGGCCCGTCCCCACCGTCCCCCGTCCCGATATCGAAAACACGTCCTCCACCGGCATCAGGAACGGACGCTCAATCTCGCGCTTCGGCATCGGTATGTACGTGTCGATCGCGTTCATCAGATCCCACACGCACTTCGCCTCCGGCCCGTCCGCGTCTTCAGACTGAAGCGCCTTCCACGCGCTCCCCCGCACGAACGGAACCTCGTCTCCGGGGAACTGGTACTCCTTCAAAAGATCCCGGCACTCCAGCTCCACCAGATCCAGCAGCTCCGCGTCGTCCACCAGATCCACCTTGTTCAAAAACACCACGATGTACGGCACTCCCACCTGCCGCGCCAGCAGTATGTGCTCGCGCGTCTGCGGCATCGGCCCGTCCGCCGCCGATACCACCAGTATCGCCCCGTCCATCTGCGCCGCTCCCGTGATCATGTTCTTCACGTAGTCCGCGTGCCCAGGACAGTCCACGTGCGCATAGTGACGGTTCACCGTCGAGTACTCCACGTGGGAGGTCGCTATCGTCAAAATCTTCGTTTCGTCTCGCCGCCCCTGCGACTCGCTCGCCTTCGCCACCTCGTCGTACGGGATGAACTTCGCCAGACCCTTCTTCTCCAAATGCTTCGTGATCGCCGCCGTCAGCGTCGTCTTCCCATGATCCACATGCCCTATCGTCCCCACGTTCACGTGCGGCTTCGTCCGCTCAAACTTGGCCTTTGCCATGGAACGCGAACCTCCTCGTCACAGGGTTTTCTGGAGCCCACGACCGGAATCGAACCGGTGACCTCTTCCTTACCAAGGAAGTGCTCCACCAACTGAGCTACGTGGGCCGCCGTTCGGTCGATTCCTCAAATCTGGAGCGGGAAACGGGATTTGAACCCGCGACCCTCAGCTTGGAAGGCTGATGCTCTACCAACTGAGCTATTCCCGCCCCTCTGGAAAGGGGATTCGCCGATATCCCGATTCCAAAGTCTGGTGGGGAGGGGAGGATTCGAACCTCCGAAGCCTTCGGCGACAGATTTACAGTCTGTTCCCTTTGACCGCTCGGGAACCTCCCCGTCTATTCCGAAAAAAATTTCCCCAAAAAGGCAAAAAAGGCCCCAACGGGCCCTTTCCGTTCGATTTTTTTCTCAGAAAGTGAGAAGAAAAATCCTCGGCGGCCTCATCGAGCTCACTGGAGCTGGCGAAGGGAATCGAACCCCCAACCTACTGATTACAAATCAGTTGCTCTACCGATTGAGCTACGCCAGCTCGGGATTTGTCCCGAAAATCTCTCCAGACGGCAAATATTATCTTCGAGAGAATGCGATGTCAAGGGAAAAATTGGGCATAAGAGCCTGAGATACCAAACGGATAGCCCGCAGAAACCCGAACATTGCTCTTGACCTTTGGCCTCGCCGGGTGTACAATTGCCTTCGTGATCGGGATCCTCATGGCCCAGGATCTTCGGTCATTCGTGGCATCGCATAGGTAAGAAGCAGGATACCTATGACCGCTTTTTTCAATCGATGAGGCATGCGAGGCGCAATGCGCCCGTGTGCTTTTTTACTTTCGTTATGGGTATCGACGTGCGGTGCTGAACGAGGAAAGGGGGGATGAGAGCCTTATAAATTCAAGGGAACCGTCAACCGTCAACCCCTATTCATGAATGCCGGTTGCTCAAACCGGCGGAATATTCGGGATAGGGCCCATGAAATACGGATGCATTCTTTGAACCGTTGGAGGAATTGACAATGAAGAAGATTATCCTCGTTGCCATGCTGGCGCTCCTGCTTGTGCCGGCGGCTTCGTTTGCTCAGCCCGCGGGCTGTACTTGGGAAGGCGACCCCGCGTTCATTTACGGCTTTGGCTACCTCGATGGGCTCGATTACAACCAGCCGGGTCCCGATTACGCGACGATCTGGAAGGGATACTCCCTCACGTATGAGCTCGGACCGTACAACGCGAGCGACGTGTGGCTGCCCTCCACCTGCAAGGCTCTCGACACCCTCTGCTTCCACGCGACGAGCTCCAATGGCTGGACGCTCACCTGCGATCCCGAGATGGGCCTGCCGCAGGAGCTGGACATCAGCTACCTCTGGTATCAGCTCATTACGGTCACGGCTCCCTGCGAGGGCGAGCTTCCGGTCGGGATGAAGGACACCGTCATCGCGATCTGCGCCTATGTGAACAACCTCGGCGTGTGCGACCCGTCCTGCGGCGACTGCAACGACCCGAACCTCCGGCCGTCGACGGGCCTGTATCACTACTCGGCCGACACGCTCATCATCACGGTCGTCGAGGCCCCGGTTCCTCTCGAGGTCCTTCAGGACACCCTGACGCTCGTCGAGCAGGGCCAGACCGCCGCGTACGTCCCGTTCGCGATCTGCAACGGCGACTACTGCACGCCTCTGACGAGAATCGACTATGTCATCACCACGACCGGGCACATTCCGACGACGATCAACAACGGTTTCGTCGAATTGCTCCCGGGCACGTGCGAGGACATTTACGCGGTTCTGAACGCTGGCGCCGCGGCACTGTGCACCTATGACACCCTGCAGATTGTCGTTTGGACCGGCGATCCGGCCGTTTACGACACCTGCGTTCAGGTGTGCCACGTGGTTGAGGCTCAGGAAGTGCCTCTCTTTACGGTGCCGGTCGTCACGATCCTGGTGCTCGCGCTCATTCTCGCTGCCGCGGTGTTCATGCGCCGTCGCGCAGCGGCCAGGGCGTAGTTCGTCCGTAGCCGTTTAACAAGAGTCGCTCCCAGCGAGTAACTCATTGGGCCAGGGAAAGAAGCCAGAAGTCGAAGAAAAGAAGAAACCGGGAGGTCCGTCCTTCCGGAGGGAGTTTCTGCTCTTCCTTGTTCTCTTCTTCTTCATCTGGCTTCTTTCCTATTTTTTGTCCCTGCGTCTTCCCGGAGCGATCGCCGGCCTGCAGGTCGTCATCGCCCGGGAAGTCGCGTGGGTCCTCGATCTTCTCGGTTACAGCCACACGGTCGAGGGGTACGTCCTCACCTTCTTCACGGCGCACGGCGGAGAACGGATGCAGATCATCCCCGAGTGCACCGCCTTCTACACGACGGTCATCTACATCGCCATCATCGGCGCGTTTCCGGCGCGGATCGGCGAGAAGGCCGTCGGGCTCCTCATCGGCGTGCCGGCCATCCACGTCCTCAACCTCGTCCGCATGGTTTTCGTCGCGCTCGTTCTCTATCACCGCCGGGATCTCTTCGATTTCTTCCACGGATACCTCTGGCAGGTCGGCTTCGTGATCTTCATGCTGCTCCTCGTGATCGTGTGGATGTGGAAGATCGTAAAGCCGCGGACGGCGGGGTGAGGCGGCATGGACGCGCGCCGAACGGCGCTTCCGGTGAGCGGGCGGGACATATTCGTATTCGTTCTGCGGTTTCTCGCGATATCGATCGCGCTCTACGCGCTCTACTTCCTCTTCGTCGGAACGTACTACGTGCGGTTCATCGCGCTCGCGGCGCGCCCGATGCTCTCCCTGTTCGGATATGAAATGGTCGTGAGCCGGGCGATGAACATCGCGGAGGAGATTTCGCTCAACCCGCTCGTGTTCCTCTCGCTCGTCGCGGCCGTGGGAAGGGTTTCGTGGCGGGCAAGGCTCCGCGCCGCGGCGGCGGGCACGGCGATCCTCGTCGTTCTGAACGCGCTCACCGTGACCTTCGCGTTCGTGGCGAGCTACCGGCAGAGCGAGGGCTGGTGGACGGGGACGGAGATCCTGAACCTCACGAACAACTTCTTCGTGCCGATCCTGCTGTGGCTCGCGCTGCTCCCCCTGCGCGACGCCTTTCCCCCGCGGCGGAGCCTCGACGGCTGAGCCGCGCCGGGCGCGTCAACGGGCGCGCTTCACGAGCGGGCCGGCGGGGCGATCCTCGACGACGTAGCCGAGCGAGGCCACCCGGGCGCGGAGCTCGTCGGCGCGCTTCCAGTTCTTCTCGCGGCGCGCCGTCTCGCGCTCGGCGACGAGGGCCTCGACCTCCGCGGGGATCTCCATCCGGGAGCTCGGGAGCCCCCCCTTGAAGAGCCCGAGGATGCGATCGAAGGTCTCGAAGGCGCCGCGGGCCTTCTCGAGGGCGCCCGCCGAGACGGCGATATTCCCTCCCTCGTTCACGGCCCGCAGCCGGTTGAGCTCGCGGACGAGCCGGAAGATATGCCCGGCCGCCTCGCCGCTGTTGAAGTCGTCGTCCATCGCGTCGACGAAAGAGGCGGTCACCTCGTCGACGAGCGCTTCGAGGCGCCGCGACTCCTCCGCCGCCTCGGGAGCGCCGCCCCGCGGCGAGTCCCCCAGACGCTCGTCGATCCAGACGCAGGCGTTCCGAATCCGCTCGAGCCCCGCCTCCGCCTCGCGGAGCCGCTCGCGGCTGAACTCGGTGCTGCTCCGGAAGTGCGTGGAGAGAAGGTAGAACCGGATCACCTCGCCGGAGAACTCCTTGGCGATGTCCTCGATCGCGAAGAAGTGCCCCGTCGATTTCGACATCTTCTCGCCGCGGAGATTGAGGAGGCCGTTGTGCATCCAGTACCGGATGAACTGCCGCCCCGTCGCCGCCTCGCTCTGCGCGATCTCGTTTTCGTGATGCGGAAAAATGAGATCCTGCCCGCCGCCGTGCATGTCGATCGTAGCCCCGAGGTACTTCATCGACATGGCCGAGCACTCGATGTGCCAGCCCGGCCGCCCGTTTCCCCACGGGCTCTCCCACGCGGGCTCCCCCTCCTTCGCGGCCTTCCAGAGCGTGAAATCGAGCGGGTCCTCCTTGGCCTCGCCCACCTCGATGCGGGCGCCGCTCACGAGCTCGTCGACGTTGCGCTTCGACAAACGCCCGTAGCTCGAGAAGGCGCGGACGCGGTAGTAGACGTTCCCGCCGGAGGCGTACGCGTACCCCTTTTCCTCGAGCGAGCGGATGAGGGCGATGATGTCGCCGATGTGCTCGGTCGCCAGCGGATAGCGGTCGGCGCGCATGATGTTGAGCTCCTCGGCGTACTTGAAATACTCCTTCATGTTCCGCTCGGCGATGACGCGGTAGTCGACGCCCTCCTCGTTCGCCTTGGCGATGATCTTGTCGTCGATGTCGGTGAAGTTCTGCACGTAGGTCACCGCGTAACCCCGGTAGAGCAGGTAGCGGCGGATCATGTCGCCGGCGACGAACGCGAGCATGTGGCCGATGTGGGGCTTGTCCTGCACCGTCATGCCGCAGAAGTAGATGCCGGCCGCGCCGGGACTCACGGGCTTGAACTCCTCCTTGCGGGCGCGGAGCGTGTCGTACACCTTGAGAGCCATTCGCGGTTCCTTTCCGTCTTTGGCGCCCGCCGCCCGGGCGATCCCCGGACGGAGGGCCGTCACCCGGCCCCGATTTCCTATGCGAGGGCCGCCACCGTCTTGCCGTCGAGCGTCTTGACGACCTCGACGACGAGCTTGACGGCCGCGTCGAAGTCGCGGCGGCAGATGATGCCCGCCGCGCCGTGAATGTGCCGCGCCGGCACGCCGATGACGATCGTCGGCACGCCCCGGGCGTTGAGATGCACGCGGCCGCCGTCCGTTCCTCCGAAGGGAACGGCGCTCAGCTGGTGCGGAATCTTCCTGCGCTCCGCGAGCGCGATGATGTGGTCGCGGAGCCTCGTGTTGGGAATGAGCGTCGCGTCGTAGACGCAAACGGAAGCGCCGTCGCCGACCCTGCCCGGACTCTCGGGAGCGGAGCCCGGCGTGTCCTGCGCCACGTCGACCTCGAGAACGATGCACACGTCGGGATCCGCGTGGTAGCCGCTCGTGGCCGCTCCCCGGATGCCGACCTCCTCCTGCACGGTGCCGACGCCGAGGACCGAGTTCGGGCGCTTCGCGGCGGCGAGCGCCCGCATCGCCTCGACGAGCATCACGCACCCGGCGCGATCGTCCCACGCCTTGGCCATGTAGGCGCCCCCGGAGAGAGGGGTGAACGGACAGACCGGCGTGACGGGATCGCCGGGGCGAATGCCGAGGGAGCCCGGTTTTTTCTTGCCGAAGAGCCCGACGTCGACGAAGAGATCCTTCGCCTTGAAGGGACCCTTCCGCTCCTCCTCCTCCATCTCGAACGGATTCTTCGACGCGATGACCCCCGGCACGTCGCCGCGGGCGGTTCGTATGCGCACGGGAAGCCCGATCATCCGCGGCCCCCACCAGCCGCCGAGGGTGTTGAAACGGACGAATCCCCCGGTGAAATGCGAGACCATGAACCCGACCTCGTCCATGTGCGCGGCGAGCATCACGCGCGGCCGCTCGGGGCCGCCCCGCAGGCGAGCGATCGCCGACCCGAGGCGGTCCTTCTCGATCGAGACGATCCCGGCGAGATGCCGCGAGAGGAGCTTCGCCACCTCTCCCTCGAAACCGCTCACTCCCGGCGTCTCGGTGAACTCCTTCATCAACGATTCGATTCGATCCATCGTTCGCTCCTTCTATCGTTTCCTGGCGAGCGCCATCCGGCAAATCCGCTCGACGAGCTCATCGAACCCGATTCCGGCGGCGCGCGCCGCCATGGGCACGAGCGAGAGATCGGTCATGCCGGGCAACGTGTTGACCTCGAGGCAAAACGGCTCCCCCTCGGGAGAGAACCTGAAATCCACCCGCGCGTAGTCTCGGCAGAGAAGCGCCTCGAACGCGCGCACCGCGTGACGCCGGAGGAGCTCCGTCGCCGCCGCGTCGAGCTCGGCCGGCACGACGTAGCGGCTCGCGCCCTTCTTGTATTTGCGCTGATAATCGTAAAAGCCTCCGGTGGGTATGATCTCGACGAGCGGAAGGGCCTCCCCGCCGAGGACGGCGGCGGTGAGCTCGCGCCCCGGCACGTACCGCTCGACGAGGCATTCGCCGCCGTAGCGCGCCGCGGCTTCGAGCGCCTCCCCGAGACCCCCCTCGCTCTCCACGAACGAGAACCCGACGCTCGAGCCCTGGCAGTTCGGTTTGACCACGACGGGAAGGCCGATCTCGCGAATCGCGGCGGCGGCGCGCTCCGCCGCCCCGGGAGAGGAGGCGTCGAGAAGACGATGCGGGGCGGTGGGCACCCCCGCCTCGCGGAAGAGCGCCTTCGAGCGGTCCTTGTTCATCGCGAGCGCGCTCGCGAGCACGCCGGAGCCCGTGTACGCCACGCCCGCGGACTCGAGAAGCGCCTGCGCGACGCCGTCCTCGCCCCACACCCCGTGCAGCGCGTTCATGACGACGTCCGCCTCGCGGACCGGCTTCGAATGGAGCCAGGCGAGGGCCTGCTCGGGCGGGAGCGGCGCGACGCGCTCGGGCGGCCGATCGCCGATTCGCGCCGCCTCCGGCTCGGCCCGGAGGCCGGGCGGCAGCGCTGGATCGATCGCGACGACGTCGTGGCCGCGCGCGCGGAGCGCCCTGATGACGGCCGCGCCGCTCGCGAGCGAAACGTCCCGCTCGGGAGAATCGCCGCCGAGCAGCACCGCTATCTTCATCGATGTCATTCCCGCTCCTTCGCCGTTACGCCGCGGGGCCGCTCGATGCGGCGCTCCGCAGGCAGGCAAGCACGTCCTCCCGCCCCCGAATTTCCATCACGCGCGAGAGATCGGGGCCGTGCAGGGCCCCCGTCAACGCCGCGCGGAGCGGCAGGTAGAGTGATTTTCCTTTTCGTTCCGTTTTCCGGCCGAGCGCCTTCATCGCCTCGCCGATCATGGGAGACTTCCATTCCCCGACCGCTCCGAAGATCTCGACGGCGGCGTCGAAGAGCCCCTTCGCCTCCCGCACGGCGTCGAGCGCCTCTCCGGCGGCCCGGGGGACGCCCGGACGCATCGGCGCCGCCTCCTCGGCGAGACGCGAGAAGCACGGCAGGTTCTCGGAGGCGATCGCGAAAATCTCCTTCAACGTCTCGCGCTGGTACTCGTCGCGAATCTCCGGGGGAAAGAACTCCAGAGCCTCCTCGAAGTACCGCGCCGCCCCGCCGCGCCGGATGTGATTCGCGGCGACCCAGTCGAGCTTTGCCTCGTCGAAGATGCCGGGGCTGCGGGAGACGCGTTCGAGCGAAAAATCCCGGACGAGCTCCTCCACCGCCAGTATCTCCCCTCCCCCCGGAGGCGACCAGCCGAGAAACGCGAGGTAGTTGATGATCGCCTCGACGGGGTAGCCGCGCTCGCGGAAGTCGCTCACGTTCGGAGCGCCGTGCCGCTTGCTGAGCTTCGAGCGGTCGGCGGCGAGAATGAGCGGCAGGTGCGCGAAGAGCGGGGCCGGCGTCCCGAGCCCCTCGTAGAGGAGGACCTGCCGGAGCGTGTTCGACAGATGCTCCTCGCCGCGGATCACGTGCGATATCGACATGGCGGCGTCGTCGACGACCGCCGCGAAGTTGTACACGGGATGGCCGTTCGAGCGAAGAATGACGAAATCCCCCACCATGCCGGCGGGAAACGAGACCTCGCCGCGGATGAGATCGTCGATCCTCCGCTCCCCGTGATCGTGGGCGAGATAGCGGATGCTCTCGGGGCTTCCCTTCGCGCGCTCGCGCTCGCGCCCGGCCGGGTCGAGGGCGCGGCAGGCGCCGTCGTATCGCGGAGCGAGGCCGGCGGCGAGCTGAGCCTCCCGCTTGCGGGCGAGATCCTCGTCGGAGCAGAAACAGGGGTAGGCCTTGCCCGCGGAGAGGAGGCGCTCCGCGCTCTCGCGGTAGAGGTCGAGACGCTCCGACTGCCGGTACGGGCCCGCGGGGCCGCCGCGGCCCGGGCCCTCGTCCCAGGTGAAACCGAGCCACGCCAGATCCTCGAGGAGTTCGTCCTCGAGGCGGCGCTCCGACCGGGCGAGATCGGTGTCCTCGATGCGAAGAATGAAGGAGCCGCCCCCGTGGCGCGCGAAGAGCCAGTTGAAGAGAGCCGTGCGCGCGCCGCCGAGGTGCAGGTGCCCCGTCGGGCTCGGAGCGAATCTCACGCGAATTCCCGCCATCAGCGCCCCCCCGCCGGACGGAGAGCCGCCGGGTCCCCGATCCGCTCGATGAGAACGATCGCCTCCGCCGCGATCGCGCGCCGCTCGCCGACCGGCCCGAGCCCCTCGCCCCGCGTCGCCTTGACGGAGACGAGCCCGGGATCGACCCCGAGGGCATTCGCCATCGCGCGGGCCATCGCCTCGCGATGCGGCGCGATCTTCGGCTCCTCGGCGTTGACGATGCAATCGGCGTTCACGAGGCGGAAGCCGGCGCGGCCCACCATCCCGGCGACGCGCTCGAGGATGCGCGCGCTCGGCGCGTCCTTCCATTCGGGCGTTTCGGGGAAATGCGCGCCGAGATCTCCGAGATTCGCCGCGCCGAGCAGCGCGTCGCAGAGAGCGTGGATGAGGGCGTCAGCGTCTGAATGCCCGGCGAGCCCGAGCGGATGGTCTATGCGCACGCCGCCGAGGACGAGCGCCCGCCCGGGGACGAGGGGGTGAATGTCGTAGCCGATGCCGATGCGAAATGAACCCATGCTGTTTCCGGAGCTCCCGAAGGGCGGGAGTCGACGTCACTGATCCGCGCGGGGAGAAATCTCGAGCCGCCGCCCCGAGAGAAAGCTCCCCATGATCTCGAGATCTTCTTTGACGGTGACCTTGATGTTCCAGACCTCTCCCTCGACGACCTTCACGTGAAAGCCGGCCTGGAGCACGAGCGAGCTCTCGTCGGTGGCCGTATGCGCCGCCTCGCCGGCCGAGCGCAGGGCCTTCGAAAGCACCTCGTAGCGGAAGGCCTGCGGGGTCTGGATGCCGACGACGCGGTCGCGCGGGACGATCCCCTCGAGGGCGTCGTCCCTGAGGCGGCCGAGCGTCTCGACTACCTGAAGGGCCGGAACCGCCGCCCCGTGCTCGCGCGCGGCGGCGGCGACTCGCTCGATGAGCTGAGCCGACACGATCGGACGGCAGGCGTCGTGGACGAGGACGAGATCGGCCCCCACGACGGATTCGAGCCCGATGGCGACCGATTCCTGCCTCGTCTCGCCCCCCGCGAGAACGCGGACGGGCGCGCCGGGCGCTTCCTCGGCGAGCTCGCGCGCCGCCTCGGCCTCCCATCCCGGCGGAACCATGACGACGTACTCGGCGATGCGCCCCCAGGCGCCGAGCGCCCGCAGCGACCACGCGAGCAGCGGCCGCCCCTCGACCGGGTAGAAGCTCTTCGGCATCTCCCGCCCGAAACGAACGCCCCTACCCGCCGCCGCTATGATGCAGCTGATCTTCTCTCTGGTATCGGACATCGCCGTCTCCCGTCCTCAGAATATCTCGACCTTGAGGTACTTTTTCGGATTCGCCTTGATCTCGGCGACGAGCGCGCCGAGATCGAGCACCGTTTTCTCGAGGCGGTCCATGAACGTGCGGTCGTTCATGAGGGCTCCGAGCGTGTTGTCGTCGCGCTGGAGCTTGGCCGTGACGGCGGCGAGCGAATCGGTGAGGCTCCGCATGCGCCGCACGAGCTCCGGCAGATCCCGGCTCATCGAGCCGAACGAGGCGATCATCGTGTCGATCTCTCCGTCGTTCCTCGCGAGCAGCCCTTCGACCGTCTCGGCCGAACGGCGCAGCGAGTGCACGCCGGCACGGAGCTCGGGGCCATCCCGCTCGAGCATCGAGCGCAGCTCGGTCGTGATCCCGGCGAGGTTGTCGACCGTCCGCCCGAGCTTGTCCCCCTGCGTCAGCGTGCCCGTGATGCGGCGCATGTCGTGCGTGAGGGTCGTGAGCTCGTCCATGATGTTTCCGAGGAAGGCGAGCGCCTCGGAGATGCCCGGATCGTAGACGCCCGTCATGATCGCTCCCGGCTCGAGGAAACGGTCGGAAGAACCGAGCAGGATCGTGACGACGCGCTCCCCCATGATGCCGATCGTCTGCAGCACGATGCGGGAATCCTCCGGGATATTCGTTCCCGCGTCGATCGACATGGTCACGAGCACGTCCTTGTCGCGAAGCTCGACGCGCTTCACCGATCCCCGCTGGACGCCGTTGAGGTTCACGTCGTCGCCGCGCGAGATGCTTCCGACCATCGGGAACACCGCGTGAATCTCGTATTCGCTCCTGCTGATCTTGAAGCTCTGAAACCACATGAGCCCGATGATCAGTATGACCGCCGCGATGAAGATCGTGAGTCCGACTCGGAGCTCGAGCGATTTGTATTCCATTCGCTTCCTCTCGCCGTTCGCCGCCCCGTCGGGCGGCGCCGCGCCGCCCGGGAGCGCGCAACGAACGCTCAGAGCGGCTGTATGGGGCCCTGGGACGATCCCTCGACGAACTGCCTCAGCACCGGGTTCGCCGTTTTCCGGACTTCGTCCGGGGTACCCGACTCGATTATCTTCCCTTCGTGGAGCATCGCGATGCGATCGGCGACCTTGTACGCGCTCTTGATGTCGTGCGTCACCACGACCGACGTGATGCGCAGCTCCCGCTGGAGGTCCCGGATGAGCTCGTTGATGACGTCCGCCATGATCGGATCGAGCCCCGTCGTCGGCTCGTCGTAGAGCACGACCGCGGGATCCATGACGACGGCCCTCGCGAGCCCCACGCGTTTCTTCATGCCGCCGCTCATTTCCGCGGGGGACCGGTCATAGACGTCGGTGAGCCCCACGAGCTGGAGCTTTTCGCACACCTTCCGGCGGATTTCGTCGTCGCCGAGCTCGGTATGCGTGCGCAGCGGCAGCGCCACGTTCTCGCCGACCGAAAGGGAATCGAAGAGCGCGGCGCCCTGGAAAAGCATACCAAAGTGCATGCGCATTTGAAAAAGCTTTTTCCGGCCGAACTGCGTGATATCCTCCCCTTCGAAGAAGATCCCGCCGGCGTCCGGAGCGATGAGCCCGGTGATGTGCTTCAGCATGACGCTCTTGCCGCAACCGCTGCGGCCGATGACGACGAGCGTCTTTCCCCGGGCGATGTCGAGGTCGACGCCGTCGAGCACGACCTTGCGATCGAACGCCTTGATCACGCCGCTGAGCCGCACGATGTATTCGCTTGCCCGTTGCTCCATGGGTTGCTCCCTACGACGACGGCGCGAAGATGATGCGGAAGATGAGCGACGCCAGCATGTAGTTCGTGATGAGAATCAGGAGGCACGAGGAGACGACCGCCTTCATCGTCGACACCCCGACGCCCTCGGCGCCGCCCCGCGTCTCGAATCCGTTGTAGCACCCCATGAGGGCGATGATGTAGCCGAAGACGAAGGTCTTCGCGAGGCCGCCCAGGAGATCCTGATACTTGAACAGAAGCTTGATCCCCGATTCGAAGGTGCCGTAGCTCACGCCGATCGAAATGTTCGCGACGACCGCCGCTCCGATGATCGCGAGAAAATCGGAGAAGATCGTGAGCACCGGAAGCATGATCGTCGCGGCGACGACGCGCGGGAGGACGAGGTATTCGACCGGGTCGATCGCGATCGTCTCCATGGCATCGATCTGCTCGGTGACCTTCATCGTGCCGAGCTCCGCCGCGATCGAGGCGCTCACGCGCCCCCCCACGACGAGCGCCGTGAGCACCGGCCCGAGCTCGAGGGTGACCGATTTCCCGACGACCGTTCCAATGAATTTGAAGGGGACGTACCCGTGAAACTGATAGGCCGCCTGCACGGCCGTCACCGCTCCGACGAAAAGCGAGGTCACGACCACGAGGGGGATCGACCCGAGCCCGATGCGGTCCATCTGCTGAAAGACGGCGCGGCCGTTCGCGAAGACCCGCGGGGAGAGCTGCGCGATCCGCCATATGAGGATGCACACCCCCCCGATCTCCTGGATGAGCTCGAGAAAGAACCTGCCGAGAATGACGAACGGCGTCACCTAGAAAACCTCCGGCGCCGGCGCGGCTCCGTCGCGCGCCGCCGAATGGAAGCGCGTGTAGGTCTTCTCGAACACGAGCGGAACGATGCCCGTCGGACCGTTTCGCTGCTTCCCGATGATGAGCTCCGCCTTGCCCTGCTTGTCCGGATCGTCCGGATCGTAGAACTCGGGACGGTAGAGAAAGAGCACGAGATCGGCGTCCTGCTCGATGGCCCCCGATTCGCGGAGATCGGAGAGCATCGGGCGCCGGTCCCCCCCGCGGGCCTCGACCGCCCGGGAGAGCTGGGAGAGCGCTATGACGGGGATGGAGAGCTCCTTGGCGAGCGCCTTGAGGGAGCGTGAGATCGATGAGATCTCCTGCTGGCGGTTCTCGGAGCGCTCGCTGCAGCGCGCGAGCTGGAGGTAATCGATGATGACGAGCGCGATGTCGTGCTCCGACTTGAGCCGCCGGGCGCGCGCGCGCATGTCGAGCGTCGAGATCGCCGGCGTGTCGTCGATGAAGACGGGCGCGTCGCTCAGGAGCCCCGCGGCGTTCGTGAGCCGCTCGATGTCCTTCGCCGAGGTGAACCCGCGGCGCACCTTCTGCGAGTCGACCTGCGCCTCGGAGCAGAGGAGGCGCTGGACGAGGAGCTCCTTCGACATCTCGAGGCTGAAGATGGCGACGGAGCGGTGCTCGACGAGCGCGACGTGCTGGGCGATGTTGAGCGCGAAGCTCGTCTTTCCCATCGAGGGCCGCCCCGCGATGATGACGAGATCGCTCGGATGGAACCCCGCCGTGTGGGCGTCGAGGTCGACGAAGCCCGTCGGGAGCCCCGTGATGCTCATGCGCGTCTCGTGCACCCTCTGAATCTCGTCGAATCGCTCCTTGAGGATATCCTTGATGTGGATGAATCCCTGACTCACGCGCGACTCGGAGATTTTGAATATCTTTTGCTCGGAAGCGTCGAGGATGACGTCGGCCTCGCGGTCCGCCGCGAACGCGTCCTCCGCGATCTCGGTCGACGCGCGGATGAGCTGCCGGAGAATGTATTTGTCGAGCACGATCCTCGCGTAATGCTCGATGTTCGCCGCGCTCGGCGTCGAATCGACGAGATCGGTCAGGGCGGCGATCCCGCCGATCGCCTCGAGATCGCCCGACTTGCCGAGCTCCTCGGAGAGGGTCATGACGTCGATCGGCTCCCGCCGCGTGAAAAGCGAGAGGATCGCCCGGAAGATCCGGGCGTTGGCGGGCCGGTAGAAAGACTCGGGGGACACGATCTCGACGGCCTTCGTCGCCGCCTCCGGATCGAGCAGAACGCCTCCGAGAACGGCCCGTTCCGCCTCGACGTTCTGCGGCGGAACGCGGTCGAGCGGGCCGAGCCTCGCGCGCGCGTTGACCGAGCTCTCCATCATCCATCCTCCCTTATCCGCTCATCGTAGAGCCGCCGCATCGCCTGCAGATCCTCCCATGCGTCGCGCTTCAGGTTCGGATTCCTGAGGAGCGCGGCCGGGTGATAGGTGACGGCGACCGGTATGTCGTTGTAGTAATGCACGGCCCGCCGGAGAAACGAGAGCGACGTCCCTTTTTTGAGGAGGCCGTGGGCCGCGACGCGCCCGAGCGCGCAGATCACGGCCGGGCGGATGATCTCGAGCTGGCGCGCGAGGTACGGTTCGCACGAGCTCATCTCGTCCTCCTGCGGGTCGCGGTTATTCGGCGGCCGGCATTTCAAAATGTTCGTGATGTACACCTCTTCTCTCGTGAATCCCACCGCCGCGAGCATCTTCGTGAGGAGCTGCCCCGCGCGCCCCACGAACGGCAGCCCCTGCAGATCCTCCTCGCGGCCGGGCGCTTCGCCGATGAAGACGATCTTCGCCGACCGCGAACCGCTCCCGAAGACGGTCCGCGTTCGTCCGTCGCAGAGCCCGCACCGGCGGCAGGAGGCGACGAGCCGCTCGAGGGAATCGAGATCGGCCGCGTCCGGCTCGAACCGCTCCGCGGGCGCCGGCTCGCCGAAGAGCGAGCTCTGGGGGGCGGCGGCGCTCTCCCGCGAGAAGCGTATCGACCGCTCCTCGCCGGAGGGCGAGGCGGGAGAGGTCACGACCGGTATTCCCCCGGGCGGCGCGGCCGGCGCGGGTGGCGCGGCCGATCCGGGCGAGCGGACCTCGGAAGGCTCCGCGCGCGGCGCATCGGGAGGCGCCGGGAAAGGCGCCGCCGCGCGGTAGAGCACCTCGACCCCGCTCGCGCGCCGGCGCTCGAGATAGCGCCTGATGCCGCCCCGGGCGTCCTCCGCCATGCTACCGTCCCCGGTTTCCGAGGCGCCGGTCCCCGGCGAGCGCGTCGAGGATGAGGCGGGCCGCCTCTTCCTTCGACACGACGGGGGTCTCGAAGAGCTTCCGCGCGCCCTTGAACACGGTGATCCGGTTCGTCGGCGACGCGAAACCCGTGTCGGGACCGGGCTCGTTGAGGACCATGTAATCGCACCCCTTCGCGCGGGCCTTCCGCCGCGCGTTCGCCTCGCCGTTCTCCGTCTCGAGGGCGAAGCCGACGACGATCCGCCGTCCCTTGCGCTTCGCGAGCGAGCCGAGGATATCCTCCGTCGCGCGCAGATCGAGAACGAGCCCGTCCCCCGCGCGTTTTATCTTCGAGCCGAGCGGTTTCGCCGGCGTGAAATCCGACACGGCCGCCGCCATGACGCAGATATCGCAGGCGCCGAAGGCCTTGGCGACGGCGCGCTTCATGTCCGCGGCGTCCGTCACGCGCACCGCCTCGTCGACGGCCGGCACGGGCACGTCCACCGCGCCATGGACGAGAACGACGCGCGCGCCGCGCGCGCGGGCCTCGCGGGCCACGGCGAATCCCATGCGCCCCGAAGAGCGGTTCGTGAGGTAGCGCACCGGGTCGATCATTTCCTCGGTGCGGCCCGCGGTCACGAGAACGGCGCGCCCGGCGAGGTCCCCGGGGGCCAACGACTCCCCGAGACGGCGGACGATCTCCTCCGGCTCCATCATCCGCCCCGGTCCGCTCTCGCCGCAGGCGAGGCTCCCCGCTCCGGGGCCGAGTATGATCCGGCCGTCGGCGCGGAGCGACTCGACGTTGCGCCGCACGGGCGGCGAGATCCACATCGCCTCGTTCATCGCCGGAGCGAAGAGCACCGGCGAGCGCGCGGCGAGCAGCACCGTGCTCGCGATGTCGTCGGCGACGCCGAGGGCCGCCTTCGCGATGATATCGGCGGTCGCCGGGGCCACGACGACGCGGTCCGCCCACGCGGAGAGCTCGACGTGCTGGACCGACGGGCGGTCGCGCCGGGCGAAGAGATCGGTATGAACGGGATTGCCGGAGAGAACTTCGAAGGTGAGCGGCGTGACGAACTCCGCCGCCGCGCGGCTCATCACCACGCGCACGGAGGCGCCGCCGCAGGTGAGGAGACGAACGAGCAGCGCCGACTTATAGGCGGCGATGCCGCCCGTAACCACCAGAAGGATTCGTTTGCCCGATAATCCTTCCCCGTGGTTACTCTTCCTCCTCTCGCTGCTCATACGAGTACTTCACTTTCCCGCTGACGACGCGCCTCATGGCGACGGTCGTGGGCTTTTCCTCGATCTCCTCGCCGGAGGAGACGAGTATCTGGTTGATGCGACGCGCCTCTTTCGCCATGACGCGCACCGCTTCATACCTGTTTTTGATGATGTCGAGAATTTTTTCCATCGATTACGACCCCGTCCTTTGCCCTCTCGAACACCTTGTTTTTTCGCGAGTTGTACCCGTGATGAGGCGCTTTCGCCGGGGGTTCGCTCCCCTCTGGCCGGCCCGCGGGCCGGGGCAAAATACTAATACATCGGGCGCCCTCGCGCAATCTCAATCTGGCGACGCCTATCTATAGTTTAGTCCGCTCGCGGCGCAGCGTCTCCGCCCTGATGATCGCCACACAATCGTCCACGCACCGCTCTATTTCGTCGTTAACCACTATGTAATCGTATCTAGTGTAATACGTTAGCTCGCGGACGGCGTTGTCGAGGCGGCGCCGTATGACATCCTCGCCGTCCGTCGCCCGGCCGCGGAGCCGCTCCCGCAGCACATCGAGGCCGGGAGGCATGAGAAAGACCAGCACGGCCTCCGGAAACCGGTCCCGCACGAGCATGCCCCCCTGCACGTCGATCTCGAGAATGACGTTCATTCCCTCTTCGACCATGCGGTTGACGAATGAGACCGGCGTGCCGTAGAGGTTGCCGTGAACCTCGGCCCACTCGAGAAACGCCCCCGCTTCGCGGCGGTTTTCGAACTCCTCGCGCGTCACGAAAAAGTAATCGACGCCGTCCCGCTCGTCCCCCCTCGGGGGCCGCGTCGTAACGGACACGGAAGCAACGAGCCGGGAGGAGCGCTCGAGAACGCGGTCGACGACGGTCGATTTGCCCGCTCCCGACGGACCCGACACGACGACGAGAAAGGGCGTTCGCGAGACCGATATCGACGGCATGGCGCGGCTCACTCCAGATTCTGAATCTGCTCCCTGATCTTCTCGACTCCGTCCTTGAGGGCGAGACACTCGCCGATGATCGAGGCGTCGGACGCCTTGTTCGCCGTGGTCGTCGCCTCGCGGTGTATCTCCTGAAGCAGGAACGTGAGGCTCTTCGACACCTCGCCGCCCTTCTCGAGAACGGAGCGGAACTGGGCGAGGTGGCTCCGAAGGCGCACGAGCTCCTCCGAGAAATCGATCCGCTCCGCCATGAGCGCGGCCTCGGTCAGCCAGCGCGCCTCCTCGATGTCCTTGCCGTCGAGGAGCTGCCGCAGCCGCGACTTCGCGCGGGCGAGCGAGCGCCGAAGGGCCGGCGGCGCTTTTTTCTCGATGCGCCCGACGCCCTTGTCGAGAGCCGCGAGCCGGCGGGAAATGTCGCGAGCGAGCTCCTCCCCCTCGATCCGCCGCATCTCGCCGCATCGCTCGAGCGCGATCGCGAGCGCCCGGCGGACGCGCTCCCAGAGGCTCTCGGGCAGCGCTCCCTCGAGGCTCGCCGAGAGAACGTCCGGAAGCGATATGAGCGTGCCGATATCCACCCTGCCCGGGATCCCCTCTTCGATCGCGAAATCGGTGAGCATCCGGTAGACACGGCGCAGAAACTCCTTGTTGATCGTGAATCCTTCGTTCTCGATCCCCTTGTCGAAGGCGACCGTCACGTACACGTGCCCGCGCTTGACGGCGCCGCGCACGATCTTCTCGATCTCGCGCTCGTACCCGTTGAGCGAGCGCGGCATTCGCACCGAGCAGTCGATGAACCGGTGATTGACGGTGCGCACCTCAACGGTGACGGAGCCTCCGCCCTCGCGCACCTCCCCCTTACCGAAACCCGTCATGCTGACGATCATACGGAATCTCCCCTTGCAGTGTGAACGGCCGCGGCCGCACGGATCCGCCGCATCGCCGCACGCTCCGGCCGCGTGCGGCGACTGTAGCACGTCCGCGGCCAAAACGGAACGACAATTCGCCCCCGGAGCGCGATGGAGGTTTGACAGGGCGCTCGGCGCCCCCTATCATTCGTCCGTGAACAGCCTCTCTCTATATGCCCTCGCGACCGAGCTCGACGCCTCTCTCTCCGGCGCCGCGGTCGCCGCCGTGTCGGGCTTTCCGGCGGCGGCGACGATCTCGTTCACCGGCGCGAAGCTCGCACACTGTCATATTCTCTATCACCTTCGAGAGCCGGACATCTTCTTCTCCGCCGAGCCGCTCGCGCCCGAGCGGTACGCCCGCCGCGAGCTGAGCGCCGCGGAAGGACGCGCGGTGAAGGGCGTCCGGACCCTCGATCTCGAGCGCGTGCTCCTCGTGGATCTCGCCCCTCCCGCGCGTTTCGGGGCGAGCGGTTCGGCCCTCCTCAGGATCGATCTCGCGCCGACGGTTCGCCCGCTCGCCCTGTACGACGAGGGAGGCGAGCGGCTCTTCGCCTCGGTCGGCCCGCAGCGGGGAAAGGGTTCGGGGGCCGGGCGGACGCTGCCGCCGAAGCCCTATTCGCTCCTTTCCCTCCCGGCCGAGATCCCCGGGGAGATCGCCGCGCTCGCCCTCGGCGGACCCTCCGGACCGGAGGCTCCCGAGCACACGCGGCGTTGGAGCGCGTCGCGATCGCTCGCCGACGGGCTCGCCGGCCGGGTGGCGGGAATCGATCCCGTCCTCGCCCGCGCCATCGTCCGCGAGGCCGGCGGAAATCCGGAACGGGCCTGGGCCGTCGCGGCGGAGATCGGCGCGCGTCTCGCCGGACGGCCGTGGTCCTGGCGCGTGTACCGCTTCCCCGAAGCGACCGCGCCGTCGATCTATCCTCTCGAGTTGCCGATAGCCGAACGCGGGGAGCAAGCGGAGGGTTTCGCGGACGCGCTCGCCTCGCGCGCCCGCGAGAGCCTCGTTCCGGGTTACGTCGAGCACCTGCGTCGCCTCGCGTCGCGGCGCGCCCGCGCAGAAGCGAAGCGCCTCGAGCGGCTTCGCGAGAATCTCAAGGGGGACCTCGCCGACGCCGGACGATCGTCCGAGTACCGCCATTTCGGCGATCTCCTCGTGACGCACCGCCACCTGCTCAGGACGGGGCTGAGCGAGATCGTCGTCAAGGATTTTTCGGGGGAGCGCACGGTCACGATTCCGCTCGATCCGGCGCGCTCGCCGGAACGCAACATCCGCCACTACTTCACCAAGGCGAAGAAGGGCGAGAAGGGCGCGTTCATCATGAAGACCCGCGCGAGCGCGGTCGAGCGCGACCTCGAGGAGCGCCGCCGCGAGATAGCGCGGATCGAGGAACTCCGGAGCGTCGAGGATCTCGTTCCGCTCGCGCCCGCCGATCCGGCGCCGCGGGCCCGAAGCGGCGGCGAGGAGCCGCCCCGGCGGTTCCGGCGCATTCCGATCGACGAACGGCACACCGTTTACGTGGGGCGCAGCGACGAGGAGAACGACATTCTCACGCACGAGTTCGCCGCGCCGACCGACCTCTGGTTCCACGCGCAGGACGTGCCGGGCTCGCACGTCATCCTCAAGGGGGCGCACCGTTCGACCCCCGGCGCCGTCATCGAAAAGGCCGCGGCGATCGCCGCGGCCTTCAGCAAGGCGAGAAACTCGAAAACGGTCCCCGTGATATACGCGGAGAAACGCCACGTTCGCAGACCGAGAAAGTCGAAGCCCGGCACGGCGGTATGTCAAAGGGGAAAAACTATCTTCGTGAAGCCGGGCATGCCCGACTCGGTCGGCGAGGACTAACGAACGCCAGTCGCGCGAAACCTGCTTCGCCCGGCCGCCTATTTCTCGGCGTATCCCGTCTCCGTATCCAGAATGTACGAAGCCGAACCGCCGCCGGCGTAATCGAGCAGGTTGGGCGGAAAACCGCTCCACTCCAACGAGAAGGTGAACGAGTACGCGATGACCGGTTTCACCGTGAGCTTCACGTGGGTCGCGTCGATCGTTTCGAACTTCGCGCTCATCGCGATGTTCGTGGTGAACGCGTAGAGGATGTCGACGTGCTTGACGTAGGTCACGAGCGGCGTCACGGACGCCGTCGATACGACCTTTTTGATCGGGATCTGGTACTCGTCCTGCGCCTGCGTCGAAGCGGCGGTCAGGATAATCACGACGGCGAGAAGCGCGAAGATCGATCTGCCGCCCTTCATTCTGCGCGACCTCCTTTTCTCCCCCGCGGGAGCACACCGAACGCCTCGAGGTATCGAGAAGCGGCTCTCCGTGGCGGCAATTTCTCTATCCCTCGTATAATCTGGAGGGATGGTAGCATGTTTCACCTATTTTTTCCAGACATATTTTCTCCCGCCGGGGGGAGGGGAATCTTTATTTTTCCTTGATTCCCATGAAGTTGCGAACCTCGCGCAGGAACTCGGCGGATACGTTCCCCTCGAGGCGTTTAATTATTTTACCCTTCCGGAAGAGCACCGCGCCGCCTCGCGTCCCGGCGAGCCCGATATCGGCGTCCCTCGCCTCGCCCGGGCCGTTGACCTCGCATCCCATGACGGCGATCGTGGCGCCGGATCGAGTTCCGGCGATCTCGCGCTCGAGCCTCTCCGCCAGCCGGGCGACGTCGATCCACGAGCGGCCGCAGGTCGGACACGACACGATCCGGGGGATGTCCTTCCGCAGGCCGAGCGCGGAGAGCACCGCCGCGGCGACCGGGATCTCGCGCACCGGATCTCCGGAGAGCGACACGCGGATCGTATCGCCGATCCCCTCGCAGAGCAGGAGCGTGAGGGCGACCGCCGATTTCGCGGCGCCGCTCGCCGCGGGCCCGGCCTCCGTCACGCCGATGTGCAGCGGACAGTCGTTCTCCGCGGCGAAGAGCCGGTTCGCCTCGACGGTCGCGAGCGCGTCCGGGGATTTGAGGCTGAAAACGAGATCCCGAAATCCCATGCCCTCGACGAGCCGGCGCGAACGCACGGCGCTCTCGAAGAGCGCCCGTGCGGGGTCGCGCCTCGCGAGCGGCCGCAGGTCGCGCTCGATGCTCCCCGTGTTGACCCCCACGCGAATGGGGATCGACGCCGCGATCGCGGCGTCGACGACGCGACGCACGCGCTCCGCGGAGCCGATATTCCCCGGATTGATGCGCAGCCCCGCCGCCCCGGCGCGGGCCGCGCCGACGGCGAGCCGGTAATCGAAATGAACGTCGGCGACGACGGGGATGCGGCTCCGCGCGACCACGGCGGGAAGCGCGGCGAGATCGGCTTCGTCCTTTACCGCGACCCGAACGAGCTCGCACCCGGCGCGCTCGAGCGCGCGTATCTCCCGTATCGTGCGCCGGAGATCGGAGGGGGGCACGGTCGTCATCGACTGAATCGTGATGGGCGCGCCGCCGCCGACGGCCACGCCGCCGTACACGACGCGCCTCGTTCGCCTGCGCGGCGCGAGAGCGCTCATGACTCGCCTCCTGATCCAAGCCTCGGGCCGGCCGCGCGGGCGTCCCCCTCGCGGCGCGTGTACCCCTCGCGATCGAGATGCTCGAGCACGGGCACGGCGAACTTGCGCGAAAAGCCGAAGATCTCCTTGAAGTCGCCGACCGAGATCGTCCCGCCCGAGACGAGCCGCGCGCGGACCTCGTCGAGGACGCGGCGCCAGTGCTCGGCGTGCAGGTAGCCGTCGGGGGCGATGCGCACGACCGCGCCCTGCTCGACGAGAATGTGAAGATACGAGGCGAGGCGCTTCTCGTCGGGCGCGGCCCCGGCGAGATCCGCCTTCGTCGCGAACGCGAAGCCCCCCTCGCGGATCCGCGCCTCGATCCTCTCGAGCGACGCGCGATCGCCGGGGGAGAGCTGCCGCTCGCCGCCACCGGCGTTCACGCGGCCTCCCTTGAAGAAGAGCGTCCCGCCGGCGCGCCCCCGTTCCATGAGATGGTCGAAGAGAGGGCTCCCCGCTAGCCCAGAGCGCGCCCGGAGCTCCTCGCGATCGACGCCCCAGAGAAGAGGGTTCTCCGACGATACCTTCCGGATGAGCCCGAGGAGGCTCCGCTCCGCGGCCGAGGCGACCCCGGCCTCGAAGAGCCTTCCTTCGATGGCGACGAGCCGCCCCTCGCGCTCGAGCGACCGGACGACCGCCTCCCCCGCTCCCGACGGAATGCCGTACCGGGGGAGCGCGGCGGCGGGGAACCCCGCCCCCGCGGTCGAGGCCGCGAGCGCGGACACCGCCTCCCCGGCCTCCCCGCGGTCGAGCGAGCGCAGCAGCGCGAGCGTCGACGCCGCGTCGTGCAGCCTGAACTTCGGCGGATTCGGATCGAGGACCACGCCGCCGCCGATGACCCGCTGCGGCGAATACGATCGTATGATGAAGCGGTCCCCGCGCCGGGCGACCGCGGGCCTCTCGAGCCGAATCTGCGCGTACCCCGCGCCTCCCGCCGGAATCGCCCCCCCCTCGAGCGCGATGATTCTGCCGATGATCTCGGAGGCGGCATGGTGAAAGCGGATTCGCCGGCGCGTCTTGACGTCCTCGCCGGCGAGCTTCGACACCTCGATGCGCACGTTCAGCATGAGCGTGCTCGCGAGCTTGTTCGGCGCGAGCACCTGGCTCCCGATCGCCGCATCCTCGACCTTGATTCCGTGCAGCGCGAGCGCCGTGCGCATGCCGGCCGAGGCGGTCTCGACCGAGCGGTCGAAGCTGTGCACCTCCCGCACGCGCACGGGGCGCGAGAGCGGCTCGACGACGAGCTCGTCCCCCTTGGCGACCTCGCCGCTCCACGCCGTTCCCGTGACGATCGTGCCGATGCCGCTCCGCGTCCAGGCCCGATCGACGGGCATGCGGAAGAAATCCGCCGTATCGCGCGTCCCGAGGGCGATCGCCTGCGCGCGGAGCTGCGCGCGGAGCTCCTCGAGCCCCTCTCCCGTCACCGCCGACGTGCGGACGACGGGCGCGCCGGCGAAGGGCGTCCCCGCCGCGAGCTCGTCGATCTCTTCCTCGACGAGCCCGACGAGCTCCCCGTCGGCGAGATCGATCTTCGTGACGGCGACGACGAGCCCCCGCACGCCGAGAAGCCTCAGCACCTCGAAGTGCTCGAGCGTTTGCGGCATGACTCCCTCGTCGGCGGCGACGACGAGCAGCGCGAGATCGATCCCCACCGCGCCGGAGACCATCGTTTTCACGAACCGTTCGTGCCCCGGCACGTCCACGACGGCCGCCGTGATCCCCTCGCCGAGGTCGATCGGCGCGAACCCGAGCACGATCGAGATGCCGCGCTCCTTCTCCTCGCGGAGCCGGTCGGTGTCGCGGCCCGTGAGCGCCTTGACGATCTCGGTTTTGCCGTGATCGACGTGCCCGGAAGTGCCGATGATGAGCTTTCGTCCGCCGTTCATGTCCGCCGCCGCGCAGCGCGAGCGGTCCCGCGGGGAGCGGGACCCCCGGGCTACCCCTTGACCCGCCGGATTCTGGCGCCGAGGCGTCCGAGCTTCTCCTCGATCCGCTCGTAGCCCCGGTCGATATGATAGACGCGCAGTATCTTCGTCTCTCCCTCGGCCGCGAGGGCGGCGAGGATGAGTGCCGAGCTCGCGCGGATGTCCGTCGCCATGACGGGCGCCCCCTCGAGCCGGGGAACCCCCGTGATGACCGCGACGTTTCCGTCCCGCGCGATCTTCGCCCCGAACCGGCAGAGCTCGGGAACGTGCGTGAATCGATCGGGGTAGACGCGGTCGACGACCGTGCTCGTCCCCTCAGCGATCGACAGCACCGCCATGATCTGCGCCTGCATGTCCGTCGGAAAGGACGGGTAGAACCCCGTTTCCACGTTCGCCGCCCGGACGCGCCCGGGGCCCGCGACCGTCATCCGGCCGGAGCCGCACGAGATCTCGGCGCCGCATTCGCGGAGCTTTTCGACGACGGCTCCGAGATGATCCGGCTCGCAGCCAGTGATCTCGACCCGCCCGCCCGTGATCGCCGCGGCGGCCGCGAAGGTCCCCGCCTCGATCCGGTCCGGAATCACGCGGTGCGCGAACGGCGCGATGGCGGCGACGCCGTCGATCGTGACGCGCGAGGTCCCCTCCCCCTCGATCCGCGCTCCCCCCGCCCGCAGCGCGCGGGCGAGCTCGGCGATCTCGGGCTCCCGCGCGGCGTCCTCGATCACCGTGCGCCCCTCGGCGAGGACGGCGGCCATCATGACGTTCACCGTCGCGCCGACGCTCGGGATCGCGAGGTTCACCTCGGCTCCGCGCAGCCGCCCGGCCGTCGCGTTGATGTAGCCGTGCTCGATTCCGACGGTCGCGCCGAGGGCGGCGAGCCCCCGCAGGTGCAGATCGACCGGCCGCGGCCCCCACGCGCACCCGCCCGGCATCGAAACGCGCGCCGTGCCGAACCGGGCGAGCAGCGGGCCGAAGGCGTAGATCGACGCGCGCATCGTCCGCACGATCTCGTAGGGCGCCTCGAAAGAATCGATGCGCGAGGCGTCGATCTCGAGCCGGCCGCGCTCGAGCGCGGTTCGCGCGCCGAGGCCCGCGAGGAGCTGCATCATCGTGCGCGTGTCCCGAAGGTCGGGCACGTTCTCGAGCACGCAGGTCCCCTCGGTCAGAAGAGCGGCCGCCATGAGCGGGAGCATCGCGTTCTTCGCGCCGCTCGTCGCCACCGTCCCCTCGAGGCGGCACGGTCCCGTCACGAGAAAGCTGTCCATCAGGGTTCGTCCCCCTCCGGCGCGAACGCCGTCACCGTTCGTTCGAGCCTGTTGTAATCCCGGCCGACCGACACGCGCTCGAGCCCCGCCGCCGTGAAGATCGCGGCCACCGCGTTCCCCTGCCCGTCGCCGATCTCGACGGCCGCGAGCCCGCCGGGGCGCAGCAGCCGCTTCGCCGCGGCCGCGATCCCCGGATAGAAACTCGTGCCGTCGGCGCCGCCGTCGAGCGCCGGGCGCGATTCCCAGCGCGAGACCTCCGGAGCGAGGGCGTCGATGTCGCCGCTTCTCACGTACGGCGGATTCGACGCGAGGACGTCGAACCGCCACGCGCCGCCGACGGCGTCGAACGAATCGGCGGCGAAGAGATCGATCCGGTCGCCCGCTCCGAGCGAGCGGAGATTCTCCCGCGCGCAGGACAGGGCGGCGGGCGACACGTCGAACGCCACTCCGCGCCATCCCAGGTGGCGCGCGGCGAGGCTGCCCGAGATGACCCCCGCGCCGACGCCGAGCTCGCACATGACCGCCGCCTCGCGGGCGCCGGCGAGCTCCTCGATCCGCTCGACGAGGAGCTCCGTTTCGGGGCGCGGGATGAAAACGCCCTCGCGAACCCGGAAGGAAAGGGACACGAACTCGACCTCGCCGACGAGGTACTGGAGCGGATAATGCTCTCCCCGGCGCTTGAGATCCCCGCGAACCGCGGCGAGGGCGCCGTCCTCCACCTCGCGATCGAACCGCAGGTAGAGATCGAGCCGCGAGCACCCCATCCGGTGCGCCAGGAGATGCTCGGCGCTCAACCGGGCGTCCTCGACGCCGCGCCCGCCGAGGTATCCCTCGGCGAGCCGGAGCGCCTCGAGTACCGTCACCTTCTTGGCCGATTCCGTCCGCCGCATTTCAAGCGCCGGGCCCCGCTGCCGATTCCATCTCTCGCCGGAGCAGCTCTTCGCGGTTGGCGAGCGCGAGCGCGTCGACGATCTCGTCGAGCGCGCCGTCGAGAACGCCTTTGAGGTTGTAGAGGGTAAGCCCGATCCGGTGGTCCGTGACGCGGCTCTGGGGAAAGTTGTACGTGCGGATCTTGTCGCTGCGATCCCCGAGCCGATCATGCTCCGACGGGCCTGA
The DNA here is from genome assembly GCA_963813815.1 of uncultured bacterium. Classification (GTDB taxonomy): domain Bacteria; phylum Krumholzibacteriota; class Krumholzibacteriia; order Krumholzibacteriales; family Krumholzibacteriaceae; genus SSS58A. The sequence continues at coordinate 250,759 of CAWFAD010000016.1, read as the reverse complement.
GCGATCTTGGCCTCCTGCTCTGTGCGGGCCCTCTCGAGCAGCCGCGCGAGCAGCACCTTCATCGCCTTCGCCTTGTTCTTGTGCTGCGACTTTTCGTCCTGGCACTGCACGACCATGCCGGAGGGAATGTGGGTGATGCGAACGGCGGAATCGGTCGTGTTCACCGACTGGCCGCCGGGGCCCCGCGACCGGAACACGTCGATGCGCAGATCGTTCGGATCGAGCTGGATGTCGACCTCCTCCGCCTCGGGAAGCACCGCCACCGACACCGCCGACGTGTGAATCCGCCCGCCGGCCTCCGTCACCGGCACGCGCTGGACGCGGTGCACGCCGCTCTCGAACTTGAGCTTGCCGTACGCGTTCTCCCCCGACACGAGAAATATGATTTCCTTGTACCCGCCGATTTCGGTCGGGCTCGAGCCGAGGGGCTCCACCTTCCAGCTGTGCCGCTCCGAGAAGAGGCGGTACATGCGCGCGAGATCCGCCGCGAAGAGCGCCGCCTCGTCCCCGCCCGTCCCCGCGCGTATCTCGAAGACGGTGTTACGCGAATCGTCGGGGTCGCGCGGCAGGAGCAACACCTTGACCTGCTCCCTCGTCTCCTCGAGCTCCCGCTCGACCTCGGCGAGCTCTGAGCGCGCGAGCTCCATGAGCTCGCGGTCGCCCCCCGCCTGAACGATGCCGGCGGCCTCGTCCCGGCGCGCCTCGAGGCCGCGAAAGCGCCGGATCGCGACGACCGCCTTCTCGAGATCGTTGCGCTCGCGCGCGATCTTGCGGTAGAGGTGCTGGTTGCGGATGTTCTCGGGCTTGGCGAGCTCGTCGGTGAGCTGCTCGAAGCGCCGGATCACGTTCTCGTAACGGCTGCTCGACTCCATCGACACTCCGTTCGGGGGCGCCGCGCGCCCCGCCGGGGTTACACTGTAGCGGATGGATTCCTAGGATGCCACTGGTTTCTCGACGAGACACGCGTTGAGCGCCGCGATCGCCACCTCGACCTGATCGTCGGAGGGCTGTTTCGTGGTGAGCCTCTGGAGCGCGAGCCCCGGCCACACGAGCGGAGCGAAGTACCGGCGGGCCCGCGGCCGCGCCGAGAACTTGAGCAGCTCGTAGGAAATTCCCCCGATCACGGGGATGAAGGCGAATCGAAGCAGCTTCTCGCCGATCGTGTCGGGCCGGCCGAGCGTGATGAAGACCAGCACGCTCACCACCACCACGAGGAGCAGAAAGCTCGTCGAGCATCGCGCGTGCATCGTCGGGTAGACGCGCGTGTTCTCGACCGTGGCGACTCCGTGCTCCTCGAACGCAGCGATCGTCTTGTGCTCGGCGCCGTGGTACTCGAATATGCGGCGCATCTCCTTCCATCGTGTGATGAGAACGATGTAGAGAACGAGAAACGCGAGCCGTATCACGCCGTCGACGAGGTTGAAGAGCACGCCGTCCCGCAGGCCGGTGAGCTCGGTGAGAACGAGCGGCAGATAGAAGAACACGCCGAAGCCGAGGAGAAACGCCGCCGCGATGGTGAGGGCGATGGAGAGCGTCGAGATCCCCTTCCCGCGCGAGGCGCCCGGCTCGGCCGTGGCCGCCTCCGCCGAGTAGGAGAGCGCCTTTATGGCGACGACGAAGGTCTCCACGAAGGCGACGGCGCCGCGGACGATCGGGACGTTCAGCATCCGGTGGCGCCTGACGAGGCTCGTGAACGGCTCGTCCCGGACGACGATGCCCTCGGGCCCGCGCACCGCGGTCGCGATGCGGGTCGGAGAGCGCATCATGACGCCCTCGATGACGGCCTGCCCGCCGATCTGTAGACGTTTTCTCTCTTGGGCGTCGGACATTCGTTCACCGGACGCGCGCAGGGGGACCGGGCTCGGCGAGCGTTACTTGCCGGCGTCCTTGTCGCTCTGCTTCTTGCGGTAATCGCCGTACTTGCGCTGGAATCTCTCGACGCGGCCGGCCGTGTCCATGAGTTTCTGCTTGCCGGTGAAGAACGGGTGGCACCGGGAACAGACTTCCACGTGGATGTCCTGCATCGTCGAGGCGGTCTCGATCACGTTGCCGCAGATGCAGGTGATCTTGGTCTTCTTGTAGTTGGGATGGATTTCCTTTTTCATCGCGAACGCTCCTCGAACCATGTGCTCATTTGTGCCGGCCCCGCAGGCCGGCGTATCGTATCAGTATATCATACAAGGCGGTTAAATGTAATAACCGGCGCCGGAAAACACAAACCCAAAATTTGCGCCCCCCCGCGCCGCCGGCCCGTCCACGGTCCCGCGGCATCGCGGCCCGGCCGCGCCCCGGACTAGCCGTTCATCGACTGGAGGAACTTCTGGTTCGACTTCGTCTTAGAAATCTTTTCGAGGAGAAACTCCATCGCCTCGACGACGTTCTTGTCGCTGAGGAACTTGCGCAGGATGTAGACCTTGCTGAGCACCTTATCCGGCAGGAGGAGCTCCTCCTTGCGCGTCCCGGAGCGGAAAATGTCGATGGCGGGGAAAACGCGCTTGTCGGCGAGCCGGCGGTCGAGAACGATCTCGAGGTTGCCGGTGCCCTTGAACTCCTCGAAGATCACTTCGTCCATCCGGCTCCCGGTCTCGATGAGGGCCGTCGCGATGATCGTGAGGCTCCCCTCTTCCTCGGTGTTGCGCGCGGCGCCGAAGAATCTCTTCGGACGCTGGAGGGCGTTCGAATCGACGCCGCCGGAGAGAATCTTGCCCGAGTGCGGAACGACCGCGTTGTGTGCGCGCGCGAGGCGCGTGAGGCTGTCGAGGAGGATGACGACGTCGCGTCCATGCTCGGTCAGGCGCTTCGCCTTTTCGATCACCATGTCGGCGACCTGCACGTGGCGGTCGGCTGGCTCGTCGAAGGTCGAGCTGATGACTTCGCCCTTCACCGAGCGCTCCATGTCGGTCACTTCCTCGGGGCGTTCGTCGATGAGGAGCACGATGAGATAGATCTCGGGGTGGTTGGTCGTGATCGAGTTCGCTATTTTCTGCATGATGATGGTTTTCCCCGCCCGGGGCGGCGACACGATGAGGCCGCGCTGCCCCTTGCCGATCGGCGTGAGCAGATTCATGAGCCGGGTGGAGAGATCGTCGGGATCGTGTTCGAGATTGATGAGCTCGTTCGGGTAGAGCGGCGTGAGGTTGTCGAAGAGGGTCTTCGCCTTGAGATGCTCGGGGCTGTCGGCGTTCACCGCTTCGACCTTGAGGAGGGCGAAGTACCGCTCCGATTCCTTCGGGGCGCGCACCTGGCCGGAAACGGTGTCGCCGGTCCGGAGGTCGAACTTCTTGATCTGGGACGGCGAAACGTAGATGTCGTCGGGGCCAGGGAGGTAGTTGTAGCTCGCCGAGCGGAGGAATCCGTACCCCTCGGGGAGCACCTGCAGCACGCCTTCGGCCATGATGAGCCCGTTCTGCTGCGCCTGCGCCTCGAGGATCCGGAAGATGATCTCCTGCTTGCGCATGCTGCTGATGCCCTCGATGTTGAGCCCCGTGGCTATATCGATGAGCTCCTCGATCCGCTTCGACTTCAGTTCCGCGATTTCCATGACTATCAGACCTCTCCTTTGGTTCGCGTCGATCGCGCCGAGCCCCGCGCCCGCGGGGACGCCGTACGGCCGTCGGTGGCCGCGCGAAACGCCCGTGCGGGGCGCTCCGCGGCCCTGCAAAATTACATTCAGTTACACCGGTCAAAACCGCGAATCCGGCAACTATCTCGAAATCGGCCGGTCAATTGATCTTGATTGCTGGCTGGACTCTGTTTCGAGTCGAACCGTTTCGCGCTGTCGTGAAGAAAATTGAGCTGCGACGTTCGAAGCGCTGCGTCCTGAAACCGCTGTTAATCTATAGCTCCGGCTCCCCCCTGTCAAGACGGTGTCGCAAGAACCGTTCCATTTTGCGCGACGATGAGCGGGACGGGGCCGGGAGCGGAATCCCGGCCCCCCGTATTTCCGCCGTTACTGCGAAAAATCCTGGAATTTCTTCGCCGCTTCCTCTGCCTTGAGCTTCATCCCCTTCTTCGCGTAGGAGAGGCTCAGTATCCGCCAGCCGTTCGGGTCGTCGCCCCACTTTTCGGTGTAGGTCTGACCCTGAAGGATCGCGTCGTCGTACTGCTCGCACTGGTAATACGTCAGCAGCATGCTGTAGTTGCCCGCCTTGTTATCGGCCTCGAGCTCGAGGGCCCTCTGGTAAGCCTCGATCGCCCGCGGGCAATCCTTCGCGTTGAACGCCGCGACACCGAGGTCGTACCAGGAGGCGAAATCCTCCGAGTCCGTCTTCTGCCGCGCCGCGACCGCCATCTGGAGGAAGATCGTGCTCTTCTCCCAATCCCGCTTGGCGAGGAAATCGCCGCCGACCGTCTCGACCACCTCGAAGTTCGCTGGATCGTCGAGGAGCAGCTTTTCAAAAATGGCCACGGCCTTTTCCGTCTCGCCGCGCGTGACCATGACCCGGCCCGCCAGCGAGAGCATGTTCGCGTAATCCTCGTCCTGCTCGGTCGTTCTCGCGACCAGCGTGTCGACCGTCGCGTACGCGCGTTCGAAATACGTGCTGTCGTTGTCGCTCAGCGCGTAGTACACCATCGCGAGGTTGAGCCACCCCTTGACCTGGCGGGGATCGGACTGCGTCGTGAGCTCGAACTCGTGGGCGGCCCCGGCCAGATTTTCGGATTGGAACTCGCTGAGGCCCTGGTTGTAGTGGCGGGCCCAGTTCGACTTGATGTTGGTTTCGACGTCGGCGATCTTCTTCGGATCGAGCTCGGCGGCCTTCATGAATTCGCTGTAGGCACCCTTCATATCCTGCGTGTAGCTGTACGCGACGCCGAGCTGGAAATGAGCCTCCGCGTCGAGCGGATTCTTCTCGATCGCCAGCTTCGACATCTCGATCGCCTTCTCGTAGTTGCCGTGCTCGTTATGGAGCATCGCGCTCGTCGTCTCGACGCTCTTGCACGAAAATATCGCCAGCAGCGATACGAGGAGCATCGCGACGATCCCGCTTCTCTTAGTCATCTGGCCGACGCCTCCTTCCATGGGGAACAGTTAGTTTCGAAACGCTCTATGCGCTCCGGCAAACCCAGCTGCATCTTCGATGCGACCTGAATGTGCCAGGGGGGTTCCTCCTGAATACGCGATGCGCGACCGTTTCCGTCCGGCCGCCGGGGGTGGTTCTCCAGTCCTTCGTTCGAAAGGTATCAACCGCGCGGGGCGCTGTCAAGCATTACTATGAGAACGAGACGGGGTCGACGTCCCATGAGAGCACGGCCGATTTCACGGACGCGACCCGCTCGAGCGCGGCCCGCACCGCCTCGCGCCGGAGCTCCGGGGTGAGCCTCCCCCTCACGAGGACGTGATACCGCCAGTCCTTCTTGAGACGCTCGATGAGCGCGCTCGTCGGACCGAGCACGGTCGCGGAGGAGCCGAGCGATTCGGCGAGCGCGCCGCGCACTCCTTCCGCCGCCTCGGCGGCGCGCTCCATGGAGCGCGACTGCGCCGTAAACAGCATGACGTCCCCGGCGGGCGGGTAGCCGAGCTGGCCGCGCGCCTCGATCTCCCTCGCGGCGAATCCGTCGTAGTCGTGGCGGGCGAGATGCCCGTAGAGGTAATGCTCCGGCGCCCTCGTCTGGACGATCACGAGCCCACCGCCTTCGCCGCGGCCGCTGCGACCCGCGGCCTGAAAGAGCAGGCGGAAGGTCTTTTCCGCCGCCCGAAAGTCGGGGAACTGGAGGCCGCGGTCCGCCGCGACGACCCCGACGAGGGTCACGGACGGAAAATGATGCCCCTTCGCGACCATCTGCGTGCCGACGAGCACGTCGCTCTCTCCCTTCGCGAACCGCTCGAGGACGGCGATGTGCCCCCGTTTGCCCGCGGTCGTGTCGAGATCCATGCGCGCCACCCGGACGCCGGGTATGAGGTTGGCGAGCTCCATCTCCACCCGCTCCGTGCCGACGCCCCGGTGCACGATCTTGTACTCCCCGCAGCGGGGGCACACGGGGGGAACGGCCGCCTGGAATCCGCAGTAGTGGCACAGCAGCTTCTGTCCGCGGCCGTGAAAGGTGAGCGGAATCGAGCAGTTCGGGCAGTGCTCGATCCAGCCGCAGCCGCGGCACTGGACGAAGTTCGCGTGGCCCCTGCGGTTGAGCAGGATGAGCGCCTGCTCGCGGCGGGCGAGACACCGCTCGAGGGCGTCGAGGAGCTCGGCGGAAAAGATCTCTTTGCGGCCCCGCATGTCGACGATCTCGACGCGCGGCATCTCGAGCCCCCCCGGGCGGGAGCGGAGCGCGAGGTACCCCATCTCCCCGCCGCGGGCCGCCGCGTACGTCTCGAGCGACGGCGTGGCCGAGCCGAGGAGCAGCACCGCGCCCTCGCGCTGCGCGCGGAAGCGCGCCGCCGCGACCGCGTGGTAGCGGGGTTTGTCCTCCTGTTTGAACGAGGAATCCTGCTCCTCGTCGACGACGATGACGCCGAGCCCCATGACCGGGGCGAAAACCGCCGAGCGGGCGCCGATGACCACCCGGACCTCGCCGCGCGCGGCCGCGCGCCAGATGGCGGCCCGCTGCGGGCCGGTGACCCTCGAGTGAAGCACCGCGACCGCGCCGCCGAACCGCCGCCGGAAGCGCGAAACCGTCTGCGGTATGAGGGCGATCTCCGGTATGAGCACGATCGCGCCCTTGCCGCGGGAGAGCGCCTCCTCGATGACGCGGAGATACACCTCGGTCTTGCCGCTCCCCGTGACGCCGTGGAGCAGAAAGGGCGCGCCGCCCCCCGCGTCGAGCGCGGCGCGAAGCGCCTCAAACGCCGCCTCCTGATCGGCGGTGAGCCGGGGGCGATCCGCCTCGTCGGGGAACGAGCGCTCCCCCTCGTCCTCCGCCGGAATCCGGCCGGCGCCGCGCACCCCCGCCGGCAGCACGGCGCGCAGCGCCTCTCCGAGCGGATGCACGTAGTACCCGGCCATCCATCGGGCGAGATCGAGCAAGGCGGGGGTGATGAGCGGCTCCTCGTCCACGAGCGCGGCAATCTCCCGGAGCCTCATCGCGGCGGGCGGCTCCGAGCCGGCGGAGACGACGTAGCCGGTGGCGCGGCTCCGTCCGAAAGGCACGAGCACGCGCGCGCCGGGGCGGATGCGCCCGCGGAGCTCCGCGGGAACCCGGTAGGTAAAGAGCTTGTCGACCGGGCAGGGGACGGCGACGTCGACCAGCGCCCAGGATGTGGAAACGGCTCCCATACCGGACAGGATACGGGAGCCGCCGCTCGGCCGGCAACGTCAAAAGGTCATTTGTGGCACGAGAGGAGCTGATGGATTCGCTCGATGAGCTTGTTCGGGCTGAACGGCTTCACGATGTAATCGGTCGCGCCGACCTCCTGCCCGAGCCGCTTGTCGATCTCGCGCCCCTTCGCCGTGAGGAGCACGACGGGGATGTGCCGCGTGAGGGGATTCGCCTTGAGAATGCGGCACGCCTCGTAACCGTCGATCTTCGGCATCATGATGTCGAGGATGATGAGATCGGGTTGCTCGCGGCGGGCCTTCTCGATCGCTTCCTCGCCGTTCTGCGCGGTCAAGACCTCGAATCCCTCGGCGCCGATGCTGAACTGCAATATCTGCGTGATGTTCACCTCGTCGTCCACGACCAGGATTCTTCCCTTCTTCATCGAGTGTCCTCCTTCGATGCTGCCGCTTGATTCGTATCGTTATTCCGCCGCCGCGCGCTGCGTTCGCGCTCGAGCTCCCGCTCGAAGGCCTCGAGCACGAGCTCGCGGCCCCGCGTGCGCGCGCCGAGAAGATCGAGCGCGTCGCCGAAAGCCGCGACGACGAGCGGGTCGAACCGCGTGCCCGCGCCCGCTTCGATCTCCGCGCGGGCCTCCTCCAGAGAGAACGTCCGCCGGTAGGGGCCCTCGCTCATGAGCGCGCGAAACGCGTCGACCACGCTCACGATTCGCGCCTCGACCGGGATCTCCGATCCGGCGAGGCCGTCCGGGTATCCCGTGCCGTCGAAGTGCTCGTGATGGCCGCGCACCATCTTCATGATCCGGTCCTCGAGCCCCATCGGCGAGATGAGCGCATATCCGACGTTCGCGTGCCCGCGAAGCGTTTCCCGCTCCTTCTCCGTGAGCTCCTCGCGCTTGACCCGGATCGTGCGCGGTATCTTCATGAGTCCGAGATCGTAGAGATTCATTCCGAGACGGAGCGCCGTGAGCGAACGCTCGTCGAGGTTGAGCCGCTCGCCGACGGTGAGGGCGATGAGGGTGAGATTCATGAGAATGCGGCTCCCCCACGCCTCCCGCATGTCGAGAATGGCGCGCATCGCGCACTTCAGCTTCTCGAAATTCGCCGACACCTTCTCGTAGGCGTCGAGCTTCTTCAGCATGCCGACGATGATGCCGCCGAGCGCCTCGAGAATCTCCCGGTCCGCGCGCGTGAACTCGCGGCCCTCGACGTGGTCGCTCACGTTGAGCACGCCGATCGTTTCGGCGCCGTCCTTGAGCGGCACCGATATGAACGAGCGCGTGCCGTAGAAGAGCGTGTTGTTGGCTCTGCCGTAGTCGGCGTCGCTTTCGATGTCGAACACGTGGAGCGGCTCTCCGGTTTCGGCCACCTTCCCCGCGATCCGCTCTCCGAGCACGAGGCGGGTGTTCTGGACGAAGTCCGGGTCGAGCCCCTTCGCCGCGACGATGCGCAGCATCTGCTGGTCGCGGTCGAGGAGCATGATCGAGGCCTTGCGGGCCTGCAGAAACTCGGCGAGCATCTCGACGAGGAGCGTCAGATACCGCTCGCGCTCGAACCGCCGGTAGCCGCCGATCTGGGAGGCGGAGGTCTGCCGGACGATGATGTCCTTCATCGGCAGCACCACGACGAACTTCGCCCCCGCGTCCTTCACGTTTTCGACCCAGATGCTGCCGTCGTGCCACTCGACGATGTTCTTGCAGATCGCGAGCCCGAGCCCCGAGCCGCCGTGCTCGCGCGTATCGCTCGTATCCACCTGATAGAATCGCTCGAAAACCTTCTCGAGCTGGTCCTCGGGAATGCCCGGCCCCGTGTCCTGCACGACGATGCGCGCCGCGGAGGCCTCCTCCTCGAGCGTGATCGTCACCCTGCCCCCCGCCGGCGTGAATTTCGACGCGTTGCTCATGAGGTTCTGGAGCAGCTGCCGGATGAGCTCCCGGTCGGCGTCGAGCCGGCACGCATGGCGCGGCAGCCGCAGCTCCGTGCCGATGTCTCTCGCGAGGAAGGCCTCGCGGAGCGAATAGTGAACCTCCTCGACGAGCTTGTTGAGATTGCACGGCGCGCGCTCGACCTTGAGATGCCCCGTCTCGAGCCGCGAGTAGTTCAGCATGCTGTCGACGAGCGATATGACCCGCTCGTTTTCCTCGCTCATCACCCGGAGAAAGTCCTCGAGCGTCTCGCGCTTGATCGTGTCCATGTTCTCGAGGAGCGTCTCGTTGTACGCCTTGATCGACGTGAGCGGGGTGCGCAGCTCGTGCGACACCACCGAGAGAAAATTCGATTTGAGCTGGCCGACGCCGTCGAGCTCCTCCCGGCACGTCGCGAGCGCCCGCTCCCGTTCGCGGAGCTCGCTCCTCGCCGCGTCGCGCCGGAGCACCTGAAGAACCGCGCCCGAGAAGCACCGCACGATCGCCGCGATCCGCGGATCGACCGGCCCCGAGAAAAATCCCGCGGTGAAAAATCCCGTATGCCCCCGTTCGTCGCCGATCCCGGCGACGAACACCCGGCGCCCGTCCCACGCGAGATGCCGGGGAACGACGCTCTCCGCGACGGCGGCCGCGTCGCGTTCCTCGAGGAGAAAGCCTTCCCCGCACGTCCGGTCGCTTCGCCGCAGCGACGTCCACGCGTCGCGCGAGACGGCGAAGGCCGAGAGCGGCGCCGGCCGATCGAAGGAGAGGCCCGCGTGCGAGCGCACCTCGAACGCGTCCACTTCCGGCTTGGCGATCCGCAGGATGACGAACTCGGCGCCGATGCTCGCCGCGACGGCGGCCGTGACGGCGTCGAGGACCTGCGGGGCCGGCGCGTCGGAGAGGATGAGGTCGCTCACCGCGGCGAACCGGTCGATGACCGGCTCGAGCGGGGAAGCGCCCGCATCGCCCGCGCGGCGGGCGGCGGCTCGCGGCCTGCTCTTGAGAGCTTCGAACACCGCGTTCCTCCTCTACGGCACCAGGTGGTGCTTGTGCGCCGAGCGGAGCGCCTCGGCGAGACGCGTATGGGCGTCCACCTCGATGTACCCCTCGTCCATGAGAACCTCGATGAAGGCCGAGACGACGCGCGGATCGAACTGCGTGCCCGCGTGCCGCACGAGCTCGTCGACCGCGTCCGCCGGCGAGCAGCGGCCCCGGAAGGGCCGATCGCTCACCATCGACGTATAGGCGTCGATCGCGGCGAGAATCCGCGAACCGATGGGAATCTGCTCGCCGCGGAGCCCCATCGGATACCCGCGCCCGTCGGGCCGCTCGTGGTGGAACAGAATGCTCTGGCTCACGAGCTCCACGAACTCGAGCGGGCGGAGAACCGCCGCGCCGCGCTGCGGATGCTTGCGGATCTCGTCCATCTCCGTCGCGGAGAGCTCGAGCGTTTTCTTGAGGATTTCCTCGCTCACGAACGTCATGCCGACGTCGTGCACGCTCGAGACGTACTGGATCACCCGAACCTCTTTCTCGCTCAGCCGGAGCCTCCGCGCCGTCTGGACCGACCAGCGAACGATATCGTTGTGGGCCTCCGGGGCCTCGCGCTTGCGTGCGGCCAGCAGCGACCGCAGCGACTCGATCGCCTCGGCGAGATACGCCTGCGGGGTCTCGGTCGTGCGCACGCGCTCGATCACCTTCGAGAAGCGTTGGCTGAGGCTCATGAGGAGCGCGAGATCGTCCTGGTTGAACGGCTTGCCCGAGGTCTTGTTGTTCGCGTTGATGACGCCGACGACGGACGAGCCGATCTTGAGCGGCACGCTCACGAGCGATTTGGTCTCGTACTGCGGATTGTTCGGAGCGCTCTTGAGCGGGCTCCGCTCGACGTTCTCGATGAGAAGCGGCTCTCCGGATTCGGCCACCTTGCCGGCGATCCCCTCGCCGAGGCGCGCCCGCGCGTGGGAGACGACGCGCTCGTCGAGGCCGTAGGCGACCTTGATGAAGAGCTCCTTGCTCTCCTGATCGAGCAGCATGAGGGAGACGATCTTCGCCGAGAGCATCTCGGCGATCACCTTCACGGCGAGCTGGAGCACTTCCTGAATCTCGGCCCGCGCGTCGACCGAGTCGAAGACGTTTCCGAGGAGATCGTTGAAGTGGTGCTGCTTCGGCAGCGTGAAGGTGAACGTGCTTCCCTTGCCGACCCGGCTCGACACGTTGATGTAGCCGCCGTGCTGCTCGATGATGTTCTTCACGATCGCGAGTCCGAGGCCGACGCCCTCGCTCGCGCCCCGCCGCACCTGATAGAATTGCTTGAAGATGTGCTGCATATCTTCCTCGGCGATCCCAATCCCTTCGTCCGAAACGGAGATCTTGACCGCCGCCGCGTCCTCGACCGCCTCGATGAGTATGCGCGAACCGGCCGGGGAGAACTTGACCGCGTTTCCGATCAGGTTGATGAAGACCTGCTTCACGAGATCCTCGTCGCCCTCGATGTGCGGCAGCCCCGGCGGCACCTGCGCGACGAGCCGCAGGTTCTTGTCGCGGAGGTACGGCAGCATGGAGGACTCGACGTCGGCGATGAGCGGCGCGAGCTGGAAGAGCGTGCACTTCGGCGTGCGGTTGCCGAACTCGATCTTCGACACGTCGAGCACCTTGTTGATCATGCGGATGAGCCGGTCCGTCTCGCTCTCGATGACGCCGAGAAACTCGCGCTTTTCGGGGAACGAGGGATCGTCGATATGGTCGCCGAGCGATTCGACGTAGGCCTTGATCGAGGTGAGCGGCGTTTTGAACTCGTGCGAGAGATGCGAGAGGTAGCTCATCTTGAGCTTGTTCGCGTCGCGCAGCTCCTCGTTTTCGCGCTCGAGCCGCTCGATCCGTCCGGTCATGACCTCGTAGAGGCGGCTCTTCTCGATCGCCATCGCCACCTGCCCGGAGAGGATCGTGAGCAGGCGCGCGTCGTCGGGCGTGAACGGATCCGCGGAGCGATCCCCCGCCATGAGCACGCCGAGGACGTCGCGGCCCGACTGGACCGGGGCGGCGAGGAACGACACGAGCCCCCGCTCGCTCACGAGCGACGAGACGGGGTTCGGATGCCGGCGCAGATCCTCGATGATGAGGCCGCTCTCCGCCGCGCAGATCTCGTCGAGGAACGAGTCGCCCGCGAGCGGCGTTCCCGGATCGATGCGTTCGCCGCTCCCCTCGCCGAGCTCGACGTGCTCGATGATCTCCCGCTTGTGATTCATCAGCGCGATCGACACCCACGGCCGCCGCAGCAGGAGCGTTATCTCCTTGCCGACCATCTTGAGGAGCGTGTCGAGACTGATGACCGAATTGATGCCGAGGCTGATGTCGTAGAGGCGCGTGAGCTCGAGTATGCGCTTGCGCGAGGTCAGGAGCCGGTCCTCGGCGCGCCGGATCGAGACGTTGAAGTTGCCGTAGAAGTTCGAGAAGAGGTAGGTCATGAGGCTCATGAATCCGGCGAGCACGAGGAGCATGCCGGCGAGGTAGTGCCCGCCCTCGGGAACCGCCGAATCGACGGAATACACGTTGAAATGCGGAATCGCGCCGCGGATCTCGAGCGCTCCCAGAGCGCCGAGCGCGCCGACCGTGAACGACGTCACCGCGAAGCCGGCCGGGATCGGCGGCAGCAGGCGCCCGGCGAAGAAGAGCGGAATCACCACGAGAAAGAGAAAGGGGCTCTCCGCGGAGCCGGTGAGGTAGATGAGACCGAGCGCGCTCACGCAGTCGATGCATACGGTGCACCACTCCCACCCTCCCCGCCGCCGGAAAATCGCCGCCCCGCCCTGCGAGCAGGAGCCCTCGAGTCCCGCGACGACGAGGTTGAGCAGCGTCGCTCCGAGGAAGACGAGGATCATGAGACCCGTCCGGTAGACGAACCCCGCGATCTCATGCGCCGCGAACACGATGAAGAATATCGAAACGAGTTCGACGGCCCTCACCTGCTGTATGCTGAGAGCCGACTGAACCCGGTCTTCCGCTTTTTCACGAACGCTCATGTCACTCCCTTATCCAACGGTATCGAGCACGAGCGCGCCGTCGCTCATGACCGGAACGACGACGGTCACCGCTGTTCCCTCTCCCGGTTTGCTGCGAACGCGTATCTCTCCGTTTATAATGGCGACGATGCTCTTCACGAGCGCGAGCCCGAGACCGAGCCCGTCCTGCTTCTTTCCGTTCTCGACGCGGAAGAAGGGCGTGAAGATGCTTTCGATCTGGTCTTCGGGAATGCCCGCCCCTCGATCCTCCACCGTGATCGTGAGGAGGTGCTCCGCGGGGGCGCCCCCGCCGCTCTTCGCGAGCGCCACGGTGACGGCGACGGGCCGCCCCTCGCCGTGCTTGACGGCGTTCGAAACGAGATTTTCGAGAACGACCTCGATGCACCGGCGCCGCGCGACGATCGGCGGCGGATTCGCCGGAAGGTTGAGCGAGATCCGGGCGCTCGCGCTCTCGAACCGCCCTCGAACCGCTTCCGCGAGCTCGCGGACGTCCACGCGCTCGACGACCCCGAGATCGCCGGCCTCGTGCTCCGCCCGGAGCATGTCGACGAACGCGTCGACGAGCTCGCCGAGGCGCGCGAACGAGCTCCGCATCTTGGCGATGTAGGCGCGATCGCGCTCGTCGAACGAGGCGCCGCGCCGCTCCTCGAGAAGATCGAGATATCCGCTCGCCGCCGTGAGCGGCTTGGCGAGCTCGTGTCCGACGACGAGCCTCGCCGAGTCGAAGACGCCCCGGTAGCGGGCGAGCTCGCGGCGAAGCCCGTCGATCTCCGCCCGGGCGTCCGCGAGAGCTTCTCCGTTGCCCCGACCCTGTCGCATGAGCCCCTATCCCCCATGATCGCGACCGCGCCGCGCCGGCCCCGTTCGAAGCCGGCGGCGCGCTCACGTTTTTATCTGCTGTATCGGCTCGTTCGTCTTGCGCCGCTCGCGAACGACGACGCTTCCCGAGAGCCCCTTGCCGTAGCGCTTGAGCTCGCTCGCGATGTCGTTTACCTGCGCGTAGTGCTTGAGCTTGGCTTCTTCGTCCATCACGAGCGCCACCGTGAGCGACATGAGCGGCATGCGGCGGATCTCGCCGAGGCGGTTCCGCATCTCCATGTATCCGCGCCGGATGTCCTCCTCGTTCAGGAGGATGAGGGAACCCTTGTCGAACTCGTCGATGATGTGCCGCGAGATGAACTCCGCGCGGGCCGGCGAGGTGATGACGACGAAATCGTCTCCGCCGATGTGGCCGACGAAGTCGCTCGCTCCGCCGAGCGAGTTCACCGACTCCGTCACGATGTCCGCGAGAAATAGGATCGCTTCGTCGCCCTTCTGATAGCCGTAGTGGTCGTTGTACGCCTTGAAATTGTCGATGTCGAGATAGAGGAACGCGAACGACTCCCTGCCTTCGATGCGGCGCTGGACTTCCTTCTCGATGGCGCGGTTTCCGGGGAGCCCGGTGAGCGGGTTCGCCTCTTTCTGCTTGAGGCTCCACTCGAGCACGTTGCGAACGCGGAGCAGAAGCTCCTCGTTCGCGTACGGCTTCGTGAGATAGTCGTTCGCCCCGTTCTGGAGCCCCTTGATCTTGTCGGGGAGCTCGCTCTTCGCCGTGAGCATGATGATCGGTATCTGGGCCGTCTGGAAATTCTTCCGGATCCGCAGGCACGTCTCGAACCCGTCGAGCTTCGGCATCATGAGGTCGAGGAGGACGAGATCCGGCGCCTCCCGCCGCACGAGCTCGAGGGCGATCTCGCCGTTCTCGGCCTCGATGACGCGGTACTGATGCTTCTCGAGCTGGAACCTGAGGATGCGGCGGATGTGATCCTCGTCGTCCACTATGAGTATTTTGTAGCCCTGCTTTTGGCCGGACCGTTCCATTGACGTAAACCTCGCGGGGCGGTGTAAAACTCGACCCTGCACGGTGAGCCGGTAGACGGCAACCCCTTGCCACGCAATCTTTATGCCAAGGGTCGGCGCGCCGCGGCGAGGGGGCGGGAAAGGCCGCCGGCAAGTATCAACTGCATGATTTGGAACGGGTTGCGCGCTCCGGCGGCGAGGCTCTGGCGGCCATGTGCCAAGGGCCAAAGTGCAATCGCTTTTCGCAGAAAGATACCGGGAGGGGGGCGGGCGGCCGGTTACCGCCAGCTCTCGAGGACGCCGCGCGGAAACGTATTGAGGGCAAGGCCGTCCGCGCGCCCGGCCGAGAGATGGTGGCGGGCGGCGCAGGCGATCATCGCGGCGTTGTCGGTGCAGTACTCGGGCCGGGGCCACGAGACGGGAACGCGGCGAGCGGCGAGCGCCTCGGTTATCCGCTCGCGCAGCCTTCCGTTCGCCGCCACTCCGCCCGCGAGGTAGAAATGCCGCACCCGCGCTTCCGAGAGGGCGAGGACCGATTTCTCGACGAGCATGTCGACGATCGCCTCCTGCGCCGAGGCGGCGACGTCGGCGACGAGCGCATCGGTGAGCGCGCCGAGCGATTCGACGCGCAGGCGCACCGCGGTCTTGAGCCCCGAGAACGAGAAATCGTACGCGCCACTCTGCCGCAGGCTCCGCGGAAAATCATGCGCCGCGCGCGAGCCGAGCCGCGCCGCGCGCTCGATCGCGGGGCCGCCGGGAAAGGGGAGCCCGAGGAGCTTTCCGATCTTGTCGAACGCCTCCCCCGCCGCGTCGTCGCGCGTGGCGCCGACGAGACGGTAGCGGCCGACCTCTTCCATGAGCATGAGCTGCGTGTGCCCCCCGGAGACGACGAGCACGAGCGCGGGGAGATCGAGCGGCGCCTCGAGCGCGTTCGCGAGAATGTGCCCCTCGATGTGGTGAATGCCGGCGATCGGAACGCCCGCGGCGAAGGCGAGCCCCTTGGCGAACGAGAGTCCCACGAGGAGCGACCCCGTGAGCCCCGGTCCGTTCGTGACGCCGATGCCGGCGAGCGAGCCGAGCGAGGCTCCGGCGCGGGCCATCACGTCCTCGTAGAGCGGCATGAGGCTCCGCATGTGGGAGCGCGAGGCGATCTCCGGAACGACCCCGCCGTAGACGGCGTGCTCGAGCTGGGCCGCCGTGCGATGCACGACGACGCCGTCCTCGTCGGAAAAGATCGCGCAGGAGGTGTCGTCGCAGGACGTTTCGATGCCGAGGTAGAGACGGGCCATCGCCCCTAGAGGACCTCCTCGCCGCTCTCGCCCGTGCGCACCCGCACCGCGTCATCGACGGGCGAGATGAATATCTTCCCGTCGCCGATCTGGCCGGTGCGCGCGGCGGCGACGATCGCCTCGACGACGCGCTCGACGTCGCCGTCCTTCACGACGACCTGAATGAGGATCTTCGGGAGAAAATCGACTTTGTACTCGCTGCCGCGATAGAGCTCCTTGTGCCCGCGCTGGCGCCCGAACCCCTTGATCTCCGTCACGCTCATCCCGCCGACCCCCGCCTCCATGAGCGCCTCCTTGACCTCGTCGAGCTTGAACGGCTTGATATAGGCCTCTATTTTCTTCATCGGGGCTCCTGTTTCGGGGCGCGGCCATCCCGCCGCGGCACATTGCGCTGGAACGGACGTTCGTCCGGTGATACGGTTTCTCCGTATTCCATCGTCCCGACGCAAGGGTACAGGAATCGAATGCGGCGTTCCAGAGAAAGTTCACGGTGAGCGGACACGGCGACAGCCTCGCGCGGCCCGGCGCGAACGATCCGGCGGCGCTCGAAGCGCTCTTTGCGGAGCTCCGCTTCGCCTCGCCGGGGAAGGCGGCGGCCCTCTGGCGCGGCCTCGGCGGCGGGGAGGCGGCGCTCGCCCATCCCGGCCGTGCCGCGCTCCTCCTCGACGAGCTCGCCTCCTCCGCCGATCCGGACCTCGCGATCGTCAATCTCGCCCGCTTCGTGGAGGCCTCGATAGCGCCGGGGGCGTTCTTCGGCTCGTTCGTCCTCGAGGGGCCGATCTGCCGTCTCGCGGCGACGATATTCTCCTGCAGCTCCTATCTCTCGGAGCTTCTCGCGCTCAACCCGGGGTACCTCGCGTGGCTCGTCGAGGAGCCGACGCTCTCGAGGGGCAAGGCGTCGAGCGAATACCGGGCCGAGCTCGGGGCGCACGCGGCCGTCTTCCACGACGCGCGCCGCCGTCTGAACGCCGTCAAGCGGTACCATCGCCGCGAGACGCTCCGCATCGGCGCGCGCGATCTCCTCGGCCTCGCCGCCGTCGAGGAGGTCACGGCGGAGCTCTCGTTCCTCGCCGACGCGGTCATCGAGGCGGCGGTCTCGCTCGCCTTCGCCGAGCTCGCTCCGCGCGAGGGGCTCGCGCCGGAGGGGGCCGCCGGGGGGGAGCTTCCGTTTCACCGGTTCGCCGTCATCTCGCTCGGCAAGCTCGGCGGGACGGAGCTCAACTACTCCTCCGACGTCGATCTTCTCTTCGTGAGCGGCGACCCGGACAGCCCCCGCGAGAGCGCCTTCTACGCGGCCCTCGCGCGACGCGTCGTCGAGATTCTGTCGCAGCCGACGGAAGAGGGCGCGCTCTACCGCGTCGATCTGCGGCTTCGTCCCGACGGCGAGAGCGGCCCGCTCGTCGTATCGCTCGAGGAGCATCTCGCGTACCTCATGCGGCGCGCGAGGCCGTGGGAGCGGCAGGCGCTCATCAAGGCCCGCTACGCCGCCGGCGACCGGAGCGTCGCGGACCGGTTCATCGACAACTGCGCCCGAATGGTGTTCGCCCATCCCTTCGCCGGCGATCCCCTCGAGGAGATACTCACGATGCGCGAGCGGGCCGTGGCGGGGCTCGCGCCGGCCGAGCGCGCCGCGAACGTCAAGCTCATGCCGGGCGGGATCCGCGACATCGAGTTCATCGTGCAGGCGATGCAGCTCGTCCACGGCCGAAGCCGGCCGGAGGTGCGCTCGCGCAACACGCTCGAGGCGCTCGAACGCCTCGCCCACTACGGGATCCTCGGAGGGGAGGTCAAGGAAACGCTCTCGCGCGGCTACCGGCTCCTGCGGACGGTCGAGCACCGGCTCCAGATGTCCCGCAACGTCCGCACCCACACGCTCCCTTCGGCCGAGGACGACCTCCGGCGCGTGGCGGGGCGAGTCGCCCGGAGCGCGCTGCGGGAGGTGACGGCCGACAACTTCCGCGGCGAGCTCGGCCGCGCCGTGCTCGAAACGCAGCACATTTTCCGGGAGTTCTTCCGCGACCGCGCGCCGGGGACCGTGCCGCTCATCCTCTCGCTGCCGCCGGGAGACGCCGCGGTCGAGGAGCTCCTCGGGCGATTCGGCGTGATCGAAGGGGAGCGCGCGCACCGGGCGCTCTCGTCCCTCGTTTTCGGGGATTTTCCGAATCTCGAGGGGACCGACACCTTCGCCGCGGCCGCCGCCGCGCTTCCCTCGGTTCTCGCGCGCGTCTCCGCCACGCCCGATCCATCGCTCACGATACGGAACCTCGTGCTCCTCGTGAAGGCCGGCGGCGCCGTAAAATCGACGCTCGAGATCCTTGCCGAAAACGGCGACTTCGCGCGGCTCATGCTCTCGATCGCCGCGCATTCGACCGTGCTGAGCGAGGTGCTCGCGAGGCGCATGGACCTTCTCGACCGTCTCCCCGAGGGGCTCTCGCCGATCGATCCGCCCGCGGACGCGCCCGGCGACGCGCGGTTCATCGAGCGGCTCGGACGCTGGTACGAGGAGACGCTGCTCGTCGCGCACGTCGCGAACCCCATTCCCGCCGCCGGCCCCGAACGCGCCGGGCCGCCGCTCTCGGAGGCGACGGGGCGCGCCGTGGAGGCGCTCTTCGAGCATCACGGGGGCGCGCGGCTCCCGCTCGCGCTCTTCGCCGCGGGCTCCGTCGCCTCGCGCCGCGCGCGCTTCGGGAGCGATCTCGACCTCGTCGCGGTGACGGCCTCGGAGGACGGAGCCGCGAGCGAGGCGGACGTCATCCGTTCCATCGTCGCGGACGCGAGGGGGATACGTCTCGGCGCGGTCGATCTGCGGCTCCGCGGGGAGGGGGCGGGCGCGCCGCTCGCGCAAACGCCGGCCTACTACCGGCGCTACCTCGAGACGCGGGCCGGAACGTGGGAGCTGCTCGCGTTTTCCAAGTGCCGCTTTCTCTGCGGCTCGCGCGAGACGGGGGCGGCGTTCGAGGAGACGCTGCGCGACGCGATCCCCCGTCTCTTCGGGCGGGACGGATGGCGGGAACGCGTCACGGACGAGCGCGCGAGGCTCGAATCGCTTTCGAAGAGCCCGTGGGACGTGAAGCACGCGGCCGGCGGCCTCTACGACATCGACTTCATCCTCTCCGCGGCGTATCTGCGCGGGCTCGCCGACGCTCCCGGCGCCCCCGATCCGCTCGGAACGCTCGAGTATCTGCGCGCGGTCGGCCTCCTCGCCGGGGGAGATCCCGAAACGCTCGCGGCCGCGCACCGTCTCTTCTGGATCATCGAGCACGCGGCGGCCCTCCACGCCGTCCCGTACCCGCCTCTCCCCGGGCGCGAGGAGTTCTTCGAGCGCTACCTCGGCCGGCTTTTCGCCCGCGAGCTCCCGGGCGAGGGGACGTTTCTCGAGCGGCTCGGAGAGGTCCGGCGCGAAGTGAGGAACATTTTCAAGAGATACTTCGAAGCGCTGAAGTAACCGCCGGGACGGGTGCCGTCTGGGCCCCATGAACGAGCGACCCCGTTAATCGACGATGAAGAGCTTCGCTCCCGACGGGGCGCTCGCGCGGTGAGGCGACTCGTCGTCGCCGACGACGCAGCTCATGCCGGACCCCAGCCTCGCGACCGTGCCGTCGCCGAGCTCCATCACGAGCTCCCCCTCGAGCACGAGGATGACGTGCCCCTTCGAGCACCAGTGATCGGCGAGGTACCCCGGCGAGTACTCGACCATCCTCACCCGCGCGTCCCCCGCCCGGACGGTCCGCCACACGGCCCTGCCCGTCTCGCCCGGGTGCTCCTCCGGCTGCGCGCGGCCCCAGTCGATCGTCGAATAGGGAATGCCTTTCATGTTCATCGATTCCGTCCTCCGCTCGCGTCCGTCAGGAGGCGCCCTTCGGCTCGTCCGGAAGCCGCGCGTCGAGCGCGGCGCGGAGACGCTGCCTGATGCGACGCATCGAGGCGGGATCGGCGAGCTTCCCGCCGTCCCGGGTGCGCACGTAGAACGAGTCGGCGGCCATCTCGCCCCGCGTCGTGATCTGCGCGCTCTGGATGTCGAGCCCCTCCTCGGAGAGGACGCGCGTCACGCGGTAGAGAAGCCCCGGGCGGTCGAGGGCCGCGAGATCGATGATCGTGCTCTCCCGCGAGAGATCGTTCTCGAACTCGATCGTGGTCGGAATCGGCCCGCCCTTGGCGGAGCGCCGCTTCCACCGCTCGACGTGCGCGGCGAACGCCTTCTCGAGATCGACTTCCCCCCCGAGCACGGCGGCGAAGTCGCGGTCGAGCTTCTCCGCGGCCTCGCCCGCGAGGGCGATCCGCCCGTCGATGCCGGCGCAGTGGAATATGTCGATCACGACGCCGTCCTCCCGGGTGAACGCGAGCGCGCCGAGTATGGTGAGATCGTTGATCGTGATGACCCCGCAGAGCTGCGAGAGACGGTACGGACGGTCGTTGGTGCAGACGGTGAGCTCGATCGAGGTTCGCAGCCGCGCGGCGTCGAGAATGACGCCCCTCTCCGGCAGCCCCGCCGCCATCGCGACGTGCGCGCGCGCCCGCGCCGGGGTGACGACCATGGCGTACCGCTCGGGGAGCCCCGCGAGGTGGGCCGCCATCGCCTCGCGCTCGGCCGTCCCCTCGCAGGCGTCGAGCATCTTCGCGCGGCGGCTTTCGAGAACCGTCCGGTACGGGGCGGCCGACTCGCTCCGGTCCGCGAGCATGCGGCTCGCCTTGAAGTAGAGATCCTCGAGGAGGTTCTCCTTCCAGCCCGTCCACACGGTGGGTCCGGTCGCCTTGAGATCGGCGTACGTCAGGAGATACAGGAGCTTGAGGTTGCGATGGCTCCGGACGCTCTTCACGAACTGCAGCCCCGTGTCGCGGTCTTCCATGTCGCGGCGCTGGCTGAAATGCGAGAGCAGGAGGTGCTCCCTGATGAGGAAGACGACGAGCGAGCGCGAGCGCTGCGGGAGCGGAAACTCGCGCAGGAGATGCTCCGCCATGCGCGCTCCCGAGCGGGCGTGGCCGCGCGCGCTCGGCTTGCCGATGTCGTGGAGGAGCGTGGCGAGCGCGAGCTCGGTCCTCTCGGCGACCTCGTCGAAGATGCGCGCCAGCAGCCCTCCCTCCTGCCCCGCGAGCTCGTCGAGGTTCGCCAGCGCCTGAAGGCTGTGCTCGTCGGCCGTGTACTGGTGATAGAGATCGTACTTCTTGAGGCAGGTGAGACGCTCGAAGGGAGGGAAGAGATGGCGCAGCGCGCCGAGCTCGTGCATGCTCCGGATGACGGGGGCCTTGCGCCCCGGGGCGTCGAGGAGCTCGAGAAACGAGGCGCGCATCCGGCGCCTCGTCCCGGCGGGAAGCCGCGCCGCGCGGAAGGTTGCGCGCAGCCGCCGCTCCATCCGCGGCGAGAGGCGCTTTCCCGTCCGGAGCTGCTCCTTGAACGCGAAGAGCGGATCGTCGCGGAAATGGGCCGCTCCGATGCGCAGGTCGAGCTGGCCGAGGCCCTTCGTCCCGACCCTCCGGTAGAGCGAGCCCTCGAGGATGCGGAGGCTCCCCTCGCCGCGCGTCTCCTCGAGAATGCGCTCGAGCACCGTGTAGATGGAGCGCGTCATCGAGTAGTAATCGCGCATGAAACGCTCGACCGCGAGCAATCCCCCGCCGTCCGCGTAGCCGAGCCCGCGCGCGGCGCGGCGCTGCATGTCGAGCGTGAGAACGTTCCAGTTGGTCTGCATGAGAAAATGGAGCTCGCAGCGCGTCCGCATCAGAAAATCGAACGCCCGCTCGACGTCGCGGATGTCGTGCCGGTCGATGATCGCGAGGCGGTAGAGACCCTCGAGCGTGCCGTCCCAGGGGAGCGCGGTCCCCACCCAGCGGATCACCTGATAATCTCTCAGTCCTCCGGGGCTCTCCTTGACGTTCGGCTCGATGAGGTGAAAGCTCCCGCCGTGCTTGCGCCATCTCCGCCTCGTCTCCTCGAGCTTCGCCTCGAGCAGGGCGCCCCCCTCGCGCTCCCGTATCTCGGAGCGGATCGCGGGGATCTCGTCGCGCAACCGCTCCTCCCCGCACAGCCAGCGCGAGTCGAGCATCGCCGTCTTGAGATCGTCGTCCCGCGCGAGCGCCGCGCGGAGCTCCGCGAGCGTGCGCACCGAGTGGCCGAGCTCGAGCCCCGCGTCCCAGAGCATGCGTACGAGGTAGCCGGCGAACGCGGTGCCCGCGGGGCCGGGCTTCTTGTCCCAGAGAAAGAGGAGATCGATGTCGCTCCGCGGCGCGAGCTCGCGTCTCCCGAACCCGCCGAGCGCCACGACGGAAGGGGCGCGGCGGAGCCGGGGGCCCATCCAGCCGCGAAGCGCGCCGTGGAGATGGGTGACGATCGTCTCGACCGCGGCGGAGACCCCGCGGGCCGTCGAAAGCCCCGGGGCGAGCTCGCGGTGCCGCCGCTCGAGACCGGCGAGATACTCGCGGTAGATCTCCCGCACCTCGCCCGCGAACGAGGTCATCCACGCGTCCCCGCCCGCCGTACGCGGGGCGGGAAGCATCGACGCTTTGAATACAGCTCGCGACATGCTCGCGCGCGGGCGGCTCTCCGCCGTCCGCGCTCACGCCCCCTCGATCAAACGTCGTAGTAGATGCAGAACTCGTACGGATGCGGCCGGCTCATGACCGGCGCGATCTCGTTCTCCCGTTTGTACGCGATCCACGTGCGCACGATGTCCTCGGTGAACACATCTCCGGCCAGCAGAAACTCGTGGTCCCTCTCGAGGGCCGAGAGCGCCGCGCCGAGATCGTGCGGCGCCTTCTTCACGTTCGCGAGCTCCTCGGGAGGCATGTCGTAGATGTTCTTGTCGAGCGGCTCCCCCGGGTGGATGCGGTTCGCGATGCCGTCGAGCCCCGCCATGATGATCGCCGCGAAGGTGAAGTAGGGGTTCCCGGTCGAGTCGGGACAGCGGAACTCGACGCGCTTCGCCTCCGGGCGGTCTCCCGCGACGGGTATGCGGATGGCGGCGCTGCGGTTGCGCTGCGAATAGGCGATGTTGATGGGCGCTTCGAATCCGGGGACGAGCCGCTTGTACGAGATGGTCGAGGGATTCGTGATGCCGAGCAGCGCCTCGGCGTGCGCGATGAGACCGCCGATGAAGTAGAGGGCCGTCTCGCTGAGGCCGCCGTACTCGGGTCCGGCGAAGATGTTGCGGTTGCCGTTCCAGAGCGACACGTGTACGTGCATACCCGAGCCGTTGTCCCCGAAGAGCGGTTTCGGCATGAAGGTCGCCGTCCTGCCGAAGGCGCGCGCCGTGTTCTTCACGACGTACTTGAAGAGGACGAGCGCGTCCCCCATCCGCACCGGCGTGTCAAATTGCAGCCCGATCTCCCCCTGGCCTCCCGTCGCGACTTCGTGGTGGTGAACCTCGCAGACGAGGCCGCAGGCGGAGAGATTCTTGACCATTTCGCTTCTCAGATCCTGGAGCGAATCGGTCGGCGGCACGGGAAAGTACCCTTCCTTGAAACGGGGCTTGTGCGCGAGGTTGGGCCGCTCCTCCGTCCCCGAGTTCCAGAACCCCTCGCGCGAGTCGATGCGGTAGAAGCCGCTCCGCTCGTCCTGCGCGAACCGGACGTCGTCGAAGACGAAGAACTCCGCCTCCGGGCCCAGATACGCCCTATCGGCGATTCCCGTGGCGGCGAGGTGCCGCTCGGCCTTTCGCGCGACGAAGCGCGGGTCGCGGCTGTACGGCTCGCGCGTTATCGGATCGTGTATGTCTCCGATGAGGCTCACGGTCGCGTGGCAGCAGAAGGGATCCAAGAACGCCGTGTCCGGATCGGGGATGACGAGCATGTCGCTCTCGTTGATGTTCTTCCATCCGCGGATGCTCGATCCGTCGAAGGCGATGCCGCCCACGAAGAACTCCTCGGTCGCGCGCGCGGCGGGGATCGTGAGGTGCTGCCACCTGCCGGGAAAATCGAGAAACTTGATGTCGAAGAACTCGGCGCCCTTCGATCGGGCAAATTCGATAACCTCTCGGGGGGACCGACTCATGCGACTCTCCTTGCGGGCGGGGTGGATGCTCGGCCAAGAGCGCGATCGCGCTCGCAAGGCTACATTTTCCAGAGCGTCCGCGGAACCGTCAACACAATTCTTGCCGGGCCCGGGCGGGGCTCCGGCGCGGGCCGCGCCGGCATCCCGCCCGCCGCGGCGCGGTCAGAACACGTGCTCGTATCCGAGATCCGGAAGCGGGCGGGCGCCGCCCGCGCCGGCGACGACGATTCCTTCGCCCTCGGGCACGACCCGCCCGATGACCGAGGCTCCGGGAGGGAGCGCTTCGAGGGCGTCCGACCGCACGGCGGCGAGCAGCACGTACTCCTCGCCGCTCGCGAGAGCGAAATCCGCGAGCGCGCTCCCCTCGAGCCCGAAGATGTCGCCGATCGCCCGCGGGACGGGGAGCGCCTCCCCGTCGACGGCCGCCCCGACGCGGCTCTCCCCGCAGAGCGTGCGGAGATCCCTCGCGAGACCGTCGCTCACGTCGATCATCGCCGTGAGCGCCCGGGGCTCCGCCGCGAGGAGAGCATCCCCGAGCGGCACGGCCCGCGGAGCGAGGTGCCTCGCCATGAATCGGAGCATCTCGGCGGCATGAGGAAGGTGGGCGAGCCCCGCCGCCATCGCTCGGAGCGCCGGGACGTCGGCGGCGAGCGAGAGCCGGGGCGCGATCGTTCGGACGCGCGCCCCCGCGCCCGCGCAGTCGCGGAGCCGCGGCGCCGGAAACCCTCCGCCGCCGCACCCGCACGGGCCGAGGAGCGCCGCGAGCAGCGAGAGCCCGGCGAGCGACGGCCCGATCTCCCCGAAGAGCACGAGCGAGTCCCCCGCCCTGGCGCCCGAGCGGCGGATCGCCCTGCCCGGCGCGACCGTTCCCGTGATCGCGACGTCGAAGAACGAGCCGCCGGGGCTCCTCACCGTATCGCCCCCCGCGAGCGTCAACCCGTACGCCCCGCATGCCGCGGAGAGCCCCTCGACGATGGAGTCGATCTCCTCGGCCCCGCATCCCGCCGGGAGACCCATGGAGAGCGCGATCGCCGCGGGCGAGCCGCCCATGGCATAGACGTCCGAAACATTGGAGGTGATTGCTTTCTGAACCGCCTGACCGAGGGTCGAGTAGCGCCGCGTGAAATGAACGTTCTCGACGACGGCGTCGGAGGCGAAGAGCGTATCTCCTGCGGCCGGGGGGAGCACGGCCGTGTCGTCCCCGATGCCGCTTGCCGGAAAGGCGGCGCGGATCCGTTCGATTATCTCGCGTTCTTTCATGATTTCACCGAGCCGGCCGGCTCACTCGAGCTCGCGGAGGGCGAGCGGCAGCGCTTCCATGCAGTCCCGCGCGATCATGCCCCTCTCGCCGAGCTCCGCCGCCGCGATCTCCGCGGCGCGGGAGTGGAGATAGACGCCGAGCCGCGCGGCGCGGGCGGCTCCGCATCCCTGCGCGAGAAATCCCGCGACGGCGCCCGCGAGAACGTCCCCGCTCCCCGCCGTCGCCATGCCCGGATGCCCGTGCAGGTTGACGCCCACCGTCCCGTCGGGGTGCGCGACGAGGGTCGGGGCTCCCTTGTGAACGATCGTCACCCACGTCCCCGCGACGAGCGAGCGGAGACGCTCGATCCGCGCCGCGGGAAGCTCCGGAATCTCCTCGCCGACGAGCCGCGCGAGCTCCCCCGAATGCGGCGTCACGACGATTTCCCTGTCCACTGAAGCCTTCTGAACGAGATCGAACCGCCCCGCGAGCGCGTTGAGGCCGTCGGCGTCGATGAGGAGCGGCTTTCTGAAGCGCTCGAGGATCCGGGGCACGAGGGAGGCCGTCTCCTCGTCCGTCGTGAGCCCCGGCCCGACGGCGAGCGCGTCGAAACGGATCTCGTCGAGGAGCCGCTCTCCCGCGCGCCGCGCGATCGAGCCGGACGCCGTCTCGGGGAGCGACACGAAAACGACTTCGGGCGCCGCCGATTGCACGGCCGCGCGGACGGATTCGGGGCCCGCGCAGTATACGATCCCGACGCCGGTCCGGAGCGCGGAGGTCGCCGCGAGCGCCGCGGCCCCGGCGTACCGCCTGCTCCCCGCGACGAGCAGCAGCGAGCCCCGCGCGAACTTGTGGGCGGTCGGCGCGTGGCGGGGCAAGCCGGCGAGCGCGTCCTCGTAGTCGATCGTCTCGACGAGGAGGCGTTCGCCGTCGATGACCTCGGCCGGGATGCCGATGTCGCCGACGACGAGCTCCCCCGCGCACTCCTTGCCCGGATAGAAGAGGCAGCCGATCTTCGGAAGCCCGAGGGTCACCGTCGCGTCCGCCACGACCGCCGTTCCCATCACCTCGCCGGTGTCGGAGTTCACGCCGGACGGCACGTCGATCGAGACGATCGGCGATCCGCACTCGTTCAGCAGGCCGATGAGAGCGGCGTACTCTTCCCGGACCGGGCTCGCGAGCCCCGTGCCGAGGAGGGCGTCGACGACGAGATCGCTCTCGTCGAGCGCCGCCGAGACTTCCTCCCGCCAGTTGCCGAGGTAGAGATACCGCTCCGAGACGCGCCGCTCCTCGCGAAGCGCCGCGAGACGCGCGTGATTCTTCGCCGCGTCGGGCGAGAGATCCTCGGGCCGGTGCAGATAGTGCAGGATGACCGACGCCCCCGCCTCGGCCAGCAGCCTCGCCACGACGAGGCCGTCGCCGGCGTTGTTTCCCTTCCCGAGCGCGATGGAGACGGTCATCGAATCGAGCTGCGGGAACGAGGCGGCGACGTGATCGAACACCCGCTGCCCCGCGCGCTCCATGAGCGCGATCCCCGTGACGAAGCGCAGGATGGTCGTCTCGTCGATGCGGCGCATCTCGGCTCCGGTGACGATCTTCATCGCGACGCTCCTTTCGCCGGTTCGGAGCGGTTGAGCTCGTCGACGATCCGCACGAGCCCGTACGCGTCGTCGATCTCGTAGTCGGCGCCCGATTCCTTCGTCCCGAAGGTGTCGCCGAATCGCGCGAACACGGTGCGGATGCCGATTTTTGCGGCGCCGACGATGTCGCGCTCGGGCCAGTCGCCGACCATGAGGGCCTCGTCCGGCCCGCAGCCCATCATCTCGAGCACCTTGCGGAACGGCGCCGGGCTCGGCTTGTATTCGCCCGTGTCCTCGTAGGTGACGACCGCTTCGAACATGTGGTGGAGCTGAAGGTAGCACAGCCGCAGCCACGCCTCCTGCCGGGGCGCGTCCGAAACGACGGCGAGCCGCATCCCGCGCGAGAGGAGCTGCACAAGCGTCATTTTGACGTGCGGGTAGAGGACGAGCGCGGCCTCGCGGCCGCGGCGGTACCCCACGATGCCCGCGGCGAGAACCTTGTAGTCAACCTCTCCCTTGAGCTTCACGAGCAGCTTGTTGAACACGCGCTGGTACTCGATCCCCTCGTCGTCGTAGATCCGCTTGATCTCGTCCCGGATCCGCTCCGGGGGGAACATGAGCCCCGCGTCGATCATGGCTTCCGTCGCCGCCGCGAGCGCGGTTTCCTTCATGCGCATGAAATCGGTGAGCGTGTTGTCGAGATCGAAGATGACGAGCTTGATCATCGCGAAGGCCTTTCTCCTTGCCGGGGCGACGGGGCGCCGATATACTCGCGCCATGCGCGACGGAGATCACGATACGAATCGCGGATGCGATCGCCCGGGCGATCCGCCGCCCCCGGACGAGACCGGCCCTCCGGCGGCCGGATGCGGCCTGCTCGACCGCATGAACAACTATCTCCTGCTCATCTACGCCGGCGCTTGTCTCCTCATGAATTATTCGATCGCGGGGATCTTCTATCTCAGGGGGATGACGCAGCTATCGATCATCCTCCCCGGCGCCTTCGCGATCCTCGTTCCCCTGTATCTGCTCTCGCGGCGCTCCCCGCTCGGATTCGTCCGCGAGTTCGGGTTCGAGCGGCCGTCGGTAAACGTCGCGCTCGCCGCGCTCGCCGTCGCGCTCACGAGCATCCTCCCGATCGAGGCCCTCTCGGCGTTCTTCGAGCGGACGCGACCGCCCGACGCCGATTATATCAGCTTCATCCTCTCGATCAAGCCCAAAGGCCCCGTCTCCTTCGCCCTCACGGCCCTCGGCGTCGCGGTCGTCGGCCCGCTCTCCGAGGAGCTCCTCTTTAGAGGCTTCGTGCAGCGCATCTTCGCGCGCAACATGAGCGGCGCTCTCGCCGTCGCTCTCTCCGGCGTTCTCTTCGGGCTCTCCCACTTCAATCTCCTCGTGTTGCCCGGCGTCGTCGCGCTCGGCGTCCTCTACGGATATCTCTATCACGCGACGCGCCGCCTCTGGTGCCCCGTCCTCGCGCACGCCGTCTTCAACTTCTCGAGCCTGCTGCGCCTCCACGCGGCGACCGAGGAGGAGATCGCCTCCGCGGGCGTCGAGCTGCCGGGGCTCGCGTGGACGCTCCTCTCGCTCGCCGCGTTCGTCGTTTCGCTCTGGCTGCTGAAACGGGCAGCGGCCGCGGCTCGGGGATAAAAAAGGGGGCCCGGAGGCCCCCTTCGAGCGACGGAACGTCGATCGCTTATTTGCTCGAGAATCCGAGATCCTTGCCGATGCTGATCTCGCCGTTATCGATGCGGATGTTGAATCCGCAGTCGGGATTGTTGCACACCCAGGCCTTGTAGCGGATGGGCGCGCCGTCCCTCCCGTAATCGGAGAGGGGAATCAGCACACCCTTGTTGCATTTCAGGCATCCAGTGAACATTTCCGGCATAGCCCCCGCGGTTCCTCCCCGCCGAACCGCGCCTCTCACCTCCATCTCCACATAAATCCCGGATGAATGCGCCGTTCGAGCATTTTCAGGTTCCCCATATTCCCGGTTCTCTGATAGGCTGTCAAGCGAAAAGGAGTCGCCCCGTGCCGTCGCCGAAACGCACCTTTCTCTTCGACCGCATGCTCGGAAGGCTCTGCGTCAAAATGCGCATGCTCGGTTACGACGCCGAGCTGTGTCCCGAGGGAGAATCGGGCCGGTTTCTTCTCAACGCCCTCCGGGACGGACGGACCGCGGTGACGCGCTCGCGCGCGTGCGGCGACCGGCCGGGCCCGCGCCCGGTCGTTCTGCGCTCGGGGGAGACGGTCGAGCAGCTCGTCGAGCTCTTCGCGGCGCTCGGGGAACCGCCGCGCTTCGAACCGTTCACCCGCTGCCTCGAATGCAACGCCCTGCTCGTGGAGATGCCGGCCGATGACGCGCGCGCCGCGGTGCCTTCCCACGTCGGATCGTCCTTCGCCGAGTATCACCGCTGTCCCTCGTGCTCGCGCGTTTTCTGGAAGGGCACGCACTGGAACGCCATGGCGGACGAAGTGAAGCGCATCGAGGAACGCCTGCGAACGATCTGACCCGCTCCGCGGCGCCGCGCCCGCGGCGCGCGGCACGGGGAGGGATGCATGGAACGAGAACGCTGGGCAACGAAGGCCGGCCTCATCCTCGCGCTCGCCGGAAACGCCGTGGGGCTCGGCAACTTTCTCCGCTTCCCCGTGCAGGCCGCGGGGAACGGGGGCGGCGCCTTCATGATCCCCTATTTTATATCGCTGCTGCTCCTCGGCATCCCGCTCATGTGGACGGAGCTCGCGATGGGACGTTACGGCGGCCAGTTCGGCCACGGGACCATGCCGGGGATCTTCACGCTTCTGTGGCGCCATCCGGCGGCGAAGTATCTCGGCGTCATCGGGCTCTTCCTCCCCATCACGGTCTTCATCTACTACGTGTGCGTGGAATCGTGGACCCTCGGATTCTCGTTCTTCTCCCTCGCCGGAAAGTACGACGGAGCGACGACGCAGGAAACGATGGGCGCATTCCTCCACGGCTACCAGGGAATCGAGCGCAACGCCTACTTCGACGGCATGTGGTGGATGTACGGTTTCTTCATCGCCACGTGTATCTGCAACTACCTCGTGCTCCGCAAGGGCATCTCGGGAGGCATCGAACGCCTCGCCAACGTCGGCATGCCGCTCCTCATCATCATGGCGATCGTGCTCGTCGTGCGCGTCCTCACGCTCGGAACTCCCGACCCGGCGTATCCGGACAGGAGCGTGGCGAACGGGCTCGGCTTCATCTGGAATCCCGACTTCTCGCTGCTCCGCGAGCCGCGCGTCTGGCTCGCCGCGGCGGGGCAGATCTTCTTCACCCTGAGCGTCGCCTTCGGGGCCGTTCAGGCGTACGCGAGCTACCTGCGCCGCGACGACGACGTCGCTCTCTCGGGGCTCGCGACGGCGAGCACGAACGAGTTCTGCGAGGTGATCTGCGGAGGAACGATCGCGATCCCCATCGCCTGCGCCTTCTTCGGCGTCGCCGCGACGCAGGCGATCGCGCAGGGAAGCCCCTTCAACCTCGGCTTCCAGACCATGCCGATCGTGTTTCAGCACCTTCCGGCCGGCAACCTCTTCGGCGCGATGTGGTTCGCGCTTCTCTTCATCGCGGGGATCACATCCTCCGTGGCCCTCACGCTCCCGGCCGTTTCCTTCTTCATCGACGAGCTCGGCTGGACGAGACGGCGCGCCGTGAACGTCATCTCGCTCTTCACCTTCGCCGCCGCCAACCTCGTCCTCTTCTTTCTCGCGCGGGGATTCATGGACGAGCTCGATTTCTGGGCCGGGACGTTCGGCGTCGTGCTGCTCGGCTTCATCGAGATCGTCGTCTTCTTTTGGATATTCGGAGCGGACCGGGCGTGGGAGGAGATCACGCGCGGCGCGGAGATGCGGGTGCCCCGCTTCTACCGGTTCATCATGAAGTACGTGACCCCGCTCTTTCTCATCGCGATACTCGGCGCCTGGATCAAGACGGACATCCGCCGCGTCTTCACGATGGAGGGCGTTCCGGAGGAGAATCGCCCCTACATGTGGGGGGCGCGAATTCTCATGCTCGCTATAATCACCGGCTTCACGGCGCTCGTCGCGATCGCGGCGAGGCGGGGAAGCTTCAAGAAGGAACGGGAGAACCTGTGACTCTCGGCGGATACCTATTCATGTCGATCGGATGGGGCGCCGTGCTCGTCCTCGCGATCTTCTCCCTGCGGCGGCTCCTCGCGCGGAAGAAGACGTAGCGGCGAACCCCGCGGCCGCTAGCGCGCCGCGATGAGGACCCGCGCGCCGCGCCTCTCGACCATTCCCTCGCCCTCGAGCGCCTGTACGGCGAGCCGAACGCGTTTCAAGTCGAGCCCCGTCGCCGCCGCGAGCGCGCGCTCGCTCCTGCCGCCCGACCCGAGAGCGCGGATGACGAGGCCCCGCGCCTGGCGGGGCGACCCCTCGAACCTCCCCTGAGAGGCGCGGCGGGCGCTCCGGCGCGCGGGATTCCCGTGGCGTTTCTTGAGCGCGGCGCCGTAGTCCATGAGCGCGTAATACCAGCGCCGAGGATCGCACCGGTCGAGCGTCGCCTCGACGAGCGGGGCGATCTCCTCGTCTCGGACCGCGCGACGCCCCGCGAAGAAATGATGGATGAAGGCCGCGCGAATGTTCGTCTCGATGAAGGGGCGCGCTTCGCCGAACGCGAAGGCCGCGATCGCCCCCGCCGTCGCCTCGCCGACGCCGGGGAGCGAGAGGAGGGCGCCGCGGTCGCGAGGGAGGCGGCCGCCGTGCTCCGCGACGACGGCGCGGGCCGCGTCCCTGAGCCGCTGCGCCCGGCGGTTGTACCCGAGGCCACTCCACTCGAGGAGAACGTCGCGGAGCGTCGCGCGGGCGAGCGCGCGAAAACCGGGGAACCGGCGGACGAAGGAATCGTAGTATCGCGCCGCCCGCGGCACCTGCGTCTGCTGGAGCATGAACTCGGAGACGAGTATGCGGTAGGGATCCCTCGTCGCCCGCCACGGAAGATCGCCGCGTCCGTGCGCGCGATAGTGCGCGAGAACGGCGGCGCGGAAGGTCCTCTTTTGCGCGCCGGTCAACCGCTTCACGCGCCCTCCCGGCCCCTCACGCCAGTTTCCTGAAGAGGTGCGTCTTCCTCTTCCGCTCGGCGAGCTCGAAGAGACCGCCCGCCGAAACGCGCGAGCGGATGACGCCGTCTCTCAGGTGATGATCGCTGAACGAGAGCGTCCCTCCGTCCTTGAGGATCCGGTGGAGCTCCGCGAGAACGCGCTCGGCCGAATCGAGCGAATGAAAGGCGTCGTAGAGGAGCACGACGTCGACGCTCCGGTCCGGAAGCCCGGTGGCGCCGTCGGAGAGGATGGTCCGAACGTTCATGAGGCGCCGCTTCGCCACGATCGCGCCCACCGACTCGAGCGCCTCGCGCCGCTTGTCGAGCGCGTACACGGCGCCCGCCTCGCCCGTGAGCTTCGCAGCCGGCGCGACGAAGCCCCCCGGCCCGCAGCCGAAATCGAGCACCGTGTCGCCGGGGCGTATCCCCGCTTCGGCGAGAGTCCGACCGGGCGGCGAGAAGAAATCCCTGATCTTGAACAGGAGCGTCATAGAGACGAATCGCGCGCGCGATTCCCGGTGCGTCATGATTCTCTCTCCTTTCGGCGCGGTTCCGCGCTGCGTCTCGCTCCGCTCCGGGCGAGCCTCCGCCGAACCGGCTCGCTCTCGAGCTCGCGGATCGCGTCCGCGGCTATCCAGCGGGCGGCCGGCGAGTCGGAACGGCGGATCCGCCGGGCCGAGGCGAGAGAGGCGCGATTGAGCGCGGCGCTCCGCTTGCCGATCTGCCGGAGCGCCCAGTTGACCGCCTTCTTCACGAAGTTGCGCCCGTCGCCCGCCTCGCGTTCGACGATCGGGAGAAACGCCAGAAAGCGCTCGTCGGGCGAGCGCTTGTCGTGAACGGCGAGCGACGCCATGAGAACGAAACCCGCGCGTTTCACGAACTCCCCGCGGCGTTCGCTCCACGCGGCGGCTTTCTCCCAGGCGAACGGCGTGCGGTCGAAGAGATTGGCGCACGCCGCGTCGCAGATGTCCCACGAATCGAAGTCGCGCGCCCACCGCTCGAGCTGCGCCTCGGAGACCATGCCCGGCTCGTCGACGAGGCAGGCGAGAATGCGCGCCTCGCGAATCCCCGAGCGCCAGAGCGCCGCCGCGAGGCCATGGTCGCGGCCGATCTCCCTCGCGAGCGCGCGGAGCGCCGGCGCTGAAACGCCGAGCGCCCGCTCGACGGAGATGCCGTACCGCGCCATGCCGGCGACGTTCGCGGGATCCGCCTCGGCCTCGAGCCGGGCGACGGCCTCCCTCGCCGTCAAACGATGCGCGCCGCGCCGCATCAGTGGCGAAGCCTTCCGAGATGCCAAAAGAGCAGATAGAGGGCGCCGGCGAGGGGGAAGAGCGCGAAGATCCAGCTCATGCCGGCGTCTCCCGTGGCGATGAATTCGACGAGCATGAACGCGGCGAAACCGCCCAGAACGAGCGATCCCCCCGCGAGCTCGCGCCACCAGCCGACGACGAGCCCCGCGACCATCGCGACGAAGGCGACGGTGAGGAGCGATTCGCGCCCCGAGAGCTCGAGCGGATTCGGAAACCCCTCCCCCACCGCCATCAGGCCCACGAAAAGGAGCAGGGCGACGGAGAGCACGCGCGCGAACGAGCGCACGAGGTAGATGAGGCTGATCTTCTGGAACGGCGTGAGACTCATGACCGGATCGCTCCGCTACGCGAGATCCTCCCGCACGTCGACGCCGTCGCGCCTCACGACGCGCGCCGGCACGCCGACGACGACGCAGTTCGGCGGCACGCTCTTCAGAACGACGGATCCGGCGCCGACGACCGAGTTGTCGCCGATCGTGATGTCGCCGAGCACGATCGCCCCCGCTCTGACCGACACGTTGTCCCCGATCACCGGGTAGTCGTCGATCCCCGAATAGCCGATCGAAACCTGCTGGTTCAGCCAGAAGTTCTCGCCGATGCGCTTCGCGTCGACGGCGGTGCTGAAGCCGTGCTGTATGAAGCAGCCGGGGCCGATGTTCTCGGTATAGAGGTAGAGGCTCTCGAGGGGCCGATAGAAGATCTTCGCGATCTCGAGGAGCGCTTTGACGCGGATGCTTTTCTCCCGCCCCACGCGGAGATAGAAGAGATTGCGGAACTCGGGATGGCGCGCGATGAGCCAAACGAGGTCGCTGGCCGGCGAGCGCTCATCCGAGCGGCGGCGGCCGAGGATCTCGATCCAGCGGGCGAGATCCCGGTCGATGACCGGCCGCGACGCGGACGTGCGGTAGAGCAGTCGGTGGAACGTCGCCCGCGCGCTCCGGCATCCCCACACGAGGGAAACCGCCCACCGGGGATAGCCGCGAGGCCCCTTTTCTCCTCCCGCGAGCCCTTTGTCCATGCTATTCATATCGGCGAGAAGCAATGGAGTTGTCCAGCAATTTCTTTCCGCCCGCCGCCCCTCGGATCTCCCCGCGCCGCGGGCGCGTCAGCGCGGCGCCCCCCCGGCGGAATAGGCCATCTCCCGCGTCACGAAAACGACGCTCCGGATGCACTGGACCGCGACGAAAACGGTGACGGCGAACACGAAGGCTCCGCCGAGCAGGGCGATGTCGACGCCGGGCGCGTCCCGGAAGGCCGGCGCGACGGGCCTGTTCCAGACGACCCAGAGCAGCAGGAGCATGACGACGTCGCGCGCGAGGTTCACCCACGCCGAGTTCACGATGAACCTCACGGCGAGAGCGATGACGGCGCACGCGAGCATCGAGAAAAAGAGCGCCGAATAGAACAGCGCCGAGGCCGGCTCGAGCAGCGACACCGGCGCCCCGCCGTTGACCGAGTAGAAAAAGAGCGTGCGGTACCGCGCGAGGAAGAACGCCGCGACGGCCAGGAGCGCGAGCGTCGCGGCGAGCGTCCGTTTGCGCGGCGGCTCGAGCCCCGGCCCGCGCCGCGGACGGCCGAGGAAGATCGTCGGCCACGGGAGCTTGAGATCCTGCCTGCGCTGCGTCACGAGCATGAGAATGAACGCGACAAGCCCGAAATCGGCGACGAAGGCCATCGGCACGTAGAAGATCCACAGGTACCCGGGCATCCTCGGGATGATGAACAGCGGAAACATGACGATGCTCAGGTCGAAGACGATCGACGCCGCCATCGCCGCGCAGTGCGCCGCGAAGAGCAGCCACGTATAGCGGAAGAGGTGTTTCCGGAACACGGGGGCGATGACCTCGGCCCCCTCGAGATACTGTGCCGCCACCTCGCGCGGGGCGCCGTAGGCCGAGATCGCCCGCTCGATCGACTCGTCGGATATTCGACCCTGCCCGTCGGCCGCTTTCTCGAGAATGTGGCTCCGGATTTCCGCGAGGATCTCCTTCGCGTTGCGTTTCACGGCGAGGTAGTGATCGATCTCCCGAAGATAGCGCTCCAAGCTCTCAGACATGATTTCCGCCCTTCTCGATCCGTTTGAGAATCTCGCTCTGCCGCGACCAGACGGAGAGCGCCTGCTCCCGCACGGCGCGCCCCCTTTCGGTCACCACGTAAAATTTCCTCGGTCTCTCCTCGCTCACGTCCCACTCGCCCGCGATCCAGCCGTTCTTCTCGAGCCGGCGAAGGAGCGGATAGAGCGTGTTCTCCTCGACGGCATATCCCGTCTCCTCGAGGTGCTTGACCATCCGGTACCCGTACATCCTCCGCTCGAGCGCAACGAGAACGAGAATCTGCAGAAATCCCCGGTTCAGCTCGGTTTCGAACGCCTTGATATCGTCGGCCATGCGATACATCCCTTTCTGGATACTGTACGACGATATTATACTGTATGTTGCACAGCACTGCAACAATAATCAGGTTCGTTAGTTATCTTTATTACGTTCAATATGTTATGCGGCCAATCCGCGGGAACGAACTTGACGCTCGGGGGTATTTAATGATATCAATTGCTCTTCGCTCACGACGAACGGGAGGAACGATGAACATGCGTCTGCATCTCGTCTGCATGTGCGCGGCGGCCGTCGCAGCCGCGTTGGCGGCTGGCCCGCCGCCGGTCCGGGCGGAGCTCGACGCCGGGCAGGCCGCGAAAAATCTCGAGTCGTTCGAGTACGTCTGGCGGACGATCCGCGACCGCCATTTCGACCCGACGCTCGGCGGGCTCGACTGGCAGGCCGTTCACGACGAGTTTCGTCCGAAGGTCGAGCGGGCCGAAACGACGCGGGAGGCCCGCGCCGCCATGCGCGAGATGATCGGAAGGCTCCGCCAGAGTCATTTCAACATCATCGCCGAGGAGGCGTACGCCAACATCGACGCTCCGAGGAAGAAGGGCGACCTCGGAGGCTCGACCGGCCTCAGCGTGCGCGTCATGGACGGAGAAGCGGTCGTCGTAAAGGCGCCGCCGGGGACCCCCGGCGGGGAAGCGGGCGTACGTCCCGGCTGGATCGTGCGGCGCGTGAACGATACGGACATCCCCGCGCTCTTTCCCGCGATCGAGGAGGAATTCGCGTCGAACACCCGCCGGGATCTCTACCTCATGCGCTCCGTTCTGGGGAGATTGGCGGGAGCCATCGGCGATACGATACGCGTGTCCTTCCTCGACGAGCGCGATCGTCCGGTCGAGAAGACCCTCGTGCTCGCCGAGGAGCCCGGGAAGCGCATCGTTTTCGGCAACTTCCCGCCGTTCTACCTGCGCACCGAGACCGACACGCTCAGAGGCGGCATCGGCTATTTCTGGTTCAGCGTCTTCTTCGATCCGCTGACGCTCATGCCGGCTTACAGCGCCGCGATGAAATCTTTCATCGACGCCCCCGGCGTCGTCATCGACATCCGCGGCAACCCGGGAGGCATCGGCGCCATACCGATCGGCATGGCGGGCTGGTTCATCGACGAGAAAAACCGGGACATCGGAACGATGCGCACGAGGGACAACACCCTTCGCTTCGTGGTCAATCCCCAGGCCAGGCCCTATCGCGGCCCGGTCGCGATCCTCGTCGACGGCCTCTCGGGCTCGTCGGCTGAGATCTTCGCGGGAGGCGTTCAGGGGTATCCGCGGGTCCGGATCATCGGCTCGCGCACGGTGGGCGCCACGCTGCCGTCGATGGCCGAGCGCCTGCTGAACGGCGACGGATTTCAGTACGCGATCGCTTCCTACATCACCCGCGACGGGACGGAGCTCGAGGGCAAGGGCGTCGTTCCGGACGTGATCGTCCCTCTCACGCGGGAGGCGCTGATCGCCGGACGCGACCCGCAGCTCGAAGCGGCGATTGACTGGATCGAGAGCCAAGAGTATAACGGTGGCAAGTAGCTCCCGTTTCGACCGTTCAATCATGGAGGTGCAGATTTCATGTTCACCCATCGCATCAGAGCGTCCTCGTTCATCGCCCTCGCGGCGGCGCTCGTTTGCGCGATCTTCGCGTTCGCGCCCGCCGGGACGGCCGGCGAGCTGCCCGAGGCCGAGAAGGTGCTCGACCGCTACGTCGAGGCGATCGGCGGCGTGAAGGCGTTCGACAAGCTCCACTCGACCGCCACGAAGGCGTCGCTCGCGATCCCGGCCATGGGGGTCACGATCGACATCACGGCGTACGCGGCGCGGCCGAACCGGTTCTACTCGCTCGCCGAATCGCCCATGATCGGAAAGATCGAGCGGGGCACGGACGGCACGACCTTCTGGGAAAAATCGACCATGCAGGGAGCGAGGATCCTCGAGGGCGAGGAGCTCGCCGAGGCGCTGCTCGACGCGCGGTTCGAGGGACTCACGTACTGGAGGAGCATCTACGATTCGGTCGCCGTCTCGGGCCTCGACACCGTCGAGGGGAAAGCGGGCTACAAGGTCGTCCTGAAACCGAAGGCCGGCAAGCTCCGCACGTTCGTGTTCGACGTCGGCTCGGGGCTCCTCGTGAAAACGCTCAGCACGGCCTCGACGCAGATGGGAGACATTCCCATCGTTTCCTATATCTCCGACTACCGCCCCCTCGGCGATATCCTGCAGTCCTACAAATCGACGATGACCATCATGGGGCAGGAGCGCGTGATCACCGTCTCGGGCATCGAGCAGAACGCCGCGATCCCCGACAGCGTCTGGGCGCTGCCCGCGGACGTGAAGGAGCTCATGCCGCCGGCGAAGGCGGAGGAGAAGCGGTAGCCCGCGCCTACCGGTCGGCCCACGCGTGGGCGCCGAGGAATCCTATCCGCGCGATGTCGGCGAGGATATCGGGGTTGATCCGGTAGATCGTGTCCCCCGTCTCGTGATAGTGAAGATGGGGGCCGTTCGAGAAGAACGCCGCGCACGAGGCCCCCTGCTGGAAGAACGGCGCGTAGTCGGAGGATCGCACGCCGACCTCCTTGATGGGCCAGTTCCGCCGCAGCGTTTTCACGTATCGGTCGGCGTTCTCGATCGTTTCGAGGAACTCCGGCGGCTCGACGGTGCAGCCGAAGCTCGTCCCCTCCCCCTCCCCGTTCATGTCGAAATTGAACATCGCGTCGACCTTCGTAAATCGCGGCGGCAGGTGCTCGGCGAACCAGGTCGAGCCGAGGAGCCCCTGCTCCTCCCCGCCGAAGAGTACGAAAACGACCGAGCGCTTCGGCCGCTTCTCGAGCAGCGAGAACGCCTCGGCGATCTCCATCACCACGGCCGACCCGCTCGCGTTGTCGTTCGCGCCGGGGAAGAGAAGCCCGGCGTGCCGCCCGCAGTGGTCGTAGTGGCCTCCCACGACGACGCACTCGCCTCTGAGTTTCGGATCGGAGCCCTCGATCCAGGCGACCACGTTGTACCCCTCGCCGTCCGGAAAATGCCGCGAGGCCGCCCGGTAGCGCGCGCGCGACGAGAGGGCGAACGAGCGCGGACGCTTCTCTTCCTCGAGCGAGCTCCTGAGAGCCTTTGATGTGAGCCCCTCGCCGGCGAGGAGCGTGTCGGCGGCTCCGTCGCTCAGCATCGCGCCGGCGAACCCGTCGTGCCAGTCGGCGTTCGGATGAGCGTTCACCTCGGGATAGATATAGATGATGCCGAGAGCGCCTTTCTCGCGGGCCGTTTGCATGCGGCGGCGGTGGTGGTCGTAGTCGACGAAGGCCTTGTTCTCGCGATCGGGCGTGCCGCGGAAGCAGAGAACGAATTTTCCCCGCACGTCGACTTCAGCGTAGTCGTCATACCCGAGCTCCGGCGCCGAGATGCCCCAGCCCGCGAACACGATGCCGGCCGTGTGGTCGCCGCTCGCCGTGTAGAGGAGCGGCAGGAATTCCTTCGCGAGCTCGCACCGGCGCTCGCGGGGCGCCTCTCCGGGGCGCTCGAGGATGAGCACGAGCTCCGCCTCGTCGACGATCGTATAGGGAGAGGGATAGGGCTGCAGATGCCCTTCCTTCGGATCGCGGGGCTCGAGCCCCCACCGCTCGAAGAGCCCCGCCGCCCATCTCGCCGCCTCCGTATACCCCTCGTGCCCCGTGAGCCGGCCTTCGAAGCGCGGCGAGCTCATGATCCGGCAGAGCTCGTAGGGATCCATCGGACGGATCGATTCGTACGCGGCGCGTATATTCTCCGGCACCTGCTCCGCTCCCGCCGCCGTCGCAAAAACCGCCGCGAACGCCGCGGCCACGATCGTTCTTTTTTTCATGCCCCTTCCTTTCCCCCGCGGCGTCGCCGCGGAAGGCTACGACTATACAACATCCGACGACGACGACGAGGGGGGATATTTCGCTTGACAGAATGATATCATTACGATATCATATTGCTATCAGACCTGAAGCAGGAGGTGCTCATGCAGACCGTTACCGAACGCAGGGCCTGGCGAATGAGCGGATTTCTCGGGTTCTTTCTGCTCGTCGCCTTTATCGCGATCGACATCTACGCGCTCCGCGCGGGGATCGTCGCCAACAACACGAACGTTCTCTGGTTCTTCGTTCCCTTCACCCTCTTTACGGTGATCTTCGGCGCCGGCCTCACCGTGGTGCAGCCGAACGAGGCGCGGGTTCTCGTCCTCTTCGGGAGCTACGCGGGATCGATCCGGGAATCGGGATTCTGGTGGGTCAATCCCCTCGTCACGAAGCGCCACCTGAGCCTTCGCATCCGCAACTTCAACAGCGAGAAGATAAAGGTGAACGATCTCCACGGGAACCCGATCGAGATCGGCGCGGTCATCGTCTGGCAGGTCGTCGACACGTCCCGCGCGCTGTTCGACGTCGAGAACTACGCGCAGTTCGTCGACATTCAGAGCGAAACGGCGATACGCGCGCTCGCCTCCGAGTACCCGTACGATACGCAGCGCGACGACGAGACCTCCCTGCGGGGAAGCCAGCAGGAGATCTCCGAGATGCTGAAGCGCACCGTGCAGACGAGGCTCGAGATCGCCGGCGTCAGCGTTATCGAATCGCGCATCAGTCACCTCGCCTATTCGCCCGAGATAGCGCAGGCGATGCTCCGGCGCCAGCAGGCGCAGGCGATCATAGCGGCCCGCCAGAAGATCGTCGAGGGCGCGGTCGGCATGGTCGAGATGGCGCTCCGGCAGCTCAGCGAGCAGAATATCATCGAGCTCGACAACGACAAACGCGCCACGATGGTCAACAACCTCATGGTCGCGCTCGTTTCCGATAGAGAGGTGTCTCCGGTCATCAACACCGGCACGCTCTACCAGTGAGGCGGCGGCACGAAGGGATCATGAGCGAGAAAAAGAAATTTCTGCTCCGCGTCGACGCGGCGCTCTTCGAGGCGCTCGAGAAATGGGCCGCGGACGACCTCCGGAGCGTCAACGCCCAGATCGAATTTCTGCTGGCCGCCGCCGCGAAGAAGGCCGGCAGGCCGTGCGGCGGTTCGAAGCCGCCGCACGGCGAGCCCCGCTAGATCTTTTTCTGCGCCCGAAGCCGCGCGACGATCCTCTCCATTTCGGAGACGAGGCCCTCGACGGTCCGCATGGCGGCCTCCGTCGGCGCGGCGGTCGTCATGTCGACGCCCGCCTTTTCGAGGAGCGCGAGCGGAGAGTCGCTCCCGCCGGACCTGAGGAACGAGAGATACCTCTCGACGCCGGCCTTGCCGCCGAGCGCCTGATCCACGAGAGCCATCGAGGCGATCATGCCCGTGCTGTACTGGTACACGTAGTAGTACCGGTAGAAGTGCGGAATCGCGCTCCACTCGTTCCGGATGTAGTCGTCGACGCGCGCGACTCCCTGATCGTGGCCGTAGTACGTCCTCGTGAGGTCGAGGTACGTCTCGTTGAGCCAGTCCGGCGTGAGGGTCTTGTCCTCCTCCACGCGGCGATGCATCGCGAGCTCGTACTCGGCGAACATCGTCTGCCGGAATATGGTCGAGCGCACCTGCACGAGATACTGATCGATGAGCCAGAGCTTGAAGAGATCGTCCTTTTCGTGCTTCAGCATGTACTTGAGCAGCAGCGTTTCGTTGAAGGTGGACGCGATCTCGGCGAGGAAGAGCGGGTAATCGGCGGTCGCGAAGGGCTGCGTCCCGTCCGCGAGGGTCGAATGCACGGCGTGACCGAGCTCGTGCGCGAGCGTCGAAACGGCGTCGTATTTCCCGTCGTAGTTCATCTTGACGTACGGGTGAACGCCGTAGACGTCCCCGGAGTACGCGCCGGACTGCTTGTTCTTGTTCGGGTAGACGTCGATCCAGCGGTCGGCAAACGCCTTGCGGAGTGCGGCCCCGTATTCCTCGCCGAGCGGCTCGAGCGCGCCGAGGAGAATCTTCTGCGCTTCCTCGTAGGTGTACGCCCGTTCGATCGAGGGCACCGCCGATCCGTAGATGTCCTCGTAGCGCATCGTGTCGGCGAGCCCCATGAGCTCGCCCTTGAGCTTCATGTAGCGGAAAAAGACCGGAAGCTTCGCCCTGACCGAGGCGATGAGGCTGCGGTACACGGCGGGATCGATGTCGTTCTCGAAGAGGCTCGCCGAGAGACAGTCCTCGAAGCCGCGGACGCGCGCGTCGAAGAGGTGCCGCTTCATCTCGCCGTCGAGGAGCGCGGCGTGGGTGTTCTCGTAGCGCGCGCGATTCGCCCAGAAGGTCCGCATGGCCAGCGTCCGGTCGGCGGCATTGTTCGACGCCCGGTAGCGGGCGTAGTTCGCGTAGTTGAGCGGCACCGTCTCGCCGTCCGAGAAGGTCGCCGCGGGATGCGGGATGTCGACGTCGTTGAGGAAGTTCGCCGCCCGCGACGGCGCGCCGCCGAAGAGCCCCGTCATCGTCATGATCCGCTCCTGCTCCTCGGGAAGGATGTGCGCGCGGCCGCGGAGCGTCTCCCGAATCGAAAAGCGGTACGGCGCGAGCCCCTTCTCAGAGGCGAGATACCCCTCGATCGTCTTCTCGTCCATCTCGAGCAGGCCGGGCGCGAGGAACGAGAACTTGCTCCCGATCTGCACGAACGACGCCTGCAGCTCTCCGCGGAGGGCCTGAAACCTCGAGTTCGCGAGATCGACGTCGCTCTGGAGCAGCACGTAGCGGAAGAGCCTCGAGGCTTTCATATGGATCGCGTCCCGGAGCTCGTAGAGCGCGAGCATCCTCTGCGGGGTCGCCGTCCAGTCCTTGGCCGCCTCGTCGATGCCCGACACGAGATCCTCGAGGGCCGCGCGATCGCGCTCCCACGCCTCGAAGGTCGGATAGAGATCCTCGCAGCGCCACGTGCATTCGGCGGGAACCTCCGAGCGCGGCGTGAGCGAGTAATCCGGAATCCCCTCGCGCCGCTCCGCGGCGCGGGGCGTCGCGGGCCGGACGAGGGCGAGAACGAGAGCGGCGGCGAGAACGACCATGCAGAACCGGCGCATACGAACCTCCTCCACGGGATACGATCTTCGAAACAGCTATGCTCATGGAATCGGCCGGGAAGCCTCGAACGGCGCGAGGCGGAACGCCCCGCGCCGGCGACCCCGGCAGTATAGACGCCCGCGGCGGGCGGGGCAACCGGTTTCGCCGCGGGGGCTCCTAGCCCGCCCTGCAGAGAACCGCGATCAAAAGGAGCAGAAAGAGAATGCCGAAGAACGATACGACAAAGCTTCTCACGGCCGCCCGGCCTCCTGTTATCCGGTGGTACACCGGCGGCCCGCGAAGGTGCCCGGTTTCGACGGAAAACCGGCGGGGCCGGACGGGCGGGCGGGGCGCCGCCGGGAGATCCTCCCCCGGCCGGCGGTCAGCGCGCGACCACGCAGACGAGCCCCTTGAGATACGCCCCCTCGGGGAACGGAAGGGCGACCGGATGATCCGCGGATTGAGAGAGCCGCCGGACGATCCGCGCGTCGCGCCCCGCGTCGAGCGCCGCGTCGGCGACGATTTTCTGAAAGAGCTCGCTCGTCATGAGCCCCGAGCAGGAGAAGGTGAAGAGCGCGCCTCCCGGCCGCAGCAGCTTCAGGGCGAGCAGGTTGATGTCCTTGTAGCCGCGGCTCGCGCGCGGAAGCTGGCTTCGCGATTCGGCGAACTTCGGCGGATCGAGAACGACGAGATCGAACGAGCGCCGCTCGTCGCGATAGCGGCGAAGAACGACGAACACGTCGCCCTCGACGTGCTCGACGCGATGCTCCTCGATTCCGTTGAGATCGGCGATGCGCCGCGAGAGGGCGAGGGCCGGAGCGGAGGAGTCGATATTGGTCACCCGCGCGGCCCCGGCCGCGAGCGCCGCCACGCCGAATCCTCCCGTGTACGAAAAGCAGTTGAGCGCCTCGGCGCCCCGCGCGTAGGCGGCGACCGCGGAGCGGTTATCGCGCTGATCGAGATAAAAGCCCGTCTTGTGGCCGCCGCGGACGTCGACGAGAAAACGCCGGCCGTCCTCGACGATCTCGACGAGCTCCGGCGGCTCGGCGCCGGCGAGGAGGCCGCACCGTCGCTCGAGACCCTCCTTCTCGCGCACGTCGACGTCCGAGCGCTCGAAGATCCCGGCGGGCGAGAGGATCCGCTCGAGCTCCGCGACGATCGTTTCGCGCCATCGTTCGCCTCCCGCGGCGAGGAACTGGACGACGAGCCAGCGCCCGTAGCGATCCACGATGACGCCGGGGAGATGGTCCGACTCGGCGTTCACGAGCCGCGCCGCTCCCGGATCGTCGCACCGGGCGAGCGGGCCGCGCAGCCCGAACGCACGGGAGAGGCGGTCGCGGAAAAAATCCGCCGCGATCTCCTCGCCCGGATCGAAGCTCCATACGCGGGCGACGATCTGCGACGCGGGCGAATACGCCGCCCGAGCCGCGCGCTCGCCCCCGCCGAGCAGCACGTCGACCGTATCGCCCGTTCCGGGATTTCCCTCGACCCCGGCGACCGCCCCGTCGAAAATCCACGGATGCCGGCGCAGGAGAGATTTCTCGCGGCCGCGTTTGATGACGATCGCTTTCATTCGCGGAGCACGTCCTTTTTTCTCGCGATGGCCTCGGCGATCGGAACGTCCGCCGGCGCGAGCCGGTAGCGCGGGAGATCCCGAGGCCTCACCCAGGCTATCGCGTCATGAGCCGCGGGGATCGGATCGCCGGAGACGATCGTGGCGCGGAGCGCGACGAGCCTCAGCGCGCCCTCCTCGCCGCAGTGGCTGCTCTCGGCGACGACCTCCCCGGCGACAGCCTCGACTCCGAGCTCCTCGACGAGCTCGCGCTCGAGACACCCCTGCAGGGTCTCCCCATCCTCGAGGGAGCCGCCGGGAAACTCCCAGAATCCCCCCATCGAATCGCCGCGCCTGCGCCGCGCGATGAGCACCATGCCGCGCGAAACGATGATTGCCGCCGTCACGATCTTCATGGCTCCGCCGGATCAGGG
The DNA here is from genome assembly GCA_963813815.1 of uncultured bacterium. Taxonomy (GTDB): domain Bacteria; phylum Krumholzibacteriota; class Krumholzibacteriia; order Krumholzibacteriales; family Krumholzibacteriaceae; genus SSS58A. The sequence continues at coordinate 205,986 of CAWFAD010000016.1, read as the reverse complement.
CGCGACGATGACCGCGTAGGGTTTGGCCGCGCCGCGCACCTCGTGGATCACTCCGAGCTCGCGCGCCCACCGGGAGGCGATGTCCCGTTCCGCCGGCCGGTGCAGGTCGTCGAGCAGGATCACGCATCCGGGCCGCAGACGTTCGCGCAAAACGGGAAGCAGCCCGTAGCGTCCGCCGGGCGTGTCGCCCGGCGGGCCGTCGCACACGACGAGGGAGAATTCACCGGGAAGGCGGTCGAGCGGCGCGTCGTACCACGTGAACGCCCCGTAATCGCGAAGCGGCGCGTGGAAGACCTCGACGCCGCGCAGGCGGTAGCGCCGGAGCGCCCTCCGCACGCGCGCGGCCCATCCCCGATCGTGCTCGAGCGAGCAGAGGCGCGCGCCGCTTCGCTCCGCGAGAGCGCCGAGCAGGATCGTCGATAGACCCGAGCCGCATTCGAGCACCGGCCCCTTCGTCCCGCGCATGGCCCTGACGCTCGCGTCGAGATACTCGGGCATCGCCGACATGATCTCGTTTCCCCAGCCGTAGACGAGACGCTCGAGCAGCTCCGGGGCGGCGTCGGCGCCCGCGGGGAGGCCGAGATACTCCTCCATGGCGCCGCGAAAAACCGCCCCCCGGCGGATGTCGCCCGCGACGCGCGCGGGGTGCAGACGGCGGACGGCCGCGGCGGCCGCGCGCCTCGCGCGGGACGCGCCGGAGCGATGCATGGGCGGATCCTTTCCAACGATGCGGCGGCTATTGCTCTTTCTTTTTCGCCGTCGATATCTTGAAGGGCACGTACAGCGGGCAGAAGCCCATGAGAGCCGTCAGAAGCATGACGAGCGCGATGATGCCGAGCACGACGGCGGCGCCGCCCGTGAGCGTCTTCGCGGCGATCAGAATCGCGATGACGGCCACGACGACGAGGCGAACGATACGATCGGCCGACCCCATGTTCTTTACCACGGCCTCCTACCTCCTTGCGCGGCTCGATGACCCCCATCGAACGAAGAGCCCGGCTCATTGTGCGGCAGATGCCGCGCGCGTTCAAGAGGCAAAAAGGCGTCCGGTGTCGTCTTGGGCGAGCGCCCAGATGCAGTAAATGCCGAGCGCCGTGCCGATCGGAACGTGGAAGAGATCGAGCACCGAGAGCACCATCGTCAAATACCGCGCCCAATTCTTGTGCTTCAGGACACCGACGCCCCCGGCGATGCTGAGCGCGGCGAACACGAAAATGGCGACCGCGACCGGCACGCCGATGGCGGCGAGAACGGGGAGCGCCTCCTCCTCGCCCTCGAGCTCGAAAGCGAGCAGCCCGACGCCGACCGTGAAGAAGAGCACGAACGCCGCGGCGAGAAAACCGAATATCCCGTAGCCGATGCGCAGCACGCCGACCGCCGTGATATGTTTCTGCATGGGCACACCTTCCTTTCACCTATACGGACGCGCGAAACGTAGTATTGTTTCAAGGAAACGGGCGCGCCGCCGAATTCGGCGTCACATACGCCACTTGAGGCGATACCGGCAGTGCGAGCCGCCCCGCGCGCGGCACTCCTCCTCGACGACCTCGACGGAGCGGGCGCCGCACATTTTCAAGGCTTCCCGGTACCAGCCCACCACGGTGAGACAATCCGGCACGGAGAAGGTCTTGGCGTCGTAGGTCGTCATCACGCCCGAGTCGGGACCCGTGCGCTCGTACTCCCGGCGACCGGTATCGTAGTAGAACCTGTAGATCACATCCGTTTTATCGAGGAAGGCCTGAGGATCCCCGGGGGTCAGAAACGATTTGTGCACCTTGACGAGGCTCCGCTTCGCCGATTTCGCGCCGATCTCCTCGAACACCTTCGGATCCCCGCCGCCGAAAAGGTCGACGATCGCCTTGTCGAGGCGCTCCCCGAGCTCGAAGGGATACCATTTCGCGGTGAGAATCATGTCCTCGATCCTCTCCCGGTCCTCGGGCAACAGCGCCGCGAGCACGCGATCCCACGCCTTCTCCCCGAAGTTGTCGACGACGAACTCCTTGCGGGCCTGCAGGATGAGTCCCTTGATTTCCATTCGCGATGCCCTCCCTCTCTCGATGAGCGGGGACCGGCGTCCGACCGCCGTCAGAGCCGCCCGATGAATCCGTCGAAGCCCCGGTAGAAGTCGTCCGGATTGTCCGCGTAGACCAGGTGATCGGAGTCGGACACTTCGTAGTAGCTGCCGTCCTTCGCGATCGAGGCCATCTCGCGGGCTTCCTCCCGCGAAAGGCACCGGCTCTCGGCGGCCCTCACGATGAAGACGGGGCAGGCGATTCGCTCGAGGATATCCCGCCAATCGCGCCTCGCGCGGGCGATCGCCGCCATCGCGCGGCGCGAGAAGAGAAAATCGTATCCGTCGAGCGTCTCGGTCAGGCTGTCGCTGAAGTATCGGACGTTCGACGGGCGCTTGAAGCGGCCGCCGAGATCCTTCAGCGCTTCGTCCATCGTCGAGTACGGCGTGGGCCATGAGCGCGTGAGCCCGTCGTCCGTCGGATCGTCGGTGGCGGGGGCGAAGGCGGTGCATCCGAGCTGCTCGTCGATGATCACCACGCCTTTCACCGCCTCGGGGTAGAGCGCCGCGAGATACGCGGCGACTCTCCCTCCCATCGAATGCCCGACGACGATCGCCGGCACGCACCGCAGCTGCGTGACGAGCTCGTATGCGTCGCGCGCCATGTCCTCGGCGCTGTAGCCCGAGCCCGGCTTGTCGCTCAGCCCGTGCCCCCTCTGGTCCGGCGCGATGATCCGGTACCGGTCCCGGTACCGCGCGATGAAATCGCTCCAGGTCTCTCCCCTTCCCCAGCGTCCGTGGAGGCAGAGGATGCACGGAGACTGCGACAGCGTATCGCGGCAGAAGAGGCGAATGCCGTTCACCGCCGCAACCGCCCGTCCGAGAACGTGCCTACTCATCGACAATCCTTTCCCCGATGGTCCGCGTGGACGATCGAACCGCTTGGCGGGCATTGTACACCATTCCGGCGGCGGGATGACAACATCTAATAGGGCGGAAAACGGTCGAGAAGATCGGCCGGGCCGGTCTCGCGGAAGGCGCCCGGGAGAAGATCGTCGAGCTCCCACGGCCCCACGGCGACCCGGATGAGCCGGAGGGTCGGGTGGCCGGCGGCCGCGGTCATGCGGCGCACCTGCCGGTTTCTTCCCTCGACGATGGCGAGGCGGATCCACGTCGTCGGTATGCTTTTCCGGAGTCGGATCGGCGGCGTGCGTTCCCACACGGCGGGCGGAGCGATCAAATCCGCGGCCGCCGGAAGCGTCCAGCCGTCGGCGAGCTTCACCCCGCGGCGCAGCATCTCGAGCGCGGCGTCTCCCGGCTCGCCCTCCACCTGCGCGAGATAGCGCTTTTCGAGCTTGCGACGCGGATCGGTGATGAGATGCTGCGCCCGGCCCCAGTCGGTGAGGACCACGAGCCCTTCGCTGTCGTAGTCGAGCCGGCCGGCGGGATACACCTCCGGAACGTCGATGTAATCGGCGAGCGTAGCCTTGCCGCCGCTCGGACTGAACTGGCACAGAACGCGGAACGGCTTGTTGAAGAGAATGATCCTGTGCGGGCGCGATGCGCTCATCGACGGGCTCCCGTTCCACGATCGCGGCCGGCGCGGCTCCCGCGGCGGGCCGGCGTCAGGTGATCCGAAGCACCTTTGCCCCGCGGACGCTCTTCGTCTTGAGCTCGACGAGCGCCCGATTGGCGTCGGCGAGCGGATATTCCTCGATCTCGGGCCGGATGGGAATCGCCGCCGCCAGCACGAGAAATTCCCGCACGTCCCACCGGGAGACGTTCGCGACGCTCTTGATCTCTTTCTCCATCCAGAGGTGAGCGGCGTAATCGAGCGCGAGAAGCTCTTCGGCGTCCGCGTCCTCCTTGCGGATCGCGTTCACGACGAGCCTCCCGCCCGGCTCGAGGTTGCCGAGGGCCTCGACCACGGGCTTCCACGCCGGCGTCGTATCGATGATGCTCGCGCACCGGGAGGGCGGAGCGTCGCCGGGACCGCCGGCCCATGCCGCGCCCAGCTCGCGGGCGAACTCCCGCTCCCGCTCGCTCCGCGCGAAGACGAACACCGGCGAGGCGGGATAGCGGCGCCGCGCCATCATGAGGACGAGGTGCGCCGAAGCGCCGAAGCCCGTGAGGCCGAGAACCTCCCCGTCGCTGAGCTCCGCGAGCCGAAGCGACCGGTAGCCGATCGCCCCCGCGCAGAGGAGCGGAGCCGCTTCCGCGTCGGAGAAGGTTTCCGGTATCGCGTGCGCGAAATCCCCGCCCACGACCATATACTCGGCGTAACCGCCGTCGGCGTCGCGTCCGGTCGCCCTGAACTCGGCGCAGAGATTCTCTTCGCCCGCGAGGCAATGGCGGCAGGTCCCGCACGCCGAATATATCCACGCCACGCCGACTCTATCCCCCTCGCGCCACGCGCCCGCGCCGGGTCCGAGCTTCGCCACGCGTCCGACGACCTGATGGCCGGGAACGACGGGCAGGCGCGGCGGCGGCGTGCGCCCCTCGATCTCGTCGAGCTCCGTGTGGCAAACTCCGCAGGCGGCCACCTCGACGAGTATCTCCCCCCGCTTCGGCTCGGGGACGGGAAGATCGACGGCGACGAGCGGAGCGCCGCCCCGTTTGATGTCGGCGATCGTCTCCAGAACGAGAGCCTTCATTCCCCGGATCCTTTCGCCGCGTCCCCGCCGGACCGCTTGCCGCTCACGCGCTCGATCGTCACGGCGACGATCGTCGTCCGCAGCACCGCCTCGTCGGGAAAGTCGTGCGCGGCCCCCGAATACTGGGCCATGAGCGCGCCGAGGGCACGGCGCTTTTCCGCCGGATCCTCGACGATCCGCGCCCGGCCGAACGCGATCACGCTGCGGTAAATGATGCTCCACGCGCAGGCGCTCGGCGACTCCCGCATGCCGTCCACGACGTCGAACTCGACGCACACGCGGTCGTTGCGGCGGAGGATGTCGAGCTTGCGGCCCTCCGCGTCTCCATGGAAGTAGATCGTATCGCCGTCCCGTCCGAAGCAGAGCGGCACGACGTACGGCTCGCCGCCGTCCGAGAGGCCGAGACGGCACACGCGCGACTCCGCGATCACGGCGTCGATGCCGGACCGGTCGCGGATTTCCTTATCGGTTCGTCTCATCATCCCCCCCTGCCCGGCGGGCCGGGTTCTCGAACAGCGCCCGGAGCGGAACGCGATCGCGCCCGCCTCCCCGGGCGATTTCGGCGAGCGCGAGGCGTTCCTCGAACGGACCGATCGTCCAGCAGTCTCCGCTCGCCAGATCCTCCACGGGAGTCCCTTCGTCGTTGAGCGGACAGATGTCGCGCAGCTCGATCTCGCCGACGCCGCCATCCTCGGTCCACCGCAGGGGCAATCCCTGCGTGCGGCACACGTAGGGACGATCCTCGTAGACGCGGCAGCGGCCCTCGCCGTCGAGAAACGCGCACGCGCCGGGAGGATGAGGCTCGCCCCCGGCGAGCAGCGCCCCGTGTCGCAGCCGGATGCGCTCGGCCTCGATCGGGAACACCGTGATGCCGTCGACGCAGCACGAGCTGCATCCCGGGCCGCACCGGATGCGCCCGCCGTGCGCGCCGGCGAGGCGGCGGACCTCCCCGTCCACGTCATCATGGATCCGCTCGACGGTATCGCGGGTCGCTCGGCCGCCGGCGTCCGCGCGGCGGAACACGCCGAGGTAAAAACCCTTGCCCCCCTCGAGCGTCTCCGTGCCGGAGCGGATTTCCCGGAGCCCGCGCGCGGCGAAGAGCGCCCGGAGCGTCGAAGGCTCCACGAGATGAATGAAAGGTTCGAGCAATCTCACGCTCAGGTAGGGCGTCTCCGATACCCTGCCGCACGGCGACGGAAGCTGCAGCAGCGCCGCGGCCGCGCCGCGCGGCCCGAGCCAGCCGGCGATCTTTCCGGCGAGAACGGCCGGATCGACGTACTCGAAAATGAGCGCGGCGTACACGAGGTCGAACGACGCCTCCGGAAGCTCGCACGAGGCGGCGTCGGCGCATACGAGCTCGAGCCCCGGGAGGCGCGCGCCGTGCCGCGAGCGCGCGAGATCGAGATAGCTCGGATTGATGTCGACGCCGACGACCCGCTTGACGCGGCGCGGATCGACGTGCTCGAGCCCGTTCCCCGCCCCCGCGCCGATGACGGCGACGGACTGGGGATCGAATTCGCGCAGGAGCTCGCCGAACACGCGGCTCAGGTGCTGGAGCTGCCGCACGTTCGGGCTCGCCATATGGCCCTCGTAGTCCCCCGCGGGGATCGAGAGCCATGGATTGGGCCGCGCGTCGTCCATATCAGTCGTCGCTCGCCAGCGAAAAGTGCATCTGGACGATGACCCAACGGCCGCCGCGCTTCTCGAGCACGCCCGTCCACCGGGCGTTGGCCCAGCCGGTCGGCTCGCCGCGCCATTCGCCGAAATCGTCGAGCAGGCACGAATACCACGCGACGTCCCCCGAGCGCGAGAGGTCGACGCGGAGATTCTTGATCTCGCTGCGCGTCGCCTTGAAATCCTCGCTCATGAAGACGCGGTCGACGAGCGCGGCGAACGACTCGAATCCGACGATCGTCGACGCCGAATCGGGATGAAAGATGAAGAGCGAGGAATCCTGCGCGAGCGATTCGTAGAGAAGGGCCTTGTCCTTGTCGAGCGCCCATTCGATCGACGCGCGGATGACCCGCTCGATCCGCGCCGTTTCCGCGGCCGGGTCGACCGCCGGGCGTTCCGGCGCGCATCCGAGAATGGATGCGGCCGCCAGCATGATCGCGAATGTCGCTTTCATCGCCGTCGTCAGAAGGCGTATCCGACCGTGAGCCCCGGCCAGATGAAGAATCCGCCGCTGCTCAGGAGCCCGTACGCGGTGCCGCGGAAGAGGAAACCGTTGTCGGCGCGAAACTCGAACCCGAGCCCCGCGTAGCCGAAGCTGTCGCTCTCGTCGAACGGTCCCGAGTCGACTCCCGCGGTCACAATCGTCACGCCTCCGGCGAGGAAGAGCGAGCCGTCTTTCGGAATGAGGTAGAGCTTCGCGCCGAGCGGGAAGACCGCGACCGTGACGTTGTCTTCGGCCGTTCCGCCGCCGAGGACGCCGAGCCCCGCCTCGAGGCCGAGCGCTTTGTTCGCCATGTACTGATAGTAGAAGCTGTAGAAGATCCCCTTGCCGAGAAGCTCGATGCCGATGTCGCTCCGCAGCCGCTCGCGCACGAGCTCCTGGGAGAGCACGCGCGACGGCGCGAGAAACATCGTCGCGCATACGGCGACGAGCGTCAACGCGGTCAGGATGCGTTTGCGCATGACAGATCCTCCTTCGGTGTGATGACGCCGCGGGAGCGTCCGGGGGCACTCCGTTCCCCCGCAATCGCCGTTTTCGGCTCGCGGACGCGCCGCGTTCGTTCTCAGACCGTCGCCTTCCGGAGACGGTGCTTGAGCTTCGTTATCTTGGCCCGAATCGCCTTTATGCGTTTCGCGTCGCCGGTGCCCATGAGCTCGTCCCGCTCCTTTTTCAGGGCCTGAATGCTCGTCTTGATGCTCCGCTTGTCGATCCCGACGACGTGGTGATGCTCGTGCGTGTCGATCTTGAGCGCGGCGCAGACGGCCCGGATGACATGTTCCTTGTTCATCTGCGTGAATCCCTTGACCGCTTCGCTCTCGATCCCCTTCGCGATTTCCCTCAGCTCGGCGAGCGACTTCGCCTTGAGATCGTGGAAGGTGTATTGCATCGACAATCTCCTCTCGGTTCGACGGCCGGATCGGCCATGCAGCAGGCCGCATCGTACCACAGCGGCAGGGGATGCCCGCAAGGGCATTCGAGGCGCGACGAGGGCTTCTATCGCGACGCGGGACGGACCTCGCCGTCGTCGCGCGCCTCGCCATCCCGCGCCGCGAAGCGGCCGACGGGCGCCCCGACGGCCTCGACGGCGCCGTCCGGATACACGCCGAGCGCGGCCCCCGAGGGGATGCCGTATCCGAGGGCGCCCTCGGGGCAGAGGCGGAGCAGCACCCGAAGCTCCTCCCATCCCTCCTCCTCGCCGTGCGTGTCGCAGTTGACCGGCGCGATCCCGAGGCACGGGAAAAGGCTCGCCGTCGAGTCGTCGTCTTCGTCCGCCCAGCGGATCCATTGCCGCGCGAGCATGATGCTCCCCGCCGATATGCCGAAGAAGGGTTTGCCGCGTGCGTGGAGCCCGCGGAGATACTCCGTCAGGCCCCTCTCCTCGAGAACGGCCATTCCCTCTTCGACGTCGCCGCCGCTCATGAGGATCATGTCCGAGGCCTCGAGAAGCGCCCTCGTCCTCTCGATCTTCGCGCGGCCCGAGGCCGTCGCGGCGAGCTCGACCCGTCCCGCTCCGCAGCGGACGAGATACGCGGCGAGCATCTCGAAAAATGGTTTGCTGTCCCCGCTCGCCGCGCCGATATAGGCTATCGACGGCCGCTCGACGCGGGAGCTCTCGATCGCGCGCGAGAGAACGGGATCTCGCCCGAGGCGCCTGCCGGGCCCGCCGGCGAGAAGATACACGGGGGCCGGACGCGAGAGATCACTCATCGAGAGCCTCCCCGGGCCTGCTCGGCGCATAGCGGGCGTCGAGCAGGGAATCGACCTCGATCGGTTCGTGCGCCCTCGCCAGCCGGTATTTTCCGGGCGGATCGGGGGCGATCGCCTCGACGCTCTCCGTATGGATTTCGGCGGACGCGCCGTAGAGCGAACGGAGAGCCTCGCGCACGGCGGCTCCGACGGCGCGCGGCCGCGCCTCCTCGGCGACGAAACGGGCGAGATACTCCGCCGGCCCCCGCTGCGCCACCTGATACTCGGCGAGCCCCGGAATGTCCGCGAGAGCGCGGTCCACCGCTCCCTGCGTCACCGCCCGTCCGTCCTCCGCGAGCGTGAGATTCACGGTCCGGCCCTCGATCGAGCGCAGCGTGAGCCCCGCGGCGCGCCCGCAGGGGCACCTTTCCCCGCTCCCCAGCAGCGCGACGTCGCCGACGTCGAAGCGGATGAGCGAGCGCCACGGATTTCCGAAGGTCGTGACGAGGATGAGTCCCGTCTCGGGCCCACCGTGCCCCGCCGCGAACGGGAGGTAATCGACGTGGCACGAATCCGTCACCTGATGCAGGCTCCCCGCCTCGCATTCCATGAACACGTACCCCGTCTCCGTCGAGCCGTACGAGCTCGCGATCGGAGCGTCGAACGCGCGCGCGATCGACCGGTAGTGGACCTTCGAGGGATACTCGTACGTGAGAACGATGAACGAAGGCGAGCGAACGGCGCGTCCGCTCGCGACGATGTGGCGGGACAGGCGCGCGAGAAACGACGGATTGGCCTCGAGGATGACGGGGGCGAACGCGTTCAGCTCCTCGATCATGCGGTCCATGAGCGCCGCGCTCCAGGTGCTCGGGTCGCTCCGCTCGGTGAGATAGAGAAATCGTCCGAGGGTGCGGTGCTCGCGCAGGAGGTAGCCGTTCTCGCACGGCACCCCCGCGCACCAGGGGCTCGTGAGAATCGCTTCGCGATGATCGCCGGCCGCGGCCGAGCGCGCGTGCGCGTTGAGCTCCCAGGACGCGGACTCCGAGGCGTCCCACCATTGCTGGTGCCAGATGTTCGTGACCCGGTCCCCCGTCGATCCGCTCGTCGCGACGAGCTCGATCTCTCCCGCGGCGAGCGCGGCGTCGACGTTCCGGGCACCGGGCACGAAGGCGCGCGCCGAGCGCTCGCGGAGATCGCTCTTCGTGAGGGCGGGCATCGCCGCGTAGCGCGCGAAGACGTCCGCCCGCGGCCCCGGATCGAGCGCGCGCCACGCCTCGTAGGCGCTCGCCGAGCGGAGCGCGGCGTCGAGCGTCTCGCCGCAGCGGCCGGGATACGCCGCCGGATACCCCACCGTCGAGGCGTACGAGATCTTCGCGCGGCCCTTTGCGCTCATGCCGTCCTCTCCCGGGCCTCGCGCCCGACCGAGCAGAACACGCTCGAATCGTCCACTTCGACGATCCGCGGCCTGCCCCCCGCGCGTGCGCACAGCGCCCGAAGCTCGCCGGGGCCGAGCATTCCCGCGCGAAACCCGTCCTCGCAGACGACGACTCCTCCGCCGGTGCGCCCGTAATCGATCGGGCCGATGAGCCCCGCGCGCGCCTGCGCCTCGAACCATGCGAGCCGCTCGGGCCAGAAATGCGCGTTATAGGTGGAGAAGAGGGCCAGCCCTCCGGGCTTCGTCACGCGGAGCGCCTCGCGCACGAGACGCTCCTGATCGACGCCGAACGCGGCGATTCCGTTCTGCACGCACGCCACGAGATCGAACTCCCCGTCGCGAAATCCCGTCTCGAGGGCGTCCATCGCGACAAATTCGCACGCGAGCTCCGGCGGCGCGAGCCTCCGTCCGAGAGCGAGGCTCTCGACAGCCGTATCGATGCCGACGGCGAGCCGCGCCTTGCCGGCGAGCCGCGCGAGCACGCGGCCGTATCCACACCCGAGCTCGAGGGCCTTCTCCCCCGCGCTCATGCTCGCGACGACGAAATCGATTTCGGCCTCGAGATAGCGCCGCACACGCGGCGGGGCGATTTCGTATACCGCCCGCAGCCGCTCTCCGGCGAGCCGTTTCGCGTAGTAGCTCGAGCTCATGCTCCGGGCGGGTCGGCGGGCCGGCCGGCGCGCTTCGCCCCCGACGCCGTCGCCACGAGAAGGAGAATGCCGGCCGCGAGCAGCGGAACCCCCGTGATGAGCGCCACCATGATGTACTGGGGCCAGCCTCCGCGGTGCGCGCCGAACGCGGCTATGGTGACGAGCGTTCCGATCACCATGAGGACGATCCCGCCCTCGAACGGGCGGCGTCTCGCGGCGAGCATGAGCAGAACGATGATCGCCGAGGGGACGAGATGCATGACGCCGCTCGTGTCTCCGCCAATCATCTCGCCGACGCCGAAGAATGCCCAGAATCCGGCGAAGGCCGCCATGAGAATGAGCGCGGCGCGCAGCCACCATCTCGCGCGCCGGGCGAGGAGGACGGGTTCATACTGCTTTTTCAGAAAACCGAACGCGAGCAGAACGACGGCGGCCGCGGCAAGGAGAATCGCCATTACCATCACGGTGTTCCTCCTCGAGGATGTCGGGTCATCGATTCGCCGTGTGCTCGACGAATATGAGCTTGCCGGTCTCGAATCCCCAACGCCGGGCCTTCTCCACGAGGTCCGCGGCAACGGCGGGATCGAGAGAAGGCTCGCGCGAGAGAATCCAGAGGTACGACCGGCTCGGGCCGGCCACCATCGCCCAGCGGTACCCTTCGGCGTCGAGAGCGATAATGTGGTAGCCGCCCCAGAAGGGGCCGAAGAACGAGACTTTGAGACTGCCCGTCGACGGATCGCCGATGAACTTCGCTCGGCCGCGGGCTTCCTTCCATTTCAGCCGGGCGCCGTCGTACCCCTTGTTCAGCACGGTTACGCCGCCGTCTTCGCGCAGGGAGTACTCCGCCGTCACGTTCGCGAGACCCCGCTCGAAGCTGTGATCGAGCCGCGCGATCTCGTACCACGAGCCGAGATAGCGCTCGAGCTCGAAGCCCGTGACGGGCTCGAGGCCTTCGGGCACGTCCGTGCCGCAGCCGGCCGCGACGCAGAGCGCTCCGATGAGAGCGGTTATGCTCGTTCGCGCTTTTCTCATGTTCTCATGGATACCATATCACGCCCGCAACCGCCCGCAAACCCGAAAAGCTCATCCCGTCGAACGAGTAACCGATGCCCTCGAGCTCGTCGGCGAGATCCGCATCGACGACGATCTCGTGGAAGTCCTCGAACGCCTTCTGCATGGCGATATATGAAGCGCCGACGTGCAGCGCCACGGTGGGCGAGAGCGCGAACTCGATCCCGCTTTCGATATCGAGCCCGAGCACCACATCGGAGCCGTCGAATTCGAGCGGGACCACCTCCGGCGCCGCCAGTTCGATCGAGGTTCCGGGCGCCTCGAAAGCCAGCTCGCCGGAGGCCGAGAGAATCGCTACGTCAGCGCCGGCCGAGATATATAAGGCTATCTTCCCCTGCGAGGCGGGTTTGAATTTCAGCGCCGGGCGGATGACGATCGAGCTGAAATCGGCGCATTCCGCGTCGGGATGGTCGATCGATTCGTCTTGCAGACAGGTGTGGCGGCTGTCCTGATTGATCTCGTTGATGAAGTAGCCCGTGTAGCCGAGGGCGCATTCGCATGCGAGTGTATTCGTCAGGCGGTAGCCCACCGCGCCCGCAATCGACGCTCCGAACTTTTGATCGAAATGATACAGCATCTGCGTCTGCCGGTCGGTGAAGATGTCATAGTCCGGGCCGGTCGTATAGTAGGCCGTCTCGAGATTCTGGTCGCTCGGATGCATGCTGCCGCCGACGTCAAGCCGCAGGTAGATTTTCGATCCGTCCCCGGCCTCGGCCGCCCGCGCGCACGAGGCGATCGCGAGCGCCGCGAAAAGCAATTTCGCTCCGCGCATTCCTCCACCCTCCGTTCAGCCCGCTACCCTTGAATCAGTCGCCCTCGGGCTCGGGGCGACCGCGGCCGCGTTTCTCCCGCGCGCGACGGCGCTTCGATTCGAGCCTCCGCTCCCGCGACGAGACGGTGGGCCTCGTCTCCCGCCGCCTCTTCGGCGGCACGGCGGCACGGCGCACGAGCTCGGCGAGCCGCTCGACGGCGTCGCGACGGTTCGCCTCCTGCGTCCGGTGCCGCTCCGCCCGGATCGTGATCACGCCGTCCGCTCCCGCCCGCCGCCCCGCGAGCGCGAGGAGCCTGCGGCGAACGTCCGCCGGCAGGGAGGTCGAACCGAGCGCGTTGAACCGCAAGCGGACCGCGGTCGCGACCTTGTTCACGTTCTGACCGCCGGGCCCCGACGCACGAATGAACTCGAAGACGAGCTCCGAGTCGCCGATCCGTATGCCGTTCTCCGTCTGTATCATGATTCGTCCGGTTCGCCGCCGACCATTCGGGCACCATGGTATCACAGATGGCCCGAGCGCGCATCCGGATTCGCCTTGCCGAACCGCTCCGAAAAATCGGGTGAACGAACGGGGAGTTTCTCATATACTGTTCAGCGGTTTTGTTCGACATTCGCCGGCCCCAACTCGAAGCAGGTGAACGATGAAACAGTCCGCGCGTCTTTCGCCCCTCCGCCTCGGCATCCTCGCCCTCGCGCTCTCGCTCGCGGCCCTTTCGTGCGCCCGGAAAGAGCCGGGCCGGCCGGCCGCGGCGCCGTTCTATGACGAGCAAACGCTCACGCGCGTCAACGAGCTCCTCGGCGACGCCTTCAAGCTCCTCGAAAGCGCCGGCGTCGACAGCGCCCTCGCGAAGCTGAGCGAGGTCGAAAAGGCGATGCCCTCCTCGACGGTCCCGCCGTACGCGCTCGCGTGCGCCTATGCGCGCTCCGGCAGGACGGACGAGGCCGTCCGGTCGCTCGAGCGCTCCATCGCGGGCGGCTTGGACCAGCCCTCCATGCTCGAGGAGGATCCGGATCTCGAGTCCCTCCGGGGCGATACCCGCTTCGGCGCCCTCGTCGAGCGGGCGCAGGCGAACTACGAAAAAAACACGGCGTTCCTCTCCCGCGGGCTTCCCGAGTTCGACGCCGCTTCCGACACCTTCGCTTCCGAGGCGTCCCTCGCTCAGTGGAAGGAACGGCAGGACGGGCTGCTCGCGGCGAACCGCTCGTTTTGGACCTACGCCCAGTATCTCTCTTCCCAGACGGAGCACGCCGCGCGCTATCTCGCGAACATGAAGAAGTTGAAGGCAGGCGATTCGTCGTACGACGCCGGGCTCGAGCGGGTGCGCGCGTCGAGCCGGCTCTCGTCGTTCTACATGCCCGGATGGGGCTCCGTATCGGATCTCGTCAAGCGCGAGACCGACGAATACCTGCTCTCCTCGCCCGGCCCCACCGGACTCGCGGAGGCGAGCTACCTCGCGGCCATGGCCCTCTCGCTCAAGCACCGGGCCGCCGATCCGCTCCGCGTCGAGAGCTACCGCGCGGCTGACGCATACCTCGACAAGATTATCGCGGGGAGCGAGTTCTACGGCGCCGCGCGCGCCCTCAGGATCGCCAACAAGGCGAAATCCCCCGGCGCCGACGACGCCGACCTCGGCAAGGAGCTCGCGGCGCTCGTCGACGAGTGCGCCGACGACCGGCATTTCTACCGCGTCGTCGCGACGCAGCTCGGCCCGGACGCCGTCCGTCTCATGTGGCCGATTTCGCTCGAGGTCTCCGACATCGACGGCATGCCGGTGTCGCTCGACGAGTACGCGGGCAAGGTCCTGCTCGTCGACTTCTGGGCCACGTGGTGCCCGCCGTGCCGGCGCGAGCTTCCCGGGATCGCGGCCGCGTACGCGAAATATCACGAACGGGGCCTCGAGATCGTGTCGATCTCGCTCGACTACGCCGACCGCGTGAGCGTCCCGGCCCTCCGCGACTCGGTCGCGGCGCACGGCATGACCTGGCGCCACGTCTACGACGGATCGGGCTGGAACGCCGGACCCGTGAAGCGCTGGTTCGTGGGAAGCATTCCGTCCCCCTTCCTCGTGGGGCGGGACGGCGCCCTCGCGGCGTGGGGCGAGGATTTGCGGGGCGCGAAGCTCACGGCCGCGATCGAACGATCTCTCTGAGGGAAGCTCGAGCGAAAGGGGGCGCCGCGACGGGCGGCTCCGCGAAAGAAGGTCAGGCGTCCTCGGGTTCGGCCGCGCCGCCGCTCAGGAATCCCTCGCGCAGGGCGTCGAGCACGGCGCGGGCGCGATCGGCGTCCTCCGGCCGCACCATGAATTCGACGGGGCCGACGACGTAGTTGAAACCGCCGCCGATGCGCCCCACGCCGAAGAGGTCCTGCATCTCCGCGCCGCGCGCGATGTAGAGAATTTCTTCCCCGTCGAGAATCGATTTGACGATGCCAACGAGGCCTTCGTCGCCGGCGCGGAAGACGCAGACCAGATCCGGTCCGGGCGCGTCCGCGCCGCGTTCACCGCCGCTCATGGCCGGCACGATACCACAAACCTCCGGGGCTGTCGATCACGCAAGGAGCCCGCGAAACGTTTCGCTCGCTTTCGAGTAGCCGATCGCGATGAGCTTCGCCACCTGATCCGTGTCGATGGCGTTGAAGGCCGATAGGTCCGGCGCGATGAGAATGTCCGCCCGGTTCGCCTGAAACATCGTTGCGTTGCGGAGCGTGATCCCGAAGGTGTTGAGCAGCACGCCGACGAGATGCTCCGGCCTCTTGAACGAGTGGTTCGTGGTGAGATCGACTCCTATGACGACCTCAGCCCCCATGTCGCGCAGCGGCGAGACCGGCACGTTCTCCATGACGCCGCCGTCGACGAGCATCCGGCCGCCGATCTCGACCGGAATGAACACGCCGGGGATGCAGCTGCTCGCCATGACCGCCTCGGCGACGTTCCCTTCGATCAGCACCGCCCTCTCTCCCTTTCCGATATCCGTCGCGACGACGGCGAGCGGAATGCGGGCGTCGGCGAACTTCACGCCGCCGATCGCGCCGGTCAGCGCCTTGCCGAGACGCTTGTTCGAGAGGAGCCCGTACTGGGAGAGCGACAGCCGCGAGACGTCGAGCCATTTCGTGTCGAGCGCTATCTCCTCTATCTCGCGCCAGGATTTGCCGAACGCGTGGAGGGCGCCGATAAAGGCGCCGATGCTCGTTCCCGCGACGCAGGCGATCGGAATGCCGAACTCGTCGATGGCGCGCAGGACGCCGACGTGCGCCGCGCCGAGCACGGAACCGCCCCCGAGGGCCAGCCCGATCCGCTTCTTTTCGAAGAGCGCGCTCATGGCGTTCCCCGGGGCTCGGCCCCGGTACGCAGGCGCGAGACGACGGCGTCTCCGGTCGTCACGAACGCGAAACCGAAGGCGAGGCCCATGAGGCTCGCCACGTGCAGATCCTCGTCGATCGACCCGGTGCCGTCGGCCGGTATGAAAACCCGGTAATCGCGGAAATACGCGTCGCGCGCGGTCGATTCGCAGCACAGATTCGTCATGATTCCGCAGACGACGACGTCCTCGATCCCGAGGCAGCGAAGGATCGTTTCGAGATCCGTGTTGTAGAACGCCGAGTAGCGATGCTTGAGGACGACCTTCTCCCGCGGCAGCGGCGCGAGGGCGGGATGGATCTCGCTCTCCGGGCTCCCCTCGATGCACTTCCCGATCCACCACCAGCCCATGATGCCGCTGTCGAGATCGTCCGCGTGGTGCACGTGCCGCGTAAAAATGACCGGGCGCCCCGCCGCCCGAAACGCCGCCACGAGGCGCGAGACGGTCGGAATGACGGCCGGCCCGCCGCAGGTGTACGTCGGCGACGCGGGATCGAGAAAGAAGACCTGCATGTCGACGACGATGAGCGCGCTCTTCTCCGCGCGAAGCTCCATCTCGTGCCGGTTATACGGGGCGATCCGCTCGAGCCATCCCGCCGCTTTCGCCGCGATCGTCGAGTCGGTCACGTAGGGCTGCGCCAAGTGTCTCTCCCTTTCTCGCGCCCTCCGCGCAGGGCGTCGCGGACGCCGCCGTCAGGGCGCCGTCCAGCTCTCCACGCGCCCCTCTTCGTCGAAAGTGACGCTGCACGGCGCGCCGTACGATCTCGAGTAATTCCAGATCTCGAGGTACGAATGAGGGGCTATTTCGTCGGGCGGTCCGAGCAGGAGCCGAACCTCCCGCCGGGACATTCCGATCGCGAGCATCTTCCAGGCGTCGAGCGGGGCCGGCCGGAGCTCCGGCGGGGCGGCCGGGCCCCCGGAAAACCTCGCGATCTCGATTTCGAGCAGGCGAATGCGCTCCTCGAGAAACGCGATCCGCTTCTCGAGCCTCGCGATCTCCTTCGCGAGAGCCCTGTCCTGCCTCGAGCCGCCGAGGGCGGCGGCGGGCAGGAGCGCGAGCAAAAGCAAGCCAACGACTATCGTGCGGGACGATCTCATGACGCATCACTCTCCGGAGGGGGCCGGCGCGCCCTCGCGCTACCGGCGACGAGATCCGCCGAGAATGCCGCCCAGCACTCCGCGCATAATCTGCCGGCCGATCTGGCTGCCGACGGTGCGGGCGGCCTGCTTCGCCATGCTTTCCACCATGCCCTGGCGGCGCTTGGTCCCCCAGAGCAGATCGCCGAGGCGCCCGCCCCCTTCCGGTTTCGGTCCGGGCTCGGGCCGCCCCGCGCGCGGGTCGGGGGTCCGCTCCGGCGACGCGGCCGCCTCCGGGGCGTTCCTCCGGCTCAGAATCTCGTAGGCCGACTCGCGGTTCACGGGGGTATCGTACTTCCCCCCGAGCGGGCTTCTCGCGCGAACGACCGCGCGCTCCTCGGGCGTTATCGCGCCGATCCTGCAGCGCGGCGGACATATCAGCGCGCGCTCGACGGGCATCGGAACGCCTTTCTCCTGAAGCGTTGACACGAGGGCCTCGCCGACGCCGAGCTGAGAGATGACACCGGCGACGTCGAGGGCGGGATTCGCGGCGAACGTTTCGGCGGCGGTGCGCACCGCCTTCTGGTCCCTCGGCGTAAAGGCCCGCAGCGCGTGCTGGATGCGGTTTCCGAGCTGGCCGAGGATCTCGTTCGGCACGTCGTCCGGGAACTGAGAGCAGAAGTATACGCCGACGCCCTTGGAACGGATGATCCTCACGACCTGCTCGACCCGCTGGCGCAGGGCGGGCGGGGCGTCCTCGAAGAGCAGATGGGCCTCGTCGAAGAAAAAGACGAGCCGCGGCTTCTCGAGATCGCCCACCTCGGGAAGGTTCTCGAAGAGCTCCGAGAGAAACCACAGGAGAAAGCTCGAGTAGAGCCGGGGCTTCAGTATCAGCTGGTCGGCGGCGAGGATATTGACGACGCCGCGGCCGTTGAGATCGGTGCGCATGAGGTCGCCGAGCTCGAGCGCCGGCTCGCCGAAAAACCCCTCTCCGCCTTCCCGCTCGAGCGCGAGGAGCGCGCGCTGAATGGCGGCGATGGACTGCGTGCTCACGAGACCGTACTGAGTCGAGATCTCCTTGCGATTGTCCGCGACGAAGGAGAGGAGCGAACGCAGATCGTCGAGGTCGAGGAGCAGCAGCCCTTCTTCGTCCGCCAGCTTGAAGGCGACCTCGAGCGTCCCGATCTGGATGTCGTTCAGATCGAGCATCCGCCCGAGAAGATTCGGGCCGATCTCGCTGATCGTCGCGCGCACGGGATGGCCGGAGACGCCGTAGAGGTCCCAGAAGATCACCGGGCTCGCCTCGCTCGCGTACCCCTCGATGCCGATCTCGGCGACGCGCCGCTCAATCTTCTCGTTCGCGGCCCCGGCGAGCGCGAGCCCCGCGACGTCGCCCTTCACGTCCGCCATGAACACCGGCACGCCGAGGCGCGAGAACCCCTCCGCCAGCACCATGAGGGAAACCGTCTTGCCGGTGCCCGTGGCGCCGGCGATGAGGCCGTGCCGATTGCCGTATTTCGCGAGCAGACTGACCTGCCGCTCGCCCTTGCCGACGAGGATATCGTTCACGCGCGATCTCCCTGTGAGGCGTCGAGGGTCGATCTATTTCAGAAGAACCATCTTTTTGGCGAACGTTTGCTTGCCGACGGTGAGCCGGTAAAAATACACGCCCGAGGAGACCGAGCGGCCCTCGCGGTCCCGGCCGTCCCACTCGATCCGGTGGCGGCCCGCCTGCATCGGCCGATCGACGAGCCTCTGAACGAGGCGTCCCGCGACATCGTAGACATCGAGCCGCACGTGCTCCGCGCCCGGCGTCGAAAATCCGATCGTCGTGCCGGGATTGAACGGATTGGGGACGTTTTGGTCGAGCGCGAGCCGCGCCGCCGCGCTCCACGCCGTTATCTCGACCGAGCGGATCTCGCGGCCGTCCGCCGTCACCGCGGCGACCACGTAGCGGTACTCCACGCCCGGCTCGACGCCGGAGTCCTCGTAGCTTCTCGCGTACGGCGAAAGGAGGCCCTCGGTGATGCACGAATAATCCTCGTCGCGCGCGGCGCGATAGAGCCGAAATCCGTCGAGCGCCTCATCCGCCGCCGTTTCCCAATGGAGCACGATGGCGCCCTCGCGCGAGTCGGCGGCGACTGAGGTGAACGCCACGGCCACGATCTCTCCGGGCCTGACCGCGAGGCTGCGGCTCCCGCCGCCGGCGATCGCCGAGAAGCCCGAGTTCGAACCGAGAACGTCGCACTGGCCGAAGTCATTGAGGCCCCACGCCACGATCGAGCCGTCGGACTTGATCCCGAGGCTGTGATCGAATCCCGCCGCCACCGCCACGAACTCCTCGTTCGGAGCGGGGACGGCGCACTGGCCCGACGCGTTGTCGCCCCACGCCATGATCGAGCCGTCGGATTTGAGCCCGAGGCTGTGATTCGCGCCCGCGGCCACCGCCGTGAAATTTTCGTTTTGCGACGGAACGTCGCACTGGCCGAAGAAATTCCACCCCCATGCGACGATGGAGCCGTTGGACTTGAGTCCGAGGCTATGCAGATTGCCGGCGGCGATCGCCGTGAAATTCTCGTTCGGAGCGGGGACGTCGCACTGGAAAAACTCGTTGTACCCCCATGCCGCGACGCTGCCGTCGGTCTTGAGTCCGAGGCTGTGATACCCGTTCGCCGCGATCGACGCGAAGCCGGCGTTCGGATCGGGGACGGTGCACTGGCCTTCCGAGTTGTCTCCCCACGCCACGATCCACCCGGCGGTCTTGAGCGCGAGGCTGTGGGCCGAGCCCGCCGCGATCGCCCGGTAGCCTTCGTTCAGCCCGGGGATGTTGCACTGGCCGGAGTAGTTGCCTCCCCACGCCGCGATCGTTCCGTCCGACCTGAGACCGAGGCCGTGATCCGTTCCCGCGGCGACCGCCGTCAATTCGGCGTTCGGCGCCGGGACGTTCCTTTGGCCGTAGTCGTTGATCCCCCACGCCGCGATCGTCCCGTCGGATTTTCCGCCGATGCTGTACCATCCTCCCGCCGATACTCTCGCGAAGCTCTCGTTCGGCGCGGGAACGGTGCACTGGCCGGCGCTGTTCGACCCCCAGGCCACGATCGCTCCCCACGATTTGAGTCCGAGGCTGTGATACCCGCCGCCCTCGATCGCGACGAACGCCTCGTTCGGAGCGGGAACGCTGCACTGGCCGGAATAGTTGTATCCCCACGCCACGATCGCCCCGGTCGACTTGAGCCCGAGGCTGTGATACCCGCCGGCCCCGACCGCCGTGAAGCTCTCGTTCGGAGCGGGAACGAGGCACTGGCCGGAGTCGTTTCTCCCCCACGCCACGATGGTCCCGCCGGATTTGAGCCCGAGGCTGTGCTCGGCGCCGCAGGCGATCGACGCGAAGCCGGAGTTCGGCACGGGAACGTTGCACTGCCCGTACGTATTGCTCCCCCACGCCACGATCGATCCGTCCGATCTGAGGCCGAGGCTGTAATACGTTCCCGCGGCGATCGCCGCGAAGCCGGAGTTCGGCGCGGGAACGTTGCACTGCCCGTAGAAGTTGTGCCCCCACGCCACGATCGTCCCGTCGGCCTTGAGGGCCAGGCTGTGATATCCGCCCGCCGCCACCTTTACGAAGCCCGCATTCGAGGCGGGGACGACGCACTGTCCGTTGTCGTTGTTCCCCCACGCCACGACCGTGCTGTCGTACGCGAGCCCCAGCGCGTGTTGCCAGCCGCAGCTCAGCGCCGAGAGGCTGTCGATCGCCGACTGCTCCACGACGACCTGCGAGCCCCAGCCGACGATCGGCCCCGTCAGCTGGCCGGCCGCGGCGACCGGGCCGAGAAGAAACGCCGCGCACATCAGCCCCGCGAACGATCCCCTCCGCATCATAACGTTTGACCTCCCATATAAATTCCGAATGCTGCTGTCTCGTGTCGGCGAACCCCTAGGTCTCCTATCATAGTAATACGGCGGCGCCTTTTGAGGAATAAAAATCAGGGGTGCGCATGCGCGAAATTGTCGCGGCGGCTCATCGGGCGTTACCTCGTTTCGCCGCCGGATCGTAGAGAATGAGCGGTATGCCGAAGTTCGCGAGGTCCGCGGCGGGATCGAACAGCATCCCGAGACCGAGGCAGGCGAGATCGAGAACGGCGAATAGCGCGAGCGCCCATCCGATCCTGAGCGAAACGAGCCCGCGCTTCATCTCAATTCTCCGGGGGATTATCGCGCCGGCCGAGACGTCTCAGGGCGACGGCGAGCGACACGATCGCGAGAACGTGAAAGAATGCGATGGGCAGAAACGCCGCGCTGACGACCGACCATTCGAGATGAACGTCGGCCTCGCCGTGAAAGATATCGGTGAGCGCGAGTCGTTCGAGGAAGAACGCGACGAACGACAGCACGCCCACGACAATCGCCGCAATCAAGAGCCTTCTCGGATTTTTCATGGCGCGGTTCTCCCTCGATACCGTGAAAGCGCGTCGTCCACGGCGCTCTTGAACGCCGCGAGATCGTCCGGCGTAAAGAGCAGGCGCCGGACCCATCCCTCGCTCCTGTCGAGAACGACGTGCTCCAGAAAATTGGCCCAATCCAGCTTCAGAGCCGGGCGAAAGTGCTTCAGGTGAAGATCGCCCCTCAGGAGCCCCGTGACCTCGGATTCGGAAATGTCGACCCGTTCGATCTCGTCGAACGGCACCGTCAGCTTGCCGAAGCGCGTGTCGAACTCCAAGCGGTCGGCGTACACGCGGTACTCCTGCCAGAGGCTCTTGACCGTGCTCTTCGACGTGTAGCTCGCTTTATCGCTCATGCGTCATCACCGTGCCCTCAGGATAAGTCCCGCGATCGCCGTCACAAGAGCCAGATTCATACTGATGATGTACGAATAGTACAGCGGGCCGGGGCGTCCCGTCTCCTGACGCGTGACGTCCCGGTACTGACCGAGATACTTGCTGAAAATGAGCACGCGGAACAAGATCCAGTTGATCTTGACGCCGCGCTTCTGCAGCGCGTCGCCGATCATGATGCTCGAAGCGACTCCGCACAGCGCGCTCACGACGGCTATGGCGAGCAGCGCGTTTCCCACGGCGATCATCTTGACCTCCTATTCCCGAGGACGGCTATCGTATGACGTTCGCCCCTTGTTCCAGCAGCAACGCTCTCAGCACCGAACGGTGGCAGCGCTCTTCGTCGGCGCAGTAACATCCCACCGAGAAATCGGTCCGGTGGGAGAGGGCGGCGAGGAGCGCGAGAAGCCGCGCGGCCTCGGGCCGCTTCATCTCGGCGCGGTATCGCCTCGTGAAGGAGCGCCATTCCCGCTCGCCGGAAACGCCTAGCGCTTCCTTGAGCAGGTTCTCCGACGGCGCAAGATCCGGCAACCACACGTCGTAGAAATCGCGCGACGCATGCTCGGCCTTGGGCACCCCGCGCGGGGGACGGCGCACGGTTCCCAAGCGCAGGCCCTCGCCGGGCGCTCTCGGGCTTCCGAGCCGCACGACGCGAATGGCCATTCGAGTCGTCTCCTTCCGGAGGAACAATCCCCCGTGCGCGCGCCGCAGCGCGACGGGATTTCCCGTGTCACGCCAGACGAATGTTCGAATCCTTGTTGTACCCCCGCTCGCCGAAGGGCCGCGTCTTTTCGAGCCAAATCTGCTCGAGCAGGGTCAGCTCGTCGCTCAGGTTGAAGTTGGGATCGTCCTTCGCGTTTACCACTTCGAGAATTTCGAAGACGAACGCATCCGCGCCGTATTCATTCCATTCCTTTTGAAGCGTCGCGTTGCGATGCTGCCCGCTCGACAGCATGAACCTTTGGCTGTTGAGCGAGCCCTCGATGTTCAGGCTGCTGCCGAGCAGCACCTTGCCGTTCGCGGAGTTCTTCACCTGAAAAACGCCGGCCGGTTTCTTGCGCTCCAGGTACTCTCTCTTTATGTCCCGTTTCGATTTCATCGTCGAAAATAGGGCGTCCGCAGCACGATCCACAGCGTCACTTCATGGATCAGTATCCCGGCGCCTATCGAGGCCATGAAGGGCCGCAGCGAAACGAGCTGCCGCAACCGAATCAGCAAGAATCCCCCCAATGGAATATAGAGGAATATCCCGGTCCATACGCCCGGAATATACGATCGCACCGCCATGCATATCGCGCTGTGCCAAAAGCCGTTGACAAAAACGACCGCGGCCCCGCTCGCGAGAAGCCATCGCCCGGCGCTCGATCTCCGGGACGCCCACGCGGCCAGACACAGCATGCCCGCACCGACGAGGTTCAAGCCGATGAACGCCGCGAGCGACAACCGGACGCCGCCGACGGAAGCCATCCACTCCATGAACCCCCGTCCGCCGAAGGCTTCTTCGACGACGTGCGCCGCGTACGCCGCGGGCAGAAGCCAGGCCCACATTCCCGCCGGCCCGCCCCGCTTTGGAGCCATCATACGAAACTCCCGAGCGCATATCCTCTTCTCATTTTCTCGTCTCGAAAATAAGGAGATAGGGCATCGCCGCGTTCCCCGCGGTGTCCTTGAAATTCTTGTGCTTCTCGCTGTTGATCATGATTGCGTACGTTTTCCCGGGCTCGAGCTTTACCGGCAGGGTCAGCGTGCGCTTGTCCCCCTCATACCTCGGTTCTCCGGCGATCGCGGGAAACGTTTCCTTCGACAGCGTCACGCACGACCAACTCTTGTCGCGCATCGCCTTGCTGAACGTCACCTTGATCTCCGCGAGTCCGGGATCGACTCCCACGGCGCCGGATTCGGGGATCGTCTTTACCACCACCGGCGGCAAACCCTGAATGGATACATCCGCCGCATACGCGCACGACGCAGCAATGAGAATCGCGATCGAAACGCAGATCACCGACATCGCCTTCATAATCCCGCCTTTGTGAGTCCCCGGAATCGCCACGAACGCTTTGGTCCCGCGGATCATTGGGTCTCGGCCGGCGGCGAAGCCGCCGGCGCCTCGCGCAGCCTGCGGATGGCGCCGACGATCCCCATTACCCAACCGATCGGGTAGGGCAAAAGGATGAGCGCCCACCACATCGAGCGCCCCGTCTCGCCACCGAGGCCTCCGATGGCGCTCATTCCCATCATCGCCCCGATACCGACCGCCACCAGCGCAAAGGCCCAGTAGAGCAACTTTCGGTATCGGCTCTTGCCGAGCATCGCTCCGAAGGCGACCATGCCGGCGCCGGGCAGGATGACGAACGCCCCCTCGAGCGGATCGATGGCTCCGATCAGCATGACGACGAGCCCGGCTATCACGAGAATGCGCGACCAACGGCTCGATCCAATCATTGAACCCTCCTCTGGTTACCGCCGGCGTCAGATGCGGCCGCGTCCGCCGTCTTGCCCGCAAGGAGCAAGAAACCCGACCACGCCGTGAACAACAGATACACGACCACGATGCCCCAGCCAAGCACATTCAGAGTCCCCGAGAGGATCGCCGCGACCGTGATGGCCACGCCGATGCCGTCGTACACGAGAAGATCGAGGAGAATCGCGCGCCGGGCCCCGGACGCGACGACATCCTTCGCGAGCCACGTCAGAAACAGCGTGCCGATCATCGCGGCGCCGTATTCCCGGGCCGCGAAGCTACCCCCCGCGTTCAGGGTTCCGCCGAGGAGCCCGAAGAGCGCGCCCGGAGCGGCGAGAAGAAACACGCCGAACAGCAGGCAAACCAGGGCCTTGACGACAAGAAGCGCGCGAAATGTCATGACGCCCTCCTCTCTTTAAATCCTTCGCCGCCGCGGGCCGGCCGGCCATCTCGCCGGCGTCACTTCGCTCTTTTTTGCCTCGCCCGCGCCAGCGCGCGCTGAACCGCGACGGCTATACTTCCTCGCCACGTGCCCGGCGCCGGCCGCAGCTTCATCCCCAGAAGCTGCTCCGCGGCGGAGAGCACATCGAAGGCGGTGAGTATCCGAGCGACTCGACCGTCGCGAATGTCCAGAACGTCAACCCCCTCGACGTTCGCTCGCCGGCCGGTCGGAGCGTATCCCGGAGGCTCGAGCGCATGAAGATGCGATGCGGAGATACGCCATACAATCGCGCACCGGCTGCCATCGGGAGAGGTGCACATGGGTGGCTGGATCTCATAGGTGAAATCGGGGAACGCCCGAAGAACGCTTTCCGCGAAGGCCCTCACGGCTGCCCGTCCGCGGGCAGGAGGCTCCGGCATGGCGGGATCATACCACTCGACGTCAGGCGTCAGGAGCCCGATGAATTCATCCAGGTTTCTCGCGTTCCACGCGTCCACGAGCTTCTGGGCCACGTCCGGTGACGTCGGGCAATTCATGGCAACGCTTTTTCCCGGGGCGCCGAATCGCCCGATGGGCCCTTCATGGAAGCCGCGGCCACGATCATCGCGGCTCCGATGATGAGGAGGGCCCACCCCCATTGCATCTGCACGGAATCCGCCGCCAAGTCCGCCAGGTCCTTGAAGGGATTGTCTTCGAGCTCGACGCGCAGGTCGCTCTTCATCTCGCCGAGCTTTCTCTGGAGCTTGATGAGAGCGCCGAGCGTAAAGGCCAACGCTCCGAGTCCGGTGATCCATAGGCCCTTGTAGAATTGCGTCAGCAGGAAGATGAAGGAGACAACGGCGAGAGCAATGATTATGACGCCGTCACCCTTGCCGTTGTTGAAGTAATTCATGCTTCCGATAATCGGCGCCTTCACGATGGGCGCGAATACGCCCAAGAGCAACGCGGCGCACCCAATCATTCCCACGAGCTTGCGCTTATCCATGATGCTCGCTGCTTCCTTTCAATGGCTGGAGCCTCAATCATATGAATGCCCAAACGGCGTCAGCGCCAGTGACGCAAGCTTCATATGCTGCTTCGCGAATGGAATCCCAATGATCGTGATCGCGCATAGAATTCCGAATATCAGATGCGTGGCGGAGATGAGGATCCCCCCGCAGAGCAACCAGAGGATGTTCATGACGGTGGACAAGAATCCGTGGCTCGCCTTGGTGTGCGCGATCTTTTTGCCAAACGGAAGAAGCGCCAGAAAGGACAGCTTGATGGCCTGGACGCCGAAGGGTATCCCGACGATCGTTATGCAGAGGACGGCCCCGCCGAGAAGATACTCGAGGAACAGGAATATCCCTCCCCCGAGGACGACCCACAGTATGTTCCCAATGAGGCTCATCGCGTCCCTTTCACAGCTTGCCCGCGGAGCGCCGGCATCGGCCGCGGCGTTCAGCCGTCAGGCGAGGCGCCTTGCGGCCCATTTGCCTTGAATCCTTCATGAAACATGACGTCGCCCCGCGGAAAGCGCCCGTCGAACGAAAGAGCGAAGAACACCTCTTGCGGAACACCCTCGACGACGAGCCCGGCGACATTTTCGAATCCGAATTTCCTGTAGTATTGCGGATGTCCCACGAGACAGCAGCCTTTGGCATTCAGCTTCCTCAACCGTGACAGCCCTTCCTGTATCAAGGCTTTGCCAATCCCTCCGCGCTGGTATTTCGGCAGCACCGAAACCGGGCCGAGCCCATACCAATCTTCGGCGCCGTCCGAAATGGCCACGGGCGAAAACGCAATATGCCCCACAACGCGGCCATCCACTTCCGCGACCAACGATACGGTCAGGGCCCCCGCGGAACGCAGCGCCTCGATGATGAACTGCTCCGTGTGGCCGCTGATCTCCAAGGTGTCGAAGGCTGCGACGGTCACCTCGGTGATGACGGCAACATCGTCCTTTGTCTCGTCTCTGATTACGATCTTTTGCGTCGTCATGGCAATCTCATTTCATGGTGTTTCCGGCCGACGCCGGCGTCGGCTGCAGGGAGAGTCGGCTTCGCACAATATATCATATGCAGCCCCGCGATGCAGCCCGGGAGAAGTGCTCTCGGAGATTCAAAAGAGATCTTCGAATAATTCCAAGCCACTCGCGTTTCGCGAAGAGAGCGTCGAGCATGGCGCCAAGCAATACGGGGGGCAAGCGGTACTCCAGCCTGTACGTGAACTTCGTCGAGTCCCCTTGCGCTTCGAACCTCCACTGCGTTTGGTGAGGCAGCCCGCGAGTCCCGACGCCGGTCCAGCCCCGACCCTCTACGAAGTCCCGAAGCTCCGTCTCAACGCTCACCGGAAAACCCAACACTCTGACTCGGTAGGCGTACCGTGCGCCGGTGCCTCGCCCTATTTCCGACGTCGATCGGACGTCCGATAGGCCCTCAAACCATTCCGGCCAACGGCCCCAGTCAGACGCATAGCCGAATACTGCTTCCACTGGGGCATCAATGATGACGCTGTCTTCGATTTTCGTCACCATCACACCTACTCGAAAAGGCGTCTAACACAAGCGTCAGATGCGGCCCGCGTCCGGCGGGCCGGCGCGCCGGTTGCTCTGCAAACGGCGTGACGGCAGCGGCCGTCAGTCGCATGAAATGTTAGATTTCCTGCTTATAAATGTCCCGCCTATGTCCAATTCTGAGAACCTGGACCTCGGCCGCTAGTATAGCAAAAATGACGCGGTATTCCCCTATGCGGTACTTTCGCAATCCAGCGAACTTGCCCTTCAACGCAGGATAAGAATCCGGTTTCTGGGCCAGATCTTTCTCCAGTCGATTGAGAATTCGGCGCGCCGCCGCTTTGTCGAGATTCGACAAATCCCGCGCGACCGATTTCTTGTACACGATTTTATAGGCCAAGCTTCTTCCTCAGCTCTTTGCCCGTGATCACCTCATCGCTGCCGTCATGCAGCCGATCGAGAGCAATCTGAAGATCCGCATAATCCTCGAGATAGGATTCGAGGGCTTTTTGAACGATATAGGATCTCGGCCTGTCGGTTTCCCGGGCAATGCCGTCAAGCTGGCTGGCAAGGCCATCAGGAATTCTAATGGATATTGGCGTACTCAAGCTCGCACCCCCTTGCTTGTCCTGTAATACATTGTACGCAACGCCGTCGTTGTGTGCAAGGGAATTCTCAGATAACGCGGCCGGCAGTAAACGTGACCGAGCGAAGCGAGCCGGGCCGGCCTGTTCCGGCTCGCGTTCATCCGTTTGTTAGGCCGCAGAGCGCGATCTGAACACGTAGATCGCCCAACCAAGCGTGTCGCGCCCCCAACGCAGGTATGCCGCCCTCGACTTGCTCACGCGCTCAACCACCTCCGCCAAGTCCGGATCATCTGGATGGGTGCGAGCGTACTCGGCTGTCGCTAACCATTGGAGGCCCTCATACCTGTCCCAGTCGTCCTTGCTGCTCACGATGGTGTGAACGAGCTCCATTCCTCGCTGCTCTCCGGCTTCTGCATTCGAGGAGTGGCTCCCGAAGTCCTCTCGCGCGCACCCGGATGCCTCTAGGTAATCCCCTGACGGCTCCTGCTGCCAGTATGGCTCTCCCACGATCACCCAGCCGCCGGGCCTCACCATGCTGATCAGAGCTTCGAGAGTATTAGCATGCCCCCCGAAGATCCAACTGGCACCGATACATGACGCCAGATCTAAGCTGTGCGGCTCGTCTGGCTTGAAATCCCCACCATTCATCTGAGTGAAGGTGATGCCAGCACTCGGTGCCCGCGCCTTGAGCCTTCTCTCTGCATCGGCGATGAAGAAAGGAGAAATGTCGATGCCCATGCCACGAGCGCCATAGGCTTCCGCCAAGCGAATCAAGAACTCGCCCTTACCACACGCAATGTCAACCACCTGCGCGTTAGTCGGGAGGCGCAGAAGCTCCACGAGACGCGTCAGTTTTTCCTCGCTTATTGGATTGCATATCACCTGTTCTCGGTGAGTGATGTCGTAGAACTTCCATGTGTCCATGATTATCAATCCTTCGACGGCCTCACGCCGGCGCTCACCTGCGGGCCGCGAATCGGACTGCCAGGTGCGCCGCAAGTTGGGCCGAGGCGCACGTCGCGAATTCGTCTCAGCCAGCGGTAATCGACTTATGAAAATGAACCACCAGCCAAGTGCCTTCGCGCTTCTCCAAAACCCACGTGCATCGGACAGGCACATCAAGGGCATTCTGCCCAGCCTTTGCTCTGAATCGCCAGAGCGAAGTGGCCCAGGCATTCATTCCCCCTGGCAGCACGTGTATCTTCACCTGGCTCTGATCAATCCCGATAGAATCAAGGCCAGCATTCTGAGCTTCAATTACTCCGCGAAGCGCCTCCCATCCAACAATCGGGGCGCCGAACGCTCCAAAGTTCACCATTTCAGGATCGTGGAAAACGTGCTTGGCGTACTCCTCCATGTCCTCCCGCACAACGCTTTGGTTGTATTGATCCAGTACAGCTCCAACCTCCTGCTTCGATTTCTCAAGATCAACGCTTCTTGAGCAGCTCACAACTGCGAATAGGCAACCGAGCACCACGAAATACAAGCCGGTTCTCATGTTCCACCTCCTGCTACATGTGGCCTATCGCCCTACCGCTTTATGAACACCGTTCCAGTCGGAGCCATGCCTGCTTCCTGAAACATGACCACGCCATCCTTGGCCCAAACATAATGAGCAACATTGGCGGGAGCGACGTATACCGCTCCGACTGGAATGGCCGCAACCTTCGCCTCGTCGAAGATCTCGCCGAACCCGACATAGAGGACACCGGCCAACACGGTGGTGTTGCGCTCATCAGGATGTGCGTGTGGCTGTATTTTCGCACCACCTTCAAGCTTGACTCGAAGAATGTATGCCCCGGGCTTCTGCTCAGCTCCTAGCACCCATGCCATCTGTAACCCAGAAACGCTCGGTGGACTCATCCAGCGAAGACTGTCTGGGAGAATGGGAACCGGTACGTTGCTTTGACCCAGCGCAGCAGCGGATAGAACGCCGAGAAGACAAAAGAGGATTACGATATAGCGTCTCATGGCATGCTTCCTCCCGAAAAACCGCCCGCCCAACGCAAGTGTCAGCTGCGGACGCCGCAACGCCGATGTCTCAAGCGGCTGCTCCCAATCGAGCGGCGGCCGTCAGGTGCACGCAGAGTTAGACACTCATGCGACGGCTCGGCTCGCTGTTGTTTGGTTCGTTTCCCCCCTCCGGGAATATCCGCCATATGATCCATAGAATTGCAAACGATAGGCCCAGACCGAGCAGCGTGCCGTACACATCCTTCCAATCAAAGACCCCTTTGGGCAGCGCCGGCTGCAGAAACTCGTAGACTACATAACCTGCTGCCAAGAGAGAAGCGATTCGAAAACTCTGCTTCTTCGTCGAGTTCATAGCAGCGACGGTAATAAAGATCTGAACAACTATGCCCCCAAGATTCCCAATGCTGTCAGCCAATCCAAAGTCGCTGATGTCATTGCGACGCACATACGGCCGATAGACGAACCTCCCGAACTCCGTCACAAAGAACGCCAGAGCTGCCATACACAGAAAACCGAAACGGACCCGCCCGGGTTTCAAGAATCGCTCAGGAGTGGCAAGCCAACCCATATCAGACTCTCATTGCGTCGCCTATCTAACGCCAGTGTCAGCTGCGGCTGCATCCGCCGCCCCGGCGGGTCGGCGCGCCGCGCGCTCCGCAGGCGGCGTAACGGCAGCGGCCCTCAGCTGTATGCGGAGTTAGGCATTATCCTTATTCGACAATCCACCCGTCGCACGATAGGCGGCAAGAAACATGATCGCGAAGATCAGGTCGCTCATGGCGGCCCCCAGCCACATGCCTCCAACACGCCCCAAGACATACATCCAAGGGATGGCGATCACCGCCGACGCCTTCTGCAGGACACAAACCAGCATCATGGGGCGGTAGCGAATCGGATTTATGGACAGCACGAGGAATAGGATCTGCCATGCCAGATTCGTACTCGCCCAAGCATAGAAATATACGGGGTGCGCGGCGCCGGGCGCCATTTGACGCTGCATGAATAGCATCGGCGTCATAACAATGATGCCGTAGAGCCCTGCTATACGGAATACCCATCGAGCAAATTTCATCCTCGTACTCCCTCACAATAATCGAGCATTGTGAATGCCAGCCTCCTTACGAAACATAAATACCGAACGCCGGCATCAGATGCGGCCGTGATCGCCGCTCCGGCGGGCCGGCGCGCCGCGCGCTCCGCAGGCGGCGTGACGGCAGCGGCCGTCACCTGTATGCAGAGTTAGGTGCCCCTATACACTTCACCCCTGTGCCCCACCTTCACGACTACGATTACAAGAACATCATCTTGTATCTCATAGATGATTCGATAAACGCCCTGACGGACTCGATACCTCTCTTGCCCCGAGAGTTTCTCGCAGCCCGGAGCGCGAGGATCATCAGTGAGAGCTTCAATGCGCTTCAGGATGCGAGCAACATCCTTCCTCGGGATACAACGAAGATCCTTGGCAACGGACTTCTTGAAAACCAGCTTATATCTTGCCATGGGCCTTCAGATCCCTGAGGAGTTCCTCATAGGTGAGTGTCGGCTCCTTCGCTCGTTCATCAAAGGCGGACAGATCCTCGGCGTCCTCGCGAAGCGCCATTTGAACCGCATCGTTCACAAGATCGGATAGGCTGCGCTGTGTATCCGCGGCCTTGATCCTCAACGCGCGGTGAAGCCCCGTTTTGAAGTAGATTGTCGAACGCTTTGTGGTCTCGCTCATGGAATTCACCTCCACAAGCAATCATAGCATCATATCACTATAATGTCAAGGCGTCATAACGTCGTCTTGGTGCAGCTAACTCAAGTGTCAGCTGCGGACGCCGCAGGTTCAAGCTTCTGATGCCCCAGCGCCAAGCGGCGGTCGACAGCTGCACATTGAGTTGGATGGTATCGTCGACTCGCCTCCGCGATCATGATCCAGCCTTCGGACAACAGGTCTTGCCCTGCGCACACGGAACTCGGTCCTTCGAACAGCTGGTGGATTGCACCGGTGCCTTCATTACCTCCGCGGCCGCTTTGAGGCCGGCTTTGACGATCAGCTCCGCCGGAATAACCTCATACGTGGTGCCGTCCACCGTAGTCGTCCTGCACTCAACAGTCTCACCAAGCTTTGCACAGCACGATCCACAAGCACTCGATCCTGTTTTCGCATTGAGCCATTCCTCGAGTGTCTTGCCTCCAATTACGATGCGATTCGAATCCAGAATGTTCTTAGCTTTCTCGACACCGAACGCATCCTTCTCGAGCGTCACCTCCATTCCCAAAGGGCGAAGTGCACGCTTCAGCATGGTCACAGCCTTGCGAAGCTCCTTCTCCGTCCCGCTGCAACGCTCGCAGGTCTCTCCCTTTTGATCCAAGAGCCGCTGCCACTGGATCGAAAGACAGCCGGTAGCTGGCTCCTTAGACTTTGCCCCCAAACTTATAGAGCTGCCAGCGAGCGCCACAATCAGCAGGGGGACAATTGCCTTCGATGTCAATGTGCTTCCTCCTTATACATCCAACGCAAGTGTCAGCTGCGGCCGCTTCCGCCGCCCCGGCGGGCCGGCGCGCCGCGTGCTCGAGCAGGCGGCGCGACGGCAGCGGCCGTCAGCTGCATGCGGAGTTAGACGGCCTCTTCAAATGCTTTCCGTATCATATCTCCCGTAGGCATTCCCGATGCCTGATATGTTCTTCACGATAATCCCGCGATTCCATTTGAACGCGCATTTGGATCTATGTCTTTACCATTGACTCGCACCGTTGGACTTCCAGCAAAATTAAGCCCTTTTGCCTGTGCTTCGTTTTCCACAAGAACCATCTCGAGATCTATATTGATCCCCATTTCTTCGGCAACACTTCGAACCTGCGCCGCCGTCGCAGGAGTGTGCTCGCATCCCTCGGTATATAGAATCTGCACTTTGATACTCATGTCCAGTTGCCCGCCTAACGGCCTTGCAATAAGCTGCGGGCGCCGCAGTCAACCGGGAGCTTCATTGCCGTGTTAGCCGACGGGTGGACCGTTTCCTCGACCACGGGCTCTTCTGGCGCTCGCGATGGCGATCACGAGGAACACAGTGCCCGACCCGAGGAACACACCGTTCGGTCCCTCACCTTTGACCACGGGAATGAGGGCTGCGATGAAGGAAATGACGCTGGTTGCGGCAAACAGCCACACACCCGCTTTCCGCTTAGTCACACTTATCACCTTTCTTTCATTGTCCGGCTAACGCAAGCGTCAGCAGTGGTCCGCCGCCTGCACACGGTCTCAAATCTCATCCAACGTCCGTGCGGTGGCCGTCTGCTGCACGCGGAGTTAGACGGCATGCTGCAACAAAGGCACAGATCCATTGAATCGCAGCACAATTAATTGGGTTTCTTCGGGCTTCCTGGAAATCCAAAAAAGCCATAGAACCCAAATAGACCGAAGAGCCCATAGAGCGCCTCTGCGCCCTCTCGCATCCCCAGGAAGCCCAGGAATCCAAGCACTCCCAAGAAGCCTAAGTATCTCAAACCCATTCTCTTCTCCTTTCAATAAGACAGAGTCACTTTTCTTGTTCCCCGTCCGTATAACGCATCGATCAGCTGCGGATAAGCGGCGCGATCCCTTGCCCTGCAAGGGTCGTGACGCGCTGGACCGCCCGCTGCATCGAGAGTTAGGCATCATCGGCTCTCTGCGGATCGCTCAGCAGCGAGCGGTCACGTGATCAACCCTGCCGCGCGAACGCCGAACCGACCATCCCTATGCCCGCAGCGACATCGAGGCAAACACACACCCAGAGTGCTACAACCGCTCCGTGCATGCTGGGGCCGTGCCCCGAGAAGGCGGTGGCGGCATCGATGAGTAGCAACCCGAGGACCAGGGCCAGAAGCCCAGGTACGCCCGCGAGCGCACGACGCAGAGTGGCACGATTCGACCCGAGGCGCGAGGAGGTAACGGCTGCCGCCGCCACCAAGAGGAGAAGCAGCACGTTTCCCCAGAAGGCAGGAACTGCCTGGCCTTCCGCGACGCCGGGAAACGTGTCCGCACGGACAAGTGGAATCACGCCGAATGCCACGATGGCGGCCGAAACCAGCATCAGTGCTGCCCCCAACATGAGAATGCGCTGTCGCCACGAGTGCATCATTGTTCCTCCTTGGATCAGATCGACTGCGATAATCGCCGCCTAACGTCGGCATCAGCTGCGGCCGCGTCCGCCGCCCCGGCGAGCCGGCGCGCCGCGCGCCCTGCAGGCGACGTGACGGCAACGGCTGCCAGCTGCATGCGGAGTTGGGCTGGAACACAGCTAATTCACGGCTACATCAAGAACAGGTCAACTTGATGTGAGTCGATATAGAATCACTTCGCCGCAATTTCTTTGTTAATGCGGTTTGCCGATTTATTCGCATCTATCATGCCCCAAATCCACAGAATCGGCGTAGTAATAAAGCCGATAATTGCATACATCAGGGCAATGGAAATGCCATATAGAACGATGAATAGAATGCCCTTGCCAATCTGTCCATTATAGATCTGGCCAAGCCCCATGACTAGAAACGACAAAATGGTGGCCGTTGTTGGGTTCTTGTAGAACTTTGGAGCCTGCTCCGGCATGACACCCTCCTCTGTGATTGGCTATGCGAGCCCGGGCTGGCACTCGCCTGCCAAACATCAAACCCGCCATTTAAGGGTAAGAAATGGTGCTACGCCAGAAGTTGTTATGGCAAATATTCCCTGCCCCCTAGTACGGAAAGCATTCTACCACTGATCAAGCTCTTAGGCAATGGGCTTTGATGATGGAGCCCGCGGGCGCACAAAAAAGCCCCCGGCTCTCTCGGAGCCGGGGGCCGCGCGCCGAGATCGATCTCGGCGTGAGCGAAGCGATCGCTGCTATCTCAGTAGCTCTTGAGCCGCTCGTCCTCGGGGGCGAGCTTCTTCGCGTGCTCGAGCGCGTGCTTGTAGGCCTCGGTGTTCGCCTTCCCCGCGCCCTTCAAGAGGTCGAGATGGATGAACGCCGCGTGCGCGCTGCTATATTCCTTCTCGGGATCCTCGATGTCCTTGCCGTACTGCGCCATGCCCTTCCCGAAGATGTCGAGACCCTTGTCGTACTGTCCCCAAGCGAGATACACCTCGGAGAGCCACATGTAGGCGTCGTAATGTTCGACGCGCGTCTCGATGGCCTTGAGGAGCGCCGTCTCGGCCTCGGCGTAGTTCTTCATTTTGAAATAGGCCTCGCCCTTGTGCCGCCACGGGCACGACCACTTCGGGCTCGCCTCGTTCAGCTTCTCGTACTCCGCGATCGCGTCCTCGTGGCGATTCAACTCGAGCAGCATGTTCGCGTACTGAAACTTCTGCATGTTCTTGAGCTCGCCCTCGTGCTCCTTCAAGAGCTCGAGATACCGGTCGAGCTCGAACATGTGGAGCCACGCGAGGGAGGTGACGGAGCTCCAGTTCATCGTATCCTTGATCTGCGCGAGATACGCGTCGTGCGCGCCCGCGAAATTGGCCGCGTTCTTCTCGCCGAGGTACACCTGAAGCGGCGTCGGCGGCTTTTTCTCCCCCTCCTGAGCGAAGAGGAGAGCTGGCATGATGAGACACAGCACCGTTGCGACGACCAAAGCCTTTTTCACGAGAGCTCCTTTCCTAACGGCAATCCCGATTCTGTGTTAGCCCATCCCGGCGCCCGGCGATCGAGGGCGCGGGCAGGGCTCCGCGATCAACCCAACATTATATAGTATCGCCCGCGACCCGAAATCCCTGCGCCGAAACGCCCGCCGGCGCGCCCCTCACCAAAGCCCGCTCGCTCGTATCCATCGAATAATCAACGGCATATAAAAAGCCACGGCCGCGAGGATGCACAGAAATAATATCGCGAGCGACCCCGTGGCGAGGAGCATGAGCCGCTGCCTGTCCCGCTCGCGCTCGGCCTCGATCGAGGCTCCCGCCGGGCCGGCGGCTTCCCGCGGCGCCGGCTTCCCCCAGAGAACTCTCGCCGCCGTCCACGCGATTCCCGTCACCCCGTCGAGGACGCCGGCGGCCAGGACGGCGAACGCGAAGAGCGGCGTCGCCTCCTTCATGACGGCGACCGCGACGAGCCCCGCGCCCGCGAGCGCCACCCCCGAGACGAGCAGCAGGAGAGGAACGACGTATCTGCTCACGTTTTCTGCTCCTTTTTCTTCGCGGCCGGGAAGAGGATATTGTTCAAAATGAGCCGGTACCCCGGCGAACCCGCGTGGAGGCCGAGGTCGGTCGGCGGGTCGCCGACGAGATGCTCGTAGTCCTCGGGGTCGTGCCCGCCGAGAAACGTGAAGGTCCCCATGCCGAAGTTGCCGTGAATGTACCGCGCCTCGTCCTCCCCCCGCACCTCGCCGAGCACGAGCACTTTCTTTTTCATCGCGGCCCTGTTGAAAGACGTCGTCTGCCCCATGAACCCCTTCACGACGGAGACGTGGTTCTGCACGAGCATCGTCGGCACGGGATCGTACTTGGCGGAGAACTCGAAGAGCGTGAAGTAGTCGCGCGACTCGCCTCTCGCCGCCGCCTGCGGCGTCATGTCGATGTCGGAGAACTCGTAGACGAGGGGGTTCATGATGAGCGTGAAATTCTCGAAGGCGAGGCACCGGGAGAAGTCGAGCTTCGACTGGGCGTCCGGCGTCGTGCCGTCGTGGTCGTACTCGCGCGGCACGACGTCGATCCCTTCCGCCGCGAGCGCGATGTCGAAGCTGTCGGTCGCCGAGCACATCGCGAAGAGAAATCCCCCCGCGCGCACGTACTCGCGGATCGCGCGGGCCACGGCCTTCTTTTCCTCCGAAACCTTGTCGAATCCGAGCGCCGCGGCGAGCCGCTCGCTCATGATCTGCTCCTGCACGTACCACTCCTGCATGCGAAACCCGCCGTAGAACTTGCCGTACTGCCCGGTGAAGTCCTCGTGGTGGAGATGCAGCCAGTCGTACTTCTCGAGCTCGCCAGCGAGCACCTCCCGGTCGTACACCACGGTATAGGGAATGCCGGCGTAGCTCAGGGCGAGCATGACGGCGTCGTCCCACGGCTGCTTGTTCGGCGGGGCGTAGATCGCTATCGCCGGAGCTTTTTCGAGCAGGATCACCTCGGCGTTGCTCTCGCTGATTTCCCGGAGCATCGCCGCGACGGCCGCGCCGTCGGCCCGCTCGATCCGCACGCCGCGGGCCTCCGCGTCGCGCGCGAGACCCGCCCTTTCGGGCAGCAGAAACGATCCGCCGCGGTAGTTGAGGAGCCATCGCACGTTCCCGCCCCCGGCGAGCGCGTCGTACGCGAGGCCGTAGGCCCGCAGGTGATTCGTCTGCGAGAGATCCATCGGCACGAGGTAATCGGCGAGCGCCGCCCCCGGCGCGAGAAGCGCCGCGGCGAGCGCGAGCGCCGCGAGCACGAGCGCCGCGCGGCGCCGGCCCGTCGAATCGACAGGCAGGGCGCACGTCATTTCGAGCCTTTCCCGCCCGCCGCGCCCTTCGACGCGCCGAGCGTCACGTACCGTTCGCGAACCCTCTCCATGAAAGGGTACTCCGGATAGCGCTCCATGATCGAGCCGTAGATCTCGAGCGCCTCGCCGGCGTTCTCGATCTCGACGAGCGAGGCGAGCCTCTCGAGGGCGCGCGGGGCGAGCTCGTGCTCCGGAAATCTCTCCGCCACGCGCCCGAAATCCGCCCGAGCCTCGCCGGCCCGGCCCTCCGCCGCCTCGATCTCAGCGCGCATGAAGACGGCGCGCGGCACGAGGACCGACTCCGGATGCCGGCGCTCGAGGGCCGCGAGGGAATCGGCCGCGGCGGCGCTCTCGCCCCGCTCGGCCGCGACGACCGCGGCCCGGTAGAGATCGAGCGGCGCCTTTCCCTCCGGGAGCGCGGCGCGGATCTCGAGCGCCGCCTCGAGGGCGTCGTTCGCCCACTGGCTCGCGGAATGCCTTTCGGCGAGATCCGAAAAAGATTTCACGGACGCCTCGTACGCCCCGCGCCGAAAGGCGAGCGCCGCGAGCCCGTACTCGCCGATGCGCGCGGCGTTCGAATCCGGATCGGCCGCGAGGCCCGAGAGGGCCCGAGCGGCGGCGTCCCCGTCGGCGGATGCGAGCAGGGCGCGCATGCGGAGCTCCTTCGCCCCGAGGGAGCGCGCGAAGGCGCGCTCCGGGATTCTCGCGAGCTCGCGGAGCGCGTCGTCGCTCCTGCGGAGGTCCTCGAAGAGTATTTCCGCCCTGATCGCGGACGCGCGCTCCCGGTACGGCGCGCCGAGCGCGTGATCACGAGCCGTGGCCGCGAGCGAAAGGGCGTCGTCGAGCGCCGCCGCCCGGGCCGCGCCAGTCGAGCGCCGGGCGCTCTCGCGCACGCTCTCCGCGAGCATGAGCATGATCTCCGGGGCGTGCGGCGAGGCCGGGTGCCGATCGAGAAAGCGCCTCGCCACGGCGGCGAAGAACTCGCCGTACCCGGGATTCTCCCCGCTCCCCCGCGCGCGCGCCACGTGCATCAGGATCGCGCGGAGCTCCCGCTCCGAGGGCTCCGGCGCCCCCGCTCCGAGGAGCTCGGCCCGCGCCTCGCCGGCGCGCCCCTCCTCGATGAGGTACGCCATCCTGAGCGCCCGGAAGGCGCCGGCCCGTCCACCGCCCGCGGCCGCCGCCGAATCGACGAGCGCGGCGAGCCCGTCGCGGCTCTTCGCGTCGCGATAGATCGCGACGGCCGTTCGCAGCTCCGCATCGATCGACGCCTCGCGCCGATCCATGGCGCGGAGGAGCTCGCGAAGGGCGTTTTCCGGCCGCCCCAGCACGCGCTCGAGCCGCACGATCTCGTTCGAGTACTGCTCCAGAAAGGCCGCGTGCGCGCTCCCCTCCCGGTACGTCGCGATCGCTTCGTCGTACAGACCGGCCTCCTGCTCGAGCTTGGCGACGACCCCGTAGAGCGGGCCGTTCTCCTCGCCTATGTCGAGAGCGCGGCGCCACGTCGCGATCGCGTCCGCCCGGCGGCCGAGATCGAGATACGCGGTGCCGAGATCCCGGATGTAGGCGAGACGCTCCGGCTCGGCGGCGAGCATCCGCTCGAGCAGGCCCGCCGCATCCGCCGGCCGGCCGGTCTCGAGATAGCATGACGAGAGCATCTCCGGCGCGACGGCGATCTGGGGATGCCGGGCCACGAGCTCCTCGAGGAGCGGGATGGCCCGATCGCATTGCCCGAGCCGCCGGTATTGCTCGGCCTGCTGGATGAGGAGCGACGCCTCGGGGCTGAGCGCGCTCCGGCCCGGCTCGGCCGGGCTTCGCCGCGGCTTTCCAGGCCGCTCGCTCCGGCGCGGATCCTTTCGCTCCTGCCCAGCGGCCGGAGAGAGCGCGCCTTCGAGGGCCGAAGCGATCCCGGCGGCGAGGACGATCAGGGCGAGTGCGCGGCGCGCCGTCATTCCTCCCTCGCCTTCTCCGAGAGCGCCCGGAAATATTGCCGTATGAGATCCTCGTACTCGGCGGGCCCCTTTTCCTGCATGCCGCGCCGGATCATGCGGAGCAGCGCCTCGCGCTCGCTCTCCGGCGCGCGCCGCCCCTCGGGGGCGAGCGGCGCCTCGTCGCCCCCGGGAGCGCTCCGCCGCTCCCGCTTGAAATCGCGCTCGCGCATCGACCGCTGCGAGTCGAGGAGTCTCGTTATGATCCGCTCCTGACGCTCCACGAGCTCTTCGTCGAGCCGTCCCTCGTCGAGCTCCCGCGCGATCTCCTCCATGCGGCCGGCGAGATCGTCGAGCGCGCCCAGGAGCTCGTTCGTCCCGCGGCTCTCGTCCGCTATTTGCCGGGTGAGCTCCTCCATGCGGCGCTGCTCGGCCGCGAGGCGGGCCATGCCGGCGCGTTCCTCCATCGACCATTCGCCCGAGGCCCCGCTTTCGAGCAGACGCTGGAGCTCCCGCCGCAGCGACACCTGCTGCTGCAGGAGCTGCTGCATCCGCTGCCTCGCGCCCCCGCCGCTCCCTCCGGAAGAGCTCCCCGCGCGCAGCAGCTCGATCGCGGCGAGGTTCATGCCGTGGTAGGCGCGGGCGGCCGCCGAGGCCGCGTCCCCTCCCCGCTCCTCCTCCATGCTCCGGAGCGCCGCGTCGGCGTCCCTCAACGCGCCGCCGAGAAGGGCGAACACCGAGGGGGAGACGGACATCGACTTGCGCCCGAGATCCTGAAGGGAGCGCGCGATCCTTTCGACCGCGGTCCGGGCGACGAGCGCCTCCCCGATGAGCTCGGCGCTCCCCGACCTCCCCGGCGCGAGGAGCCGCGCCGCGACTTTCTCCTGCAGCTTCGAGGCCTCGACGAGCTCGCGCGTCGCGCGCATCATCGCCTCGGCCGTTTCGCGCTCGATCGCGAGCCCCATCGACATCCGGCACTGGCTGAGCCGCGTGAAGAGGCTCAGCATGTCGTTGATCGCGTTCTGCTGGGAGCTCTGGGCTTCCTCGCGGTCTCCCGCGGAGAGCTCTTCGGAGGCGCGCTTCATGTCCTCCGAGAGCTCGGCCTTTTTCATCTCCTCGAGGGCCCGCTCGAGCTCCGCGGCGAGGGAGCTGTCGCTCTCTTCCCCGCGGAAGCGGTCGAGCTCGCGCTCATACCGCTCGGATTCGCCGCGAAGGTCGTCCTGCCTCTTCGCGAGATCGTCCGTGTCGCCCCTCTCGGTCGAATCCCGCAGCGCGGTCTGCTCCTCGAGCATCTCGTCCATGCGTCGAACGAGCTCGTCCATCCGCTCCTCGCGAAGCGCCTGCTTCAGAAGCTCGATCGTCCGGTCGAGATTCTCGAGGAGCCGGCTCGTGTCGAGCTCGAGATCCTTCATCGCCTCCATGAGATCGCGCGCCGGCATCTCCCGCATGAGCTTCTGAAGCCCCTCGATCGACCGGCGGAGATCCTCGCTCTCGATCCGCTTCATGAGCCGTTCGATCTCGCGCATCTTGTCGGCCGCCTCGCGCGAAGCGGCGCGGTTGCGCTCGATCTCATCGAGGCTCTCGGCGAACTCACCCGTGATGCGGCTCATCTTCTCGCGCAGCTCCTGCTGCTTTTCGAGAATGGCTCCGCTCTCCCGGCGGGCGCTCCAGTCGAGGTCCCCCTCCGCCTTGAGCTCCTCGGACAGCTTGCGGAGCCGGTCGCTGATCTCGCGGCCGTCCTCGAGGGCGCCGGCGAGATCCTCCTCGCGACGCGCTTCGTCCTCGCGGATGCGCGCGTAGATCTCGCTCATGGACGGCACGGCGAGACGGCGCGCCGGCGTGCGCGACACGCCCGGACCGGTCGCGGCGTTGTTGTC
Source organism: uncultured bacterium (assembly GCA_963813815.1). Lineage (GTDB taxonomy): Bacteria > Krumholzibacteriota > Krumholzibacteriia > Krumholzibacteriales > Krumholzibacteriaceae > SSS58A. The sequence continues at coordinate 165,091 of CAWFAD010000016.1, read as the reverse complement.
GGCGGCCTCGAGATAGTACAGGATGCGGTCGCCCGGAAAGACCCCGGCGCCTGCGAGCGACCAGACGCCGCGCCCTTCGATCGCGGCCGACGGGGCCGCGGGCGGAGGCTCGAGCGGCGCCTCGCGGAACGCGTCGTCCTTCCCCTCGCGCATGAACCGCAGCGTCACCCGCGCGACGCCGTAATCGTCCGCCGCGCGGTAGAGAAGCTCGATCTCGAGGCTCCTCGGCAGAAGCGCCCCGTCCTCCGGGGCGAGAAGCTCGATCGACGGAGGACGATCCTCGAGCGCCGCCACGGGATACGCGACGGCGTGATCGTTCGCGAATCCCGCCGAATCGACGACGTCGACGACGAAGGTGTCGTTCGCCTCCACGGCGAAGCTCCCCGTGAATCCCCCCGCCCCCGTGCGGAGCGGCGTTCGAGCGCCGCCCGAGAAGCGGAGCCGCGCGCTGCGGAGCGGCTTGCTCGTCTCGCCCGCGAGCTCGACGCGCGTGCCGGCGATCGCGGCGATCCTTCCCGCGAGCGGATCGAGCGTGTCGGGCCGCGCGAGCGTGTAGCGCGGATAGACGAGGACGGCCCTGAGCCGGTTCACGACCGGCCGGTGGATGACCCCGATGCGATGCTCGCGCGTGCGCGCGCCGCGCGCGGAAAAGGCGTAGGTGATTTCGTCGCGGATTCCTCGAAAGGTGTGGCGGTAGATCGAGAAGCCCGGCTCCTCGGGCCCCGGCGTCTCGCCCGGAACCTCGACGCGGCTCCAGACCCCGGGGACGGCGCTCACGTGAAGCGTGACGGCGCCCCCCGCCGATCCGAAGCTCACCGCTTCGACGGTCGCGCTGTCGCCGGGAAGCACCCAGCGGTCGCCCGAGGTCACGACGAGGCTCGGTCGGTACGGGTACCGGAACGACGCGCCGGGATCGCCGATGGCGCCGATGAGTCGCCCCGCGTCCGCGCCGAGAAGCGCGATTTCGATCGCGGCGACGGCGCCGAGCAGCACGCCCGCCGCGGCCCAGCCCGGACGTCCCGCCTCCGCGAAGGCCGCCCTCGGATCGAGAGCCCCGAGCCGCCCGGCCGCCCGGCTCATCGTGAGGTCGACGAGCGCGGGGGAGTACGCCGACACGCGGTCGCCGCCGCCCGAAAACTCGAGCGCGGCCTCGATCAGGTTGCCGGAGCCGAGCCGCCGGTCGAGCTCTTTCGCGAACGCCGCTCCGCCCCCGACGGGGAGACGGCCCCGCGCCAGCGCGTATGCCGCCGAGCCCGCCGCCGCCCCCCAGAAGAGAACGAACGCGGCGAGCGGAAAAAAGCGCCACGATCCGGCGATCGGCTGAAAGGCGAGCAGCGCGGCGAACGCGCCGAGGGCCCCCGCGAGCGCGGCCGCGACGGCGCCCCGCGCGGACGCGCGGCGCCCCGCCGAGAGCAGCGCCCGGAAGGCCGAGCGAAATCCGCCGCCCGCCGCCGCCGCCGCGTCACCGCCCGGATTGCGCCGCAGCATCGCCGCTCCCCGCGCTTCCTTCCCGGTTCGTCAGCGCGTAGTAGAGGATGTTCACCGCCATCCGAATCGCCGCCTCCCGTTTTTCGGGAGGATCGTCGTGCACGTCGGCGTCCTCGAGGCCGTCCCCGACGTCGCATTCGTACGTGTAGAATATCATGAGCCGCTCGCCGTCCACGACGCCCCAGCCCTGCGGCGGAGCGCCGTCGTGCTCGTGTATCTTCGGCGGTCCCGCGAGCGCGTAGAAGCTCCGGTAGATCGGATGGTCGAGCGGCAGCAGTATGAGCTCGCGCTCGGGAAAGATCTCGCGAACCGTCCGCCGGAACGACTCGTCCATCCCGTAGCAGTCGTCCGCCCAGAGAAAGCCGCCGCCGAGCAGGTGCTCCCGCAGGCGGTCCCGCTCCGCGGCCCCGAGCTTCACGTTCCCGTGGCCGGTCATATAGAGGAATGGGTGCGCGAAGAGCCGCGGATCGGAGGGCTCCACCACGAACTCCGATCGCGCCGTCGGGATGCGCGTCCGCGCGCTCAGCTCCCGGAGGAGATTCGGAATCGAGGACGGGTCGGCGTACCAGTCGCCGCCGCCGCCGTACCGCAGCCGCGCCACGTGAACGCGCGATTCGTCGATGAGCCGCTCGCGATCGCGCGAGGCGGCCTCGGGCGCGCGGTACCCTCCGGGCGGGAGCACATCCTGCGCGAGGGCGCCGGCGCCGGGAGCGAACGAGAGCGCCGCCGCGAGGCCGGCCATGAACGCGAGCGCGGACGCGCGCCGGAGGGGGCTCATGACCCCTCCGCGAGCGGCAGGACCACGACCGCCTCGACCCCCGTGGCGCCGTCGCGGTTCCGCAGGCGAACCTCGCCGTCCATGGCGCGGGCGAGGCTCTGGGAAATGGCGAGCCCGAGACCCGTGCCGTTCGTCTTGGTCGAAAAATACGGCTCGAAAAGCCTCGCGCGTATCTCCGGCGGGAGCCCCGGGCCCGAATCGGCGACCGTTACGCGCGCCGCGCCTCCCTCGCGCGTCGCCGCGATCGCGATCGCGCCCTTCCCTTCCATCGCCTCGATCGCGTTCTCGAGAAGGTTGACGAGAATCTTCCGCAGCGCCTCGCGATCGGCGAGCGCCCGCACCGTCCGGTCGACGTCGAGCTCGATCGCGACGCCCTCCACGCCCCGGTAGTAGGAGGCGATCTCCTCGAGAAACTCCCCGAGCGGCACCGCCTCGGCGACGAGCCGCGTCGCCTTGCCGAAGCTCGAGAACTCAGAGGCGATGCGCCGGAGGATTTCCGTCTGCTGAATCACCGTATCGACGCCGCTCCGGAATATCTCCGGAAACTCCTCGCTCTTCGCGTCGAACGCGCGCCGCATGAGCTGCGCCGAGAGCTTGATCGGCGTGAGCGGGTTTTTGACCTCGTGGGCGATCTGCCGGGCCATCTCGATCCACGCCGAGAGCTTCTTCGTCTTGATGAGCTCGGTGAGATCGTCGAAGACGACGACCGTGCCGAGGCGCTCGCCTCCTTCGACGAGGCTCGCGAGGACCGCCTTGACCGTGCGCGACGACTCGCCCGAGAAGAGCGAGAGCTCGGCCTCGCCGCTCTCTCCTCCTCCCGCCGCGACGAAGCTCCGCAGGCTCTCGAGCCCCTCGCCGAGCACCTCGTCCGGCTTTTTCCCGGCGACGGCCGCGCCCGCGAGCCGGAGGATCCGCTCGCCCGGCGGGTTGATCGTCGTGATCCGCCCGTCGCTATCGATCGCCATCACCCCGGTCGCCACGTTGTCGAGCACCGCCGCGAGGTAGCGCTGCCGCTCGAGGAGTCCGCGGCGGGCGTCGCGCAGGGCGGCCGTCATCGTGTTGAACGAGGCGACGAGCTCGCCGATCTCGTCCGGCGCCTTCGACTCGAGCTTGAACTCGAGCTCTCCGTCGATGATCCTTCGCGTGCCTCCCTGAAGCGCCGCGATCGGATCGAATATCTTGCCCGCGAGAAACATCCCGAGCGTCGTCGTCGCCGCGAAGAGAAGGGCGAGCAGCCCGAGAACGAGCGTCGTCATCTCCCCCTGAACGAGAACGGGCCGGTGGAGCATCGGCGTCGAGAGCACGGCGTTCCCCAGCCCTCCCACGGCCGGCAGCGGCGCGCTCGCCACGTAGTACGAGTAATCCCCGATCGTCTGCTTCCGGACGGCCCACGCGCCGCGGCCGAGGGCGACGTCGAGGTGCACGGACGGCGGCACGACGGCGTCGACGAGCCCGCCGACGAAGAGCTCCCGCTCGCTCGACGCGCGGATGAACGGCCCGTAGTAAATGTTGACGTCCGCGCCGAGGGCGGCGGCGACGCTCCGCATGAACTCGTCGTCGAGGAGGCGGCGATAGTAGATGTGTCCCACGGGAGCCTCGGGACCGCCCGCGGGGACGTACACGCCGGCGAAAAGGTTCGGTGCTTCGTATGAAACGACGACCTGCCCCAGATTCGAGATCTCCATGACCCTCGCGAGCTCCTCCTGCGTCAGCGTTTCCGAGCGGTCCCCCGCGATCGGCCCGCCGGTGAACTCGTTCACCGAGAACGAGACTCCCTCCGACCGGATCGAGTGGTTGATGATGGATACGGCGGCGCGCACGCGCGCGAGGGCCTCGTTCTCCGTTTCGGCGCGGTAGCGCCTCTGGATCACCTGACTCGAAAAGGCCCCGAGAATCACGACCGGCAGCATCGACATGACGAGGAACGACAGCAGCACCTTCTGCCGGAAACCGAGCCCGCGCGCCGGCGAGACGTCGGGCACGATCCCCCTCATGACGGGGACGCGCCGCAGCAGGAAGAGAAGGAAGAGCGAGGCGAGCGTCAGAACGATGTCGATCGACACGATCGTCGCCCACCGCAGGAGGCTCTCGATCGCTCCGGGCTCGCGATAGCCGACGAGGTAGCCGTCGCCTCCGCGAAGCTTCGCGACGCAGTTGTACGCGTCGCGTCCGGCTCGGACGACGAACCACCCGCCGTCGCTCGGAACGGGATTCGCCCCGGGGCGGAGCTCCGGCCGCGACGACGAAACGACGCGGCCCCGCGACAGGCGCGCGACGAGCAGGTTCTCCGGCTCGTCGCGGCGCGGCGCCGCGCTGCCGCGCTCGATATTCTGCAGCACTTCCGGCGTCGCGGGGCCCGTGCGCGCGAGAAGCTCCGGGCTCTCGAAGAAATAGGGGATCGTGATCTCGACCCACCCGGCGAGATTTTCGCGCGCGTTCGACACGGGCGCGTATCCCGTGTAGTACCGAACCGCCCCCTCCTTCGTCGTCATGCTCTCGTCCTCGACGAAGCCGCCCAGGCGCAGGCGCTCTCGATCGGGCGCGCGGCGCGGCGGGTCGAACGGCATGCCGACCGAGAATCGCGAAATGCGCTCCCCCGCCGCGTCGAACACCTCGCAGGCGCAGGAGAGCCCGAGGCGGCTGATCAGGCTCTCGGCCCAAAACTCGAACGCCGCCGACTCCTTTCGAGCGAAGATGCGCGGCGCCGAGGCCGGCGAGCGCGAAATCTCGTCGCAGACGTCGGGCAGCTGTATCTTCATCATGGTGTCGCCGGGGCCGCTGAAATTCTCCGCCTTCCCCTCGACGAGGTCGCGGCGAAGCCCGTCGTAGGCGTCGCTCGCGACCGCATAGATGACGGCCGTCGCGAGGAGCACGAGGAAGAAGGACGCGAAGACGACCGATACCGTCTCTTCCTTGCGGAGCAGCGGGAAGATGCGAAGCGCGAGCACGGCGAGCCCCGCCGCGGCGAGAGCGAGCGGCCAGCCTCCCGTTCCGAGGGCGCCGGCCGGCGCGAGCGCGGCGACCCCGATCACCGCGGCGGCCAAGGCGGCGATCCTCTCGGTCCGCCCTCCTCCCCTCCACGCGAGCACGAGCCGCGCGAGAAACAGCGCCGAGATGAAAAAGGCGGAGACGGCGAAAAGAAAGGAAAGATGGAGCGCGATGACCGTCGGATCGGCGAACCGGACCTCGAATCCGACGAGCCGCTGCGGGGAGTTGACGACGCCTCGCATGATCGCGCCGCCCGAGAGCTTGAGCGACGCCGCGAGAATGGCGAAGACGAGCGCCGCCTTGGCCGCGGCGCGGGGCGCGCTCGCGGCGCCGCCTCCCGCGAGCGGCCGCTCGAGCCGGCCGGGGTAATACGTCCGGAAGCTCTTGATGACGCCGAAGACGAGAATGAGCCCGAACGTCGCGGTGATGAGATATTCCCCGGCGTTCCTGAGAAAGCCGCCGGGCAGGGCGTCCGCGAAGAACATCGGATCGAAGACCGCCGTTTTCTCGAAGAGCGCGCCCGGAATTTTGAGACGCAGGAGGGCGTACCGGATGAGAACGACGAAGGCGGCGAGCACGACGACGCGCCGCGCGAACACCGCGCCCCGCTTCCCCTCGCGCGCCGCGCGCTTGCAGTAGATCGAATAGATCCAAACGGCGCTCACGACGATCGCGAGCGACAGCGCGAGGCGCGCCCAGAGGCTCCGCCGCCCCTCGCGCTCCAGCATGGCGGCATCGAAAGGCCGCCCCTTGACCCGGAGCCGCGCGAGCGGAAGCCCCGTCGTCGAACGCACGGCGCCGATGATCTGCACGCCGGCGTTCGGGCCCGTGACGACGCGCGTCTCCTCGATCAGCAGATCGCGATCGCGCCACGGCACGAAGCCGCCGTGCTCCCCCGCCGAGAAATTGATCTCGACGTCCTCCCCGAGGCGCCTCGACAGGAGGTCCCCGAGGCTCGTGCTGCGGAGAAATCTATTGTTGATCCGGTAGTTGACCTCGAGCGGAATGTCGACGACGACGCGCCCCTCTCCGCCCGGCGCGCGCGTCTCCGCCACGAGGAGCGTGTAGAGCGGGGTCCGCGCCATAAAGACGCGGACCGAATCCGGGACGTCGGGACGATCGCTCTCGAAATAGCGGGGAGAGCCGCCCCACGCGAGCAGCGCCCCATCCGGGCGAATCGCCTGTATACCTCCCTCGGGAAGGGACCCGCCGGAACGGCCGGCCGCGCGGGCGAGGGAGTCGACCATCGACATGGCCGCGGCGCGCAGCTCCGTCGAATCGCTCTCGGCGCAGGCCCAATCGAGGCGGGCAGCCGTTCGCTCCGCGAGCTCGAGCGCCCTGCCCTCCACCGCGACGATTTCGGATCGGGCCCGATCGTAGACCCCCTCGAGCCGCGCGGTCTCCCGCGTGCGCCAGACCGACTCGTCCGGGCCGCCCGGATACGCGAGGAGAACGCAGACCGCGAGCAACAGCAAGGGCACGAGCGGCACGAAGGGGATCGCCCTCGGAGGCGGCAGCACGCCGTTCGACGGCGGCGGCCCGCCGGAGCGGCCGTCGACGATCTCCGGCAGCGTGGACGGATACCAGCGGTGGGCGCGGAGCGTCTCCTCGTACCGCCCCGGCACCCCGGGGACGGAGCGCCCGGCATGCGGCAGGAAGAGAAAGACGACGAATCCCGCGGAGAGGAAGAGCAGGAGATACCAGACCGTGAGCGGCAGAAAGAGGCTGCCCGAGGAAAGGCTGACGGTGAAATAGATCAGCGAGCAGAGGAGAAAAACCCACAGCAGGGCGAGGAAGATCTTGTGTTCTCTATCGTGTTGCACGGTTTCACGGCTCCGAGGCCTTCGGCTACGGTCACCACGCCGACTTGATCTCCGCCACCGCCCAGCGCGATCCCTCCCTGACGAGCGCCACATACACCTTGTCCCTGAAGATCCCGCCGCTGCGCTTGACGCGGTAGCTCCTCTGCGCGATCCCGTACACGCGCACATCCCGCTCGTCGATGTTGTGAAACTTCACGAACCGGAAAGTCATTTGATTCGTGCCGGCGAACATCTCCTTCAGGATGTAGTAGAGCTGGGCCTTCGTGAAGTAGCCGCCCTGCCGCTCGAGGCCCCGCACGTCGAGAAGGATCGGGGAATCGCTCGCGATCGCGGAGAGGGCCTGCGCGTTCCCCTCCCGCCACGCCTTTTCGAAAATCCCGAAAACGGCGAGCGGCTCCCCGGCGGCCGGCTCGGCCGCGCCGCTGTCTCTTTCCTGAGAAGCCGACGCTCCCGGGAGAGGAGCCGCGAGGATCGCGGCGAGAACGGCGTAGGCGGCGAGACTCCGGAGCATGACTGGCGACCTTCCTTCGGGAGCGCCCCGCGGACCGAAGACACCTAACCCCTCGCGGGCGCATTTTCCCGCATGAATATTCGCAAGTCGCATGCCACATTATTTTATTGAATCTAAACGAGTTAGCCGCGGCCGCTCTCGGCGGCAATGTCCACTTTTGTGGAATGGCGTCCTGATTAGTGGGCAGGCGCCGGGGCGATCACCAGGTGCGATAGATGAATAGAGCGAGCACGACGAGCCCCAGCGCGAACTTGACGAGCGAGGCGAGGAGCTTCCCCACGAAGGCGAAGAATCCGGTCTGGAGAGCGCGGTCGAGCGAGCGGTACCGGGCGTACTCCAGCAGCACCGCCCCGCCGAAAGCGCCGAGGAACGCAAACAGCACGCTCCCGAGCACCGGCATGATCGCCGTCCCGAGGAGGGCGCCCGCGAGACCGCCGGCGAACGCCCCGAACACTCCCCACCTCGTCGCGCCCTTGCGCGCGACGTAGACGAGCCCGAGGAGCGACTCGACGATCTCGCCCGCGACGCCGACGCCGGCCATGAGGAGCAGCATGGGCCAGCCCACGACGGCGAACCGCGTCGCGATCGAGTAAATGAGTATGACGGCGAATGCGACCCAGCTTCCGGGGAGCCCCACGAAGATGAGCAGGTTCGCGAGGAGCAACGCTCCGTAGAGAGCGACGAGCCCGATCGAGTGCATCCGGCTCCTACGCCGCCGGCACCGCCTTGCGGCGCATCGTGATGCGGTTCTGCCACTCGACGACGAGCGCGCTCGCGATGAAGACCGACGAATACGTTCCGGTGACGAGCCCGATCGTCATGGCGAGCGCGAAATCGTGGATGACCTCGCCGCCGAAGACGAGGAGAAATATCACCGCGAGCAGGGTCGTGCCCGCCGTGATGATCGTGCGGCTCAGGGTTTCGTTAACCGAGACGTTGATCATCCCCTCGTACGACTCGCGGCGCCGAAGGCCGAAGTTCTCGCGAATGCGGTCGAACACGACGATCGTGTCGTTGATCGAATACCCGACGATCGTGAGCAGCGCCGCCACGATGACGAGCGAGATTTCTTTGTTGAGGATCGAGAAAATGCCCACGGTCACGAGCACGTCGTGCGCGAGCGCGATGATCGCGCCGATCGCGAACTTGAACTCGAACCGCCACGACACGTACACGAGGATGCCGAAGAGCGAGACGACGATCGCGGCCCAGGCGCGGTTGGCGAGCTCCTTGCCGATCTTCGGGCCCACGGTTTCGGTCCGTCTGACCTCGATCGCCCGTTCGGGAAACTCCTTGGCGAGCTCGGCCTTGATCTCGTCGGCCACCTTCGCCTCGGCCCCGAGGAGCGGGAGGCGGAACGCCGCGCGCGTCGAGGTCTCCGACGTCGCGTCGAGCACGCCGTGCCCGGCGCTCCGGAGCGCCTCGACGAGGCCGTCGAGCGCCGGAAGCGAGTCGGCCTCGACCACGACGAGCGTCGCCCCGTCGAAATTCATGGCGGGATCGGGCGCCTGCTCGCGGGAGGAGACGACGCGCCAGTTGCGTCCGGGCGCGGCCGCGGCGAGCCACTCGCCGATGAGCGCCGAGGCGTCCGCCGCCTCGCCGACGCTCTCGATCCTGATGATGAACTCGTTGTCGTCGCCGAACTCCTGTATCTCGGCCTTGGCGTATCCGGCGCGCGTCATGACCTCCCGCATATCGGCGATCGGGACCGGCTCGTCGAAGCGCATCTGAATGATCGTGCCTCCGACGAAATCGACGCCGAGCTTGAGGCCGCCCTTCGCGATCATGGAGACGAGGCCGGCGGCGATGACGACCGCCGACAGGATGAAGGCTTTGTACCGGAAGCCGACGAAGTCGATATTGGTCTTCTGGAAGAATCGCATCAATCTCTCCTCGTTCTCACGTTAAATGCTCAGCTTTTTCACGGGCCGCGAGAGCCACAGATCGAACATGAGGCGGGCGAACACGCACGCCGAGAACATGCTCGCGAGAATCCCGATGCTGAGCGTCGTCGCGAATCCCTTGACCGCGCCGGTGCCGAACTGCCAGAGGGCGACGGCGGTGATGAGCGTCGTCAGGTTCGAGTCGACGATCGTCACGAACGCCCTCGCGTACCCGGCGTCGACGGCGGAGCGGATCGTCTTCTCGCGCCAGAGCTCCTCGCGGATGCGCTCGAAGATGAGCACGTTCGCGTCGACCGCCATGCCGACCGTGAGCACGATCCCCGCGATGCCGGGGAGCGTGAGGGCGGCTCCGAAGTACGCGAGCATCCCGAAGATGATGATGAGCGTGAGCGCGAGCCCGATCGAGGCGATGACGCCGGAGGCGAGATAGTAAATCATCATGAACGCGACGACCGCGGCTGATCCCCAGATCCCGGCCCGGAGCCCCTGCTTGATCGAGTCGGAGCCGAGGCTCGGTCCGACGGTGCGCTCCTCCCGCTGGATGAGCGTCACGGGCAGCGCGCCGGCGCGGAGCACGATCGCGAGATCCCGCGCCTCGACGTCGGTGAAGTTGCCCTCGATGACGCCGCGTCCGTCGGGAATCTTGCTCCGGATGACCGGGTACGACTTGATCTTGCCGTCGAGGATGATCGCGGTGAAGCGCCCGACGTTGTCGCCGGTGAAGCGCGAGAGCTCGCGTCCGCCCTTGCGGTTGAAAACGAAGTTCACATCCGTCTGGGTCGGCGTCGACGGGTTCGGCTGAGGCTCGGCGCTCGTGAGGTTCGAGCCGGAGACGAAGATGTCTCTCGCGACGAGGAAGAGCGCCTTGGCGCGTCCGCCCTCGGGCAGGTTCATCCACTCGTCGAGCCACATGAACTCCGAATCCTTCGGGAGCGCCTCCCGCACGTCCTCCCGCGCGAGCATCCGGCGCACGAGCGGGATATTATCCTCGCGAACGATGAGCCAGTCGCGGTAGAAGCTCGCGAAGAGCGAGCTCATCGGTTTCGTCTTGTCGATCGTCTCGAGCGGCACGTTCATCGGAAGCTGCCCCTCGGCGCCCTTCGCCAAGAGGCTCTCGCTCGCGGCGTCCGTCGCTCCGGCCGGGGCGCTCGCGCGCTCCGCGGGGGCGGGCACCGCGGGAACGGTGCCGAGGCTCTCCGCGGGGGCCGAGCTCACCTCGACGATGGCGCCCCCCGAGAGCCGCGAGAGCGTCTCGTCGAGCTTGCGAAGCACCGCGGCCACCTCGGCCTGCTGGCGCACGAGCCGCCACTCGAGCATCGCCGTCTGGCCGAGAAGCCTCTTCGCGCGGTCGGGGTCGGTGAGGCCCGGGAGCTGCACGATGATCCGCTTCGTTCCCTCTTTCTGGATGGTGGGCTCGGAAACGCCGAACTGGTTGACGCGGTTGCTGATGATTTCGTAGGTGCGGTCGAGGGCGTCCGCCCGCTCGTCTGCCTTGAGCTGCGAGTCGTCGACCTCGAGCACGAGATGCATGCCGCCGCTGAGATCGAGACCCAGCTTGAGCGCCTTCTGGTGCATCTTATCGAGCTTTTCGGGATTCTCGATTTCGAGCGTCTGCTTCTCCTCGGGCTTCATCCGGTAGTAGTTCCAGGTGGGCACGAGGAAGTAGATGCTCGCCGCGGCGACAATGACGACAAAGACGGCTCTGATTCTTGCGGACCTGTTCACGTTCCCTCGCCTCCGATATATAATTTGTTACAGCGTCAAGAGTGTGTAAAATATACCCATTAACCCGGCGCCGTCAATCGGAAAATCCGGCTCCGGGCGCGAATCGAATGAACGGCCCCGGCGCGCTGTAATGCCGCAAACAAACCCGGTCTCGACAAAGGAGTTGTGGAGAATGAAGAGAATCCTCTCGCTCGCCGCGGCGGCGGCCCTGTCGCTCCTCGTTCCGGCCTCCGCCGCCCGGACGCTCGCCGCCTCGGGCGCCGACACCCTTTCGGGAGCGGTGTTCCCGCTGAACATTCTCGAGGACGTCGGCAGGTTCGCCATTTACGTCAACGAGGAGTCCCTCGTGCGGATCGACACGAAATGGCTCCCCGGCGGAGCCATGACGAACGAGTACGCGATCTCGCTCGGCGGGCAGACCGTCTCGGCCTCGATGGGGATCGAGGTCGACTCGCTCGGCCTCTGGACGAAGATCGCGATCGCGAGCCCGCGCGGCGACGTGACGGTCGTCCGCGAAGGCCTGACCGCGACCGTCGCTTCGCAGGGGCAATCCCGCACCGTCGCGCTCAAGCCCGGGACCGTTCTCTTCGAGAACAACACGCCCGCCCTCATGAGTCAGGCGGTCGCCGCGTACGACGGCGAGAGGGGCGGCTCGCAGACGATCCCCGTTTTCATAGTGCCGGCCCTCCTCATGGACGCGACCCTCGAGCGACTCGAGACGGCGGAGCGCTTCTTCGGCGGCCGGCTCGAGACCTTCACCGTCTACCGGTACGGCCTTCCCGGCGTCGACATCACGATCTGGGCGGACGCCGCCGGAAGAATCTGCCTCGCCGACGTGCCGGCGCAGCGCGCCGCCTACGTCCGGGACGGGTACGAAATCCTTCGTCTCGCGCCGTCCGAGGATTCGCTCCTCTCGAAGCCGGAGCACGACGTCGAGGTCGAGCGGGGCGTCATGATCCCCATGCGCGACGGCGTGAGGCTCGCGACGGACATCTACCGCCCGCTCGGCGTCGAGCGCGCCCCCGTCATCCTCATCCGCACGCCCTACGCGAGAAGCATGCAGGAGCTCAAGGCGCGCTTCTACGCGAGGCGCGGCTACGCGTTCGCCGTGCAGGACTGCCGCGGGCGATTCGACTCGGAGGGGACCTGGAACCCCTTCTTCGACGAGCCCCACGACGGGTACGACACGATCGAATGGCTCGCGGAGCGGCCCTGGTCGAGCGGCAAGGTGGGAATGATCGGCGGCTCGTACCTCGGCTGGGTGCAGTGGTGGGCGGCTCGCGAGGCGCCGCCGCATCTCGCCGCGATCATTCCGAACGTGGCGCCTCCCGATCCGTGGTTCAACATCCCCTACGAATACGGCTCGTTCTTCCTCCTCGGGGCGATCTGGTGGGCCGACGTGCTCGAGAAGGAGGCGACCGCGGACCTCTCCGGCAAGGCCCTCTCCGAGATCGGCGACAAGAACTACGCGAAGCTCCTCCGCGGCCTTCCCGTGATCGATCTCGACAAAAAGGTCCTCGGCAAGAAGAACAAGTACTGGCGCGAGTGGATCGACCACCCCGCGAACGACGCGTACTGGCAGCGCGCGAGCTTCCTCTCGCGGCTCGGCGGCGCCGCGGTGCCCGTCTATCATCAATCGGGATGGTTCGACGGGGACGGGATCGGCTCGAAGCTCAACTACCTCGCGATGCGCGAGGCGGGCCACGGCGGGCAAAAGCTCGTGCTCGGCCCGTGGGGACACACGGACGCGGCGACGCGCATGGGCCCCGGAGAGCGAGACTTCGGCCCGAACGCCACGTCGATCTCGAGGCGAGCTACCTGCGCTGGCTCGACCGCTGGCTCAAGGGCGATCGACAACGGCGTCGACCGCGAGCCGCTCGGTCGCGCTCTTCGTGATGAACGCGAACCGCTGGATCACGGGCCCCGACTACCCGCTCCCGGAAACGAAATTCACCCGGCTGCATCTCCTGAGCAGCGGCTCGGCGAACACCTCGAAGGGAAACGGCTGGCTCGGCTTCGACGCGCCCTTCCCCGGGGTCGCGCCGTTCGACACGTTCGTCTACGATCCCGGCGATCCGACGCCCGATCCGGGCTTCTACACGGACGAAAGCGACCTCGCCGCCGGAGGGCGCCCGCGACTCGACGACGGCCATCTCGACGGAGGCGGAGCGGGAGCGCGTCGCTTCGCTACTACCGCACGATCGACGAGACGCGCCGCGACATCCTCGTGTACGACACCGAGCCGCTCACCGACTCGCTCGTCATCGCGGGCCCCGTCTCGGCCGTTCTCTACGCGAGCTCCTCGGCGAAGGACACCGACTGGTTCATGCGTCTCTCGGAGATCGACGAGAAGGGAAACGTCTTCCCGCTCGTTCACGGCACGATCCGGGCTCGCTTCCGCGAATCGTTCTCGAAACCGAAGCTGCTGCGGCCGGGCGAAATCTGCGAGTACCGCCTCGACCTCTGGCAAACGGGCATCATGATCCCGCGGGGCAGGAAGCTCCGCGTCGAGGTCGCCTCGGCCGCCTTCCCGACCTTTTCCCGTAACCTCAATACCGGCAAGCACAACGAGAAGAGCACGAAGCACGTTCGGGCGGAGCAGCGCATCTATCACGACGCGGAGCATCCTTCCCACGTGCTCCTGCCCGTCATAGAGCGCCCCGAGCTCAAGGACGGCCCTTGGTAAAAAATATCTTGCATTTTCGCGGGCGAGTCTTAACATTCCCTCCTAATTTTCAAGGCAAGGCGAATCAAAGGAGGTGCCTGATGAAGAAGCTTTTGACCGTCGCTCTCTGTCTCCTCCTCTGCGCTTCGTTCCTCTACTGCAGCAAGAAGGAAGAAGCGCCGAAGGAAGAGGCGGTAGTGACGACGCCGGGCGACATCGTTGAAGTCGTCACGGCGGACGGCCGGTTCACGACTCTCGTGAAGGCCATCGAGGCCGCGGGCCTCGTCGAGACTCTGAAGGGCGAGGGTCCCTTCACCGTGTTCGCTCCGACGGAAGAGGCGTTCGCGAAGCTCGCGCCGGGGGCGCTCGACGGCCTCATCGCCGACGTTCCGCAGCTCAAGAACATTCTTCTGTATCACGTGGTCCCGGGCAAGATCATGGCCGCCGACGTGGTGAAGCTCACGGGCTCCGCAACGGCGCTCGGTCCCGAGTTCACCATCGCGATGACGCCGGAGGGAACCATTTCCCTCAACGGCGGCGCCATCGTCATCGCCACCGATATCGAAGCGAAGAACGGCGTCATTCACGTCATCGACGCCGTCCTCGTTCCGCCGCCTCCCCCCGCGCAGTAATCGCGCGCGCGACGGCGAGAGAAACGGGCGAGCCGGAGCTTTTCGAGCTCCGGCTCGCTTTGCATTTCGGCCCTATCGTCCGCCCTGCGGCGGCGTCAGTTGGTGTTGTGCCACTGGTACCCGTGCGGCCACTGCAGGGTGTTCGCCGGCACGGACGAATGGCACATGTGGCAGCCGATGTAGACCTTCGGGCTCGAGCTCCCGTGTTTTTCATCGAACTCGGCGATCTCGTCGGCGCCGCGGGAGCTCTCGTGGCAAACGCCGCAGCTCCCGAGGCTCTTCACCGTCGACGTGAACCCCTGATATTGCCGTGACTGGTAGTTGTCCGCGCTCTCGCGCGACGGGATCATCGCGTGCGGGCTCCCGTGGCACGCGGCGCAGTAGAGATTTCCGTGTCCCATGGCGTTGCGGTAGAGGACGTCCCCCGTGTTCACGTCCGGGATGGCGCTCGAGTGGCATTTCGAGCAGTTCGGCTCGTTCACCCACGGAAGGCGCGGCGTCGGGATGGAGCTCGCGACGGCCGCGATCGTGCCGTGGCAGTTGACGCAGTACCCGTCATCCGTGGTGTGCCTGAGGCTTCTGCTGCAGCGCGTGATGGGACCGGGATGGCAGTCGTAGCACGCGGCGCCTCGATCGGCGTGCGCCTCATGTATCGCCTTCGATAGATAAACGCCCGAGGTGCCCGCGCTCATGAGCCCGAGCGCGGGATCGCCGTGGCACCCCTGACAGAGCACGGGCTGGGCCGCCGAGAGGCTCGTGCCGTTCTCCGAGTCATGCTTCGAGAGAATGTCGAGAAAGGCCGCGTCGCCGTGGCAGCGGCTGCACTTCATCTCCTCGGACGTCGGCACGGTCGTTCGCGTCTTCGCGATCTCCACTCCGTCCGCGTCCTTCACGACGATCTCGGCCACCTGATAGGGATCCCACGAGCCGTTGCTGTCGTAGATCGGCACGACGGGGATCCCCTCGACGACGAAATAGCCGCTCGAGGGCTCCATCGCGCCGGCGAGCCCCGCGCCCTTGAGGCCGACGTCGAGCGGAAGCTCCGTGATGCCGAAGATCGATCCGAAGAGCTGCACGCCGTATTGCCAGAACTGCCCGTAATGCGCCTTCGGGTACGACGTCGTGTTGTCGACGATCCGGTATTCGACCGCGACCCCCGCCGTAACGACGCGGGGCGGAGCGCCGCGCTGGATCACTTGCGCCCAGAGCGTGTTGTACGGAGGGAGAACGACGAGCTGATTATAGGTCGGGTTGAGACAGTGCATGCCGAGGTCGTTCCACGCGAGGACGATGTAGTCGCCGGTGACCTGCGGCGTGTCGCCGATCGCGCCGGTCCCGTCTTCGCCGCACGAGCAGAGAAACGGCAAGAGCGCGAGCGCAATGAGCCTTTTCATTGATAACCCCTCCTTTTGAACCTGCCGCGGCCGGCAGAGAGAGCGGGATCCCCTCCCGAAGACTACGCCCATTCGACCCCTCGCGAAACAGATTTTTGCTTCGATGGCGGACCCGTCGCGGAACCATATTCTCGAAATTTCGTATGCTTTGCGTAGCCCATCTCATATAGTTTCGCTCGAGGGAGAGCTTCGCCGGAGGTGCTTCGCATGAAAAGAGCCCTGTCGCTTCCCGCCATCTTGATCGGTGCCCTTTGCTGCGCTTCGAGCGCCTTCGCGGCCCCCGACGAAAACGGACAATGCACGGGCGGCTGCAGCCTCGACCTCGCGGTGAACAACACGGGGGTCAGCTTCGGCAACTCGCGGCGCTTCAACGGGTTGAGACTGAACCTCGTCGACGACCGAGTCGAGGAGATAAACGGCGTCAACGTCACCTTCTGGAAACCCGAGCGAAATCCCGACGCCGTGATGCGCGGGCTCATGGTGGGTCTCATCGGCCCGGCCGCCTCCAGCTTGCGGGGCGTCTCTCTCGGCGGCCTCGCGGTCGTCAGCGAATCGAACCTCTCCGGTGTCGCCGTCGGCGGGCTCGCCGCGGTGAGCGACGGGGACGCGGCCGGCATCGTTATCGGGGGGCTCGCGAGCGTCGCCGACGGCCGCCTCGCTGGCATATCGATCGGCGGACTGGCCGCGGCGGCGGGCGGAGACGCCTCCGGCATCCTTGCCGGAGGACTCGCGGGCGTCTGCGAAGGGGATTTCAGCGGCATATCGATCGGCGGGCTCGCCTCGGTCGCCGAGGGAGATTTCGCGGGGATATCGATCGGGGGCCTCGCTTCGGTCGCCGAGGGAGATTTCGCGGGGATATCGATCGGGGGCCTCGCCTCGGTCGCGGAGCGAGACTTCGCGGGCATATCGATCGCGGGGCTCGCCTCGGTCGCCGAGCGGACTCTCGCGGGCATTTCGGCCGCCGGAATCGCCGTAATCGGCGAGCGGGGCGTAACCGGAGTCGCCGCGAGTCTCGGGGGCGTCGTCTCGGAAGGCGATATAAGCGGCGTCGCGATCGGCGCCATCGGGCTCTTCGGTGTTCAGACCTCGCGAAACGACGGCGATGGATCCGGCCGCAGCATCGACTTCGACTTCTCGCTCGCCGGAATTCAGGGAAGAAACGTGCGCTGGGTGGCGCTGCACGGCATGGACATTCGGGCCGAGGAAGCGCTCGAGGGTGTCGGGATTTCAGGGCTCATCGTCCGCGCCGACCGGATACGCGGCGCCGCGGCCGCCGGGCTCGTGGTCAGGGCGCGCGAGCTCGAAGGGATCTCGATCGCGACGCTCAACTCGATCGACGGCCCGCTGACGGGCCTCTCGATCGGGATCGTGAACTACGCCCGCGAGCTCAAGGGATTCCAGCTCGGACTCCTCAACGTCGCGAGAAACAACCGCCGGGGACTCCGCGTCCTCCCGATTTTAAACCTGCACCTCTGACGCGCGGGCGCGCGCTCACCGCAGCATCACGAGCTTGCGTGTCGCCTCGAACTCGCCCGCACGCATTTTGCAGAAATAGATTCCGCTCGCGGCCGGCGCGCCGGCGTCGTTCTTGCCGTCCCAGGCCGCCGTCCAGCTTCCCGCCTCCTTGACATCGTTCACGAGCGTCCGCACGAGCCGGCCCGAAACGTCGTATATCCGGATCGAGACGAGCCCCTTTTCGCGAACGTCGTACCGGATCGCCGTCGCGGGATTGAACGGGTTCGGGAAGTTTTGCGCGAGGCGGTATGCCGAGGGGATTGCGCCTTCCTCGCCCGTATAGATGAGCATCTGCATCCACAGAAACGTGTCCCGCGCTATCTCTACCCGATCGATGGGGCTCCTCAAATCATCGCTCCGGATGTACTGGTAGCTGAAACCGAACCACATCGTGCGCACGGGATAGGCGTTGGAATTCACCGTTTCCGACGCAATGGCGGCATGGTATGGATTGCCCTCGTAGTCCGGATAATCGAGCGCGTACTTCCCGTTCGAGGTCTTCTCGAGAACGTCGAAACCGTTGATGAGCGGGCAGCCGCCGAACAGCCAGCAATCATCCGGCGTTCCGTAATGGCTGTAAAGCCCGAGGTCCGAAGAGCCCGTCACGAGGGGCGTCACGGTACCCCCGGACAAGCCGCCCGTGAGATCGAAGTAGCTGGGATTGATACGGTCGACGCCGCACCAAATGTTCATAAGGCTCGCGGCGTCCGGGCTCGACAGATCGTCGAGATCGCTCGCGACCTCGTCTCCGCAGATCCAGAGGCCGCACGAGTGCTCCGAGAGATACATCCAGTTGACGAGCATCCGGCAATCGTTGCTCTTGTCGCTCTCCCTCGTGCCGTCGCTGATCGTGCAGGCGTCCTGATCGCCGCACTCCCAGACAATGACTTTATACGCCTGCGTGAGCTGGTAGTCCTTCGCTCTGCTCCCCGGGCCGTTCGACAGGGCCGAGGCGGCGGCGATCACGTGATACCGGTCGGGGGGAGCTTCGAGAAAGCCGCTCAGGGCGTAGCTCCAGTAGAGCTCCGCAGGGCTCGGCCCCGGGCTCGCCGTCGAATACCGGGAATCGTCGACGAACAGCACCTCGCTCGCGAGCGTCGGGAGCGCCGTCCACTCGAAGTACGGCGGTCCGGTGCGCGCGTATCGCGGAAGCGCCGACTCGCGGCCCGCGGCGTCCCTCGCCGTAAAGTAGTACTCCACCTCGTAGCCTCGCGTGAAGAGATCGTCGGCGAGATCGACCATGTAGACGTCCCCGACGACGACAGCCCGCGTTCGCGCGCTGTCGCATTGAATCACGGTCCACGCGCCGTCGTCGCTCACATAGTTGAAACCGATAGTGGCGGGGCCGGACTGGACCGATCCGGCGAGCGCCGGGCCGTAGAGATTCGGCTTCTCCGGCGCCGGCCCGATGTACGAGGCCTTCACGTGGAGGTACACCGCGGGGCCGCCGAGCGCCGGATCGAGCGCGATGCCGCCGCCGAGAAGAGACGCGCAGGTGACGACGACCGAATCCCCCGGCCGGATTACCGGATCGAGGTAGGAATTGATGTCGAGGGCGGCGTCGGCGCGCACGGCGCTCTCGAGATTGTACTCCTGCTCGGGAAAGTTATCCTGAAAGAGATTCCTGTCGCGGTACGTCCACTGCGGGCCCGAGGTCTCATATCGATAGAGCCGCACGTTGTCGAAATAGGGAGTGCTGGTATGCTCGGAGCAGTCTCCGTAGTACAGGTACCATGCGTCGCACAGGTCGATGATGCCGAAGCTGATCTGGACGGGATCGTTCCCGCCGATATATCCGCTCACGTCGTAGCTCGATTGCAGGTAAACGCCATCCGTCCCGTAGTAGGTGAAATCAAAGTCCTGCCACGGCCCCGGACATCCGTCCTCCCCGATTTTCCGCACGGCCCACTGGTAGAACACGAGGTTCGCAAGCGGAAGATCGCGATAGACGGTGAACGCGAGGCGGCACCCGCCGAGCTCCGGCAGATCCTCGAGAGGGATGACGCCGTCCTGAGCCTCGTCGCACCCGGTCGAGTATTTCGCCATGTCGATGTAAGGCGAATATACCGCCTCATGCTGGCAAAGCGCCTCATCGCCGCCGAGCCCGAGGCAGAAGGGCGTGACGTATTGCTCCGGATAATCCGGGCTGGGAATGTCAGAGCCGATCCAAAACACGATCTGGCTCTCGAAGTTGTCCCCGCACGGGTCGCGGTCCCTCAGATTGTAGGCGAGGCCCGAGTACATCCCGAAGCCCGGCCCCGGCTCGGCGCTCCATATGCCGGCTTTCAACGAGCCGGCCGGAACGCCCTCGAAATCCTCGAAATCGTCGAACGTTCCCTCGTCGCGAACGCGTATCGAGTCGACGATGCAGCCGCCGCTCGAATCGTAGAGGCCGTCCGCGTCGCTCCACGCTCCGTCCGAGCTGAAGCGGAATCGAATCGCTCGTTCCGCCCGCTCGCGAGGAGCAGCTCGTGCTCGGCCGCCGTCGTTCCCGCTCCGCCGTCGTAGGAGGCCGAAGCGCTGCCAGTCGCCGCCTCCGGCGTCGTACTCGACGCAGGTGAAATCGTATTCCTGCTCGCTGTCCCAGACGATATGGTACGAGAGCGTGATCGTTCCGACGAAGCTCGAAGAGGCCGGTCGTGAGCCGCTGGTCCCACCGTTCCCGTAGCCGGGCGCTTCGGCCCATCGGCACATATACGGATCGCAAGGAGTCGGCGCCGGCGCCGCACCACATCGATTGATCGCCCTCGATCGGTCTGAAATCGGGCCCGGCGATCCCCGCGAAATCGTCGACGTGGAAGAAGGTGTCGGGCTGCGCCGTCTTGTCCACGCGCGTCCAGCCCTGCCAGTCCATGAGCTCGAAGTCGTACCAGACGATGCAGTAGGTATCGACCGCCGCCTCTTGGTAGAGCCCGAGAAGGCCGGGTTCGGCGAGCTCAAGGGATTCCTCGGCCGCCGGCGCCCGCTCGAGCTGGATCTGCGGCCGGGAGACCTCGCGCGCGTCCGCCGGCATGGCCGCAAGCGCGGCGAACGACGCGGAGAGAATGGCCGAAAACACGAAACGTTTCATATCCATCGCCCCCCTTCGATGATATGCCAACATCGCGCGCCGGCCGAACAGGCCGCCATATGGCTATGGTTTTTGCTTGATGTCGAAAAATGTGGGGCTTTATTCGACCGCCGCACGAACATGCTATCACAAAACGAGTTGCAATTCAATCAGAATCTCGTCCGGGCTAATAAGCCTTGACATTCGCGCGTTTGCCCGTATTTATGTTAATGCGGCACGAAACAAGGAGCGGACCGAAATGACCCCCCAGGAAATGAATCGGCTGACGAAGCTCGAGCTTCTCGATCTCGCGAAATCGAACGGTCTCAGGGTCACGAGCATGATGTCGAAGGCGGAGCTCATCGACGCGATAACCGCGGCGGAGAGGCGCAAGAGCCTCATCGCGGCGTCCGTGAAAAAGCGCGTCGTCGCGGGCACGGCGTCGAAGGCGTCGCGCGCCGGGGGGCGCGCGGAAAAGGCCCGCGCCGCGAGGAGCGTCGAAAAGGCGAAGGCCGCCGCGAAGAAGGTCGTCGCCGGAGCCAAGTCCAAGAAATCCCGCGTCCGCGCGCCCGAGCCGGCCGCGCCGGAAAAGCCCGCAGCCCCCAAGCGGACGGCGCGGACCCGCGCCCGAAGGCCGGAGCGGCCCCCGCTCCCCGGCGCCGCCAAGCCCGCGTCGCAGGCGAAACGGCCGATGGAGGAGGAGATCCGCCGGATGGCCGAGGAGGGCAAGTACTTCCTCGGCGCCGAGCAGCGGATCATGCCTCCCGTCGAGGCGATCGAAATTCCTTCGTCGTACCACGTCGACCGCATCGCCGCGCTCGTCCGCGACCCGTACTGGCTCTTCACCTACTGGGAAGTCACCGATCACAAGTACCGCGAGCTCGAGCGCGTCTTCGGGGAGATCTGGCCCCAGTGCCGCATGGTGCTCCGCGTGTACGACCTGTCGGAGGCGAGGAGAAAGCACTTCGACATCACCGTCACGCACGAGGCGCGCAACTGGTACGTCAACGTCTCGGCCGAGCGCCGTTACCAGATCGCGATCGGCGCCCTCTCCCCCGACGGACGCTTCGAGCAGGTCGCCGTCTCGAACGTCGTGGAGACCCCGAGCGCGCGCGTGAGCGACCGGGTCGACGAGGAGTGGATGGTCCCCGACGACGTGTTCGACAAGATCTTCGCCGCCTCGGGCGGGCTCGACATGCACGCCGCCTCGGCGGAGCTCCGCGGGCTCATCGAGCGGCATCTTCTCGAGCAGATCACCTCCGGCTCCGGCGCCGTATCGAGCTTCGGGAGCGGCGCGTGGCCGGCCGGGGAGAAGGGGCGCGCCTTCCGGCTCTGGGTCGCGACCGAGCTCATTCTCTACGGCGGCACCGAGCCCGACGCGCGCGTCTCCGTGCAGGGGAAGGAAGTGAAGCTCCGCCCCGACGGCACCTTCTCCCTCCGCTTCGCCCTGCCTGACGGCAAGCTCGATCTTCCCGTCACCGCCGTATCGGCGGACGGCGTCGAGGAGCGAACGATCGAGACGGGCGTCGCGAAGAAATCCCGCGCAAAGGAACCCGTTATAAAATGAGTGAAGCGAAAGGCTACCTGGCGCTCGTTCTCCACGCTCACCTTCCGTACGTCAGGCACCCGGAGTACGACGCGTTTCTCGAGGAGGACTGGTTCTTCGAGGCCCTCACGGAGACCTACCTCCCGCTCGTCGAGATCTACGACCGGCTCATCGAGGACGGCGTCGATTTCCGCGTGACGATGTCGATCACCCCGACGCTCCTCTCGATGATGAGCGATCCGCTCCTTCAGTACCGGTATCTCCGGCATCTCAACAAGCTCATCGATCTCGCCGGGCGGGAGATAGAGCGCACGCGCTGGCTGCCCGAGTTTCACGAGCTCGCTCTCATGTACTTCTGGCGGCTCACCCGCGCGCGGCAGATCTTCAGCGAGCGCTACTACAACAACGTCGTCGCGGCCTTCCGGCGCTTTCAGGATCTCGGCAAGCTCGAGATCATCACCTGCGGCGCGACCCACGGATACCTCCCCCTCATGCTGAACCGCAGGGCGCAGCGCGCGCAGATCGAGATCGCGTGCGCGCACTACGAGAAACACTTCGGGCGGCGGCCGCGGGGCATCTGGCTCCCCGAGTGCGGCTACGCGCCGGGCGTCGACGAGATTCTCAAAGAGGCGGGCATCCGCTTCTTCTTCGTCGACACGCACGGCCTGCTCTTCGGAACGCCGCGCCCCCGCTACGGAGTTTTCGCGCCGGTTTACACCCCCTCGGCGGTCGCCGCCTTCGCGCGCGACATGGAATCCTCCAAGCAGGTCTGGAGCGCGAAGCAGGGATACCCGGGGGACTACGACTACCGGGAGTTCTACCGGGACGTCGGCTTCGACCTCGACTACGACTACATCCGGCCCTACCTCCACGCGGACGGCAACCGCGTGAACCTCGGCATCAAGTACTACCGCATCACGGGGCCCGGCGAGCACAAGGAGCCCTACAAGCCGTCGATCGCGCGCGAAAAGGCCGCGACCCACGCCGGCAACTTTCTCTTCAACCGCCAGAAGCAGGTCGAGTGGCTCCACGATTTCCTCAAGATCAAGCCGATGATCGTCTCCCCGTACGACGCCGAGCTCTTCGGCCACTGGTGGTACGAAGGGCCGGAGTGGATCGAGTTTCTCATCCGCAAGACGTTCTTCGACCAGAAGACGATCGAGATGATCACGCCGTGGGAGTATCTCGAGCGGCATCCGAAGCTTCAGGTCGTGACGCCGTCCTTGTCCTCGTGGGGCTATAAGGGATACAGCGAGCACTGGCTCGCCGGGGAGAACGACTGGATCTACCGGCACCTCCATATGATGGCGGACCGCATGGTCGCCCTCGCCGAGCGGTTCCCGGACGCGGACGGCCTCATGAGACGCGCCCTCAATCAGGCCGCGCGCGAGCTCGTCCTCGCGCAGGGGAGCGACTGGGCGTTCATCATGAAGACCGGCACGATGGTCGAGTACGCCGTCAAGCGCACCAAGGATCACGTCGCCCGGTTCGACCGCCTCTACCACGACATCGAGAACCACCGCGTGAACGACCAATGGCTGGGAGAGGTCGAGCGGCGGGACAACATCTTCCCCGACGTCGATTACCGCGTCTATCGGGGATAGCGGAGCGTCGATGGACGGCGCCGTACGCACAAAGCACCTCGTCATTCACGGGCACTTCTACCAGCCTCCACGCGAGAATCCCTGGACGGAGGAGATCGACCGTCAGGAGGGCGCGTCGCCCTACCACGACTGGAACGACAAGATCGCGAACGAGTGCTACCTTCCGAACGCCCTCTCCCGCCGGCTCGACGGCTACGGCCGCATCACGAAGCTCGTCAACAACTACGAGTGGCTGAGCTTCAACTTCGGGCCGACCCTCATCTCGTACCTCGAGGATCGCTTCCCCGTCGTGTACGAGCGGATCATCGCGGGCGACCGGGCGAGCGCGAAGCGCCTCGGCCACGGTAACGCGATCGCCCAGTGCTACAACCACGTCATCATGCCGCTCGCCTCGCCGCGCGACCGCGAGACGCAGATCCGCTGGGGCGTGCGCGATTTCGAGCGGCGGTTCGGCCGCTCCCCCGAGGGCATCTGGCTCCCCGAGGCGGCCGTGAACGACGACGTGCTCGCGATGCTCGTCGATCACGGGTTCCGGTTCATCGTGCTGAGCCCCTATCAAGCGCAGCGCATCCGGCCCCTCGAGGGGGCGCACGGCGCCGCGAAGGGCGCGGACGGCGACTGGAAGGACGTCTCGAAGGGCTCCATCCCGGCCGGCTTTCCCTACCGCTGCTTCGCGCCGGGGGCGAAGGGCAAGCGGGACCGGCGGCGCTGCATCGACGTTTTCTTCTACGACGCGCCGCTCTCGACGGACGTGAGCTTCAACCATCTCCTGCGCAACGGCGACCGCTTCGCCGAGGCGATCGATTTCGGCTTTCAGCGCGGCGGCGACGATCTCGTCGTGATCGCCACCGACGGCGAGATCTACGGCCATCACGAGCCGTTCGCCGACATGGCGGTCTCCTACCTCGTCGACGCGGCGGCGCCGCGCCACGGGCTCGCGATCACGAACTTCGGCGCGTACCTCGCCGAGCATCCGAGCGCGTTCGAGGTCGAGCTCAAGCCCGGGCCGAACGGCGAGGGAACCTCGTGGTCGTGCTTTCACGGCGTCGGCCGATGGAAAGAGGACTGCGGCTGCTCCACGGGGGGCGCCTCGACGTGGAACCAGAAATGGCGCGCGCCGCTCCGCGCGGGGCTCAACTCCCTCGCCGCGGCGCTCGCGGCGGCCTACGAGGAAGAAACGCGCGCGCTGCTCGCCGATCCGTGGCGCGCGAGGGACGATTACATCGATCTCATCGAGGAGCGCACGACGGAGGCGGCGCGCGAGTTCGTCCGCGGCCGCTCCGCGCGCGAGCTCGCCGACGCCGAGATCTCCCGCTCGCTCTCGCTCCTCGAATCGCAGCGCAACGCGCAGCTCATGTTCACCTCCTGCGGCTGGTTCTTCGCGGACATATCGGGTCTCGAAGCGACGCAGATACTGCGCTACGCGGCCCGGGCGATCGAGCTCGCCGGCCCCGCGCGCCGCGCCACGCTCGAGCGCAGCCTCCTCCACGATCTCAAGGCCGCCGCGAGCAACGTGCCGGGCAAGGGCACCGGCGCGGATATCTTCGCCTCGGCGAGAAAGCACTCCGTGCTCGGCGCGCGCGCCATCGCGGCGCTCTACGCCGTCACCGAACATTTCGAGCCCGGCGAGCGCATCCGGCTCGTGTACGGGCACCCGGTGCGCCCCGTCGAATCGATCCTGCGCCGCCTCGACGGCGGCGCCGCCCGCATCGGCGCCCTCGAGCTCACCTCCCGCTACACGCACGAGCGGCGGTTTTTCGAATATCTGGTGTACGTCGAGGGAGAGGCGGAGTTCGCCTGCTACGTGAAGGAATGCCCGGGAGCCGCGGCGGCCGCGGAGACGATCTCGCAGTTCGCCGGCCTCGCGGCTTCGGCGGGCAGGGAGAAGCTCCTCGCCTCGGCGGCGGAGCATTTCGGAACGGCGTTCGCCGCGCGCGATTTTCTGGCCGAGGACCGCGAGCGCATCCTGCGGTTTCTCACCCGGCGCACGCTCGAGACGATCGACCGTCTCTATGCGCAGACGTTTCTCGAATGCAAGAGCCTCCTGCGGCTCCTCAAGAACGCCGGCGTGGCCGCCCCGCCCGGCATCCTCGTTCCGGCCGAGACGCATCTCACGAAGCGGCTCGTGGACGAGGTCGCGCGCTGGGAGCGCACGCTCAATCCCGCCGGCCTCGAGGGAATCCGGGGGATCGTCGCGGAGGCGAACGCCTACGGCGTGCCGATCGACACGTCTTCGGCGGCGGCGTCGTTCACCACGCTCGTCATGGAAAAGCTCAAGCTGCTCGGCGGAGAGCTCACGGTCCCCGCCGCGGCAGCGCTCGAGCAGTTCGTGAACCTGAGCGACGAGATGGGCATCGAGATGAACTTCCGCGACATTCAGAACCGGATATACGCCATTCTCGAAACGAACATCGCCTCGCTCATCGAAGGCCTCCGCGGAAAGAGCCCGGCGAGCCGCGAGGCGGGCAAGCGGGCCATCCGGGCGTTTCTGAGCCTCGCCCGCAGGTTCAACTTCAACACGGACGCCTGGGAGAAGAGGCTCGAGTCCGTCTGACCGGACGCTCTCCCGCGGAAACGCGACCCATGAATCGAATCGACGCGAAAAAGCGAATCGAGAGGCTCCGAGCGGAGATCTCGCGGCACGACCATCTCTACTACGTCCTCGACCGCCCCGAGATATCCGACGCCGCCTACGACGCCCGCCTGCAAGAGCTCGGCGCTCTCGAGGCCGAGCATCCGGACCTCGCCGCTCCCGATTCGCCGACGCAGCGCGTCGGCGCTCCGCCTCGCGACGACCTCCCGAAGGTCGTCCACGTGGCGCCCATGCTCAGCCTCGAGTCGACGACGGACGTCGAGGCGGCGCGCGAGTTCGACCGGCGCGTCAGGAAGGGCCTCGGCGAGGACGCGGTCCCCTACACGGTCGAGCCCAAGTTCGACGGGCTCTCGGTCGAGCTCGTCTACGAGGGGGGCGTGCTCGCGCGCGGCGCCACGCGCGGCGACGGCGCGACGGGCGAGGACGTCACGCCCAACATCCGCACGATCCGCGCCGTGCCGCTCCGGCTGCGCGGCGAGGGGCCGCCCCGCTCGCTCGCCGTGCGCGGCGAGGCGATCATGCCGCTCGACGCGTTCCGGAAGCTCAACCGCTGGATGACGGAGCGCGAGGAGGCCGCCTTCGCCAACCCGCGAAACGCCGCCGCCGGGTCGCTCCGCCAGCTCGACTCGCGCGTCACGGCGCGGCGGCCGCTCTCCTTTTTCGCCTACGAGATCATGTCGATCGAGGGCGCCCCTCCCCCCGCCACGCACTCGGAGGAGCTCGAGCGCCTCTCCTCGTGGGGCTTTCTCGTCGACGCCCATCGCCGCGCGTGCCGCACGATCGAAGAGGCGATCGAGTTTCACGCGGAGCTCGGCGCGGCGCGCGACGAGCTCCCCTTCGAGATCGACGGCGTCGTCATACAGGTCGACTCCAAGGCGTCCCGCGCCGCGCTCGGGCTCCGCACCCGCTCGCCCCGCTGGGCCGTCGCGCTCAAGTTCGAACCCCGCCGGGAAGTGACGACGGTCGAGGAGATCGTCGTTCAGGTCGGCCGCACGGGCAAGCTCACCCCCGTCGCGCTGCTCCGGCCCGTCGACGTCGGCGGCGTCACGGTGAGCCGGGCCACCCTCCACAACGCCGGCGAGGTCGCCAAGAAGGACATCCGCGTCGGCGACCGCGTGCGCATCGAGCGGGCCGGCGACGTGATTCCCGCGGTCGTCGAGCGCGTTCCGCGGAAAGGCGAGAAGCGAAGCCGCCCCTTCGCGATGCCCGGCGAATGCCCCGTGTGCGGCTCGGCCGTCGCGGAGGAGGGCGCCTACCATTTCTGCACGGGGGGGCCGAGCTGTCCGATGCAGCTCAAGAGAGGCGTCGAGCATTACGCCTCGAAGGGCGCTCTCGACATCGAAGGCCTCGGATCGAAAACCGTCGCCGCGATGGTGGACCGCGGGATCGTCCGCAGCATCGCCGATCTCTACCGGCTCGACGCCGAGTCGCTGCTCGGCCTCGAGGGCTTCGCCGAAAAGTCGGCGGCCAACCTCCTCGCCGCCGTCGCCCGCGCGAAGAAGGCGCCGCTCGACCGCTTCCTCTACGCGCTCGGCGTGCGGAACGTCGGCGAGCACGTCGCGGCGCTGCTCGCGGAGCATTACGGCTCGCTCGACGCCGTCATGGCCGCCCCGGCGGACGATCTCATGACGATTCACGAGATCGGGCCCGAGGTCGCCTCGAGCGTATCGGGCTTCTTCGCCGAGAAACGCGTGCGCGCGCTCGTCGGCGAGCTCCGTTCCCTCGGGGTCGAGATTCTCCCGGCGCCGCGCCGCCCGGGGTCGCGCCCGCTCGAGGGGAAGACCTTCGTTTTCACGGGAACGCTCTCCGGGCTCTCCCGCGACGAGGCCGAGCGCCTCGTGCGCGCGCTCGGCGGCCGCCCCGCCTCGAGCGTGAGCGCCAAGACGAGCTACGTGGTGGCGGGCGGGGAGGCGGGCTCCAAGCTCGAGAAGGCGCGCAAGCTCGGCGTCGCGATTCTCACCGAGAAAGAGTTCATAAAGCTCGTCGGGAAATCCGCCGGGGCCGCGTAAGGGGCCTTTCTCCGTCACCCGCTCCGCGCGCGCGTCAGAACCATCTCCGCTTCCAGAAGAGCCAAACCCCCCCGAGCGAGAGCATGAGCGAAATCCCCGTCACGATGAGGAAGGCGTGCGGCGAGTCCTGGAACGGCAGCGGGCACGTTCATGCCGAACGTGCTCGACACGAAGGTGGGGATCATGAAGATGATCGTGACGGAGGTGAGGAACTTCATCACGACGCTGACGTTGTTGTTGATGACCGAGGCGAAGGCGTCCATCATGCCGCTCAGGATGTTGCTGTAGATATTCGCCATCTCGATCGCCTGCTTGTTCTCGATGATCACGTCCTCGAGCAGATCGCGGTCGTCCTCGCTCATGCGCAGCCCCGTCTTGTCGAGGCGCTCCATCATGATCTCGTTCGAGCGGACGGAGGTCGTGAAGTACACGAGGCTCTTCTCGAGGTTGAGGAGCTTGATGAGCTCCTCGTTCTTGAGCGACTTGTGGAGCTCGCGCTCGATCTGATCCGTGCGCTTGTTGATGTCCTTGAGGTACCGCAGATAGAGGAGCGCCGTGCGCGAGAATATCTGGAGCAGGAACCGCGCGCGCGACTCGTGCGAAAAGGTCCTCACCTTGCCGTCCACGAAATCGAGGAGATGCGGGAGCGGCCGAACGCTCACCGTGAGGATGTAATCGTCGGTGAGAATGATGCCGAGGGGGATCGTCGTGTAGGGGATGTCGACGTCCTCCCCTTCGAAAAATGGAATGCGGATGATGATGAGGGTGACGGCTTCCTCGGTCTCGATGCGCGCTCCCTCGTCCATGTCGAGGGGATCGGTGAGGAACGCCGGCGGCACGCCGAAGTTGTCGCTCAGCAGGTTGATCTCGTCGTTCGTCGGACTCGAGACGCGCACCCAGCAGTCTTCCTCGAACTCCGTGACGATGACGAGCCCGTCGGAAGTCGCCCTGAAAATGTCGTACATACCGGCCGCCTCCCCGCGCTCCGCGGGAGCCTTTTCACGCCGCCAAGCTCTGTTGTCGAGGCAGTTCGGACACGCGCCTCATCCGATCGACTGCGCGGATTGAACCATGCACATAGTAATAAGCGGCAAGGGATATTCCAACCGAAAATATCGGCGGAAGGACGATTTTTCGCGGAAGCCCCCGGGCGATAAAAAGGCGGGCCCCCGGAAGGGGGCCCGCCCGAATCGCTCGACGATCGAGAGGAGCGCCTAGACGACGCCCTGGTCGATCATGGAGTCGGCGACCTTGATGAACCCGGCGACGTTCGCGCCGTTCACGTAGTTGATGAAGCTGCCTTCCGTGCCGTACTCGACGCACTGGGCGTGGATGGCCTTCATGATGCCGTGGAGCCTCTGGTCGACCTCTTCGCGGCTCCAGCTGAGGCGCAGGCTGTTCTGCGACATCTCGAGACCGCTCGTCGACACGCCGCCGGCGTTCGCGGCCTTGCCGGGGCCGTAGAGGATCTTGGCGCCGAGGTACACTTCGATGGCATCGGGCGTGCTCGGCATGTTGGCGCCTTCCGACACGCAGATGCAGCCGTTCTTCACGAGGGTCTTCGCGTCGTTCCCGTCGACCTCGTTCTGGGTCGCGCAGGGGAGCGCCACGTCGCACTTCACGTGCCACGGGCGCTTGCCCTCGAAATACTCGGTCTTCGGGAACTTCTTCGCGTACTCGCTGATGCGGCCGCGCTTGACTTCCTTGAGGTCGATGACCCACGCGAGCTTCTCGCGATCGATGCCGGCCGGATCGTAGATCGTGCCGTTCGAGTCGCTGAGCGTCACGGGCTTTCCGCCGAGATCGAGGCACTTCTCCGTGGCATACTGGGCGACGTTGCCCGAGCCCGAGACCGTCACGGTCTTGCCCTTCATGGACTGGCTGCGCGTCTTGAGCATCTCCTCGGCGAAGTACACGGTGCCGTAGCCCGTGGCCTCGGGACGGATGAGGCTGCCGCCCCACTTGAGCTTCTTGCCGGTGAGAACGCCGGTGAACTCGTTGCGGAGCTTCTTGTACATGCCGAAGAGGTAGCCGATCTCGCGGCCGCCCACGCCGATATCGCCCGCCGGCACGTCGGTGTTGGCGCCGATGTGGCGGAAGAGCTCGCACATGAAGGACTGGCAGAACGCCATAACCTCGTTATCGCTCTTGCCCTTCGGATCGAAATCGCTGCCGCCCTTGCCGCCGCCCATGGGGAGCGTCGTGAGCGAGTTCTTGAACACCTGCTCGAAGGCGAGGAACTTGAGGATGCCGAGGTTCACCGACGGATGGAAGCGCAGCCCGCCCTTGTAGGGACCGATCGCGCTGTTCATCTCGATGCGGAAGCCGCGGTTGACCTGAACCTCGCCCTTGTCGTCCACCCAGGGGACCCGGAACAGGATCACGCGCTCGGGCTCGACGATCCGCTCGAGAACCAGTGCTTCTGGTACTTGGGGTTCTTCTGGATGAAGGGCATGAGAGAAGAAACGACCTCGTGAACTGCCTGGTGAAACTCGGGCTGATCCGGGTCGCGCGCCTTGACCTTCTCCATAAAGGCGCTGACGGCATCCACTGACATACCTGCCTCCTTTTGAGGGAACCCCTCAAGACGACGAGCGCCCTTTCGGGCGCCATTCCATGGTACGAAAACAACGCCGAATCGAGCGAAAATGGTTTGAAAATCATATGAAAAGCGCCCGCGGGTGTCAAGACCGCTTTTCCAGATGCCTGAATATTTGGCGTAAAATTGATTTGATGCGGCTCTTTTTTGGGCTATATTATTCCCTGAATTCGAGGTGCTGCCATCGGTTATTTCGAGAGCGCTTTTCCACAATCAACTCCGGGCGAGAGGTGAAACGATGATTATCGGTGTGCCGAAAGAGATCAAGAAGGCCGAGTACCGAGTGAGTCTGCTCCCCGTCGGGGCCGAGATGCTGAGAAAGCACGGGCACAAGGTGCTCGTCGAAAAGGGCGCCGGCGTCGGGAGCGGCTTCCCCGATTCCGACTACCGGGCGGCGGGCGCGACGATCGTTCCGTCGGCGCGCGCGATCTTCCGCAAGGCCGACATGATCATCAAGGTCAAGGAGCCGCAGGCGCCCGAGATCAAGATGATCCGCAAGGATCAGATCGTATTCACCTATTTCCACTTCGCCTCGAGCAAGCCCCTCACGACGGGAATGCTCAAGTCCGGCGCGATCGCCATCGCCTACGAGACGATGGTGCACGACGGCAGGCTCCCGCTCCTCCAGCCGATGAGCGAGGTCGCGGGCCGCATGGCGATTCAGGAAGGCGCCAAGTACCTCGAACGCCCGATGGGCGGCATGGGGGTCCTCCTCGGCGGAGTGCCGGGTGTGGAGCCCGCGCACGTCGTGATCCTCGGCGGCGGGGTCGTCGGCACCCACGCGGCCAAGATGGCCGCGGGCCTCGGCGCCAAGGTCTCGCTCCTCGACATCGACCTCGAGCGGCTGCGCTACCTGAGCGACGTTCTCCCGGCGAACGTCACTCTCCTCATGTCGAATCCGGCGAACATCCGCCGCATGGTCGCGACGGCCGACCTCCTCGTCGGCGCCGTCCTCATCCCGGGCGCCAAGGCCCCGCGCCTCGTGACGCGCCGGATGATCAAGACCATGAGGAAGGGCTCCGTGATCGTGGACGTCGCCGTCGATCAGGGCGGCTGCATCGAGACGATCCACGCGACGTACCACACCGATCCCGTGTACTTCGTCGACGGCGTCGTGCACTACGGCGTCGCGAACATGCCGGGCGCCGTGTGCCGCACCTCGACCATAGCGCTCACGAACGCCACGCTGCCCTACGCGGTGAAAATCGCGGACATGGGATACACGAAAGCCGCGCGAGCCGACCGCACGATCTGGACCGGCATCAACATGATGAAGGGCACCGTGAACGACGAGGCCGTGGCGAGGGCCTTCAAGCTGAAATACACGCCGCTCGAGCAGGTGCTGCCGAAGCGGTAAGCCCACGGGCTCTCACGAAATGCGAAGCCCCCCGCCGCCTCGCGCGTCGGGGGGCTTTTTCATGCGCGCGCCTTCATGAGGCGTTTCCAGAAGGGTTTCGTGAGAAAGCTCCGGTCGTCGAGCGAGGCGAGCCGCTCGAACATCGGCTTCGTCACGGTGAAGGCGATGATATCGGGCGGCAGATACTGCCGCATCGCGATGTCGGTCGAGCCGATCGCGGCCTGCGGAGCGCCGAGATCCTTGAAGACCCCGATCATCTGCCCGCACCCCGATCCAAAGGGCGCGATCACGGGGGGCGGATCATCCGGAGCGCTGTGATATTGAGCGCCGAGCGCCATGAGCCCGAGCTGATCGGGCGTCACGAAGAAGGTCACCGTCTTGAGGTGCCGGTACTGATCGTCCCGAAGCGGCCCGGCGAAAAGGTTCTCATGCTCCATGCGGTACGGAGGGCTCGAGTCGATCCAGCGGTTCATGAGCTCGTGCGACGCTTTGAGCCCCTCCTCGTCGACGAGGAAGCGTATGAACTCCTCGCGCGACCTCCCCTCGACGCCGCACCACGCCCGCCCCGCCCCGCCGCAGCCGAAGTTTTTCTCCGTGACGCGGAGCGTCTTCCCCTCGAGCCAGCTCTTGTAGAACGCGAACACGCAGACGCGCGCGCCGGGCTTGGGCTCGACGAGCGGCGCGAACGCGGCCGGGTCGGGCGCGTCGTAGAATCCGACGGGCGAGATCTCGATACCCGCCGTCTCTATGAGCTTCGCTGGAAATGGGGGCATTTCGCGTTCCTTTCTCGTTGAAAATCTCCCTTGAGACAGGCTAAATCGCACGTTCCCCCCATGCAATCGAAAAATTTATCATACTGATAAATAAAGAGTTAAGCTGGCGCCACAAAATACCCGGTTGACGCTGTGTACTATGTAGTATATAATACACGTACTATGAAACATTTCGGAGATTACATAAGGCAGCGGCGGGAGAAGCTGCGGGCGACGAGCCCGGAATTCTCCCTTCGAAAGGTTGCGGCGAGGATCGAGGTCGAGCCCTCGTTTCTCAGCAAGGTCGAGCGCGGCGAGCAGGCGCCGCCCTCCGAGGCCAAGATCAAGCTCTTGGCGGAGGCGCTCGGAGACGACCCGGACGTGCTCCTCGCCCTTGCGGGCAAGGTCTCGAGCGATCTTCAGCGGGTGATTCTCCAGCGTCCGCAGCTTTTCGCGCAAATCATACGCGAGATGAAGGACATGCCGGATCACGCGATGCTTCGCATCGTTCGCGAAGTGCGCGACGGCAAGTGGTAGCTTAGAGGAGGGGACCGATGATAGAGCTCAAGTCGAACAAGCTCGTTTTCTCTTTCCCGGAGGTGCATCCGGAGGCGCGGCTCGAGATCGAGTTCGAGCGCACGCTGCGGATCCCGGACGACGGGCGGGATCACTTCCTGCCGCCGGGGCTCGGGGCGTTTCCCTTGAAGCACGTCGACGACTTCGCGGCCGGCGTGCCGCTGCACTGGCTTCGCCACGGCGGCGTCATGCTCCCGATGCATCAGGCGGAGGCGCTCTGGCTCAACTTCCACTCGGCGCACATCCGCGGTCACGGCGCGCCGTATCCATTCGCCGTCAAGATCGCGGCGGGCAAGATCGACGCCGTCTCGGGCGAAGAGTGGTCGAACGGGCTGCACGGCGTGCCGCAGGATTACGTCGTCGTTCCGGAGCAGCCGTGGCTCGACGGCTTCTGCGTCGAGAAGGGGGTCATCCGGCAGTTCATCGCGATGCCTCTCGGCAAGGGGTACACGGCCGAGGAGCAGATCACGGGAAAGGGCGAGTTCGGCGGACTCCAGATCATCGCCTACCCGATGAAGCGCGAGGCGTTCGAGCGGCTCTTCCCGAAGGGGCCGGATAGATTCGGCTTGCCTATGGACGCAATGAGCATCCGCGCGTCGACAACCGATATGGGTCTCGGCGCCGGCGGCCGCATGCGGCAGGAGATCTACGACGATCCGTTCGAGTTCGAGGACTGGGATCGCTCGTGCTCGAGCCGGTGCTTCGTTCACATCGCGAACTCGCTCCTCTGGCAAGCGATCACGAATGAGGCGCCCCCAACCACGCCGCCGACCGCGAAGGAGTACACCGCGGCCGGGTTCCCGTGGTTCGATTACTACAACGAGGGGGCGGAGGCGCTCGAGGGTTCGGATATCCTGAAGCAGCTTCGAAGCGTCATCGCGCTCGGGCGCGAGGAAATCTTGGATACCGGTGATACGCCGGTGATCGAGAATGAGCCGATCGGGCGGCCGAGGGTCGTCCGCCTCGGCAAGAAACGCTCGAGAGATCAGATTCGGGAGGGGATGTTCTAATACCGCCCGCGCGGACGCCGTCCGCCGGCCGCATCCGGCGGGCGGCGCTCCTTTTTCACTTCCGGAAAAACGCGCCGATATAGTAGGGCCAGATCACGAGCGCGAGGACGGCCTTCCAGAACGAGAGCTTGAGAAACGCGATCGTGAAAAGCCACGCCGCGAACCAGAACGGCCCCACGCACGCCCCCGCGTTGGCCCCGCCCCAGCACTTCTTGTTTTCGTCTCCCATACCGAACCTCCTACAGAATGATTATCTTAGGAGCACGATTTTCTTATTCAGAGTTTTCGTCTTGTTGATCGTGAGCCTGCAAAAGTAAATGCCACTTGAGACCGCATACCCAGTCTTATTGCAGCCATCCCATTTGATCCTATGCGTTCCACGGTCCGCAGAGGTATTGCATAAGTTCTTGATATGGGCTCCCCTTACGTCGAATATATCTATTGAGACTCGCGCTCTTACAGGTAACTGAAATTCGATGATCGTTGATGGGTTAAACGGGTTGGGGAGAGGATCCAACAAGCAGAATTCAGTTGGGAATTCACTTTCGGTTGATTCCTCCCCAGCGAGGATCTTGCCACAGTACTTCAGAAGATGATACCTCCTCGCCGATTCCTTCTTGGGCGCAACCCTAAAATTCAGAAATATGCTATCGTTCTGCGCCAGAGAGATATTGCTGTAGGACATCATTTCTTTGGCCTTCGCGATCTCCACAAGTCCAGCAATGCCAAAGTCTGCAACCGCATCATCGATTGCATACTCTCTTCCATCCTTTGAGACATAGAGCTTATAATCCTTTAGAAACGCTGTGCAATCGGAAGCTACATCAATCGCAAAGAGCGCTATGGAATCAAAATTGACTGTTTCTCGTTTACGTCCTCTCAAGGATAAAGCAATCGTCTCATCCGAGAGCATCAGGTTGTTGGGAAGAATCATTGCCGCCGAAAAATTCTGCTTGCCTCCCATCGCCGATAAGCCGGGCAAATAATATCCGCTGGCATCGGCCGCTACCGGGTCGATAGGTATTATTCCATCGTCCTTAGTGTTCGGCAGATCCTCCACGATTCGAAAAGTTGAAGAACTAGCCTCCCGGTAACTGCTTGCAAGATCCCACACAAGAATCTTGATGTTGTAAAAGTGATTCTCATAATCAGAGCTTATGCCCCTTACGGTCCAAGTTACCGATCCACTAGCAAGATCCGGCGATTCATATTGGCTGAAATCAGCAATCATAGCCTCGCTAAAATAGTCCTCAACGATCTTGATATGGATCTTCCAAGGGCATCCTGTACAATTCCATTTTATCGTCATGCGCTGTTCATACTCGTAGTTGGATGCCTTCGGAGATTGAATCGACACGCTATAATTGGGATTACACGTAATACTCCCGGCTATTTTCAATGCCGGATCACCGAAGAAATTGTATGACCGTGCCGTTGACGCAAGCTCGGGGAATCTCTCCATGACCTGCCTTTGCGCATGCAGGCAAGCATATCCAGCTGATGGAGCGCCCCAATTGTACAAATATTGCAGCATATAATATGATGCCACATAGTTCCCGCTTTGCCATGTTCCCGCCGAGGGAGCAAAGGCTCCAATAATTCCGCGATGCAATTGAGCAAAGAGATACTCTCCCAGGCGTCCCCCATAAACTATCGGCAACACCCCTATCATACATGAAGCCCCGATTTCGAAGGGAAGGGGATGATCGTTCTGCAGCGAATCTATCGTGGGGCCCCAGCCAACAAATCTATAGTCGTCGGAACTTGTCGCGAACCCCAGAATCAAGGATCTTCCAGAATTCATCTCTTGCTCAAATATGCTATATCGAAGATCCCCAGGATACTGTTCTAGGGTTTCATTAGTAACGCAATTGTAATGGACGTTCTTATTCTCAGCAACTGACAAGGCCAATAATGCTGCGAGACTATCAGTTGTCGCTCCATCACAATAATTTGCGTCTACAGCATATACATATAATGAAATGCTATCTGCCCATGCATCGGCCGGAGAACTTTCATAGTCTATCAGCTTATGGATATATATTCGTACATCATCAATCGTGTTTGCGGGAATTCTGCCAACTGCAATCTCCGCGAAACCATCATCGTTGATGTCTCCGAGCGCTATATCGGATTTATAAATGGGGCCCAGCGGGTAAGGCTTATCTGGAAAAGCGCTAGGGCCATCATAGTATATGTCAATTGGGATCACTATAGATCCATCGCCAACTAGCAGCACATACTGCAACCTCTTGCCCTGCCAGAGCCAAAAATCCTTAATGAATTGCTTCAACGTTGTATTCCAGGGATCACCGGTGATGGATTCAATGCTAATGGCATAGGGGGAATGCCCTGTTTGTGCACGCCATTGAACCAATTCCGACAGCACATAGCTATATTCCTCTGGATACACCACAAGCCAATCGTATATAATGCTCTCCTGCACATTGAGAAGCACCGGGGAGGTCTTGAATGCGTTGCTTGCCGTTTGATCCTTCGCAGGCGTTATGGGAGCATCTGGCAGCTGCCGCCCAGCGCGATTAATGGAAGCGATTTTATCCCGCGTGCTAACTTCGGCAACTTCGATAATGCCGCGTTTCCCCGCTTGATCCACTTCAACGATTCGATACAAATCGCCAGCACGGCCGGCGGGGTCCAGGAAGGAATACTCCACCGATGCATCATCATGGTTTTTAGCGGGCACGTGTCCTATCGGGTGAAAAGTCCTACTTGCCACGTCGCGTTTTTCAAGGAAGAAGGAGGCGGTATTTTGCAGCGCTTGGGGCTTCCATTCCAGCC
Source organism: uncultured bacterium (assembly GCA_963813815.1). Lineage (GTDB taxonomy): Bacteria > Krumholzibacteriota > Krumholzibacteriia > Krumholzibacteriales > Krumholzibacteriaceae > SSS58A. Next base: position 127,774 of record CAWFAD010000016.1, on the reverse strand, counting down.
TGACACCATCAGACTCAAGAATGGGGTGGAAATATTCAAGATAACATATTGGGTCGTTCAAAATGGTAACCCCCGCATCTATATTTGCAACAAGCGATTCATACCAACCGTCATCGACCCAATCAGAATAAGCTTTTTCTCGCCAGATTGTAGCATCAGCGGGGTCCATGCATTGGAGCGTGAGAGCCATAAAAATGGGATCATATGTGTAACCATGAGCTAGAACGAAATGCCCATAAGCGAAACCGATGATGAATGGGTTCTCTTCGCGGATAAACGTTTGTGCGCTATCAGCAGGCATGACCCCGGAGACGAGTCTCGAACCTATCGAATGGAATTTGAGTACATCATAGACGTCATTTACTTCCACTGACGAGTACAAATAATTCATATAATTACAGTAATAGTCCGTGTAAAACGTATCATTGCAGCAGCGACAGCCATTCTCTCCCAACTCCAGGAAATTTGCATCCTCAACTATGCTGCATTGATGTTCACCCACCCCATCGGCACCCATAACCCCGGCGGCGCATGCCGCCCAGCAGAGGTTGCTTTTCCAGGAACAGTCCCCGCAGACGCTTTCGATGTCGTATCCGATCTCGCCAGCAGTGAGGGACGCACTCAATGGTATGGTGAGCTCCAGCAAACTATCGGGCTGTTCCTTGCCGATTTGCGGGCAACGCCTAAAATAGCCGGATTTCTTGAATTCAATGGTTCTCGCTTTCTCCATTATTATATATTCCTCGGGGGGAATCTCCTTGAAACTCCTAGTTGCAACATCCCAATAGAATGCATTGATGATTCTGCACTCTTTTGAAATGAAAAAGGCCCCATCGCGCTTCCAATAGATAACTAAATCATCAGCCGGGGCATATCGAGAGTAGATTGTGGAGAAAACATCAACCGCACTATTGCCGACCCCCAGAGATCTCGATAATCATCCATGTATGATTCTGCATGGCAACCATGACAGTTCCCACGCACCTCCCGTCTATATGGACAGAAAAGCCGAAACCATTCCGATATCTGCCTACTGTGTCGCTGAACATCGCGAGAATATCCGAACCTGGTTCGTAGCTCTCATAATCTATGTTCACAATCTTTCTTGGATCCTGAAGTCGAGATCTGGACAGATCCTCACGGCAAATACCGTATGAGATGGATAACCGAGTATCGCTCTTTAATTGGGTTTGTCGCAGCCAGCCTTCCTTCGCCGCTTGCACCGCCTCCGATGGCACCCACGAAGGAAATTGTTCCTGGCCGAGAACCGGAGAAAACCATGATATAACCATGAAGAACACAAGCGAAATGCCCTTCATGACCATCGCCTCCTTTCAACAGAGAACAAGCCGCTGCATAATCGTATTCGGGCCCCATTTAGTTAGCAACGGTTTTCTCACCTTTTCCTTCGGCAATCTATGCCCCAGAGCATTGGGGATCAATCCCTTATTCTTCCTTCCGTTGCAGCGCTATTCGTGTTTCCTACACATTTTATGGCGCCCCAGCCGGAACGGCTATGAGTTCAGCGTCCCTTAGCCGGAATGCGTATATTCGCGCTTCATCAAGCCTGACTTTTCGGAGCTTCTTGCGTATATCGCCCCCCTTACCATCCTCCTCAGGAGAGAGAACATAAGCCCCTTCCAAATCTGAAGCATAGTTCTCGAGGGCATAAGCCCGGATGCTCTGATTCCCATACCATGATTGAGGGCCTGACTCCCAGTCGAATGCTGCGAGATCGCAGTCGCCGAGCAGAAACGTCGCGCCCTCAGGCGGCGCTGGCAACTGCCTCTGAAGCCCCTCGCGCACAACGATGACTGTCGCCGCACGCTTTATTAACCAGTTCGTCCCGTCGGCGAGTGTTTTCTGCCCAAAATTCTCTCGCAGCATGGCGTGCGCCTGGAGAGCTGACAACAGCGACGCCAGGCAAGCGAGCGCGATGATACATCTTTGCACTCGCATACGAGGCATTCTCATCGCGTCGAGCAGCACACGCAAAGAGACGAGAACGATCGCGATGAACGCGGGCAGTGAATACAGCGCGTAGTATCGATACGTATGATTCACCAAAAAGATCGCTGGCAAAAGACCCGCTACGAGCCATGCAAGAAAAAAGATCAGCGTGCGCGCATCGTTCTTCGATTGCGTCCGCACCGCCACCCATGTCGCCACCATGAGTATAAGCAGCAAATCGTTTACGACAAATTTCATCGTGGCGCCCTTCGAGCTCAAAAAAGGATCAATGCTCTGCGACATCCACGTCACATAGCTGAATATGTTGTTCGAAACGTGGCGTCCGAACACGCCCATCGAATATGAATGCTCCGAACCGAGCGATAGCGGCGAGACGCCGAGCATCTTTACGGCAACAAGAAGAACGAACGCAATTGCAACAGGCGTGAGGCCCTTCAATCGATCGACCATTCTCTCCTTGCTATCTTTAGGCGTCCCGATAATTGCAAAGGCCGCGAGCACAAACGGGAGCATAATAACGGATTCTTTGAAAAAGCAGCCCGCAACGTAAAGCATCGCCCCGGAGATCCGGCGCCCGCGCAGGAACAGAAGCATCGCCAGCAGGAAGAATAACGAGCCTCCCAAATCATGAATTCCTACTGCCCATAGGAGCGTCTCGAGATGCACGGCCGCGCCGGCCACATAAATAAACGACGACGCATATGCAACGACGCGGTCCCGCGTTATGAATCGCACAATAGCAGCCACCAAAACCGCGTTTACAATAAGGGTTGCCAACGCGATTACATGAAAGGGCACCGGATTGGCGCCGAACACGAGATACATCCCGTAGAGATACAGCCCGGCGAGCGGTCGCTGGAAAAGGGTGCCCTCGACACGAAACATCATCGAGAGAATCGAACTTGCGGATTCGCCTTGAAAACGAGCCATCCATCCCCAGTCATCTTGGATGAAGGGATATCGAAGACATATCCCGTAAACGACAATAACGAAGGTGGTGAGCCCCGCCCCGAGGACCAGCCATTCGGACAACTTGTTTCGCCGCAACTTGTCGAACATTTGGGTCATATCATTCCCATCCTCGAATCATACCGGATACGAGTCAGCGCCGCAGCAGCGCCGCCATCTCGCGGGTCGCCTGCTCGATGCCGACGAAGATGGCGCGCGCGATGATGCTGTGCCCGATGTTGAGCTCCTCGATCTCCTCGATGCCGACGATCGGCTGCACGTTGTGGTACGTGAGGCCGTGCCCCGCGTGCGCGTGCATTCCGTACTTCGTGATCGCGCCGGCGGCCTCCCGGATGGCGCGGAGCGCCCGGTCCGCCTCGCCGCTGCCCCGCGCGCGCGTATTCGCCCGTATGAATCTCGACCGCGCTGAAGCCGAGACGCGCCGCTTCCTTGATGAGGGCCTGATCGGGATTGAGGAACGCCGAAACCTCGATCCCTCCCTCCCGAAGCGCCCGCACGACCGGGCCGACGCGATCGCTCGCGTGGACGAGATCGAGGCCGCCCTCTGTGGTCACCTCTTCGCGGCGCTCGGGCACAAGGCACACGGCGTCGGGCCGAAGCGCGAGCGCGATCTCCTGCATCTCGGCCGTCGCCGCCATCTCCATGTTGACGCGCGTCTGCGCGAGCTCGCTAATGAGCCGCGCGTCGCGGTTCTGTATGTGCCGCCGGTCCTCGCGCAGATGAAAGGTGATCTGGTCGGCGCCCCCCTGCTCGGCCATCATCGCGGCCGTCACGGGATCGGGCTCCGTCGTCTTGCGCGCCTCGCGGACCGTCGCGACGTGGTCGATGTTGACTCCGAGCCGCATTCTCGTCACCGGGTCCCTCCTTTGGCGACCGTCATCGCCTGTCTCGCTATGATCTGTCGTATCGTGACGAAATCGATTCCTTCTTTCCGCGCCTCGTCCGCCATCCAGCGGAGATCCGCGGGCGTCTCCTTCCGCACGTGAATGATGCCGATCGCCGTCCCGCGCCTCGCCGCGATCGAGAGGAGCTTCTGCATGTTCTCGCGGGTCGTGCCCTCGCCGTGGTCGAGGAAGAGATCGTTCCCCGCCTCGCTCGCGCCGAGGCGGCGGGCCGTCTCGCGAACGACCGAGCGTCCGGTCGTCATGCTGTCGAGAAAGAAAAGCCCGCGGGCGCGGCAGAGACGAAGAACCGTTTCCATCACGTCGCGGTCCGCGGTGGCCCGCGAGCCCATGTGGTTGTTCATGCCGATCGCCCCGGGAACCGTCTCGAGCGCCTCCGCGATCGCCCGCTCGATCTCGCCCGGCTTCATCGACACGCGGATGAGCGGAATCTCCCCCGCGTCCCAAGACTCCTTGTCGGCCTCCATCGGGAGATGGCAGAGGACGTCCTTGCCCGCCTCGGCCGCGGCCCGCGCGATGCGCTCCGAATGCTTGAGCCCGGGGATGACCGATATCGTGAGCGGAAAATCGAGCTCGAGGAGCTCCCGCACGAGCGAGTTGTTGAAAAAGCCGAAGTCGTCGACGCAGACGGCGACGACGGGAGAGCGCTTCACGGCGGCTTGGGCGTAATGCTGGCGCTCGGAGCCCTTTCTCACGACGCAGCGGTGGGTGACGGCGCGCTTCGTGCCGATCTCCATCGTGATGATGCTCCCGTCCTTCCCCTCGCGGCAGGAGTGCACCTTGCCGCCCGCGGCCCGCGCCGAGCGGGTGATCGCGACGTTGATCTGCACGAGCGAAGCGTCCGGCGGCGCCTCGGCGCGCACGAGCCGCACCCGGTCGGCTCCGGATTCCTCGTCGTCCGCGATCCGTATCTGCTTGCTCAGCACTCCATGGCGGCGAAGGACGCGCACGATGCGCCGCTCCATGCCGGCTTGAACGCTCTCGTAGGCGCTCGAAACGCCGAGATCGACGAGAAAGACCTTGCCGGGCTCGGTTTTGAGGAAGCGATAGAAGGCGATCGCCGCGATGAAAACGATCGCGAGCGTAAGGGCGACGTACTTGAGTCTGTCGTGCGATTTCTTCTTGGCCATAGCTGCGCCGCGCGGAGGGTCGAAGAGCGAAGCGGCTCCGGCGCGGCATCGATACTATAGTTTCAAGGGGCGGGAAAAGTCAATTGGCGGCGGATATCGTCGGCCCGGATCAGCTTGTAGAGCTTTTGCTCATTCTCGATCACGGGGACGACGATGAATCTCACGAGATCGTTTGCGTACAGCGTCTTCGTCCGGCATGGTGACGATAAGCACGTATGGTCGCGTCAGTCTCCCAGCAGTCCTCGCACGGGTCGCCGTTCAATTCCGTAACGTCGAGCCACCCGCCGCTCGAGATCGTGAGCGTGAGGGACTCGATTTCCGCAAGCGGGTCCTCGTGAGTCCCCAGCTTAGCGCTGAAGAGACCGCCCGTCATGGCGCTGTCCTGCTCCCGCGTATAGAACTCAGGCAATCCACGCAAAATGACATCCTCGGGCTGGTTGAACCAGACGTAATCGGGATGCAAGAGCTCCGTGTATTCTTCAATATCGGCCCATTTGTAGGATTCGACGAGATTGTGGATGACGTTCTCTTTGTCGGTGAGAGGCCGGTAATCGGGCACGGGCTCCTTCGGCTCGCTCTCGTCGTCCGTCCCGAAGATGCATCCGGAAAAAAGGAACAGCCCGGCCGCGACGAAGAGCGCCGCGCCGCGCGCGCATTTCGAGATCATCCCCCGATCTCCTTTTTCGATTCGAATCCGAGAGCCGCTAGTTGCTCAGAACATCGTCCCCGCGCCAAATCTTGTAGAGCTTCTGCCCATCCACCATCACCGGGACGACGACGAATTTCACGAGATCGTTCGCATACAAGGTTTTGGTGGGCAGCGTGACGGTAAGCTCATATATGCGAGAGGTCTCCCAGCAATCCTCGCATGGGGTGCCTTCTAAGGTGAAAGGAACCCAGGAGCCGGACTGGATCAAGAGCTCGATAGACTCCACCACCGCCTCCGGGTCCTCGTGGGTTCCGAGCTTTGCCTTGAAAAGACCGCTCGTGCCTAGGATATCCTCATCCCGCGTATAGAATTCGCTCGGCACCTTTCCCAGCTCGATATCGAGATCCTGATTGCGCCAGATGTAATCGGGGTGCAGAAGCTCCTGATATTTTTCGATGTCGGTATACTTATAGGTTTGAACAAGGTTATAAATTACGTTTTCCCTGTCGGTTAGGGGCTTGTAGATTTCGGTCGGATCGGGTGGTATCACATCCTCCTCGGGGCTCAGGATGCATCCGGAAACGGTGATGAGCGACAAAAGGAAAAGGGTATAGATGAACCTAGAAGCAGGCATAGTGCGCATACATAAACCTCCTGCTGCAATGATAGCATATCCGCTCGGGGCAATCAAGAGGACAATTCTGTCCGGTATATCTTACGTATGGATGCTATAGCCACGCCGCGTTATAAAGCGCGAAGCACGCCGCGAAGGTAGCCCGAGGTCGGGAAGCTGCCGTTCACGTCGAGGTCCCGCCATTCCGTGAGCACCCAGCCCAGCGTGCCCTGAACGACAATGAAGCGCGCGATCCCGGCGTAGGTTTCCACGTTTCCATCGCCCGGATCGACGGTCATGAGATATTGGCCCTCATACGTCGCCCTGCCGACTTCCACGACCTCATAGGCAAAGACTCCGTCGGCATCGCCAAACTGGATCGTTCTCGCGCCCGGGTACTCCTCCTTGACCCGCGTGAGCCACGCGATCTCGACCTCCTTCGTCCAGTCCGCGAAAAGCTGCGGGTTGCCAAAGAGAGCTTCGTCCTCGGGGCGGGGGTAGAACCGGAACTCGGGGTCGAGGCTTCTCTCGTAGTTCGAGTTCTTGGCCGAGACCCATCCGCTCGCGAGGTTGAGGAACACGTCTTTCGGCGTGTTCGGCACGATCCAGGTATCCACCTCGCCCGTCTCCGGCGGCTCGGAGTCGCGCGGGTCGAAGAGGCATCCCTGCGACGAGACGAGAATGAGGATAAGAGCGGCGGCTATTTTGCCGCTTTTCATGGCATTCCTCCTAGAACTTGAGATTGACCGCCGAGTTGACTTCCCAAAATTCCTTTCGGGCCTCGGTGATGAACGTTCCGTAATTCCGCGCGTAGGCCACGTCGAGATCGACGCTCCCGGAGTTCCAGATCTCCTTCTTTCTCGCGAAACCGACCTTGAACCCCCCGGACTCGTATATCGTCGTCCGCACGATCCCCCGCCGCGTGCCGATCATGCCGTAGGTGCCGCTCTCCTGCGTCCGGAAATCGGCCTGCGCCTTGATCAGAAACTCGGGGCTCAGCGTGTACCTCACGTCGAAAGCGAGGCTGTTCTCGATGTTCCGGTTGTTCGGGCTGTAGAGCTCCCGACCGTTCTTTCGCAGGTAGCTCCCCGTGTCCCTCATGAGATAGCTGTGGCGAAAGAAGATCGCCGTGCGCTGCGTCGGCGTCATGTCGGCTCGCGTGTTGAGCGTCGTGCTGCGGTTGAGGTAGTTCTTGTCCTCGGTAAAGACGAAATCGGTGAACTCGATCTTGACCGTGTAATCCTGCGTGACGCTCAGCCACTCGAGAGGCTTGAGGTAGATCGTGGGGCCGACCCGGTACTGGTAGTCGACGCGGTTATCCCCCGAGAGGGTCGCGTTGATGTAGATCGTCTCGTATCGCGAGGCGGCTCCCGTAATGTTCGCGGAGACTCGCGGGAGGATCTTGGCCTTGATCGTCCCCTCACCGCTATAGGCGAGCATGTCCCCGTCGCGGGGGTTCACGTCGCTCTGCTTGTAAAAGTTCTGCTGGAGCCTTCCCGATCCCATCGCCGAAAACTCGATGGTGGAGTCGCTGAAGGCCTGAATGAGGCCTCCCCGAAGCGCATACTCGCGAATGGTCATGCTCGAGAGCGACTTGGGGCCGTAGTCGCTCACGCGCTCGCTTCTCGTCACCCCGAACCGGAGCCCCCCCGTTTTCGCGTATCGATAGGTAGCCGTTCGCCTCGATCGACGTGTTCTCGCTCTCGCCTGAGCGGCGGCTGTCGACGAGGAAGGTCTGGCTCTCGAGCTTGTGGAGAAACTGTATGTCCATCGAGAGAAAGGCGAACGGCGCGAGCGCCGAGCCGACGCTGAGCTCCCGGAGCCGCCCGCGCGCCTCCTCCTGCGTGGCCTTCGAGGGATCGTCGAGGATCTCGAGCGAGTTGCCGAGCGGCGGCATGACCTGCCGCTCGACGCCGTTGCTCCGGAGGTAGCTCACCTGGAGTATCTTCTTGTCTCCCGTTCCGTAGCTCAACCCCGCGCGTATCGTGTCGGCCGTGCTCGGCATCCGGGAGAAGTTCCGGCCGCCGATCTCGCTCGATTCGACGCGCCGCATCGTTCCGAATCCGCCGCTCGCGGCGAGGGCGTCTCCCGCGGCGTACGCGAGAGCGCCGCTCACGCTCCCGCCCACCGTCCGGTCGAACTTGAAGTCGTTCGTGCCGCGGCGCCCCTCCGCCATGAACGTGAGGTTCGACGACTGCGCGCCGAGGCGCGGCGAGACGAGACTCAAGACCGCGTTCGCCGATTGATTGTCGAAAACGATGTCCTTGCCGTAGCGCCCGAGACCGAGGGTCTTCTTCTTGCTGTAGCTTTGCCCGATGCCGGCGTTGAAGACGTAGAGCTCGGGCGCGACCTTCGACGCCTGCACGATGAAGCTTTCCATGACGTCGGTCATCTTCTGCGTGCGGTAGTGACGCCGCTCTGCCGAGAGCGCACTCAGAAGCGTCCAGCCCGAGCCCGCGTCGAACGACACCCTCGAGACGTTGCCGAGGCTCATGTCGTTCTCGTTCGCCTTCATGCTGGTGCCGTTCGCCGGAACGAAGCGGTCGACCGCGGCCGCGATCGAATCGGGAACCTGAGCGGCGGTGTCGACGGGGCTCTGGGCGGGCTGCTGAGGCGCATCCGCGGCGGCCGCCGGGCGCGAGGCGGCGCACCACGAAACGAGCGCGCACGCTATGAACGCTATCGCCCGCGCCCTCATCTCGCGCTCCCTTCTCCGGCCGGGCGGCGCGACGCGCCGTAGAGCCCGTACCACTGCGCGAGCGCGAGCTCCTCGGGGCGGGCGTCGAAATCGATCCCGGTTCGGCGGGAGAGATCCTCGAGCGACGGCGCCCCCTCGCCGGCGAGCGCCTCGCCGACGACGTTTCGCAGCTTCTTGCGCCTCTGTCCGAAGCAGCCCTTGAGAAAGGCGAGGAAATCGAGCCTGTCGACGGGGGCGTTCGCCTGCTCTGTTGGAGTGAAACGGAGAACCACGCTCACGACCTTCGGGGGCGGCGTGAAAGACCCGGGGCGGACCGTCATGACACGATCGATTATAAAGTAGCTCTGGAGAAAAATCGAGAGAATACCGCAGGCGCGCTTCCCGGGAGCGGCGAGTATCCGCTCGCCCACCTCGCGCTGCACCATGAGCGCGGCCGCGGCACAGGCGCCGCCACCGCGAGAGATCGATCAGGATCGAGCTCGTGAGCTGGTAGGGGATGTTGCCCGCGAGCTTGAAGGTCTCGGCTCCTCGGGAGGCCGCTTCGGCGTCGAGATCCGTTTCGCGTATGTCCGCGAGAAGGATTTCGACGTTCGCCCGCGCGGCGAAGCTCTCCCGCAGGCGCTCGGCGAGGGAGGCGTCGATCTCGAAGGCGGCCACGCGCGCCCCCGTCGCCGCGAGCGGCGCCGTGAGGGCGCCCCGGCCCGGGCCGATCTCGAGGACGAGCTCCCCCGGGCCGGCCCCGAGCGCCGCGGCGATATGCTCCGCCACGGCGGGGGCCGCGAGAAAATTCTGCCCGAGGCTCTTTTTGGCCCGCGGGAACTTTTTTTCGATGGGGGTCATCATATGCCGCTTTTCCCCGCGCCCGGCTGGATGTGATACCGCCGCACGCGAAACAGCGCGCCCGGAATCCCCTCCACGAGCCTCCGGGCCGCGTCTACGTCGACCCACGGATGATCGAGGACCGTCGCGGTGCACTGCATCTTCGACGCCGAAGCGCGCCGGATGAAGTCGAGGACGGCGTCGAAGGCCTTCCCCCCGCCGCGATCCGGCCGGCAGAGCCGCTCGTAGGAGGCGGCGTCGTGGGCGTTGAGGCTCACGGATACGGCGTCGAAGGCCTCCTCGAGATCGGGAACGACGTCGCGCCTCGCGATCGCGCTCCCGTGCCCGTTCGTATCGAGGCGGAGCGGCGCTCCGAGGGGCTCGAGCGCGCGGGCCGTCTCGAGCACGTCGGCGAGCCGGCAGGTGGGCTCGCCGAAGCCGCAGAAAACGATCTCGCGCGGCGCCGCCTCGCGGGCGAGAGCGCGCGCCGCCTCGATCATCTCGCCCGCGGAGGGATCCGCCGGGAGGGCGAGGTTGTAGCCGTAGATCGTCCGGTCGCGGCCGAGCCGGGGGCAGAAGACGCAGGCGTTCGTGCACGATCCGGTGACGTTGATGTAGATGCTTCCCTTGAGGGCGTACGCGACTGAGGGGGCCGCACGGCGCTCGCCGTGGATGAGCCGCCGGTAGCTCGCGGAGGAGGCGCGCTCGATGTCCGCGGGCTCCACCCCGCGAAGCGCGGCCAGCCGGTCGCGAACGAGACCCACGTACGCGGGCTCGTTTCGCTTTCCGCGGTACGGCTCCGGGGGAAGGTAGGGGCAGTCGGTCTCGAGCACGAAGCCGGACGAGGGAAGGTGCGCGACCGTTTCCGGCAGGCGCGAGTTCTTGTAGGTGAGCGGCCCGCCGACGCCGATGAGAAAATTCATGGCGAGCGCCTCCACCGCTTCGTCGACCCCGCCGGGAAACGCGTGAAAGATTCCCCCGACCTTCGAGGCCCCCTCCTCTCGCAGAATCGCGATCGTGTCGGGGAACGCCTCCCGTGAATGGACGACGATCGGCTTTCGAACCTCGAGAGCGATGCGGATCTGACGGCGGAACACGTCCCGCTGCGTCTCGCGCGGCGAGAGGTCGCGGTAGTAATCGAGACCGATCTCGCCGACGGCGACGATTCGGGGCCGCGCGAGCGCGGAGCGGATATCCCGCTCCACCTCGCCGCTCCAGCGCTTCGCGTCGTGGGGATGGATGCCCGCCGCGCCGAAAACCGCCGGATGGCGCTCCGCGAGGGCGACCGTTCTCGCGATCGATCCGGCGTCGTAGCATATCTGGAGCATCTCGACGACGCCGGCGGAGGCGGCGCGCTCGAGGACGGCGTCGAGGTCGTCGCGGAACTCCCGCATGTCGAGATGGACGTGGGAATCGATGAGCATGCGCGTGTCCGTTCTCGGGGGTCGGCCGCGGCGCCCGCGAGGCGCCCGAGCGCGTTTCCCCGCGCCGTCAGCCGGCGGCGCGCCCCGCGTCCTCGGGCTTGATGCGCGGGAAGAGCGGCGAGAGCGGCGCGAGCCCCGCCGCGCCGACCTCGCGCTCGGGAAGATCGGCGAGCGTGAGCCGCTCCGCGCCGAGCGCCGCGAGCAGCTCCCGCATCTTGGCGGGCATGAAGGGCAGGAGCACGACGCCCGTCGCCCGCAGAACCGCGAGCAGCCCGCGGAAGGTCTCCTCGAGCTCGTCGCGCCGCGCGGGATCCTTGGCGAGATCCCACGGGCGGCGTTCCTCGATGAATCGGTTCGCGCGCTGGATGACGCTCCAGTAGGCGCCGAGCGCCCGCGAGAACTCCATCGCGTCCATGTGGGCGCGGTAGGCCCCGAGCGCGCGGACGAGCTCGCCGCCGAGCTCGGATCCCTCTCCGACCGGCCCCCGCTCGACGGCGCCGCCGAGGTACTTCGATATCATGACGACGGTCCGGCTGAGGAGATTCCCGACGTCGTTCGCGAGATCGGCGTTGTAGCGGGCGAGAAACACCTCGGACGAGACGTCCCCGTCGCGGTCGAAGGGAACCTCGCGCAGGAGGAGATACCGCAGCGCGTCCGCGCCGTAGGCCCCCGCCATGCCGACGGGATCGATGATGTTGCCCCGCGTCTTGCTCATCTTTTCGCCGGAGAGCGAGATGAAGCCGTGCGCGAACACCGAGCGCGGCGGTTCGACGCCCCCCGCCATGAGCATCGCGGGCCAGATGATGCAGTGAAAACGCGTGATGTCCTTGCCGATCACGTGGACGTCCGCCGGCCAGTAGCGGTCGAAGAGCGAGAGGTCGCCGCCGCCGAAGCCGAGCGCCGAGATGTAGTTCGTGAGCGCGTCGAACCAGACGTAGATCACGTGCGTGGCGTCGATGGGAAGCGGGATGCCCCACGTTTTGCCGGCGCGCGATATCGAGACGTCGTCGAGTCCGCCCGTGATGACGTTCATGACCTCATTGCGGCGGATCTGCGGGCGGACGAAGCCGGGATTTCGCTCGAAGTGCCGCAGCAACGGCTCCTGAAAACGCGAGAGGGCGAAGAACCAGTTCTCCTCGTGGATGACCTTCGGGGCCTGCTTGTGGCGCGGGCAGAGCCCGTCGACGAGATCCTTCTCGACGATGAACTCCTCGCACGACTCGCAGTAGAAGCCCTCGTATTTTCCCTTGTAGATGTAGCCGTTGCGGTGGATGCGCTCGAAGAGCTCCCGCACGGAGCGCTTGTGGCGCTCCTCGGTCGTGTGGATGAAGTCGTCGTACGAGATGTCGAGGGCCTTCCAGACGGACGTGAACTCGTTCGACATCATGCGGCAGTACTCGACGGGATCGAGCCCGCGCTGCCGCGCCTCGCGCTCGACGTTCGTCGAGTGCTCGTCGTTTCCCATGAGGAACCGCACGTCGAACCCCGCGAGGCGTTTGTACCGCGCCATGCAGTCGGCGCCGATCTTCTCGTACGCCGTGCCGAGATGCGGCTTCTGGTTCACGTAGTCGATCGCCGTCGTGATGTAGAATCGTTCGGCCATACGTCCTCGTCCGGGGGTCGCGTCCGTCACTTGCCGGCGGGCTTCGGCGGCTCCGCCTCCGGCTTGTTCTCCGGCGGCGGCTCCCTGCGAAGCTCTTCCTGCAGCAGCTCGAGCTGCACCGATACCATGTTCCGGTCGGCGTCGGTGAGCATCACCGAACGGTTGAAAATGTCCACCTTCTCGATGCGGTGCTCGCCGCCGAACACGTTCACCTTGCTCCCGATCTTCGGGATCTCCTTCGTGAGCTCCTTGTAGTACTCGAGCTCGTAATCGAGGCAGCACATGAGGCGCCCGCAGGCGCCCGAGATCTTCGACGGCGTGAGCGGGAGATTTTGATCCTTGGCCATCTTGAGGGTCACGGGCTCGAAGTCCTTGAGCCACGTGGCGCAGCAGAGGCGGCGCCCGCACATCCCCATCCCGTCGAACCGGCGCGCCTCGTCGCGGACCCCGATCTGCCGGAGATCGATGCGCGTGCGGAACAGGCCGGCGAGATCCTTGACGAGCTCGCGGAAATCGATCCGCCCCTCGGAGGTGAAGTAAAAGGTGATCTTGTTGCCGTCGAACTGATACTCGACGTCGACGAGCTTCATCGGGAGCTGGTGCTCGGAGGCCTTCTGCTGGCAGACCCTGAGGGCCTCGGTCTCCTTGGCCCGTATCTCGGCGAGGCGCGTCACGTCCTGCTCGGTCGCGTGGCGGAGCACCTCCTTGAGGTCGGTCTCGATCTCGCTCGGCTCGGCGCGGGTGATCGAAATGATGAGCCCCATGTCCTCGCCGCGGTCCGCCTGCACGATGCAGTGGTTCGACGTCCGCAGGTAGAGGGCCTTGACGTTCCGGAAGAACTCCTTGCGCTGGGCCTTGAATTGCACTTCGACTATTTCCATGTCGTTCAATCTAATACCACGTGCCGGTCAAATCAAGGAGGAGGTGAGCGAGCGTGAGATCAATATCGGCGTTCCGGCGGAGGCTCTCCATGGCCGCGGCGACCTTCCGCAGGTCCCCGATGAGGTCGCGCGAGGCCGCCCGGGCGGTCCGTTCGGCGCCGAGGGCCTCTCGCAGGGCCGCTTCCCCGGCGGCGTCGAGCCTTCCCTCGCGCCCCCGCAGGGCGAGGCCGAGGAGCAGCGCCAGCTCCTCGAGCAGATCCCTCGCCTCCTCGCGCGAGTACCGCCGCGCGAGCCCCTCGGCCTCGGCGAGGAGCTCGGTACCTTTTCCGTCGACCACGAGCCTCGCGACACCCGCCGCGTCCCGCCAGAGCGCGAGAAACCGCTCCTCGAGCAGCTTGACGGCGCGGCGGAGGTTCCCCTGCGCGATCGCCGCGATCCGCCGGGCCTCCTCCCGCTCGACCGAGCGGAACCGCTCGAGCATATCCGCGACCGCCTCGACCGGGAGCGGGCCGAAGCGGATCTCGTGGCAGCGCGAGAGAATCGTCGGAAGGAGCCGGTCCGGAAACTCCGTAACGAGCACGATCACGGCGGAGGGAGGGGGCTCCTCGAGCGTCTTGAGAAGGGCGTTCTGGGCCTCGGTCGTCGCGAGATGCGCCTCGAACACGACGACGACGGAGCGGCGCCCCTCGAAGGGCTGCTTCGAGAGCGCCTCGATCACGTGGCGGATGAGATCGATGCCGACGCTCCGGGCGCGCGTCCCGAACTCGCCGTACGCGAAGAAATCCTCGCGGCGGCTCTCGATGACGGCGGCGAGATCCTTCTCCCATTCGCCGGAGGGCACGGGATGGATGAGGTGGAGGTCGGGATGCTCGAACGAGCGGATTTTCGCGCAGGCCCGGCAGCGCGCTCCGGCGCCGCACGCCGCCCCGGCCGCCGCGGCCCCCGGATCTTCTCCGAAGAGACCCGCCGTCTCCGCCGCGCCCCCGCCCCGCCCCACGTCGCAGTTGAGCCGCGCCGCGAGCCGGAGCGCCATGAGCTCCTTCCCCGCGCCCTCGGGGCCCGCGAAGAGAAGGGCGGGCGGGAGCTTTCCCGAGGCCGCCAGTCCGTCGATCATCGATCCGACGCGCGGCGAGGCCCCCGCTATCGCATCCGCGGCGGCGAGAATGTCTATGGTCGCACCTTTCCGTGGCCCGTCATCGCTGGAGCCACTGCGCCGGATCGAGCGGCGTCTTTGATTTGCGTATTTCGAAATGAAACTGCGAGGCGGCCCCCGAGGCGGCGTCTCCGGTCTCCGCGACGAGATCGCCCCCGCTCACCGTGGCCCCGCGTTTCACGAATATCTTCGATACATGCGCGTAGAGCGTGTAATACCCCGATCCGTGCGCGACGATGATGCAGTTGCCGAAGCCGGGGAGCAGGCTCGCGTACTCCACCTTGCCGCGGGCGACGGCGCGCACGGGCGAGCCGGCCCGGGTCTCGATGTCGACGCCGGTGTTGTTCGTCACCGTCCCGAACTCGGGATGCTTGGACTTTCCGAAGCCCCGGACCGTCCGCCCCGCGACCGGGGCCGCCATGCGCCCCTTGAGGGAGGCGAAGTCCTTTTCCGCGTACGCCGCCTCGACGGCAGGGGCCGCCGTCGTGCGGGCGCGCTCGAGATTTTCGATGATGGAGAGGATCTCCCGCTCCGCCTTCGCGAGCTCGTCGATGCGCTTCTGATACTTCGTCTTGCTCGTTTTGAGATCGGAAAGGCTCCGCTGGCGCTTGCGCTCGTTCTCGCGCAGGCGCGCGAGCTCCGTCTCCTTTTCCCTTCGCGCCATGCTCACCTGCGCGAGCGTCTCGGTGATGCCCGCCTCCTGCCGCGCCATCGTCGTCTTGCGCTCGCGTACGTCCTCGACGAGATTCGCGTCGTGCTCGGCGACGGCGGCGAGATACTTGTAGCGGTTGAGGAGATCGTCGAAGCTCGCCGCGCCGAGAAGCTCCTGCCACGCGAGCTGCGAGCCGTCCTTGTAGAGATCGCGCAGCCGGCGCGCGAGGATCTCGAGGCGCCGCCGGTACACCGCCTCGCTGTACTCGAGATCGTTCCTCAGCTTGGCCACCTGCCGCTCGAGCATCGATTCCTTGTCGTTGAGCCCGCCGAGAAGCCGCTTCGTGAGGCGCTCCTCGCGCTCGAGCTTCTTGAGGTAGCCGGCGGCGTCCTTTTCCTTCTTCTCCACCTCGGCGATGAGCCGCCGCTGCTCGGCGATCTCCTCGCGGAGCTTCTGAAGCTCGGAGTCCTTGGCCCGGAGCTGCCCGTCGAGATCCTGATCCTGCTCCTGCGCCGCCGCCGGACCGGCTCCCGCGAGGAGCAGGGCCAGCGCCGCCGCCGCCACGATCGAGCGCATATGCCGTTTCGCGATACGCATCGTGATCCGCCGCTAGAACCGCAGGAGCCGCCGCATCGCCCCGAAGCTGACGAGCGCCCCGAGAAGCATACAGAAGAATACGAAGGCCGCGATCGCGTCCCCCCCGAGGAAGAGGAGCCCCGGGAGGCGCCCCCGCACCACGGCGTGAATGACGGCCGCGAGCCCCACGGCGAGCCCCGCGGAGACCGCTCCCTGCACCGCGCCCTCGACGAGAAACGGTATCCGGACGTAAGCGTTCGTGCCTCCGACGAGCTTGGTGACCTCGATCGTGCGCTGCCGCGAGATGACGGTGAGCCGGACCGTGTTCGCTATGACGAAGACGACGGAGAGGAGGATGATGAGCCCGATGAAGAGATCGGCCGCGTAAAAGCCTTTGACGAGCTTCTCCCCCCGCTCGATCCACCGCTCGCCGTAGCGGGCCTCCTCGACGCCGCTCCACCCCTCGACGTCCCGGGCCATCGCCTCGAGGCGGTCGCTCCGTATGTACTCGGCCTTCACCTTCACGCGGAAGGCGTCGGGAAGCGGATTGCTCTCGAGCGCGTCGAGCACGTCCCGGTCGTTCCCGAGCATCTCGCGGAAGGAGCTCAGGGCCTCCTCGCGCGACACGAACAGGACCTCCTCGACGCCGGGGAGGCCGAGAAGCCGCATCTGGATCTCGTTCCGCTCCGCCGCGCCGGTGCCGTCCGCGAGGTAGACGTAGACGCGCATCTCGTCGCCGGCCCGGTCGATCACGGCCTGCACATTGATCGTGATGAGGAGAAAGACGACGAGAATGAGGAGCGAGAGCCCCATGATGACCACCGAGACGACGTTGGCGGCCGTGTGCCGCCGGAGCATCGTCGCGGCCTCGTCGAACACGTAGCCGATCTGCGCCCCGTTCAACGCCTCTCCTCCCCCCCGCGGATGTCGCGCCCCTCGAGCCCCTCCGCGCGCCGGTCGAGGGCCGACCCGTCGATCCGCTTGCGCAGGTCGCCGACGTAGATCATCTCGCTGTCCTTCACGACGCGGCCTTCCTCGAGGTAGATGATCCGCTGGCCGAAGCTCTTGACGAGCTCGAGGTCGTGGGTGGCCATGAGCACGGCGGTGCCGCCGGCGTTGATCTTGAACAGCAGATCGAGAATGCTCTTCGTGACCACGGCGTCGAGATTGCCCGTCGGCTCGTCGGCGAGCAGCACGGCCGGACGGTTCGCGATGGCCCTCGCGATGGCCACGCGCTGCTGCTCTCCGCCCGAGAGCTCGTGCGGAAAGTCGTATCGCTTGTGGTAGAGGCCGACCCGCATGAGGATCTCGGTGACCTGCTTCTTGATCTCGCCGAGCCCCGCCCCCGTGACCTTGAGCGCGAGCGCGACGTTTTCGAACACGGTCTTGTCGGGGAGGAGGCGGAAATCCTGAAAGACGATGCCGGTCTTGCGGCGGAGCTCCGCGATCGTGCCGGCCTTCATGCGCGTCGACACGTGCGGCCCCACGACGACCTGCCCCGCGTCGGGGAAATCGTCCATGTAGATCATGCGCAGCAGGGTGCTCTTCCCCGCGCCGCTCGGCCCCACGAGAAAGACGAACTCCCCGTTCGCCACCTGGAGGTTGACGTCGCGGAGACTGAAGTGCTTCCCGAAGTTTTTCGAGAGGTGGTAGATCCCGACGATGATTCTCTGTTCCTGATCCATCCGCGCCGCCCTGCGCTACGGGGGCGGCGCGCCGCGACGGCGCCTCCGCGCGAGACAGCACTCGATGGCGAGCGCGAAGGCGCTCTCGAGGCTTCCCGTGCCGGCGGTTCCGCTCCCCGCGAGATCGAAGGCCGTTCCGTGGCAGACGGAGGTCCGCACGACGGGCAGCCCGATCGTCATGTTGACGCCGCGCTCGAACCCGGCCAGCTTGAACGGAATCATCCCCTGGTCGTGGTAGAGCGCCACGTACGCATCGTACCCTTTATCCTCCCATTTGTAAAACATTGTATCGGCGGGGAACGGCCCGTCGACGGCGATGCCGGCGCGGCGGAGCTCCTTCAGGGCGGGGATGATCGTCACGAGCTCCTCGTCGCCGAGGACGCCGCCGTCGCCGCTGTGCGGATTGAGGGAGGCGACCGCGATCCTCGGCCGTTCGACGTTCCAGAGCTCGTCGAGGGCCTCGGCGGTGATCCGCACTCCGGCGCGCAGGCGCTCCGCCGTCACCGCCCCGGGAGCCTCGCGGAGCGGCATGTCGCGGGTGAGAATGACGATGCGGAGCGCGCCGGCGACCATCATCATCTGCGCCTCGTGGGCGCCGAAGAGGCTCATGAGCATGTCGGTGTGCCCGCGGAAACCGTAGCCGCCCTTCTGGAGCGCCTCCTTCGAGATGGGGCCGGTGACGATCCCCTCGATGAGGCCGCGCTTGGCGAGAAACGCCGCCGTTTCGACGGCGAGTCCCGACGCCCGCCCCCCTTCGGCGCTCGCCCGCCCCCGCGCGAAGCGCGCGTCGCCGCCGGTGTCGATGAAGACGGGGAACGATTCGGGCTCCGCGACGCGGGAGGCCTCGGTGTACGGGATGACGCGCGCCCCCTTGCAGGCGGGAAGCGCGAGCCAGTCGGCGAGCGCCGCGTACGCTCCGATGACGTAGACGTTCGCCGCTCCGAGCTTCCGCTGGGCGAGCAGCGCCGCGACGATCTCGGGGCCGATGCCGCCGGGATCCCCGACCGTGAGAGCGAGCCGGACCCTCGTGTCAGTCATCCCAGTCTCCGCCCCCCTCGATCGCGTGCTCGCGGAGCACGCGGTAGTACAATCCGCTCTCGCGGCGCGCGGTCCGCGCGGGCGGCATTTCCAGAATCTCGACGGCGAGGATTCTGCGCGGGTAGCGAATCTCGATGAGATCCCCCGCGCGCGTCTCCGCGGCCGGTTTCGCCCGCTTGCCGTTCAGCGTCACGCACCCCGCCTCGCACCCCTTGCGGGCCTGGCTCCGCGTTTTGACGAGACAGAGCGCCTTGAGGAGGAGATCGATCCGCATCGCTGTTCCCGTCAGGCTTCGCCCCGGATCTCCACGGAGTAGGTTTTCTTGAGCTCCTCGACGTACTCGCCCATTCGCCGCTCGAGCTTGTCCTGCTCGATGTAGCGCCGGAGCTCGTCCTTCGCCTCGTCGAGGGAGTAGGCCCGCCCCTCGTCCCAGGAAATCACCTTGAGGACGCGGAATCCCTTCGCGTCCTTGACGACGGGCGCCACCTGCCCGGCGGGAACGCCCCGCAGCGTCTCCCGCACGGTCTCGGGGAGGTTCTCGATCGGCACCTCGCCGAGAACGCCTCCCGCCTCTTTCGTGGCGGCGTCGTCGGAGTGCTTCGCCGCGCTCTCGATGAAATCGGCGCCGGCCGCGATTTCCGCGCGAATGCTCTCGGCCCGTCCGGCCGCGATCTCGAGATCCGCCGGCGTGGCCTCGGCGCGCGCGAGGATGTGGCGCAGCGTCATTTTATCCCCCTCGACGGCCTCGACCCTGATGAGGTGATAGCCGAACTCGGTGCGAACCGGGGGGCTCGTCTCGCCGGGCGCGAGACCGCGCGCCGCCTCCTCGAAGGCCGGGTTGTTGAGATCCTCGAGACGAATCGTTCCGAGGCTTCCTCCGAACTTGGAGCTCGGGCAGTCGCTCTTCTCGCGGGCGAGCTCGGCGAAATCGGCGCCGGCCGCGAGCCGTTTCTCGAGCTCGGCGATTTTCTCGAGCGCGGCGGCCACCACCGCCTCCGACGGCTTGGGAACGACGAGGATGTGCGCGAGGTTCACCGTCGGCGGGCGCTTCGGCAGCTCGGCCACGTGCTCGCGGTAGTAGTCGCGCACCTCGCGATCGGAGACGCGAATGTCGCCGCCGACCTTCTGCATGGCGAAGCGGTTGATGATCATCCGCGTGCGCTCCCTCTCGCGGTGGATCGCCTTGAGCCCCTCGAGCGTGAGCCCCTCGGCCGCGAGCTGCCGCTCAAAGGCTTCGTCGCCGCCGAGGCTCGTTTTGAATTGCTCGATTATCTGGTTCACGCGCGCCTCGACTTCGGCGTCCTCCACCGTGATCTGATCCCGCTCGGCCTGTATCGCGAGCAGGGCCTCGGCGACGAGCCCCTCGAGAATCTCCGCGCGGATCGTCTTCTCCTCGCTCGGAGGGACCTCGGTTCGCTGCGTCTGCATGAGAATGCGCTTGAGCTCGTTGTCGACGTCGCTCTTGAGTATGGCCCGGTCCTCGACCGTCGCGACGACGCGGTCGATGAGGCCGCTCCACGCCCCGGCGGTGTCGCTCGCGGCGGCTCCGGCCGCAGCCGGGCCCGCGAGACCGGCGACGAGGATCCAAGCCGCGGCGGCGGCCGCCATGCCCGATCGATGCATCGTTTCCTCCTCGAACGCCCTCAGGGCGTCACCGTCGTGTCGGTCGTCTCCTCGAATCCGAGGGTATCCGGCTCCGGCTCGAGCATCAGTCCGCGCTCGTACGCGGCGTCCCGGTACGAGATCGACGCCTTCGCCTTGAGCGCGTCGAGCAGCTCGCGGTACGCGCGCGTGCGCTTCTCGAGCATGAGCGTGTTCATGATCTGCTCGCGGACGTCCTCGATCCCCACGGCGACGAGGGCCTCGCGCGCGTCGACGAGCTTGAAGATGTGGTAGCCGAAATCCGATTTGACGACGTCGCTCACCTCGCCCGGGGCCATGTCGAAGACGACCGCCTCGAGCTCGGGCATCATGTTCCCCTTCGTGAGGTAGCCGAGATCGCCGCCCCGCCGCGCGCCCGTTTCGATCGAGTGCCGGTTCGCCACCCATTCGAAGCTCCGCGTGGCGAGGAGCTCCTTCGCCCGCGCCGCGTCCTCGGCGGTGGCGAGCAGAATCTGGCTCACGCGGTATTCGTTGAGATACTCGCGCTCGTGGGCCGCGAAGTAGGCGTCGATCTCCTCCTCGCTCACGTGCGCGCGCTCGCGAAGCTCCGTGAAGACGAGGTAGTCGGCGAGGTACTGCTGCTCGAGCTCGCGGAGCCGCGCGCCCACCCCGGGATCGTCCCGCAGCCCGCGGCGCACGGCTTCCTGAAAGAGGACCTGCGTGTCGACCCAGCGGCTCACGAAGGCGCGCCGCTCCTCGAAGGTGAGGGCTTCCCCCTCCCGCTCGGCGCCGAGGCCGGCGAGGTCCTCGCCGGACAGCACGGCGCCGCCCACCCGCACGATTTCGCCCTTCGCCGCTCCGGGCTCCTCCGTCTCCCGCCCGCGATCCCCGCACCCCGCGGCGAAGGCGAGGGCGAGAGCCGCGGCGATTCCCGCCGCCGCAATTCTGTTCATCGCGCGCTCATCGCCGCCTCACGAGACCGGCGACGCGACCGGCGGCGCGACCGGCTCTCCGGACGGTTCGGTCGGCCGCGTTCGCTTGAGCTCGGCCTTCTTGAGATTGCCCTCGTTGACGTCGACCGTATAGTTCTTGCGCCACGTCGCGAGCTTTTCCATCAGGATCTTCTCCGCGCGCTCCTCGGAGATCTTGTTTTGAATGCTCTGCTTGGCCTCCTCGAAGGGCACCGGCTCGGGCTGCTTGATCGCGAACACCGTCGCGACCGCCCAGCCGCGCGGCACCTCGAAGGGATCCGAGATCTCCCCGGCGCCGAGGGAGAATATGACGCGGTCGTAATCGGCGTAGTGCCCGCGCGGATGCATGCCCATGCGTCCGCCGTTCTCCTTGACGCCCGAATCCTCGGAGTGCTTCGCCGCCAGCTTGCCCCAGTTGCCGCCCGCGCGCGCGAGCTTCGCGACCTCCTCCGCCGCCGCCTTCGAGCCGACGAGGATGAGCCCGAAATCGCGCTCCTCGGGGCTCGCGATCTCCGACTGGTGCTCGTCGTAGTACTGCCGGACGTCGTCTTCGGTGACGATGAGATCCTTGCGAACCTGATCGTTATAGAGCGTGTAGACGAGGAACATCTCTTTCTTTTCCTGAAGACCCTTGGCGACCTCGGGGATGTTCTGAACCTTGAGCTGCTGCTCCGCGTAGACCGGCAGCACGATGTCCCAGATGCGCTTGTGAATCGATTCGACGATGTGCTCCTTGCCGTACTCGCGGCGCGGCCGCTCCGGGAGCCCGAGCGCCTCGTAGATCGCGAGGTAGTCCTTGAGCGTGTAGCTCGAATCGGCGTACTGCGCGATCAGCATCGCCTGGTACTGCTCCGGAATCTCGAGCTTCGGCGCGTTCTCGCGGTTCACCCTGCCCTCGACGAGATCCCCGAAGTTGATGTCGGGCGGCAGATTGCTGTAGACGATGTCCACCGCGTCGGTGTAGATGACGAGCCCGATCTCCTTCTCGATCTTTTTCTTGAGATCCATGAGGAGCTTCTTCTCCTTGACCGCGCGCACCCGCTTCCCCGCCCAATCGAGATCCTTGTCCGGCTGGATCTGCCGGACGCCGTGCACCTTGATGAGAACGTACCCCGAGCTCGAGGGAAGCGGCTGCGAGATCTCCCCCTCTTTCATCGAGAAGAGGGCCTCTTCGATCCACCAGAACATCTCCCCGATGTTGCTCGGTCCGATGGAGCCGCCGACCTCGGAGTCGCGGCTCAGAGAGTACTTCCGGGCCAGCTCGGCGAAATCCGCCCCGGCGAAAAGCTGCGCCCGGACCTCGAGCGCCTGATTTTCGTCGGCGAGCACGATCTGGCTCAGGGTGTATTCCTTGTGCATCTGATCGAAGTAGTTCTTGGTCTCCTCGTCGGTGACGGTGACCTTCTTTAGAATGAACTCGTTCTCCATGGCCGCGACGAGATATTGCGCCTTGTAGCGATTCCAGAAGGTGACGAAGGCCTCGTCCTTCTCGTATCCCGCGGAGAGGGCCTTGAGCGCCATGACTTCCTTGTTGATCATGTGATCGAGCAGCTCTTTCTTGCCGGCGAGGTCCGAGCTCACGGGAAGATATTTCTCCTCCATCGTCTCGGACGCTTTCTCGAACTGGCCGATCGTGATCTTGCGATCGCCCACCTTCGCGACCACCTTGTCTTCCCTCTTACCGCACCCGAGCGAGAGAAGTAGCGACAGGGCCGTCACGCAGAGGATGATTCTCTTCAACGCGGTCTCCTTTCTACTCATGCAGGCTGTTCCGACGGCTCCGCGGGGGAGCGGCGGCGCCGCTCGATCCGCGCGGGCGGGGCGTTTCCCCCGCGCGTCCGTCCTATCCACTTTAAACTATTCTATTTAGCAGAAAATTCCAGCGATTTCAACAGGTTTTCGAGATCGTCGAGGCGCGACTCGATCATGGAGCCGCCCGCGTCGCCGGCCGCCGCGGCGCGGCAGGCGGAGGAAACGGGGTCGCCGGGGGCCTTTCCCCGGGGCGGCCGCACGGTCACGGCGAACCCCTCGTTCGCCAGAAAGGCGAGGCGTCCGGGAAAAAGCTCGACGATCCCGGCGATCCGCCCGCGGTCCGGCACGGCCGCCGGCGAGAATCCCACGCGCAGGATTCCGCCGCGGTCGATCTCGATCCGGTCGATGCCGGCGGCCAGAGAGCGCGCCTTGATCTCGACGAGCCGCATCATGTTGACGGCGGGGCCGGGCGGCGGGCCGAAGCGGTCGCGAAGCTCGTCCCGCATGTCGGCCGCCTCGGCCGCGGAGGCGATCCGGGAGACGCGCCGGTAAATCTCCATGCGCTCCTCGGAGTCGAGAACGTACTCGGAGGGGAGGTACGCGGGGACGGGCACGTTCATGCGGATCTCGCGCTCCTCGGGAACGCTCTCGCCGCGCAGCCGCGCCACCTCCTCGCGCAGCATCCGCGTGTAGAGATCGAGCCCGACCGCGCTCACGTTGCCCGACTGCTCCACGCCGAGGAGGTTCCCCGCGCCGCGGATCTCGAGGTCGCGCATCGCGATGCGGTACCCGGCTCCGAGGTAGTCGAACTCGCTGATCGCCTGCAGCCGTTTCATCGCCTGCGGCGTGAGCGTTTTGCCGCGCGGCACGAGGAGATACGCGTACGCCTTGCGGTCGGAGCGCCCGACGCGGCCGCGGAGCTGGTAGATCTGGGCGAGGCCGAACCGGTCGGCCCGGTTGATGATGATCGTGTTCACGTTGGGAAAATCGAGCCCCGCCTCGATGATCATCGTGCAGACGAGGACGTCGAAGCGCCGTTCGAGAAAATCGATCATCCGGCGCTCGAGCTCGTGCTCGTTCATCTGGCCGTGCGCCGACGAGATCCTGATGCGCTCGGGAAGGAGGCGCCTCAGGAACCCTTCCATGACCGCGATCGACTGCACGCGGTTGTGGACGAAGAACACCTGCCCCCCTCTGTCGACCTCGCGCATGACGGCGTCGCGGATCCGGTCGTCGTCGAAGGGGAGTATCTCGGTGTGAATGGGGAGGCGGTTGCGGGGCGGCGTGTCGATCACGCTGAAATCGCGGATGCCCGAGAGCGCCATCGAAAGCGTGCGGGGGATCGGCGTCGCCGTCATGCTGAGCACGTCCACGCTCTTCTTGAGCGCGCGGAAGCGGTCCTTGTGGCGAACGCCGAAGCGGTGCTCCTCGTCGACGACGACGAGGCCGAGGTCCTTGAAGAGGACGTCCCCCGACAGCAGCCGGTGCGTGCCGACGACGATATCGACCTGGCCGGCGGCCGCGTCGGCGACGACCTTCTTCTGCGCGGCCGGGGAAACGAAGCGGCTGAGGGTCGCGACCCGCACCGGGTACCCCTGAAGCCGCTCGCTCACCGTCGCGTAGTGCTGCATCGCGAGAACGGTCGTCGGCACGAGGATCGCGACCTGCTTGCCGGAGAGCGCCGCCTTGAAGGCCGCGCGCACCGCCACCTCCGTCTTGCCGAAGCCGACGTCCCCGCAGAGCAGCCGGTCCATCGGGCGCTCCGCTTCCATGTCGCTCTTGACCTCGGCCGTGGCGCGGAGCTGGTGCTCGGTCTCCTCGTACGGAAAGGAGGCTTCCATCTCCATCTGCCACGGACGGTCGGGGGCGTGCGCGAACCCCTCGGCGATCTGGCGGGCCGCGTACACCTCGAGGAGATCGCGCGCGATCTTCTCCGCGCTCTTTCTCGCCCGCTCGCGGGCGCGCCCCCACGCGGCGCCGCCGAGCCGGGCGAGCTCCGGCTCATCCCCCTCGCCCCCCGTGTACTTCTCGACCATGCGGAGCTGCGCGACGGGAATGAAGAGATGGTCGTCGCCGCCATAGCGGAGGTCGAGGCATTCGGTTCTCCCGCTCTCGACGTCGATGACGCGCATCCCCATGTAGCGGCCGATCCCGTGGTTCACGTGCACGATGAAATCGCCCGCCTGAAAATGCGACGGATCGTAGGCGAGCGAGCGGCTGCGCGCGGGTTTCGTGTGGTACGGCCGGTGGTATCGCCCGAAGACCTCCGCCTCGCTCAGGAAGAAGACGCCGATCTCCGGCCAGCGGAACCCGCTCGAGAGCTCTCCGAGCGGAAAATCGATCTCGAGCGCGACGTCCTCGAGAAGCTCCTCGGCCCGCTCGCGCTGGAAGCGGTTCGCGCAGAAAAAGTAGATCCGGTTGCCCCGCCGCAGCTCCTTCTCGACGTCGCTCACGAGCCCGGCGAGATTGCGTCGGTAGTCCCCCGGAGAGGACGTGCCGAAGCGAACCGCTCCTTCCCATTCGAGCTTGTGGAGCACGAGGCGCTTCGCGCGCGCGAGGCGCTCCGCGAGCTCCTCTTCCCCCACGTAGACCTCCGCGGGGGAGGGGTACAGATTTCCCTCGCCGCGGCTCCGCACGTAGCGCTCGGCGATCTCCCCGCGAAACTCGACGAGCCCGGAGTCCACGTCCTCCGCGTCGACGATCACGACCGCCGGCGGCGCGGCGAAGTGATCGAAGAGGGGAACGACCTCGTGCACGGACGCCGCGTAGTGCTCCATGCCGAAGAACGGAATTCCCTTCTCGAGACGCTCCGCCGCGAGGAGATGGTGCGCGCGCTCCTCGCCGCCGAGCTGCGCGCTCGAGCTCCGGAGCCGCTCCGCGAGCCGCGACACGCCGGCGGGATCGAGATAGATGTGCGACGGCGGATGCGCGCGCAGGGCCTCGCGCGCGCCGGTCGAGCGCTGCGTCTCGATGTCGAAGGTCCGCATCGAGACGATCGCGTCCCCGTCGAACTCCATGCGGACCGGTTCGTCCTCGGCGACGGGGAAGAGATCGAATATGCCGCCCCTCACGGCGAACATGCCTTTCGCCTCGACCGTTTCGTGCCGCTCGTAGCCGAGCCGCACGAGCGCTTCGGCGAGCTCGACCGGATCCCGCTCCTCCCGCGCGCGGATATCGACGACGAGGCTCCGGAAGAGCGCCGGCGAATAGACCTTCTTGAGCGCCCCGCGCATCGTGCAGACGAGCGCGCGCACGCGCCCCCGTCCGAGCGCGTCGAGCGCGAGCATCTGCATGCCGGTGAGGTTGCGGTCGGGATCGTGATAGTCGTAGGGAAGGATCTCGTCCTCCGGATACGCGACGACGCCTTCCATGCCGAAGATCCGGAGGTCGTCCTCGAGGTCCCTCGCGCGGACGGGATCGGGCGCGACGAGGAGGAGCGGAGCGGAGAGCTCCTCGGCGAGCCGGGCGAGGAGCAGCGCCCGCGCGCTGCCGTAGAGCCCCGCGACGCGGACCGCTCCCGGCTCCCCCGCGATCGCGCCCGCGATCTCCCGGTACTGCGGAAGGGCCGAGAGCTTTGTTTTCAAATCATCCCACATGATTCTCCTCCGCCCCGGCCGGCGCGCGCTGC
Source organism: uncultured bacterium (assembly GCA_963813815.1). GTDB lineage: Bacteria > Krumholzibacteriota > Krumholzibacteriia > Krumholzibacteriales > Krumholzibacteriaceae > SSS58A. The sequence continues at coordinate 101,058 of CAWFAD010000016.1, read as the reverse complement.
GCCACGAAGAGCTCGACGGCGAAGACCGCGATCGCCGCCACGAGGAGCGGCAGCGCGATTTCCTTTCCCTCGCGCGCCTCCCGCGCGGCCGCGGCGAAGTCGCCCCCCTCGTCGATCGCCACCCGGTGCTCGAGCCCGAGCGAGTCCGCGGCCTCCCGCGCCGGAAGCGGCGAGAGATCCGACTCCCGGCGGCAATCGGGATTGACGGCGATGATCGAGACGGTATCCGGCCCCGCGACGATCGCGATGAACCCCGGCTCCCCGGACGGAGGAACGGCGATCTCCGAGGCGGCCCCCCCGGCGGCGGTCCCGGCCTTCAACGCGCTCCCGTCCGGCATGCGGACTTCGATCTCGCCGCTCGCGCTCCCCTCCCATGAGGCCTCCTCTCCGACGAGCACGCTCTCCGCGGCCCCCCGGCGCGCTCCTCCCGCGAGGACGAGCTGCTGCACGAGGGGCAGGAAGAGAGGCGAGAGCACGAGCTCGCCCGCCTCCGGTCGCGGATCGAGGCAGGCGAATATGACCGTTCCCTCGCCGATGCGCTCCTCCCAGACGAAGGGATGCCCCGTCGAGAAGGCGAGCCGGACGTCCCCCTCCCGCGCGCCCCTCACGAGGGCCGCGCGCCGGAAGCGGACCCGCGCGAGCGCGCGGAGGTCCTCCTCGCCGAACGGGGCGAGAAAAGCGGGCGGCGGCTCGGGAGGTCTGATCGTGAAAAATCCTCCCGGCGTTTCGGCGAAATCCATCGAGAGCCGCGCGCCGCTCAGGCGCCGGGCGGCGGCCGCGAGCTCGGGCAGCACGAGCACGAGCGCCGAGCCGCCGTCCGAGACGAACCGCCGCACGAGCCCGGCGTCGCGATCCTCGAGCCCGGGCCCCGGCCCGAGCACGACCGCGTCCGCCCGCTCGAGATCGGCCGTCGTGAAGCCTCGCGCGCTCTTCGTCACGAGGGCGACGCCGCTCTCCGCCCCCGCGGGCGAGAGCGCCTGCTCGAGGTAGAAGCTCCCGCCCTCGGCGATGAGCAGCACGTTCGTCTTCTCGCGCGCGCGCAGCGCAAAGTAGCGGGTGTCGTCGGCGGCGAGCCGGTCGGGGCGCTTGCGCACGATCCCGAGCGTCCAGCCCGATCGCTCGACGGGCGCGACGGCGGTCTCGACGTGGGCGCCCCCGGGCGGTATCGCGATCTCCTTTTCCATCACGCGCCGCCCCCCGATCTCGACCTCGATCGGAAAACGCGCCTCCCGGTCCCGCGCCGCGTTGCGCATGACGATGCCGAGGGAGGCCGCCTCGCCCCGGCGGAGCGCGGCGCGCGGCGTCGAGACGTCCTCGATCGCCACGTTCGCCGGATCGCCTGCCGCGACGGGGAGCAGGAGCGCCCGCACGGGCTCCCCGCTCCGCCCTTCGGCCCCCCGCCCCTCCCCGAGGCCCGTTCTCTGAAAATCCGAGAGAAGGTAGAGCTCGCGCGTCTCGCGCCCGGACCGCTCGAGCGCGCGCCGGCCGAACGCCACGGCGGCCCGGAGATCGGTTCCCCGCCACGAGGGAGCGGTGCCCGCGAGCGAGGCGAGGACGGCCGGCGGGTCGAGCTCGCCGTCGTACGCGACCTCCGCCGCCGTGTCGAAGAGCACGACCGTCACGCGGTCCCCTCCCGAAAGCTCCGCGAGCAGCGGCTCGATCCGGGCCTTCGCCCGCTCGAACGCCGTGCCGCCGTCGGTCTCGACCCCCATGCTGTAGCTCCGGTCGAGGAGAATGCACGCGGCGCGCGACCCCCCCGCGGGGAAGAGCGAGGCGAGCGAGCCGCGCACGACGGGCCGCGCGAGGGCGAGCGCCACGAGCGCGACGCCCGCGACGCGGAGCGCGAGCAGCAGGAGCCGGCGCACGTTGATCCGCACCATGCTCCGCCGGTCCGCCGGTCGCAGAAAGCGGATCGAGCTCCACGGCATCTCCGGCACGCGGCGGCGCGCGAAGATGTGAATGAGAACCGGCACCGCCACCGCGGCGAGCGCGACGAGATATGCGGGGGCGAGAAAGTTCATGCGCTCCTCACCGCAGGCGCCGCCGCTTGTTGAGGTACGCGACGAGGGCCTGATCGAAGGGAGTCTCCGTCGTCACGAGGTTGTAGTCGATCGCGTGCTCTTTGCAACCGCGCTCGAGATCGGAGATCCAGCGGGAAACGCTCCGCCGGTACGCTCCCTTGAGAAAATACGGCTGCGTGCGCACCTTCTCGCCCGTCTCCCGGTCGACGAACCGGATTTCGCCGCCGTAATCGAGGGCGAGCTCCTGCGGATCGAGAACGTGAAAAACGACGACCTCGTGCCCGCGATGCCGGAACGCCTTGAGCCCGCCGAGCACGAGCTCCGGATCGTCGAGGAGATCGCTCGCGATGATGACGAGCCCGCGGCGCTTGAGGCGCTCGGCCGTCTCGCGGAGCGTGCGCGCGATCTCGGTGCGCTCACCCGGACGGACCTCCTCGAGGGCGCGGAGCAGGTGCAGGAGGTGCTGCCTCGCCGAGCGATGGGGAACGGCGGCGCTCACGCGCTCGTCGAAGACGACGAGCCCCACGGCGTCGCGCTGCATGATCATGAGGTACGAGAGCGCCGCCCCGAGGAGCGCGGCGTAACGGAGCTTCGTGACGCCGGCGCCGCTCGAGAAATCCATCGAGGCGCTCCGGTCGAGAAGGATCGTCGCGCGGAGGTTCGTCTCGTCCTCGAAGACCTTGACGTAGTAGCGGTCGGTCTTGCCGTAGATCCGCCAGTCGACGTCGCGGGTCGACTCTCCGGCGTTGTAGGGCCGGTACTCGGCGAACTCGACGGAGAATCCATGGTAGGGGCTCCGGTGGAGCCCCGCGATGAATCCCTCGACGATGAGCCGCGCGCGAAGATCCATGTTCGCGAGCCTGCTCACGACCTCGGGTTTCAGGAATTCGGCGAGTCTTGCTTCCTTGGGCGACATCGATCGATTCTTCCGGCCGCCGCGTTCGCCGCGAGCGGCGCGACGCTCAAGGCGCCACGCGCTCGAGGAGCCGGCCGACGAGCTCGTCGGCCGCCACCCCGTCGGCCTCGGCGTGAAAGTTGGTGACGATGCGGTGCCGCAGAACGGGGAGCGCCACGGCCCGCACGTCCTCGATCGACGGCGTCGTGCGGCGCTCCATGATGGCCCGCGCCTTGGCGCCGAGAACGAGGTACTGCCCGGCGCGCGGCCCCGCCCCCCACGAGAGGTACTGTCCCACGCCGGGGAGATCCCGCTCGCGGCTCGCCCGGACGAGCCGGACGGCGTAGCGGAGCACGCTCTCGGCGACCGGAACGCTCCGCACGAGCGCCTGCGCCGCGACGATATCCGCGCCTCCGAGCACGGCGACGGGCTCGGCCGGCTCGCGGGAGGTCGTCGTGTCGACGATCGCGAGCTCCTCGTCCGCCGACGGATAGTGCACGCGTATGTCGAACATGAACCGGTCGAGCTGCGCCTCGGGGAGCGGATACGTTCCCTCGAGCTCGATCGGATTCTGCGTGGCGAGCACGAAGAAGGGGCGCTCGAGCGGGTGCGTCGAGCCGCCCGCCGTCACCTGATACTCCTGCATCGCCTGAAGGAGGGCCGATTGCGTCTTCGGCGGGGTCCGGTTGATCTCGTCGGCGAGGACGATATTGGCGAACACGGGGCCGCGGATAAAACGGAACGCGCGGCGCCTCGCCGCGGCGTCCTCTTCGAGAACCTCGGTGCCCGTTATGTCGCTCGGCATGAGATCGGGCGTGAACTGAATGCGGGAAAAGCTGAGATTGAGGCACCGCGCCACGGTCGAAACGAGGAGCGTCTTCGCGAGGCCCGGCACGCCGACGAGAAGGCAGTGGCCGCCGGCGAAGAGCGCCGTGAGGAGCTCTTCCACGACGCGCTCCTGTCCCACGATGACCTTGCCGATTTCCCGTCGAAGGGCTCCGTACGCCTCCTCGAACCGCGCGAGCGCGCGCTCGTCGTCGTGACCGCTCATCCTTCTCTCCCGCGTCTGACGCCTGCGCCGAGCCGCCGACCGCGGCCGCGCTTGCTTCCTCTCGATCGGCATGATACTATCACGGAGAGGACGTTCCTTCAACGCATACCGGGGGAGTATTCGCCATGCGCAGGCTCATCGCTCTCTGTCTCGCCGCGGCCGTCGTCCTGCCGGCGTGTTTCGACAGCGGCGACGACGGCGACGGCTCGCTCGAACCGGAACCCGAGCCGTCTTCCTACAGCGGAACCTTCTACGTCACGTATTCGCTCCTCACGACGGACTGCTCCGTCGCGCCCCCCTTCGACGGCAACGCGACGATCGCGATCGAGGGCGACACCATCGTGTGGGGATCGATGCGGGGGCCGTGGGACGAGCAGACGCTCTGCGGCGCCGGCGAAAGCGTATCGCCGACCTGCATCCCGATCAATCCGTCGATCGGCTGCACGGGATGTTTCACGACGCGTTTCTCCATCGAGTACGCGAGCGTGGACAGCTTCTCCGGCTTTTTCGAGGCGACTTTCGGCTATACCGACCCCTGCGAGACCGACAGCTGCCGAGCGTACTACCTGATTTCGGGGGCGCGCTCGCTGTGAGCGCCGGCCGGAAGGGGCACACGTTGGGAGAGCGAAGCGACCGTCGATGTTCGGCATGAAAAAGCGGCGCCGCAGGCGCCTTATGGATACCCCTCTCGAGCCCGGCCGGATCGAGATTCTCGAACGCGCCGTGCCGTTCTATTCGCTCCTCGACGAAGCGGAACGGGGCGAGCTCGGCGGGCTCATCCAAATTTTTCTCGCCGAGAAGAAGTTCGAAGGGTGCGACGGCCTCGAGATCACCGACGAGATCCTCCTCACGATCGCGGCGCACGCCTGCATCCTGCTCCTCCACCGCGAGACCGACGTCTATCCGCTCCTCTCGTCCGTCCTCGTCTACCCGCGCGCGTTCGTCGCGCCGCTCCGCGAGCACGGCCCGGACGGCGTCGTGATCGAGGAGGACGAGGAACGGGACGGCGAGTCGTGGGACACCGGAGCGCTCGTGCTGTCGTGGGCCGACTGCGTCGAGAGCGTCGCGGCGCCGCGGGACGGCTACAACGTCATGTTTCACGAGTTCGCCCACCAGCTCGACGACGAGGCGGGAATCGCCGACGGCACGCCGAGACTCGACGACAGGGAGCTCGCCGACGAATGGGCGGGCGAGTTCGCGCGGGAGTTCGAGGCGCTCGGGAAGAAAGCCGGCAAGAGGGTTCCGACGCTGCTCGACTGGTACGGCGCCGAGAGTCCCGCCGAGTTCTTCGCCGTGCTCACGGAGACGTTTTTCGAAAGGCCCGCCGACCTCAAATCCCGCCACCCGGGGCTCTACGGGCTCCTCGCCCGCTTTTACCGGCAGGACCCCGCGGCCCCGCGGTCGCGGCCGCCGCGGCCGGGCCCGGCGGCTAGCGGGAGCTGATTCTCCATTCTCGAAAAACGGTGTCGGCGATGGAGTCGACCTGTGAGCGGTTGAAGAACCAGAGCGGCACGCCGAAGTGGACGCTCGGCGCGGGGATGGCGCCCTCCGCGGGAGCGGCGACGTCGGCGTACTTCGTCGTCCAGAAGGCGATCGTCGCGTTGTTGATCGCCGATAGGGTGTTGCGCGACTTCATCCGGTACATGGGGTGAAAGCAGCTCTGCGTCCGCGCGAGGGTGGCCGACATCCAGTAGCCGGGGTTGTAGATTTCCCCGTACGTGAAGCCCCGCACGGCCGGATCGAAATACATCCCCGTCGCCGTCACCTTGTCCCAGAGCTTGAGCGTCGTCGGGAGCGCCGGGTGCGCGAGCGTGACCGCGTCGCGCGGATCGCGGTAGGCGTACGTCATGGCGTCCCAATCGACCCGCCGGATGGGCATGATCTCGTCGGTCCGCTCGTTGGGCACGATCTTGTCGAGCACCGTAACGCAGTAATCCTTGTACGCGATGCAGTTGACCCCGCTCGTGTCGCCGTCGCATCCCGTGCGCACGCCCGTGATCTCGCACCGGAGATTGATCGGCTCGACCTGGCGGTACGGAAACAGAACGGCTATGAGGCCGCCCTGCTTGTCCGACTTGCCTTCGGTCCAAATGTGCCCGCCGGAGGCCATGTAGTACGAGAGAAAATTGAACGTGAGCGTGGTGGACGAAGTGATCCAGCTTTCCGGTATGAAACGGACCATGTTGTCCCACGCATTGACCTCGTCGAGGGACGAATAGCTCCAGATGATGTTCTTGTACCGCCAGAGGAGCTCGATGTCGGGCGGCAAAGCGCCTCGCTGGGCCGAGTCGTACACGTCGATGTCCGGGCTGAAGCCCACCGTCCGGTAGCAGATCGCGAGCCAAAAGGTGTCGTGCTCGGTCTCGGTCGGGAATCCGTAGTTCACCTGTTGGAAGGTGTCGGTCGAGTAGAAATCGTCGATCCAGAGAAGGTTGCGCGTCATGTTGAGGGCGAAGATGTTGATCTCCATCTGGGCCATCGTGGCGGCGCCGTTATTGTCGACCGCCTCGATGTAGAGCGTGTGCACGCCGGAGGCGAACGAAACGGGCGGAGCGGATTTCACGAAGGGATTCGGATCGATCGCCCACTCGCCCGGATCGTTGAGATCGACGATGTCCCATCCGTAGCGATAGGAGGCGATCTCCCCTCCGTAGCTCGACGCGTCGGCCGACCAGCTGAAGCGGACCACGAACCCCGCCGGGAGCCGGAACACCTCCGTCCGGTTGTCGATGCCGATGTACTGCCACCAGCCGAGATAGGGCTCGCTCACCCGGAGCTCCGGACCCGCCGACTGGAGAATGGCGAAGATGCGCACGTTCATCGCCGGATCGAAGACCGCCGTGACCGCGCCCGCGTCGTCCTTCGCCTGAACGGCGAAGACGTAGCTGCTCATCTTGCTCAGCATCTCGTCGTCGCCGATGACGGTCGCGATTCCGGAATCTCCGGGGGCGTCATACGACTTCCATCGGCTCCAGTACTCCTCGAACGTGGCGGGCTCCACGTTGAGCTTCTCGATCGTGCTCCGGTCGTACGGCGTGAGCAGGTAGCGGACGGAATCCGCCTGCTGCGTGTTCCACGGCGTGTCGATCGGATCGAGACAATGCCACTGAAAGCGCACGATCGGCGGCATGATCTGCGTCTGGCCCGGGAGAAACGAGCGCGGCAGGTCGATGACCGCGAAGGGGGCGAGCGTCTGCGCCGTGAACGAGCGATACGCGGTCTCCGAGCAGCCGCCGCGGTCGTCGATCGCCCTGACGAAGAACGTGTGCGTCTTCTCGTAGAGCGTGTAGTACTTCGTGCTGAACCAAATGTCCCCGGCCTCCTCGTCGGCCGTGAACCTGAAGAGGCTGTCCGTCGCGCGCGTTTTCGTCCACTGGTCGGGACCCGTCGTGTCGGCCGGATCGAAGCCGATCGGATCCCCCGCCGACATGGCGAATTCATAGTGGTCGATCGTGCCGTCCTTGTCGTTGCCCACCCAGCTGAAGTCGATGGCGTACGCGGTCGTGTCCCCTTCGAGGGGGCCGCTCGTGAGCTTGATCGTGGGCGGGACGTTCGGCTTGATCGTTCCCGTATAGAGGCTTTCGTCGCAGGAAGCGAACGCGGCGAGGGCGGCGAGCGCCGCCGCGGCCGTCGCGGCACCCCGGAACCCGGGAGCCTGCTTGCATCCGTTTTTCTTCATCGTATCACCACGAACTTTCCGATCACCCGGGGAAACCTGCCGTCTTCGCTCTCGACGGAGAAGAGGTACACGCCGCTCGTCACGCTCTGCCCGTTCCGGGACATGAGATCCCACGAGAGCGTGCCGACGCCCGACGAGCCGTCGTGATACAGCGTTTGGACGAGATCTCCGGCCACCGAGTAGATCCGCACGACGCTGCGGCAGCGCGGGAGATTGCGAAACTCGCACTTGTCCCCCGACGGATCCGCGTTGTTCGGTTCGAGCTTCCACGGCGCCGTGTTTGCTCCCGTCACGGGGTTCGGCACGACGTAGACGTCTTCGCTCCGGAACTCGCCGTCCGCCTGCGAGCTCGATCGCGGAGTGACGTACACGAAGTTCGCGATCGGCGTATCGCCGAGATTCACGCCCGTCGCTTCGCCGTCGACAATGACGTGGTCGTACGCGACCACCGCGTAAAAATAGGGAAGCCCGTTCTTGGCGTCGGGATCGACGTAGCGGTAGTAGCGGCGGCCGCCTTCGTAGCCGATGCTCCACCGGGCGAGGGCCTCGAGGGTGTCGCATTCCTCCACGGTGAATCCCGGCGGACAGGGCGGGCTCGAGAGCGGATCGTGCAGGAGGCCCTGCTCGAACGCCTCGATGTAGTGGCTCCGTTCCCGCTCGTCGAGACGGCCGAGGGGATCGTATTCGAACCCGCCGTCCTTCCACGGCAGCTGGAGATTCTGGTCCGGCGGCACGCCGTTCACGAGATCGCGGCTGTCGATGAGGTACCAGAGCTCGTCGCTCGGACCGCTCGCGACGGTCGACCCGAGCGGCCGGTGCCAGTCGTGCGCGCGATAGACTCGGTATCCCTCGAAATCGTACTGGCGCGTAATGGCGTCGGGTGTGACCTCGCTCGTGTTGTCCCAGAGGAGGGTGACGCTGTTGTCCCCCGCGACGGCCCGCAGCGCCGGCGCCGGCGGCGCCGTGCTCGTGATCCATCGCACCGGGAGCTCCTTCCCGTACGACCCGCTCTGAAATTGCAGAAAGGTCATGGACCCTTTGTAGCAGGGGTAGCTCCACAGGAGCTTCTCCTCCTGACAATCGAAATTGCACCAGAGGGTCTCCCGCTTGGAGAGCACGATGCTCTCGGCGATGTTGTCGCACGGATCGGGATCGATGCCCTGATCCGGATCCGAGGGGCCGACGATGAACCCCTCTCGCCCCCGAACGCCGGTGTTGGGATTCCGGTCCCCGTCGGCGTAGACGCCGCAGTACACGCGGGTCGCCGTCGCTGCGTTGTCGAGCAGCTCGTCGAGGGTCCCGCCGGCCACGAACGCGACGTCGAAGGCGAAGGTGACCCCCGGAGGAATGAAAAAGGGTCCCGCGCTCATGAGCGCCTTGTAATCCTTGGGCACGTCGGGATCGGCGTCGCTCACGCCGCTCGACATGGCCGCGTAGCGCTGAAAATCGTTCACCGGCTCTCCCCCCCGGTCGTACGGGAGAAGCCCCGCGAAGTATCTGATGGAGCTGAGTCCGCCGCCCATATTCGCATAGTAGCCCGAGCCGTACTCCCTCATGCCGAAGAACGCGACGCCGAAGTACCCCGGCGTGCGCCCCTCGTCGCCGTCGTTGTCGTGCACGTACACGATGCGCACGCGCTGCGGAAGCTCGACGCCGCTCACCGGCGCGCACCAGATGCCCTCCCACGATCCGACGAGATCGTCCTTGTAATACGCGCCGAGATCCCGGTGTCCGGCGTCGAGGTCCGCGAAGAGGCCGATGTAGGCGCTGTTCAGGAACCGGTAGCTCTCGTTCGTGATCAGGTAGCTCGCGGCCACGAAGTCGTTGAGCGCCTCTTCGCTCCACTGGTAGCTCTCCTGCAGCACGTGGATGCCGAGAGGATTGTGCTCGGGCCACACCTGCTGCGCCGACACCTCGACGTCGCTGTACTCGCAGGAGTACATGAGCTTTCCGGCGGCCGCGAAGTCCTCGTCGACGAGGCCGTCGCGATCGTCGTCGCGGCCGTTGAGCGGGTCCTCGTCGATTTCGCCGTCGCGGTCGTCGTCGGGATCCGCGGGATAGCGCCTGCCGCCCGCGGCCCCCTCGAACGAGCGGTAGATGACGGCCGTCGCGTCGTCGGAGGGGTAGAACTCCGTTTGCGGGTACCCGGTCGAAACGGACGGAACCCCGTCGACCTCGGCCGCCACCCAGAGCCCGGCGGCGTAGAGGTACTCGACGCCGCTCCCCGCCGGCCATTGCGCCGAGGGGGCCTCCGACATGACGTAGGTGCTCTTCGGAAGCGATCCGAAGAATCCGAAATTCGTGACGTTCATCTGGAGCTCGCCCGCGAAGTGGATGCGGCTGCCGTCGAGAATGAGGGTGCGCTGGATCGTTTCGGCCTTGTCGAGCGACTCCTCGTCCCTATCCTGCGCCGCAGGGCTGCCCGGCGAGGTCGAGAGTGCGGCTATGAGCGCGAGGCCCGCGCAGGCGAAGAGAAGCGCGATGGCGTAAGATTTTTTAACTGCGAAGCGCATAGCACACCGCTGAATCGGTGAAACCAAAGGCCGATATTAATGATAAAGGATCGACCGTCCCCGGACAAACAAAATCGCTCGGGGCTCCTCGGCGCCGGTTCGCACCCTCACGCCGCCCGTTTGTGAAACCGGAGCGTCGCGAAGGTGAAGACGGAGAGGCCGATTCCGAGGAGCCAGGCGAGCTCGGGCCAGAGCTCGGCGATACCGGCCCCCTTGAGGAGGAGCTCCCTGTTCACCGTGACGAGGTAGCGGACGGGGTTGATGCGGGTCGCGATCTGGACCCAGGCGGGCATATTCTCGATCGGGTAAAAGAGCCCGCTCAGGAGCACGAAGATCTGGAGGAAGAACCACGTGACGAAGAGCGCCTGCTGCTGCGTCCCCGCCACCGTCGATATGAACACCCCGAGCCCGAGGGTCGTGAGGATGAAGCAAAAGGCGATGAGCGCCAAGAGGGCCACGTTCCCGAGAACGGGAATCCCGAACCAGAGCACGCCGATCGTGGTCGCGATCGCCATTTCGGCGATCCCCACGAGGGCGAACGGGATCGTCTTGCCGGCGATGATCTGCCACGGCCGGAGCGGCGTCACGAGGAGCTGCTCGAGCGTGCCCGCCTCCCGCTCCTTCACGATGGCGAGCCCCGTGAGGAGCATCGTGATCACGGTGAGCAGGATCGTGATGATCCCGGGAATCATGAAATAGACGCTCCGCAGCTCGGGGTTGTACCAGATCCGCGTTTCCGCCGCGACGACGCGGACCCCGCGCCGGATGCCGGCCGCGGCGCGCGGCCCCGCTTTCGCCCGCGCCTCCGCGGCGCGATCCTGCATGAAGCGGTTCACGATCCGGCTGCAGTAGCCGAGCGCCACGCCCGCCGTGTTCGAGTTCTGCCCGTCGAGGAGGACCTGCACCTCCGCCGTTTTCCCCGACTCGAGATCGCGGCCGAACCCCTCCGGCACGACGATCGCGATCACCGCCTCCCCGCGCCGCAGAACCTCCTCGATCCCGCCCCCCGGATCGGCGATCCGCCGCGCCCTGAAATGCTCGCTGTGCGCGAAGCGATCGTAGAGCGCCCGGCTCGCCGACGATCCGTCCCGGTCGATCGCGGCGAGCGAAAGGTTCTTGATGTCGAAGGTGATCGCGTAGCCGAGGACGAAGAGCTGCATGAGCGGCATGAAAAAGATGATCCGGATCATGTTCGGATCCCGGAAGATCTGCCGCAGCTCCTTGCGGACGAGACTGAGAACTCCGCGCACGAGCGATCTACCCCCCCGTCGCCTTTCCGCGTGAGCTTCAGGCTGAAGCGCTTCATCGCGATCGTCATGAGCACGGCGCCGATCCCCGCGAGCGCGGCGCCGTGGCCCGCGAGCTCGGCCGGCCCGGAACCCTTCAGCATGATTCCCCGGATGATGACGAGGAAATGCGTCGCCGGCAGCGCGTTCGAGACGTATCGCAGCGGCGTGGGCATCGATGCCGTCGGGAAGATGAACCCGGAGAGCATGATCGTCGGAAGGAGCGTCACCATGAGCGAGGCCATCATGGCCACCTGCTGGGTGGCGGCGATCGTCGAAACGAGGAGCCCGAGCGAGAGCGCCGTAAAGATATACAGCACGAAGTACAGCATGAGGAGCGCCCGCGAGCCGGCGAAAGGCACGTGGAAATGGAAATGCCCCACCGCCACGACCATGGCCGCCACGCAGAACGCGAGCGCGAGGTACGGGAGGACCTTGCCGAGGATCACCTCGTGGCTTCGAACGGGGCTCACGAGAATCTGCTCCATCGTGCCGGTCTCTTTCTCGCGGACTATCGCCACGGAGGTGAGGAGCGCCCCGAGCATCATCATGACGATCGCCGCGATCCCCGGCACGATGAAGTTCGTCGACTCCATCGCGCGGTTGTAGAGGATCGTCGGCCGGACCGAGACGGGAGGTTCCGCTCCGCCGGCGCCCTCTCCGGCCGGCGAGCGCGTCGCGAGGAAAGCCTCGAGGTAGTTCTGTATGAGGGACGCCGTGTTCGCGTCGCTCCCGTCGATGACGAGCCCGAGCTCCGCCCTTCCCTCCCGCTCGAGGCTCCGCTCGTAGTCCTCCGGGATGACGAGGGCGGCGTGCACGGCCCGGCGCTTGAAGAGCCGTTCCGTCTCGGAGGGATCGCCGCAGCGCGCGGCGACCGTGAAGTAGCTCGACGCTTCGAGATCCCGGACGAGCGCCCGGCTCGCGGGCGTGCCGCTCCGGTCGCAGAGGGCGAGTCGCGCATTCGTGACGTCGAGGTCGATCGCGTACCCGAAGAGAAATATCATGACGATCGGGAGCATGAAGATAATCCAGAGCGAGCGCGGGTCGCGCATGATGTGGCGGAACTCCTTCGCCGCGAGCGCCCCGATTCTCGATCCTCCCCGCGCCATCTATCTCTCCCCCACGAGGCCCACGAAGACCTCCTCGATCGAACGGCCGCCGTGCCTCGTCTTGAGCTCCGCGGGCGAGCCGATGCTCACGATCCGCCCCGCGTGCATGACGAAGAGCCTGTTGCAGTACTCCGCCTCGTCCATGTAGTGCGTCGTCACGAGAACGGTGATCCCGCCCTCCGCGAGCCCATTGATGATCTCCCAGAAATGCCGCCTCGCTATCGGATCGACCCCCGAGGTCGGCTCGTCGAGAAAGAGCACGGCGGGTCGATGGAGTATGGCGGCCCCGAGCGCGAGACGCTGCTTGAATCCGAGCGGGATCGCGCAGGTGCGGCGGCGGAGGTGGTCCTTCACGCCGAGATCGCCCTCGAGCTCCTCGATGCGCGCGTCGATCTCGCGGGAGGCGAGCCCGTACACCCGGCCGAAAAATTCGAGGTTCTCTCCCACGGTGAGATCCCCGTAGAGGGAGAACCGCTGCGACATGTAGCCGATCCTCTTCTTGATCTCGTCGTATTGCGTGTCGACGTCGAGCCCGGCGACCGTTCCTTCGCCCGAGGTCGGGCGCAGGAGCCCCGTGAGCATGCGGATCGTCGTCGTCTTGCCGGCGCCGTTCGCCCCGAGCAGCCCGAAAATCTCGCCGCGGCGCACCTCGAACGAGACGCGATCGACCGCGGTGAAATCTCCGAAGCGTTTCGTGAGCTCCCGCACGCGGACGGAGTATTCGACGTCGTTCGCCATGAGTTGCTCTCTCCGGCTCATTCCCTCATGAGGGCGATGAAGGCGTCCTCGACGTCCGGCGCCGCCTCGCGCGGAGGACCGTCGAGAAGCCCTCCCTCCCGCGCCGCCGCGAAGGCGCGTTCGGCGTCCTCCCGGCCGTTCTCGAGAACGATCGCCTGCACGCGGTCGCCGAGAATCCGCACGAGCTCCGGCCGCAGGATCTTCTTGAGCGAGGCCGCTATCGCCCCGAGGCTCGGCCCGTCGAGGGCGTACACCTTTCCCGCGAAAAGGCTCGCGATCTCCCCGGCGCTTCCCGTCGCGAGCAGCCTTCCCTTGTGAATGAACGCCATTCGGCCGCAGAGGGCGGCCTCGTTCATGTACGGCGTCGATACGACGATCGTGACCCCCTGCCCGCGGAGCCCTTCGAGCATCTCCCAGAAGTCGCGCCGCGAGACGGGGTCAACCCCGGTCGTCGGCTCGTCGAGAACGAGGAGCCGCGGCGTATGGATGAGGGCGCACGAGAGGGCGAGCTTTTGTTTCATTCCTCCCGAGAGCGCCCCGGCCCTGCGCTTGACGAAGGGACCGAGGCGGCTGAAGGCGAGGAGCTCCTCCGTGCGCCGGCGCCGCTCGACCGCCCGCACGCCGAAGAGGTCCGCGAAGAAACGCATGTTCTCGGCGACGCTGAGGTCTTGATAGAGGGAGAAATGCTGCGGCATGTATCCGACGGCCTCGCGGATCCGCTCCGGCTCCCGGCGCACCGAGGCCCCGAGCACCTCGGCCTCGCCGGCGTCGGGATCGATGAGCGTCGTGAGAATGCGAAAGAGGGTGGTCTTGCCCGCGCCGTCCGGGCCGATGAGGCCGAACATCTCCCCCGAGCGCACCTCGAAGCTCGCCTCGACGAGGGCGGCCGTGTCGCCGAAGCTTTTCTTAAGTCCCTCGACGCGAATCGCGAGGTCGCTCATTTCACGTACACTTCCGCCGGCATCCCGATCTTGAGCGCGGCGGGCGGCGCCGTGACGGCGACCTTCACCGCGTAGACGAGCTCGGCGCGGGCGTCGCGCGTTTCGACGTTCTTCGGCGTGAACTCCGCCTCCGGCGAGACCCACGAGACGACGCCCTCGAGCGGAGTCTCGAGCGCGTCGACCACGACGCGTACCCCGGCCCCGAGCGCGAAGGCCCCGAGATCCTTCTCCCCCGCGTACACCTTGATCCAGAAATCCGAGAGGTCGACGATCTTGAAGACCGCGCCGCCCGTGGGCGCCATTTCCCCCGCCTCGACGTATCTCTCGGCGACGACTCCCGAAACGGGAGCCGTGACGGCCCCGTCCCGTATCTGCCGGTCGAGGAGCGCGATCGACGCCCGCACCGTTTCCTCTCGCGCGTCGAGCGTTTTCTCCTGCGCCTTGGCGGAGACGAGCTGGCTCTCGGCGAGCCGGTACTTCGTCGAGACGTCGTCGTACTGCTGCTGCGTCGCCGTGCCCGCGTCGAAGAGCGCCTTGATGCGCCCGTAGCTCTTCTCGGTGTTGTCGAGATGCTCCCGCGCCTGCTTCACCGATTCGGCGACGGGGAGGCGGCTCGCCGTGATCTCGTCGATGCTCGACCCGAGCCGGCGCCGCTCGAGAGCGAGCTTTTCGACGTCGACGATCGCCAGCGTGTCGCCCGTGGAAACGGCGTCCCCCTCCCGTTTCATGAGGCGAAGCACCTGTCCTCCGGTTTGGGCGCTCACGACGACCTCGGTCGCCTCGAGGGTTCCCGAGCCGACGAATCCCTCCGGCTTTCCGCGCCCGCAGCCGGCGCACGCGAGCGACGCGGCCGCGAGGACTCCCGCCGCGATGCGCCGCGCGCCTCGGCGCGGCCTCTTCGATAACCGGATCATTCGATTCTCACTCCTTGCCGGCGCTCTTTCGCGGCGCCCGAAATTCCATTCCGATTCCGTACTGCGCGTACGTCAACCCTTCGTGCTCCCCGGCGAAACGCATCCACCCGAGCTCGGGGCGGATCGTCCACGCGCCCGACTCGCTCTTGAGCCCGAGACCGACGTTGTACCCCATCGCGAAGAGATCCGTCGCGCGAACGAAGATGTGCGCCCGCGCCGAGCCGTTTATCTCGGCGCGGTCTCCGAGCGGGAGCGTCGCGACGAGGCCCGGCTGCACGCGAAGCGACGCGAGGTAAGAATCCCCGAGCGTCGCGCTCACCGGCATCACCGCCGCGATGTAGTTCTCGACGATGCCGCCCCGCACGTCAATCGTGAGCACGGCGGCGCCCCATCCCTCCTGAACGTCCGGGAAGAGGGAGAGGAGAAACGACCCGTCCACTCGCTTGGCGAGCCCGAAACGCGCGCCCCCCTCGATCGCCCACCACGTATCTTCGTCCGGGCCTTCGCGCACGATCCTGCTTCGCGAGACGGCGAGCGCGCCCTGCGCGCCCCCCTTTTCGACGATGCGCGCGGATTGATACGACGAGTAGGTGAAGCAGCCCGGCAGGGCGAGGAGCGCTAGCCCGCAGGAGGCTGCCGCTCGGACCCGCCCCGCCTCCGCGCCCTTTCGTTTTGCTCGGCGCATCGAGATCTCCCCCGCGCCCCCGCGGACGCGACGCAGGAGATTATATTACCCTCGCGCCCTCCTATGCTACAATCATCGCGCCCCGGCGCCTTCATCCTCGGGGCGGCATTATGAAGAACAAGGACATCGCGGCTCTCTTCGGCGAAATCGCCGATATCCTCGAGCTTCGCGGAGAAAATGTTTTCCGCATCAACGCCTATCGGCGCGGGGCGCAGACCGTCGAGGGGCTCGCCCGTCCGATCGAGGACGCGGCGGCGGAGAACGCCCTCACTGAGCTTCCGGGCATCGGCAAGGATCTCGCGTCCAAGATCGCCGAGTTCATCGAGACCGGCGAGATTCGCTACCTGAACGAGCTCCGCGAGGAAACCCCGGCGATCCTCCTCGATATGCTCCGCATCCCCGGGGTTGGACCGAAAACCGCGGTCCGGCTCCACGAGGAGCTCGGCGTTTCCTCCCTCGAGGAGCTTCGTCGGGCCGCCATCGACCACCGCATTCAAAACCTCCCGAAGATGAAGGCCAAGACCGAGGAGAATATTCTCAAGGGGCTCGAGTTTCTGAGCCGCGCCCTCGGCCGCACGCCGATAGGAGCCGCCCTTCCGCTCGCGCGGCGCATCGTGGCCGAGCTCGAGAAGCGCCCCGACGTGAAAAAGGTCGAGGCGGCGGGAAGCCTTCGGCGATTCCGCGAGACGGTCGGCGACATCGATATCCTCTGCGCATCCCCTTCGCCCGAAAAGGTGATCGCGGCCTTTGCGCGCCTCGAAGAGGTCTCCCGCGTTCTCGCCGAGGGCTCGACCAAGGGGAGCGTCGTGACACGCGACGGCATTCAAATCGATCTCCGCGTCGTCGAGGAGAGCTCTTTCGGCTCGGCGCTCAACTATTTCACGGGCTCAAAGGAGCACAACATACGTCTCCGCGAGATCGCGATCGAGCGGGGGCTCAAGCTCAGCGAGTACGGGGTGTTCCGGGGGGCGAAGGGCGCCGGGCGCGCGGGCGCCAAGGAGATCCGCGTGGCGGGAAAGACCGAGGAGGAGGTCTACCGGGCGCTCGGGCTTCCCTACATTCCGCCCGAGATCCGCGAGGACTCGGGCGAGATCGAGGCGGCGCGCGCGGGATCGCTCCCGCGGCTCGTCGAGCTTTCCGATATCAGGGGGGATCTCCACTGCCATTCGAGCTACAGCGACGGCGAGGCGACGCTCGAGGAGATAGCCTCCGCCGCGAGGAAGCGCGGCTACTCCTACATGCTCATCACCGATCACTCGCAGGGCCTCCATGTCGCGAACGGCCTCTCCCCCGCGCGGCTCCGCCGGCAGATGGACGAGATCGACTCCGTCAACGATCGCCTGCGAGGCTTTCGGCTGCTCAAGGGGAGCGAGGTCGACATCCTCCCGGACGGCTCGCTCGACATGCGCGAGGACCTTCTCGAGAGGCTCGATCTCGTTTATGTCGCCGTTCATTCGAACTTCAAGATGAAGCGCGACGCGATGACCCGGCGCGTCGTGGCGGCGATCGATCATCCCCGGGCCCACATTCTCGCGCATCCCACGGGCCGCCTCATCGGCGTCCGCGACGCCTACGAAATCGACATGGCCGAGGTCTTCGCCGCCGCGGCGCGCGCCGGCACGGCCATCGAGATCAACGCCCACCCGGCGCGGCTCGACCTCGACTCCGGCAGCTGCCGCCTCGCCTCCGCGGCCGGCGTAAAAATCGCAATCGGCACCGACACGCACGTCCTTCCGGAGCTCCAGAACATTATATATGGAGTCGGCACGGCGCGGCGCGGCTGGCTCACGAAGGAGAACATCCTCAACACGCGAACGGCCCGGCAGCTCCTAGCGGAGTTGACTCGGAAACCGCCCCGCAAATAGCCATCGCCTCAATTCGGTAAGTTCAAATGCATCGCCTGCCAATATGGCAGCCGTCATGCGCCACGCCTGCCGGCATGGCTCGTTTTGTCGTTCTGCCGCTGCTGCGCTAAATTGGCGCGCCGCGTCGCAATGACCCAACCATATATAATATAATGCGTTGCATCGAAGCCCGCCGAATGGCACGCATTCTGCATTTTTCACCAAGCGAAAGACGACGATGGGAAACGCTAAACGTTATGACCAAGGAGGGTTCAGCCATGGCGATCGTAAGATGGAATCCGGTTCGGGACATGTTCGGGCTTCAGGAAGAGATGAACATGCTGCTCGGAGATTTCTTCGGCACGGACACCGCGAAGGGCGAAGCCAACTTCATCCGCTGGGCGCCGCGCGTCGACATCGTCGAGGCGAACGGCGGCTTCGAGCTCAATGCGGATCTTCCGGGCATGAAAAAGGAAGACATCAAGATCGAGATTCAGGACAACATGCTCACGCTCCGCGGCGAGCGCAAGATCGAGGAAGAGAAAAAAGAGGAGAACTATCGTCTCGCCGAGCGCTGCTACGGCCAGTTCATCAGAACGTTCACGCTCCCCGAGAACGTGAACCGCAACGGGATCGAGGCGGAGTTCAAGGACGGAGTCCTCAAGCTCGCCATCCCCAAGGTGGAGAAGGCAAAGCCGAAAGAAATCGAAGTAAAGGTTAAATAGCGGCTGGTATCACTTCTCGTTGGCTACGGGCCGGCCAACCACCACAAGGCCCAAAAAAGCGAAGGCGTCCTCCATGGACGCCTTCCTTTTTGCTATGCGCACGCCCGGCCGGCCGGCCGGCCGGCGGCGCGACGACATGCGATGCGGGGCGAGCTGCGGGCCGCTCGTCGCCGGATTACCTCGTGGGAACCGGAGTCTGCGGCTTCGGCTGCATTCCCGGCATCCCCATCCCGACGCCTGCGGGGCGGGCTCCCTCGGGGCTCATTTTGCAGTTCCCCTCGAAGAAGACGCCCTCGTCGATGACGAGGCGGCTCGTCTTGATGTCTCCCTCGAGGCGCGAGCCCGCCTGGAGCTCGATCTTCTCCTTGGCGTCGATGTTGCCGATGACGGTTCCGCCGACGACCGCGCCCTTCACCTTGATCTCGGCCTTCACGTGGCCGTCCTTGCCGATGACGAGCGTATCGGGGCAAGTGATGTTCCCCTCGAATTCCCCGTCGATGCGGATCGTGCCCTCGCTGATCGTGACCGTGCCGTTGATCTTGCAGCCTTTTCCGATTATCGAGTTCATCTTTCCCTCCCCTGCGACGCTCTCTCCCTCTTTGCCGAACATTGCCACATCCTCCTTCCTCGCCTCTTTCTTTCCCCCGATCATGCTGCACCTCACTGAAGAAGATATTTCAAAGGGTCCACGGGAACGTTGCCCTGCGTCACCTGAAAATGAAGATGCGGCGCCGAGCTCTTCCCCGTGTTGCCCGAGTAAGCGATCGTCTGCCCCTGGGTCACCCGCTCCCCCTTAACTACTACCAGCATATCGGCGTGCCCGTAAAGTGTTTTTATGCCGTACCCGTGATCGACCTGCGCGTAATACCCGTAGTCGTTGCTCCAGCCCGCCTCCGTCACGTACCCCCCCGCGGCCGCCCGAACCGGCGTTCCGCGCTCGACGGCGATGTCGATTCCCCCGTGGAGCGCCTCCGCCGCCCCGCCCCCCGCTCCCGTGAAACGCCTCGTGATGAATCCCCTCACGGGCCAGAAGGTCGGAATCGCCCGCAGCATCGACGCCTGCTCGAGCCGCGAACCCTGCCTCGTCTCGGCGCCCGAACGCCCGCCCGCCGCGAGCGCGAGGCTGTCTTGTGGCGCGAGCCCGAGACCGAGCATGTGCCGCACCTGCGCGTTCAAGGCGCGAAGCTCGGCGAGATTTCTCTGGAGCTCGCTCATCTGCTCCTGCCGCTTCGTCAGCTCCTCGACCTGAAGTTTGTAGAGCCTGAACTCGCGCGTCCTGATGAGGAGCGCTCCGTACGTCGCGATGAAAAACAGCACCACGACGAGCCCCACCCCGGCAAGGGCGAGTATCGAGTAGAAAATGCCGTACGAAACGCGATACGTCCGCGTCTTGCGGATGTCGTGCGGGACGATGATGACGGAGAATCTTCCCTTTACCATGGCTAGGATGGAAGCTTCATGCCGATTCGTTCGAGGATCCGCTCGAGATCCTCGGTGGAATAATACTCGATTCCGATGTGGCCGCCCGCTCCGTGCGGCGCGATCCGCACGCGCGTTCCGAGATGCGTCTCGAGCCCCTCCTCGACCGCCCGCAGCTCGGCCTCGAGCTGCCGGCGCGCGCGGCGCTTTCCCCTGCGCGGCTTGCCCGGCGCCGTGCGCTCGATCTCGCGCACGGTGAGGCTCTCGCTCACGATCTTTCTCGCCCACTCGATCTGCGCGTCCGCGCCCTCGATCGAGAGAAGGGCCCGCGCGTGCCCGGCCGTGAGGCGGCCCGCCGCGATGAGGTCCTTCACTTCATCCGGAAGCGCGAGAATGCGGAGGCTGTTCGCGACGGTGCTGCGGTCCTTGCCGATCATGTCGGCGATATCCTTGGCCGAAAGGGAGAACTCGCTCCGCAGGAGCTCGTAGCCGCGGGCCTCCTCGATCGCGTTCAGATCCTCGCGTTGGAGATTTTCCATGAGCGCCTGCTTCAGCGACTCGGCGTCGTCGACCTCGCGCACGATGGCGGGGATGGCCGTGAGCCCGGCGAGCTTGCCGGCGCGCAGCCGGCGCTCGCCGAGAACGAGCTCGTACCGGTCTCCCGCGCGACGAACGACGATCGGCTGCAGCACGCCGTGCCGCCGGATCGACTCGGCGAGCTCGCGCAGGTGCTCCTCGTCGAAGCTCGCCCGCGGCTGATGCGGGTTCGGATCGATCCTCGCGACGTCGAGCTCCTTCACCCGCTCGGTCTCCGAAACGCTCTCTCTCAGATCCTGAGAGATGAGCGCCTCGAGGCCCCTGCCGAGAACCTTCTTCGTCATTTGGCCTGCACTCTCCCGCCGCGCGCCGCCGGCTCGCCCGCGGCGGCCGCCGCGCGCTTCTCGTGCCCCTCGCTTCTCCCCTGCTTCTCGACGACCTCGCGGGCGAGCTTGAGATAGCTCGTCGCGCCCGCGCTCTGCACGTCGTAGAGAATGATCGGCCGTCCGAAGCTCGGACATTCGCTCAGCCGCACGTTCCGCGGAATCACGGTGTCGTACACCTTGTCGCCGAAGTACGAGATCGCCTCCTGCGCCACCTGATTCGAGAGATTGAGCCGCTTGTCGAACATCGTGAGGAGCACTCCCTCGATCCGCAAATCCAAATTGAGATGCTTTTGCACCATGCGTATCGTGTTGAGGAGCTGGCTCAGCCCCTCGAGCGCGTAGTACTCGCATTGAATCGGGATGAGAACCGAATCGGCGGCCGTGAGCGTGTTGAGCGTGAGGAGCCCGAGGCTCGGCGGCGAGTCGATGACGATGTAGTCGTAGCGATCCTTGATCCCCTCGAGCGCGTCCTTGAGCTTTCTCTCGCGGGCCATCTGCGAGACGAGCTCGTACTCGGCGCCGCTCAGCCTCTGGTGGCTCGGCAACAGGTCGATGAGATCGACCTTCCGGATCGTCTCGGCGGCCGTCGTCTCGCCGAGCAGCACTTCGTAGATCGTGGCCTCATTCTCCGCGGCGCGCACGCCGAATCCGCTCGAGGCGTTCGCCTGCGGGTCGGCGTCAACGAGGAGGACGCGATGCTCCGCCGCGCCCATGCTCGCGCCGAGGTTCACGGCGGTCGTCGTCTTTCCGACGCCCCCCTTCTGATTCGCGATGGCTATTATCTTGCCCATTGAGTCCCCGCCGCGCCCGCCGCCGCCGATACCGGCGGACCCGCGAGCCACGGAACGAAGTCCACGGTGTTGAGAACGGGGTTGTCGGCGCCGTCGTAGATGAGCGCCGCGATCTCGGCCTCGGTGTCCTTCCCGAGCCCCCAGTAGTTGTTTTCGGCGGCGATCGGCACGCTCGTCCAGGTCGACGAAAGCCTGACGGCGTAGTTGCCCGCGCCCGCCTCGCCGTTCGAGAAGATCGAGCAGTAGTGGATGGACGGCATCGCGTTGTCGGCGATCACGATCCCGTTCGTATAGTTGTTGGCGACGACGCAGCTGTCGATCGTCGTCTGCGCCTCGCCCGTCGAGGCGATGAGGAATATGCCGTCGCCGCCACTGTAACGTATCGAGCTACGGCTCATCGCGACCGCGGCATCCTCGACGTAAACGCCCTGCCCGTTATCCCAGATCGAGCAGCGCCGTATATCCGCCGTCGCCCAGAGCGAAAGGTTCAGGCCGCAATCGCCGTGATTGTAAATCTGGCAATCCTCCATATCGAGGTGCGCCGCCTCGCGCGCCGCGACGCCGGACGTTCCTCCGCTGATCTCGCAGTACCGGAACTCCCCTTCCGCCTCGGCTTGTATGAGATAAATGCCCGTCCAGAGGCCGTCTTCGCCCGTGCAGCTATTCTGCATGATGCGGATCTTTTGCGTCGCGGTTCCGAGCGCGACGATTCCGCCGTACGACTCGATGCCTCCGCCGAGATCCACGACGATCGTCACCCCCGCGTCGATCGTGACCGTCGCGCTTCCCGCGATGAGGAGCGGGCCGCCGCTCTTCGTTATGTACATATGGCCGGCGTTCTCTATGGAACGCGACACGAGGATCGAAGAGGGGAGAAGCTCACATACAGTTATCGTCTGCTGCAGCGAGACCGATTCGAATCCGTCCGTCACGGTCATCGTGACCACGGCGGGGCCGAAGCCCGCCGGCGCCACCCAGGCGACGTATCGGCCCGCCGCGGATGCCGGGACAAAGCTCCCCGCGGTCGCGCTCCATTTATACGTGAGCGAGTCTCCGTCCGCGTCGGTCGCGATTCCCGAGAGCTCCACGCTGCCGCCGGCGGCGACGTGACACTTTTCGTAGGTGATCGCCAGGCCCTCGGGCTTCGTGTTGAGGTACTTGACCGTATCCTCGCAGCCGCAAAGAAGCGGCAAAGCTGTTGATAACGCGCACAACAGAACTAAATACAACATGTTACGACGCATTGTTTCCTCCGGGGGTGGGGCGGGGTCAATGGCATTATAGACATCCCCTTCGGGGAACGCAATGAAAAATATGGGGGGAAGCTCAATTATATGCACCACTTTATTAACATGTGTGTAACATCCTATCTTATATGCTGATTATGCCGTTAAGGGACATTCGAGGGCGCGTTTCACGTGAAACGGCGCCCGCCGGGCTCCCGAGCCGCGCCGCTCGGCCTCTATTCGGATTTCCTGAACAATAGGGCGAGTCCGCGCTTTTCCGGGAGCTCTATCTCGGCAAACGGCCGCATGGCGCCGCTCCTCGAGAAATCGAGCTCCTTGCCGCGGGAAGCCCCTTTGATCGTCACGTAGATGCCGCGCGGGGCGAGCAGTCGCTCTGCGATCGGCAGCATCGCGTCGAGCCGCCCCGCCGCTTTGGAGGTTACGATCCCGAAGGAGCCCACGCCCGCGCAAGCGGCGGCGTCTCCTTCGCGGGCCTCCGTTCCCGAGAGGCCCAGAACCGCGATGGTTCGCTCGAGAAATATGTGCGCCTTGAGCCTGCGCTCGAAAAGCACCGCCCGGATCTCCGGCTTCGCTATCTTCCAGACGAGACCCGGAAATCCGGCTCCCGACCCTATGTCCGCGAGCCGCGCCTCGGGCGCCGCAAAGGCGTCCGCGGCCTCTCTCTCGGCCGCCGCCAGCAAAAGGAGCGAATCGAGGGTCTGTAGTCGAAGGTTTTCCTGGAGCCGGCCCTTGCCGAGGAGGTGGATTTTTTCGCTCCAGATCGCGACCTCTCCCACAAACGCCTCGAGCATCTCCAGCCGGGCAGCCGGGAGATCCTCGAGCCCGCTCGAGGCGAGGGCCGCCGAGATCCACTGCTCCATTTCGTTTCGCTCCCGCGTCTTCGCTTCGTTCCCGCGTCGGGGGTGGGGGCGTTCGCCCCGTCCCGGGCTGTTTCACGTGAAACAACCCGCGGCTACCGGGACGGTGGGCCTCATTCTCCCGCGATCCCCGGCGCCTTCCGCCTCTTATCCGCTTCTTTTCCGCGCCTGTCCAGCAAAATCATGAGAATCGAGATGTCGGAGCTCCGCACTCCCGCTATCCTCGAGGCTTGTCCGAGGGTGACCGGCCGGAACTTCGCGAGCTTCTGCCTCGCCTCGGCGCTCAGCGCCGCGATATCGAAGGAAAATCCGGGGGGAACTCTCATCCGCTCGAGGCCGCGCATTCTCTCCACGAGCTTTCTCTGCCGCGCGATGTACCCCTCGTATTTAATGCCGGTCTCGAGGGCCTCCTTCTCGCGCCGGTCGAGCGCGAGGACCTCGGGCGGAAGCGCGCTCTCGATATCCCGAAGAGTCGTCGCGGGGCGTCTCATGAGCTCGATCGCCCGGACCTTGCCCGCGAGAGCCGTGCGATACGGAGAGCCTCTCGAGCGTGCGGTGCGCCCTCGCGACCCGCCTCCTCCGGCTCGCCATCTCCCGCCAGAGCGAGCGGGGGAGGAGCCCGTATCGCGCGCCAAACTTGAAGAGCCTTTCGTCCGCGTTGTCCTGTCTAAGGATGAGCCTGTGCTCCGCCCGGGACGTGAACATCCGGTAAGGCTCGTCAATGTCCTTTGTAACGAGGTCATCGATGAGGACCCCGATATATCCCTGATGCCTGCCGAGGACGAAGGGCTCCCGGCCTTCGATGCCGAGCGCTGCGTTTATCCCCGCCACGATTCCCTGCGCGGCGGCCTCCTCGTAACCCGAGGTGCCGTTTACCTGCCCCGCGAAGAAAAGCCCCCGAACGATCCGCGACTCGAGGGTGGGGAAGATCTGATGCGGCGGGAAGTAATCGTATTCTATGGCATACCCATAGCGGACGATCCGGGCGTTCTCGAGCCCGACTATCGTCCTTACCATCTTCTCTTGAACGTCGCGCGGGAGGCTCGTCGAGAGCCCGTTGACGTAGATTTCATCCGAATCGAGCCCCTCGGGCTCCAAGAAGAGCTGGTGGCGCTTCCTCTCGGAGAAGCGGACCACCTTGTCCTCGATCGATGGGCAATACCGGGGGCCGATACCTTTGATCCTCCCCGCGTAGAGAGGCGATCTGCCGAGGTTCTCGCGAATCACCGCATGGGTGCCCTCATTGGTATATGTAATGTAGCAAAGGGATTGGCGCCCCGTTATGGCTTTCGTCCGAAACGAGAAGGGAGCGGGGGTCTCGTCTCCGGGCTGCCCCTCGCATCGCGAGAAGTCTATGCTCCCGCTCGCGAGGCGCGCCGGAGTGCCCGTCTTGAGCCGGCCTCGCTCGAGGCCGATCGACGCGAGCTGGTCCGCGAGCCGGCAGGAGGGAGGCTCGTTTTCCCTTCCCCCCGGAAAGCTCTCTTCTCCGATATGCATGAGCCCATTCGGAAAAGTGCCGAGGGCGCAAATCACCCTCGCCGCCCTGATTTTCTCGCCGCTCGCCAATTCGACCCCTTCGACCGCCCCGTCCCTGATCAGAAGCGCCGCCACCTCGTTCTCGACGAGCTTCAGGCGCTCCTGCCCCTCGATGACCGAGAGCATCCGCCGGTGGTACGCCTTCTTGTCGGCTTGGGCGCGCGGGGACCATACCGCCGGGCCCTTCGCCCGGTTCAGCATTCTGAACTGAATCCCCGTTTCGTCGATCGCGAGCCCCATCTCGCCGCCCAGCGCGTCGATCTCGCGGACGAGCTGTCCCTTGGCGAGCCCTCCTATGGCAGGGTTGCACGGCATTCGCGCCACATCCCCGCGGCTCATCGTGATGAGAAGGGTCTCGTGCCCCATCCTTGCCGCGGCGAGGGCCGCCTCTATCCCGGCATGCCCGGCCCCGACCACGATAACCGCGCAATCCCCTTTGCCCTTATAACTCATAATGGTTATGAACAATTGCATAACATGTTTATATTCAAAGAGGGCAGTAGTGCTTAAGCCCTATTTCCCGATGCAGAATTTGCTGAAAATGATATCGAGGATATCAGCCGGCGCCGTTCGCCCCGTCACCGCTCCGAGCGCGTCCGCGCCCGCCCGCAGCTCGACGCTCAGAAGCTCGGGCGGGGCGAGGGACGCCGCGAGCGCCTCGAGCCTCGCGAGCGCCTCGTCCGCTTCCCGCAGGGCGCCCGCCTGCCGCGCGTTCACGGCCACCTGCTCGGCGCCGATCGCTCCCGCGTCCCGCTCGACCGTGCGCTCGTAGATCCGCCGCCGCAGATCCTCGAGCCCCGCCCCCGTGGCGGCCGAGGCGACGACGACGTCATTCACACCCAATTTCTCGCTTAGCTCCTTCGCCGGCCGGCGCAGCCCGAGGTCGCACTTGTTGAGCAGGAGCAGAATTTTCGACTTGTCGATGCGCCCGATCTCGCGGGCCGCATCCTTATCTATCTCGGCGTTTCCATCGAGGGTGAAGAGCACGAGATCGGCCCGATCGGCCGCCTCGCGGCCGATCGTTATCCCGCGCGCCTCGATCTCGCAGCGCGTCTCGGCCATCCCGGCCGTGTCCTCGAGATAGCAGGTGAACCCGCCGACGTGGATCCGCTCGCAGAGCTTGTCCCGCGTCGTTCCCGGAACGGGGGATACGATCGCCCGCTCCTCGCCCAGCAACGCGTTGTAGATGCTGCTCTTGCCGACGTTCCGCGGGCCCACTATCGTCACCCGTATCCCGCGGCGGAGCTTGGCCCCGGCGACCTCCGACTCGAGCAGGCGGGCTATGCGCTCCCTCGCTTCGCGGGCCACGCGGAGCGTCTCAGCGGGGGAGCGCGGCGGAATCTCCTCCTCGCTGAAATCGATCGAGGCCTCGACGAGGGCGAGCTCGCCGAGCAGCGCCGCCTCGCATTCGCCGATCCGCCGCGACAGGGCCCCCTCGAGCTGCTCCAGCGCCACGCGCCGCTGCAGCTTCGTTTCCGCCGCGATGAGATCGGCGACGGCCTCCGCCTCGGCGAGGTCCATCTTGCCCGAGAGAAACGCGCGCCGCGTGAACTCGCCCCGTCCGGCGAGTCGCGCGCCGCGCGCCATGATTTCCTCGAGGAGATCGGATGCCACCTGCGTGCCGCCGTGGCAGGATATTTCGACGAGGTCCTCGCCGGTGTAGCTCGACGGCGCCCGCATGACCGCGACGAGGGCCTCGTCGATCGGCGCGCCGCCCTTGTCCCGGAGCGTTCTCAGCACGAGGGAGTGCGAGGCGGCGTCCCGCGTCCCGGGCGCGAGCTGATCGACGATGTCGATCGCCTCGGGGCCCGACACGCGCACCACGGCGACCGCCGATTCGCCCGCCGGTGTGCCGAGCGCGACGATAGTGTCCCGGTCCATGGTGGATCAGCGGTCGCCGGCGCGCTTTCCCTCCTCGGCCCGCTGGGGGGCGATGCAGACCTTGCGCATCTCGCCGTTCCCGACCGTGTAGGTGGAGATGCCGTCGAGCTCGGAGAGGGCCAGGTGAACGATGCGCCGCTCGGCAGCCTTCATCGGCTCGAGCGAGATTTCGTGGTTCGTTTTCTTGGCCTTCTCGGCCGCCCTGACGGCCTTCTGCTTGAGGATATCGTGGCGGTTGCGCAGATATCCGCCGACGTCGAGCATCAGCCGCTGATAGCCGCCCAGCCTCTTCGACACGATGCGCCCGATGAGATGCTGGAGCGAGGTGAGCGTGTCCCCCTTGCGGCCGATGAGAAGCCCGTCGACGCCCGCCGTTTCGATGTTGATATAGGTCGCTCCGTCGCTCTCCTCGGAGAAGAGCCGGTAGTTGACGTCGAGGGATTCCATGATCGCCCGGGCGACGTTGTCGACGACCGCCTCGACCCCGCCGCTCGAGGGTTTCTTGCGCGAGACGAGAATGCGGGCTTCGCGCGCGCCGAATATGCCGAGCACGCCCTTCTGCCCCTGATCCTCTATCTTGATGTCGACCTCATCGATGCGCGCCTTGAGGCTCGCGAGCGCCTTTTCGAGCGCTTTCTCGACGGTCTTGCCCGTCGTCTCGATGCTGTCGAGGCGCGCCTCGTCGCGCCGCTTGTCGTTATCCCTGCCGGTTCTGCCCATATGCGATTCCTGCCTTTCGCTGATTCACTGCTGCGCTCCTTCGAGCGTGCGGCTCCGTTCCTCGGTATCGATCTCGCGCTGAACCACGTACTGCTGTCCCACGGAGAGCACCTGGTTCACGAGCCAGTAGAGAACGAGCCCCGAGGGCATGCCGTAAAAGAAGATCGTGAAGATGATCGGCATGAGATAGTTCATCATCTTCGTCTGCATCGCCGGCGCCCCCTCGCCCGTCGGGGAGCCGCCGAGCTTCGACTGCGCCACCATCGCCACGCCCATGAGGATGGGGAGGAGGTGAAACTCGCTGCCGAGAAACGGAATGTTCGCTCCCCACCGGAAAAGCGTGTCCGGCATCGAAAGATCGTTGATCCAGCTCACGAAGGGCGCGCTCCGAAGCTCGATCGTGCTCCCGAGCGCGTTGTAGAGGGCGATGAACACGGGCATCTGGAGGAGCAGGGGAAGGCACCCGCCGAGGGGGCTCACGCCCGCCTCCTTGTACGCCTTCATGATCTCCTTGTTGAGCCGATCGCGGTCGCCCTTCCACTTCTCCTGAATCTCCTTGATCTTCGGCTGAAGGCGTTGCATGTCCTTCATCGACTTGAAGCTCTTGTGCGTGAGACGGTAGAAGAGGAGCTTCGTCAGGACGGAGATGATGATGATGATGAGCCCGTAGTTGGGAATCCATTTCTTCGTCCAGACCATGAGCCGCAGAATCCCCACGCTCAGCACGCGCAGGTAGCCCATGTCGATCGCCTTCTCCATCCCTATCCCGTAGCTCCCGAGGCGCTTCATGTCGAGGGGCCCCGCGTACCATGCGAACTCGTCCTCGACGAGCCTCGGGTCGCCGCGGAACGGATAGCTGATCCCGCAGCCGATGAAATTCTCGGCCCGGTCCCCGAGCAGCACGAGCGAGCCGCTCGAGCGCTCCCCGCCCTTCACGACGAGCGCGCTCAGGAAGTACTTGGTCCGGGCTCCCGCCCACACGACGGTTCCCTCGTGCTCCCGGCGCATCTCCTTGCCGAACTTCGCCACGTCCGTTTTGTACTGCTCCTCGCCGACCTTGCCGAGGGCCGCGAACTTGCGCAGGTCCTCCTTGACGTTCGGCTCGCTCGTCGCGAGCCCGCATTCCCAGCCGATCGAGTAGGCGGTCGTGCGGGAGAGGTCGCCCTCGCGATGAATCGCCACGCGGACTCCGACCTCGTACGAGTCGCGCCTGAAGGTGTAGCTCCTTTCGATGAGCTCGCCCCCGGCGCCCGCGCGCCTAAAGAGAACGGTCGCGCTGTCGCGCCCCGGGCCGAGAACGATCTCCCCGCCCGGCTCCGCGGCCGCTCCGTCGACGTACGCGTCGAACGGCACGTCGCTGAGCTTCTTCCATTCCCCGGCCTCGAGGATGGAGAGCCGCATCCCGCCGCGCGCGCCCTCGGGAACCAGCTCGACGGGACTCCCGTCCTTTCGCGCGAACTCCGCGAACGTCACGCTCTCGACCTCGCCGCCGGCGCTCGAGAGCGCCACGCGCGCGACGCCCGTCGCGACCGTAATCCGTCCCGCGCCCCGCTCGCCGCTCTCGGCGAGGAAGGCTCCCGGGGGGGCCGCCGCGCTGTCGCGCCGCGCCGGGACCGCGGCCGTCGTCTCGGCCGGCGCCGGCTCGGCGAGCGCGGCGATCGAGTCGGCCTGCCGGCGCTCCTCGAGGGCCGCCGCCTGCCGGCGCGCGAGATCGCCCCTCTTCGGCGCCATGTAGAGGGCCTCCCAAGCGATGAGAATGGCGAACGTCATAACGATCGCGATCAACGATCTTCGATCCATGAACTCCTCTTTTTTTCCGGGAAGCGGAGGGTTCGAAGCAACGGCGGCCGAGCGGACGAACGAGAAGTCCTATCGAAATCAGCGCACGGGGTCGTATCCGCCGCGCGCGAACGGATGGCATCTCATGAGACGCTTCGCGGCGAGCGCCGCGCCGCGGCCGGGGCCGTGGCGGCGGACCGCATCCTCCGCGTACTGGGAACACGACGGTATGAACCGGCACACCGGCGGATGATAGGGAGAGATGGCTGCTCGGTATATGCGCAGGAGCGCAAGAGCGATGTATGTCACGATTCTCGTCATCATCCGATCGATATCAGGAGTCCGGCCCTCTTGAGCGAGCGCTCGACATCCGTGTAGATCTCGTGGAACGTGTTTTCCTTCGGGTTGAACGAGGCGATAAATACGATCCAGAGGTTGGGCTCGGCGATGGATGCTTCGAGCCGCTTGAATATCTCCCTCATGAGCCTCTTCGCCCGATTCCGCTGACAGGCCTTGCCTATTTTCTTGCTTGCTACGAACCCGGGAGCGACGCCGGCCTCATCGCGACGCAGGTAATAGATGACGACCTTGCTCCCGGCTTCCCTGGTACCTTCGCTATAAACAAGACGAAATTGACGATTGCTCTGTAATCCCCGTGATGCCATATGGGCATCACACATCCTTCGCTATCAGACCGTGAGGCGTTTTCTTCCCTTCGTTCTCCTCCTTTGCAGAACCTTGCGGCCGTTTTTCGTGGCCATGCGCTTTCGAAACCCGTGAGTCGTTTTCCTTCTCGTGTTATGCGGCTGATACGTTCTTTTCATTTCGCGTCCTTCGCTGCTGGTGGTAAGACCCCATTCGACGTTAGGTCTTATTATATAAAAGCAGAATAGAATAGGAAAGCGCTGTTTCGTTGTCAAGCGCATAATCTTCCGAAATCATATCTCGTTGCCCCAGCGCGGCTTTTGAAGCGTCCGGCGATCGGCGATTCTGCGCCTTTTGGGGGGCCCGCGCGCAAATGAGCCGTTCGCCGCCTTTAATTCTATATGCGACAGGATGTTGCAAAATTTTTCCTCCGCTCCCAAGAATTTTCTTGCCAGGCCTGGGGGCTTGTGGTAGATTACCGCCCGCGGGATTGGGGGGGTTTATCCCCCGTGAGCGATATATAACACAAAGGCTTACATTTCTACAAGACTCGCATTCTGTGTTGTGGATAACGCTCCGAACCCTTTGATAATTTCCCGCTGATCTTTCGGTAAAAATTGAAGTTGCGTTGTTTTCCACAATTGTGGAAAGCCGCTTCGGTTTTAAGAGATTTAACGGATCTCCTGAGGGATTTTTGCTTCCCCGCCGGGGAAGCGCCAAGGGCTTATAACTTTCTCGTTCCGCGATGAAGGAAGAGCTCGCACGCCTCTGGGACGCCATTCTCGAGCGCCTCGCAACGCTCGTCAATGCGCAAAGCTATCAGACGTGGTTCAAGCCGACCCGGCTTGTCGCGTATGACGGGGGCCACCTCGTGGTCGAGGGGCCGAACTCGTTCTTCGTCGACTGGCTCGCCGAGCATCACCGGGACAAGATCGAGCACGCGGCGCGCGAGATCCTCGGAGAAGAGTCGACGGTCGAGTTCATCGCCGCGGCGGCGCCGGCGCGCTCCGAGGCCCCAGCGCAGACCGCCACGCGCACGATCATGGTGAGCGATCCCGTCTCCATCCCGAGCGGGTGCCATCTCAACGCCCGCTACGTGTTCGACGAGTTCATCGTCGGAAGCTCCAACCGGATGGCGCACGCGGCGGCGCGCGCGGTCGCCGACCAGCCCGCGCAGGTCTACAACCCGCTCTTCATCTACGGAGGCGCCGGGCTCGGCAAGACGCATCTCGTTCAGGCGATCGGCCACCACGCCTTAGCGCACCACCCGCGCCTGCGGGTCGCCTACGCCACCTCAGAGGGGTTCACGAACGAGCTCATCCAGGCCATTCGCTCCGGAACGACGCACACCTTCAAGGAACGCTACCGCTCGATCGACATTCTTCTCATCGACGACGTCCAGTTCCTCGCCGGCAAGGAGAGCACGCAGGAGGAGTTCTTCTTCACCTTCAACGCGCTCCACAACGCCAACAAGCAGATCGTCGTCACGAGCGACCGCCCGCCGAAGGAGATCCCGGGCCTCGAGGAGCGCCTCGTCTCGCGCTTCGAGTGGGGGCTCGTCGCCGACATCCAGCCGCCGGACGTCGAGACGAGGATCGCCATCCTGCGGAAAAAAGTGGAGAAGGAAAAAATCCTCATCCCCGACGACGTGATCCAGTTCATCGCCGAGAACGTCAAGAGCAACATCCGCGAGCTCGAGGGCTCCCTCGTGCGCGTTCTCGCCTATTCGAGCCTCACCTGCCGCGAGGGGACGCTGGAGCTCGCGCGCGAGGTGCTCAGGGATTTCATGCGCCCGCCGGCCTCCCGCGTGCCCTCCATTCCCCTCATCAAGAAGGCCGTCGCGCAGCATTTCGACATTCCGCTCGAGACGCTCAAGGCCAAGACGCGCATCGCGCGCGTCGTTCTCGCCCGCCAGGTCGCCATGTACCTCGCGCGCGATCTCACCGAAGCTTCGCTCGTCTCGATCGGCTCATTTTTCGGAGACCGGGATCACAGCACCGTGCTCCACGCCTGCACCAAGGTGCGCGCGGCGACCGAGGCCGATCCGGCGCTCAAGCGCAAGGTGCAAACAATCAAGGAAGAGCTTTTGAGTTGACCGGGCGCCGGGTTTCGCGAGATTCCCACAGAGTCGACATACCACGTTGCGGAAGGCTGTTCATGACTCGCCCAGATCGCCCCCGCTGGGGACAAAAAAAGGATGCCAACGCGGCCCTCAACACCCTGATTCCGGGCAACCGCCCTTCGGGCCTTGCGGATGACTCCTCTTTCAACATATCAACAGGGTCTACTGCGACTACTGTATTTCAATTCTTTCTAATCAGAACCAGAAGGATATCCGGAGCGTCGTTTCGGCCGCGTTGCGCGCCGAGATGCACGGATGCCCTTTCTCTCTCTTTTCGCTTGAAGAGAGAGGTTTCGTTCCGTATCATGGGGACTCCAATCCGCAGGGTACGCGAAATCACTCATGATCCTCTCCGGTTTCAGGAGGTGGCGGCGTGAAGGTCAGTGTTCCACTGGGCGAGCTCACCCACAAGATGAACGCCATATCGAGCGTGGTTCCGGGAAAGACGACCATGCCGATTCTTTCGACGGTGCTCATGAACGCGGAGAAGGGCGTATTCAGCATTTCCGCGACGGATCTCGACATATCGGTAACGTCGAGGGTCGAGGCCGCCGTGGCCGAGGATGGCCGCGTCGCCGCGCCCGCGAAAAAGATCGCCGAGATCGTGAAATCGCTCGCCGGGGAAACCGTGGGGCTCGAGTGCGCCGGGGAGAGGATAACGATAACCTGCGGCAAGAGCCGGTTCGTGATGAACGGCCGGAGCGCGGAGGATTTTCCGAAGCTCCCCAAACAGGAGAGCAAAACGTCGTTCGCCGTCGATCCGGAGATCATCGGCGAGCTCGTGCATAAAACGGCCTACGCCGTTTCGGGAGATCTCACGAGGCCGGCCCTCTGCGGCGTGCTCTGGGAAGTGGACCGGAAGGGGATCTCGATGGTCGCGACCGACGGGCACCGCCTCGCCAAGGTCGACATGGCGATCGAGCTCGGAGCCGCGCAGAAGGTGGAGGTCATCGTTCCGCCCAAGGCGCTCGGGACGCTCCGCACCTACGCGGAGGGGGAGAAAGAGGTCCGGGTTTCGATCGGCGAGAACAGCGTCAGCTTCGACATGACGGGAACGACGATCTACTCGCGGCTCCTCGAGGGCCCGTTCCCGAGCTACCAGCGCGTGATCCCAGCCAAGAACGAGAAGCGGCTCGTCCTATCCCGCTCGGCGCTCGCCGAGGCCGTGAAGCGCGTCTCCATTCTCGCCGACACGCTCACCCGGCAGGTCGTCTTCTCGATCGCCAAGGACAAGCTCACGCTCAACGTGAGCACGCAGGAGCTCGGCGAGGCGCGCGAGGAGCTCGACGCCTCGTTCACCGGCGAGGACATGGATGTCGGGTACAACGCGGCGTACGTCCTCGACATCCTGCGCACGATCGACGCGGAGGAGATACTGTTCCTCCTCGACCGCCCCGACACGGCGGCGCTCGTAAAGCCCGCCTCGGACGGCGGCAACGTCAAGCAGCTCTGCATCGTCATGCCTCTGCGGATCACCTGAGATCGCGCGGCGGGGCGGGGGTGATGAAGGGGTGATCGCGAGGGGCGTCGACATCGTCAATTTCAGGAACATAGCCCGCGCGGAGCTGCGCTTTTCCCCCGGGGTCAATCTCATCTCCGGGAGAAACGCGCAGGGCAAGACCAATCTGCTCGAGGCGCTCTACATTTTTTCCCTCGGCCGCTCCTTCCGGACGCGCGACCTCGACGAGGCCGTGCGGTTCGGCGAGGAGTACTTTTTCCTGCGCCTCTCTGGCGAGAGCGACTCGGGAGTCGCCTTCGCAATCGAGGCCGGGTACGAGCGGGGCGGCCGCGCGAAGGTTTCGACGGGAAGCAAGCGGGACGGCGCCTTCGCGGACATCGTCGGCATGATCCCCGGAGTCATGTTCGTCGCCGACGACATAGCGCTCGCCGGAGGGCCGCCGGCGGGCCGGCGGGCGTACCTCGACTACACGGCGGCTCAGCTCTCGCCGCTCTACCTCGCCGCGATCCGCGAATACTCGGGCGTCCTCAGGCGGCGCAACGCTCTCCTCGAGCGGGCGGCGCGCGAGGCGGAGGCCCCCGGCGGGATCGACGCGTGGGACGAGGTTCTCGCCGCGAAGGGGGCGGAGCTCGTCCGCATCCGGCGCGAGACGCTTCGGGAGCTCGCCGCGCGGGCCGGGGCGCTCGTCGGCGAGATCGTCGGCGCGCCCGGCGGCCTCGCCATGGAGTACGTCTGCTCCTTCTGCCCGGGAGGGGGCGATCCGGGCCCGGCGCTCCGCGAGGCCCTCGCGCGGAGCCGCGAATCGGAGCGGCGCCGCGGCTACACGATCTGCGGCCCGCAGCACGACGACGTCCGAATATCGCTCGACGGCGCCGAAATCCGCCGGTACGGGTCGCAGGGGAGAAAACGTCTCGTTTCGCTCGTCCTCAAGCTGGCCCAAGCGGCGACCATTTTGGACCGGCGCGGGGAGCGGCCGATAGTCATTCTCGACGATATTTTCTCCGAGCTCGACGCCGAAACGGCGGAGCGGGTGAGGGAGCGCCTCGCCGGGGGATACCAGTGCTTCATCGCCTCGCCGCGCCCCGAGGAGCTCGCGGCGGGCCCCGCTGCGGCCGCGCGATTTCTCGTCGAGGGCGGGGTCGTGCGGCCCGAGAGCGGGTCCGGACAGGCGCCGCCCCCGCCGCCCGAAGAAACGTAAAAAAGGGCATCGGGACGCCACGAAAGGCGCTAAAAACTTGTTTATTCCAGGCGCCTGTGTTACTAATATCTGATACGTCCGCAGGAGGGAGCTCGTCGCCGTGGAAGACCGAACGTCAGCGAGGGTCGGTGATATTCTGCCCCGGGTGCTGAGCCTCATGGGGCTCGACGAAAAGCTCGAGGAAGCGAAGTTCATGAAGGGATGGGCGGCCGTCGTGGGGCCGGTCGTCGCGGCGAGGTGCCGCCCCCGCGACCTCAGGGACGGCATCCTCTACGTCGGCGTCGAGAGCAGCGTCTGGATGCAGGAGCTGTGGTTTCACAGGGACGAGATCATCGGCCGGATCAAGCAGGAGTATCCGGGGATCGCCGTGAAGGGGATCCGGCTCGAGATCGAAAGGGAGAATTCGTAACGACATGAGCAGCAGCCAGGAATATACCGCAAAAGGCATACAGGTCCTCAAGGGTCTCGATGCGGTGCGCAAGCGCCCGGCGATGTACATCGGCTCGACCGACCTCCACGGCCTGCACCACATGATCTACGAGGTCGTGGACAACTCGATCGACGAGGCGATGGCGGGGCACTGCGACCAGATCGACATCGCGATCGAGGTGAACGGCTCCGTGACCGTGATCGACAACGGGCGCGGAATCCCCGTGGACATCCATCCGACGCAGAAGCGCCCGGCCGTCGAGGTCGTGCTGACGACGCTGCACGCGGGGGGGAAGTTCGACCACAAGAGCTACAAGGTGTCGGGCGGGCTCCACGGCGTCGGCGTCTCCGTCGTGAACGCGCTCTCCGAATGGCTCGAGGTCGAGATCTGGCGGGACGGCAAGGCGTACACGCAGCGCTACCTGCGCGGCGTTCCGGCGATCGATCTCGTCATCGAGCCGCAGACGGGAAAGAAGGAGCAGCGCGGCACGCGCGTCACCTTCTTCCCCGACGCGGAGATATTCACCACGATGGAGTACAGCTTCGACACGCTGTCGCAGCGCTTTCGCGAGCTCGCCTTCCTCAACAAGGGGATCACGATCAACTTCGAGGACAAGCGGACGAGCAAGAAGCACGAGTTCAAGTACTCGGGCGGCATCGTGTCGTTCGTGAAGTTTCTCAATCAGAACAAGAACGTTCTCTACTCGCCGCCCATCTATTTCTTCGAAGCGCGCGACAACTGCGAGCTCGAGGTCGCGATTCAGCACAACGACGGCTACGCCGAGAGCATTTACGCCTTCGCCAACAACATCAACACGATCGACGGCGGCACGCACCTCATCGGCTTCAAAGCCGCCCTCACCCGCACCCTCAACAACTACGCGGAGAAGTCGAGCCTCTTCAAAAAGGAGAAGATCGCCCTCTCCGGAGACGACGTGCGCGAGGGGATCGCCGCCGTCATCAGCGTCAAGCTCCCCGACCCGCAGTTCGAGGGGCAAACGAAGGGGAAGCTCGGGAACAGCGAGATCAAGGGTTTCGTCGAGAGCATCGCCGGGCAGAAGCTCGTCGAGTACCTCGAGGAGCACCCGCCCGTCGCGCACAAAATGATCGACAAGGCGCTCCAGACCGCGCGGGCCCGCGAGGCGGCCCGCAAGGCGCGCGACCTCGTGCGGCGCAAGTCCGCGCTCGAGTCGAGCACCCTCCCCGGCAAGCTCGCCGATTGCTCGCTTGAGGATCCGGCCCAGACGGAGATCTACCTCGTCGAGGGAGATTCGGCGGGCGGCTCGGCCAAGCAGGGGCGCGACCGGCGCTTTCAGGCGATCCTGCCGCTCCGGGGCAAGATTTTGAACGTGGAGAAGGCGCGGCTCGACAAAATCCTTTCGAACGAAGAGGTGAAAACGATCATCACGGCGCTCGGCACCGGCGTCGGCGAAGAAGATTTCGACATCCAGAAGGCGCGCTACCACAAGGTCATCATCATGACCGACGCGGACGTCGACGGAGCGCACATCCGCACGCTCATCCTCACGCTCTTCTTCCGGTACATGCCGGAGCTCGTCAAGCACGGGTACGTGTACATCGCCCAGCCGCCGCTCTACCGCATCAAGAAGGGCAAGGAGGAGCGGTACGTGTACGACGACAAGGAGAAGGACAAGGTCCTCAAGGAGCTCGGCGGCAGCCAGGGCGCCTATCTCCAGCGCTACAAGGGTCTCGGGGAAATGAACCCCGATCAGCTCTGGATGACGACGATGGACCCCGAGCGGCGCACGCTGCGCAAAATCACGCTCGAGGACGCGATCGAGGCCGACCAGATCTTCACGATCCTCATGGGAGACGCGGTCGAGCCCCGCAAGAACTTCATCGTCGAGAACGCCCTGTCGGTGAAGAACCTGGATATTTGATACGCAAGGAGCAGTGAATGGACATCACGCGCCAGCGGATTCTCCCCGTCTACATAGAAGACGAGATGAAGGAAAGCTATCTCGACTACGCGATGAGCGTCATCGTGTCGCGGGCGCTCCCCGACGTGCGGGACGGCCTGAAGCCCGTGCACCGGCGCATCCTGCTCGCGATGAACGACCTCAGCCTCGCGCACAACAAGCCCTACCGCAAATCGGCCAAGCTCACCGGAGACGTTACGGGCAACTACCATCCCCACGGAACCTCGGCCGTGTACGACGCCGTCGCCCGTCTCGCCCAGGATTTCTCGATGCGCTACCCGCTCGTCGACGGGCAGGGCAACTTCGGATCCGTCGACGGCGACCCGCCCGCGGCCGAGCGGTACACCGAAGTCCGGATGACGGAGTTCGCCGAGGAGCTTCTCTTCGACCTCGAAAAGGAGACGGTCGAGTTCGTTCCGAACTACGACGAGACGCGCATGCAGGCCGTCGTGCTCCCCGCGAAGGTTCCGAACCTCCTCGTGAACGGCTCGGCCGGCATCGCCGTCGGCATGGCCACGAACATTCCTCCGCACAACCTCCGCGAGATCGTGAGCGGGCTCGAGGCGATCCTCGACGATCCGGACGTGTCGATCGACCAGATCTGCCGGATCGTGAAGGGGCCCGATTTCCCGACCGGCGCGATCATCTACGGCCGGGGGGGCATCAACGAGGCGTACCGCACGGGGAGGGGCAAGATAACGATCCGCGCGCGCGCCACGATCGAGACGCAGCAAAATGGCAAGACGAGCGTCGTCGTGAGCGAGATCCCCTACCAAACGAACAAGGCGGCCATCATCGCGAAGATCGCCGAGCTCGTGCGCGAGGAAAAGCTCACCGGCATCTCGGACGTCCGCGACGAGTCGGACAAGGAAGGGATGCGGATCGTCGTCGATCTCAAGAAGGACTCCTACCCCAAGGTCGTCCTGAATCAGCTCTACGCGCACACGCAGCTCCAGGAAACCTACGGGATCATCATGCTGGCGCTCGTCGACATGAAGCCCGTCGTGATGAACCTCAAGGAGCTCATGGAGCGCTACCTCGCCCACCGCGAGGAAGTCATCACGAGGCGCACTCGTTTCGATCTCGCCCGCGCCGAGGAGAGGGCCCACATCCTCGAGGGATACCGGATCGCCCTCGACCATATCGACGAGATCGTCCAGCTCATCAAGAAGAGCGCCTCTCCCGATGAGGCCCGCAAGGGTCTCATGAAGAAGTTCAAGCTGAGCGAGGTTCAGGCGCAGGCGATCCTCGACCTGCGGCTCCAGCGCCTCACCGGCCTCGAGCGCAAGAAGATCGAGGACGAGTACGGCGAGCTCATCAAGAAGATCGAGTACTACCGCTCGATCCTCGAGAGCCGCACGCGGCTCCTCGGGATCATCCGGGACGAGCTCGAGGATCTGAAGGCCCGCTTCGGCGACGATCGCCGCACCGAGATCGTCGATCAAGAAGGGGAGTTCCAGATCGAGGATCTCATCGCCGAAGAGGACATGATCATCACGATCACCCACACGGGATACATCAAGCGCATCCCCACCGGCACCTACCGGCGCCAGCGCCGCGGCGGGAAAGGGCTCTCCGCGCTCGGCATGAAGGACGAGGACTTCGTCGAGCACCTCTTCATCGCCTCGACGCACAGCTACATCCTCTTTTTCACCGACAAGGGCAAGTGCTACTGGCTCAAGGTGCACGAGCTCCCGCAGGCGGGACGCCTCGCCCGCGGCAAGGCGATCGTGAATCTCCTCGAAATGTCGCGCGAGGAAACGATCTCCGCCTTCGTGCCGGTGAGCGATTTCACGCAGGACGCCTACCTCATCATGGCGACGAAGCACGGGTTCATCAAGAAGACCCACATCTCGGCGTACGCGAACCCCCGCCGCGACGGCATCATCGCCGTGCTGCTCCGGGACGGCGACCAGCTCATCGCGGCCCGGCTCACCGCCGGCGGCGACGACGTCATCCTGGCGAAGCGGCGGGGCAAGGCGATCCGCTTCAGCGAGCGGGACGTCCGCGTCATGGGACGGGCCACGCAGGGGGTCACCGGCGTGCGGCTCGACAAGCAGGGGGACGAAGTCGTCGAGATGGTCGTCGTCAAGCGCGGCACGGAGATCCTCGTCGTCACCGAGAACGGCTACGGCAAACGCACGCGCATCAACGACTTCCGGAACATCAAGCGGGGCGGCCTCGGCGTCATCGCGATCGACACCGACGAGCGCAACGGCCCGCTCGTCGCCGTCAAGGAGGTTCTCGACACCGACGAAATCATGGTCATCACCCGCGGCGGCATCATCATCCGGAGCCCGGCGAAAGACTTCCCCATTCTCGGAAGACCCGCGAAGGGTGTGAGGCTCATCAATCTCGCCGAGGGAGACGCCGTGGTCGGTCTCGCCGTCGCGGGCGAGCGGGAGAAGGAAGAGGGCCCGCTCGGCGAGGAGGGCGAGGAGGATCTCGGAGCGGACGAGACGGAAGAGGTGAACGGGGCGGAGGAAGCGGAAGACGAGAGCGAGGAGCCCGGGAAGTAGATGCGGTCCCATCGAGTCCCGCAGTCAAAGGCGCCCGTCGAACGGGCGTTCCTCGTGGGAGTGACCCTCCCCGCGGTGCGCCGCGAGGCGGAGGCCGAGAACCTCCGCGAGCTCGAGGCGCTCGCCCGCAGCGCAGGAGCCGACATCGCGGGCAGCACCATCCAGAACCGCACGCGCATCGACGGGTCGACCTTCATCGGCTCGGGCAAGCTCGACGAGCTCGCCGGAATCATTCACGAAAGAGACGTCAATCTCGTCATCTTCGACGACGATCTTTCCCCGGCGCAGGCGCGCAACATCGAGAAGCGGCTCGACGTCAACGTCATCGACCGCTCGGAGCTCATCCTCGACATCTTCGCCCGACGCGCCCGCACGAAGCAGGCGAGGATCCAAGTCGAAATCGCCCAGCTCAAATACATGCTGCCGCGCCTGCGGCGCCTCTGGGCGCATCTCGAGAGGCAGGAGGCCGGCATCGGAACGCGCGGGCCGGGCGAGACGCAGATCGAGGTCGACCGCCGCCGCGCGTACGATCGGATGGCGAGCCTCGGCCGCGAGCTCGACCGGATCCACCGGGGGGTCGAGGAGCGGCGCAGGCGCCGGGAGGGTCTTTTCAACGTCGCGATCGTCGGCTACACGAACGCCGGCAAGTCGACGCTCCTGAATCGCGTGTCCGGGAGCGAGGTGCTCGAGTCCCCGCGCCTCTTCTCGACGCTCGATTCCACGACGCGGCGCGTGCGGGGCCCTTCGGGCGAGCCGTTTCTCCTCACCGACACGATCGGATTCATACGCAAGCTTCCCCCGCATCTCGTGGCGAGCTTCCGGGCGACGCTCCTCGACGTGAGCGAGGCCGAGCTCCTCCTCCACGTCGTCGACGCCTCGAACCCCCGCCGCGACGATCACATCGAGATCGTCAACACGGTTCTCGACGGCGTCCTCTCGAAGGAGCGGCACGGCGCCGGGGCCGCCGCCCCGGATCGCAAGCGGGGAGCCCGCCCCGGCGGCGAGGCGGGCGATGCGGGCGCGCGGGTGCCCTCGCTCCTCGTTCTCAACAAGGTCGATCTCGTCTCCGGGGCGGAGGCGAGATCGGCGCTCTCGCTCCGGCATCCGGACGCCGTTCTCGCGAGCGCGGCGACGGGGGAGGGGATCGAGGAGCTCCTCGAGCGGATCGAGACTCATCGCGCGGGGGATTTCGTCGAGGCGGAGATCATCGTGCCGAGCGATGACGGCCGCGCCGCGGCGGCCGTCGAGCGGATGGCGCACGTCCTCTCGCGCAAGATCATCGGCCGCAATCTCGTGCTCCGCGTGCGGGTTCGCCGGCGCGACGTTTCGGCCCTCGAGCGCTCGGCGTCCGTCCGGCTGAAATTTTCCTAGGGCTCTCCGGCGCCCGCCGCGTCGGGCGGCACCTCGGGCCGGTAGCGAAGGCGCCCCTCCTCGATCATGACCCACGGATATCTCTGGACGATCGCTTTCTTGCGTTCCAGCGCGAGCTCGCTCGTTCTCCTGAGCTCGTAGCTTTGGTCGAGCTCGTGCACGATGAAGCGGGCCATGACGATGAAAAAGAGGGGCACGGCGAAGGGGACGAACCGGCGCCAGCGGCGGTGCGAGATGAGGCGGGAGCAGTAGACGGCCCCGGCGGCGATGACCATCGCGAGGCCGATCGAAACGAGGTAGAGGTGCCGGATGTTGAGCCAGTCCCCCGGAAACTGGAAGAAGGCGAAGGGGATCACCATGATGTACGTCCACGCGATGAAGAAGCGGATCGTGTGGTTTCCGAAGAGGAAGCCGAAGAAGGAGTACGAAACCACGACGAGCGCGATGAGAATTCTGATGGCGGTCGCGAAGGCGTAGACGAAGCGCACGAGGGGCCCGGCCTCGGTGACGAGGTGGGACGTGTGCACGGGGAAGATCATCCGGACGAGGTAGCTGATGATGTTCTTCGCGAAGTAGTAGACGACCTCGAGCGGGCCGGGATTCGCCGTCGAGTAGAAGGGCGGCCGGTATTGAAACACGAGCGATTTCACGACCACGGCCGCGACGGCCACGAGGAGCAGGAGAACGAAGTTTCTGCTCATGACGCGGCGCCCCGTTTCGAACCGGAAAAAGAAGTTGAAGGCGAGAAACGCGCCGAGGATGGCGAAGCTCGTGCTCCTCGTGAACATCGAGCCGACGAAGAAGATGAACGCGAGGACGAACCACGGGGAGAGCATCTTCCCCTTGCCGTCGAGCTCGTTCTTGAAATAGAAGACCATCGTAAAGAGCGTGAGCGCCGTGATGACGAGGTCCTCGAGCCCCGACATGATCATGATCGCCTTGCCGTAGCTTCCGACGGTGAACACGAAGAGAAGGGCGGATACGATCGCCACGGCGCGGTCCTTGAGGAGCGTCCACACGAGGATATAGACGAGGAAGGAGTTGAGCCCGTGGAGCAGGATGTTGAAGATAAAATACCCCTGCGGATTGAATCCGAACCGGTGAAACAGCACGTAGGACAATCCGTACACGAGCGGCTGAAACTTGAACGGCGGATCGCTGTCGAAGAGCGCCGTCTTGCCGGTCGTCATGCGCAGGTTGTGCCCGAGGTAAGTGAAATCGTCGGCGTGCCAGAAGCCGTTGTCGAGGGCGAGATAGAAAAAGGCGAGGCTCAGGCCCATGAACAAGGCGAGCAAAAGCAGGTTTTTCAAAAGTGTGCTCACGAGTCCCCTCCCGCGAGAAAGGCGAGTTTCGCGGCACTATAGCATAGAGAGTTTCTCTTGCAAAGCTTTGATAGCGACCCGGCGATTCCCCGGAAAGATGAAGCGACCGCATCCCGCTTCCAGCGCATCAATCTTATATAGAGTTGCAAGCGAGCATGGCATAAAGAAAGATTTTTTCTATCTCGAACTATTCTCATTGACAAGAAATTCTTACTCTGGTAAAGTTATGTTTACCGGCCGGGGACCGGGTGGACTGTAGGGCAACGGGCCCTGGGTTGCTATACTTAACAACACAGCTCAACTTACTCGCAGGAGGTGCACTGTGGGTAGACTGTCTATTGCCGCAATTTGCGTGCTGCTGGCGGTAGTGTTCCTGT
Source organism: uncultured bacterium (assembly GCA_963813815.1). GTDB lineage: Bacteria > Krumholzibacteriota > Krumholzibacteriia > Krumholzibacteriales > Krumholzibacteriaceae > SSS58A. The sequence goes on along the minus strand of CAWFAD010000016.1, from coordinate 58,122 downwards.
CCGGCTGCTCGGAGGACCCTGCCAGTGTCGCCGAGAACCAGACGATAGGAGAGATCGTCACTGCAAAGCCCTCTGTTTATGTCAACTGCCTCTCGATGCCGGTGGTGTTCGCTGAAGGACACGGCCTCACCGGCGAGGACCCCACGCACTTGACGGGGCTCCGGGGGATCCCCGGCGTCGAGTACTTCGTCGCACCGTATGACGCGACTCTCATCGACGGGTATCCGGTGTATCAGAACCCGTCGATCAACGAATGGTGCGCCGATTGGGCCGACGGCACGACCTGGGGCGAAGTGGGCGTCAGGCTCGACTGGGCGGACAACATGACCCGCCAGACGTGGACCGACAAGTCGAAGGTTCGCGTCGAAGTTGTTCTATTCGCCGACAACATCGATCCGGTGGCGCATCCGCTGACCGGCTACAACATGTACTCGCTCGGGGGCCTGAAGCTCGAAGAGGTGTTCGTGACGAACACCACGAAATATCAGGCCACGACCGCCACGGTGTACTCGAACGTGGCTCGCCTGAAGATCGAGAAGCTGGACGTGCAGGGCGGAACGCCGACGGCGGTCATCTACGACAGCCCCTGCTACGAAAAGTATTTCATTGATGGTCCGACCGATGCCTATTCGGCCGAGATCAACATGGGCGGCAAGTGCATCTACGGTTTCAACTGGGACGTCCGAACCGTGACTCTTGCCGTGCGGAGCGGTTGGTACCGGCTCACCTTCGGTCTGGATGCGGAGGCGAGCTATACCGATTACGACGGCGTGGTCCACACGTATCCGCGCAACACGAGGATCGCGAGTCTCGACCCCGCCGACCTGCTCGGCTACAGCGATCCGGAAGTCGTCGTCTACGAGCCCAAGCTCGCGGCTGACGGAAGCGCGAGCGTGCTGGAAATCTACATCAAGCCCAGCAGCGGAGGCGGCAGGGATATTCCGGGCAAGGATTGAGATCGCGGCGAAACGCATCTCTCTGAAAGCGGCGACCCCACCTCGGGGTCGCCGCTTTGTTGAGACCATGCCGCCGCGGCGTGGAGGGGCGCTCAGGGTTTCCCGATAATGACGATGCGGGCCTCGATATCGTAGTTGGTATAGCCGGCATCCGCGACGATATCCACTCTATCCAGAATGAGCCGGGCCTTCGTGATCTCCGCGCCCAAAAGATCGGGAACGTATTCGCCCGTGAGCCCGCCGTCGATCCAGTTCGTTTCGCTGGTCCCCCATCCCCCGCCGGAGCTGCTCGGGTACAGGCGGACCCAGAACGTCCACTGATCGTTCACGCCGTCCGCGAGTCGCGCGGCCGCATCGGCGAACGCAGGATAGGTCGCGGCGTCGATCATCCTCGCCGTACCCTCGTCCGCGGCTGTAATGAGCAGGTTGAACAGCGTATCGTAGCTCGACGAGACGAAATTTATCCGCAGGGTATCGGTGAGGTAGGCCGCTCCGCCGCCCCCGGTGATGCTGATTTGAGCGAGCGGCTCCTCGGAGACGACGGGCACGTACGGGTCGCATTCGTCGTCGCCGCAGCCGGCAACGAAGCCCAAGACGAATACACACGCAATGAGCACGAGAGAGGGTCGCATATGGCTCCTTTCGGGCCCGGCATGCCGGGCCGGCGCTGGATGCGCTGCCGCATATGATTTCGAGCCGAATGGTATGGAACCCGGAGTCGGCGTGTCCAGCGGAAACGCGGCGATGGCTCCGCTAAAGAGGCTAAAGAGATCGATGATTCAAAAAAGTGTTGACTATTTCTAACAATGTGTTAGAATTAGTTAACGTTTTCAAGAGAGGAGGACCCATGAAGAAAGCGATCGTCTCATTCGCAATCAGCGTCCTGATACTGGCAAGCCTTGCCGTGTGGGCTCTCAAGGGGCATTTCGCCGGGGACGCGCGGGAGATCCTTACGGCCGCTCTCCTTCTCGTGGTCGTCGGATTCGCCGTGTATCTCGGCGTTATGAGGCTTCGGAGCCACCGGCGCGGCGAACCGGCAGATGACGAGCTCTCGAAGAAGGTGATGACCCGGGCGTCTTCCCTTGCCTACTATGTTTCGATCTACCTCTGGCTCTTCGTCATGTATGTGAGCGACAAGACCTCGCTCGAGGCGCACAGCCTCGTTGGCGCGGGGATTTTGGGCATGGCCGTCGTCTTTTTCATTTGCTGGCTCGGCGTGAAAACGCTCGGAACGAGAAATGTATAATCGAATTAAGGAGTTGCGCGCCAAGCACGACCTTTCGCAGCTCGAGCTCGCGCGGCTTGTGGGGGTCAGGCGCGAAACGATCGTCTTCCTCGAAAAGGGCAAGTACAATCCCTCGCTCAGGCTGGCGCACGATATCGCGCTCCGCTTCCGCCTGCCCATCGAGGAGGTCTTTCTGTTCGACGACGAGGCCGCCGCGCGGCAGGACGGGTAAGCGAAGAGGCTTCGTGGAAAATGACCGAGGGCCCGCGCGGGCGGGCCCTCGAGGTTTGATGAGCGCGGAAGCGCGGCGGCGCCATGAGCGCCCCGCCGGCTACTCCTGCATAAAGAGGTGCGCGAAGACCTTGGCGTCGCCGACCATGTTGTCGATGATCGTGTACTCGTTCGGCTGATGGGCGACCTCGTCGATCTTGGACCAAACGACCGCTCCGATGCCGTGGCGGCGGAAGAAGGCCGCGACCGTGCCGCCCCCGATCCCCTTGGGCTTGGCCTTGACGCGGTAGACGTCCTTGATCGCGGCCGAAAGGGCGAGCACGACCGGGGCGTCTGCCGGGGTGGCGGGAGCCGCGTCCTCGCGCTGCGCCGCGTTCGTCGAGATCGTGACGCCGAATTTCTCCTCGACCTCTTTGATCATCCCCTTAATGGCGCCGTACACGTCGTCGAGCTTGATCTCGGGGAGAACGCGCATGTCGATGTAGATGACGTCGTCGCCGGGGATGGTGTTGATGTTCGGGACGTTCGCCTCTTTCTTCGTCGGCTCGAAGGTGCTGATCGGGGGATCGAAGACCTTGTTCTTCTGAGGGAACATCCGGTAGAGCTTGTCGATCTTCGTGATGAGATGCGCCGCGGCGCGATGGGCGTTTATGCCTTCCTTCGGCGTCGAGGCGTGGCACTGTTTCCCCTTGGTTTCGATCTTGAGCCAGAAGATCGACTTTTCGGCGACCTCGATCATCGTGCCGTCGGGGACGCCGGCGTCCGGGACCACGATGAAATCGCTCTTCTGAAAGAGGTTCCCGTGCTGCTTGAGGAGATACTGGATGCCGTGCTTGCTGCCGGTCTCCTCATCCGCGACGAGAATGAGGCCGATGTCGTAGGGCGGCTTGGCGCCGAGCTCGCGGAGCGCCTTCGCGGCGAAGAGCGGGGTCACGATCCCGTGCTGGTTGTCCTCGACGCCGCGGCCGTAGATCTTGCCGTCCGCGATCTTCACCTTGTACGGGTCGCTCGACCACTTCGCGAGATCGCCCGGCGGCACGATGTCGAGGTGCCCCATGACCCACACGCGGCGGGCGGAGGAGGCGCCCTTCATCACGGCGACGAGGTTCGGGCGCTTGCCGCTCGGCACCTCGGAGTCGGGGGAGTCGTACTGATCGATCGTGTCGAAGATGCCGGACTGCTGCAGATAGCCCTTGAAGAACTCGGATTTCTTCCACTCGCCCTCGCCGCCGTTCACCGGGGCGAGCGCCGGGATGGCGGTGAGCTTGGTCTGCACGTCGATCATCTCGTCGCGATAGCCGTCGATCTTCGCGAACGCCTTCTTGAGGAGCTTCTTGTCCATCGGGATCCCCCTTCGGTTGAGCTTTCGGTATCGGGACGGCGCGGCGCGGCTCGCCGATGCGCCGTTTTTGGCGAACTCCGACGCTATCACCGCCCCGGGGCGCCGTCAAGGCGATTTGCTGCGGCGGGGAGAGCGGGGCGCGTCGCGCCGGCGAGCGATATCAGTTGAACGGCGGCCGGGGCAGGGGGTATCCTTGAGCCGCGAGGTAAGGAAGAAGGGGGCGTGGATTGAAACAAACTCAATCGCACCATGAGCGATAGCTAGGTCGCAGTCGCCCCCCGCGCGGGGGCGTGGATTGAAACGTCACGATCGAAGCACTGGCGATGCCGGTTCCGAGGTCGCCCCCCGCGCGGGGGCGTGGATTGAAACACCGTACACGGTGCTGCTCGAAACGTATCGCGTCGTGTCGCCCCCCGCGCGGGGGCGTGGATTGAAACTCAGCTGCGCCGATGTCGCAGTACGGTCGAGCCTGCGTCGCCCCCCGCGCGGGGGCGTGGATTGAAACACATCGATGTCGAGCGCATCTGCGAACTGCCGCGTCGCCCCCCGCGCGGGGGCGTGGATTGAAACACGATGACTGTCCGCATGAGGTCGCCTGCCGCACGTCGCCCCCCGCGCGGGGGCGTGGATTGAAACGACGATCGTAAGCCGCGGCACGACAGCGCTACGACGTCGCCCCCCGCGCGGGGGCGTGGATTGAAACTACGAGTCGATCGCTCAGAACGTGCAGCCGCGACGCGTCGCCCCCCGCGCGGGGGCGTGGATTGAAACCGACAATGGCAGCCTAACCGGTCGCGACGTCCGATCGGCGTCGCCCCCCGCGCGGGGGCGTGGATTGAAACTGCAAGCACTGTCAGCATCACTGCAGCGCGATCTGCAGTCGCCCCCCGCGCGGGGGCGTGGATTGAAACGACAGACGCTGCGACCGCAGCGACGTCCAGCAGGTCGGTCGCCCCCCGCGCGGGGGCGTGGATTGAAACATGACATCTGGTACTGGAGCCGACAGGCAGACGGTCGCCCCCCGCGCGGGGGCGTGGATTGAAACAATGCTAGGACCCGGTCAGCGTTAGGCGTGCACAGTCGCCCCCCGCGCGGGGGCGTGGATTGAAACTCGAGTTGACGCGCAGGCTGACCGTCATCGGTCTCCGGGTCGCCCCCCGCGCGGGGGCGTGGATTGAAACAGGTGCATGCGGCACGCGGATGTCGCTCGGCCTGCTGCGTCGCCCCCCGCGCGGGGGCGTGGATTGAAACGTACCGACGATCGACGACACCTGAAGCAGCGACGGTCGCCCCCCGCGCGGGGGCGTGGATTGAAACATGCGGCTTCGCAGGTGCTATCGTCGGCATCCGTGGTCGCCCCCCGCGCGGGGGCGTGGATTGAAACAGCAGATAGCAGCGTCATCGATGTCGGTGAGGCGACCGTCGCCCCCCGCGCGGGGGCGTGGATTGAAACACATGCATGCCTTGCTCGATTGCTACTGGACGTTCGACGTCGCCCCCCGCGCGGGGGCGTGGATTGAAACATCGGTAGACCAGATCAGAATCTGCTCAGTCGCCACTCGTCGCCCCCCGCGCGGGGGCGTGGATTGAAACATATGGCAACCGCGAATACGATGCGTCGACATCGATAGGTCGCCCCCCGCGCGGGGGCGTGGATTGAAACAGCCACCAGTGCATGGACATGCGTCGGACGACGTCAGTCGCCCCCCGCGCGGGGGCGTGGATTGAAACGTCAGCGCCAGTCTGCGGTCGCGTGATCGCGATCGTCGCCCCCCGCGCGGGGGCGTGGATTGAAACAGCTCTCGCAGCGCGTTCGCCCGCGAGTCGCGAGGTCGCCCCCCGCGCGGGGGCGTGGATTGAAACGTCTATGCTCGACGCCGTTGGCGACAGGCCGGCGCGTCGCCCCCCGCGCGGGGGCGTGGATTGAAACAGCACATGTGCCTGCACGTTCGGCCAGATCGCGACGTCGCCCCCCGCGCGGGGGCGTGGATTGAAACCTGAATCGTCTACCGTGACATCCGCGAGACGCTGCTGGTCGCCCCCCGCGCGGGGGCGTGGATTGAAACTACGATCGCCAGTAGCGCCATGAGCGGTGATAGGCGTCGCCCCCCGCGCGGGGGCGTGGATTGAAACTACGGATCGACGCTCACGCGCATTGGCAGTGACATCAGGTCGCCCCCCGCGCGGGGGCGTGGATTGAAACGTCGACGGTCACGCATCGACTCTGCCGAACCAGTCGGTCGCCCCCCGCGCGGGGGCGTGGATTGAAACAGCCGATCGGCTCGCGGTCGGTCGAGTGAGCTGCAGTCGCCCCCCGCGCGGGGGCGTGGATTATCCCGCTGGAAAGGAGTGGCAGCAATGTCTCGAGGCCTCATCGTCATGTGTATGGTGTTCATCGCCCTCGCCATGAGCCCCGGCTGCTCGAAGAAGGAGCGAATCATGATCGAACCGGTCGACGTGACCGAGCAGCTCAAGCCCTACGCCGCGGTCGACATCGCCGTTCCCTGGAACCTCATCGGCGAGGAGCGGCGCCCGGCGCTCCGCAAGCTCTTCGAGGCCGCATCCATCATGGACGAGCTCTTCATGCGGCAGGTCTGGGCGAAGAACGCGGAGCTTCGAGACGAGCTCGTGCGCCTCGGAAAGCCGGATCTTCTCAGGTTCTTCTGGCGGAACGTCGGACCGTGGGACCGCCTCAAGGCCCACGCCCCGGTGCTCGTCAAAACGCCGAAACCCGACGGCGCGAACTTCTACCCCGAGGACATGACGAAGGAGGAGTTCGAGAATTGGGTCCGGAACCACCCCGAGGTCAAGGAAGCCTTCGAGAGCGGCTTCACGGTCATCAAGCGCACCGCCGACAAGGGGCTCGAGGCCGTCCCCTACTCTCTCGAGTACGCCCAGCTCATCGAGCGCGCGGCGCTGCTCCTCGAAGAAGCGGCGGCCCTCGTCGACAACGAGTCGCTCGCGAATTTCCTGCGGCTCCGCGCGAAGGGGCTCCGGATCGACGACTACTTCGAGAGCGACATGGCGTGGATGGACATTACGGACAACGTCATCGACATCACGATCGGCCCCTACGAGGTGTACGAGGACAATCTCTTCAACTACAAGACCGCCTTCGAGGCGTTCCTCTGCGTGCGCGATCCCGAGGAGACGAAAAAGCTCGACGGGCTCAAGGCGTACCAGACGAAGATGGAAGCGAACCTCCCCATCCCCGACGCGCACAAGAACACGACGCGCGGCGCCGAGTCGCCCATCTCGGTCGTCGACGAGATCTTCTCGGCGGGCGACACGAAGGCGGGCGTCCAGACGATCGCCTTCAACCTGCCGAACGACGAGAAGGTGCGAGAGGCGAAGGGCACGAAGAAGGTCATGCTCCGCAACATCTGCCGCGCCAAGTTCGACAAGATCCTCGTCCCTATCGCCGGGCAGGTCATGGCGCCGGAGCTCATCCCCTACGTCACCTTCGACGCGTATTTCAACGAGATACTGCTCCACGAGTTCTCGCACGGCCTCGGCCCCGGCACGCTCCGGCTCCCCGACGGCACCGCGACGACGGTGAACAAGGCGCTTCGGGAAACGTACTCGGGATGCGAGGAAGCGAAAGCGGATATTGTGGGGGCGTACAACATTTATTATCTTATCGACGAGGGGTTTTTCCCTGAATCCCTCATGAAGGAAGCCGCCGCGACGTACCTCGCGGGCTTCTTCCGGTCGGTGCGGTTCGGGGTGGATGAGGCGCACGGGAAGGCCGTCATGGTAATCTTCAATTACCTGCGGGAAAAGGGAGCATACCTCAGAGATCCGGCCACGGGCCTCTGGTCGGTCGATTTCACGAAAATCAAAGGCGCGGTCAAGGCTCTTGCGAGCGACATCCTCATGCTGCAGGCTCGCGGCGATTACGAAGGGACGAAGGCCTTCTTCGCGAAATACGGCGAGATGCCCGAGGAGCTCCGCGTGCAGATCGAGGGGTTCGCCGCGATTCCCGTCGACATCGAGCCGAGATTCGCGATCGAGTCGGAGTTCGGAGGGACCCTGAAGTAAGGAATAATTGTAGAGAGATAGGGCCGGGAGCCTACTCCTAACTCAAAGGTCGACCTTCGTGGGGGAAAGTTGACTTTGTGTTGGAGATACCCTGAGGCGACCGGCCCTTTGCTTTGTCCGCCCGCGAAAAGGCTATTGACTTCGTCCCAAGGCTCCCCTAAACTTTTGTCTCTACATAGCTTAAGGAGGACACGATGGAGGCATTCCTCGCAAGCTGCGCCGAGGCCGTCCGCTCCGGCGACGGCGAGAGGGCCGAAGAGCTCGCCCGAGAGTCGCTCGCCAAAAAATATTCCCCCCTCGCGGTGATCGAGAAGGGTTTCGTCGCGGGGATCAAGGAGGTCGGACGCCTCTGGGAAGAGGGCTCGCTCTTTCTCCCCGAGCTCGTCATGGGGGCCGAGGCGATGAAGCGCGCGATGACCGTGCTTCAGCCGGAGCTCTCCAAGGGAAGCGCGCGCCCGAAATCCCTCGGCCACGTGGTGATCGGCACGATCGAGGGCGACATCCACGACATCGGAAAGACGCTCGTCGCGACGATGCTCTCGGCGAACGGGTTCGAGATCACGGACCTCGGCGCGGACGTGCCCGTCGCGCGCTTCGTGGACGAAGCGGTCGCGAAGGGCGCCGGCTGCATCGCCATATCGGCGCTTCTCACGACGACGATGTCGGGGCAGAAGCGCGTCGTGGACGAGATACGCAAGCGCTCGCTCCGCGAAAAGATCAAGGTCATGGTCGGCGGCGCTCCGTGCAACGACGAGTGGGCGCGCGACATCGGCGCCGACGGGTACGCCGGAGACGCCGTGGCGGCGGTGGCGCTCGCGGGAAGCCTCATGGGGGCGCGCGGCTAGCGGACCGGCGGGAGAACGGGAGCCGGCGCTCCCGGGAGAGCCGATGCACAAGCACGATTTTCTGTCGATCATGAAGCAGCGGGTCGTCATTTTCGACGGCGGCATGGGGAGCATGCTCATCGCCGCCGGGCTCGCCCGGCGCGACCTGCCCGAGGCGTGGGTGCTCGCCCAGCCCGAGACGATATCGCGCATTCACGCGGCCTACCTCGACGCGGGCGCCGAGGTTCTGACGACTGCCACGTTCGGCGCGACGGGCGTCAAGATGCATGCCGCCGAGGCCGGACGGAAGCTCGACGTCGCCGCGGTGAACGAGAAAGCGGTCGAGCTCGCGCGCCGCGCGATCGACCACAGCGGCAAGCACGAGCGGTTCGTCGCGGGGGACATCGGGCCGACGGGGCAGTTTTTTCCGCCCGTCGGCGCGCTCAAAGCGGACGCGGCGCGCGCGGCCTTTCGAGAGCAGGCGCGCGCCCTCGAGCGCGCGGGGGTCGATCTCTTCGTCATCGAGACGATGTACGACGTCCGGGAGGCGGTCGAGGCCCTCCGGGCGGTGCGCGAGGTCTCATCCCGCCCCGTCGCCGTCACGCTCACCTTCGAGCGGAGAGCGAAGGGGTACTTCACCATGATGGGCGACACGACCGAGAAGGCCGTCGAGATCCTGCCGAAAGAGGGCGCGACGGCCCTCGGCGCCAACTGCACGCTCCAAGCCCACGATATGGTGGATCTCGCCGAGGAGTACCGGCTCGTGACGGACGGGCTCCTCCTTTTTCAGCCGAACGCGGGGCAGCCCGTGATGGAGCGCGGCGAGCCCGTCTACCAGCAGCGCCCGGAGGATTTCGCCGGGGACGTCATGCGGATCGTCGCGAAGGGCGCGAGCGCCGTCGGCGGATGCTGCGGGACGACGCCGGATTTCATACGGGCGGTGCACGAGCGCATGACACACGGCGCCTGAGACGGGGCGCCGCGCGGAGACGAGTCCATGGAGCCCGTGGTCGTCGAGGGATTCGATATCGAGATCGATCCGGCCGAGATCCGCATGCTTCTCGGGAAAAAGGGCGCCCGCCGCGCCGGCGGGTCCTCGGACGATCCGCGCGTCGGGAGCGCCGTCGCCGAGGCGCTCGACGCGGCCCGCTCGCTCATCGCGCCGCGCGGCGTCTACGTGTACGCCGCCGGGCGCGACCTTCCGCGATCGAAAATGTTCGAGCGCCTCGACCGGATGGCCTTCTGCGTTTGCACGATCGGCCCCGGGCTCGAGGATGAGGTCGCGCGGCTCTCGAAGCGCGACGAGCTCCTTCGAGCGATCATGCTCGACGCCGCGGGCTCGGTCGCCGCGGAGGCGACGGCCGACCGGCTCGACCGGCTCATTGCGGCGGAGGCGGCGCGGGAGGGGCTCAAGACGAGCTGCCGCGCGAGCCCGGGATACGGCGATTGGGACGTGAGCGGGCAGCGCTCGATCTTCGAGCTCGTGGCGGCGGATAGAATCGGCGTGCGGCTCAGCTCGAGCTGCATGATGATTCCGCGGAAATCGGTGTCCTTCGCGGTGCACGTCGCCCGCGAGCCCGAGTCGCTGCGGAGCGAAAATTCGTGCGAGAACTGCGGACGGAAAGATTGCGAGTACCGGCCCGATGAGAGGGAGGCCCGTCTTGGAGAAGAAGATTAATCCGCGCGTCACCTGGTTCGGCGAAAAGACGCGAAAGAAGATCGTCGACGACGCGAAACGCATTCTCTCGGAGATCGGCGTCTTCGTCGAGAACGACGAGGCGGTCTCGATGCTCGACGGCGCGGGGTGCGGCGTCGAGAAGGGGACGCGCCGCGTGAAGATACCGGCCGCGGTCGTCGAGAAGGCGGTCGAGAGCGCGCCGTCGCGCGTCGTGCTGCATAACCGCCGCGGGGAGCCGGCCATGGACCTCGGCGGGGACCGCGTGCATTTCAATCCTGGCTCGGCCGCGCTTCGCATCTATGACGCCGCTGCGGGGCGCCCGCGCCAGGCGGTCACGGCCGACCTCGTGCGCTTCGTGCGGCTCACCGACGCGCTCCCGTCCTACGCCGCGCAGAGCACCGGCCTCATCTCGAGCGACGTGCCGCAGGACATTCAGGACCGCTACCGCGTGTACCTCGGGCTCCTCCACTCGTCGAAGCCGATCGTGACGGGCACCTTCAAGATCGAGGCCTTCAAGGTGATGCACGAGATGCTCGCCGCGGTCGCGGGCGACGCGGAGACGCTCCGCGAGAAGCCGAACGCGATCTTCGACTGCTGCCCGTCGCCGCCCCTCAAGTGGAGCGACCTCACGGCGCAGGCGCTCATCGATTGCGCGCGGACGGGACTCGTGGCGGAGCTCATCTCGATGCCGCTCACCGGCGCCACCTCCCCCGTGACGCTCGCCGGCGCCGTCGCGCAGCACTGCGCGGAGAGCCTGAGCGGGGTCGTCATTCATCAGCTCGCAGGTCCCGGCGCCCCGATCGTGTACGGGGGATCCCCCGCGTGCTTCGACATGCGGAAGGGCACGACGCCGATGGGCGCCGTCGAGACGATGATGATAGACGGCGCCTACGCGGAGATCGGCAAGCATCTCGGGCTTCCCGTGCAGGCGTACATGGCCCTCTCCGACTCGAAGCTCCCCGACTATCAGGCGGGAATGGAGACGGCGATGGGCGCCGTGATCGCCGCGCTCTCCGGGATCAACAACGTCTCCGGCCCCGGCATGCTCGATTTCGAGTCGTGCCAGAGCCTCGAGAAGCTCGTGCTCGACAACGAGGTCTGCGGAATGGCGCTGCGGCTCGTCTCGGGGATCGAGCTCCGCGACGACCCCATCCTGCCCCCCGAGCTCATGCGCGAGGGGATCGAACGGGGGAGCTTCCTCGCCCTCGCCCACACGATGCGCTGGTTCCGGAAAGAGGTGTACTACCCCGGCGAGGTCGTCGATCGCAACGCCCTCGACGAGTGGCAGCGTCAGGGGAGCAAGGACGCGCTCCGGCGCGCCTCGGAGCGCGTCGAGAAGATTCTCGCCTCGCACGCGAGCGAGCCGCTCGACGCGGCCGTGGCCGCGCATCTCCATGAGCTCATGGAGCGCGAGGCGAAACGGTTCGGGATGACGTCTCTTCCGGCGGCCTAGCGTAGAGGAAAACGGATCATGGATGAGCAGTCGTTATTCTTGAAAGAGATCGTTGAGCGGCTGGAGCGGGGCAACGTTCCTTACATGCTGACGGGATCGGTGGCGCTCGCGCTTTACGCCGAACCGCGCATGACGCGCGATATCGACGTCGTCATCGACATCGGAACCGAGGACGCCGCTCGGGTCGCGGCTCTTTTCGAGGCCGATTGCTATATCGACCGAGAAGACGCGATCGATGCGGCGCGCCGCCGGGGAATGTTCAACGCGATTCATAAAGAGTCGCTCGTCAAGGTCGATTTTATCGTTCGCAAGGCCGGCCCGTATCGAGAAATGGAGTTCCAGCGCCGCCGGAAATTCGATATCGAGGGAACCGCCGTGTCGGTTGTTGCCCCGGAGGACCTGCTGCTCTCAAAGCTCTCGTGGGGCAAGGATGCGGGGTCGCAGCTTCAGCTTCGTGACGCCGGGGCCATAGCGAGGTGCGCACAGAATCTCGATTGGGTGTATATTCTCGAGTGGGCGGACGAGCTGGGCGTTCGCGAGCTTGTGGAGCTGGTTCGCGCGATATGAAAGATACGTCTTCCAAATATGAAGCCTTGCATCGGCGACTCATGATGTCTCTCGCGCCGGCCCGGAGACTCAGGATGGCGTGCGAGATGTTTCAAACGGCGAAAACTCTCGCGGCGGCGGGCATATTGGCCGAGGCCGCGCGGAAGGGCGAGCGCGTGGATCTGCGGCGAGAGCTTTTTCTCCGGTTCTACGGAAACGAATTCAGCGAAGAGAAAAAGAAAACCATCCTGCGCTCGCTCTCCTCGGATTGAGCGAAGCAAACTCCCCGAGATATTTAAATGATGCCTTCTCCGCCGGCTGAAGCCTTTCGGGGCCGGCCACGAGACGGCGGCGCTACTTGATCGCGGCCTTCAGGGCGAACTGCACGCGCAGATCGTCGAACTCCTTCGCGTCGGTCATGAGCGTGCCGTCGTCGTATACCCGGTACAGATAGCTCGTCGTCATCCGCGAGACCTCGAGCATCGCCTGCACGTTGCTCGTGATCGAGTAGAAGACGCTGCCGAAGATGTTCTCGTTCGCGTCGATGAAGGTCGTCTGGGCGCCCCCCTCGGCGATCGCGAGATCCTCGTCGTCCGGATCGTCGATGCCGTAGCCGGCGTTGAAGGAGATGCGCGGCGCCGGCGAGTACGACACCTGCGCCCAGCCGCCCTTCGAGCCGATCTCCTCCGAGAGCGGATTCACGGTCTGGCCGACGCCGCCGTAGTACGCGCCGAGGTTCTGTCCCACGAAGATCTCGCCGGCGAGCTCGAGCTTGGCGCAGAAGACGGCCTTGAAGTCGCCGTTCGCCGACCACGACTCGATCTCCTCGACGTCGGCGGAATAGGTCTCCTGCCCGTAGTGCCCCGAAACGCCGACGTCGAACGATCCGCGATCGCACATCTTCATCGCGAGCCCGAGACGGCCCTCGAGCGTGGGCAGGGCCGAATCGGCGCCGTCGTCGATCTTGTCTCCGTCGAGGTCGCCGCCGATGGTCCGCGCGGCCGCCACGGCGAGCGACACCCTCGCCCGCTCCGACGCGTTCGCGTAGGCGGAGAGGCGAAGCTGCGGGCGGCGGTATCCGATGTTGCCCTGATCCCAGCAGACCGTGTAGTTCACGGTCTTCGGCACGAGCGGCGACATGACGTCGCTCGTCTGCCCCGCGAGCAGCGACCAGCGGCCCCGCGCGACCTCGACGTAGGCGTGCCGCAGCATCGCCGTCGCCTTGTTCTCCTGCGAGGTGAGGCTCGCCGACGAAACGCCGAGGCCGTAGAAATCGAACTCGACCTTGGCCGCCGTCTTGTATTCGTCCTCGATCCATTTGAAATCGAAGCCGAGGCGCGATTCGCGCGCCGTGATGCTCGTGAAGCCGTTCTTCTCGGCGCCGCTCGTGCGCTCGAGCACGTAGAGGGCGTAGTTGCCGGAGCTGACGCGCGCGTCGTCGTACGCGAAATCCGCCTTGATGTAGCCGCTCCAGGTGAACGTGTACGCGGGCGCCTTCTCCTCGGCCGCCGCCGCGGAGACGAGGGCGATCGAGAGAAGAGCGACGAGAATGGCGAACCGTTTCATGCGATCCTCCCGTGAGCGAGTGGTGATGACGGCCTTCGGTCGCCGAGGGCGGCCCCGCGGCGGAGCGAATAATCCGCATAATTTAGCGCAGCGGCGAAAAAACTCAAGGTGTTTGTAGCGCCCGGCGAGCCGGCTCGGGCGCGGAGGGCGGGCGCCGCTAACCGAGCTCGACCATTCGCTGAATCGCAGCTCGCGCGCGATCGGCCACGCCCGGCGGCACCGTGATCGCCGGTTCGAGGCGCTCGAGGGAGGAGGCGACCTTTTCGAGGGTGATCTTTTTCATGTTCGGACAGAGCGCGTGCTTCGACGCCGCGATGAACTCCCGGCCGGGGAACTCCTTCGCGAGGCGATGGATCATCCCGATCTCCGTGGCGACGATGAAGGTGTTCACGGAGCTCTCCCGCACGTAGCGGAGCATGCCGCCCGTGCCGAGCACGACGTCCGCGACCTCCGCCACCGCCGGATTGACCTCGGGGTGCGCCATGACGACGGCGTCGATATGTATTTTCCGAAGCTGCTCGATCTGCTCGGGGTGGATCTTCTGGTGCGTCGGGCACCAGCCGTTCCAAATGATCATGCGGCGGCCGGTCTGCCTCTTGACCCATCCGCCGAGATACTTGTCGGGGCCGAAGATGATCTTGCGGTCCTCCGGTATCGAGCGCACCACCTGCACGGCGTTCGCCGAGGTGCAGCAGATATCCGTCTCGGCCTTGACCTCGGCGGTCGAGTTCACGTAGGTGACGACGACGGCGCCGGGATGCTTGGCCTTGAGCGCCGCGAGGTCCTCGGCGCTCATCATGTCCGCCATCGGGCAGCCGGCGGAGGGCTCGGGCAGGATGACCGTTTTGCCGGGGGCGAGCATCGCGGCCGTCTCCGCCATGAAGTGAACGCCGCAGAACACGATGACCGCGGCGTCCGTCGAGGCGGCGAAGCGGCTGAGATCGAGGGAGTCGCCGAGCCGGTCGGCGACGTTCTGAATTTCGGGGGGCTGGTAGTTGTGCGCGAGTATGACGGCCCCGCGCTCGGCCTTGAGCCGATTGATGGCCGCTACGATTTCATGTCGTGGCATATCGAGTCTTCGGCGTGGCGCCGCCTATTCCTTCTTCCCGAGCCCCGCGCCGCAGTGGGGGCAGGCCGTGTCCTTGTTCGAGGCGAGCTTGCCGCAGGCGGGGCACTCGAGAAACTCCACGCCGCAGGTCCTGCAGATCGGGTCCTCCCCGTCGATCTCCGCGTCGCAGAAGGGGCACGTGCACTCCTCGTGATCGTGCCCGTGCCCGGCGGCCGCGGACGCCGCCGGCTCGCCGCGCTTGCGCGCGCGGTAGTTCTCGATCGCCGCGTGGAGCGCGTCGGCGCCGAGGTTGGAGCAGTGCATCTTGTTCTTCGGAAGCCCGCCGAGCTCCTCGGCGACCGACTCGTTGGTGATCTCGAGCGCCTCCTCGATCGTTTTCCCCGTCGCCATCTCGCTCACCATGCTCGAGACGGCGATCGCCGCGCCGCAACCGAAGGTCTTGAACTTGATGTCGGCGAGGCGGTTACCCTTCACCTTGATGTAAAAGGTCATCATGTCGCCGCAGACGGGATTGCCGACCTCGCCGACGCCGTCCGCGCCGGGGATCTCGCCGACGTTGCGGGGATTCATGAAATGATCCATCACCTTGTCGCTGTAGAGAGCCATGACCTTACTTCCTCCGGTATAACGGTGACATCTCGCGCAGCCGCGCGACGGCGGGCTTCATCGTTGCGACGATCGCGTCGACGTCCGCGAGCTCGCTCTCCGGCCCCATCGTGAAAACGATCGAGCCCTGCGCGACGGCGGTGTCGACGCCGATCGCCTCGAGTACGTAGCTTCCCTTGAGCGCTTTCGAGGTGCAGGCCGAGCCGCTCGCCGCCATGATCCCGGCGCCGTCGAGGAGGAGGAGCATTCCCTCTCCCTCGATGTACTTCACGCAGAAGCTCGCGTGGTTGGGGAGCCGGCGCTCCGGATGCCCCGTCACGATGACGTCGGCGATCTCGGACGGCAGCCGCGCGAGCAGGGCGTCGCGGACGGCGCGCGTGCGCGCGGCCGTTTCCTCGAGGCTCCGCGAGCGCGAGCTCCGCGGCGACGCCCATCCCCGCGATGGCGGGGAGGTTTTCCTGTCCGGCGCGGAGCCCCCGCTCCTGCACCCCGCCCTCGATGAGGGCGCGCGCCGGCGTGCCTTTCGGGAGAATGAGCGCGGCCGCCCCCGGCGGGCCGCCGAAGTTCTGCGCGGCGATCGAGTAGGCGGCCACGCCGAGCCGCTTCACGTCGACCGGGACGACGCCCGCCGTTCCCCATCCGTCCGAGTGAAGCGGAACGTCGAACTCGCGGCACGCGGCGGCGAGCTCCTCGATGGGCTCGATCGTTCCGATCTCGGTGTTGGCGTGCATGATGGAGACGAGCGCGGCGCCTTTCGCGAGCTCCTCGCGGAGCCTCGCGGCCGAAACGAGCCCGTGCCCGTCGACGGGGAGGACGCTGAGCTCGTACCCTTCCTTGGCGAGCGTGCGCGCCGGGTTCAAAATCGAGTGGTGCTCGACCGCGGAGACCACGATCCGGTTCGATTTCTTTTTTCGCGCCGGGGCGATACCCTTGAGGGCGAGGTTGTTGGCCTCCGACCCCGTCGCGGTGAATATCACGTCCCAGGGCTCGGCGCCGACGAGGGAGGCCACCTGCTCCCGCGCCCGGGCGAGCGCCTCCGCGGCGGTCTGTCCGCGGGAATGCACGCTCAAGGGGTTCCCGAACCCGTCCCGCAGGAGCTCCGACATGGCTCGCGCGGCCTCCGGGCGCACCGGCCCGGCGGCTATGTGGTCCATGTATATTTCTTTATTTCGTGCGGCACTCATTTTTGTCACGGCGGGCGAACGCCCTTCCTCCATACCTTATAGTACAACTGCTGTTGCGATTATTATGAGCGACGGCTCGCCGACGGAAGATAATCTATAGCATGCGGGGCCGAAATTAAAGGAAAATATGGTATTATGGCCCCTGCGGTTCCGGGCTTCGGAGGCGGCGAGCGAACGGACGAAGGCGAAATGACGAGCTGCTTTTTCGTGTCCGACCTTCACGGTAAGCGCGAGCGCTGTCTCAAGCTTTTCGACGCCATCGCCGCCGAGAAGCCCCGGGCGGTCTTCGTCGGCGGGGACATCCTGCCGCACTTCCACGCGGGCGGCCCGGCCGGGGATTTTCTGGAGGACGTTTTCCTCGCGGGGCTCGCGCGGCTGCGCGACGCGCTCGGCGCCGCCTACCCCCGCGTGTTCGTCATCCTCGGCAACGACGACGGACGGCACGGCGAGACGGCGCTCGAGGAGGCCTCGCGGGACGGAGTCGTCTCGTACATCCACGGACGCCGGGAGCGCTTCGAGCGGTGGACGGTGTACGGGTACGCGTACGTGCCGCCGACGCCCTTCCGCCTCAAGGACTGGGAACGCTACGACGTCTCCCGGCACGTCGACCCGGGGTGCGTCGCCCCCGCCGACGGAGCGCTGACGGTGCGCGTTCCCGCCGACGAGCTCGAGTACGCCACGATCAAGGACGATCTCGAGGCGCTCGCCGGCGAGGACGATCTCGCGCTCGCCGTCTTCCTTTTCCACGCGCCGCCGCACGATTCGGGGCTCGACCGGGCCGCGCTCGACGGGATGAAGATCGACCACGTCCCGCTCGACGTCCACGTCGGCAGCATCGCGATACGCCGCTTCATCGAGGAGCGCGCCCCGCTCGTGACGCTCCACGGGCACGTGCACGAGTCGGCGCGCCTGACGGGAACGTGGAGCGTGCGCATCGGGCGCACCGTGGCGATCTCGGCGGCCCATGACGGCCCCGAGCTCGCGCTCGTCCGGTTCGATTTGGAGAATCCGGGAGACGCCCGCCGCGAGCTTCTCTGACGGGTCACTCGCTCTTCTTTTTCATCGGAAGCGCCCTCGCGGCGTCGGTGACGGCGCCGATCTTGATCGCGTAGCTCGTCTTGTTGGCGATGTCCTCGTCGGTGACGACGTGAGCGTCGAGCAGGCCCCCCGTGCGGTACCCCGTCTTCTGGTAGTTCATCTCGTCGAGCGCGAGGCTCCAACCCTCGAGCCACAGGCCGAGCTCGGCGCGCTGCTCCGGCGTGCCGCGGAAGTGGACGAGGAGATCGATGTCGCTCTTGAGCCCGGCGGTCGCGTTCTTCGTGCTGCCGAACACGTAGAGGGCGACGACCCCGAAGCGTCCGGCGTCGAGCTCGCTCGCGAGGCGCTCGGCCATGTGGAGGCGCCACACCCAGAACTGCTCCGCCGGCCGCGCCCCCTCCTCCGGCGCCGCCGGGGCGAGCCGGGTCCCCGTCTGGGGCTCCGCGAGGATGCCGATCGCCTCGTTGAGCTCGGCGTTCATGAGAACCCTCAGCACCTTTCCGCCCGTGGCGCGCGGCACGTCGATGAGCTTCACCGCGCCGGCGAGGTGCGCGTACTCGGGGAGCAGATCGGCGAGGATGTTGGGCGATCCGCTGAGAAAGCGGTCGTTGAAGACGATCCCCTCGTCGTCGGGGTAGAGGGGCAGGTAGCGGATCTCTCCCTCGACGAGATCCTGGAAGAAGTGCGTTCCGAACGAGAGATCCGGCGTGTATCCCCCCGAGCGGCGCGCGATCTCGATGAGCACGGCCGTTCGGTTGATGTCGGAGTAGGTGATGCTGACGCCGAGCTTGATGTCGCCCCTGCTTCCCCACCGGCCGGGGCCCATGAGAATGAACTGCCGCTTCGGAAGGAGCTTGTTGAGGCGTCCGACGGCGCGCCCGACGGCGACGAGGTCGCTCCGCTCCGGCGAGCTCCCCGTACCGCTCCGGATCGACGTACACGATGTGCGTGATGTCCGGCACGCGGCCGTTCGAGACGTGGCGGCGGGCGGAAAAGACGACGGAGTCCGGCGGCACGTCCTTCGGTATCGGGGCGGGGGCGGCGTCCTCGCCGAAGCTCTGGGGCCGGCACTGAAGGAGGTAGAAATCCCGGCCGTCGTGCGCGAACTCGATGTCGACCGGCGTGCCGAGCTTCGACTCGAGCAGCTTGAGGAGGCCGTTCATCTGCGGCACGAAGACGCCGTCCGTCATGAGGCCCTCGAAGGTGAACGACAGCGAGTCTCTCTCGGTGTCGACGCTCATGGCGAGCGGCCGGCGAAGGTGTTGCCCGTCGTACACCGAGACGAGCTTCTCGAGCATGGGAATCTCTCCGCCGTGGCGGCGCAGCAGCTCGCGCGCGTCCATCGTCTCGAAGGTGTTCGTCTCGAGGTTGATGACGTCGAGCTTTCGCGGCGAGTAGTACACGATCTCCTCGACCGCCACGTTGACCCTCAGCCCCGGCTGGCCCGGCGCGAGGAGGACGGGATAGTCGTCGCTCGTGCGGTCCACCGCCCGCGTGCCGAGGCCGGGAACCATGCGGATGAGCCCGTCCTCGCGCTTGATGCGGGGCGACCACCGGAACTCGTTTCTGGAGAAGGCGACCCCGGCGAGCGCCGGAAAGAAGTAGTTCCCGACGCGCGTGCCGACGACCTCCTGGATCATGACCCCCATCTCCTCGCTGATGTCGAGGAGCCCACGCTCCGCCCGGTATTCGATCGGGTCGGGCCCGAAGACGGAGGCGTAGACCTCCGCGATCGCGTCCATGAGGGCCTCGAGCCGCTCCTGCTTCGTGCCCTGATTCGCGAGGAAGAGGCTGCGGTACTTGCCCGAGAACGAGTAGCCGAGGCTGTCCTCGAGGAGGCTCGAGCTGCGGATGATGAGCGGCCGGTCCTCGAACTCGTCGAGCACGACCGAGAGCGCCTGAACGATCTCGGACGGGAAGCGCGCGTTCTTGAAAGCCTGTATCACGTGCGGGTATTCGAGGCGGATCTGGTTGATGTCCTTGTATTTCTGCTCGCCCACCTCGTCCATGTTGTTGTAGCTGAGGAAGCGGAGCAGGATGTCGGAGGTGATGTACCAGCTCCGGGGCGTCTTGATCGCCCGCAGCAGGTCGTTCGACTCGGGGGATTTCTCGATGATCTGCCGCGCGAGAAAGAGACCCGCGCATTTTCCGCCGAGCTTGCCGCTGCTCTCCGTCGAGTAGATCGTGCGGTCGAGAAACTCGAAGAAATCCTTCACGTCGACGTAGCTCTTCGCGATTCGTATGTAGTTGAGCTGGCTCGAGAGGAACCGGCGGATGAGCGAGACGACGACGCCCGTCTTCGAAGCGTCCGACAGCCCCACGCCGTCGAGCCGGATGTCGCGGTACTGCCGGAGCGCGTCGATCACCTCGGCGAGGGGGAGGTTGCGGCTCGCCACGCGGGCGAGAAACTTGAGCTTGTCGTCGAGGAGCCATTTCCGTATGTAGGCGAGGAGCCGATCGTCGGTGTAATGCTCCGCTGCGATGCGGAAGATCTCGCGGCTCCGCTCGTCGGTGATCTCGATGGCGGTGCGCCGGCCGGGCCGGTTCACGAGCCCGGAGGCCTCGTCATTGACGGCCGGCTCGGGCGCGCCGGCGCCGTCGCGCAGCCGCTCCGCTTCCTCGACGCCGCTCCAGCAGAGGAGATTGAGCATTCGCTCGCTCATGGCGACGAGGAGGTTGCGGTCGGTCTGCCGCAGGATGTCGAGAACGACCTGCCAGTCGCCCCCGCCCTCGTCCGGCCGCAGCGCGGGAAGGTCCTTGACGGCCTGCTCGACCTGCCGGTGAAATATGAAGATCCCGAGACGATCGGCGATGGCCCGCAGGAGCCTCGCTTCGTGCGTGAGGAAGGGCCCGTCGTCGGCGGGAGGCATCTCCTTCGCGTAGTAGACGCCGATCTCGCCCGCCTTTTTCCCCTGCACGAAGACGTCCGCCCGCTGGGCCCAAGGCGTTTCCTTGAAGCCCCGGGGCGCGTACGTTTCGGTGCCGATGTCGATCCTCGCGCGGCAGACCTCGGGGTACTGCCATCCCGACGGCACCGCGTCGACGATCGCCCTGATCGCCGAGTTCATGTCGATGCCGGGCCTCTTGAGGATCTCCTCGATCCGGTAGAGGCACTCGAGCTCTTTCTCGCGCTCGCGCGAGAACCGGATGATATCGTCCAGCTTTCGCTGCTGATCAGGCATGCAGTATCACTCCCCGGCCGCATCTGCCGTCCACCTTCACGACGAGCGGCGAGGCGAGCTCGACGCGGCTCGCGAAGGCGCCGTCCTGCCGCCGCTCCTGCCGCCGCAGCCACTCCCAGTCGATGCCGCGTCCGTCGTGATGGCGGATCGAAAAGTAGAGGATCTTGAAACTCGTCACGTTATGGAAAAAATGCGAGCCCTGGCTGAGCGTGAAGGGCAGGTTCGGCAGCGACGCCTCCACGATCGCCGCGGCGCCCGAGATTTGTCCGAAGTCGACCGGGATCCCGCCGAGCGGGTCGGTCGTCCCCCATCGGCCGAAGCCGATGAGGAGATAGGGGCGCCGCGCCTCGACGAGCGGGCCGTTCAGGCGCTCGATCTCGGAGGCGATGTCGCGCGATTTCAGGACGTCGAACCGCTCGGGGTCGACGTAGACGACGTCGCGGATCGTCTCGAGGACGCCGTTTCCGAGCACGTTCTCGGACGAGAGAAGCACGCGTTCCCCCGAGAGCTCCGCCTCGCCGACGTCGACCGCCTCCGTCGAGACGACCATCGGGCGCACCTGCAGAAAGCCGAAGGAAGCGGGGGCGGCGAGCTCGCGGCCGAGCTTCATGGCGAACTCCACCTCGACCATGGCGCCGAGCATCTCCTCGCACGTCGCCTTGAGGCGGCCGAGGAGGTCGGCGAGCGGCAGGACGCCGCCCTTGAGGATCGGCGCGAAATCGACGATCCGCGGCCCGCGCGCCTCGATCCCCATCTCGACGCCGTCGTCGGCGGGAATGTACGTCGAGGCGAGATGCCGGATGGTTCCGTCGTACTCCGCCTCCTCGAGGCCGCAGCGCACGAGGTACTCGGTCTCGTTGATCGGATCGTACTCGGGGGGCTTGCCCATGTTGACCGCCCAGAGCCGCGTCTGCGTGTGCTTGAGCATGTCCCGCATCGACTTGAAGGGCGGCCCGATCGCCGGGTACGCGGGCGAGAACGACCACGAGACGCCCTCGTCGACGATCGTCCGGCCGAGGCCGAGCGCGAGCTCGACCACGCCCTCCTCGGGCTTCGCGTATCCGACCGGATAAAAGTTGTACGAGCGCAGCACTCCCGACACGTGCGGGTAGAACCGGTCGCCGAAGCGCGTGCCGACGACCTCCTGTATGATCACCGCCATCTTCTCGTCGATCGTCGCGTGATGCGTCGCCTTCATGTAGTTGCGCGCCGAGCGGAAAAAGGTCGACGCGTAGACGAACTTGATCGCCTCGGCGAGGCGCCGGAAACGGCCGTCGGCGTCCGGCTGGTTGTTCGGCACCATCTTGGTCGCGTAGACGCTCGCGAACGGCTCGAACATGGCGTCCTCGAGAAGGCTCGACGAGCGGATCGCGAGCGGGGAGCGGACCTGCTCCACGAGCGCGCGGAGATCTCCGACGAGCTGCACGGGAAGCGAGGCGCGCTGAAACTCGTGCGCGACGATGTCGTCGCGGTCGCCCGAGTACGCCGTCTCGTAGAGGTCGTTCTCCTTCATGAAGAGATCGAACATGTCCGTCGTGATGACGGTGAGGGAAGGGATCGCGACCTCGACGTCGGGGGCGAACGCCCCCCGGAACTTCGAGTCGAGGATGCCTTTGACGCGGGCGAGCCCGTGAGCTTTGCCGCCGAGCTCGCCCGAGCCGATGTACGTGAACCGCTCCGCCGGCGAGTAGAACTCCCGGGCGAAGCGCGTGAGCGTGCCGCGGTGCGGGTTGTACGAACGTCTTCGCATCGGGCCTCACCTGTCTCCCGCGGCGGACGCCGCGCGCTGCGGCGCGTGCGGCGTCCGTGCCTCGGGGAGGGCTACACCCACCCGCGGTCCTTGCAGGCCTGCGCGACGCGTCCGACGGCGATGACGTACGCGGCGTCGCGCATGTAGAGGTTGCGCTTCTTCGCGAGCGCGCTCACGGCGGCGAAGGCCGAGGTCATCTTGACGTCGAGCTTGCCGAGCACCTCGTCCTTTTCCCAGAAGTAGTTCATGTTGCTCTGGACCTGCTCGAAGTAGCTGCAGGTCACGCCGCCCGCGTTCGCGAGGAAATCGGGGATCATGAAAATCTTGCGCTTGGCGATCGCCGCGTCCGCCTCGGGGGTCGTCGGGCCGTTCGCGCCCTCGGCGATGATCTTGACGCGATCGGCGATCTTCTTCACGTTCGCCGCGGTGATCTGGTTCTCGAGCGCCGCCGGGATGAGGATGTCGACGTCCTGCTCGAGCCACGCCTCGCCCGGAAGGACCTCGTACCCGAGCTCCTTCGCTTTGGCCTTGTCGATGCCGCCGAAGCGGTCCGTGATCCCGCGAAGCTCGGCGAGATCGATGCCGTTGCGCTTGCGGAACGAGTAGGAGGTCTGGTCGGTCTGATCCCAGCAGGAGACGCAGACGACCTTGCCCCAGATCTGCTGGTAGAGATCGATGGCGTACTGGGCGACGTTGCCGAAGCCCTGAACGCTCGCCGTCGTTTCGCTCGGCGGGATATTGAGCTCCTTGAGGGCCTCGCGGATCGTGAAGACCACGCCGTACCCGGTGGCCTCGGTGCGCCCGAGCGAGCCGCCCATGCCGACCGGCTTGCCGGTGATGAAACCGGGGAGCCTCTCCCCGCGGATTGTCTCGAACTCGTCGAGCATCCAGAGCATGTGCTGGGCGCTCGTCATGACGTCGGGGGCCGGCACGTCCGAGACGGGCCCCACGTTTCTCGAGAGCTGTCTCACCCAGCCGCGGCAGATCTGCTCCTGCTCGCGCAGGCTCAGGTGGTGCGGATCGCACACGACCCCGCCCTTTCCGCCCCCGAGAGGGATGTCGACGACCGCGCACTTCCACGTCATCCACATGGCGAGCGCGCGAACCGTGTCGATCGTCTCCATCGGGTGGAAGCGGATGCCGCCCTTCGCCGGCCCGCGCGCGTCGTTGTGCTGCACGCGGAATCCGCGGAACACCCGGTGGGTCCCGTCGTCCATGCGGACGGGAATGCTCACGTGATATTCGCGGAGGTTGACTCTGAGGAGCTGCCGCGTCGCCTCGTCGAGGTCGAGGAGCCCCGCGACCCGGTCGAACTGGGCTTGGGCCATTTCGAAGGCGTTGAACGATTTGTCGGCCATGAAACCCATCCTTTCTTGAACGAGATTTCTCGTCCCAGCGAACATAACGCCCGGGACCCCCCCTGTCAAGCGAGCCCCCCCCGCTGCCCGGCCGGCGAGCTGGCGGGGACGCGCGAGGGCCCCCGCGCGAAGGCGCCGGGAATTTTTCAGTGGAATCCGCGGGCCGCGATTGCATATAATGTATGGATACGTCGCCCCTTCAGGAACCAAACCGGTTGGAGGGCAGTCAGGCTATGCGCAACAGAATCATTGCGTTGGCTCTCGTTTTCGTCTTTGTCGCAGCTTTCTCGGCCGCCTCGTTCGCCCAGGCGAACCCGAAGGGCAAGGCGCCCGAGAAGACCCCTATCGTGATAATCGCCGAGAAGTCGATCAATCTCGGGGATGTGCTCGAAGGGCAGGATTACACCCACACCTTCATCGTAAAGAACGGGGGAACGGCTGAGCTCCAGATCCTGAGCGTCAAACCTGGTTGAGGCTGCTCAGTGGCCGACTACGACAAGGTCATCCCTCCCGGGAAGGAGGGCCGGATAAACGTAAAGGTGGATGGACGGAAGCTCTACCCCGGCTTTTCGGAGAAGCATTACACCGTCAAGACGAACGATCCTCAGAACGCGACCTTCGGGCTCAATATTCAGATGAACATCAAGAAGGTGTTCGAGTTCTCGCGGGAGCTCAGGTGGGCGGGATTCGTCGACGAAGAGTTCAAGCTGGAGAGCATCATCACGAACCTTCTGCCGAACGCCGTGCACTTGACGAGCGTCCGTTGGGACGACGAGTCGAAGCGGAAGGGGTACGAGGACAGGATCGGGCTCAAGCTCGAGACGATCGAGAAGGGGAAGAAGTATCGTCTCAAGGTGTGGCGCAAGAAAGAGATGGCGCCGGAGAGCTTCGTCGCCGGGATCGTGCTCGCGACTGATTTCGCGAAGCTCCCGGAGAAGAAAATGCAGCTCTCGATCACGATCGCGCCCGACGTGGAGCTCCAGCCGAACCGCATCTATTTCAGCGAGATGGTGATACCGCCCGGCGCGACGAAGACCTTCGACCGGCAGTTCAACGTCATCCTCGCGCGCGGCGATTCGCTCGAGATCCTCAAGATCGAGCCGAGCCGCGACGACATCACCGTGAAAATACAGGAGCTCGTGCCCGGCAAGTCGTTCCGCGGAACCGTCTGGGTGCGGCCCACGAGCCGGATCGGGCAGTACATGGGCTCCGTGAAGATCTACACGAACCATCCGAGGTACAAGATCCTGAACCTCGACCTCATCGGGAGCGTCCGCGTGGGGGAGGGGAGCGGCGGGCAACTGAAGACCGGCAAGTAGCCGGAGCTCGATATGGAATCGACGAAGGTGCGCCGCCCGCGGCGCATCTTCGCGTTTGAACCGATCGAACCGAGGGAGCTTCGCATGAAAATGAGGACCTTCATCGCCGCCTGCGTCATCGCTCTCGCCGCCCTCGCCGCGGCGGACCGCGCGTCGGCCGAGACCGAGGCGGCGCGCGAGTACAAGCGCCTCTCGGACGAGCTGCGGGCGAAGCAGGGCACGATGGCCATGAACGAGTACTTCATGCTCCTCGAGCGCTCGCTCGGGGATTTCATCAGGAAATACCCGAAGGCCCCGGAGGCGGGCGAAGCGCACTTCGCGCTCGGAACGGTCTACTCGGCCACGGGATCGACGGCCAAGGCGATCGAGCACACCGAGGCGTTCATGGCCTCCCCCGCGGTGAAGAACGCGTCCATGGCGGCTGCGGCCAAGCTGGTCCTCGCCTCGAGCTACCTCGCCGTCGAGCGCTTCGACGAGGCGGAAAAGCTCTTCCGCGAGCTCGTGGACGCGGGGCTCTCCATCGACCAGCGCATCTCCGACGGGGCGCGGAGCGAGCTCGCCCGCATCGACGCGCTGCGGCGGATCAAGATCGGATCGCCCGCCGCGGGCATCGTCGGCACCTCGCACGAGGGGAAGAAGATCGATCTCGCGAAGTACCGCGGCAAGGTGGTGCTGATCGATTTCTGGGCCGCCTGGTGCGCCCCCTGCCGGCAGGAGATGCCGAACGTGATAAGGACCTATAAGGACCTCAAGAAAAAGGGGTTTGAGGTCATCGGCGTCTCCCTCGACGAGGACAGGGCCAAATTCGACAAGTTCATACGCGATAACAAGATGGATTGGCCGCAGATCTACGACGGCAAGGGCTGGGCGACCGCCGCCGCAAAGAGCTACGCCGTCAACGCCATCCCGGCGACGTTTCTCGTTGACCGAAAGGGCGTTCTGCGGTACAGAAACGTGCGGGGCCCGAAGCTCCGGGAAGCGGTCGAAGCGCTTCTCGCGGAGAAATAAAAAAACCTATTGACACCCTCTCGGGTTCGTGGATAATTAACGCTGTTTTGGGGGCCACTGAGGCCGCCGTCGACTCGAAGGTTGGGCCGGTTGCAGCTTCAGTGGTCGATTTTGTCTCTGACTAGCGGGCACATGTATTTTATTGACGCAACCAATTTCGAGCGCTTCCTGAAGAAGCTCTCAACGGACGGAGAGCTTTTCGTTCCCGTGCGCAACGCCGAAACGGGCAAGCTCCGTTTCGAGCGCGTCGAGCACTTCCCGCTTCCCGAAAACCTCGGCCTCGACGGCCGGCGCGCGATCGAGCCGCTCAAGAGCTTCGCGCAGCTCCTCCGCTGTCCCGTCGCGGATTACCCCTCGACGGAGGGGGACGAGATGCCGGACGAGAAGACCTTCCCCGTGACGGTGATCGTCGGGGCGCGCGGCTGCGATCTCGCCGCCTTCGCCCTCGTCGACAAGGTGGAGACCGAGGGGGAGTTCACGGATCCCTTCTACAAGATCCGCCGCGACCGGATGATCCTCATCGGCGCCGACTGCGGCGAATGCGGCGCGAGCTGCTTCTGCAATCTGCTCGGCGGCAAGCCCTGGCCCGAGAAAGGGTGCGACGTTTCGATCGCGAAGATTCAGGGCGGCTATCTCGCCGAGGCGGCGAGCGCGCGCGGCGAAAAGCTCATCAAGGAGAGCGACAATCTCTTCACCGAGGCGCGTGACGCGCAGGTCAAAATGCGCGACGAGACGCGCGCCGCGGTCGTGAAGCAGCTCGAGGAGCAGAACCGCGCCTTTCCGAAGGCCGACGCCAAGCTCACCGAGATCGTCCGCGCGTCGCTGCAGAGCGAAGCCTGGGACGCCATCGCGGCGCGTTGCGTCGAATGCGGCGCCTGCACCAACATCTGCCCGACCTGCTACTGCTTCCTGCTCTTCGACCAGCGGGCGGGCGGGGACCATTTCCAGAGAATATTCACCTGGGATTCCTGCCAGGTGACCGGGTACGCCCGGATGGCGGGAATGCTCAACCCGCGGCCGCGACTCGCCGACCGCGTGAAGCACCGCTATTTCCATAAATTCGATTACCTCGTGGAGAGCCACGGCGCCGTGTTCTGCACGGGCTGCGGCCGCTGCGTCGACACCTGTTCGGCGAGCATCGACATGCGGGAGTCGCTGCGCACGATCAAGGAAAAGGCCGGGAGCAAGAAAGCCTAGGGCATGAAGAACCCGTACTATCCCATCGAGACCGTCGTCGAGGACGTCGTCGTCGAAACGCCGACGATCAAGACGTTCGTCCTCGTGCCCTCGCGCCCGATCAAGTTCAAGGCCGGCCAGTTCATGCAGCTCTCCGTGCCCGGGTACGGCGAG
Source organism: uncultured bacterium (assembly GCA_963813815.1). Taxonomy (GTDB): domain Bacteria; phylum Krumholzibacteriota; class Krumholzibacteriia; order Krumholzibacteriales; family Krumholzibacteriaceae; genus SSS58A. Next base: position 30,396 of record CAWFAD010000016.1, on the reverse strand, counting down.
GCGCCGTTCACGCCGAGCTCCTCCCCGAGCGTCGCGGAGAAGATGGAGATCTCGATACTCCGCACCGGCAAGATCACCGACGCGCTCCACGCGCTCAAGCCGGGCGCCGAGGTGGGGCTGCGCGGGCCGTTCGGCAAGGGCTATCCGCTCGAGAAGCTCGAGGGGAAGGAAGTTCTCGTCGTGGGCGGAGGCGTGGGGCTCGCGCCGCTGCGCTCCCTCATTTACGCCCTGATCGAAAATCCGAAGAAATACAAGAGGGTCTCGATCAAGTACGGGGCCCGGAGCCCCGAGGAGCTCTGCTTCAAGCGGCAGTACGACGGCTGGGGAAAGGTCGCGTCGAACGTCGACTTCACGAACACGATCGACGTGCCGGCGGCGGGATGGAACGGCCGGGTGGGGCTCGTCACGACGCTCCTCGACGGCCTCGACATCGATCTCGACAACTCGATCGCGCTCTCCTGCGGCCCCGAGATCATGCTCAAGTTCGTCACGCTGAAGCTGCTCGAGGTCGGCTACCAGCCGCCGCAGATCTATCTCTCGATGAACCGCAAGATGTCCTGCGGCATGGGAAAGTGCGGCCGCTGCAACGTCGGGCACTACTACCTCTGCGTCGACGGGCCCGACATGTGTTACGACAAGATCAAGCACGTTCCGAACGTGTTCGGCTGAGAGGCGTCGACGGCGCGGGCCGTCACGGCGCCACGGAAAGCGCATGAAGGAACTGAAAGGCAACTGCTCGCTCTGCTCGCTCGCCTGCCCGCTCGTCATCGCGGGGGGCTCGCGCGGGCCGATCTTCGGCAAGGAATCGCTTCTCTCGGTCGACTGGGACCGCGGGGAGGGCTCGAAGTTCGGCGGCAGCCTCTGCGCGCGCGGCAACGCGATCGCCGAGCTCCTCTCGCATCCGCGGCGCATCGACTATCCGTTCATGCTCGGCGAGCGGACGACGATCGCCGCCGCCGTGCGCGAGACGGCGAAGAGCCTCGCCGACGTCAAGGCGGCGCACGGACCCGGCTCGATCGGCGTGCTCCTCGGCGAGAACCTCACGATCGAGGAGGCCGCGCTCGCCGTGCGGTTCGCCCGCGAGGTCGTCGGCACGGACAACGTCGCGCTCTTCGCCCCCGACGACGCGCCGCTCTTCCGCGCGCACCTCGCGCGGGACTTCTCGGGAGTGAAGCCGGCCGGGACCAAGCCCGCCGGCGACCGGACCGTCTCGCTCGTCTTCGGCGATCCGTTTTCGGAGCATCCGTGCACGGCGAAGAGCGTCCTGCCGGGCAAGTACGGATCGCGCGGGAGCGAAGTGATCGTGGTGAGCCCCGACGTGAACCACACGGCGTGGTTCGCGAACCGGCACCTGCGGACGAGGCCCGGCGGCGAGGCCGCTGTCGCGGCCGGACTCCTCAAGGCGGCCGTCGAGAAAACGAAGGCCGAGCTGCCCGCGGGGCTCAAGCAGCTGCTCGACAAGATCGACTGGAGCGAGATCGAGCATCTCGGCGGCGTGCCGAAGGCCGCGATCGCCGCCGCCGCGCAATCGATGCTCGGCGCCGCGAAGGTCTCGACGTACCTTTCGAACATATTCGGGCGTTTCGGAGCGCCGGGGCTCGTCTACTCGTTCGCCGAAGCGCTCACGCTCCTCATGCCGGGGGATCGGGAGTTCGCGCCCCAGCTCGTTCAGCAGAACACGTGGGGCATCCACTCGGTGCTCGCCGCCGCCTCCCTCAAGAGCGATTGCATCCGCAAGCTCGCCGACGCGGAGCTGCGGGCGCTCGTCATTCTCGGGCTCGACCTCTTCTCGGCGTACCCGGCCGGCCCGATCGAAAAGGCGATGCGCGAGAAACGGTTCACCGTGACGACGCAGGTGTTCTGGAACCAAACGGCCGAGCGGGCCAACATCGTCATTCCCGCGGCGACCCTCATGGAGAAACCGGGGACCGTATCTCCGGCCTTCGGCGAGGACCTCGCGCGGACGGAGGTCATGAAGCCGCTGGCCGGCTGCGTGTCGGACGGCGATTTTCTCGCGATGCTCGCCCGGGAGATGGGAAGCGAGCTCGCCCCCGTCTCGAATCCGCGGCGGATCGCGGGGCGCGCCGCCTCGACCGACGGCCTCGCCGTCGAGTGGTCCGAGTACGTTTCGTTCGTCAAGGATCTCGACGGCGCCGAGGCCGTGCTCATTCCGTGGAGCGAGGCCGTGCACGCGGCGGACGGCTCCGCCAGCAGAAACTTCCACTGGTCGCAGATCACCTGTCCCGACGCCGTTCTCATGGTCTCCGGGGAGCTCGCGGCGCGGCTCCGCCTCTCGAAGGGGGACCGCGTCGACGTGTCGACGGCCGGCGGCGAAATCGTGCTTCCGGTCGAAATCACGGGGCGCCTCGCGGGCAAGGTCGCGGCGGCGACGATTCACTTCCCCGCCGTGCGCAAGCTCTTCCCGTGGCGGCTCTCCGGTGCGGGAGAGGCGGTGCTCGGGCCGGTCGCGGCGAAGCTGAGCCGCCAGAGCGCGAGATACTGATTATGGAAAAAAGAATTTATATCAACATGAACCTCTGCACCTCGTGCCGCTCCTGCGCGGCCGCGTGCGCCGCGGCGCACCACGGGCAGGGGCATCTCAAGCACGGGCACGTCCAGGAAAAGGCGACCCTGCCGCTCCACTGCCGTCATTGCGCGGAGCCGCTCTGCCTCAACGTGTGCCCGCAGAAGGCGATCAAAAAGGACGAAAACGGCACGATTACTCGGATGCGCAACCTCTGCGTCGGCTGCAAATCGTGCATCATGGCATGCCCGTTCGGCGTCATGCTCCCGTACTCGACGTGGCACACCTCGCCCAAGTGCGACCTCTGCGCCGACAGGCTCGCCGAGGGCAAGGAGCCGCGCTGCGTCGCCACGTGCACGTCGGGGGCGCTCGTGTTCGAGGAGCTCGCGGAGATCGAGAAAAAGCTGAAACGCGCCGTCGAGGGCGGGCGGTACCTCGCGCGCTTCACGCTGCCGAGGTAGCAAGGAAGATCATGCAGGTATTCGGATTCATGATGAAGTATCTCGTGTTCCCGGGATTCGTCTTCTCGGCGGTCGTCGGGCTTCTCACGACGTGGGTCGACCGCAAGGTCACCGCCCGCGTGCAGTACCGCGTCGGCCCGCCGTGGTACCAGCCGTTCGCCGACACGGTGAAGCTCCTCGGCAAGGAGGTCGTCGTGCCCGCCGGCGCCCGCTCGACCGGGTTCCTCATCATGCCGGTCGTCGGCCTCGCCGCGGCGACGCTCGCCTCGACGATCCTCTGGCTCGTCAACCTCGACCCCACGGCGTCGTTCGTCGGCGACTCGATCGTCACGCTCTACATCATGACGATCCCGGCGCTCGCCCTCATCATCGGCGGGAGCGCGTCGGGCAACCCGCTCGGCATTCTCGGAGCGAGCCGCGAGATGAAGCTGCTCTTCGGCTACGAGCTTCCCCTCGTGATGGCCGTTCTCACGACGATCGTCAAGGTCGGGAGCTTTTCCTTCGAAAAGATACTCATCCATCAGGAATACAACGGCGTGATGCTCGGGAGCGCCTCGGGCGTCATCGCGTTCATCGTGGCGATGCTCTGCACCCAGGCGAAGCTCGGCTTCATCCCCTTCGACATCCCCGAGGCCGAGACGGAGATCGCGGGCGGCACGCACATCGAGTATTCGGGAGCTCCGCTCGCCATCGTCAGGCTCAACACGGCGATCATGTATCTCGTGATGCCGCTCTTCCTCATCACGATGTTCTGGGGGGGCGTGAGCTTCGTCGGCTGGAGGATCCTCACTTCGATTCTCAAGTACGTCGCGATCGTCGTCATCATCGTCGTCGTCAAGAACACGAATCCGCGGGTGCGGATCGATCATGCGCTGCGCTTCTTCTGGGGGCCGATGTTCGTTCTCTCGGCCGTCGCGCTGATCCTCGCCACGCTCGGATACTGATGCGGAGGCATTGATGTCGCTCGCGCTCAAGGCGTTGAAGAAGTCCCCGTGGGTGTTCCACGTGAACACGGGGGCGTGCAACAACTGCGATATCGAGATTCTCGACTGCCTGACGCCGCGCTTCGACGTGGAGCGGTTCGGCGTCATACTCGTCGGGAGCATCCGGCACGCGGACGTGCTGCTCGTGAGCGGCCCCGTGACGGCGAACGTGCTGCCCCGCCTGCGGCGCCTCTACGAGGCGGCGCCCCGGCCGATCAAGGTCGTGGCGTTCGGCGCGTGCGGCTGCAAGTGCGGGATCTTCCGCGACGCCTACAACGTCGTCGGCCCGATGGACAAGTACATCCCGGTGGACGCCTACATTCCGGGGTGTCCGCCGAAACCGGAGACGATCATCTCCGGGATCGTGAAGGTTCTGAGCCAGCTATAGACTCCGCGGACGGAACGCCGGCCGCGGGCGAAGAGAGAGCGATGGAACGCGAAGAAGTGAAACGTCGGATCGCGGAACGCTACGGCGCCAAGGTGCGGATCGCGGAGCGCTCGCCGAAGCGCGTCTACGTCTACGCGGAGAACGAAATCTGGGTCGACCTCGCCCGGTTCCTCTTCGACTCGCTCGACGCGCGTTTCGATACGGGGGCCGCGGTCGACGACCGCGACGGCGTCGAGGTCATGTTCTTCTTCCCGTTCGACCGCGACCATTTCTTCGTGACGATCAAGACCTTCGCCTCCAAGCCGCATCCGACGCTCGATTCGATCTCGCCGGTGATCCCCGGCGCCAAGTGGATCGAGCGGGAGATGTTCGAGATGTTCGAAGTCAACTTCAGGAATCACCCGGACCTCAGGCCGCTGCTGCGCTCCGACAGCCGTCCGGCCGATTTCTACCCGGCGAAGCGCGAGATGAAGGATAGCCTGCCGCTCGTGCGGCAGCGCGACGACGGCGACTGGCGCTCGGACGAGGTTGCGGGGCGCCCGCCGAAAGGAAAGAATCCGTAATGGTCAAGAAGATCCCGATCGGCCCGTTCCATCCGATCCTCGAGGAGCCCGAGTTTTTCGAGCTCCACGTGGAGGGCGAGCGCGTGGTGAAGATCGATCAGACGATCGGCTGGAGCCACCGCGGGATCGAGCTCCTCTCCGAGCGCAAGACGTGGGACCAGGTGCCCTTCCTCGTCGAGCGCATCTGCGGCATCTGCTCGTGCTCGCACCCGTACGCCTACGTCAAGGCGGTCGAGGATCTCTGCCAGATCGAGGTGCCGCTCCGGGCGCAGTTCATCCGCTGCGTCGCCGCGGAGCTCGAGCGTCTCCACAGCCACCTCCTCTGGACGGGGCTCGCCGGCCACTTTCTCGGATACAACACCGTGTTCATGTGGACGTGGAAGTTCCGCGAGCCGCTCCTCGACATTCTCGAGGCGGTCACGGGGAACCGCAACCACTACGCCGTCATGAAACCGGGCGGCGTGCGCCGCGATCTGCCGCCGGAGGAGATCCCGAACATCCTGAAGCTCCTCGACCGGATCGAGAAGGAGAACGACCTTCTCACCAAGGCGATCGTGGACGACCCGGTCATCCACGCGCGGACCAAGGGCGTCGGCGTCCTCGACAAGAAGCAGTGCCGCCTCTACGGCGCGCTCGGACCCACCGCCCGCTCGGCCGGCTACGACATCGACATCCGGCGCGATCATCCGATCGACGCCTACGACAAGGTGAGCTTCAACGTGATCGTGTGCGAGCACGGCGACGTCTTCGACAAGGCGGTCGTCCGGCAGCTCGAGAACTTCGAATCGATCAAGATCATCCGCCAGTGCCTCGCGCTCATCGCGGACACGAAGGCCGGAGACATCTGCGCGGAGATCAACGAGGTGCCGCCCGGGGAGGGCTTCGGCGCGTACGAAGCGCCGCGCGGCGAGGTGTTCCACTACGTGCGCTCGAACGGCGGCAACATGCCGTTGCGGCACAAGGTGCGCGCGCCGAGCTTCAACAACATCCTCACGAACGAGGTGAGCGTGCCGGGAAACACCGTGGCCGACGCGGGGCTCATCACGGCGGCGGTCGATCCCTGCTACTCGTGCACGGAGCGCGTCGGCGTGGTGGATTGCCGCGGCGGCGGGCGGCGCGTGATCACCGAAGCGGATCTGGTGCGGATGAGCCATGAGAAGACCGAGGAAACGAGAAAAAGACTGGCGCGGCGCGCGGGGAACCCGTAGACTCGTCCGCCGGAGCGTAATCGAATGAACCAACTTCTCTATCCGATAGTCGTGGCGGCGGCGGTGGGCGTGTTTCCGCTCTTCGTTCCGCGCCGGGCGAAGCTCGTGGCCGGCATCGTCGCCCTCGCGGCGGCGGTGTGGGTGCTCCTGCACGCGATCGTGCTCTTCGGGGGCGGCGAGGCGAGCTGGTCGGCGCCGCTTTTCTCCCTCGGCGGGACGATTCCTTTCGATCTCTCGCTCCGGGTCTATCCCCTGAGCGCCTTTATCCTGCTCTTCGTCGCCATCTTCGCGGTGCTCGTGATCCTCTATTCGCTCGGCTATTTCTGGAAGCGCTCCACGGCGAGCATTTACTACTCCTACGTTCTCTGGACGCTGGCCGCGGCGACGGGGGCCGTTCTCTCGAACAATCTCCTGCTGCTCCTCGTGTTCTGGGAAGCGCTCACGGCGCTCCTCTTCTTCATGACGAACATGGGGGACAAGGATCACGAAAAGGGCGCGGCCAAGGCCTTCACGATCCTCGGGCTGAGCGACGCGGCGATGCTGGCCGGCATCGTTCTCGTCTGGCTCCAGACCGGCACGCTCACCATCTCGGAGCTCCACGTGTCGACGGGGTCGACGCTCGGGACCGTTTCGTTCCTGCTGCTCTTCGCGGGCGCCATCGCCAAGGCCGGAGCGATCCCGCTGCATTCGTGGGTGCCCGCGATCGCGGCCGCGACGCCGGCGCCGACGATGGCGTTTCTCCCCGCCTCGCTCGACAAGCTCCTCGGCATCTATTTCCTCGCCCGCGTATCGATCGACATCTTCGCCGTTCAGGCGGGCTCGACGCTCTCGCTCGTCATGATGACGCTGGGGGCCGTGACGATCATCTTCGCCGTGCTCATGGCGCTCGTGCAGCACAACCTCAAGAAGCTTCTCTCCTTCCACGCCGTGAGCCAGGTGGGGTACATGGTGCTCGGCGTCGGAAGCGGGATTCCGATCGCCATCGTGGGCGGACTGTTCCACATGCTCAACAACGCGATCTACAAGAGCGCGCTCTTCTTCGGCGCGGGGGCGGTGGAGAAGCGCACCGGCACCGGCGAGCTCGAAGACCTCGGCGGCCTCGCGAAGCTCATGCCGGTGACGTTCATCTCGATGTCGATAGCGGCCCTCTCCATCTCGGGCATTCCGCCCATGAACGGCTTCGCCTCGAAGTGGCTCATCTATCAGGGCATGCTCGAGAGCCGGCACGTCGTGTTCCTCGTGGTGGCGATCTTCGGAAGCGCGCTCACGCTCGCGTCGTTCGTAAAGGTGCTCCACTCGGTCTTCCTCGGCCGGCGGCCCGACCGGTTCGCGGGCGTGAAGGAAGTCGACTTCTCGATGCAGCTCCCGATGATCTTCCTCACGATTCTCTGCGTGCTGTTCGGCATCTTCGCGCAGTTCCCGCTCGAGCGGTTCATCATCCCGTCGGTGGCGAACGGGCAGCTCGTTGACATCTCGATGGGGAACATCGCGACCCTGCCCACGGACGGCTTCTGGAACCCCGGCGCGGCGACGGCGTTCATCGTCGCCGGCGTCATTCTCGGGCTCCTCATCTACGCCTTCAGCGGCAGGGGGGCCTACCGGACGGACGAGAACGTCTGGATCGGCGGCAACGTCATGGACAACGAGGAGATACGCGTTCCCGGGACGCAGTTCTACAAAACGGTGACGGACGACCTCGGCCCGGCGGTGAAGATACTGTTCTCCGACGGCGAGAAGGGGGCCATCGATCCGTACAACATTTTCGGCAAGCTCGGCGGCGGGCTCGTTCAGATTCTGAGAACCATCCATAACGGAAATCTGTCGACCTATCTCGCCTGGGTCATCATCGGGCTCGGGATACTGTCGTTCGTGTTGATCTTCAAGCCGTAAGGAGCCGGACGAGGCGGACGCATGGAATCGTACCTGTTCATATTGCTCATCTTCATGATCGTCGGCTCGATCATCGCGATCGAGACGAAGAACCTCCTCTCCTCCGTGATCTCCTGCGGCGTCGTGGGCTTCAGCGTGTCGATCGCGTTCCTCATGCTGCAGGCGCCCGACATCGCCATCACGCAGGTGGTGGTCGAGATTCTCATCCTCATCGTTCTCATCAGGGCCACGATCACCATGGACAACACCGCGATCGAGGCTCACTGGGACACCTTCTCCATCGTATCGAGCCTCATCTTCTTCGGTCTCTTCCTCGTGTTCGCGTTCCTCGCCGTGCAGGACCTCCGGCCCTTCGGCGAGCCGCTCATGCGAGTGTCGCAACGGTACGTGGAGACGGCGCTCGACAAGACGGGCGCGGCGAACGCCGTGACGAGCATCGTCCTCGACTTCCGCGGGTACGACACCCTCGGCGAGGCGACGGTGCTCTTTACCTCGATCGTCGGCGCGTTCGTCATCCTCCGGCGCCGCGGGCGCAAGCAGCGCTCGGCGGCGGACACGGAAAAGGTCGGGATCCTGACCGACGAAGAGATCAGGGGAGACTCCGAGGAGTTCAGGGAGTAACGCATGGCGACGAAGCCCGAGATCGTGAGCACGGAAAGCCCGAAAGGCATGACGACGATCGTCAAGACGGTCGTGCGCTTCGCCATGGGGATCATCTTCATGTTCGGCTGGTACATCATACTGTACGGCCACCTGACCCCGGGCGGGGGATTCGCGGGGGGCGTCATCCTCGCGTGCGGATACGTCGCGCTGACGCTCGCGTTCGGCAAGGATGTGAGTCTCAAGAAGCTGAGCGACAAGGGCGCCTCGATCCTCGACAACACGGCGGCGCTGCTGTTCGCCGTCATTCCGATGTTCGGCCTTATCTTCGGATGGTACTTCCTCAACTTCATCGACCGGGGGAGGCCGTTCCATCTGGTGAGCGCGGGGCTCATACCGGTGTACAACATCGTCATCGGGCTCAAGGTGACGGCGTCGCTCTTCGCTATTTTCATGGCTCTGTCGATATTCGGGCGCTTCGTCTCGAAGCTCGTCGAGGAAGAGGAATAAGGGAGCGGGGGTTCGTTCATGATTCTCTATTTTCTCACGCTCGTGCTGTTCGTGATGGGGGTCTATTGCCTCATAGCGAAGAAGAACATCGTGAAGAAGATCATCGGTCTCACCATCACGGACTACGCGGTCAACCTCTTCATCATCATCATCGGGTACCGGCGGAACGGCACGGCGCCGATTCTCTTCAAGGACATGGACCGCGCGACGTTCAACGCGACGTCGGTCGATCCGCTGCCGCAGGCCCTCGTGCTCACCTCGATCGTGATCGGGCTCGGCGTCCTCGCGCTCATGGTGGCGATCTGCCTGCGGCTGTACGAGAAATACAAGACGTTCGATATGAGTGAAATCAACAGGCTCAAGGGCTGACGGATAGCGAGACGGGGTTTCGATGCAGGGACTCTATCCATTATTCACGGCGATACCGCTCGCGGCGGCGTTCTTCAACCTGCTCGTGACGAAGATCAACAAGCGATTCGCCGATTACATCGCGGTGGCGGTGACGGCGGCGCTCGCGATCCTCGCGGTCAGGATGATCTTCGAGACGCCCTTCTCCTACCACGTCGGCGGGTGGCCTCCTCCGCTCGGCATTCTCCTCGTCTCCGACGGGCTGAGCTCGCTCATGCTCCTCATCATCAACGTCGTGAGCTTCCTCTCCGTCGTCTACTCCCTGCAGTACATGAACGGCTACACGGCCAAGCCGAAGTACTTCTCGCTGTTTCTCCTCATGCTCGCGGGCATGAACGGCGTCGTCATCACGGGCGATCTCTTCAACCTCTTCGTGTTCCTCGAGATCGCGTCGATCGCCTCCTACGCGCTCGTCGGGTTCGGATGCGAGCACGAGGAGCTCGAGGCCTCGTTCAAGTATCTCATCCTCGGCTCCGTGGCGAGCACGGCGATCCTCTTCGGGATCGCGTTCCTCTACTCGGTCGCCGGCACGCTCAACATGCCCGATCTCGCCCGGCAGATCGAGATCGTCGGGATCAACCGCGCGGTCGCCTTCGTGATCGCCCTCTTCATCATGGGGTTCGGTCTCAAGGCCTCCTCGGTTCCCTTCCACGCGTGGCTCCCGGACGCGCACCCGAGCGCCCCGGCGCCCATCTCGGCGATGCTCTCGGGCGTGCTCATCAAGGCGCTCGGCGTCTACGCCATCGCGCGCATCATGTTCTGCGTGATCGGTCCGAACGAGATGGTATCGAGCATCTTCATGTTCATCGGCGCCCTCTCGATGGTCGTGGGGGTGCTGCTCGCGGTCGGCCAGACGGACATCAAGCGCATGCTGGCATATAGCTCGATCAGCCAGATCGGGTACGTCATGATGGGTCTCGGGCTCGGCCTCAATCCGGCCGTGCCGGCGGCGATCTCGGCGCTCGCTCTCTTCGGCGCCCTCTATCATCTCGTGAACCACGCGGTCTTCAAGTCGCTCCTCTTCCTCTGCGCCGGCTCGATCGAGTACCGCACGGGGACGAGAAACCGCAACGAAATCGGCGGCCTCATCCGGCGGATGCCGGTGACGGGGGCCGCGTGCACGATCGGCTCGCTCTCCATCGCGGGCGTGCCGCCGTTCAACGGGTTCTGGAGCAAGCTCGTCATCATCGTCGCCTTCATGCAGGCGGGATATTACGTCTACGGCGGCGTGGCGGTCCTCGTGGCGTTCCTGACGCTCCTGACGTTCACGAGGTTCCAGCAGTTCGCGATGTACGGTCGGCTGCCGAAGCGCCTCGAAGGCATCAAGGAGTCGCCGTTCGCCATGACGGCGCCGCTCGTCGTGCTCGCGGTCCTGTGCGTGGCGCTCGGCGTCCTGTACCCGATCGTCGACGAGGGCGTTCTCGAGGCCGCGCGGCGCGCGCTCCTGGACAAGATGTCGTATATGGCATTCATCATCGGCGGGTGAACAGGATGAAGCGGTTCCTGCATTTCTTCATTATCTTGACGGTCTGGCTGCTGCTCACGTGGTCGTTCCAGTGGCAGGAAGTGCTCGCCGGCGTCGTCATCGCGCTCCTCGCCGATCTCCTGCTCGGCGACATATTCCCCGTCGAGGGGGTCAAGATCTTCCATCCGCGCCGCTTCTTCTGGCTGTTCGTGTACTTCTGGGTGTTTCTCTGGGCGATGATCAAGGCCAACTTCGACGTCGCCTACCGCGTGCTCAACATCTATCTTCCGATCAAGCCCGGGATCGTCAAGGTGCGCACGAAGCTCAAGAGCGACATGGGGCGGACGTTCCTCGCGAATTCGATCACGCTGACCCCCGGCACGATGAGCGTCGACATCGTCGGCGACCATCTCTACATCCACTGGATCAACGTGGTTTCCCCGGATATCCAGAAGGACACGGAGATTATCGTGAGCCAGTTCGAGCGGCTTCTCGAAAGGATATTCGAGTGAACATCTTTATCATATTGCTGCTGGCGTGCATTTTCATGTGCCTCTACCGCGTGGGGCGGGGGCCGACGGCGCCGGACCGGACCGTGGCCATCGATATCCTCGGCACGCTCGTCGTCGGGTTCTGCGCGATATGGTCGATCATCACGAAGAGAGACCTCTACATGAACATCGCCATCTCATGGGCCCTTCTCAGCTTCATCGGGACGCTGGCGCTCGCCAAGTATCTCGAGGGAAGGGGTTTCGATGAATGAGACGATCGGATACATCCTGCTGTCCGTCGGCATCGGCTTCGACGTGCTCGGCTGCATCGGGCTCCTGCGCCTTCCCGACGTGTACAACCGCCTCCAGGCGGGCACGAAGTGCGTGACGCTCGGCACCTCCGCGATCCTGCTGAGCGTCCTCTTCTTCACGGGATTCAACGCGATCAGCGTCAAGGCGCTGGTCTGCATATGGTTCATTCTCATCACCTCGCCCACGGCCGCGCACGCGATATCGCGTGCCGCCCACCGGTCGGGAATCCGGCTGTGGGAAGGCAGCTACGTGGACAAGTACGCCGAGGACCGCGAGGGCGCCGAAGACAAGTCGTGAGCCGCACCGGGAGTTGTGAAGTAGCATGCGCAAGCCGAAATTGAGAGAGCTGAGAGAGGCGGCCATCGCCCTCATCAAGGGCCCGTACACGTCCAAGTTCCCCAAGGTTCCGGCGACGGTGCCCGAGCATTTCCGCGGCGTGCCGACCTACGACCCCGAGGAGTGCGTCGGCTGCGGCGCCTGCGGCCAGGTCTGCCCCGCGGGCGCGATCACGGTCGTCGACGAGTATCGCGAGGACAAGAAGCGGATGGTGCGCCGCATCGAGCGCAACTGGGGCAACTGCATCATGTGCAGCCAGTGCTTCGTCTACTGCATCACCAAGAAGGGCATCGTCCTCGACAAGGATTTCGACAAATCGACCACCGACCCGGCGGATTTCGTGGACACGCACGACAAGGAGCTCCTGTTCTGCGAAAGCTGCGGGAGCCCCATCACGGCGCTCGACCACGTGCGATGGATGTGCGACAAGCTCGGCGAGCTCAGCTACGCGAACCAGACCCTGACCGTGGCGAGCCACCAGATGCTCGGCGCCGCCCGGGACGTCGCCCCGCGCGACCCGCGGCCGCTCGAGCGGAGCGACTTCATGCGCGTCCTGTGCCCGAACTGCCGCTCTTCCTACATTCTGAGCGACGAATGGGGAGAGAGCTGACGGGCCGGGCCATCGCGGCGAAGGACACAGGCCCCGCTCCGGGGCCTTTTTTATGGGTATGAACGATTCCTCGGCACGAACCCTCGCCTCCCGCCTCGCCGGCAAGCGCTTCGGCGTGGTCGGCGTCGGGAACGAGCTCAAGGGGGATGACGGCGCGGGGCCGGCGCTCGCGAATCTGCTCGTCGCCTCAAACGCCCCGTTCCCGGTCGTGAACGCCGCCGAGGTCCCGGAGAACTACGGCGGATGGCCGGGGAAGCAGGGGCTCGAGGCGGTCGTCTTCGTGGACGCCGTCGTGTTCGACGGCGAGCCGGGCGAATGGCGCGTCATCCCGATCGAGGATCTCATGCGCTCGGCGAGCAACACCCACCGGCTTTCGCTTCACTTCAGCATCCAGTTCCTCCGCGAGGTCTGGCGCGGAGAGGCGATTCTCGTCGGCATCCAGCCGAAAAGCATGAAGCTCGGCGAGCCGCTTTCGCCCGAGGTGGAAAAGGCGACGAGGGAGCTCCGCGACCTCCTGCTCTCGGCGCCCGACTCGCGGGCGGTGCAGCCGCCGGTTCCTCCCGGTCAACGCGGTTAACGCTCGCGCCGGCCCCGGCCCGGCCGCGGGGCGGGCCCGCCCCGGCCTCCGGCGCCGTCGACGGAGTTTACGCCCCCGACGATGCGGTTTCTCTCTGGCCTCCCGGCCCTCGACGCGGGCCTCGCTCGAGGCTCGCGCACGGCTCGCGCAACCCATTGAAATAAAGTCCGTTGCTTCGAGCCCCTGCCGACCTCTCCTCCGCTCCCCCGCATTTCTCGACTCGGTGCGGCGATGGAACCGAACTTGTTATGCGGGACGGGTAGGAGGTGAGGGAGGATGACGAGAAAGCTGCTCTCTCTGATGCTCGTTGTGGCGATCGCAGGCGCCCCGTTTTCCTGCGCGACGGAAGAGCCGGTCGAGCCCCCCGAGGAGACCTTGTGGACGCGCGAGGCCGCCGTCGCGGAGCTCGAACGCGCCGAGGAGGAGCTCGGAGCCTCGCCGGAAACCCGGGAGCTCATCGAAATGCTCCAGGAGGGGGCCGCGCGGCTCGCGGAGCGCGGCATGACGGTGGACGACCTCGCGCGGCTGCAGGCCGCCGGGTCGAAGGATCTCGCGGCGACGCTCGGCTATTCCGAGGAGGAGGCCGCGTTCCTGCGGCAGAGGCTCGAGGCGCTTCGGGATGGGCTCTTTGCCCGCTTTCCGGCCCTCGGGGCCCTCGTGACCGGCGCCGCGGCGGCCGAGGGCGGGTCCGGCGTCCGGCTCCTCTCGGACGACGAGGTCGCCATTCCGCTCGATCCGCCGGAGAAGGGTGTCGTGACGTGCAAATGGGTCCCGTTTTTGGTAGCATTGCTCACGTGCGCCAACGCGTCCATCGCCGCGATGAACATAGGGGTCTATTTCGTCTGCGCCTATCAGGCGCTCTGCTCCTACTGTCTCGGCGGGTGGGTTAATGAAGCCTGCTCCTAGGAGGGATCGATGGCAGCGACGATTCTCATAGTCGTTCTCATGCTGGCCGGGTTCGCGCTGAGCCTCTACCTGAAGCGCTTCGCGTCGAGCCCGGTGGTCTTCTTCGCGCAGCTCGCCCTCGCGGTCTATTTCGTCGCGGCGGCGATCAAAGCCTGGATGAACCAGAGCAACGTGCTCGCGCACACGACGCTCGCGATCATCGCGCTCGCTATGGTGGGCACGGGTTTCTACCGGAGGGCGAAGGGCGGGCGGCGGGATTGACGGGGAGTCGTCCTGCGAGGCGGGAGGCGCGCCGGTCTGGGGGCGGAGGTCTTCTCCGCCCCTTCTTCGTTACCGGGCGGCGGCTCTCATGAGGATCGCAGCGATCGCGGCGAGGGCGAGCGCGGCGATCGCGACGCAGAGAGCCACGATGATCGCCCTCCGCGGGCGCCGCATCGCCTCCGGCGCGCTCTCCCGCCCGCGGCCGAGTATCTGCGAAGCGACGCCGTCGAGGGCGGTCGACTTCGCGAGACGCTTGAGATCCACCATGAGATCCTCGGCGTGCTGGTAGCGATCGGCGGCGCTCGCGGCGAGCGCCTTGCCGACGATCCTCGCGAGCTCCGCGGGAGCGCCGGGCCGGAGAGCGCCGGGCGGCCGGGAATCCCCGGGCGGGCGCCCCGACACCATCGCGTACAGCACGGCGCCGAGCGACCAGATGTCGCTCCGCTCGTCCTCCTCGCCGCCGCGCGCCTGCTCCGGAGACGCGTATCGGGACGCCGCGGGCGCCGCCCCTCGCGCGGGCTTCGCCTCGCCGGCGAGCTTCGCGACGCCGAAATCGAGTATCTTCACGAGGCCGTCGACCGTGATGAAAATGTTCGCCGGCGAGATGTCGCGGTGGACGATGTTCCGGGCGTGCGCTTTCGAGAGCCCCTGCGCCGCCTGCGCGGCGACGTCGATCGCCTCCTCGAGCGGGAGCGGACCTCGCGCGAGGCGCCTCGAGAGCATCTCCCCCTCGTAGTGCGCCATCGCGAGAAATATTTCCCCGTCGTCCGTTTCGTCGATCTGAAAGATGGTGCAGATGTTGGGATGGTCGAGGGAGGAGGCGGCCCGCGCTTCTTGGACGAAGCGGCCCCGCGCCTTCGGGTCGCGCGTGAGGTCGGGGTGGAGAAACTTGAGCGCCACCGTGCGGCCGAGCTTCGTGTCGACGGCCCGGTAGACGAGGCCCGCGCCGCGCTCGTCGATCTTTTCGCCGAGGCGGTAGCCGCCCACGATCGTTCCCGTCGGGCGGAGCCGCGAGGCGCCGCCGTCGTATTTCGGCCTGTCGCTCGGGCCCATGAAAGCGCCTCCGAATCTCCCCGGTCGCCGCTGGCGGGCCGGCCGCCGGCGGGAAGCCGTCCGGCCCTAGAGCTCCGCGTGCTCGGTGCGCGCGATGATCTCGTCCTGGAGCGCCTTGCCGAGATCGCAGAAGTAATCGCTGTAGCCGGCCACCCGGACGATGAGGCTGCGGTACAGCTCTGGGTTCGTCTGCGCGGCGCGGAGCGTCCCCGCGTCGACCACGTTGAACTGCACGTGGTGTCCGTCGAGCCGGAAGAATCCCCGGATGAGGTGCACGAGCTTGTCGAGACCCGTCTCGTCCGCGAGAAGCTGCGGCGTGAACTTCAGGTTGAGGAGCGTGCCGCCGGTCCGCACGTGATCCATCTTGGCGACGGAGCGGAGCACGGCCGTGGGGCCGCGGCGGTCCGCGCCCTGCACGGGGGAGATCCCTTCTGAAAGGGGCGCCCGGGCCCTGCGCCCGTCGGGGGTCGCCCCCGTCACCGACCCGAAGTAGACGTGAACGGTCGTCGGGAGCAGGTTGATGTGGTAGACGCCCCCCTTCGTGTTGGGGCGTCCGTCGATGGCGTTGAAGTAGACCTCGAATATCCGGACCATGACGTCGTCCGCGTAATCGTCGTCGTTGCCGTAGCGGGGAGTCTTGTTGAGGAGCGTCTGCCGCAGCCGCTCGTGCCTCGCGAAATCGGCCGCGAGCGCCGAGAGAAAGTCCTCCATCGGAACGGCGATCTCGTCGAAGACGTGGTATTTCATCGCCGTCATCGCGTCCGCCATCGTGCCGAGCCCGACTCCCTGGATGTAGCTTGTGTTGTACCGCGCGCCCCCGTCGTGGTAGTCGCGCCCGCGCTCGACGCAGTCGTCGATGAGGAGCGAAAGGAACGGCGCCGGCATGAAGTCGGCGTAGAGCCTCTCGATGACGTTGTTCCCCCGGATCTTGATGTCGACGAAATGCCGGACCTGGCGCTCGAAGGCGCCGAGGAGCTCGTCAAAGCTCCGAAATCCCCGCGGATCGCCCGTCTTGGGGCCGATGAGGCTTCCCGTGCGCGGATCGACGCCGTCGTGGAGGGCGATCTCGAGCGCCTTCGGCATGTTGAAGTAGCCGGTGAGGTTGTAGTTCTCCTTGCCGAAGGCGCCGACCTCGACGCAGCCGCTCGAGCCGCCGCTGCGGGCGTCGGCGATCGATTTGCCCTGCCGGACGAGCTCCTCGACGATGAGGTCCGAGTTGAAGACCGAGGGTTGCCCGAAGCCCGTCCCGATGATCTTCGCGGCGCGCCTGATGAACCGGTCGGGGTTCTTCCTGCTCACCTGTATGGACGAGCTCGGCTGCAGGAGGCGCATCTCCTCGACGACGTCGAGGATGAGGTAGGTGACGTCGCTCACGCCGTCGGCTCCGTCCTCGAGGAGCCCGCCGGCGTTGATCTGCGCGAAATCCGTGTACGTGCCGCTCTCGGCGGCGGTGACGCCGACCTTGGGGGGCGCGGGCTGGTTGTTGAACTTTATCCAGAGGCACTGGAGGAGCTCCTCCGCGCGCTCGCGCGTGAGCGTGCCGTCCTCGAGCCCCGCGCGGTAGAACGGCTCGAGGTGCCGGTCGAGGTGCCCCGGCGAGAACGAGTCCCACGTGTTGAGCTCGATCGTGACGCCGAGATGCACGAACCAGTAATACTGGATCGCCTCGTGAAAATCGCGCGGCGCGTGCGCGGGCACCCGGGCGCAGACCTGCGCGATCCGCTCGAGCTCCGCCCGCCGCGCGGGATCGGCCTCGCAGCCGGCGAGCTCGCGCGCCCGCTCCGCGTGACGCTCGGCGAAGCAGACGAGCGCGGCCGAGGCGAGGTGCATGGCGAAGAGCTCCTGCTCCTTCGCGTAGGCGCGGGGGTCTTTCAGGTAGTCGAGGGAGGCGAAGCTCCGCTCGATGTCCTTTTGAAAATCGAGCATGCCCTTCCGGTAGATCTTGTCGTCGAGGACCGTGTGACCCGGGGCGCGCTGCTCCATGAACTCGGTGAACACGCCCGCGTCGTACGCGGCCTTCCAGTCGTCGGTCATCTCCCTGAAAATGAGGTCTCGCACGGAGCGCCCGGTCCAGAAGGGGATGATCATCTTCGCGTAGACGCGCCGGGCCTCCTCGCTCACGGCGTAGGGGATCTTCTCGCGCGAGCTCAGGATGTCGAGATCGTCGAGGCTGTGGCAGCAGAGCTCGGGGAAGGTCGGGGTCGCCTTCGGCGCGGGCCCCTTTTCGCCGACGATGAGCTCGCCCTCGCCGAAATGGATCGTCATGTGCTCGAGGAGGTACTTGAAGGCGAGCGCGCGCCGGACCGGCTCCGACATGAACCCGCCGTGCGCGCCGTAAAACTCGGTGATGAGCTCGGCGCGCTCGGTCGAGATCCATGGCTTCGCGGCGAGGCTCTCCTCGCGAAGCCTTCTCACGCGATCCGTCATCATGTCATGAGCCTCCGACGCTCACGCGAAGCCCGTATCCGACGAGCGTTCTCGATATCTCCGCGATCTTCTCCTCGGCGGGCGCCTCGAGGCCGGGAAAGGGGTGCTCGCGTCCGAGGAGCTTGTGCTTGTCGATGCCGAGGCGGTGAAACGGCAGCAGGACGACGCCTCTCTGGGACGGCAGCCCCGCCGCGAAGGCGCCGAGCAGCTGGACGGACTCGGCGTCGTCGTTCACCCCGGGAATGACGGGCACGACAACAATAATGTTGTGGCCGTGGCGCGAAAGCAATTCCAGATTCTTGAGCAACGCCTCGTTCGAGGCCCCGGTGAACCTCCGATGCCTTGTCGTCGTCGATGAGCTTGACGTCGTAGAGGAAGAGGTCGACGAGCGGCCGCAGCCGGTCGAGCGTCTCCCACGGCGCGCACCCGCAGGTGTCGAGGGCGGTGTGCATGCCGCCGGCCTTGCACGCTTCGAGGAGCTCGAGCGCGAACTCCGGCTGGAGGAGCGGCTCGCCCCCCGAGAGCGTCACGCCGCCCCCTGACTCCTCGTAGAACGGCAGGTCGCGCTCCACCTCCGACATGACCTCGTCGACCGACATCTCGCGTCCGACGAGCTCGCGCGCGTCGGCGGCGCAGGTGTCCTCGCAGGCGCCGCATCGCTCGCAGCGCTCCGGATCGACGACGGGAACGTCGCCTTTCCACGAGATCGCCTCGTTCATGCAGGCGGCCGCGCACGCCCTGCAGCGCAGGCAGCGGTTTTCGCGATAGAGGAGCTCCGGAGCGGGGGACTGGCTCTCGGGGTTGTGGCACCAGAAGCACGCGAGCGGGCAGCCCTTGAAGAAAACGGTCGTCCGGATGCCCGGCCCGTCGTGGATCGAGTATCGCCTGATGTCGAAGATGAGACCCTTGGCCACGAATACGCTCCGCAATCCGCTAGAAGGCGAAGTCGACGAGCATCGTGTAGAGATGCTCCTTCGTCGTCTCCTCTCCGAGCTCGAGCGTCCGGTACGCGTATTCGCCGTGGAGCGCCACGTTCACCGCGCTCCAGTCGCCGATATAGTAACGCACGAGACCGGCGTAGGCGTTGAGCTTGGCGCTTCCCGCGTCTTCATCGGGCGGCGCGATCCAGTTGTAGAGAGCGGAGGCGACGAGCCGGTTGTTCCAGAGCCCCGCCCAGTCGAGCTCGACGAACCCGCCGCTGTAGTCGTAGCTCTCCAAAGGATTCGCGAGATTGAAGCCCTCGTCGTCGCTTCCCCACACGTACATCGCGCCGAGGTTCAGCGTTTTCCAGTTGAAGCTCGCCGATCCGCCGGCGCGGTAGTACGGGTCGCCGCTGCAGCCCGGCGCCTCGCCCGTCGGCGAGACGACCGTGTTGTCGTGGAGCGAAAGGGGCGCCTTGCCGTAGTACGCGAAGACGCCGAAGCGCTGCCCCGCGTTCTGGCCGTCGCCGGCCCCCAGCGTGTACGTCAGGCTCCCGTAAACGTCCTTCCACTTGTTGTTGTCCGGGGCCGCGCCCGTGCCGTTCACGACGCCGGCCGCGTACTTGAGCCCCGACCGGAACCACCCCGTGGCCTCGATGCCTATCTGATTGTCGTCGAATACGAACCCGGTGGAGTTCGGCGCGAAGCCGTAGATCTCGTACGGCTGCGTGAGATAGTACGACCGTTTCGAGCTCATCTGATGGAAGGCCGGCTCGAACCGGCCGACGCGCACGTTGAGGGCGCCCGGCAGTATGTTGCTGAAAACGATGTTCGCCGACTCCAGCGCGCCGGGCTGCGACTCGGCCGTGCCGGTATAGTCGGCGTAGGGCTCGTCGATGCGCGGCGTGTAGATGACGAGCACCGAGACGTTCTTGTGCAGCACGCCCGCCGCGAGGAGGTCGAGCCCCCTGAGACCGAAGCCCGAGGTCGTCAAGGCGTTCATGTCCTCGCCCGGCTTCACCGTGTACCCGTTCAGCGCGGCGCCCGTGCGAAGCGAGATCGGCGTGTGCGAATCGAATATGGTCTTTTCCTTGCCCGTCTGGCCCGGAAGCTGATAGCCGTTGTCGCGGTAGCGCTGTCCCCAATCGTTGAGCTTCGGATAGGCCGTATGGCACATCATGCAGTTGAATCCGTATTTGCGCGCGAACGCGGGAATCGCCTGTCCCGGCGCCGGAACGACGAGCGGGAGGACGATGAGCACGAGCGCTGCGAGAGATATCTTTTTCATCTTCATCGCCTCCTTACTGCGGCAGCTCCGACGCGGGAATCGGCCGTACGCCGGCCACTTCGGGGTTGAGACTCGTCATCGCGCGCTCGATGAACGCGACGAGCGCCTCGATCTCGCCCTTCGAGAGCCCGAGCGGAATCATCATGCGATCGATGTTCGGGTCCTTCGTGCCGCCGCCCTTGTTGTAGAAAACGATGACGTCCGTGACCGTTTTTTCGCCTCCCGTGTGGAGGTGCGGCGGGCGAAGACCCGCGTCGCGCATCGTCGGCGTCTTGAAGGCGCCGCGGTCGGCGGGATTCTTCGTGATCTCGTAGCGGCCGAGATCGGGCTTGGCGGGATCGATGTTGGGCACGCCGAGATTGTGGAACCGGCCGTCGCTCGTGTTGGGGCCCCAGTGGCAGCACGTGCAGCGTCCCTTGCCGTTGAATATCTCGAGGCCGCGGCGCTCGAGCTTCGTAAGCGACGCTTCGTCGCCGAGAACGAACCGGTCGAAGCGCGAATCGGTGGTCACGATGGTGCGCTCGAACGCCGCGATCGCCTCGGCCACCTGATCGATCGTGATGGGGGTGGCGCCGAACACGGCCTTGAACTCCTCGACGTAGCCGGGGATGTCGTTCACCGTGCGGATCATGACCTGATGCGTGTTCCCCATCTCGATCGGATTCTGGATCGGTCCCTTGGCCTGATCCTCGAGGCTCGGGGAGCGGCCGTCCCAGAACTGGAGGGGGTTGTAGGCCGAGTTCGACGCCGGCGGCGCGCGACGGC
The DNA here is from genome assembly GCA_963813815.1 of uncultured bacterium. Classification (GTDB taxonomy): domain Bacteria; phylum Krumholzibacteriota; class Krumholzibacteriia; order Krumholzibacteriales; family Krumholzibacteriaceae; genus SSS58A. The sequence goes on along the minus strand of CAWFAD010000016.1, from coordinate 9,450 downwards.
CTCCCATTTGTTTGCCGATGCCCTCGCTCGTCGGCCCCTTGTCCGACCAGCCCATCGTCGGGCTGTGGCAGGTGGCGCAGCTTATCGTGTTGTCGCTCGAGAGGCGCGTGTCGAAATAGAGCTGCTTGCCGAGAAGAATCTTTCTCTCGGTCTGCGGGTTGTCGGGCGGCACCGGCGGCGCCGGGAGAGCTCCGAGCTTCACCGGCCCCAGCCAGAGCGCCTGCGTCTCCGTGACGGGCGGCGCCTTCGGCCCCGCCGCGCCTTCTCCGGCGAACGCTGCGAGCGGGATGCAGAGAGCCGCGACGAAGAGAAGCGAGACGAGCATTCTCATATCACACTCCCTTTCGATGCGACGGGGATCCGGATATCCTGAAATGCCCTGAAGCCGTCGGAACACAGGGACCCTCTTGACGCGGTCAACAGCCACAGCAGAACAGAAATATTCCATTTAGGCAACAGGTAGTTGCGCGGAGCTCGTCGCCGCGGCCGCTATTGCAGCCGCTTGAGGAGCGTTCCGATCTTGCGGCCGACGGCGCCGGCCGCGGGGGGATCGTAGTTCGAGAGAACGACGATCGTGTGGCCGGTTTCGGGCCGCGTTTCGAGGAAGGCGTTGATGCCGGGGGCGCCTCCCGCGAGGGCGACGCCGCGCTCGACGACCATGCGGGTCGTCTCGGGCGCGGCGAGCTTCCCGGTCCGCAGGGCGAGAACGAGCTTCAGGAGATCGTCGACGGTCGAGTAGCCGCCGCCCGCGGAGCTTCCGCGGCAGGGGCGCGTGTAAACGTTATTTCGCCGCGGCTCGCCGGGATGCTCCTCGAAGTCCCAGCTGAGCGTGTAGCCGCTCGCGACGTTCGGCGCGGGGATGTCCGCCTCGAGATGCCCCGTGCCCGTCATGCCGGCCGGCGCGCAGACGTGGTCGCGCACGTAGTCGAAGTAGCTTTGTCCGCTCGCCTTCTCCGACGATGAGGCCGAGCACGACGTAGCCGCCGTTCGAGTATCGCTCGCGGGCGCCGGGCTCGAACTCGAGCGGATCGGAGGCGAAGAGCTGGAGGTAGTCCTCGAGGTTTCTGATCTCGTTCTTGGGCGTCGCCGCATACTTTTCTCCGAAGAAATCTCCGATGCCCGATTTCATCTCGAGCAGGTGGCGGACCGTGACCTTGGCGGCCGCGTCTGCGTTCGGATAGTCGGGGAGGTGCTTCGCGATAGGGTCGTCGAGCGAGAGCTTGCCCGCGCCGGCGAGCTGCTCGATCGCGATGCGCGTGAAGAATTTGTTGATCGAGCCGAGGTTGAAGCGCGTGTCGACGCGGTTCGGCGCGCCGTACTCCTTGCTCGCGAGGCCGTACGCCATCCTAAAAATGGGTTTCTCCCCGCTCGCGAGAAGCGCGACGCCGGAGAAGTCGTCCGCCGAGACGGCGCCGTCGAGGTAGGAAGAGATCTCTTTCACGAGCTCCGCCTCGGTGAGCGGCGTCGCGGGCGCGGCGAGGTCGGGCGGCTCGTCGAGCAGCGCGAAGCGCACGCCGACGAGTCGCCGGGGCGCCTCTTTCTCGAACACGAACCCCATCTCGAGCCATTGCCCCGTCGAGCCGCGGGCGATGACGGTGATGCCGCCGTCGCGCTCCTCGACGACGCGTGCGGGCTCGAGCGTTCCGACGTCCCCGCGCACGCGGCGGAGCTGCTCCATCCTCTGCGCGACGGGCCGGTCGGCGATCGCGCCGGGGGCGAGGTTCGCCTCGAGGAAGTCCGCGAGCGCCGCCTCGTTCGGATCGTTGAAGGCCGCGATGTATGCGGCCGCGCGTTTTCCCGCCTCGTTCGCGGGGAACTCGACGCGCGACGCGCGGGCGGTTGAGAAGAGAAACGTCGGCATGGCGGCGAGAAGGATGAGGAGGACGAGACGTTTCGTCATGGGCGAATCCTTTCGTGGAAGGCCGTTAGCAACTTATACGCGGCGGGGAGCCGCCGGTTCCGAAATGCGGGGCTACGCATCTGGCGCCGGCGAAAAGAGGCGCTTCACGGCTTGTATTTTGCCGAAACAGACGATCGTGTCTCCCGCGAGGAGCTCGTCGTACCCCGAGGGGATGGTGATGGTCTCGTCGTTGCGGATGATCGCGAGGATCTGAATCTGATGCGTCTTGAGAGCGAGCTCGGCGAGCGGACGACCAGCGAGGCGGGAATCGGGCGGAACGATCGCCCTGATGACGCCGAACCCCTCGCCGATGCGGAGCATCTGCTCGAGGGAAGGCGCGTGGATGCCGTAGCGCTTGACGAGGAAACGGCGGAACGCGTTGGTGAGCGGCCTCGTGATGCCCCTCCACGCCGCGAGTCGGTACACTCCGTAGAGCGCGGCAAATATGATCATGATGCGCACGAGGGAATAGGTGAGATTGCGCTGGAGGAGCGAGGTGGCGAAGGTTGCGATGACGCCGACCGTCTCGGCGTACCCGAGAACGATGAGGACCGTGATGATGCGCCGCCTGATCGGAAGGTTCGTGATTTCCTCCGCCTCGCGTGTGGTGAAGCCGGTGTTCGTGAAGGCGGAGAGGGACTGAAACCGCGCCTTCGGGGGATCCATGCCGGTGAGCTCGAGGGCGATCGCCCCCGCCCGGATTATGACCAGGGAGGCGAGTATGATGGCGAAGAGGAGAATTGCAAGTCCCATGCGGAACACCGCCTTTCCCGTTCAGTATATCGCGGGCCGGACGTTTCGTCGAGAGTCATAATCCGGGCTCCACGTCATATCCGGGCTCCGCGCCGGGCGGCGCGGAATTCCGTGACCCGAAAGGGCCGATGTGCTACACTGATAGCCATCCACCTCACACGCCGCGGCACGTTTCGCTGTCCCCTCGGTCGGGAAGGAGGAGTGTCATGAAGGGTAACGTCAAGATGCTCGAGAAGCTGAACGAGCTTCTCGCAGACGAGCTCACCGCGATCAATCAGTACATGGTTCACTCGGAGATGTGCGACGACTGGGGATACGGCAAGCTCCACGCGGCCATCGAGAAGCGCGCGATCGCCGAGATGAAGCACGCCGAGTCGCTCATCGGCCGGATCCTCTTTCTCGAAGGCCGGCCCGTTGTGAGCGAGCTCAAGAAAATTCACATCGGCGCGGACGTCGAGTCGATGCACCGGAACGATTGGGTCGCCGAGCGCGACGCCGTCAAGTCGTACAACGACGGGCTCAAGATCGCGGCGCAGGTCGCCGACGGCGGCACGCACGAGCTTCTGAAATCGATCCTCAAGGACGAGGAAGACCACATCGACTGGCTCGAAGCTCAGATCGAGCAGATCAAGCAGATGGGGATCCAGATTTACCTGACCGAGCAGATCGGCTAGCGCGCGATCGCTCGACGCGGCTTCAATCGTGCGATAGCTTGCGGCCGAGCGTTTTTTCGACGTCCGCCACCTTGCCGTCGAGGCGGCCCGAGGCCCCCTCGCGGTCGTCGATCGCGATATGGGTGAGAACGCGGCGGGCCTTGCGGCGCATGTGGCGATGGCACTCCATAATGAGGGCCATAACCCGCTCCTCGTCCCCCTCGACCGTGGTCTGCATGGCGCCGAGCTTGTACGGCAGCCCCGAGCGGTCGATGATGTCGAGGATCTCGGCGACGTGCTGTTTCAGTTCCTCCCCCGCGCCGACCGGCGCGATCGAAAAGCTCGCGAGCATGGCGGCATCCTCCTTGGTCGTTCGCTGTGATGATGCGCGGGTATTGTATCACAAGCTCGCCGGGGAGAAAATTGTTGTGGCGCGGCCCCGCATGGCGTACAGTACGAGAACCATTTTCATTTCAAGGGAGGAAACGAATGAACGGGAAGTCTCGGTTTGCGCTCGCCATCCTCGTCTCGACGGCCCTTTTCGCGTCCGCCGCGCTCGCTCAAAACGGCGAGGGTCGGGCGTACGGGCTCCGGCTCGGCTACGGAGCGGATCCCGACCAGTTCGTCGTGGGCCTTCAGGCCGACATGGGTTCTTTCTACCGGAACATTCATTTCGTGCCGAGCATCGACGGCGGTTTCGGCGACCACGTGACGACGCTTTCGTTCAACGGCGACTTCAAGGGCTTTCTCCCGCTTCCGAAATCCTCGGTCGCCTTTTACGGCCTCGCCGGCCCGACCCTCACGTACTGGATGCTCGACGAGGTGGACGACGATCTCGAGATCGGCCTCTCGCTCGGCGTCGGCGCGAGGATAGCTTTCGGCGAAAGCGGCTGGTACAACGTCGAGGCGCGCTTCGGCGCGGGCGACATTCCCGAGTTCAAGATTTTGATGGGGCTCCTCTTCGGCCAGAGATGAGCGGTTCTACGGCCGGAGAAAGATGAGCGCCAGGCGCACCTTCTCCTCGCGGTCCTTGATCGGGATAATCTCGGCGAGCGCCTCTCTGGCCGCGCCCCGCGCGGGGAGCGAGATTGTGATGCGTTCCTCGCGCGGCACCTTGTAACGCTCGACGGCGTTCCTGAAAAAGGCTACGAAGGCCGCGTTTTCGGGCTGTTTTTCGATCGCGTCGAAGGAGAGCGTCTCCTGATCGACGCCGAAGAAGGCGCGCGCCGTTTTGTTGAACCGGAATACGGCGGCATCGATGTCGGCGAAGACGATCGATTCGCTCGATCGCTCGTGCATGAGCTCGCGGGCACGGGTGCTGAGAGCCACCTTCTCGGCGCGGAGGGCGTCGAAGAAGCGCAGCCGGTCGGCGATTTTGTTGACGAGCGTTTCGAGCGAGTGCGCCTCATCGCGGAGAAATCGGCTCGGCCTGATGCCCGTCTCGTAGTTGCCGTCGATGATCTGCCGGGAAAATTTTCTGAACTTGGAGCTGAACGAACCGAGCCTGAGCGCGAGATATCCCCAGAAGACGAATCCGAGGACTCCGATCCACGAGATCCACTCGTACGAGCCGTTGAGAGTCGCTTCGCGCCGCAGGGTCGTCCAGAGGACGATATAAATCGCGAGAATTCCGAACCAGGCGATTTTCATGAGGTGCTTGAACATGGCTCAACGCTCCGAGAATTTGATGATATTGGCGTCCGATCCTACGACGAGCATCACGTCGCCCTCCTCGAGGGGCCGATCGGGCGGAGGCGCGACCTCGAACGTTTCCTTGAAGACGCGCTCGCCCCGGTCGTCGATGTGAGGCTCCCGGCGCCGCAGGGCGGCTACGATGATGCGATATTTCTCGCGGGGGTTGATCTCGGCGATGGTCTTGCCGACGAGATCCCTCGGCACCGCGATCTCGGCGAGGCCGTGATTGCGCTCGAGCGAAATGTACTTGCTCACGCCGGGGGAAACGAGGCTGCGCGCGACGATGCGTCCCATTTCCTCCTCGAGGCTCACGATCTCGTCGACGTCGAGGCTCCGGAGGATTTCCTGCTGGAGCGGACTGATGGCCCGCGCCCAGATCTTTTTCACGCCCATCTTTTTGAGGAGGAGGGTCGATAGGAGGTTCGCCTCGACGTCGTCGCCGATGCAGACGACGGCGACGTCGACGTCTTGTATCCCGACCGACCGCAGGGCGGATTGGTTGATGCTGTCGAGCGTCGCCGCGTATGAAACCGACTCCTTGATCGCCTCGACGCGGTCGGGGTTCTTGTCGATCGCGATTACCTTCGCCCCCTTGTCGGTGAGCTCGCGGGCCACCGTATTGCCGAAATTCCCCAAGCCGATCACCGCGACGTAACGCATTGCGCTCCTCTCTTTCGCTTCAGCCGATCATGACGCGCTCTTCCGCATACCGGTAGTTCGCGGGTTTGCGCGCCCGCAGGAAGGCGTAGGCGATCGTCAGCGGTCCGAGCCTTCCCGCGAACATCAGGAGTGTGATCGTTATCTTGCCCGGCGTCGAGAGAGCGCCGGTGACTCCCGTCGAAAGACCGACCGTGCCGAACGCGCTCACCGTCTCGAAGATGACGTCCCGGAACTGCAGCGGCTCGAAGGAGAGCAGCACGAGCCCGAAGCCGAGGACGACGATGAGCGAGATGACGAGCACGCTCGCCGCCTTCTGGATCACCTCGAGCGGAATGGTTCGCCGGTAGAGCTGGGCGTGCGGTTCCTTGCGGAGCCCGCTCGCGACGGCCGCCCAGAGCACGGCGACGGTCGTGGTCTTGATGCCGCCGCCCGTCGAGCCGGGGGAGGCGCCGATGAACATGAGGATGATGAAGAGCATGAGCGCGGCGGAGGAGAGCGCTCCGATATTGCACGAGTTGAATCCCGCCGTGCGCGTCGTGACCGATTGAAAGAGCGACACGAGAACGCGGTCTTTGACGCCGAGATCCGCGAGAACGCCGTTTCGCTCGAGGGCGTAGAAGAGCGCCGCGCCCGCGATGACGAGGGTGAAGCTCACGGAGAGAACGATCTTCGTCTGCACGCGCAGGCTCAGCACGCGGTGGCGCCGACTGAAATAGCGCGCGCGAAAATTGCCCATGAGGTCCCGCACGACGGTGAATCCGAAGCCGCCCAACAGGATAAGGGCGATGATGGTCGCGTTGGTTCCGATGTCCTTTGCGAACCGTACGAGGCTGTCGCTCATCGTCGAGAATCCAGCGTTGCAGAAGGCCGAAACCGAGTGAAAGACCGCGTGCCACGCCGTTGCGAGGTCTCCGCCGATCTCGCCCCGCCACGCGAAGAAGAGCGCGACGGCCCCGAGCGCCTCGATCGCGATTGTCATCTTGAGAATGAACGCCAGGAGGTCGCGGATGCTCGCGATCGTGTCCTGATCGAGCATCTCCTGCATCTCGATCTGGCGCTGCATCTCGACCCTCTTCTTGACGAGGATGGCGAGCGCGACCGAGAAGGTCATGATGCCGAGGGCGCCGAGCTGTATGAGGGCGAGGATCACGGCCTGGCCGAACGGCGTATAGTACGTCGCCGTGTCCTGCACCACGAGGCCCGTGACGCAGGTGGCCGAGGTGGCGGTGAAGAGCGCGTCGACGAGCGTAGCGCCCTCTCCCGAGACCGTCGCCGCCGGCAGCATGAGAAGGATGGCGCCGATGCCGATCGTAAACGCGAAGCTCGCGAGCATGATCTGCGCGGGCCGGAGCCCGAGCGTCGAAACGAGCGTGCTCGTGCGCCGCGCCCGCGACAGGAGCATGATAACGATGACCGCCTGCCAGACGATGACCCAGACGGGGGAGTTCCGGATGCCGCCGACGAACTGAACGAGCGGAACGAACACGATGGCGTCGAGCCAGTTGCGCTTGAGGTGCTCTCTCTTGCCCGGCGCTCGGACGAATCTCAGCACGACGTGGATCATGAACAGAGCGAGAATCGCGAGGTTCGCGAGCCGGAAGAGATGCGCGTAGCCCGCGAAATATCCGCTGAGCTCGACGATGAGCAGCAGGAAGGCCGCGAGCGCTACGATACCGATGAAATAGTCGAATATTTTCATATTGCGTATGCGCCGGCGCCGGCCGACGGTCGAGAGGCATTGTACGGCGGAGGCCGTGATACGGTCAAGGCGGGGATAATGATATTCGCCGGCGAATATCTTCGTGCTTATCATGTAAGAGAGTGTGTGATACCATGCCGCCATCTCAGATTACAACGCCAGGCCCCCGTTTTAGCAGGAGGGATCGTCATATGAAATCGTGCTTTATCGCGCTCGCGATCTCGATGCTCCTCGCCGCCTCCCCGGCGCTCGCGGCGAAAGAGGTAACCGCGTATGTATCCGAGGCGCAGGCCCTCGCGGGCGGCGGCAAGCTCGCCGAGGCGCTCGCGCTGCTGCAGGAGGGAACGAAGGAGCATCCGCAGAGCGCCGATCTGTACGCATATCTCGGTCTGTACACGGGACAGAGCGCCGGACGAGCCGTGAACTACGTCGAAGCGGGACGTCTCACGACCGAGGCGTTCGCCCTTCTCGACAAGGCCGTCGCGCTCGATCCCGGGAATCCGATCGGCTATTTCTATCGGGGGGTCATGGGCGTCAGGGTGCCCGTGTTTCTCGGGAAGCTCCCCGGCGGCATCAGCGATCTAAAAAGCGTGATCGCCATGAGCGAGAAATCGAAAGGGGCCGTTCCCCCGGAGATGCTCGTCCCCGCCTATTCGATGCTCGGCGCGGCGTACGAGGCCGCCGGCAATCCGGTCGACGCCCGCGCGACCTACGAGACGCTTCTCGAGCTCGCCCCGGGGAGCGACGAAGCCAAAAAGGCCGAGGAACGAATGGCGGCGCTCGCCGCCGCGGCACCGAAGGAGCGGCCGAAAGCGCTGCTTCCGCAAGAAGGGGACTCGGCCGAGATCGCCGCTCTCAAGAAGCGCGCCGAGGCCGAGCCGTCGAACGCGAAGCTCATCCTCGATCTCGGGCGCGCGCTCGTCGCGGCCGGCCGCTTCGAGGATGCGCGCGAGGCGATGATCGCGCACAACGCGATCGATCCCTCGAGCGCCGACGCGTACAGGGTTCTCTTCATCGCCGTCAGCGGGGTGGCGCAGCAGGGGTACGACGCGCGAATCGCCGGGGACACGAACTTCCGGACGAACCTCGCCTTCGAGGCGATGAGCGCCGCCGAGAAGATCGTCGAGCTCGATCCGGGGGACGTCGCCGCACGGCTCCAGCGCGGCGTCATGGGAATCGCGATGCCTTTCTTCGTGGGTAAGTTCGATCAGGGGAACGCCGATCTCGAATACGTCTTGAAGCACACGACCTCTCCGGCCGACAGCGCCCTGGCCATGTACTGGCTCGGCGCCGCGCGCGAGCGTCAGGCGATGCGCTTCTGGCTCGACGTCGCGACGAAGTACCCCGCAAGCGACGCCGCGGCGATGGCGATGGCCGGGATGCGTCCGGTCGTCGCGGTCCCTGACCTCTCGAAGCAGCCGCGGCCGTTCGTTTCGATCGACTTCGTGCTCGGCTTCCGCGACGAGCTCGCCCCGCAGGTAGCCGTCTGGATCGAGGACGCCTCGGGCGCCCACGTTAAGACGGTTTTCGTCTCGGGGTTCGCCGGGAACGTCAAGGGGAGGCAGGTCACGCTTCCCGTCTGGGCGGAGATCTCGAAGTTCGAAGGGGCTGATGCCGTGACGGGCGCGAGCATCGACGTCGGCCACTACGTCTACGCGTGGGACTGCAAGGGCCTCGACGGCAAGCCGGTGAAGCCCGGCCGCTACACGGCGAAGGTCGAGGTCATGCACTGGCCGAGCAATCGCTACCAGCTCGCCGAGGCGGCCTTCGCGGTCGGCAAGAAGGAAGAGACCGCGCGGATCGAAACGGGGGACTACATCCCCTCGCTCGTCGTGACGTACTGCCCGAAGTAAGCGGCGCTTTGCGCAGGAGACGGCAATGAGTCCATTCGTAGTTGCGCTCGCCATCATGGCGTTCGCCGCTCTTTTCGGCGGCCTCGCCTACCACAGCCATCTCCTGGGAAAGAAGCGCCGCGAGGCGCTCGAGCGCGTGGCCGGCGAGATGCGGTTCTCGTTCTCGCCCGAGGGCGACGACGCGCTCCTCTCGGGCCTCGACGGATTTCATCTTTTCTCCATCGGCCACTCGAAGAG
>CAWFAD010000015.1:0-11032 GCA_963813815.1 uncultured bacterium | reverse complement strand
CGAGGCGGCGCACCGCAAGGGCGTCGTTCACCGCGACGTCAAGCCCGCGAACGTCATGGTGGCGCCGGAGGGCCTCGTCAAGATCATGGACTTCGGTCTCGCGAAGCTCTCGGGCCGGACCATGCTCACCAAGGAAGGGACGACGCTCGGAACGGTCGCCTACATGTCCCCCGAGCAGGCGCGCGGCAAGGAGGCGGACCGCCGAAGCGATCTCTGGTCGCTCGGCGCGATCCTCTACGAGATGGTCACGGGGCGTCTCCCCTTCCGCGGCGATTACGAGCAGGCCGTGCTCTACTCGATCATGAACGAGGCGCCCGAACCGATGACGGCCCTTCGCTCCAACGTTCCGATGGAGATCGAGCGGATCGCGGCAAAGGCGCTCGCGAAGGACCCGTCCGAGCGCTACCAGCACGCGGACGAGCTCGCGGCCGACCTGCGCGCTCTGAGAAAAAGCCTCGAGGCGGGCGCAGCGTCGCGGATGGCGGCCGCGGGCGCGACACCCCGCCCCGGAGCATCCTTCGAGGCGGCGGCCCCAGCGAAGCCTCCGAAGAGGCGGCTCGCGAAGATACTCGTTCCCCTCTGCGTCGCCGCCGCGGCGGTCGCCGCGTTCGTCTTTCTCAGACCCGTGCTCTTCGGCGGCGCCATCGCCACCGAGCGCCATCCCGTCGCCGTCATCACCTTCGAGAACCAGACCGGCGATCCGCAGTACGACAACCTCAAGAAGGTCATCCCGAACCTCCTCATCACGAGCCTCGAGCAATCGAAGTACCTGCAGGTCGCCACGTGGGAGCGGCTCCGCGACCTCGCCAAGCAGACCGGGAAGCGGAGCGTCGAGGAGATCGACGCCGACCTCGGGTTCGAGATCTGCCGCCGCGAGAAGATCGACGCGCTCGTCATCGGCTCCTTCACGAAGCTCGGCGACAGGTTCGTGATCGACATAAAGGTGCTCGACGTCGACTCGAAGGGGAGCCTCGCCGTCGCGAACGCCGATGGACGCGGACTCGAGAGCATTCCCGAGCAGGTGGACAAGCTCAGCAAGCAGATATCCCGCGGCGTCGGCCTCTCCGAGCGCAAGATCGCGGAGACGCAGCGTCCGCTTGTCGATGTGACCACCTCCTCGGTCGAAGCGTATACCTATTATCTCAAAGGAACTGACGCCCTCGAGCGGTTCTACTTCGGAGAGGCGATACGGGCATTCGAGAGGGCCGTCGAGATAGATTCGACGTTCGCCGTCGCCTACCTCTTTCTTGGAGAGGCGTACCGCGGTTCCTTTAACGAGACCGATGCCCTCGAAGCATTTAAGAAAGCCTTTTCCCACTCCGGCAAGGCGACGGAGCGCGAGCGTTTATATATCGAATCGGGGTACGCCGGGCGGGTTAATAAAGACTCCGACGAGGAGATACGCATAGGTCGGGAGCTTCTCGAGAAATATCCGCGCGAGAAGCTCATGTGCTATACCCTCGGCGTCACGTACCGCCGGAGGAAGATGTATCGCGAAGCCGTCTCGTACCATGAGCGCGCCCTCGAGCTCGATCCGACATTCGGCATCTCTCTCAACGATCTCGCGTACGTGCACCTCGCCATGGAAAATTACGACAAGGCGCTCGAGCTCTTCCGGCGATACAGCGAGCTCTGTCCCTCCGACGGGAATCCGTACGATTCGATGGGAGAGGCGTACTTCCGGATGGGCAGGCTCGCCGATGCCGCCCGCATGTACGAAAGGGCGAATGCGCTGAAACCCGACATAGACTCCGCCGTCATGCTCGCGTATCTGTGCGGCATGCGCGGGGATTTCCGCGGGGCGATTCGATGGATCGAGAGTCACATGCAGGCGGGGATCGAACCGGGGAAGCTCATCAGCGACTATTGCTGGAAGGCCATCTACCGTTCATGCAGCGGGCAACGCGGGCAAGCGCTGCGGGACGCCCGGCGGGCGTTCGAGATCGCCGACTCGACCGGTATTTCAAACATGCTGCTCGTCTCCAAGCACATCGAAGGGCATGTGCTCTATCACTGGGGCCGGCTCGAAGAGGCGCGCTCGGTCCTCGAAGGGGATCTGGGCGCCGAACGCTTCTCGCGGATCGAATCCCCGAATGACGTCGCTTTCCGGGAATGCTACGTCGGGTTTATCGAGGTGGCGACGGGCGATCTCCCGGCGGCCCGAACGAGGCTCACGAGGCTCCTGGATCTGAAATCGGGGGTGCGCTCGAAAGAGCAGGAAAGAGCCAAGAGCATGGCCAACCGCGCGGCCGCCCTCAAAGCCGAGATCTTGCTCGCGGAAGGACTCCCGCGCGATGCGATTCGTTGCGGGAGCAAGGAGCTCGAGCCGTACGTGCCGGATTCGGGACCGGCTCTGTTTTACGCCTACGTGCCGTTCGAGTTGGACGTCGTGCCGAGGGCATGCGCCGCCAAGGGCGACCTGGACCGGGCGATAGCCGAGTACGGGAAGCTCCTCGTCTTCGACCCGGCGGGCAAGGAGAGGCGGATCCTCAATCCCCGCTACGAATACCGCATCGCGAAGCTCCTCGAGAGGCAAGGCAAGAGCGCAGGGGCGCTCGAACATTACCGAAAATTTCTGGAATACTATTCGGAAGCCGATCCCGACATCCCCGAGCTCATCGACGCCGCGGCGCGAGTCGCCACGATCAAGCCGTCGCGAAGCTAGACTTCGGGGAGCGCCCGCAGGGCCGCGGCGATCGACGCGGGCGCCGAGAGCACCTTGCTTCGCGACCCGCCGCCCGACTCGACAACGATCTCGCGCCTCGCCACCCCGAAACGCTTCGCGAAAAATCTGACGATCTCGGCGTTCGCTTCGCCTTCGCGCGGCGGGGCCGCCACCTTAACACGAAGCTCCCCGGCCGTGTTCCAGCCGAGGAGCTCGTTTCGAGGGGCGGACGGTTGCACTCTGACGCGGAAGCTGATTCGCGCGTCGTCTCTAGCTTTTATTTCCTTCATCCTGAGAGAGATTCGAGAGATTGCGGCGGAGATCGTCCATCGACCACGTTTGATCGCTCGTCGTTTCCGCGCTCACGGGCTCCGGCCGCGGTTTCGGCGGCGCCGCGGCGGCCTGCGGCGGGGCCTGACGCTGGGCCTGCTGCGGCTCGCGGCGCGGCTGCGGAGGAAGCTCCGCCTTGCCCGCCGCTTCCTGGAGGCTCGAGAGGGCGTTGTCGAGCTCGGCGTCGAGCGGCGAGACCGGCTTCGGCGGCGGCGCGGATTGCTCCGGCGCGGCCTTCTCCGGAATCACGTAGCTCTTCCAGTCGACCGCCTGCTTGCGAACCTCGTAGCCGCGCCAGTCGTCCTGCGGGGGCTGGGGCGCGGCGCCCGCCGCGGGCTCCGGCCGCTCGGGGGCGCTCGTCCCGACGCCCGACGCGCCGGTCATCGGCTCCATTCTCATCTGCTCCGCCGGCTGAGCCGGTCTCGGCTCCGGACGCCGGACGGACTCGTCGGGGCGCTGCTGGGCGCGGGGCGGCTCGTCCGAGGCGGGAGCCATGCGCGGCGCCGCGAATGCGTTCGCGCTCTCGGGCGGCTTCGGCCTCCGGTCCTGAGATTCGCCCCGCTCGCCGGCCGGCCGCGGCATCTGCGGACGCGGCTCCTCCTCGACCCGGCGCTCGTCCCCCCACGTGACCTTGTCCTTCGGCTCATGTCCGAAATCCTGCGTGATCTTGTCGCGGCTCATGCGGTTCGGCGCCGCGGGGCGGCTCGCGTCCTCCTCGACCTGCTTGCCGATCCTCTCGATCGCCTGATCGACGCCGGCGAAATCCTCGGCATACCCTTCGAGCATCCGGGCGTTGCCTTCGATGAGGGTCCTGAGGCGCGAGAGATAGTTGTCCTTGTTCTTCTTGAGCTCGAGGATCTCCCGGCGAAGCTGCGCCGTGTGCGAGCGGATCCCATCGGCGGCCTTCTCGGCTTCCATCTCCGCCTGGCGCACGATGAGACTCGCCTCGCGGCGGGCGTTGTCCTTGGCCTCCTGCGTGAGCTTCTCCGCCGTGAGCAGCGTGTTGCGCAGATTCATCTCGATGCTCTTGTATTCGTTGAGGCGCTCCTCGATCGCGACGATCTTCTCGCGAAGATTTTTGTTGTCCGAGAGAACGGCTTCGTATTCCTCCGCGACCGTATTGAGAAACGCGTGAACCTCGTCGACGTCGAGCCCGCGCATGACTCTCTTGAATTCTTGCTTTCTGATATCGAGCGGAGTGATTCGCATCGCGCTGCCTCCTCGTCGCCCTTAGAGCGAGTGCCTCTTGATCATGAACGCCACAACCTGCAACGCGGCGGCGAGAATGAGGGAGGCGATGTCGATCTTCCACGCCGGGAGAATTCGCCGCAAGGGCGAGAGCGCCGGCGCATAGATCTTATCGAGCGCGTGGAGCACCCTGCTCCTCTCCTCGACCGCCCTGAGAAACGCGTAGCAGAGCGTAACGAAAGTCGCCGTGTTCAGCAAAGCAATAGTCAGGCCAACCCCGTCGCTGACAAAATAGCCCATAACTTCCTTTTATTCAACATATTATATTCGCCGATTTCCGAGGCGCTCCCCCGCGGCTGCTCAGGAGCCCGCCTGGCGGCCGGCCCTCGTGGCCGGTTTTCCGTCACGCCCTCTCCCGGGCTCCCAAGAGCACCCGGCCGAGGCGGACCATCGTGGAGCCCTCGGCGATCGCCATCTCGAAGTCGTCCGACATGCCCATCGAGAGGCGCTCCATCGACACCCCGTCGATGCGGGCCGCCTCGATCTCCTCGCCGAGGCGCCGGAGCCTCGCGAAGGAGGCGGCCGTCGCCGCAGCGTCGCTCGAGAGCGGGCCCACCGTCATGAGGCCCCGAACCCTCACGTTCGCCGTCCTCGCGACGAGGCCGCACGCGGCGAGCGTCTCCTCGGGCGCGAGGCCGTACTTCGACGGCTCGCCGCTCGTGTTCACCTCGAGGAGAATGTCCGTCGAGACGCCGGCCGCCTCTCCCGCGCGGCCGAGGTGCTCGGCGAGCTTCAACGAATCGACGGACTGGACGAGCGCGAAGCGGCCGATGACCTTGTTCACCTTGTTCGTCTGGAGATGGCCGACGAGATGCCACCGGCAGGGAAGCTTCACCGCGGGGGCCTTGGCGAGAAACTCCTGCACCCTGTTCTCGCCGACGTCCGCGACGCCGGCCTCGATCGCCTCGCTCACCGTTTCCGGCCCGTGCGTCTTCGTGACGGCGACGATCGCGACGTCCGCCGCGCTCCGGCCGGCGCGCTCGGCGGCGCGGGCGATGCGCTCGCGCACGCGCTCGAGATTCTCCCGTATCGAAAAAGGCGATTCCATGGTCACCGGCAGATGCTACCCCCTCGCCCCCCGGCGCGCAACTCATTCCGGTTGAGCGCGGACCGCGGCGGCTGATATACTGCCCCCCGGAAATCGTTCCGTACCGTCGCGCGAAAGGATGAGCATGAGCGAAGAGAAAAAGGCGTTCCAGCCCTACGTGCCGGTCACGGTCGCGATGAACGAGTTCACCCTCCGCGCCGTCGTGCTCGGCGCGGTCCTCGGACTCGTTTTCAGCGCCGTCACCGTCTATCTCGGTCTCAAGGCGGGTCTCACCGTCGCCGTCAACATCCCCATCGCGATCATCGCCATGGCGGTCTTCGCCGCCTTCGCGAAATCGAAGGGCGGCACGAAGGGGACCGTCCTCGAGATCGCGACCGTGCAGACGACGGGAGCCGCCGGGGAATCGATCGCGGCGGGCATCATCTTCACCATGCCCGCGCTCATCTTTCTCGGCTTCACGCTCGACGTGACCAAGACGTTCGTCGTGGCGCTGGCCGGCGGCTGCCTCGGCGTGTGCTTCCTCATACCGCTCCGGCGCATCCTCATCGAGAAGGAGCACGGCGTGCTCCCGTACCCCGAAGGGATCGCCTGCGCCGAGGTCATAAAAAGCGGAGAGAAGGGGGGCGCGCACGCGGGCGCCGTGTTCTGGGGCGCGGGGCTCGGCCTCGCCTACAAGCTCCTCATGAACGTGTTCCGGTTCTGGCGCGAGCAGCCGGTGTGGAAGCCCGCCTTCTACAGCGGCTCCACCGTCATCGCGGAGGCATCCCCCGAGCTCCTCGGCGTCGGCTACATCATCGGGCCGCGCACGGCCTCGATCATGGTCGCGGGCGGCTTCGTCTCGTGGATGCTCCTCATTCCGCTCATCAAGTTCTTCGGCGCCGCGACGCCGATCACGGTCGACGGCGCGACCACGACGATCGGCGAGATCACCAACTACTCGGTCATCTGGAGCCGCTACGTGCGCTACATCGGGGCCGGCGCCGTCGTCGCGGGCGGGCTCATCAACCTCGTCCGCGCGATGCCGACGATCGCGCACTCGTTCCGCGACTCCTTCGCCGAGATCCGCCGCGGCAAGGGCGAGAAGCGCGTCGTCGACCGGATATCGCAGGACCTCCCGATCACCTTCGTCATCGCCGGCATAGCGGTCGCGTTCGTCGTGATCTACGCGCTCCTCAACTTCGTCATCCATCCGGGGCACCTCGGCGGCAACTTCATCGCGACGGCGCTCATCATCGTCTTCGGCTTCTTCTTCGCGACCGTCTCCTCGCGGCTCGTCGGCGAGATCGGCGTCTCGTCCAATCCCACCTCCGGCATGACGGTGGCGACGCTCATGGCGACCTGCCTCATCTTCCTCGGGGTCGGCTGGACGGGCGGCGTCTACACGGCCGTGGCCCTCATGGTGGGCGCCGTGGTCTGCATCTGCGCGTCGAACGCGGGGAACGTGGCGCAGGCGCTCAAGACCGGCTACCTCCTCGGCTGCACCCCGCGCAAGCAGGAGTACGGCTACATCATCGGAGCCTTCACGTCGATCTTCGTCGTCGGCTTCACGGTCGTGACGCTCAACAGCGCCTTCACGACGGAGGAGCGGATCGCCGACTCGACGTTCGTCGTCCCCGCCGAGGCGGTCGCCGAGGGCGCGGTCGAGAGGGACGGCGCCGCGTTCGACGTCTTCGGCATTCACGGCTCGGGCGAGAAGTATCTCGTGAGCCGCGGCGAGCCGCGCGAGGTCATCAAGCAGGAGGCCGGCATCGGCTCCTCGAAGCTCGCCGCTCCGCAGGCGCGCCTCATGGCGACCGTGATCGACGGCGTGCTGAACCGCAAGCTCCCCTGGGTCCTCATTCTCATGGGCATCTGCCTCACGATCGCGGTCGAGCTCTGCGGCGTCCGCGGGCTCCCCTTCGCCGTCGGCGTCTATCTCCCGATGTCCACCTCGGTGCCGATCTTCGCGGGAGGCCTCATCAAGTGGGGCGTCGACAAGTTCGCGAAGCGGGGGGCCGAGGCCAAGGACGAATCCGGCCCCGGCATGCTCTTCTCGAGCGGGCTCATCGCGGGAGGGGCGATCGGAGGGCTGATCTTCGCCTTCGTGACGGGGTTCGACCTCGACACGAAGCTCGCGATCGGTCCGCGCATTCTGGGCGATCTCAGCGAGGCGAGCTGGTTCGGGCTCTGCGTCTTTCTCGCGCTGTGCGGGGTGCTCCTGCGCTACGCGCTGAAGCGGACCAAGCCGGCCGCGTAGGCCCGCCGCCGGCGGGCGGAGCCGCTCGATTATCCGCGGCGCTCGAGATGCATCCGGTGCAGCAGCCGGTGCGCGACGGGGGCCGCGAAAACGCCGGCGGTCGCCACAAACGCGATGCCGGCGAAGAGGGCGTACAAGGACGCGAAGATCTTGGCGGCGTTCGTGCCGAGCTCGTTCACGGGCCCCATTCCTCCGAGAATCATCGAGGCGTTGAGAAGGGCGTCCACCCACGAGAGCCCGGCGATGAACCGGTAGCCGGCGACCCCGATGCCGAGCGATGCCATGATGATGCCGGTCCCGGCGAGCGCGTGAAGCAACACCCGGCGCAGGAACAGGGAGCGCGCGAGAAGCGGGTCCGAGCGATGCTCGTACACGAAGCCTCTTTCCGAGCCCGCCGCGAGCGGCGCTCGTCGATGCCGGCCCTCCGCGCTAGACGTGCACCCGCACGAGCTCCATCTGCTCCTCGCCGTGGACGACGACCTCGCCGTCGAGCGTGATGAAGCAGTCGATCTCGCTGCGCGCGGCCATCTCGCCCGGGAGGTAGATGCCCGGCTCCACGGAGAAACAGATGCCCGGCACGAGCTCGCGCTCGTCCTTCGTTTCGAGATTGTCGATGTTGACGCCGTTCCCGTGCACTTCCTCGCCGATCGAGTGGCCGGTGCGGTGGACGAAGTAGTCCCCGTATCCGGCGTCCTTCACGACGTCGCGGCAGGCGTCGTCCACTTCCCAGCCGAAGCAGGGCTTCTTCGCGGCGAAGCGCTTGCGGACGAAGTTGACCGCGGCGATGCGCGCGTCGCGCACGGTGTGGAAGATCTCGAGATACTTCTCCGGCGGCTCGTCCCCGACGAAACCGCACCAGGTGATGTCGTAGTAGATCGAGCCCGGCTTGTCGAACTTCGCCCACAGATCGATGAGGAAGCAGTCGCCCTTCTTGAAGGCGTACGTTCCTTCCTTCTTCGGCTCGAAGTGCGGATCGGCGGGATGGTCGCCGATCCCGACGATGGGCGATTCGTTGCCGCAGGTGAGCCCTTCCTCGGCGAACCGTTTCAGGATGAACTGCGCGAGCTCGTACTCGGTGAGCTTCTGCTTTTTGGCGAGCGCGCGGCCGACCTCCTTGAAGGCCTCGTTCTTGATGTGCTGAATCTTGTCGCCGGCCCGCAGATGGCTCTCGTACCCGGCGCGGTCGATGATCGCCTCGAACTGCTGCACGAGATCCGCCGACGACACGATCTCGTATCCGAGGCTCCGGATGAGCTCGATCGTGCCGCCGTCGACGATCGACACGTAAGGAATGTTGTTCATCGGCGAGTACTGCATCGCGATCTTCTTGTGGGAGCCGAGGAGCTTTCCCAGCGCCGCGTGCAGATCGCCCCAGGCGCGATACGAGCGTTTCTCGCCGGGGAGCGCGTCGAGGCGGGCCGGTTCGACGACGGAGACGAGGCGAACCGGATCCCCCTTCGCCGGGATGAAATAAAACCAGCGCCGGGAGGTGCCCTTCGCGAAATCGAGCCCGAGCACGCGGTAGGCGAGATGATCGCGGTTGTGAAAATCGCAGAGGAGCCAGCCGTCGATGCGCTTTTCGCGGAGAGCCTCTTGAATCTTCTTGATGTCCATGGGTCGCGTTCCTCCCTGTCGAGATATCGAGCCGTCTGCGGCGCGCGGGGATTTTCGCCACGCTAGCACGGCGGTTCGCGGCTGTCAAGGCGGGGGAGCGCTCAGCGGCCGTACCGGAACCAGCAGCTCGGGGAGGGCTCCGCCGAGCCGAGATCCTCGCGCCCCTTCACCCTCCAGAGGTAGATGACGTTCGGCCGGAGGACGGCCCGGAGGCTCTCGGGAGAGGCGAACCGCGTCGACGCGAGGTCCGGGGCGGCGTACACGCGCTCGAGCGACGGGGAGAATATCTCGAGCGTGTAGAGGCTCTTTCCGCGCGAGTCCTTCCATGAGAACTCCGCCGGAAAACCCTCGATGTCCCCCGACGGCGCGACCGGCGCGATCGCATAGGAGGCTATCAGCGCGCCGCGCATGGCCTCCCGCCCGGTCGCCGGCGGCACGTTCCCCTCCCTCGTCGCGAGGCGGGCGATCGCTACGATCGCGACCGCGACGGCCGCGACCGCCGCGATCAGGAGCGACCGGCGGAGACCGAACCGGCGGGTCGAGGCGGCGAGGCCGCGTTTCGCCACGAGCGGAGCGATCCGCTCCTCATACGCGCGCTCGAGCTTGCCGCGGGCGTAGATCCATTCGGCCGAGCGCGCGAGCTCCTCGTCCGCTTCCACGCCGATGAAGCGCTCGAGCCTTTTCGAGGCGAGGTCGCAGAGCGCGCAGCGCGCGATGTGCTCCCGCGTCGCGTCCGGATCGCGCGCGGGGAGCCTGCCCTCGAGCAGCGCGGCGAGCGTCTCGATCGACGCGTGGTTCCCGCCCGCCGTCCCGCAGCCGCACGGCGCTTGCCCCGAATCGAGAGCGATGTGTTTGCGCCGCGCGTTCTGGATGAGCGTCCGCGCCGCGGCGGCGTTCCGGCATCCGAGCATTTTCGTTATCTCCTTCACGGCGAACCCGTCGCAGTAGTGAAGGACGAACGCCTGGAGCTCCTCCTTGTCCATGGCGCCGGTCGCGGACTCGAGAATTCCCTCGCAGTTGCACTTGCCGTCGACCCACTCGTAGAACCCGGGCTCGAGCGCCTCGACGAACTCGCCCTCGAACGCGCGAAGCCTCTCGCGCCAGCGCCCCCTGAGCTTCTGGAGCTCGCCGCGGCACTCGTTTCTCGCGATCTGATACACCCACGTCGAGAATCTCGAGCCTCCCGCGAAGCCGCCGATGCCCCACACCATTTTCTCGAGTATCTCCTGGGAGAGGGCGATCGACTCGTCGGATTCGTGCGCATGGATAAAGCACCAGAGGTACACGCGCTTGTCGTACCGGCGATAGAGCTCCGCGCAGAGATCCTCGCGCGGACTCACGGCTATCGCCGCCGCGATCTGCTCGTCGGTCGCCGTTTGAATGCGTTCATCCACCGAACCGACGCCTCCTCAGGGCGTTCCAGACGAATGCCGCGCCGGCGGCGACGAGGATCACGATCGAAATCCAGGTCGCCGGATCGAATCCCGGCGAAAGCTCCGGCGCCGCCGCGCCGTCGCCGATCACGCGGAAGGCGCCCCAAAAGGCGGGCCGCGCGAACGCCCCGCCGCGCGCGAGGCAGGCGCGCTGGTTTTCGGCAGTCACAGGCAGGCCGTTTTCGCGACGCAGCTTTTCAGCGACCGCTTCGCGCAGCGCGGGCATGCCCGCGACGGGTGTCGGCCCGGTTTGCTGGTTACGGATGGCGCGTTCGACCGCTTCGATGATGTTGCGCGGCGTGGCCAGATCAGGGTCACCGCGGCCCAGCGCAATCGCATCGGGATACTGATTGGACAGCTCCATCAGCGCATAGCGCAGCTTGGTGCCGTCGGCAGCGACCGCGCGGACTTCTTCAGGCACGTTCGAGACGTTAGTCATGCGCTGCCTTCCAGTCCGT
>CAWFAD010000014.1:0-20337 GCA_963813815.1 uncultured bacterium | reverse complement strand
CGACGTCGTCGAGGAGATCATGGGGTTCATCCAGCGCGAATCGCGCGCCGCGAGCGCCGCGCTCGCGGCGGAGCGGGGAACCTTTCCGTCCTTCAAGGGCAGTCTGTACGACCACGAGGGCGGGACGAAGATGCGCAACGCCACGACGACCACCATCGCGCCGACCGGCACGCTCAGCATCATCGCCGGTTGCTCGAGCGGTATCGAGCCGCTCTTCGCCGTCGCGTTCGTCCGCAACGTCATGGACCGCGACGAGCTCGTGGAGGTGAATCCTCTCTTCAAGGAGATCGCCGAACGCGAGGGGTTCTACAGCGAGGATCTCATGAAGCGCGTCGCCGCCGAGGGCACGATCGCCGCGATCTCCGAGATACCCGAGAAATGGCGCCGGATTTTCACGACCGCCCACGACATCAATCCCGAATGGCACGTGCGGGTGCAGGCCGCTTTCCAGAAGTATACCGACAACGCGGTGTCGAAGACGGTGAACTTTCCGAACGCGGCGTCGAAGCAGGACGTGGAGAAGGTGTACATGCTCGCCTACGAGCTCGGCTGCAAGGGCGTCACGATCTACCGCGACGGAAGCAGGGACGAGCAGGTGCTCAACATCGGCTCGGTGAACCGGGCCGAGGAAAAGACGACGGCGGCGGGGGATCCGCTGCTCACCCCTCGCTCGCGTCCGTCCGTCATCATCGGCAGCACCCGGAAGATGACGACGGGATGCGGCAACCTCTACGTGACGATCAACGAGGACGAGCACGGGCTCTTCGAGGTGTTCACGCAGATGGGCAAGGCGGGCGGGTGCTCGTCGTCGCAGGCCGAAGCCATCAGCCGTCTCATCTCCCTCTCGCTCCGCGCGGGGCTCGATCCGAAATCGATCGTCAAGCAGCTCCGCGGCGTGCGCTGTCCGAATCCCGGATGGGAAAAGGGCGGCATGATACTCTCGTGCAGCGACGCCATCGCGAAGGCGCTGGAGCGCTACCTCGCCGAGAAGAAGACGCCGGCCGGGAAGAAGGCCGTCAAAATGGCCGCGGTCCCGTCGGAGAGGGTCGCGGGTTTTTGCCCCGATTGCGGCGGGATGCTCGAGCACGAGAGCGGATGCGCGGTCTGCCACGAATGCGGCTTTTCGAAGTGCGGATAGCCGCCGCCGTCCCGGCGCCCGCACCATGAGCGTGAACGCCCCTTTCGACGAAGGCCGGAAGGGGCGTTTTTTCGTGTGGAGAGCGGCGGCCCCGGCCGGGGCCGCGGGGGCCGCGAAACCGGAGGAAGGCTCATGAAGGGTAAGATCGAATTCGACCGGTCGCAGATGATCGCGCCGGTGCCCGTGGTGCTCGTCGGCTGCGCCGATGCGGGGGGATCGAACCTCCTCACGATCGCCTGGACGGGGATCGACTGCTCGGAGCCTCCGGCGGTGCACGTATCGATCAGGCCGAGCCGCCATTCGCACGGAATGATCGCGCGGTCGGGATGCTTCACCGTGAACATCCCTTCGCGCGGGATGCTGCGTCAGGTCGATCTCTGCGGGATCGTCTCGGGGCGGGACGGCGACAAGTGGAGGCGGGCGGCTCTCACGCCGCTCCCGGGGATCTCCGTCGCGGCGCCGATCGTGGCCGAATGCCCCGTGAACTTCGAGTGCGAGGTGAGGAACGTCATTCCGCTCGGCACGCACGACATGTTCGTCGGCGAGATCGTCGCCCGGCGCGCCGACGAGGATCTCGTCGCGAACGGGCGGGTCGATTATTCGAGGATTCCGCTCATCGCCTACGCGGGCGGTGAATACTGGAGCCTCGGCGAGCGGATCGGAACGTACGGCTTCTCGGAATCGGAGCGCTCGTGAGCGCTCGCGCGAAAGGGCCGGATAAGCGCTCCGTGCTTTTCGTCGCGGCGATCGCCTCGTTCGTCGCCCCGTTCATGGGGTCCTCGATCAACGTCGCGCTCCCGGCGATCGGAGCGGAGTTCGCGCTTTCGGCCGTCTCGCTCGGATGGGTCGCGACCTCCTACATCCTCGCCGCGGCGATTTTTCTGCTGCCCATGGGAAGGCTCGGCGACATCCGCGGGCGCAAGAAGGTGTTTCTCGCCGGCACGGCGCTCTTCACGGCCGCCGCGCTCCTCTGCGCGATCGCGCCGTCGGCGGGCATTCTCATCGGAGTCCGCCTTCTCCAGGGGATCGGCGCCGCCATGATATTCGGCACGAGCGTCGCCATCGTGACCTCCGTCATGCCGCCCGCGGAGCGGGG
Source organism: uncultured bacterium (assembly GCA_963813815.1). Lineage (GTDB taxonomy): Bacteria > Krumholzibacteriota > Krumholzibacteriia > Krumholzibacteriales > Krumholzibacteriaceae > SSS58A. The sequence continues at coordinate 18,103 of CAWFAD010000014.1, read as the reverse complement.
GAAGGCGCTCGGCATCACCGTCGCGGCCACCTACCTCGGCCTCTCGCTCGGGCCCGTCGCCGGCGGTTTTCTCACGCACCAGCTCGGCTGGCGGAGCATCTTTCTCGTCACGGTTCCGCTCGGAGCGATCGTCGCGGCGCTCGCCGCGCTCCGCCTCGAGGGGGAACGACCGGGGGCCGAGGGGGAGCGTTTCGACGCGCCGGGCGCCGCTCTCTACGGCGCCTCGCTCGCCTCGCTCATGTACGGTTTCACGCGGCTTCCCGCCGGAAGCGCGGCGTGGCTTATCCTCGGCGGGGCCGCCGGGCTCGCCGGGTTCGGGTTCTGGGAGCTCCGCGCGCGCGATCCCCTCATCGACCTGCGTTTCGTTCTCGCGAACCGGGTCTTCGCTTTTTCGAACCTCGCCGCGCTCGTCAACTACAGCGCGAGCTTCGCCGTGGGATTTCTCATGAGCCTCTACCTCCAGTACATCAGAGGGCTCGATCCGCAGGAAGCGGGCGTCGTGCTCGTCTCGCAGCCGATCGTCATGGCGGCGCTTTCCCCCTTCGCGGGGCGGCTCTCCGACAGGGTCGAATCGCGCATCGTGGCGTCGATCGGCATGGCGATCACCGCGGCGGCGCTCTTCGTCTTCGTGTTTCTCGACGCGGAGACGCCGCTCGCCGCCGTCGTTCTCAACCTGATGCTGCTCGGGCTCGGCTTCGCGCTCTTTTCCTCGCCGAACACGAACGCCGTCATGGGATCGGTCGAGCCCCGCTTCTACGGCGTCGCGTCGGCGACGCTCGGCACCATGCGCGCGACCGGACAGATGCTGAGCCTCGGCATCGCGATGCTCGTCTTCGCGCTCGTCATCGGCGGGGCGCGAATCACCCCGGCCCTCCACGGGCGCGTTCTCGAAAGCGTGCATCTCGCGTTCGTCGTTTTCTCCGTCCTGAGCGTCGCCGCCGTGTTTGCGTCCCTCGCCCGCGGCCCGGCCCGCGCGCGCGTCGAATAGCGCCTCCCGCGCGGCTGTATTTCAGGAAAATGCGAACCGCACCGAAGCGCTGCGACGACGGCGATCCATCCCCAACGAGGTGGTCATCATGAACGCTCGCGTTTCAGGACACGGCACCGGCTGGCTGCCCGATTATCCGGACGTTCGCGATTACACGAGCGAGCGGGACGAAGTGAGCACCCGTCTTCGTTCGCTCGGGGAGCGGGAATCCGTGCGGGCGATGCTCGCGAAAGCGCTCCCCCGCGGCCGCCGCCGCGGGACGCTTCCCGCCTCCGTCGATTTGCGGGGCTGGTGCTCCCGCGTCGAGGATCAGGGGGAGCTCGGTTCGTGCACGGCGCACGCCGCCGCCTCGCTCGTCGAGTACTTCGAGCGCCGGGCGTTCGGAAAACACACGGACGTCTCGAGGCTTTTCCTCTACAAGGCGACGCGGAGCCTCATGCACGCGGACGGCGATACGGGGGCCTTCATCCGCACGGCGATGGGGGCGCTCGTTCTCCTCGGATCGCCTCCCGAGGAGCACTGGCCGTACCGGGCGGCCGCGTTCGACGACGAGCCGCCGGCCTTCTGCTACGCGCTCGCGCGGAACTACCGGGCGGTGAGCTACTACCGGCTCGATCCGGCGGGGTCGAGCCCGCGAGACGTTCTCGCGCCTGCGGACGAACCTCGCTGCGGGGCTTCCCGCGATGTTCGGCTTCACCGTGTACGGCTCGATCGACGAGGCCTCCTCTTCGGGGCGGATACCGTTTCCGTCCGGGAGCGACGAGGTCGTCGGCGGACACGCCGTCGCCGCGGTCGGCTACGACGACCGCATGAAGATCCGCGGATCGCCCGCGCGGGCGAGGGAGACGACCGGCGCGCTCCTCGTGCGCAACTCGTGGGGCGCCTCGTGGGGGGAGAAGGGGTACGGCTGGCTCCCCTACGAATACGTGCTCGGGGGGCTCGCCGACGATTTCTGGTCGATTCTCAAGAACGAGTGGATCGACACGGGGGAGTTCGAGGCGTAAATCAGGCGGTGAAGAGGAGCGGCAGGCGGTCGGCGACGCAGAATCCCTCGATCGTGGGAACGGCGCGTCCGTCCTCGACGGTGACGAGCGCGTCGCGGACGAGGCGGTCGAGCGTCTCCTCCCACCGCGGGTGTTGCCGCAGCGCCTCGAGCGGCACGCCGCCGGCCGTTCTGAATCCGAGGGAGAGCGACTCGAGCCGGCGCTCGCTCTCGCCGAGGATCTCCGAGTCGTCGACGGGCTCCCGTCCCCGCTCGAGGGCGTCGAGATATGCGTCGAGCGAGCGGACGTTCCACCATCTTCGCTCGTCCCGGAACGAATGCGCCGCCGGGCCGAGGCCGAGGTACGGAGCGCGGCGCCAGTACTTGAGGTTGTGCCGCGAGACGAGCGAGGCGCCCCGGGCGAAATTCGAGACCTCGTAGTGAACGTAGCCGCGCGAGCGGAGCGTGGCGGAGGTGTCGAGGAAGAGCCGCCGGGCGGCCCGCTCGCCGGGGGAGCGGAGCGCGCCGGTGGCGCGCCGGCCCCCGATGTCCCCTCCCGGCTCGATCGTGAGCTCGTAGCACGAGATGTGCTCGGGCGCTTGCTCGATGGCTTCCTCGAGCGTGCGCGTCCACGATCTCCCGGTCCCGGCGTCGGCGCCGTAGATGAGGTCGATGCCGACGTTGTCGAATCCGGCTTGGCGGGCGAGCGCGATCGCGGCGCGGGCGGCGCTGGCGTCGTGCCTCCGGCCGAGCCGCCGGAGCACCTCGTCGTCGAACGACTGGACGCCGAGAGAGAGACGCGTGACGCCGAGATCCCGCCAGAGACCGAGCCGCTCGGCGGTGACGTCGTCGGGATTCGCCTCGATCGTCGTCTCGCAGTCTCCGGTCAACTCGAAGGCTCGGCGAAGCCCGGAAACGAGGCGCGAGATCTCCTCCTGCCCGAGCACCGACGGAGTGCCTCCGCCGATGTAGAGCGTGTCGAACGGCGCGAAGTCCCCGCGGCGAAGCTCGGCCTCACGCGCGAGGGCGTCGAGCCACCGTCGCTCCCCGCCCGCGGCCGTCGTCGAATAAAAATTGCAGTACGGGCATTTCGTCCGGCAGAAGGGCACGTGAACGTAGAGGCCGGGCGCCTCCCCGTCCGCCAGCGCTTCATTCTTCTTCATTCGTCTTGAGAACCGCCACGAAGGCGCTCTGGGGAATCATGACCTGTCCGACGGTGCGCATCTTCTTTTTGCCCTTCGCCTGCTTCTCGAGGAGCTTTCGCTTGCGCGTGATGTCGCCTCCGTAGCACTTGGCGGTCACGTCCTTGCGGAAGGGCGCCACGGTCGAGCGGGCGACGATTTTGCCGCCGATCGCCCCCTGGATCGCGATCTTGAAGAGGTGCCGAGGGATCTCCTTGCGGAGCTTTTCGCACACGTTCACGGCCCGCGAGCGGGCGCGCTCCTCGTGGACGACGATGCCGAGCGCGTCGACCCGTTCCCCGTTCACGAGAATGTCGAGCTTCACGAGGTCGCCCTTGCGATAGTCGAGCATCTCGTAATCGAACGAGCCGTACCCCTGCGTGACGCTCTTGAGCCTGTCGTAGAAGTCGTAGACGACCTCGGAGAGCGGCAGATCGAACACGAGCTCGATCCGCCCCGGAACGGGGTAGCCGTAGTGCGGGTTCTCGCCTCTGCGGTCGAGGCAGAGCTTCATGACGGCGCCGAGGTAGCGGTCCGGCATGAGGATCGTCGCCCGGATGTACGGCTCGAGCGCGTGGTCGATGAGAACGGGGTCGGGGTAGTAGACGGGGTTGTCGACGACGACCGTCGTGCCGTCCTTGAGGACGAAGTGGTACTCGACGCTCGGCGCGGTCATGATGATCGATTGATCGAACTCGCGCTCGAGCCGCTCTTGAAAGATCTCGAGATGGAGGAGCCCGAGGAATCCGCACCGGAATCCCTGCCCGAGGGCCGTCGACGAGTCGCGCTGATACACGAGCGAGGCGTCGTTCAGCTCGTACCGCTCCATCGAATCGGAGAGCGCGTCGAAATCCTCGCTGCTGACGGGGTACACGGAGGAGAAGACGACCGGCTTCACCTCGCGGAAGCCGGGAAGCGGCGCCGGAACGGGACGATCGACGTGCGTGATCGTGTCGCCGATCCGCGTGTCGCTCACCGTCTTGATGCCCGCGATCACGTAACCGACCTCCCCCGCGTAGAGCGCGGGCCGCCGCTCGCGCACGATCCGGAACACGCCTGTTTCCTCGACGCGGTGCGCCGTTCCGAGCGACATGAGGCGTATCTCGTCCCCGTTCGGATCGTTCCGTCGAAGACGCGGCAGCTGATGATGGCGCCGCGGAAGGGGTCGTACTTCGCGTCGAAGATGAGAGCGGCGAGCGGCGCGTCGCGATCCTCCTTCGGGGGCGGGATGCGAAGCACGATCGCCTCGAGAATGTCGTCGATGCCGGTGCCCTCCTTGGCCGAGCAGAGGATCGCGTGCTCCGCGTCGAGGCCGAGCTCCGTCTCGATTTCGTCTCGGGTATGCTCGATGTCGGCCGAGGGGGAGTCGATTTTGTTGATCACGGGGATGATGGTGAGCCCGTGCTCGAGCGCGGCGTACATGTTCGCGAGCGTCTGCGCCTGCACTCCCTGCGTCGCGTCGACGAGGAGCAGAACGCCTTCGCACGAGGCGAGCGCCCGCGAGACCTCGTACGAGAAATCGACGTGTCCCGGAGTGTCGATAAGGTTCAGGATGTACTGCTCGCCGAAGGCGCCCGTGTAGGGAAGGCACACGGTCTGGCTCTTGATCGTGATGCCGCGCTCGCGCTCGATGTCCATGTTGTCGAGCATCTGGTCGTGAAACTCGCGGTCCTCGACGAGCTTCGCCCGCTGGATGAAGCGGTCCGCGAGCGTCGACTTTCCGTGGTCGATGTGCGCTATGATGCTGAAATTGCGGATCTGCGTCATGCCCCGGCCACCCCGCGCCGTGCTTCGGTTTCGCGTGCAATCGTTGAAATGTAGCCCTTTCACCGGCGGGTGTAAAGGCCGCTTTTGGGCCGATCCGCGCGCGCCGCGCCGGCGGGCAAATGCGGGATTGTGCACCGCCCGCCGCGTGCGGTATATTGAGGCCTTCCGCGGGCCGGCGCCGTTCGCACGGGCGGACGCCCGGCGCCGGCGCGGAGGCGGGGGAGGAGACGCCGATGGACTGGAGCGCGATCTTCGACAGCACCTTCTTCAGGTGGATCGTCACGCCGGCCCTCATTTTCGCCGCGCGCATCGGTGACCAATCGATCGGCACGATCCGCATCATCTTCATCGGCCGAGGGAACAAGGTCATCGCCCCCCTTCTCGGCTTTTTCGAGGTGCTCATCTGGCTCCTGGCGATCCGCCAGATCATGGCGAACCTCACGAACGGCTTTTACTACGTGGCGTACGCCGGCGGCTTCGCGGCGGGAACCTTCGTCGGGATGTACATCGAGGAGAAGCTCGCGATGGGGGTGATGCTCATCCGCATCGTCACGAGCCAGGGGGACGAGGGGCTCATCGAACGCCTCAAGGCCGAGGATTACGGCGTGACGAGCGTGGAGGCCTCCGGCGCGCGCGGACAGGTGCACCTCATTTACACCATCGTGAAGCGCGCCGACCTGCAGCGCGTCGTCGGCATCATCGACCGGTTCAACCCTCGCGCCTTCTATACGATCGAGGACGTCCGTTTCGCCCGGGAAGGCGTGTTCCCGGTGAACGGGCGCTCGCCGCTGCGGAGCTATCTCGACACCCTTCGCTTCTGGAAGAAGGGAAAGTAGGCGGTTCCTCCGGCTCGCGCGGACGGATCGCACGATCGAAACGCCATGAGCGAACGGGAGCGCGAATTCTCCCCCGACTCGATTCGGGGGCTCACGGGGGCCGAGGCCGCGCGCCGGCTCGCCTGCGACGGTCCGAACGAGCTGCCGTCGGCCGCCCGTCGGACCGTTCCGCGCATCGCCCTCGGGGTGATCCGCGAGCCGATGTTCCTGCTGCTCGTTGCCTGCGGATCGATCTACTTCGTGCTCGGGGACGTGACGGAGGGGCTCATGCTCCTCGGCTTCGTCTTCGTCATCATGGCGATCACCTTCTACCAGGAGCGCAAGACCGAGCGCGCGCTCGAGGCCCTGAAGAATCTCTCGAGCCCGCGCGCCCTCGTCATTCGCGACGGCGTCGAGAGACGCGTCGCGGGAAGGGAAGTGGTCCGCGGCGACACGATCGTCGTCGCCGAGGGGGACCGCGTGCCCGCCGACGGAGTCGTTCTCTGGCACGAGGGCCTTTCGACCGACGAGTCTCTCCTCACCGGGGAGTCGGTTCCCGTCGAGAAACGCGCGGGGGAAGAAACCGCCGACATGCGAAGCCCCGGGGGGGACGGGCTCCCCTTCATCTTCTCGGGAACGATGGTCGTGCGGGGGCGGGGGATAGCCGTCGTGAAGGCCACCGGCCTCGGAACGGAGATCGGAAGGATCGGACGGGCGCTCGAGGCCCTGAAGCCGGAGCCCACGCGGCTGCAGAGAGAAACGGCGCGGCTCGTTCGCGCCTTCGCGCTCGCCGGGCTCGCCCTCTGCACCATCGTCATCGTCGCGTACGCGCTCACGAGGAGCGACTGGATCGAAGGCCTCTTGGCGGGCGTCACGCTCGCGATGGCGATACTCCCCGAGGAGTTCCCCGTCGTGCTCACGATCTTTCTCGCGCTCGGCGCCTGGCACCTCTCGCGCAAGCGCGTCCTCACCCGGCACATGCCGGTGATCGAGGCGCTCGGCTCCGCGACCGTTCTCTGCGTCGACAAGACCGGAACGCTCACGATGAATCAGATGACCGTGAGCGAGCTTTTCGCCGGCGGCCGGACGCACGATGTGCGCCACCGGCGGCCGGGGGCGCTTCCCGAAACGTTCCACGAGCTCTTGGAATTTTCGATCCTCGCGAGCCAGCGGGATCCCTTCGATCCGATGGAGAAGGCCTTCAAGCAGTTCGGCGATCGCTGTCTGGCCGATACCGAGCACCTCCACGACGATTGGACGCTCGTGCGCGAGTACCCGATCTCGGAGCGGCTGCTCGCGCTCTCCCGCGTCTGGAAATCCCCCGGGGGGAACGAGTTCGTTATCGCGGTGAAGGGCGCCCCCGAGGTCGTCGCGGATCTCTGTCATTTCGACTCCGCTCGGACGGAGGAGCTCTCCGGCGCGGTGACGGCGATGGCCGGGCGCGGGCTCCGGGTCCTCGGCGTCGCGAAAGCGTATTTCCGGAAGGGGGAAGAGCTGCCCGGAGGGCAGCACGACTTTCCCTTCCAGTTCATCGGACTCGTCGGGCTCGCCGATCCGGTCAGACCGGAAGTGGCGGGTTCGCTGCGGGAATGCCGCGAGGCGAGCATCCGCGTCGTGATGGTCACCGGCGATTACCCGGGCACGGCGCGCGCGATCGCCCGGGAGGCGGGTCTCGATCCGGCCGGGGAGATCGTCACGGGGGCGGATCTCGACGGGGCGGGGGGATCCGATCTCGAGCGCCACTCGGCGAGAGCGAACATCTTCGCGCGGGTGAGACCCGAGCAGAAGCTCGTTATCGTGAACACGCTCAAGGCGAACGGCGAGATCGTCGCCATGACGGGGGACGGAGTGAACGACGCCCCCGCCCTCAAGTCGGCGCACATCGGCATCGCGATGGGGGGGCGGGGGACCGACGTGGCGAGGGAGGCCGCCTCCCTCGTTCTCCTCGACGACGATTTCTCGTCCATCGTGAAGGCGGTGCGCATGGGGCGCGGGATCTTCGACAACCTGCAGAAGGCGATGGCGTACATCCTCGCCATTCACGTGCCGATCGCGGGCCTCTCCCTCATCCCCGTGCTCTTCAAGTGGCCCCTCGTTCTCCTGCCCGTGCACATCGTGTTCATGGAGCTCATCATCGACCCCGCCTGCTCCATCGTGTTCGAAGGCGAGGTGGAGGAGAAGAACATCATGCGCCGGCCGCCGCGCGCGCTCGGCGAGCCGCTCTTCGGAAGGCGCACGGTGTTGCTGAGCGCGCTGCAGGGGCTCGTCGTCCTCGCCATCACGCTCGCGGTGTTCGCCGTGGCGCGGTCGCTCGGCCGGGGAGCGGACGAGGCGCGGGCTCTCACCTTCGCGACGCTCGTCGTCGCGAATCTCGCGCTCATCTTCACGAACCGGTCATGGACGCGAACCGCCCTCGAGACCCTGCGGATGCCGAACCGGGCGGCGTGGCTCTCGACGGTCGGCGCGATCGCGTTTCTCGCCCTCGTCCTCTACGTTCCATTCTTAAGGAGGCTGTTCCATCTCGCGACGCTGCACGCGAACGATCTCGCCATCTGCCTCGCGGCGGGGGTGCTCGGCGTTGTGTGGTTCGAGGCGTTCAAGGCCGTTCGGCGGCGGGCGCGTCGGGGCTCGGAGCGGGGGAAGGATCGTCGGCATGGAGAATGAAGCGGCGCGGCGTGCCCTCGAAGCGCTCGAGGCGGGGAATCGGAGGTTTCGCGAGGGGCTCGCGCGGCATCCGCGGCAGGACGCGCTGCGCCGCGCGGAGGCGGCGGTGGGGCAGAGGCCCTTCGCGGCGATCGTGGCGTGCTCCGATTCGCGGGTTCCCCCCGAGATCCTCTTCGATCAGGGCATCGGCGACCTTTTCGTCGTGCGCACGGCGGGGGGTGTGCTCGACCGGGCGGGACTCGGCAGCGTCGAGTACGCGGCCGAGCATCTCCGCGTGCCGCTCATCGTCGTGCTCGGACACACGAGCTGCGGCGCCGTTCAGGCGGCGCTCGCGGGAGGGGAGGCGCGCGGGGAAGTCGCGTTCGTCATCGAGAGCCTTCGCCCGGCCGTCGAACGGGCCCTCGGCGCCGGGGGGGATACGGCCCGGGCCGCCGTTCGTGAGAACGTCGCCGCGACCGTATCCCTCATCTCATCGAGCGGGCCGGTGCTCGCCCCGGCCGTCGCGCGCGGGGCGGCGGTCGTCGCCGGCGCCGTCTATGATATCGAGAGCGGCGAGGTGCTGTTCCTTCCGCGGAACAATGTGGTATAGTGGTGCGCATGACGGCGAAGCGATGCGGAAATATAGAAGAGAACGTCGAGCGGTGCCCGTGCACGTACGAGGGGTGCCCGCGTCACGGCAGCTGCTGCGAGTGCCTCCGGTATCACCTCGAGAACCGCGAGCTTCCCGCGTGCGCGTTTCCCCCCGACGTCGAGAAGACCTGGGATCGCTCGTTCGAGCGGTTCATCAAAACCCACGGATGATCGAGGCGCCCCGGACGCGGCGGGCGGACCTCCGCGTCGGCGCGAGGAACGGCCGATGAAGGATCTCGCGAGAGTTCACGTCGTCGCGAGCGGGGTCGTTCAGGGGGTGGGGTATCGTTTCTTCGCGATGCGCTTCGCCCGCGAATGCGGCATCGCGGGCTGGGTGAGAAACCGCGAGGACGGCGCCGTGGAGCTCGAGGCGGAGGCGGGGAACGGGATCATAGAGTCGTTCCTGAACGCGCTGCGCGTCGGACCCAGCGGGGCGGAGGTGGCCGGGCTCGAGGTCGAGAGAATGGCCCCGACCGGAACGGAACGGGGATTCGACGTGCGGTTCTAGCCCCACGGCGGGAAACGCTCCGGGGGGCGGAGCGCGGGAACCCCGCGGGCGCTTCGGAGTATCATACTGAGTATGTGCCGGACACAACGACAGGAGGAGGTCACAGCATGGACATGAACACGAAGCGATCGAAGGCGGTCGCCGGCGTCGTCGGCGTCGCCGTCGTCTTCCTTCTCGGCATGGGCGCGGAGCGCATCATCGGCCTCGCCGGGCGTCCGGGGACGGGGGACACGCTCTTCCCCGAGGCCTCGGCCCAGCCGTTCTCCGGGGCCGATGTCCCGAGCGTCGTCGAGAAGGCCGTTCCCGCGGTCGTCAACATCCAGACGAAGACGGTCAAGATGGTGAGCCAGCAGATGCCGCCGATGTTCCGCGATCCCATGTTCCGCCAGTTCTTCGGCGACGAGTTCATGCGGCGCTTCAACGTGCCGCAGGAGCGGGTGTCGCGTTCGCTCGGATCGGGCGTCATCGTGAGCGGGGACGGGTACATCCTCACGAACAACCATCTCGTCGGCGAAGCGAGCGAGGTGCTCGCCATCCTGCCGGACGACCGGGAGTTCACGGCGCGGGTCGTATGGTCGGATGCCCGGACGGAGGTGGCCCTGCTCAAGATAGAGGCGAAGGATCTCCCCACGCTCCCCTTCGGCGACGCGTCGGCGCTGCGGCTCGGGGAGACGGTCATCGCGATCGGGTATCCCTTCGGCGTCGGCCAGACCGTCACGCAGGGGATCGTGAGCGCCCTCGGGAGAACGTTCAAGGACGCGGAGCGAAGCGGCGTGTTCGTCGACTTCATACAAACGGACGCGGCGATCAATCCGGGGAACTCCGGAGGCGCCCTCATCAACACGCGCGGCGAGCTCGTCGGCATCAACACGATGATAGTCTCCAATACGGGGAGCTACGCCGGGCTCGGCTTCGCCATTCCGGTCAATGTCGCCAAGGAGATCATGAACGACATCATCGCGCACGGGCGCGTCATACGGGGATACCTCGGCGTCGACATGGATGACCTCACGGCCGACAAGGCCGAGTTCTTCGGGTTGAAGAAAGGGGAGGGCGCGATCCTCACCATGATCGTCGAGGATAGCCCGGCGGAGAAGGCCGGACTCAAGGTCGACGACGTGGTGACCTCCGTGAACGGCGAGGCCGTGAGAAACATGAACGACCTGCGGAGAATCGTCGCCGCCGTCAAGCCGGGCGAAAAGGCGTCGATCGAGCTCGTTCGCGACGGAAAGAAGATGAGCGTCGCGGCGGTCGTGGCCGCGCGCCCCGACGAGCGCGAAGCGGAGCAGAGCGACGCGCGCGTGAGCGAGCCGGTGAAGCCGGAGCTCGCGCTCCTGAACGGCCTCGGACTCGAGGAGCTGAACCGCAACTATCGCGGTCAGCTTCAGATTCCCGCCGAGGTGGAGGGGATCCTCATCACGGAGGTCGACCCCAACTCGCCGGCGGCCGATCAGGGGCTCCGCCAGGGGGACGTGATACTGGCGATCAACAAGACGCGGACGCGAAACCTCCGCGAGTTCAACGCGGTCATCAAGGGCGTCAAGGAGAACAAGCTGCTGCTCACGATCTATCGCGAGGGCGGCCGCGAGTACGTCGTGCTCAAGGAATAGCGCCGGAGCCCGCCGCGAGAACGAGCGGCGGCGGGGGATGCGAGAACGGGGCGCCCTCGGGGGCGCCCCGTTTCATTCATCTCCTCAGTCGTAGTACTCCTGACCGAGATGCGTGATGAGATCCTCCCCCTGGATGTGCCGGAGCGTGTTCTTGAGCTTCATGAGCTGGATGAAGAGATCGTGCTCCGGGTAGAGACCGGGGGCGTGCATCGGGCTCTTGAAGTAGAACGAGAGCCACTCCTGGATTCCCGCGCATCCCGGTCCTCCGGGCGAGATCCATGAAGAGGGCGAGGTCGAGGACGATGGGCGCGGCGAGGATGGTGTCGCGGCAGAGGAAGTCGATCTTGATCTGCATCGGATAGCCGAGCCATCCGAAGATGTCGATGTTGTCCCAGCCTTCCTTGTTGTCGCCCCGCGGCGGATAGTAGTTGATGCGCACCTTGTGAGTAGAACTTCCCGTAGAGGTCCGGGTAGAGGTCGCGGCTGGAGGATGTGCTCGAGCACGGAGAGCTTGCTCTCCTCCTTGGTCTTGAACGACTCGGGATCGTCGAGGACCTCGCCGTCGCGGTTGCCGAGGATGTTCGTCGAGAACCAGCCGCTCGAGCCCGAGCAGGCGCGACTTGAGGCCCGGGGCGAGAATCGTCTTCATCAGGGTCTGGCCGGTCTTGAAATCCTTGCCGGCGATCGGGACGCCGCGTGTCGCGGGCGAGCTCCATGCAGGGCGGGGATGTCGACGGTCAGGTTCGGCGCGCCGTTCGCGAAGGGAATTCCGAGCTGAGAGCGCCGCGTAGGCGTAGATCATGCTCGGGGCGATGCTCGGGGCTCGTTCTCCTTCATCGCCTTCTCGAACGAGGCGAGAGTCGCGTGCGACCGCGGTCTCCTTCAGAAGATCTCGGTCGATCGCGCACCAGATCATCACGAGCCGGTCGCATCCCTCGCGTTTCTTGAAGGCGAGGATGTCCTCCTTGAGCTGCTCGGCGTGCTCGAGCCAGTTCTTCGCCTTCTTGACGTGCGTGCCGGAGAGGCGTCTTCACGTAGTGCTGGTCGAAGACGGCCGGCATCGGCTTGATCGCCTCGAGGCTCGGGGCGCACGCGGTCGAGGTGCGCGCGCTCGAGCACGCCGGCCTTGACGGCCGCCTCGTACGCGTTGTCCGGAAAGATGTCCCAGCCGCCGAAGACGAGATCGTCGAGCCCGGCGAGCGGTACGAAATCCCGGATGAGCGGAGAGCGGTTCTCGGTCCGCTTGCCGAGCCGGATCGTCCCCATCTGCGTGAGCGAGCCGATGGGCTTCGCGTAGCCGCGCCGGACCGCCTCGACGCCCGCCATGAAGGTCGTCGCCACGGCGCCCATGCCGGGAGTGAGGATGCCGAGCTTGCCCGAGGGCTTCGCCGGTTTCTTCTTGATCTCCATTCCGCGCTCCTTTCGCGACGCGGGCCGCCGCGTCGCCGTTCGAAAAACGGCTTGATATTCCTCCTCGGAACGTGATAAAGCAATTTTATAATGTTAATGTAACTCATAAGGAATATTTATGGATTTAACCACGCTGAGATGCCTCGTGTCCCTTGCCGATCTCGGAAGCCTCACGGCCGCCGCGGAGGCGCACCATCTCACCCAGCCAGCGGCGAGCATCCGGCTTCGCAAGCTCGAGGAGGAGCTCGGCGCCCGGCTTTTCTACCGGAGCGGCCGTCGGATGCGTTTCACGCCGGCGGGGGAGGCGGCGCTCGCGGCCGCCCGGCGCATGCTCCGGGAGGCCGGAGAGCTCGCGCGCGAGATCTCCGATCTCGACGAGGTTTCGAGGGGCCGCATCGCGATCGGGACGATCGACGCGGCGAGCTCCTACGTGCTGCCGCCGGTGTTCTCGCGGTTTCGGGAGCGGTATCCGGGCATCGAGATACATCTCGAGGTGACCGCTACGGCGCCGCTCGTCCGGCTGCTGCGGGCGGGCTCGCTCGAGCTCGTCGTCGGAACGCTCCCCGTCGAGCGCGGCGGCGATCTCGAGGTTCATCCGGTGTACCGGGAGCGGCTCGTCCTCATCGCCCCGCCGGGGCATCCGCTGGCGCGCAAGCGCCGGCTCGCGCCGGCGGATCTCTCGGGGGAGGCTTTTATCTCGTTCCACGAGGGCGCGACGACGAGGCGCATCATCGAGGAGGGGCTCGCGAGGCACGGCGCCACGCCGCGCGTCACGATCACGACCGATAGCCCCGAGGCCATACGGAATCTCGTCGCCGCGGGGCTCGGGCTCGCCATCCTGCCGGAGCGCGTCGCCCGCGACGACGTGCGGCGGGGGCTCGTGCGCGCCCCGAAGGTGGCCGATCTCGCCCTCGAGCGCACGCTCGGGATCGTCATTCCCGCGCGCGGGTACCTGAGCGCCGCCGTGAGGGCGTTTCTCGCCGTGCTCGCCGCGGAGCTCGACGTGGCGCTGCCGAGGCGTCTCACCGGCGTCGCGGCCCGCGGAAGCCGGCAGGGGAGATAAAAAAACGGGGCCGCAGCTGCTTGCGGCCCCGCTGTCGAGGATGAACGCGCGGCGCGGTCAGAGATTCGAGCTGCAGTTGACACCCCACACGCCGTGGAAGCATCCTCTACCAGTGTCTTCGTCTATCATCCAAAGGCCCTTGAGCCGCCCCTGCGCTTCCATTTCCTCGCCGATCCACTGGCCGACGAAGTAACCGCGCGGGAGCTCGATGCACGCGTCCCCGTCGAGGCGCGAGCCGTATTCGCCCCGGAGGATCCCCATGAAGCGGCCGGTCGTGTCGATGTACTTTCCGAAGAACACCCGCGCGCCGTCGCTCCTCATTCCGAAGACGCCGCGCAGGTGGCCGGCGATCCGGCCGCCCGCGCCGACCCAGACACCCCTGAAGTTGCCGTACACGGTGCCGTTCGAATCCGGCGCCGCGACGCTGTCGGCCGGCAGAAGCTTCCACCCGCCGAAGAGCTGGCCATGCGGGCACAGCGGAAGGACCGGGACGCTCGCGATCGATATGCCGTTGCCGCATCGGTCGACGGGCTCGATGAGGTTCAGCGCGGCGAGCTCGTCGATCGTGAAGGTCCGGCTGTAGGGCCCCGTCGTGAGCACGAGCCGCTGCGCCGTCTTGTCGAAGCTCGCGCTGTCCTCCGGAGGAACCGGCGGCAGCACGAGCCTCACGTGTATGCCGTCGACGTGCGGACCCGTCCGCGAGACGAAGCCGATCGTCGATTGGTCGATGCGGTAGAGAGAATCGCCGGGCTCGAAGGCGATCGTTTTCAGCATGCACACGAGGCCGCCCGAGAGATGGAGCGTTCCGGACCAGTCGAGCGGGCACGGTTCGGTTTGCGTGGAGTCGTCGATATCGAACAGGTTGCCCCAGACGGCGCGGAGCTCCAAGATCCGGGCGCCGTCGGCGCGGAGCTGAGTCTGGTACTCGTAGGTGTTCACGATCGGGTCGAGCACGGGCGCCTCTATGGAAAGCGCCGCGTACGCCTCGGGCTCGCCGAAGGCGGGCGCCTCATCCGCGGTCGTGAACCCGCCGGTCGGCGAGTCGAGATCGATCACGGTGGCCGGGACCTCCGGGACCGGCTCCGGCGAGATCGGCGAGTCCTCGCTCAGAAAACATCCCGGGAATACGGCGATGAGCGCCGCGGCCAGAACGGGAAACAAGTACTTCATCACACCACCCTCCATGGTTCACCGGTTCGTCGCCTGTTTCACATCGAGCGTCGCTCGGTATGGATACTGGGAGTATCGCCCCTCCTGCCCCTATCCTATGCAGAAGCGGTGCCTGTCGCCTCGCCTCGGTTGAATTGGCGACAAATAGCTACTTTGCAATTGGTTATGCGGTTTGTATGATTCAAACTGTCGCCGTCTCCGGCTCGAGACATGAACGGTCCCGTTCACGGCGCCGGAAACGCTGTTCCCGCGCGTTCAAAAGCCGGAGAAGGGGGGAGGGGCGATGGAAGGGAGCCGGCCGCTAGCGGCGGGTTTGGCGCACGAAGAGATCGAGGGCCTTCATCGCGCGGTCGATCTTCCTGAAGCACGGAACGCCGGCATCCTCGATCATCCGGGCGGCCGGATCGTAGAGGGGGCCGGAGTTGAGACATGCGACCATCGGTTTGGTCGAGGCGGCGAACACGCGGATCGTGACGTTCGGGTAGGAGTTCTCGTGGCGGATGTCCTCGGCGTGTCCCTCTCCCGCGGGAAGATTCTCCATGAAGGGCGTCGGCGCGACGTTCGCCGCCATGAGACAGTCGACCCCGTCGTCGGCCAGAATCGCCTCGAGGCACCGTCCGTAGTTCACCGCGTTCGTGAGCGGCGTCGCGTCGACCGGATTGTGAACGTCGATGATACCGGGGGGAAGAGTCTCGCGCAGGCGCTTGCTCGTCGCTTCCGAGAACCGCGCGAGCTCGAGCGAGCCGAGCGTGTCCGCCGCGACGGAGCATTCGAACCCGGCGTTGGAGAATATGCCCGCGCGGCGTCCCGACGCCCGCTTTCCCTGGAGCAGCACGAACACCTTGATCGCGTCCTCGACCTCGTCGAGGCCGTCGAGCAGGACGACGCCGGCCTCCTCGAGAAGCCGTTTCATCACGGCGAAATCCCCCGCCATGGCGGCCGTGTGGGATGCCACGGCCGTCGCCCCGGCGGCCGTTCGCCCCGCCTTGTACAGGATGATGCTCTTGCCGCTCCCGACGATCTCGCGGGCCGCCGCGAGGAAACGCTCGCCGTCGTAGGGCCGCAATCCCTCGATGTAGAGAACGAAGAGATCGATGCCGGGATCGTTCTTGAACGCGAGGAGGTAATCGGTCACCGTGACGTCGATCTGGTTTCCGAAGGTGATGAGGTATCTCGGATTGAAGAGATGTCCGAGGTTGCTCATGAGCGTGACGACGTACGCGCCGCTCTGGCTGATGACGGCGCAGTGGTCGCCGTACGCCCCCCGGAACGGCAGCTTGTGCTCGGGGATGAAAAAGGTGTTGTACCCCCCCGGTTTCGAAACGATCCCCATGCAGTTCGGACCGTTCACGGCCGCGCCCCCGCCGGGCCGCGACCGGGCCCGGAGGATCGTGTCGCGGAGCCGCGCCTCGAGATCGCGCCCGCGCTCCGTTTCGCCGAATCCCGCCGAGATGACGGTGATGGACGACGTTTTATCGTCCTCGATGAGAGTGTCGAGAAGCGCCGCGGCCTTCTCGTCCGCCGGCACGGTGAAAACGGTCATGTCGGTTTTCTCGGGGAGGGCCTCGACGCCGGGGAAGGCCCGGCAGCCGTCGATTTCGGCCGCGTCGGGATGGAGGCAGTAGATGCGGTCGCGCGGGACGCCGCCTCCCTTGACGAGATTGCGGAGAATGATCCGCCCCGTGTTCATCTTGTTCGCCGATGCGCCGACGACGAGCGCGCTCTTCGGCCGGAGCAGCCTGTCGATGAGCTCCCCCGGCGGGCCCGTCTCGAGATGCTTCTCCATCGAGAATCGCATGAGCGCGTCGAGCGGGACGAGCTCCCCCTCGGCGGTTATCTGGACGGGGTTCACCTCGAGCTCCTCGATCGTGTAGGGCGACGCTTTCGAACGATGCGAGAAGCGCTCCGCGATCTCGGCGAACGCCTCGAGCGAGGCGAGGAGCTTTTCTTTCTCGACGAGCGCGCCGGCGCTGCCGCGCGTCGCGCCCGTGATCATCGGATAGAAGAGGGTCCCGCCGAGGGCCTTCTCCGTGGCCGCGCGGTCGCGCACGAGGGAAGCCGCCCGCATGAAAAGCCCTTTTTCCGGCAGGAGGCTCCTCTGGTAGAGCTCGGTCCCGACGCCGCCGAGGCCGCAGAACACCACGGGGCCGAACGACGGGTCCTGGCGCAGCGAGAGGAGAAGCTGGCGGGGGATGCAGTCGGAGCCCTGCACGAGCTCGGCGACGAGCATGCCGGCGAAATCGACGGCCGCGGAGGCGGCGATGCGCGCGAAATCGTCGAAGACCTGCGCGAGCGCCTTTCGCGAGCGCGGCACGAACCGCACGCCGCCGTGCTCGGTCCGGTGGGGCATGCCGGGGGAGATGAGCTTGCAGACGACCTCGGCGCCGCCGAGCGAGCCGATGGCGTCGTCGTCGATTCCCGCCGCTCCGCGAAGAACCGCGCCGCGGGAACCCGGAATCCCGCCGCGCTCAGGACGGCGTACACCTCGTGCTCGTGGAGGCTCCCCCGGCCTTCCCCGGCCGCCCGGGCGAACAGTGCCTCCATGGCGCGGCAAGTTCCTCGCCAAGCGCGCTCATAAACCCTCCGCGGGCACGGGCCACGCTACATCGAAACGGAGCCGTTGTCGACGGAAATTTCGGCGGGGCGCGGGAAGGAGGCATCTTGTGGCGAGCGACTTCGGCGGGTTATTCGAGCGCGAGATAGAGACGCAAGCGGCGCCTCGATTTCGCGCCTCAAGCGGGGGAGATTTTCGGCGTCGACAAGACCCATAATTCGCTCTACATCAAGGAGTTCAACGCTGAGTTTCGCGATTTTCGGCGCGTCGTGACGGCGGAGGCCGTGATCGACAGGGCCGCGAAATCCGACATCGTCTACTTCGGCGACTATCACCCGCTCGAGTCGAGCCAGGATTGGGCGCTGCGCTTCATGCGCGATCTCTCCTCCCGTGTGGAGGCCTGTCGTGCTCGCCCTCGAGATGCTCTACGTCCACCAGCAGGAGCACCTCGACCGGGTGGATGCAGGGGAGCATGACGGAGGAGGAGTTTCTCGAGGCGATCGACTACCGGTCCAACTGGGGGATTCTCGACTGGAAGAGCTTCCGCCGCTTCTTCGACAAGCTCGCCGAGGATCCCTTCATACCGATCTTCGGCAAGATCGATTCCGGACCGCGGCAGTAACCTCCGCTACATCCGCCGGCGCGGGATCGCCTCGCGGCCCGGCGGATAGCAACCTACGCATCCGGACGGTTCTTTCCGGGGCACGTGAGGACTCGTCGCGGGCGAGTCGCATCTCGGCTTCCCTCCATCCGCCCCACGC
>CAWFAD010000013.1:0-57661 GCA_963813815.1 uncultured bacterium | reverse complement strand
CCGCCGGTCAGCGGAATCCAGCGGCTCTGATGAAACCCGTGGGCGTCGAGCAAGGCCGTCATGGCCGGCCCTGAGGGAAAGGATTCGATCGATCCGCCGAGGTATTCGTAGGCGCCGCGCTCGCCGGTCAGCACACCGGCCACGGCGGGCAGCACGCGGTGGAGATACAAGCTGTAGGCGCCGCGCAGCCAGCGGGCGGGCTGGGAAAAATCGAGCACGATCAGGCAGCCGCCCGGGCGCAGGACGCGGGCCATTTCCCGCACCGCGCCCCCGTAGTCCGCCATGTTGCGCAGCCCGAAGCCGACGGTCACAAGGTCGAAGATGCCGTCGGCAAACGGCAGCGCCATGCCGTCGGCCACCACCAGCTGCGGCAGCCCGCGACGACGCGCGTGCTCCATCATCGGCGCGCAAAAATCCGCGCCGACGACCAGCGCCTCCGGACAGGCGGCCGCCCACCGCCGCCGCCAGATCGCCGCTGCCAGTGGCCAGATCGAGCACCCGCGCCGGCCGCTGCTCGGCCGCCAGCGCGGCGACTTTCGCGGCGCCAGAGCACGTCGATGCCGCCGCTGAGCACGTGGTTGGCGAGCACGTAGCGCGGGGCGATCGCGGCAAAGGCCTTTTGCACAAAAGTCGGATCCTGCATCGTCGATCACCTAGCTGTGACGCGCCCGGCCGAGCCGCAATTATTTTCCCTGCTGGAAATTCGGCAACGGTGCCCCATGATCAGGCTTGATCGGTGTGCCGCCGTCGGCGCCTGCTCGTCCGTCCCTGCCGTATGAAAGCCCCTTGTCTCTTCGCCGCCCTCCTCGCCGCCGCCGTGCTGGCCGGCTGGGTCGCCCCCCTCCTGCGCGCGCAAGGCCCGCCGCCCTCCCGGACGTCGCCAGCCAGAACAGCGTGGCCGCCATCGTCAACGGCAAGGTCATCACCCGCAACGAGGTGGAAACCGCTGCGAAGTACCAGCTGATGATGATCCAGCAGGGCGTGAGCGACGCCATGGCCCGCAAGGACAAGGAACAGGAGGCACTGCACAAAGGCCTGAACGACCTGATCGACCGCGAACTCATCATCAGCGAATTCGAACGCCTGGGCGCCATGATCAAACCGCAGTACGTCGACGAGGACGTGCAGCGCCTCATCCGCGAAAGCTTCGCCGGCAGCCGCGAACAATTCCTGCTCGAACTGAAAAAACGCGGCATGACGTGGACGAAATTCCGCGAGCAACATCGCAAATCACTCGTCGTCGCCGCCATGCGCGGCCAGGCGACCAAGAGCGTCGATTTCGCCACCCCGGAGCAGAAGGAGCAGTACTTCCGCAAAAATCAGGAGGAATTCCGCGAAGAAGGCGCCGTCTGGATGCGGACGCTGGCCATCCCCCAGCTCACCGGCGAACCGGGCCTGACCGGCGAGGAACAACGCGCCCGCCAGCGCACCCTGGCCAATGAAATCCGGACCCGCCTGGTCCAGGGCGCCGACTTCGCCGCCCAGGCGCGCACCTACTCCCAGGACAGCAAGGCGGCGGCCGGCGGCGACTGGGGAATGGTCCAGCGCAGCGCGCTCGCGCCTCAGCTCGCCGAGGTCGCCTTCTCCATCCCCGTCAAAACCGTCAGCCAGGTCTTCGAATTCCGAGGGTTTTATTACCTCATGCTGGTCGAAGAACGCAAGCCGGGCAAACTCAAGCCCCAGGCGGAAATCGACGACCTGCTCGACCGCCTGGTGCAGGCCGACCTGAAAAAGAAGGCCATGGACGAATACCTCGTCAAACTTCGCAAAAAAGCCACGCTCAATTTCCCCGACCCTTCTCCGGCCGGTTCACGCCGAACGCGGCCCAGAGCAGATTCGAGAGCTCCTGCGGCGGGAGCGGATCGGGCGCGTATTCGCGCGAGGAATGGCGCGCCATGAGCGCGTCCATGAGCGGCATGCCGCCCGTCGTTTGCGGGGTGGGGAGAGCTTTCGTCGTCGCCTTCTCCGCGAGAACGGGCAGCGCGAGCATCGCCGCGAGCGCCAGCGCGCCGAGAGTCATGATCGATCGTTTCACGAGAGATCCTCCTTGCCCGGTGACGCGGGGATATCCTACGTTCCCCGCTCCCGAAGCGACGTGATAATACCCGCGACGCTCGCCCGCGTTCCAGCGAATAATGCGCCGGTCCCCCGCCCCGTCAGGTCGCATGGATACCGACCGGACGCGTGCGCGCCGGCGCGCTCAAACCGCGGATTGACGACGTTCGAGTAGATCGAACCGAAGGTGTACGAGAAGCCGAGCGAGGCGCTGTAGGAATACGTCTCCGCGATGCTCCGCAGCCGCAGCAGAATCTCCTCGTCCGTGAGATCGCGCCTCGGCTGGTCGATGAGATCGTGATTCCTGGCGTAGCTCCCGCCGACGTTCAGCGTGAACCCCTTGAAGAGGCGGAACGAGAGGCTCGCGGTCGCCGAGAGACTGTTGATGTCGAGGTCGTGGAGATACTGGGAACCGCCGAGCATCGCGAACGCGGATCCCCACTCCCGGTACATGCTCACGCTGCCGCTGAGGGTGTGCCGCCAGAGCTGCTCGGAGAGCTTGTCGTAGATCGTGACGTCGTGATACGTCACGTCCGCGTACTCGACTGGATCCAGGAACGTGATCAAACGATGGCTCGCTTCCTTGTAGGGAAATACGCTGAATTCGACCGCCGGCGCGACGGAATAGATCTCTTTCCTCGAGCCGGTCGTGGCGTAGTACGCCGACGCGAACCCTCCCGCGGACCAGCGGTCGCTGACGCTCGCGACGACGAGGGCGTCGAAGCTGTTCGTGCGGTATATGTTCTTGAGCGTCCTCGTGGTGAGCGCCGTCTCGTCCTCGCGATAGCTCATGAAGCCGCCGCAGTCGATCTTGAGCTCTTCCGTGACCCGCGACGCCGAGAAGGAGCTGCGCACGCTGTAGTCCCCTTCCCGCTGATTTCCGGAGAGTCCGCTGCTCGCGCTCGTCGTGAACACCCATGAATCCCACGGATCGACGACCGTGCGGGGCGGCGCGGCGTGCCGGCTCGTGATGTCGATTTCCCCCGCGAGCGGCGTTCGCGCGACGTATCGCATGAGGCCCATCTTCAACACGCGCAGGATGCCTTCCCGCGTTTCGTCATAGAGCTCCGTCGGACCGGAAAAGTACTTGAGCGTGTCGTCCATGCCGGCGAACCGCCCGCGTCCGTGCAGCTCGATCGTGTATTCCGCGCCTCCTGTGGCCGAGTAGAGGCTGCTGAGGACGGCATACAACCCGGCGGCGTTCTTGTCGCGGACGTAGTTCGCGAAAGGGATATTTTCGCGCACGTAATCGGACGGAAAATTCTCGATGAACACCTTGAGGGCGCCCTCGCGCGTGAGCGTATCGGGCGCCGCGGCGCTTCGTTCCTGAGAGAAGGCGGGCGGCGCCGAAAGGAACAGCATCGATGCGGCGGCGAGAATTGCGCGCTGCGAAATATTCATCGAAGGCACCCGGACGATTCCTCTCCGCGTTCAAGGGAAATCTCGATGAATGTGTACATGAAGCGGGCGGCCGCGGCAATCACAAACTCGCCGGCCGGACGCGGGCGGCCGGCGCTAGTACCATTTGTATATCTTGAGCCCCGCGGCGAAAAACGCGATCCCCACGGAGGCGAGAACGAGCGCCGGCAGTCCGACCTGCGCGAACCCCGCCCCCTCGTTGAAGACGCTCCGCATGGAGTCGGCGAGCATCGTGAGGGGAAGCGCCTTGACGAATGGGATGGACCATTCTGGAAAGTGATTGTAACTAAAGAAGATACCAGACAGGAGGGTCATGGGGAACGTGACGGCGTTGATGAGCCCGTTCCCGACCCGCGGGTTGGCCGTGCGGGACGAGGCGAAGACGGCGATCCCGGCGAACGCCATGTTCCCCGCGATGAAGACCGCGACGAGCGCCGGAACGCTTCCCTGCACCTCGACGCCGAAGTAGTAGCGCGCGAAGAGAAAGAGCGCGAGAAACTCGATCGCGTTCACGATGACCCGCGCGGCGAAGTGCGAGCCGAGAAACATCGACTTGTGCATAGGGGTCGCCGCCATGCGCCGCAGGAGCTTCTTGATGCGAATCTCGATGAGGGCCCATCCGATGCCCCAGAGAGCGGAGCTCATGATGTCCATGGCGAGGAGCCCCGGCACGAGAAAATCTATGTAGCGCGTTCCCTGCACTTCGAGCGGGGCGACGGAGTTCCCGGCGGCGGCGGCGCCGCCGCCGAGCGCCCGCTCGATCAAGAGGTAGGTGAACTGAGCCTCGCCGTTTCGCGGATCGAAGAAATAACGGACGCCCCGCTCCTCCCCGCCCCGCTCCATGAAGAGCGAGATCTCTCCCTTCTTGAGGGCGAGGATCGCCCCCTCCCGCGTCAGGATGAGAAAGCGTATCCCGTCGCCCCCCGTCCCCGCGTTCCCGGCCTCCTCCGTATCCGCCTCGCTCTCGCGGAGCGCCCCGCGCGTGGAATCTATCCACGCCTCCCAGTACTCCCGCGGCGCCTCCGCGGTTTCGATGACGGCGACGGCTCGCGTCGCGCCGTTGCTCGAACCGATCGCGACCCCGAGCAGCCACGCGAGCACGATGGGAAGCACGAAGGCCCAGAAGATGATCTCCGGCTCGCGGAAGAACTCCTTGAAATGCAAAGAGACGAGGTTGCGGAAGGCGCTATTCATCGAGCCGCCTTCCCGTGAGCGCCACGAAGATGTCGTCGAGGCCCCCGGCGCGCTCATCGCGCCGGCGCCGCGCCGCCGCCGCCGCCTCGCCGCCGTAGCGGGAGGCGAGCTCGTCCATCGTTCCCTCGGTCAGCACCTTGCCTCGATCCATGATGACGATGTGGTCGCAGAGCGTCTCCGCTTCCTCCATGTAGTGCGTCGTGAGGATGAGCGAGGTCCCCTTCGATTTGAGCTCCCGGAGGATGTCCCAGACCTCGCGCCGGGCGTTCGGATCGAGGCCCGTCGTTGGCTCGTCGAGGATGAGGATCTCCGGATCGTTGATGAGCGCGATGCCGAGGCTCAGGCGCTGGCGCATGCCGTGCGAGAGATTCATCACGTAGCTGCGCCGTTTTTCGCCGAGGCGTATGATGTCGAGGATGCGCGGCGTGGCGTCCCGCCCGCGCCCGAAGAAGCTCGCGAAGAGATCGAGCGTTTCGCCAACCGTGATCTTGTCGATGAAATTCGTCTCTTGGAGGGCGATCCCGAGCGCCCGCCTCAGGTAGCTCTCATCGCGGGCCCACGTCCGGCCGAGGATGCGGATCTCCCCGTGATCGGGTTTCTGTATCCCCTCGATCATCTCGACGAGCGTGGTCTTGCCCGCCCCGTTCGGTCCGAGGAGCGCCGTGTAGGAGCCGCTCGGAAACTCGAGCGTCACGCCGTCGACGGCGCGCACGTCCTTGAAGCGTTTGCGAACGTTCGATACGGTGATCATGAAATTCTCGCGCCGCGCCCCGCGGCGCCCTACTTCACCGCCGCGTGCAGCGCGACTACCCCGAACGACAGTCGCCGGAATTCGACTCTCGAGTAGCCCGCCTCGCGCAGGACGGCGGCGAGCTCCTCCGCGCCGTAAAAGCGCTGAAGCGTATTCGAAAGATACGCATATCCGGCGCTCGAGCCAGAAATAAATGCGCCGATCCGCCCGACCGCGTGGCGCGCGTAGAAATGAAACAGCGCCCGGACGGCGCCGAGCGGCGGCTGGCTCGTTTCGAGGTTGAGAAAGCGCCCCCCGGGGCGAAGGACCCGGCGGAACTCGCGGAACGCCTCGACGAGCGCCTCGCGGGAGATCGCGAGATTGCGCGTCGCGAACGAGACCGTGACGACGTCGAAGGCGCCGTCGGCGAAAGGAAGCTCGCGCGCCTCCGCGGCGACGAAGAGGACGCGGCCGCGTCCGTGTCTGCGCACCCCCTCCCCCATCATGGCCGTCGTGAAATCGGCCCCGGCGACGAGGGCGTCCGCGCCGGCGCGGCGCGCCACGGAAAGGGCCGTCTCCCCCGTTCCCGTGCAGACGTCGAGGAAACGCGCGCCTCCCGCCGAGACGGCGCCGGCGGCGACCGCACGGCGCCAGAGCGAGTCGAGCCCGAAGGTGAGAACGCCGTTCACGAGCTCGTAGCGGCCCGGAATCTCGGTGAATAGCGTACGGAGGTGCAGAGTCATTCCCGCGCCGTCCGCTCGATCCTCATGCCGCCTCCTTCTCGGCGGCGCCCGGATGCGCACCGCACCGCCGGTTCCCGCGCCCCGCCCGCCGAGTGAATTCCATTGCCCGCCCGAGAGGGGGAGGCTACCATCTCGTTGGAACAGCGGGCAAGACGTTGTTGTATCATGTATGCGTGAGCCGCCGGGGCCCATCGCGCGGGCCGTGCGTTCCGGCGGCGGGAGGTGCGGCCATGTTCGAGCGCTTTGCGAGGATCGCCGTGCTATCGATCCTCTGTTTCGCCGCCGTCGCGGCGGCCTCATGCAGAACAAAAACGGAGGCCGAGCCGGCGCCCGCCGGCCAACCGATCGAGCGCAGCGTTGCGGCCTCGTCCTACTCCGCCTTCGGGATCGATCTCTACCTCGAGGCGGCCGGAGCCGCCCCCGGCAAGAACGTCTTTCTCTCGCCGGCGAGCGTCGCTCTGGCGCTCGCGATGACGTGGAACGGCTCGGAGGGCGAGACGCGAAAGGCCATGGCGCGGACGCTCCGGCTCCCGACCGAAAACTTCGCGGAGGTGAACGCCGCGGACTCCGCGCTCATCGCCGGCATGAACGCCGGGATGAAGGACGTGGAGCTCGCCGTCGCCAACTCGCTTTGGGGCCGGAAGGGAGTCAAGTTCGAGAAGGATTTTCTCGCTCGGAACGAACGCTGCTACGGCGCCGAGATCAGAAGCCTCGACTTCGCAAGCATTGAGTCGCCCGGCGTCATCAACGCGTGGGTGGCCGAAAAAACGAAGGACAAAATCCGCGAGGTCGTCGACAGCATCGATCCCTTTTCCACGCTCTTCCTCATCAACGCCATCTACTTCAAAGGAGCGTGGAAGCGGGAGTTCGACGAATCTCTCACCGCCGACGAGATCTTTCACGGCGTCTCGGGCGACAGGCGCGTCCCGATGATGCGGCAGTCCGGGAAATACGCCTACCTCGAAGGGGACGGCTTTCAGGCGGCCCGCCTGCCGTACGGCGACGGACGGGTCGGCATGTACGTGTTTCTCCCCGACGCGCAGTCGAGTCTCGCCGGGCTCCACGCGAAGCTCTCGCCGCAGTCGTGGACCGCATGGATGGGAAGCTTCTCGAACCGCGACGGCGACATCTCGCTCCCCCGCTTCGCGATCGAGTACGAGACGAAGCTCAAGGGGGCGCTCACCGATCTCGGCATGGGAATCGCATTCGACGGTTCGCTGGCCGATTTCAGCGGCATGCTCGCCCTTCCGGGCGCGAACGCCTACGTCCACGACGTCATTCACAAGGCCTTCTGCGAGGTGAACGAGAAGGGAACCGAGGCGGCCGCCGTGACGAGCGTCGAGATACGGGTCACCGCCGTCATGGAGCCCATGAATCGATTCACGATGACGTGCGACCGGCCGTTTCTCTTCGCGATCGTCGACGGCGAGACGGGACTCGTGCTCTTCATGGGATCGCTGGCCGATCCAATGTAGCGGACGGCCCCCCGCGCTAGCCCTTCTTCGAGGCGCCGGCCGTGACGAGGCGATAAGCCGCGGCGAGGAGCGGCCGCAGGTTTCGCTTCTCGATGGCGGAGATCTTGAACACCCGCTCTCCCTTCGCGTGGGGTATCCGCGGCTCCTTCTCCCCCGGCGCAAGCAGATCGAGCTTGTTGAGCGCGATGAGATGCGGCTTTTCGAGGAGCACCGCGCTATACGAGCCGAGCTCGCCCCGCAGCTGCTCGAGAGCGTCCTCGGGCGCCACCTCTCCCGCCGCGTCGACGATGAACACGAGAACGCGGCAACGCTCGATGTGCCGGAGGAACTGGATGCCGAGCCCTTTCCCGCGATGCGCCCCCTCGATGAGCCCCGGAATGTCCACCATGCAGAAGGACGCCCCGGAGTCGAGCTTCACCATGCCGAGCACGGGCTCGAGCGTCGAGAACGGGTACGCCGCGACGACCGGATGCGCGTCGCTCACCGCGCGGAGCAGCGTCGATTTTCCGGCGTTCGGCAGTCCGACGAGCCCCACGTCCGCGATGAGCTTCAGGGTGAGAACGAGGCGGCGCTCCTCCCCCGGCCCGCCGAGAGTGCGCTGGCGCGGGGCCTGGTTCCGCGCGGAGCGGAAGGTGTAGTTGCCCCGCCCTCCCCTGCCGCCGTGCGCGAGGACGACCTCGTCGCCGGGCTTCTCGAGATCGGCGACGAGCCCGCCCGTCGCGACGTCCTCGATCACCGTGCCCGGGGGCACCCCGACGATCTCCGAGGCCCCCTCCGCGCCGGTCATGTTCTTTCCCTGCCCGTGCCTTCCCCGATCCGCCTTGACGGTCTTGCGGTAGTAGAGGTCGACGAGCGTGCGGAGCTGCGGGTCGACGCGCGCGATCACGTCGCCTCCGTCGCCCCCCATGCCGCCGTCGGGGCCACCCCGGGGGACGAATTTCTCGCGGCGGAAGCTCACGCAGCCGTCGCCTCCCTTGCCCGCCTTGACGTCGATCGTGACGCGGTCGATGAACATAACGCCCCCTAGCTCGCCGCGAACGGCCGAGCGGACCGCGCCGCCCCGGCTCCGTCCGCCGAAAAATATTTCCCCGGGTTGAGAATCAACCGCGGGTCCATGGCCCGTTTGACGCCCCGCGCGAGCTCGATCTCGGCCGGCGTGAAGATCATGCGGAGATACGGGCTCTTCGTGAGACCGATGCCGTGCTCTCCGCTGAGAGAGCCGCCCAGCGAAACCACGATCTCGAAGAGCCGCTCGACGAAGCGGTGCGCCCGCGCCATCTCCTCGGCGCGCCGCCGGTCGGTCATGATGTTCACGTGCAGGTTGCCGTCCCCGGCGTGGCCGAAGAGGTAGCAGTCGAGATCGTGCGCCTCGGCGAGAGTATGGATGGCGCGTTTTCCCTCCTCGAGCTTCCCGAGGGGAAGCGACACGTCTTCGTTGACCTTCGTGAGCCCCCGTCGCGCGAGGCTCGGACTCACCGAGCGGCGGAGCTTCCAGAGGCGCTCCCGCTCGTCCGCGTCGCGCGCGGGTCTCGCGATCGCTCCGGCGCGCCGCGCCAGATCCTCGAACGCGCGGGCCTCGGCCGCGACGGACCCGTCGTCTCCGTCGAACTCGACGAAAAGATAGTCGGAGAGGTTTCCGATTCCGCCGAAACAGCAGTACTCCCCCACGCAGCGCATCGTCTTCGAGTCGAGATACTCGAGCACGCCCGGCGAGAGGCCCGATGCGATCATCTCCGCGGCGAACGCGAGCGCGCCGCCTCCCGCTCCCGATTCGAGCAGGAAGGTCCGGAACGCGCGGGGAGCGGGAAGAAAGCGAAGCCGCGCGGAATAGATCGCTCCGAGGGTTCCCTCGGCGCCCACGAGGAGCGCCGCCGGGCCGGCCGGCGCGGAGCGCTCGACGATCTCCCCCTCCGCCGTGACCCAGGTGAGCGAGCGGACGTAGCGCCGCGTCACGCCGTATTTGAAGGCGCGGGGGCCGCCGGCGTTCTCGGCCACGTTGCCGCCGATCGTGGAGAAATTGAGGCTCGCCGGATCGGGAGGATAGAAAAAACCGCGCGCCCCGAGATAGTCCTGGAGCTCCCGGTTGACCGTTCCCGATTCCACTTCGACCTCGAGCGAGCCGGGATCGAAGGAGAGCACGCGATGCATGCGCTCGGTCGATATCACGAGGCCGCCCCCCCGCGGCACCGCCCCCCCCGAGAATCCCGATCCCGCCCCGCGCATGAACGCGGGCACGCCCCGCGCCCCCGCCTCCCGCACGAGACGCGAAAGGTCCTCGAGGCAGCCGGGATACGCGACCCCGTCGCACTCGCCGCGAAGCCCGGTCGCGTCGAAACCGTAGGAAATCGTGTAGCGCCTCTCCGTGCGCACATCGACTCCCCGGACCGCCCGCGCGAGGGATCTGATCTCCCTGCCGTATCCTTGTTCCTTCTTCATGGCTCGAGGCAGACCTCGCCCCGATGCGCGAGATCTGCAACTATTCTATTTTGCAATAAGTTACGCTCGTCAGCTCGAGTGCTTCTTGACGAAGTTCTCGAAGCGGTCGAGCGCCCGGTTGATGTCGTTCTCGGATGCCGCGAAGGAGAAGCGGATCATCTTGTCGCAGCCGAAGGCCCCTCCCGGGATGACGACGAGGCCTTGCTCGGCGAGCAGCTTGTCGCAGAATTCGAAGCTGTTCTTGACGTTGCATTTCTTGTAGAGCTTCGAGACGTCGACGAGGTAATAGAACGCTCCGCCCGGCTCCGGGTACCAGATCGAGGGTATCCGGGCGAGCCGCTTGCCGAAGAGCTCCCTCCGCTTCTCGAACTCGACGCGCATCTCGTCCCGCGCTTCCGCGCCCTTCAGGAGCGCCTCGAGCGCCGCCCACTGGGAAATCGAGTTCGGGCAGCCGGTGGCGTGCGCCTGGAAGGCCGCCATGCGGTAGGCGACGTCCTTGTCGGCGAGCGCGTACCCGACGCGCCAGCCCGTCATCGCGTAGCTCTTCGACACGCCGGAGACGACGACCGTCTGTCTGCGTATCTCCGGCACGAGGCTCACCGGGGAATGGTGCTCGAACCCCGCGAACACGAGATGCTCGTAGATCTCGTCGCTCATGAGCGAGATCCCCGACTCGAGCACGATGCGCGCGATCGCCTCGAGCTCTTCCTTCCGGTACACGATCCCCGCCGGGTTCGACGGCGAGTTGAGCATGAGGAGCCGCGGCTTCTTCTTCCTCGAAAGCTGCTTCCGGAAGATCTCCGGGGTGAGCTTGTAGTCCGTCTTCTTCGTGAGCTCGACGATGCGGGGACGGCCCCCGAGAATCTTGACCATGTCGGGATAGCTCGTCCAATACGGGGAGAGGATGAGCACCTCGTCCCCCGGATCGGTCAGGGCGAACAGCGCGTTGTAGATCGAGTGCTTCGCGCCGTGCGAGATCACGACGTCCGCCGGACCGTAGGAGACGCCGAGCTGCTTGCTGTACGTCTCGGCGATCGCTTTGCGGAGCGGCAGGATCCCCTCCGCCGCCGTGTACTTCGTCTCGCCGCGTTTGATCGCCTCGATCGCGCCTTCCTTGATGACGTCGGGCGTATCGAAGTCGGGTTCGCCGGCCGTGAGCCCGACCACGTTCTCGCCCTTCGCCTTGAGATCCTTCGCCTTCGCCGTGAGGCTGAGCGTCAGCGACGGTTCGAGAGACCGCGCACGTTTGCTGAGCAGATCTGCCACCTCATATCCTCCTTTGATCGCGTTACCTGATATTCCATTCCTTGAGCCGCTTCGGGACCGCCGGCGGCACGAGGCACGAGATCTCGCCGCCGAGCTGATATATCTCCTTCACGAGCGAGCTGTGGAGATAGATGTATTGCTCGCTCGGCATGAGAAACACCGTTTCGAAATTCGGATCGAGCTTGCGGTTCATGAGGGCGATCATGAGCTCGTACTCGAAATCGGACACCGCGCGGAGCCCGCGGATGACGACGTTCACCTTCCGGTTGCGGAACTCGTGAACGAGCAGACACTCGAAGGAGACGACCTCGACCCCGGCGATGCCCTCGAGGCTCTCGCGCGCGAGCGTCGTCCGCTGCTCGAGCGTGAGAAAGGGATTCTTGTGAGCGCCCTTGGCGACCGCCACGATCACGCGGTCGAAAATCCGGGCCGCCCTCCTCACGAGATCGACGTGGCCGTTCGTGATCGGATCAAACGTCCCCGGATACAGCGCCGTCCCGCCCTTCATCGGCTGCCTCCTCCTTCCGGTACCGGAAATAGGAAATCCTCGTTCCGCCGAACCGCCGCTCCTTCTCGAGCTCGATCGCTCCCCCAGCCGCGGCGGACACGGGATTCCCGTGCTCGACGACGAAGAGGCGACAGAGCGGCCGCGCGGAGGCGGCGGCGATGTTGACGACCTTCTGCGCGGTCGCGCCTTCGTACGGCGGATCGGCGAAGATCACGTCGAAGGACGCCCCGCTGCCGGCCATGCGCTCGAGGAACCGCACGGCGTCCCCGATGCGAACCTCCGCCCGGTCGGCGCCGAACCCGCAGCGTTCGAGATTCGTCCGCAGCGCCCGGAGTATCAGGTGATCCTGCTCGACGAACACCGCGCGCGCCGCGCCGCGGGAGAGCGCCTCGATCCCCATGGCGCCCGAGCCGGCGAAGAGGTCGAGAAAAACGGCCCCCGTTATCGCGGGCCCGATCGTGTCGAACACGGAGCCCTTGACGAGCTGCTGGGTCGGCCTGAACCGCGGTCCGTGACCGCAGCGAAGATCGAGCCCTTTTTTCGCGCCAGCGATAACCCGCACGGGAGCGGCACCTCCCGGCCGCCGGATGGGATGAGTCTCGAAGCTATCAGCATAAATTACAGGATGAAACGGGGCAAGGGGAAATAAAAAGCCCCCGGAGGCCCTTACCGGCCTCCGGGGGTCCACGGTGAGTGGAGGGGGCAAACCTATTCCACGATCTCCGGCGTCACGAACACAACGAGCTCCTGCTGCTTGTTGGTCACGGAGCTCGTCGAGAAGAGCGCGCCGAGGAACGGAATGTCCTTCAGAATCGGCACGCCGCGCCGGTAATTCGTCTTCACGTTCTTGATGAGGCCGCCGATGACCGCCGTGTCGCCGTTCTTCACGACCACGCGCGTATCGGCCTCGTTCATCGTTATGATGACGCCGCCCTGAGCCGTCGCCTCGGACTGGAGCTCGCTCACCTCGGGATGGAGGTCGAGCGTGATCGTCCGGTCGGCGTTCACGTGCGGAATCACCCGGAGGATGATGCCGATCTTGGTGAGCTCGGTGATCGGATTCCCCGCCTCGTCGGCGACGATGAGCGGAATCTCCTTGCCCACGGTGATGCTGGCTTCGCGGTTGTCCATCGTCGTGATGCGCGGATTGGAGATGATGTTGGCCTTGTTCGTCCTCTCGAGCATCTCGATGATGCCGTTGATTTCGGCCCACGAGCGGACCATGCCGAACTTGATCGTTCCGTCGCTCGAGGCCAGGCCTTCGCCGACTTCGATGCTGGCCGCCCCGCCGAGGCTCGCCGACTGGAGGTTCAAGAGACCCCAGTTGATGCCGAGCTCGCGGGTGGCCTCGACGTCGATTTCAACGAGCTTCGCGCTGATGCTGACCTGATGGACCTTCACGTCGAGGGTCTTCACCATCTCTTCGATCTTCGCGATCACGGGCTCGATGTCGTTGACGATGAGCGAGTTGGAGCCCTTGTCGACCTCGATCTTTCCGCGCTGGGAAACGATGCTCTGGAGCGCGTTCCTGAGCTCCTCCGCGTTCGAGTTGTCGACGAAGATGATCCTCGTCCGAAGCGGCAGGAGATCGTCCTTCTTCCGCTCGGCGGTCTGAAGCTCGAGCTCTTCCTTCATGAGCTTCGAGAGCTCGGACACGCGGATCATCCCGTACTCCTCGCGATAGCCGTATCCGTGCGCGCGGAGCAGGATGTCGAGGGCCTCTTCCCACGGCACGTTCTTGATGTGAACGTACACTTCACCCTTCACGTCGGGCCCGTAGACGATGTTCTTTCCCGAATAGTCGGAGATCGTGCGGAGCACCGTCTTCACGTCGGCGCCCTGCGCGTCGAGGGTAATGCGGCTCGAACCCATCGGCGCGCCGCCGCCGACGGGCGGATTGCCGCGCGCATACGATTCGTTCCACAGCGGCACCGCCGCCTTCTCTGACTCGGCGAGCGCCGAATAAGGGGTGTCTTCCTCG
This sequence comes from uncultured bacterium, assembly GCA_963813815.1. GTDB lineage: Bacteria > Krumholzibacteriota > Krumholzibacteriia > Krumholzibacteriales > Krumholzibacteriaceae > SSS58A. Next base: position 43,854 of record CAWFAD010000013.1, on the reverse strand, counting down.
ATGATCGTCACGTTGCTCGACTTCTCGCCGCTCGCGACGGGCTCCTCGGGAAGCCACGCGCTCGGGCTCGCGACGGCGGGCTCGACCGGAACAACGGGCTCGACCGGAGCGGCCGCCGCGGGGGCGGGCTCGGCCGGAACAACGGGCTCGATCGGAGCCGGCGCCACGGGGGCGGGCTCGACGAGAGCGGCGGTCTCGACAACCGGCGCGGGCTGCGGCGTCTCGACGGTCTGCGGCGCCGCCGCTGGGGCGGCCGGCGTTTCGCTCGCCGGGAGCGCGGGAAGGTACGGCAGCACGGGCCCCATCCCCGCCTGAACGAGCGGCGGCGCCGGGGCGGGCTGGGCCTCCGCCGGCGCGCTCACGGGCTCGAGCAGACGGGCCGTCTCGACGGCCTCGGCGCTCGGCGCGGGCGCTCCGGGGGACGTAATCTCGACGATCTCCTTCGTCCCTTCCGCGTACATCCGGTACTCGACGGGAGACGAGAGATCGACCACGATGCGGCTGATGCGCAGCGGGTCCACCTGGAACTGGCTCGTGCGAACCTTCTTCACGAGCGAGCTCTCGATTGTTTTCTCCTGCCACGGCACGCTGTACGTCGCGCCGACGCAGTTGATGACGAGCCGATCGGGCTCCGTCATCATGAATGCGTTGAAGGTCACTTCCCCGGCCCTGCTGATCTCGACACGAACGATTCCCTCGCCCGGGACGACGTTCACGCCGTAGATCTCGTTCTGGGCGGCGCCCACGGACAGAGCCAGCAAGGGCAGCACGAGGAGCGAACCGGCAATTACCAAACGTCTGATCCCGTGCATCGCTATTCTCCTTTACTCTTTTTCTCCTCCAGGCGGAGGGTTACCGTGCTTGTCTGACCGAATACCGTAACTCGAGCGACGAGGGAGCGGTCGGTCACCGATACGACGTTGCCGTTGCGCACCGGATCGCCCGCCCTCACGATATAGGCATAGCCGTTGTTGTCCTCGAGCATGGCAAACTTGTCCTTGCCGCCCGAGAGAATCCCAACGAGCCGCACCGCGTAGATATCGACGATGTCGAGCTCGCCCGTCTCCTCGAACTCACCGGAGATGAGGCTCGCGAACGGGTCGCGCTGGTTGAAGGCCTGGTAGTAAAAGTCCTTCTCGCGCAGCGTCACCCCATCGGCGTGGAGCGAGTCCACGGCCACGGCGGAAGCGGTCGGCTCCGCCGGCTTGGCCGGCGCGCCCTCCTCCCCGCCGCGCGCCCCGAGCGGGGCCCCCGCGACGATGCCCGCCGCGGCGAGCACCCAGAGGACCTTCCACGCGACCTCATGAATTCTCGGCAGCCTTCTGCTGAGTCGTCTCGGCTGGCTTCTCATTGGTCGTCGCACCCCCTTCCACGAGCGTATATGCCGTGAGTGTCATCTCGGCTTCGATTGTATACGTGCGCAGCGCCCGGTCATCCTTGGCGTTTCCGGATTTCTCGACCGTCTTGATGGTGAGACCCGAAACGTTCACGATCCGGTCGAGGTTCGCGACCTTCGACAGGAAGATGCCGAGCTGATGGTACTCTCCCCGCACTTTCACCTTGACTGGGTTCTCGGTGATGAACTCGCGCGGCACGGGCTGCTTCGGCTCGAAGAGCATGAAATCGATCCCGGCCTGGCTGCCGATGCGCGTCACCTTCCGGAGCAGATCGGCGACCTCCTTCTCGGCGGGCAGGAGCCCCTGGGCCGCGATCCATTTCTCGTGGAGCCGGTCGTATTCCGCCTCCAGCTTCGGCAGGTTGCCGACCGTGCGCCGCGCTTTCTCGAGATCCGCGCTGAGCTTCTCGTACTCGGACGTCAGGGACGAAATCTGCGCGCTCATCGGACGGAGAAAGAACGGCAGGAACGAGGTGAAGAAGTAGGCGTATCCGAGGATCACGCACACCACCCCGATGATGATTCCTTTTTGAACCCCTGGATCCTTGAAATCCATGGCGATCGCCCTCTCTTCCCGCCGCTACTGCGGCATGGCATTCGCGACGAGTTTGAACTTCATGACCTCGCGTTCCTTGATCTTGCCCTTTTCCGTCACCGTGAGGTCGACCTTCGTGACGGTCGAGGACTCCTCGAGATTCGTCATGATGTCCGCGACCGTATAGTTCGAAAACGCGACGCCGTCGATCGTGAACTGATTGGGCGTCACCTCGGCGAGGTTCGTGATCCAGCAGTTCGTAGGCAGGCTGAAGCTGACGTCGTTCATGAGCTTCACCCGGTAGTAGCGGAACCGGTCGAGGTCGGCGATGATGCCGAGCCGCCGGTCCACTTCCTCGCGCTCCCGCGTGATTTCCTTGATCTTGGCGAGCTGCGGGGCGAGTTTCTTCGACTCCTCGGTCGCAGCCGCGATCTTGCCCTGCAGCGAGCGGACCTTCTGCTGCTGCACGAACCCCGTCATGACAATCGCCGCCACGAAGATCGCCAGACCGGCGATCAGGTAGACGGTCGAGAGCTGCGGAAGTTTGAACTCGCGCTTCTTGATCCGTTCCTCGCGCGGCAGCAGGTTGATCGTTATCATTCTCTTCCCGCCTTTCTCAGCGCGAGACCGATACCCACCGTGAGCAGCGGGGCGATAGCGTCGATCTCGGCCTCATGCTCGCCGAACACTCCCTCTTCGCACTCGATGCCGGCGAGGGGATTGTGTATCGAGATGGTCATGCCGTGTTTTTCGGCCAGAATATCCTTGAGGAAGGGAATGTTGGCGCCGCCGCCGCTCAGAACGACCTCGTCGATCGAATCGGCGTCGCCGGCAGCCTTGAGGAAGGAGATGCTCCGCTCGATCCCGAGCGAGAGGTCCTTCGCGCCCTGCCGGATGAGCTCCTTCACGGCGCCGGGATCGCGTTCGCCGAGCTTGCCGGAGACGATCGCGTGAGCCTCTTCGTAATCGACCCCCATGTTCTTCTGGATGATTTCAGCGAAATTGTTGCTTCCGATGCTGATGTCGCGCGTGAAATGAGGGCTCGCGTCCTGAACGATGTTGATGTTGGTGACGTCGCTGCCGACGTTGACGAGCCCGACGACCCTTTTCTCGGCGGACGTGCCGCGGCGTCCCTGCTCGAAGCAGTTCTGCACGGCGAAGGAGTCGACGTCGACGACCACCGGAGTGAACCCGGCGTCGCGGATGAGGCTGGCGTAGTTGTTGACCATATCCTTCTTCGCCGCGACGAGGAGCACCTCCATCTGATTGGCCCCGGCGTCCTCCTTGAGTATCTGGAAATCGAGGCAGACATCATCGATGTCGAACGGCACGTGCTGCTCGGCCTCCCAGAAGATCGCCTCCTGGGCGTCCTGAGCCGACATCTTGTCCATGACGATCTTCTTCACGATCACGGCGCGCCCGGATATGGCGGAGACGACCGTGTTCCCGGTGACGCCCGCTTTCTCCATGCACTGCCGGATACCCTCGATGACGAGGTCGCGGTCCATGATCTCGCCCTCGACGATGGCCTCGGGGGCGAGCTTCTGCAGGCCGAAATGCGTGAGCGTCGGCCGACCGCCCGAATGATCGATCTCGATGACCTTGATGAGGCTCGAGCCGATGTCGAGTCCCACCGTTGAGCCCTTCCGCTTGAGGAATGGTAAAGAGATCATGCTCGCACCAACCTTTGTCAGATACCGCGCCTGAAGCCGTTCAGGCGTTCGACGTTTTTCGCGCAAAAAGTTGTACCGGCACCCCTGTACCGAGTAGTCCTATCTCCTCGATTCGCTCAAACACGCAAACAACGTGCCAACGGTGTTTTCTCCCCGTTCGATTCAACTTATGCTTTTGCAATAGATTGCCTTCATGACCGGAGCGCATTCGGCCCGGGCCGAATTGCAATGCACGATTCGCGTGCAAAGTGCCAGAAAATCAGAGCCCCCCGAGGTACCACGAAACGAGGCGTTCGCCAGCGAAGAGACAGATCGCCGCGGCGGGCGCGAGGAACGACCCGAACGCCACCGCGGTCTTTCCCCCGCTCCCTCTCGCGAGGAGCGTCGCGCCGTAGATCGAGCCCGCCAGAGAGGCGATGAGAACGACCGGCAAGACGAGGCGAACGCCGAGAAAGGCGCCGATCATCGCCATGAGCTTCACGTCTCCCCCACCCATTCCCTCGACCTTGCGGATGAGGCGGTACAGCTCCCCCACGACGAAAATCCCGCCGCCGCCGGCGAGCGCCCCGAGCGCGGAGCTCGCGAGACCGATCCGGGGACTCGCGAGGCTCCACGCGAGCCCCACCGCGACGAACGGAATGCTGATGCGATCCGGAATGATACGGAACTCCCAATCGATGAGCGTTACCGCGACGAGCGCCATGAGAAACGCGTAGGCGAACGCCGCGTCGAGGGTGAACCCGAACCGGAGCGCCGCGAGAACGGCGAGCGCTCCTCCTGCCGCCTCGACGAGCGGATAGCGCGCGGATATCGGAGCGCCGCAGCCTTTGCAACGGGCCCGGAGCGCGAGGTAACTCACGATCGGCACGTTTTCGCGCCAGGTGATGGGCCTGCGGCAGCGCGGACAGAACGAGCGGGGGCGCGCGATGGAGAGCCCGCGGGGCACCCGGTGCACGACGACGTTCATGAAGCTCCCGACGGCCAGTCCGAAGACGGCCGCCACCGTATACCAATAGAGGGTCATTCGCTCCCGCCCTTTCCCCCGGCCGCCGCGGCCGCGGCGGCATCCACCGGCGAGATCGGCTCGCCTCGACGGAGTTTCTCGATGTACCGCCCGGCGAGTTCCCGTATGTAGCGGTTGTCGGAGGCGCGCGCGAGCTCCTCCCACATGGCGATGCTCGTTTCGGCGTGCCCGGCGCGGCCGGCCACGAAGGCCGCGAACCGGGCCGCTATCGGGTCGGCCCCCGGCCGCCGCGCGGCGGTTTGGAAGCAATCCGCCGCCTTGGCGAAATCGCGTCCATACACGTAATGGAGAAACCCGAGCTCGAACGGCAGACGCCAATCCGAGGGGTTCGCGGCGAGCCCCTTCTCGAGGAAGCGGATGCCCTGATCGACCCGGCCGAGATCCTCCGCGATGATGAGCGCGCCGAGGATGTAGGCGAAGGTGAACTGCGGGTCGAGATCGGTGATGACGTCGACGAGGTGGTTGAAATACGCGAGGTCGTTCTCCCCCAGCCGGTAGCCGCCGTAGTACTGCACCATGCGGAACCACAGCAGGTCCGCGGCGAGGTTGCGATACTGGAGCGACGCCTCCTCGACGAAACGGCCCGAGGGAAGGTAGAGCGCCTCGACGGCGCTCCGGCGCTCGGCGAGCCCCTCGACGCCGCGCGACGCCCAGACGAGAGAGGAAAGCGCAGCGACGACGAAGGCGAATTCGACGAGTCTCCGTTTCACGGCCGCTCCTAGGCGAACTCGCGCCGCCGGAACACGAGGCACGCGAAGTACACGATCACGGCGACGTACACGGCGGCGTATCCCGTCGCGAGGGCGATGTCCCGTCCGCTGAAAGCGAGCCCGTGAACCGCCTCGTGCCGCAGGTTGAACACCTCGAGATTCGGGAGAAGGTAGTAGAACGCGTTCGCCGCCATCCGCGTTCCGGCGCCGCCGAATTTCTCGGCGAACACGCGCAGATCGCCGCTGAGGCTGCCCGCGACGAAGCAGCAGAGTGTGAAGAAGGAGGCGAGCATCGGCGTCGTGAAGGTGCTGAAAAAGACGACGATCGAGGCGATGACCGCCGTTTCGAGAAGCGACAGGTAAACGGCCGCGAAGACGGCCGGGCCGAGCGATCCCTTTCCGAGAGCGAGGACGGCCGCGAGAACGCCGGTCATGGCGGCGAGCATGAGGAACGCGGCGAGCAGGACTCCGGCGAGCTTGCCGACAACGTACGCGGCGCGCGGCACCGGTCTCGTGAGCGCGAGGTAGACGGCCTTGCGCTCGATCTCCTTGTGCACGAGCGTGCCCCCGAGGAAAATCGCGGCGAGCACGCCGATGATCGAGATCGCGGCGAGTCCCACGTCCATGACGATTTTTTGCTTCGCGCCGACGGCGAGCGGCGAGAGAAAGAGCGAGCCGCCCATGAGCACGACGCCGAAAACGCCGGCGATGACGAGTATCCGCTCGCGCACGCATTCGCGGAAGGTGTTGATCGCGATCGCCGCTATTCCTCTCATGCGATTCTCCTTCAGGATCCGGCGACGACGGCCGGATCGCGCGGCTTCCTCGCGCGCGTCGTTTCCCGGTGAACGGGCTTTCCGGCACCCGCGATCTCCTGCATGAAGATGTCCTCGAGCGAGCGGCGCTCGTTCGCGACCTTGAGCACGTCCGCGTCCCGCTCGTAGAGACGCTCGATCACGGCGCGCACGAGGCGCTGCTCCCGTACGACGATGAAGGTCTCTTCCCCGCGCTCGGCGACGGCCGATACGCGATCCTCGAGCCCGGCGAGCATTCCCGGCCGCACGCCTCGCGCCGTGATCTCGATCCTCCCCTCGCCGAGCCGCATCAGCTCGTCGAGGCCGAGCGTCCTCGCGATGACGCCTTCCCGGATGATCGAAACGCGGTCGCAGAGCGCCTCCATATCGGGCAATATGTGCGACGAGAAAAAGATCGTCTTCCCGCGGCCCTTGAGATCGACGAGGATGTCGCGGACGAGCCGCCGGCCGACCGGATCGAGCCCGGAGAAGGGCTCGTCGAGTATGAGAAGGTCGGGATCGTGCAGAATCGCCTGCGCGAGCGCCGCGCGCTGAAGCATTCCTTTGGAAAAGCCCTTGAGACGGGAACGGAGGTGCGGCGAGAGATCGACCGTTTCGACGACTCGCCGGATCTTTCCCTCGAGCTCCCGGGATGGCATCCCGCTCATCGCTCCGCACGACCGGAGAAACTCGCCGAGCGACAGATGCGGATAGATGTACGGCATCTCGGGCAGGTAACCGGTCCTGAGAGCCGCCTCGCGGCTGCCGGCCGGGTGGCCGAAGAGCGCCGCGGTTCCCTCGTCCGCCCTGATGAGTCCGAGGATAATCTTGATGCTCGTCGTTTTCCCGGCGCCGTTCGGGCCGAGAAAGCCGAGCACCTCCCCTTCCCGCGCATGCAGGGTGACGCCGCGTAGAATCTCCCGCCTCGCGAGGCTCATACCGACGCGAAACGATTTTTTGACGCCGTCGACGCTGAGAACGTTCATCAGAGGACCCCGCTCAGGCCAAACGGCCGTTCCGCCCGCCGGATGCGCCGGTGGCCGGGAACTCGCCGCGCCATGGTAAAAAACCTGATGGTTTCATGCCCGTACCAGCCCCCCGGGGGGAGACGAGCAGGTTCCGTACCGTTCATGAAGAAGCGCCCGGCCGGTGATGCCTGACGCTAAAAGCGCCCGGCGGGGGGCCGGGCGCGAAGCCGCGACTGAAATGCGGGGCGCCGCGTCATGACCCGCTGATGAGGGCGAGCACGACCGTCCCCGCCACCTTGCCGACGCCCGTGATGTTGTATCCGGCGGGCACGCCGTTCTGGACGATCGGCAGATAACCCGTCTCTCCGGGATCGGCGGCGGCGCCGTTCACCGGCTCCGTCTCGACGCGGGTGAACGGATTGGTGAGAAGACGGGACTTCGGCAGCAGATCCACGAGGGTCGAGCCGGAGGGGGTCGTGTCGATATCCACGTCCGCGGCGTAGATGCCCCCGTTCTGGATCGCGAAATCCTCGGAAGCGATCTGCACGGTATGGCAGTTCGATTTGACGACCGCTTCCTTCGATCTCCCCGCCATGGTCATATAGTTCGGAATAGCGATCGCCGCTATAATGCCGATGATCATAACGACGATGATGAGCTCTATGAGAGTGAAGCCTTTCGTGTTCATATTCACACGCTCCTCGGATCCCCAGCGGCGGCTCATGTTCACCCGCCCCGCTCTCCGCCCGCATCGCCGAACTCGCAATTGATAATGAGTGCAACTTCCATGCCGCGCCAGCGCCCGGCGGCTCCCGAGGAAAAGAGAAGGGCGGCTCCGGAGAGCCGCCCTTCGCGCATCAACCGTGCGAGAGGCTGTTACTGGCCGCTCGACAGCGTGATGATGATCGTGCCGGCTTCCTTGCCGACACCCGTGATCGTGTAGCCAACGTTCACGAGGTTCTGGACGATGGGAGCGTAGGCGCTCTCGCCGGCCAGAGCCGCGGTGCCGTCGACCGGCTCGGTCGCGACTTTGGTGAACGGGTTCTCGAGCAGGGCGCCGCCCGGGAGCATGTCGACGATCGCCTGACCGGACGGAGTCACGTCGATGCCGACGTCGTCCGAGTACACGCCGTCATTCTGCACCGCGAAATCCTCGGCCGCGAGCTGAACGGTATGACAGTTCGACTTTACGGCCGCTTCCTTCGCGCGCGCCTGCATGTTGATGAAGTTCGGAATCGCGATAGCGGCGAGAATACCGATAATCACGACCACGATCATCAACTCGATGAGGGTGAAACCCTTGTTGTTCATCAGGCACCTCCTTCACAAAACCTTTCAAAGCTCGAATGCTTTGAGATCTCTTCTTCATGACCGCCGCGGTGTTCCGGCTTGTGCCGGGTTGCCGCCACCGCAGCCGTTCGGATATCCATTTCGCAAGCTCCGTGCCAAAGCGGCTCGGCCACGGATAACGTCCATCTCGTTGCGTTATTTGTAGTTGGCAGATACCCCCTTTCTGGATGTGGTCCGCGGTCGTTTCGAATTGCGCTATCGGCGTATCCCATTGCAATGCGCCGCCTCACTTGTCCTTCAACCTCTCCTGGGAAAGTCCGTACCGCTGAATCTTCCGGTAGAGCGTCGAGGCGTTGATGCCGAGGATCGAGCTCGCCTTCTTCTTCTGCCAGCTCGTCTCCTCGAGCACGCTCACGAGGTACTGCTTCTCGAGCTCGTCGAGGGTCATCTGCGCGTCCTCCACGTTCACCCCGCGCCGCTCGCTCGTGTGATGGCACACCTTCGGCGGCAGGTTGTCGGGGAATATCTCGTCCCCGTCCTGCAGGATCACGCCGCGCTCGATCACGTTCTCGAGCTCGCGAACGTTGCCGGGCCAGTCGTAGGCGCAAAGGAGATCCATCGACGTCTTTGCGATGCTCTTGGTCCGTCCCGTCCGGTCGGTCGCGATCCGCAGGAAGTGGTCGACGAGGAGCGGAATGTCGTCGCGCCGCTCGCGCAGCGGGGGAATGTGAACCGGTATGACGTTGAGACGATAGTAGAGATCGGCGCGGAATCGCTCCTCTTTGACGGCCTTCTCGAGATCGGCGTTCGTCGCGGCGATGAGCCTTACGTCCACCTTGATGGGAGCCGTGCCGCCGACCGGAATGATCTCGCGCTCCTGCAGAACGCGGAGCAGCTTCACCTGAATCGCCAGCGAGGTCTCTCCGACCTCGTCGAGGAAGAAGGTGCCGCCGCTCGCGACCTTGAACATCCCGTCTTTGTCGCGGATGGCCCCCGTGAAACTCCCCTTGACGTGGCCGAAGAGCTCGCTCTCGAGCAGGTTCTCCGGGAGCGCGCCGCAGTTGATCGACACGAAGGGCTGGCCGGCGCGGCCCGAGCGATAGTGTATCGCCTTGGCGATGAGCTCCTTCCCGGTGCCGCTCTCGCCGCTGATGAGGATCGTCGAGTCCGTGTCGGCGACCTTGTTGACGAGGCAGAACACCGCCTGGATCTCCTCGCTCTTTCCGATGATCTCCTTGAAATCCTCTTTCTTCTTGAGCTGCCTCTTGAGGTAGACGTTTTCCGTCTTGACCTTGTGCATGTCGAGGGCGCTCCTGATCACCATCTTGATCTCTTCGTTCTTCGCGCGCTTGATGAGGTAGTAATAGGCGCCGCTGTTGAGAGCCTCGATCGCCGTTTTTTGCGTGGCGTAGGCGGTCATGATGATGACCGGGATCGTGGGATTCTGCTCCTTGACGGCCCGGAGGAGCGCGATGCCGTCCATTCCCTCCATCTTGATGTCGGTGAGGACGACGTCGAAATTGCCTTCCTTGATCTCCTGCAGGGCCTTCTTGCCGCTGTGGGCGGTCTTGACCTCGTACCCCTCCCGCCGGAGCATGATCGTCAGGTACTGGCACATGTTCTTCTCGTCGTCGACGATGAGTATCTTCTCTCCTGCCATGCGGCGTTACCCCCGTGAGATCGAACACCCGGAGCTAGAAACCGATGAAGGCTTCCTCAAGAGTATCGTTGCGAACGGAATCCGATCCGGTATGGACCGGGAGAAGGATCGTGAATATGGCGCCCTGCCCCTCGGCGCTCGCCACCCGCGCCTGCCCGCCGTGGCTTTCGACGATGCGCGCGACGATCGCGAGCCCGAGACCCGTCCCCCCCTCCTTCGTGGTGAAGAAGGGCTCGAAGATGCGGGGCAGCGTTTCGGCCGGGATGGCGGGGCCGTTGTTCGCGAAGTCGACCGCGACGCAGTGCTCGGCCGCCGATCCCTCGCGCAGCGACCTCATGACGTTCTCGATCCGTATCGCGAGCCGGCCGCGGCCGCCCATTGCCTCGCAGGCGTTCATGATGAGATTCAGGAACACCTGCCGGATCTGCTCGTCATCGGCGAACACGCGGGCATGAGACGCGCCGCCCTGCACCTCGATCGCGACGTCGCGCCCGACGCTCGACGAATGGCGGAGCAGGAGCAGCACCTCGGCGAGACAGTTCTCGACGTCGACCGGCTCGAATTCCGGCGCTCTCAGCCGCGCGAACTCGAGAAAATCCGTGATGATGCGATCGAGGCGATCCGACTCCTTGACGACGAGCTCCATGAGCCGCCGGTTGTCGCCGGAAAGCTCGAGCTCCTGCGCCAGCATTTCGACCGAACCGCAGATGGAGGCGAGCGGCGCGCGGATCTCGTGGGCGATCGCCGTCGAAAGCTCCCCGATCGCAGCCATCTTGTCCGCGCAGCGCACCTTCTCGCGCATCCGGTGCACCTCGGTCAGATCCTGAAATATGGCGACGACGCCCCGCCGTTCGCACTGCTCGCCGCGCAGGAACGAGATGCTGATCCCGAGCGGCAGCGCGCTTCCGTCGGCGCGGCGCACCTCGAGCTCGTGGCGATTCCGCGGCGTTCCCGTCGCGATCGCGCTCTCGAGCTCCTTCGTGAGCGGACTCATGTGGGGGATGACGTCATGGACAAGGCGCCCGACGACGCCCCCCGAGTGTTGCAGCCCCAGTATCCGTTCGGCGGCCGGGTTGCACGTCAGGATTTCGCCCGTCATGTCCGTGACGATGAGCCCGCTCGACACGTTCGCGATGATGCTGTCCGTATTCCGCTGGACCCGTCTGAGCTCGTCCTCCGCGCGGGCGAGCTCCTCGCCCTTCCTGCGGGCGCGCGCGGCGTAGGACCCGCTCAGAAGGCCGGCGAAGACGAACATCGCCATGAGCAGATAGCCGCGCAGCAGCGGGTTGCCGCCGGAGTATTGAATGGAGAGATCGTGCGGGACGACCCTGCCCCCGTACTCCAGCGCGTTATAGGCGAGATACGCGGCCGCCGCGAGCGCCGCCGTCGCGAGACCGCCCGACGTCTCGAACCACATGCCGCCGACCAGTATCGGCAGGATGAAGAGGGTGGCGAAATACGACGCCGAGCCGCCGCTGAAATGCAGGATCATCGTGAGCACGACGCAGTCGCTCGCGATCGTCCCCCAGACGAGAGTGCGGGCGCTCACGCCGCCGCGGGCGGCGAGATACATCGATCCGGTGGTCAGATAGATGACGCCGAGGAGCCCGTAGAGCGCTCCCATGGGGGCGCCGCTCTCGCCGCAGTGGAGCACGACGACCGCGGCGCCGACGATGAGCGTCGCCGCGACGAGTCGCAGAAAGACGAGTTTTATCATCGATCCCGCGCTATCGCGGAACCGTGCACGCGGCGGAAAGAGCATCAATCAGCCTCCGGCGACCACGCTGACGAGCTTGAACATCGGGAGATACATCGCGATGAGCATGCCGCCCACGATGCCACCCATGACGACGATCATGATCGGCTCGATGATGGACGTGAGCGCGTCCACCGCGGTATCGACTTCGCTGTCGTAAAAATCGGCGACCTTGTCGAGCATCTCGTCGAGGGCGCCCGTCTGCTCGCCCACGCCGATCATCTGGACGACCATCGGCGGAAACACGCCACATTCCTTGAGAGGGTCGGCGATCGTGTTGCCCTCGCTGATGCTCGTGCGCGTCTTCATGATGGCCTCCTCGATCACCTTGTTGCCCGACGTGCGGGCGGTGATCTCGAGGCCGTTCAGGATCGGAACGCCGCTCGAGACGAGCGTGCCGAGCGTTCGCGTGAAACGCGCGACGGCCGATTTGCGGATGACGGGGCCGATGACCGGCGAGTGCAGCATGAGCTTGTCGAGGCGATAGTGTCCGCCGACCGTCTTGTAGTACCGCTTGATGCCGATGAACCCGCCGACGGCGATGACGACGAGCAGCCACCAGTTGGCGCGCAGGAAGTTCGAGAGCCCCATGACGATGCGCGTCGGCATGGGCAACTCGCCGCCGAAGTCCGAGAACATCTGGGCGAAGGTCGGAATGATGAAGAGGAGCATGAAGATGGTCGCCCCGATACAGACGGTGAACACGACCGCCGGGTACGTCATCGCCCCCTTCACCTTCTTGATGAGGGCGTCGACCTTCTCGAGGTACACGGCGAGACGGTTGAGTATCACGTCGAGGATACCGCCGGCCTCGCCGGCCTCGACCATGTTGACGTAGAGATCGGAGAAGCACTTGTGCTTGCGGAGCGCCTCGGCCAGCGTCGAGCCGGCCTCGACGTCGCCCATGACATCCGCCACGATCTTCTTGAACGACGGCTTGTCCATCTGGCTCGAGAGAATGTCGAGACATTGGACCATCGGAAGACCGGCGTTGATCATCGTCGCGAACTGACGCGTGAACACGCCGAGATCGCGCGTATTGATGCGGTTCTTGAGGCCGATGCTGAAGTTGAGGTCCTTCGGCTTCGTCCTGATGGACGTGATGATGATCTTCCGCTTGCGCAGATTGTTGATGATCTCCTGCTTGCTTTCGGAGGCGAGTTCGCCCGAGAGGATCTCTCCCGTCGGCGTTCGTCCCTTCCACAGATACATCGTCGTCGCCATGACTCTTCCCCCTTGCCGTTACTTCGTGCAGCGGTTTGCGTAGGCGCCCGATCGCTCGCCGAGCATCTGCTCGAGCTCGGCCGGGTCGTGGCTGCATATCATCGCTTCGTCCAGCGATATCATCCGGTTCGCATATGCCCGGAACAGGGCCTGGTTCATCGTCTGCATGCCGTACTTCGTGCCCGCCTGCATGAGACCGTAGACCTGGTGAATCTTGTCCTCGCGAATGCACGCGCGGACGGCCGGCGTGCATACCATGACCTCCGCCACCATGGCGCGCCCCTTCCCCGAAAGATGCGGAATGAGCAGCTGCGACACGACCCCCTCGAGCACGAACGCGAGCTGCGCACGCACCTGGGGCTGCTGCATCGGCGGAAACGTGTCGACGATGCGGTTGATCGACTCGAAGGTCGAGTTCGTGTGGAGCGTGGCGAGCGCGAGATGGCCCGTCTCGGCGATCGTGAGCGCGGCCTGCATCGTCTCGAGATCGCGCATCTCGCCGATGAGAATGACGTCCGGATCCTGCCGCAGCACGTGCTTGAGGGCCGCCGCGAACGACTGCGTGTCGGCCTTCACCTCGCGCTGGTTCACGATGCACCGCTTGTGCTGGTGGATGTACTCGATCGGATCCTCGATCGTGACGACGTGCGCCTGGCGCTCGTTGTTGATCTTGTCGATGAAGCTCGCGAGCGTAGTCGACTTGCCGCTTCCCGTCGGGCCCGTGACGAGGATGAGCCCCTTGATCTTCTTCGAGAGATCGTCGACGATCTGCGGCAGCCCGAGCGACTTGAAATCGAGTATCTCGAACGGAATCTGCCGGATCGCGATGCTCGTCACGCCCCGCTGCTGGAAGCAGTTGGCGCGGAACCGCGAGAGCCCCGTGACGCCGAACGAGAAATCGAGCTCCTTGTCGTTCTCGAAGCGCTTCTGCTGCTCCTCGGTGATGATGCTGTACGCGATCATCTTGCTCACCTCGGGGGAGATGACCGGATGGCTCGTCGGACGGATGATGCCGTCGATGCGCAGCATCGGCGGCACGCCCGCCGTGATGTGGAGGTCGCTCGCGCGCTTTTCGATCATTTCCTGGAGCAGATCGCGCAGATTGATCGTCGCGTAAACTTCCGGCTTTTCCGGCATGGCACGTACTCCTTGCGGCGCTTACGCCGCCGATTCGCGCAGCACTTCCTCGAGGGAGGTCATGCCGTTCTTCAGCTTGAGAATGCCGTCGCCGCGGAGCGTGCTCATGCCCTCGCGCACGGCCTGTTCCTTGATCTCGGTCGACGAGGAGCGGTTGAGAATCATTTCCCTGATCGTGTCCGAAATCGGCATGACCTCGTAGAGACCCGTTCTCCCCGAGTAGCCGGTGTTGCTACAGGAGGGACACCCTTCCTGCTTGTAGATATCGAAGGGCTCGCTCGAGGGAATGCCGAGCTCCCGAAGGGCCTCCGGATGGATCTTCTCCTTCTTCTTGCATTTCTGGCACAGACGCCGGACGAGCCGCTGCGCCATGATGACGTTCACCGAGCTCGCGACGAGGAAGGGCTCGATGCCCATGTCGATCATTCGGTTGATCGTGCTCGGCGCGTCGTTCGTGTGGAGCGTGGAGAGCACGAGATGGCCGGTGAGCGCCGCCTTGACGGCGATCGAGGCCGTCTCGAGGTCGCGGATCTCGCCCACCATGATGATGTTCGGATCCTGGCGGAGGAAGGCCTTGAGGGCGGCCGCGAACGTGAGTCCGATCTCCTCGTGCATGTTCACCTGGTTGATGCCGTCGATGTTGTACTCGACCGGGTCCTCGGCGGTCATGATGTTGTACTCGGGAAGGTTGATCTTGTTGAGGGCCGAGTAGAGGGTCGTCGTTTTGCCGCTGCCGGTCGGGCCGGTGACGAGCACCATCCCGTAGGGCATCTCGATCCCGCGCACGAGCTTCTGGAGAGCCTCGGGGTGAAAGCCGAGCTTCGTCGAGATCGATCTGCAGGTTGGTCTTGTCGAGGATTCGCATCACGATCTTCTCGCCGAAGATCGTCGGGAGCGAGCTCACGCGGAGATCGATCTTCTTGTTGCCGATCGCGGATCTTGATGCGGCCGTCCTGCGGCACGCGCTTCTCGGCGATGTCGAGCTCGGCCATGATCTTGAGACGCGAGGTGATGGCGCCCTTCATCTTGATCGGCGGCGACATCATCTCGTGGAGAACGCCGTCGATGCGGTAGCGCACGCGGAGCTTCTTCTCGAACGGCTCGACGTGAATGTCGCTCGCGCCCTTGTTCACCGCGTCCGCGATGAGCGAGTTGACGAGCTTGACGACCGGGGCGTCCTCGCTCTGCGCTTCGGCGAGCCCCGAGTCGTCGTCCATCTCCTCGACGATCTCGAAATCGTCCTGTATGTCCTTCATCACCTCGGCGAGCGAATCGGCCGACTCGTAGAATCGGTCGATCGCGCGCTTGATCGCCGTCTCCGTCGCCACGACGGGACAAACGTCGAGGCCCGTGATGAACTTGATGTCGTCGATAGCGAATATGTTGTCGGGATTGGCCATCGCCACGGTCAGGACGCGCCCCTCGCGCTTGATGGGCACGACCTGAAACTTCTGGGCGACCTCCGACGGAATGAGCTCCACCGAATGCTCGTCGGGCTCGACGTCGTCGAGCTCGACCGAGGCCACCTGATACGTCTGCGAGAGGAATTCGGAAAAGGCCTTCTCGGATATCGCCCCCGTCTTGACGAGATTGTAGCCGAGACTGCCTCCCGTCTTGGTTTGTTCCGACAGGGCTATCTCGAGCTGGGCCTGGCTGATGAGAGCGGATTCAACGAGCTGATTGGCGATTTTATCTTTCAAGGAGCCCTCCGACCAATGTCCGGCTTTCCGGTACAGTTATGCAAATACCCAACCAGAGAGTCCGCGCGGACCCATCTTCTTCGGCTGGATTCGATGCAACTCCCTCAGCGAATGAGGCTGAACGGCAAAAGGCATGCCACATAAGCCCGTATGGGCTAACGGCTTGAAATTCGAAGGGATAAATCGAGCCGTCGCGCCTCGCGGGAATTTCATCCAGCGATCCGGGACGGATGACGGCCCCGGCGGAGAACCATCATAGTTTTATGCAGATACGATTCGGTAGCTCGATCGGGGCGGGAACGATCCTTCCGCCCGCGCGAGGACGCCCGCGACATGCACCTTGCGAGGCCGCTTGCACAATGCAAGAACTCCCTCGGCGCCCCCGCCGGACCGTTTCGCCCGTGGAAAACCGGTCGCCCGTTGCCAGATTTCCTGTCAGCGCAGGGGGAGGCGGAAAGGAAGCGATCTCAGTCGGAGAGCTCCCAAAAGACGCCGATCGTGTAGTGCCGGCCCGGCATCGTGAATCCCGGGACGGTCTCGTACTGCTCGTCGAGCAGGTTGCGCATCTCGAAGCTCACGCGCGCGCTCATAATCGTGAGGGACGATTTGAAATCGAGCACGCGGTAGACGGGAAGGGTTTCGTCCGGCCACGCCCGCCTGCCGGCGAGCTCGGCGGAGATGCCGGCCGTGAGGAGCTCCTTGCCGTCGAAGAGGCGCCGGCCGAGGCCGAACTCGCCGAGAATCCGGTATTCGGGAACGCCGCTCGCGAGAGCCTCCCGCTCGGCGTACCCTTCCC
This sequence comes from uncultured bacterium, assembly GCA_963813815.1. Classification (GTDB taxonomy): domain Bacteria; phylum Krumholzibacteriota; class Krumholzibacteriia; order Krumholzibacteriales; family Krumholzibacteriaceae; genus SSS58A. Next base: position 27,191 of record CAWFAD010000013.1, on the reverse strand, counting down.
CTCCGAGCGAGAGCGCGCAATCGAAGCCGAGCACCTTCCATGCGGCGTCGGCTCGACCGCGGGCGCCGGCGACGAGATCGCTCCCGGCGGGACCGTACGCCGCGCTCTCGCCCCCCGCGAGGAGGATGCGGGACGATTCGCTCCTGCCGAAGAACGCGAGCGACACGTGCGGGACGCGCAGCCCGAGCGAGATCTCGTCCGAGATCTCGGGAGCGAGGTCCGCGTTTCCCGCGATCGCCAGCGTGTCGCCGCCCGAGACGAGCACCATTCCGGGAAGGTAGAGCTCCTCGGCCGACGGCAGCCGGAGCCGCCGGGCGATCACGAGGTCCTGCGACACGCGCGGGCTCCACGACTTCGCGAGCGCCATCTCTCCCCCGCTGTACTCCCCGACCTCGCCGTGGTAACCGCCCCACGCGCCGAGACGCCATTTGACGCCCGAGGGAAGAGCGCCCCCGATGGCCGTCCCGCCCTCGAAGCGGCCGAACGACGGGCTGAACGCCGCCCCCCCGATTTCGTTCTCGAACCGCGCTTCTTCCGCCGTCGCGAAGACGCGCGCGCCGACGGGGCCGGCGGATCCCGACCAGCGGGCCGATGCGGCGACGGCGGCCGCGTCGAGATCCGTGGAAAACCGGTGCAGCCTCAACACGCTCTGGCGCACGGAGACCTCGAGTGACGGCCGCCGGTACGATACGAGCGAGGCGAACCCGGACCACCGAACGTCCTCCTGCGAGCCGAGAATCGTCCCCACCGAGGTGTCCTCGTACCGCTGGAACCGGACGAGAACGTTCTCCGCCGGGGCCGGCTTGAAGAAGAGCTCGGCCAGGACCGAGCGGCAATCGTACTTTCCGACGACGCGGCCGGGCAGGGCCGGAACGCACTCGATCCCGTCCTGCAGATACTCATCGTACGCGAGAACGCCGCCGATGTGCGCGTCCGGCGTGGCGAACCACGCGCGCCGCGCGCGCCGCCTCGCTTCCCCGTACGTGAAGTTGAGACGCGACGCGGGGGCCTCGCGGCCCCCCTCCTCGATGACGAGATTGACCGCGCCGCGGGACGATAGATCCCCGGTGAACGCCGGAGAGCCGCTGTAGAGGACCTCGACCCTCTCGAGACGCGAGAGGGGCAGGAACCTCACGAGCGCCTCGAGACGGTACGGATCGACGACGGGATATCCATTCACGAAGAGGTTGACGCCTCTCGAGCTCCGTCCCTCGACGGAAAAGCCCGTGTAGGCTCCCGCCGTGCCCTCGCGCCAGCGGTTCACGCCGGGAACGAGAGCGAGAACATCGTCGAGCGTATGAATGTTGAGGCTCGCGAGATCGCTCCGCATGAGAACGAACGCCTCGGTCGGCATGAGAAGGGTGTCCGCGGCCATCGATCCGCCCGCCGCGGCGAGGCACGGATCCGGCGCGCCGCTCGCCGCGGCCGCGGCGAGCGCGGCCAGGCACGCGGCGGCGAGGCGCGCCGCCCCCGCCGTTCGATTCATCATGCGGCCTCCCCCGTCCGCGCCGCCCGGCCCGTCGCGAGGATCGGAGGTACGGCGACCGCGAAGAGCGCGGTATTCACGCCGACGTGGATCGCGCTGAACACGATCCCCGCGACGACGATCCCGCCGAGCCCCTCCCTGAAACCGGCCGCGCCGAGAGCGACGAACGCCGTGGCGAGCGTGGTGAGCGCGTCATAGACGACGGTGACGGCGAATCCGGCCGCTGCGCCCGCGAGGACGCCCCACGGTCCCGAGAGCCGGAGACCGCGCACGAAAAAGCCGCCGGCGAGCCCGGCGGCCGCGTACCCGGCCACCTGGGCGAGGAGCAGCGGCGGGGGCGCGGGCCCGAGGGGATTCAGGAGCGAGTGCGCGAGCATGACGAGCGAGCCGATCGCGGCTCCGGCGCGCGCTCCGCAGAAAGCGCCGCCGAGAAACACGACGAGCGTCATGAACTCGACGTTCGGAACTCCCGCCATGAGGCGGCCGGCCGCGATGCCGACGGCGGTGAAGAGCGAGGCGAGAATGACGCGGCGTTGCAGTGTTCGATGCTCGATCATATGAGGGATTCGCTCCGGCGCAGCGGCGGTCCGCGACTGACCGCCGGCCGCGGATAACCGGCGCCACCGGGACTGTACGGGAGCGCTCGGAAGAGGGTCAAGGCAAATGTGGACCGGCGGCGGCCTCCCGCCGCAGCGCGGCGAGGCTCGCGTAGGGCGCGCCGATCTCGCCGATATCGGCCTGCATCATCTCGGCGAAATGAAAATCGGAGCCCCCCGTCATGACGAGGCCGCGATCGCGGGCCGCGGCCGCTATCGCCCCGACGATCGACTCCGAATGGTTCGGGTGCCACGCTTCGAGCCCCCGCACGCCCGCCGCGACGAACCGGTCGAGGAGATCGGCCCTCCTCACGTTCGCCCCCGGATGCGCCCAAACGGCGACGCCTCCTGCGCCGGCGATGAGACGCACAACCTCGCCGAGGGGAAGAACCTCCTTCGGCACGTTGCAGGGGGCGCCGTCCGCGATCCAGCGGGAAAAGGCCTCTCCCACGCTCCCGACGAACCCCCGCCGGTGAAGCAGGCGCGCGATGTGCGGTCTGCCCACGCTCCCCTTCCCCGCCTCCGCCAGAACGTCCTCGAAGGGGATCGCCATATCCCGCTCCGCGAGCAGGCGAACGACCTCCCGCGCGCGCTCGATCCGCCGGGCGGCGAGCGCGGCGAGCCCCTCGCAGAGAGGTCCGTTCGTGTGATCGATGCAGTATCCGAGAATGTGAAAGCTCGCCCCGCCATCCTCGATGCTGAGCTCGATCCCCGTCACGACTTCGATCCCGTACCGCGCCCCGGCGTCGAGAGCCTCGGCCTGGCCGTTCATCGTGTCGTGATCGGTGATGGAAACGGCCGGGAGCCCGATCGACGCCGCGAAGCCCACGAGCTCATCGGGCGACATCGTCCCGTCGGAATAGTACGAGTGGAGGTGGAGATCGCAGGGGCCTCTCGGTGCTTCCATCGTGAACCGCTCAGGAAACCGTGCTGAGCTTCTTCATCTTCTCCGCGACTTCGCGGAAGCTCATATCGATGATGTACACTTCTTCGAACTGCTCGCGGGCGCGGGCATCCTCGCCGACCATCTCGAACGCGAGGCCGAGATTGTAGTGGATGCCGAGCGAATCGGCGCCGGTCTCGCCCGCGATCTCGAGAGCGCGCTGGAGCTGTTTGACGGCGAGCCGGGCCTGCCCGCTCTTGAGGAAGCAGTAGCCGATCATCTCCATGGAGCTGAGCTGCAGATCGGGGCAGCGCGAGGCGATCTGAAAATCCCTGATCGAGTCGGTGTAGAGGCCCATCTCGAGATACGCCATGCCGAGATCGTAGTGGCTGCGCAGATCGTCCCTCTCGACGTCGCTCGTGATCTCTTCGACGAGATCGTCCGATTCGGACGAATCGGCCGGGGGCGGCGGATTCTCGGGGGCGCGCGCAGCCGGCGGCTCGGGAGGCTCTTCGACGGCCTCCGGCGCCGCGGCGGCCGGAGGCGAAGGCTCGCTCTCTCTCGCGGAAGGGGCGCCGCTCTCCGCGGCTCCGCGGTAACCCGCGCCGTGGACGAGGCCTTCGCACACGGAGCTCATGGAGCCCGCAGCGGGGGCCGGCGCGGTTTCATCGCCCTCCTGCGCCTCGGCTTCCGTCTCGGCTCCGGCGTCCGGTTCCGTTTCCGTCTCGGCTTCGGCGTCCGACCCGGCTTCCGCGTCCGGAGCGGCGGGGGCATCCGCCGAGGACGATTGCATCGCGGTGTCCTCCTCGCGGAAGACTTCGTCGACGGCCGGTTCGCCGGCTTCCGCCGACGCCCCGTCCGGGGAAACGACCGCGCCGGCGTCGGCCGAGGACTCCGCCTCCGCTACTTGGGAGGCCTCCTCCGCCGTGAGGCTTGATTTGATCTTCTCGATCTCCCGCTGGCACTGAGCGCGTTTGCCCGCGTTGCCGCCGGTCTTGGCGATCGCGGCGAGCTTGCGGTAGAGATCGATCGTCTTGATCTTCATGCCGAGCTGCTCGTAAATCTCCACGGCCTTCGCGAGAACCGCCTCGTTCGCGGGCAAGAGCTCGATCATGCGTTCGACGTCCCGCTGCGAGCGCTGCAGGAGGGTCGTCGGGCCCGCGAGAACGGACTCGACGTATTGCGAGAAGAACGAAACGGCCTCCCCCTCGAGCTTCTGCTTCGCGCGCAGCTCGGCGAGCTTCATGATCGTTTCGGTCTTCTCCGGATTCACGCGGAGGATCTTCTTGCACACGGCCACGGCGTTGTTGTAGAGAGCGACTTTCTCGTAGATGACGGCGGCCTTCTCGTAGCTCTGCACCGCCTGTTCCCGGTCGCTCGCGCGAAGGTAGATATCTCCGAGCTCGTTGTAGAGATTCGGATTCTTCGACTCGATCGTGATGAGGCGGCGATACTCCTGAATGGCCTTGTCCACCTGGCCCTTCTGGAGGAGCTCCTGCGCCTTCTGGCGTATCTGGCTCGCCTTGCTCACAATCCGACCTCGCTTGCCGCCTCGAACGAGGGATGCCGCCACGCGACCTCTCCCGCCTTGACGACGGTGACGGCGTGGTTCGTTCCCGCGCGCGACGGAATCTCGCGATAGTCCTCGACGTCGTAGATCACGAAATCCGCCTGCTTGCCCTTCTCGAGCGAACCCACCAGGCCGCCCCGTCCGATGGCGCAGGCCGCGTTGATCGTCGCCGCGTTCACGGCCTCGGCCGGCGTCATCCGCATCTGCGAGCAGGCGACGGCGACCGTGAACGGCATCGAGCATGACGGGGCGCTTCCCGGATTGAAGTCCGTCGCGAGCGCCACGGCGACCCCGCGGTCGATCATCTCGCGCGCCGGAGCGAACTGGCGGGAGCCGAGGCCGAAGGTCGTGCCGGGAAGCAGCACGGCGATCGTGCCGCACGAGGCGAGCGCTTCGATGCCCGCCGCCGATATTTTGACGAGGTGCTCGGCGGACAGGGCGCCGAGGCGCGCCGCGAGCTCGGCGCCGCCGAGAGGCGTGATCTCGTCGGCGTGCAGCTTGAGGCCGAGGCCGTGCGCCCGCGCCGCGACGAGTATCGACTCGGTCTCCTCGAGACTGAACACGCCGCGCTCGCAGAACACGTCGACGAACTCGGCGAGCCCCTCGCGGGCGACGGCGGGGATCATCTCGTCGATCACGGTCCCGACGTAATCCTTCCCGCCCCCGGATTCGGGCGGCTTCTGGTGCGCTCCCATGAAGGTCGGCACGACGTCGAGAGGAAGCTCGCGCCCAAGACGGGCGATGACGCGAAGCATCTTGAGCTCGCTCTCGAGGTCGAGCCCGTACCCGCTCTTGATCTCGATCGTCGTCGTGCCTCCCTCGAGAATCTTCGAGAGGCGGCGCCGACTCACCTCGAAGAGGCGCTCTTCGCTCATCTCGCGCACCTCGCGGACCGTTCGCTTGATGCCGCCGCCGCGACGCTCGATCTCGAGGTATCCCTCGCCGCGGATGCGCGCCTCGTACTCGTCCGCCCGATACCGCGAGAAAACCGCGTGCGTGTGAGGATCGACCCAGCCGGGCATGACGACCCGCCCGCCCGCGTCGAGCGTTCTCTCGACGCGCGACGAGCCGGCGATCCGCTCGACCTCGGCGCGGGAACCCACGGCGCTGATCGTTCCTCCGGAAACGGCTATCGCCCCATCGTTCACAATGCCGGGGTCGGATAGACTTTTGCCACGCTTCGGACCCCCTTCGGGGCTCGAGCAGGTCAAGAGCTGTCCGGCGCCGTACAGCAAGAAGTCGTGCTTCCGGGGCAAGCGCCTCTCCTTACGCATCTATAACAAGCCAGCCTGAAAGCTGCTCAAACTGCAAGCGTTGCGCGGCCGGCTCGAGTCGAATAGGCCTCATCGTCCCGCGTCGCGGATCGTCTCATTTTCCGAGCATGGGGATGTGAAGCCCTGCATCTTTCGCTTTTTCAACGGCTATCTCGTAGCCGGCATCGGCGTGTCTTGCAATACCTGTGCCAGGGTCATTCGCCAGACATCGGGCCGTTTTTTCGCGCGCAAGGGAGCTTCCGTCGGCCACGACGCCGAGCCCGGCGTGTATCGAGAGCCCCATGCCGACCCCCCCTCCGTGGTGCACGGAAACCCACGCCGCCCCCGAGGCCGTATTGAGCAGCGCGTTCAGGATCGGCCAGTCGGCGATCGCGTCGCTGCCGTCGCGCATGGCCTCCGTCTCCCGATAGGGCGAGGCGACGGAACCGGAGTCGAGATGATCGCGTCCGATCACGATGGGCGCCGAGATCTCGCCCTTTCCCACGAGGTCGTTCATGGCGAGACCGAACTCCTCCCGCTCGCCGTGCGCGAGCCAGCAGATGCGGGCCGGAAGGCCCTGGAACTGCACCTTCTCGCGCGCCAGTCGAATCCATCGGCAGAGCGATTCGTTGCGGGGAAAGAGCTCGAGCGCCAGATCGTCGGTGCGCCGTATGTCTTTCGGATCGCCGGAGAGGGCGATCCAGCGGAAGGGGCCCTTTCCGATGCAGAACATCGGACGGATGAACGCCGGAACGAAGCCGGGGAACGCGAAGGCGTTCGCGAGCCCGCCCCTCTCCGCCTGCCCGCGGATGTTGTTGCCGTAATCAAAGACGACCGCCCCGCGCGCCTGGAGATCGATCATCGCCTGAACGTGGACAACGATCGACTCCACCGCCTCCTTCACGTAGCGATCCGAGTTGTCGCGGCGGAGCCGCGCGGCGCCGGCGAGATCGTAGCCGCGAGGAATGTAGCCGTTCAGGGCGTCGTGCGCGGAGGTCTGGTCCGTTGCGACGTCGGGCACGACCCCGCGGCGGACGAGCTCGGGGAACACATCGGCGGCGTTGGCGGCGAGCCCGATCGAGTACGGCCGTTTTTCCCTCACGGCCGCGCGCGCCTTTTCGAGGGCCCGATCGAGATCGGTCTCCATCTCGTCGCAGTAGCGGGTCTCGAGACGGCGCTCGATGCGCTCGGGATCGACCTCCACGGCGAGGCAGACGCCGCCGTTCATGGTGACGGCGAGCGGCTGGGCGCCGCCCATGCCGCCGAGACCCGCCGTGAGCACGAGCCTTCCCGCGAGCGTGCCGCCGAAATGCATGCGGGCGCACTCGGCGAAGGTTTCGAAGGTGCCCTGCAGAATCCCCTGCGTCCCGATGTACATCCAGGATCCGGCCGTCATCTGGCCGTACATGGTCAGGCCCAGCCGCTCGAGCTCCCAGAATTTCTCCCAGGTCGCCCAGCGCGGCACGAGGAGCGAGTTGGCGATGAGAACGCGCGGCGCCCACTCGTGGGTCCGGAACACGGCGACGGGCTTGCCGGACTGGACGAGGAGCGTCTCGTCGTTCTCGAGACCGCGGAGGGTTTCGACGATGCGGTCGTAGCACTCCCAGTTCCGGGCGGCCTTTCCGCGTCCGCCGTACACGACGAGCTCGTCCGGGCGCTCCGCGACCTCGGGATCGAGATTGTTCATGAGCATGCGAAGGGGCGCCTCGGTGAACCAGCTCTTGCACGAGCGGGTCGTTCCGCGCGGCGCTCTGATCACTCTCTGCGGCATGGAATCATCACCTCCGGAAGGCATCTTTTTGACTCACAATAGGGCTTACGACGCGCGGGGGCAACCCCAAAGGCTGCTCCCGCCCCGCTCTCACCGGCCCTCGAACCAGCGCACGGCGGAGGCGATGCATTCGGCGGCCGATACGTGCTCGATGGTACGAGAGGGAAGCGCCGAGAGAATCGAGGGGCCGTACGGCCTCGTCTCGAGCCGCTCGTCGAGGATGACGATCACTCCGCGGTCGTCCATCCGCCTGATGAGACGGCCCGCGCCCTGCCTCATCCGCAGCATCGCTTCGGGCAAAAAAAGCTTTTCGAAGGCGTCCTCGCCGAGCGCCGCGAGCCGGGACGATCGCGCTTCCACCACGGGCTCCGACGGCACGGGAAACGGCACCTTGGGGATAACGAGCACTTCGAGCTCCTCTCCCGGAAAATCGACCCCCTCCCAGAAGCTCGCGACTCCGAGGAGAAGAGAGCTCCCGCCGCGCCGGAACCTGCCGGAGAGCGTCTCCCTGCTCTCGCCCGTGCCTTGAACGAGAACGGGGCCGGGCGCGCGCGACGACTCGAGGGAACGCCCCACCGCGTGGCAGAGCCGATAGGATGTGAAGAGCACCATCGTGCGCCGGGCGACCTCCTCGGCGAGCGATCCGACGATCCCGCTCACCCGCGCGGCGAAGACGTCGTCGTTCGGATCGCCGAGCCCGGTCACGATGAGCACGAGACAGCGCTCGTCGAACGGAAAGGGGGAGGGTATGATCGTTTCGATCGGCGTTCCGGGAAGGAGTCCGATGCCGAGCCGCTCCTTGAGGAACGCGAAGCCTCCGTCATGCGAGAGGGTCGCCGACGTGAGCACGGCAGATCCCATAAAGCTCTCGACGTAATCCGCGAACGAACGATCGACGTCGAGCGGCGACCCGCAGAGCTCCCTGAGACCGGCGTCGGCGCCCCAGTCCAGCCAAAATACGGACTCTTCGCCCGACGCGGACGAGAGGTAGCGCAGGCCCTCGGCGAGCGTCGAGAGCTCCTCCGAGACATAGATCATCTCTTGGCGGAAAGGCTCGAGATCCCTCGGGAGAGAGGCTTCTCTAATTAGTTTCAATGATTCGTTTAATTCATTCAATGTAATATAGTTATCAGCGAAGGCATCGCGAGCGAGCGCGAACGTTTCGGCGCCGTCCGTATAGCGCAGCTTCATCGCGCGGAAGGCCCTCTCGGGGTTGATGCTCTCCTCGATGGCGCGGAAGAGCTCCGCGTTCGCCCTCTCGAGCGCGAGGGCCCTGTCGGCGATCTCCCCCCTCAGCCGCCTCGCCTCGCCGGGTCCGCCCGACTCGAGCTCGTGAACGAGGAGCCTCCAAGCGTCCTCGTTCTTCAGAGAGAGCCGCACGCTCTCGAGTATGCGCCGGCAATCGTCCCGCGCGGCCTTGACCGAGAGGTTCTCCACCACGCAGCGCTCGAGATGATGAGCCTCGTCGAATATGACCCGCGCGTAGGGCCCGATCACGCCTCCCCCCTGCCGGTAATCGGTGAGCAGGAGCGCGTGGTTGACGAAGAGTATCTCCGCTTCCCGCGCGCGACGCCTCGCCCGCATGAGCGGACAGCGATCGGCGAAGGCGCACGCGTTCATGGAGCAGCGGGCGGGCGCGAAGAGCGATAACGCGCGGGCCGGACCGTTCTCCGCCGCGACCCGATCGGCGGCGGCGCCGGATGCGAGCGTCATCTGAAGTGCGAAGGCGAGGGCTCGCTCCGGCGAGTCCACGGCGAGCGAGACCGCGCGCGAGACGATGCCCCGAGTGCAGAGATAGTTCTCCCTGCCGAGCAGGCGCTCGGCGCGCACGCCGGGAACGACGGACTCGAGGAGCGGCGTTTCCTTGCGGTAGAGCTGGTCCTGGAGATTCTTCGTATAGGTGGAGACGACGACGCGCTCGCCCGTTTCGCGGGCGAAAAGCGCCGCCGGCACGAGATAGCCGAGGGATTTTCCCGTTCCCGTGCCCGCCTCGACGAGCGCGACGGCGCTCTCCCGGAGCGCGCGATCCACCGATCGGGCCATCTCGACCTGACCGAGACGCTCCTCGCCGAGGGCGGCAAAGAGACGCGCGAAGGCGGCGTCGAGAGAAGGCAGTTCGTCGCCGGAAGTCCGGCGCTCGCTGGGCCGCCGGGCGCCGGGATCCGCCTCGCGAGCGAGAACGGAGGCTTCCTCGATGAGCGAAATGAACGGCGCGTTCGAGCGAGCGGCCAGCGTGAGCAGGTACTCGGGGGGAACGGGACCGCCGGCGATCCGCGCAGCGACGCCATCCTCATCCGGCTCGTCTCCGGGCGGGGGCGCGGCGCACCCATGGGATTCGAGAAAGGAACGGAGCGCCTGAACGCCGAGCCCGAACGGGCTCTGCGTCCGAGCGCCCCGCTTTGAGGAAGCATCGCGCCGGGAAGACGCCCGCGCGCGCTTTCGCGCCCCGCCCATTCCTACTCCCGCGCGCCGCGGCCTTCCCTGCTCTTTTTCGAACCGCGTATCGCGCAATAGATACCGCACATCGAGCAGAGCTTGCCGGTATCCCCCGCGATCGGATCGTACATCGCGCGGGCGCGTTCCGGATCGATGCTCCGGTTGATCGATCTCTCCCAGTCGAGACCGGCCCTCGCCTTGGAAACCTCGAGATCCCATGCGGCGGCGCCTTCGACCCCTTTTGCCAGGTCTCCGGCGTGCGCGGCGATGCGGGCCGCGATGACGCCGGTGCGGACGTCCTCGACGGTGGGAAGCCTCAGGTGCTCCGCCGGGGTGACGTAGCAGAGAAAATCGGCGCCGTACCACGCGGCGACCGCGCCGCCGATGGCGCTCGTGATGTGATCGTAACCCGGAGCGACATCCGTCACGAGCGGACCGAGCACGTAGAACGGCGCCCCCTTGCACACGCGCTTCTGCAACTGCATCTGCGCGGGCACGTCTTGGAGAGGCACGTGGCCCGGTCCCTCGACGATGACGCTCACTCCGCGCGAGCGAGCGCGTTCGACGAGCTCGCCGATCACGAGAAGCTCGCCGATCTGGGCGCCGTCCGTCGCGTCCGCGATGGCGCCCGGACGAAGACCATCGCCGAGGCTCAGCGTCACGTCGAACATCGCGGCGATATCGAGCAAACGGTCGAAATGCTCGTAGTACGGGTTTTCCTTTTCGTTCGTAACCATCCATTGGAGGAGAAAGCAGCCGCCGCGGCTTACGACGCCGGCCGTCCGCGAGGAAGCGACCACGTCGGCGAGGCGCTTGGTGAGGCCGCAATGGATCGTCATGAAATCCACGCCGTCTCGGGCGTGCCGCTCGACCACTTCGAACAGCGCCTCGGTCGTCGCGTCGGGGATCCCGCCGCCCGCCCGCGTCGTCTCGACGATCGCCTGGTAAATGGGCACCGTGCCCACGGGGATCGTCGACCGCTCGCAGACGGCCCGCCGAACGGCGTCGAGATCTCCGCCGGTCGAGAGATCCATCACGGTGTCGGCCCCGGCGTCGATCGCCACCCGGAGCTTCTCGAGCTCGACGGCGAGGTCGACGTGCGCCGGGCTCGTGCCGATATTCGCGTTGATCTTCGTGCGGAGCCCCTCGCCGATTCCGATCACGCGGCAGTGTTTCCGGGCGGATCCCGTCACGACCGCCCGCCCCTCGGCGACGAGACGCCGCAGGCGCTCCGGATCGATCCGCTCGTCCTCGGCGACGCGCTGCACGGCCGGCGTCACCTCGCCGTTTTTCGCCCGTTCGAATTCCGTCAAATCGTTCTCCCCCTCTCATCCCTGCAATCAATCCATTATAGGTTCGCGGCGGCTACGGAGTCAAGGACGAGACGGGAACGGGGCTGCCGCGATCGGTCCGCGCCGACCTAGAAGCGCTCCGCGAGCGACACGTGCAGGCGCGTTTCGGAGAGCGAGAGCCTCTCTCCCACGCCGAAGCTCAGCGAGATGACGCCGACGGGGGATGCGGCCCGAAGGCCGAATCCCGTGCCGTTTTTGAAGACCCATCCCTCCTCCGGCGATTCGTAGGCGCCGACGTCGTTGAAGAGGAAGAATGCGCCTCCCGCTCCGAAACGGTACTCGACGGTGGTCCATGCGATCTTTTCGCCTCGAAACTGCGCCTCCCGGTATCCGCGGAGCGTGTTCGCCCCGCCGATGGCGTAGGTCTCGGCGAGCGGCACCGCTTCCCTCGAAACGACGCCGCGCGAGGCGATACGGAGAAACAGGCTCTGGGCGGTGAATACGGGGATCGATCCGCTCGCCTCGAAATCGTAGAGGAGCTCGCCATCGCGCTCGAGGCGTCCGTCGTCGAAGTACCGCTTGCGGTAGGCGCCTTCGAAGCTCAGAGCCGCATCCACGGGCCCCGCGCCCGTCCGGGAGACGCCGAGGCGGATCCGCTGTCGAACGCTCCGGTCGAGATCGCCCTGTTCGGGGATGTTGCTGTCCGCGGCGACACCGGCGATGATCGTCGTCGCGGGGCCGGCTGGAACGCCGATCGCGATGCCTCCCGAGCTCAACACGTAGCTCGAATCCTGAATGATCTGCGCCATCTCCACGTCGACGGAGAGCGGCCACGAGGCGAGGAAAGGCTCGTGATACCGCAGCGCGATACGCGAGTACGACAGCCCGTCGTTCAGCCAGTCGAGCGCGGCGCCGCGCCCCGAGCCCGCGATGTTTCTGAGCGAGAGCCCCGCGGCGCCGCTCGCGACGTACGACCCGTCCGTCTTCCGGGAAAATCCGACGGCGCCTTGAAAGGTTCCCGCGCCTCGCGCCTCCTTCACGGGGATGACGAGATCGGCCGCCCCCGGACCGCGCCGCTCGAGCCTCGCCTCGCCGACCGACTCGAAGTATCCGGACGAGCGGAGGTAAGCCCGGCCTCGCTCGACCTCCGTTCGCCGGTATTCGGCTCCCGGCCGCAGCCGCGCCGTGCGCCGCGCGACCGTCGAGTCGGTTTTCGCGAGGCCCTCGAAGACGATTCCGGCGAGCACGGTCCGTTCCGCTTCCGACACGGTAACGGCGAGATCGACCTCATTCGCGTCCTCGCGATAGGCAAATCCGGTGAGCCAGACCTGAGCGTAGGGGTAGCCCGATTCGTTGTAGCGATCGAGCAGCGCGATGAGCGATTCCTCGAGAAGAAAGGGATCGAACGGCTCGCCCGGTGCCGGCCGGATCGCGCCGCGCGCCTTATCCTCGCCGAGCAGCGCGGCGCCGCTCACCGAGATCGCGCCGATCCGAGCCCTCTCCCCTTCCTCGAGGCGAAGTCGCAGGGCCACCCCGTCCGCGGAAAGCGCCGTATCCGCCGCGATGCGGACGGCGAGAATTCCGATCGAGAAATAAAGCGAATCGATTCGCGCAACCTCAAGCGATATAAGCGAATCAGAGAACTCGACTCCCGGCAGAAGGTGGCTGCCCCGTTCGATCTCGGCCGTCGAGATCGCGCTGTTCCCCGCGACCGCGACCGAGCGGATCACGGAGGACGAAACGGGGGCCGCCGCGACGAGGCACGCAGCGCTAGAAATAAGCGCGGCTTTCCATCTTGAGATCATTGACCGTCGACACCTCCCCCCCGTAATCCTTTTCCCGGCGGCCCGTGTAGCTGAGACCGAAGCTGACGTTCTGCGAGACCCGGTACTGGCCGAGCACGCTCCAATCCTCTCGAAAACCCTCCTCGAGAAAGAAGAGCGGCTTTCCGGCCTCCGACCGGTCGTCCGTGTACGTGACGCGGACGAGAACGGCCGCGTTGAATCGCGCGCCGAGAGAGGCGCTGAAGGACGGAGCGGCGAGATAGGACACCTGCCGGGCGAGCGAGACGGCGTCCGATCTTCGCTCGGCCCCCGTTTCGAGCGAGAGCTTCGCCGACGGCCCGAAGCGGTAAACGACGGTCTGCGACAGGGCGGTCGTTTCGATCTCGTAGGAGGCGTCCTCGGTCGCGGCGGTCTCGCGCCTCGAGAAGGCCTCCCTCGCCTCCCAGGAGAGCGCGACGGAGCTCCACGGCGCCGACTCGGCGCGCACGCGGATCTCCCGCGCGAAGTTCTCTGCCGCTCCTCCCTCCGTTCGGTTGTCCTCCTCGTCCTCGCGGGAGTAGGCGACGCGGAGCTTGAAGAGGCGGGACGAATTGAAGAACGTGCATTCCTCCCGCAGCTTGGTGACGCCGTAGACGGTGACGTCGTCCCTCTGCAGAAGCGACGGGCTCAGGAAAAGGAGCCGAACGATCTCGTCGGTCCGGGATTTCTCGATGATCGAGAAGGAGTGGTCGAGCGACACCTCGCGCCGAAGGGCTCCCCAAAAGCCTCCACCGCCTCCTTCTCCGCCGATGCCCCGCACGCCGGCGCCGAAGCTCGCCTGCATGCTGAGCTCCACCGTGTTCACGCCCACGCGATCCGCGCCGGGAATGTAGACCAGCATGTAATCGCCGCGCTTCTGCCCGACCTCTCGCCCGGCGGCGTCGTAATCGCCCTGCATCTCGCCGACGTAGATCACCGACTTCTGGAGGGTGCGCTCCTCCCCTCCCGCGATGCGATAGCTGACGTCCGCCGCGAGCCCGGCGCGCTCCCATGAATCGCGCGCCCTGATCCGCGCCAGGTTGTTGAACGAGGTTTCCCCTTCCCGCGGATCGCGGCTCCGCCGGTGCGTAGCGAGAAGCTCGACGATGCGCGACCCGCCCGAATAGGCTCCGTCGAAGCTCACCTCGCCGTTTTCTCGAGAGCGGTTCCACTCGCCCCGCAACGTGTCGAGAACGTCCGTGTTCCGCCGCGCGAGGGTTACGACCGACCTCCAGGGGCCCAGATCGCGGCCAGCGAGCGACAGGGTTCCCTCCGTGTAGGCCCTTCCCGTGTCGACGCTCGCGGCCGAACGCACGGCGTACCGCTCGGACTCGAGCGTGAGGCGCGGAACGACGCGCCAGAGCGCGAGCGCCCCGGATCCGCGCGCGAACCGGCGCTCGCGACCGTCGCCCGCGCTGGAGCTCATCGCGCGGAAATCGGCGCCCCGCGATCCGGCCTCCCCGAGGGAGCCTTCGAGCTCCGCCTTCCGCGCGCTAAAGGCGTCCCCCCGCGAAAGCCTTTCGTAGCTCGCCCCCGCGCTCCAGGCCCGCAGCCCCGCGATCGCGACGCGCCCCCCGGCGATCACCTCGGTGAGGTCGAGCGGCTCGTCCTCGAGCCCCCAGCTCCGGTAAAAGTAAGGCTCGCGCACCTTGTCCGGGGCGGCATAGCGCCCGTCCACGCTCGATATCTCGCCCGCGACGGACACCTTCGCCGAGGGTACGGCGTAATCCTTGAGCCCCCCCTCGAGACGCAGCGCGAGGCCGCCGTTGTCATCGTTCGCGAGGCGCGAGAGGAGGTTGCGGTCGTAGTCGCTCACGTTCCCCTCGGCGTCGACGTACGCCGCCCCCTTCGATGCCGAAGCGCCGACGCCGAAAATCCGCTTCCGCTCGGGGAGCGACAGCCGCCGCCCGATGCGAAAGGAACCTCCCCCGGGGCCGGCCCACGCGTACTTCACCACGCCTTTCGTGGAGAAGCCGTCCGTTCGATAGTCGCCGGCGGCGGCGCCGACATCGATGAACGAGAGCCGGTACTCGCCGCCCGTTTCGACGAAGGCGAAGTACGCCGAGTCCGATCCGGCGTTGAGCTCCACGTACTCCCCCGCGCCGGCCTCCACGCGCTCGATGCCGGAGGCGATCGCCGAATCCGGATCGTCCCCCGCCTCCGCGAGGATCGCGCGATCCTCGTCCGAAAGCGCTCCCGCGAGGGCCCGGTCGGCGTCATCCCCCTCCTGGAAAAAGGTCGTCCGGATGGAGAACGCGTCCATCCACTTCGGCGACGCCCATCCGGCGAAGAGCGTCGACCGGTCGAATCCGAACTCGCTCACCTCGTAATCGACCACGATCTCCGAATCGTTCGTGATCGGGAGCCGCTCGGTGAAGGCGACGGTCCCGCGCCCGTAATCGATCGTATAGTCGTTCTCCGAGCCGCGGCGAAGCAGACGCCCGTTGCAGTACACCGCCTCGGTTCCAGCGAGGATCGTGACCGAGTTGAACCGCTGCGCGGGGAGAAGCTCGTAGGGGCCTTGAACCCCTTCGCGCCCGATGAGTCGGACCGTCTTGAACCGACCGCGCGCGATTCCGCCTCCGGCGGTGAACGTCTGTCCCGCGGCGGCGACGTCCGCCGAGACGCCGCGCAGATCGCGTTTGAATCGCGAGAGCCGCAACCCCGCGAGGCCCGACGAAAAATCGCCGAGCCGCACCTCGCTGTGCTTGCTCTTCACCTTGATGAACACGCGATCGAGCTGCTTGAGCTCCTCCGTGTTTCCCGCGGGCTGCACGGGGAGATCGTCGTCGGTGAGATAGGCGCTCACCTCGAGATCCTTCGCGACGGCGCCGACCATGGTGACCTTGAGGCTCTGATCGAGCCCGAGATCGCGATTCGATCCCACCGAGACGCCGATCGTTTTGCTCCCCGAGAGCCGGAGCCGGTAGAGCTCGCTCCCTCCGGCGTCCCGCGCCGGTGCGCGGGGAGCGGAGCCCGCGGCGGGAAGCGGGCCGCCCGCAGGCACCTCCGACACGTTCGTGACGAACACGGGAGAGAAGGGAAGCGGATGCCGCTCGAAGCGCACGACGAGACGTTCGCCCCCAACGGCGGGCCGCACGAGAACGATCGTGCCTCGGAGCGTATTGATCCGGTAATCGTCCCCCCGGCGAAGGGGCGCGCCGTCGAGCAGGACCGAGTCGCTCTCCGGAACGATGAAGGAGCGGCCGAGCTCGATCCTCCCCTGCCCCGGCTCGAGCACGAAGAACCGCGTCTCCCCCGCGCTGCGGAGCGCGAGCTCGCCGGCGGGATTCGGCGCCGCGCGAGAGGCGGCGCCGGCCGGGAGCGCGGCGAGCAGAATGGCCGCGAGAAGAGTGCTGCGCATCATATGTCGCCCGGATAGATCAACCGGTAGACGATAACGGAGCGCGAGCGAAGATCGGCGACGTAGAGCTTTCCGTCCCAGCCGACCGCCGCCGCCGAGGGCGACACCGGCTCGCCGCCGAACGTCTCTATGTCGGCCAGATGCTCGAGCTCCGCCGAGAAGAGGCTGAGACGCATCCCCTCGGGATCGCAGACGAAAACGACGCCCCGTTCGTCGGCGGCGACGTACCGCGGCGACACGAAACCCCGCCCCCCCGCCGAATCCACCGATCGTTCGTAGCGTCCCGACGGCGAAAAGAGCTGCAGCCTCCTGTTTCCCGACTCCACGACGACGATCTTCTGTCCGGGGAGAAACGCCGCCTTCCGCGGATCGCTCAGGCCGCCCGCTCCCCTCCCGAATCCGCCGATCGAGAGCTCGAGCTCGAGGAGCGGGGTCCAGAGCGCGACGGAATCGTCGACCGGGTCGGCCGTGATCATCCTTCCGCCCGGGCCCCCGGTGATCGAGACGGGACGCGCACCCCTCGCCCCGAACGAGAGGAAGACGTCGAGATACGCCCCTTTGGCGTCGTACCGAAGGAGCCTGTTCCCCGCGTAATCGAGTACGAAGACGAAGGACTCCTGCGCCGCCACGTCGATCGGGTAGAATCCCGCCTGCTCCGGCGGCCGGGCGAGCTCGAGCGACCCTCCCGCCTCGTCGAAACGGAACACCTTCCCCGCCATTGCGTCGGCGACGTAAACGAATCCGAGCGCGTCGACGGCTATGCCGACCGGCTCGCGGAGCTCTCCGGCCCCGAGCCGCACCGCCGTCTCCTCGACGCGCGGCCGCCCGTTCGCCTCGCCGGCCCGCGTGGCGGGAAGATGCGTGGGGATGGAGAGTGCGAGCAGAATCGCGGAAAGGATGCGTACCATGGCGAACCCGTGCCCGTCGATGAGGAGCACCCTAGAACGATCGCACGAGGCAGAGCGACGCGCCCTGCGGCGAGCGCGCGAGCTCGAGCGACGTGCGCGGCCCCGAGCCCGCGCCGGCGGAGACGTCCCCGCGCGCGAGGCGCACGGCGTCCGCCGTGCTCACGACCCGGAGCACCGCCGCGAAGAACACCGAGTATATCGCATAGCGGTAGGCGAAGCGGCTGTCGTCACGGAGCTTCCCGTAACGCCTGAAATCGCCGCTCGTGCGCCACTGCCAGACGTCGTCGCCGGCATAGGCGCGATCGTCGAAGTAGACGTTCATGGCATCCACGTCCGGGTAGTAGAGATCGCGCGCGTCGCGCCGTATCATCTCGTTGTACCCGCCGGGGCCGTCGCTCGACGAGTACTCGCCGATCGCCTGCCAGTATTCGTCGGGCCGGTCGGTTCCCGCGACCCCCGCGAACACGACCGCGTAGTCCTGGTACGCCTGTTCGCGCGTGTACCCCGCGTAGAGAAAGCTCCCCGCCGCGATCCACGAGAGCGTTTCGAGACCGTAATAGATCTTCGCGCGCACGGTTCTGCCGAGCTTCTGCTGCGCGAGCCCCGGGACGAGGAGACTCCACGCGGCGGTGCCGAGCGTCGGAGCGTCCTCGCCGGCGAGTGCGAGCCCACGGGCGACGGCCTCCGCGCCGAACGCCGGGGCGGGCGACCCGAGATCGAGCCTCGGCGCCGCCCCGAAATCCCCGTCGAACACCGACTCGGCCTTCCCCGCCGCGGAGGCGGCGAGCAGCAGCACGAGAAGAATCGTCGTTCGTTTCATCGCCCTCCACTCCGTCAGAATCCGCGGCTGATGATGAGGCAGGGGGAGGTGTCGTACGAGCGCAGCCGCAGCGACCAGCCCTCTTCGGGACTCCCGCCCCGCGACATCCGGTAGGCGAGCCAGCCGGTATCGGCCATCGAGATCACCCGGTTCAGTATGAGCGCCATGATGAACTGATCGGATCGCAGTAGATACTTGTCGCTCTCCCCTCGCAGAAACCAGTAGAAGTCGCGATGGGGCGTCCGGAAATCGGTCTGGCCGGCCCAATCGTCCCAGCCGTAGACGAAGGCGTCGTACTTGCCGATGTTCTCGTAATACTCTTCCCGGTCGACCTCCTTCGGAGTGAACAGGAAGTAGTTGAACGAGCCCTGGCACTCTTCGTTGTAGAACTGCCAGGTGTCGCAGCCGCCGAGCCCGTCGCAGCAGGGGTGCTGGAGAAGGAACCGGTCGAGATCCCAGTGCGCGTCGCCGTACGCCTCGTACTGGCTCTTGAAATCCTTCCCCGTGTCGTAGTTGTCGCGATAGCCGTACCAGAAGTATCCCTCGAGCGCGAAGAAGACGGGCACGCGGGCGAGCGTCCACGGGTCGCGCGAATCGGAGTAGAGGATGAGCTCCCCGAGACCGGGCAGAATGGCCGAGGAGATGACCGCGAGCGCCGTCTTCCGTCCGGTGATGCGCGTCGCGCCGGCTGCGGAGATCGCCCGGCCGGCTCCCGTCACGAACACCGTCGGCATCCCGCATCGTTCGCCGGCGAGACGGAGCGTTTGGAGCGGTCGAACGGCCGACGTTCGTCCCATCGCCTCCGAAAAGACCGACACGCCGCCAGCCGGCCACGGAAGCGGGTTCCGCGGGGTGTCCGAAAGGGCCGCCGCGCCCGCCGATGACGCCGCGATACACACCAGCGCGATTCCCGCGATCACGAAACGCATGCCGTCCTCCCTGCTCAGCGCACGATGGCGAATTTTCGAAATGTCTCGGCGCGCCGTCCCCCCGAGGTGACGACGAGACGCGAGAGGTACACGCCGGGGGCGCGATCGTTCATCGAAACGACGAACTCGTCCTCTCCCCCCAGCAGCCGCTTCGTCCGCGCGAGCACGAGATCGCCCGTGAGCGTCAGTATCTCGAGCCGCGCATCCCCCTCGGACGGGGCGGTGAAATGAAACCCGACCCTTTCGCCGCGCGATGGATTCGGATACACGACGAGGCTGCCGGCGATCGAGGCCAGCCCGCCGCCGGTCCCATCCGCGCCGCTCGCCCACGCCGTCCTGCCGGCGTTGCCCCAGAGCGTCGGCCACGATCGCTCGAAGTCCGGAGCGAATGGCGCCGTTCTCAGCCTGACGAGACCGCCGTCGAGGGACGCGAGCGTTTGCCCCGCGCCCGGCGGACCCATTTCGACCGCTCGATCGAACGCCGCCGCGGCTTTCCTCGGAAATCCGCTCTCGAGAGCTCCGTCGCGGTCGAGAATGTAGAGCAGACCGCCGTCGCTCCCCGCGACGACATTCCTCTCGACGCCCGAACTCGCGATCGTCACGGGAGTCGAGAACCGCGATTGCCATGGAAGCTCCTGGAGCGACCATATCCGCCGCGGCCACCCCCTGAGACTCGCGAGGGAAGGGCTCAGCGCGTATATCGAATTCCCATCGGAGTATACGAGATCAATCGACGAATCTCCATTCAAATCAGAGAGCGCCGGCGCCCCCGGCACGGGCCCCTCGCCGGCGCGCCCGGCAAGAACCCCCCGATCCCCGCACGTGAGGATCCGGCCCGTCGCCCGGCAGATGACAAAAACCTCATCCCCGCTTTCGGCGGGCGCGAGATCCCCTCCCACGAGGAAAAAGCCCTCCGCCCCGTCCTCCGCTTCGAGCGGAAGCCGGATGGGATACCCCTCCGCGGGAACCATGACCTCAGAAGCCCCGTCGGGAAAAAGATCCCATTTGAAGAGAAGAAAGCTCTTCGTCGGAATCACCGCGTCGTCGTCGGGGGACGTGACGAAAAATACCGCCACGGCAAAGCCGTCCTCGTTCTCCGCCACGACGAGGTTGCTCGTAATGTCCCGTTCGTAGAGATAAATGGGACTCCCGGGGGCCTCCCCGCCGCCGTCGAGTATGTGGATGCTCCGGCGCCCCGCCGCCGCGATCCGGCACCGGTCCCCGCGCCGCACGACGACCGGGTGCGTCGCGAGCGTCGCCTCTATGAAAGCCGGCCAGCCCTCGCACTCGGCCCACGTCGAGCGGGCGAAAACATGGATATACCCCGCCCGCTCTCCGACGACGACCCCCGGCCCGTCCATGCCCGGCAACGCATCGAGCCACGCGGGCGGCCCGAGGACCGGCCTCCCGATCGAAACGACCGTATCGCCCCCCGGGACAATCACGCCGTCTCCTCCCGAGTGAAGCAGAAAGATATCTTCGCTTTCCGGAAGGAAAAAGAAACCGCCCTCCGCGAGGACCGCGCTCCCCGGAACGGCCGCGGCCGTCTCGACGCCGAACACCGCGCCTTCGCACAGCATGAGGGTGTCGCGCGCGGATATCGCGGACGCGGAAACGCCCGTCGGCACCCCCCACGCGCTCAAGGAGGAAGGGTTCGTTTCTTCGCCGAGAGCGGCGTTTCCTCCGGCGAAGTAGGCGTCCGCGTACCAGCCGTAGGAGTGCGGAGAGGCCGGATCGCCGATATCCACGACGCCGTCCGCCTCGAGAAGCATGACGGCGAGCGGGCGTTCGGCGTTCAGAACGTTCGATTCCCGGCGCTCGGCGACGAGACGGTCGTTCACGCGCCAAACGAGGATCCCCGGTCCGCTCGTTGGGCCGTCCGGGGCGCGCTCGGTCGGGAGCAGCAGGTCGTAGCCGTTCACGAGCTCCCAGACGGGCTCTTCCGCGGGCTCTCCGTCGCAGTTCAGGCAGTTGCCCGTGCCCACGATGACCCCGTTCGAATCGCGGACGAATCCGGTCAGGATGCCGTCGAGCTCGGCCGCGCGGTTCTCGACAAGGAAGTGCTCGTCTCCGGCGTGCTCGATGCGCGCGGCGCGGGGCGGACACTTCCCGAGGGCCGGGAGAGCGAGGGCGCCGGGGCCGTCCGCGATCGCGTCGACCTCCGCCCACCCGAGCGTCGAGAGCGTCCACGACGAGAGACCGCCGGGAATGAACCCCATGGCGTAGCGGAGGGCGCCGTCGCCGCCGGGTAGATACGCGCCGACCCAGCATCCATTGTCCATGAGATCGAAGTATCCGACCGTCGTGACCCGCTCGCGGGTGTCGTAGAGATCGGGCAATCCGAGCTGATGGCCGAATTCGTGCGCGACGAGGCCCGCGATACCGGCGAGAAGTCCGTCCTGGCTCGCCGTTTCGGGCACGATGCAGCCCTCCCGAATCATCGCGGCGCCGCCGTCGACCGAAACCTCCTCGCCGGGCAGGAGAGAGATGAAACACGTCGGCGGGTCGTTCGGGGTGTCGCCGGCGACGTCGCACTGGAAATTCGAGCCGGCGTGCGCGACGATCACGGCGTCGTAATCTCCGAACCGCACCGGGTACCCCTCCTCGGCGAGCCCGCGATCCGACGCGAAAATGCAGTCCCGGAAAAAGCGCACGATATCGTCCCTCGTCCACGACCCGAGGAGCCCGGGGCCGTAGTCGGCCGGATCGGAAAGACGGTAACTCCCCTCCTCGGCCGCCGGTATGACCTCCCCGACGATCTCGAGGCGGCCGCAGGATTGCGAACGATAGTAGTTCGCGAGCCCCTCGAGATGCGACGCGAAATATCCGCGGTCGTGCGGCGCGGGATCGATGAGCGAGTCGCCCGACGGCGAGAGGTCGAAATCGCCCCCCGTCGAGAGGCTCGAGAGCGCGTCGAGGCGATCGCTCTCGAACGACACCCGCACGAGCAGCACCCGCAGCGTATCGGAGCCGCCGGAGAGCGCGCCGAGCGCCGAGCGCCGCGATCGCGCCGAGGCGAGCAACCCGCGCGTAGAGGGTTCGTCGTAGGGAAGTATTCTCGGAAAGCGGATCGCGGCCGGGGGCAACACCGTCCCCTCCGCGGCCGCGGCGGAGGACGGATCGAGGAACAAGCCGCGGGCGACCGCGCGGAGCACGTGCCCGGACCCGCTCGCGGGCAGATCATGCGGAAACGAGAGAATCGCGCAGGCGATTGCGATACGGCTGCAGGATCGGATCGCTGCCAACTGGCTTCGAGCCTTTCCCAGGGGTTTTAAAAGGTCACCCCGATCGACCAGCGCTGCACCCTGCCGAGTTCCTTCGCCTGCGGAACGCTGGCCCAATCGAGCCGCACGCGCCTGAGAGAGAATCCCAGCCCGTAGGTGGGATCCATGATGTTTCCATCCTTGTCGTGCATGTATCCGGCGCGGACGGCGATCAGGTTGATGTAGCTGAACTCCCCGCCGAAATGATAGGTCGGAGACCGCTCGAAATCGACGAGAGGCTTGTTGACCTCCGAAGCGACGGTCAGAACGCCCACGTCCGACACGTACGGGCTGTAGGCGAACCCGATCCGGGCGTTCCGCGGAAGGCTCGCCGCCTGATCGGTGTTGATGAAGGTGATCGAGGGGCCGAGATTCGACAGACAGAATCCGAGATTGAGATGGGAAACCCCGAACGATCCGATGGCGAACTCCGGCACCTTGTAGAGAACTCCCGCGTCGACCGCGACCGAATGCCCGCGGCCCGCCTGATTCTCGACCGTCGCCTCCGCCGGGGCGAGATCGATATAGATGAACTTCACGTTCACGCCCACCCCGAGCCCGTCGATGACCTGGACGGCCCCGCTCAGGGTCGGCGCCGCCTCCCAGGACGAGTACTGGCCGAGGTAGTTGTTGTTGGGATCGCGCGCCTCCCAGTCGCCGTAGCCGAGGTAGATGAGCGAAGCGCCGATCGTGCCGAGCCCCTCGATCTTCGAGGTTCCCCCGAAGTATGCGTATTTGACGTCGGAGGCGAGCTCCGGCACGAGCTGCGAGTACATGAGATCGACGGTTTTATCGACGAACGCGAGGCCGCCCGGATTCCACCATATGCCGGTGGCGTCGTCCGATATCGCCACGAACGTTTGTCCCATGCCGTTCGCCCTCGCGCTCGGCGGTATGATGAGACACGAGGCTCCCGACTCGCCTTGGGCCCGAAGCTGCCCGGCGGCCGCCGCGAGGAGCACCGTTGCTATGAAGGCCATCCGCGCTGATCTCTGCATCTGTATCCTCCGTTCTTTCTCCTTTATTAATAATAATCGGGCCGGTGCCGGGTCAAGCGCTTTGACCGGCCCGGCCGCCGGGCCCTCTATCGCAGCAGCACGGCCTTTCCCTCGACCGTTTCGCTGCGGTGGTAAGAACCTTCGAAATCGACCTCGAGGACGTAGAGGTACGTGCCGTTGGCGAGCCGGTCGCCCGCGGAGTCCCTGCCGTCCCAGTACACGCTGTTGAATCCCTCGGCCGCCGCGACGCGCTTCTCCCACACCATCGTTCCGGACACGGTGTAGACCTTGAGCGTCGCGCTCCCCCGGTTCGTCGTCTGAAACACGAAATTCGTGCCCTCCGAGAAGGGGTTCGGAAGGTTGAACACGTCGCTCAGCGCATACAGCCCCTCCTCGACGATCTCGAAGGAGAGCGTGTCGGAGGAGGCCGCGCCGAGATTGTCGAACGCCTTGACGATCACCGTATGCCGGCCCGCCTCGAACCCCGCGGCCAGCGGATATTCGACCGAGCCGGACGTGTACGATTCGTGGTCGTACGTGAAATAGTCCGTCACGAAGATCGGATACCCGCTTCCGTCGAACTCGAAAAAGATCGAGCTCTGCGGATCGCTGCCGAGCATCGCGATGCCGTCCTCATCCGAGATATCCGCGATGAGCTTCGCCCCCGCCTTGACCTTCGTCGCCTGTCCGGCGAAATAGAGCTGCACGGCGGGAGGACCCGCGTTCGGCCGGAGGGTGTCGGATGGAACGATGAGGAGCGTGTCGCACGCGCCGGCGCCGTCGGCGAGCCCCGAGCTCACGTACGCGCGGATGCGCGCGCGGGGACCCATCCGGCATCGTCGAGGAACCACGAAGGAAGCGTCGAACCGGCCCGCCGTGACGTCCACCGAACCGCGGAAGAGCGCTTCCCCCGGCAGAGCGTAGTCCAAAACGAGCGTATCCAGATAAAAAGTATCCAGATAAAAATGCTGTGTGACGATGAGTTCCCTCACCGCGCGTTCGGCCTCCTGCACGATGAGGTCGGCCGTTCCGTTGAAGAGAGTGAGCACCGAGCCCCCGGCGCGGACCGAGCCCTCGACGCGGTACAGCTCCCCCGTGCGCAGCGAGTCGACCGACGCGGTTTCGATCTCGACGCGGTAGCCGGGCAGGGCGAGCTTCAACGCGGGATCGCCGAGACACACGTACTTGGTGTTGTTCCCCTCGTACCCCTCGCGCGTCACGATCGCGTATTTGGCGAGCTGGAGCGCGAGCCCGACCGGCCGCGTGCCGGTGCTGTCCTTCGACGTGAAGAGCGAGCGGTAGATCGCGGCGTTGAGAAGCGTGTTCGGGTAGAGGTAGGTGGGCGCCGCGGCGGATATGGTACCGATGGCCCCGCCCCCGTCGTACGTGACCATGTTCTGAGCCATGCTCCGCTGGTACGGCGAATCGAGATCGCCCACCGAGCAGGAGAACGAGAGCACGAGCGGCCGCCGCGCGGCGTTCGTCAGCGAATAGATATCGGAGTTCACCATGACCCGCTCGTCCGCCATCTGCTGCGGAGAGCCGTGCCCGTTGTAGTTCACGATGAGCGCTCCGTCGCTCCACTCGTCGAGATAATCCCTGCGCGCCGCCGGCTTCACGTCGCCGAGAAACGGATACGTGTGGAGATAGACTTTCCGCAGGTCGGCGACCACGGGGAACGGGCCCGTGCGTTTCGCGAGATCCTCGGTCGAGATGAGAAACTCGAAATCGTCGTCTCGGCTCGTCGAGAACTCGTCGTCCGCGCAGAGAATCGCCTTTTCGCGCCACGGCCCGTATTCGGGCCGCTCCCCGTAATCGACGACTCGCTGCGCCCAGGCATCCGCCTCTCGGGCGCTGAGAACCGACATGCGGCCGATGGCGAGATCGGGCGTCCGGTCGATCCCCCCGTCGAGCTTCACGAGGAAATCCTCGTCCTCGACCGCTTCGGACTCCCCCGGGTACCGGCGGTTCATGTAGAACGGAACGAAATCGTTCGCGCGGCCGAGCACGTCGCGCGGATCGTGCGTTCCGTTGCCGACGAGCAGCACGTACTTGATCTTCGGATCGCCTCCGGCGGAGCAATCGGCGCGATCGTAGAGAAACTTGAGGTAGTTGCGTATGGCGATCGGATCCTTGCGGCCCCCGGAGAAGTTGGCGTACACGTCCTCGATCCCGACCGCCTGAACGGCCGGCGAGACGATCCCGTCGATTCCCCGCCGGCGGTGCTCCGCGAGGGCGAGGGCGGCGTTGCGGAAATCCTCGTGGTATATGACGACCATGTCGGGGCAGACGCTCTCGTCGCGCAGCGAGGGCGCCGCGACGGACGAGAGCGACGGTTTGCGGAGCGCGCTCTTCGCGACCGCGAAATAGCGGCGCCGCTCCGGCCCGATCGAATCCTGAAAGGCGAGCCCCCCGGCGGCCGGAGACCAGTCCGTGCAGAGCGCCGGCGATTCGTTCCGGCTCACGTCGAAGAGAAGAATTTCCTCATCCGCGGGGAATCCGGAGAGCTCGAAGCGCGCTCGAAGCGGTCGCGCCGGCGCGGCGAAGTCGAGCTCGCCTCCGAGCGCCGCGAGCAGCCGCCGGTACGCGATCTCGTACCAGAGGATGTACAGATCGCCGTCGAGCGGTTTGGTGACGACGAGCGAGTTGGTTCCCTCGACGAGGTTCGGCACGTCGGTGAGAAGCGTTTCCATGAGGCTCGGGTTGTATCCGAACGGAACCGTCCATTCGAGCTCTCCGATCGCGAGCCCGTTCAGCCGGTAGCTCGCCGAGGTCGAAGGATGGATGTAGCTGAAGGGGCCGTACGCTATCGTTCTGAAGGCGCCTTGGGGCTCCGCGAGGTCGACGCAGGCGAACCCGTCGACGAAGGTCGATGTGCTGCTCTGCTTGAGCAGGCGCCAGTACCAGCAATCGTCCGTATAGAGAGGATCGTAGAGGTAGTCTTCCTCGCGGTGGATCCGCTCCTCGTACCACGTGATCGTCGTATCGAAGGGAATCCCCGCGGCGACGCTCCGCTCGTCCATGCGGCGGGCCGGACCCTCGAAGGAGCCGCCCCAGGTGAGCCAGTAGACGTTCTCGCGCTCGTACGGATGCTCGACGTATCGCCACGGATCGTCCGACGCGTCGAGCTCGTCCGCCCATCCGTTCACGCCGACGCCGTGAAAGAACAGCGTATCCCCCGCCTGGAAGGATCCGGCCCCGCTCCCGCGGTGCAGGATCGCATGTTCCACGAGGTGATACTCGTCGAGGTAGCTTCCCCCGCCGCTCAGGCTGTCCGGCTCTTTCAGGGGCCCCCCCGAAAAGAGCCTCATCGTCGCGGGATCGATCGCGAGGGGATCGACTCCGGCGGCGAGCAGATCGTTGTACGTCACGACGTAGATGCCCCGCTCCCCGACGCGGAGCTTCACCCAGCGGTCGGACCGGGCGAACTCGAAGGGGGTGCGCTCGAGGGCCGCGGCGCGCGGCTCGGGGAGCTTCCACCCCGACGCCTGCGCAGCGTTCGCGACGAGATCGTCGACGAGAAACGCGTCCGTTCCCCCTCCCTCGACGGAGGCGTGCGGGGGAAAAGCGATTCGCACCGTGCACCGGACGAGACGGACGAGCCCCCGCCTCTCCGGATCGTAGAGCACGGGACGGACGTCCACGAAGGCGATCGGGCGCTTGCGGACGATCTCGACGCCGGCGAGCTCGACGAAACGAGGCTCGCCGAGGCGCCGAGAGGCGTCGAGCACGGCGCGGGCATCGGCGAGCGAGCCCTTCTCGAGGGCGACGGACGGCAGCACGCCGGGGATGAACGCGGTTTCCTCGGCGAGCACCTCGT
>CAWFAD010000012.1:0-249420 GCA_963813815.1 uncultured bacterium | reverse complement strand
ACGCTCCCCGTCGAGCGCGGCGGCGATCTCGAGGTTCATCCGGTGACCCGGGAGCGGCTCGTCCTCATCGCCCCGCCGGGGCATCCGCTGGCGCGCAAGCGCCGGCTCGCGCCGGCGGAATCTCTCGGGGGAGGCTTTTATCTCGTTCCACGAGGGCGCGACGACGAGGCGCATCATCGAGGAGGGGCTCGCGAGGCACGGCGCCACGCCGCGCGTCACGATCACGACCGATAGCCCCGAGGCCATACGGAATCTCGTCGCCGCGGGGCTCGGGCTCGCCATCCTGCCGGAGCGCGTCGCCCGCGACGACGTGCGGCGGGGGCTCGTGCGCGCCCCGAAGGTGGCCGATC
The DNA here is from genome assembly GCA_963813815.1 of uncultured bacterium. Taxonomy (GTDB): domain Bacteria; phylum Krumholzibacteriota; class Krumholzibacteriia; order Krumholzibacteriales; family Krumholzibacteriaceae; genus SSS58A. The sequence continues at coordinate 249,070 of CAWFAD010000012.1, read as the reverse complement.
TCGCCCTCGAGCGCACGCTCGGGATCGTCATTCCCGCGCGCGGGTACCTGAGCGCCGCCGTGAGGGCGTTTCTCGCCGTGCTCGCCGCGGAGCTCGACGTGGCGCTGCCGAGGCGTCTCACCGGCGTCGCGGCCCGCGGAAGCCGGCAGGGGAGATAAAAAAACGGGGCCGCAGCTGCTTGCGGCCCCGCTGTCGAGGATGAACGCGCGGCGCGGTCAGAGATTCGAGCTGCAGTTGACACCCCACACGCCGTGGAAGCATCCTCTACCAGTGTCTTCGTCTATCATCCAAAGGCCCTTGAGCCGCCCCTGCGCTTCCATTTCCTCGCCGAATCGACTGGCCGACGAAGTAACCGCGCGGGACTCGATGCACGCGTCCCCGTCGAGGCGCGAGCCGTATTCGCCCCGGAGGATCCCCATGAAGCGGCCGGTCGTGTCGATGTACTTTCCGAAGAACACCCGCGGCGCGCCGTCGCTCCTCATTCCGAAGACGCCGCGCAGGTGGCCGGCGATCCGGCCGCCCGCCCACCCAGACACCCCTGAAGTTGCCGTACACGGTGCCGTTCGAATCCGGCGCCGCGACGCTGTCGGCCGGCAGAAGCTTCGACCCGCCGAAGAGCTGGCCATGCGGGCACAGCGGAAGGACCGGGACGCTCGCGATCGATATGCCGTTGCCGCATCGGTCGACGGGCTCGATGAGGTTCAGCGCGGCGAGCTCGTCGATCGTGAAGGTCCGGCTGTAAGGCCCCGTCGTGAGCACGAGCCGCTGCGCCGTCTTGTCGAAGCTCGCGCTGTCCTCCGGAGGAACCGGCGGCAGCACGAGCCTCACGTGTATGCCGTCGACGTGCGGACCCGTCCGCGAGACGAAGCCGATCGTCGATTGGTCGATGCGGTAGAGAGAATCGCCGGGCTCGAAGGCGATCGTTTTCAGCATGCACACGAGGCCGCCCGAGAGATGGAGCGTTCCGGACCAGTCGAGCGGGCACGGTTCGGTTTGCGTGGAGTCGTCGATATCGAACAGGTCGCCCCAGACGGCGCGGAGCTCCAAGATCCGGGCGCCGTCGGCGCGGAGCTCGAGTCTGGTACTCGTAGGTGTTCACGATCGGGTCGAGCACGGGCGCCTCTATGGAAAGCGCCGCGTACGCCTCGGGCTCGCCGAAGGCGGGCGCCTCATCCGCGGTCGTGAACCCGCCGGTCGGCGAGTCGAGATTGATCACGGTGGCCGGGACCTCCGGGACCGGCTCCGGCGAGATCGGCGAGTCCTCGCTCAGAAAACATCCCGGGAATACGGCGATGAGCGCCGCGGCCAGAACGGGAAACAAGTACTTCATCACACCACCCTCCATGGTTCACCGGTTCGTCGCCTGTTTCACATCGAGCGTCGCTCGGTATGGGATATTGGGAGTATCGCCCCTCCTGCCCCTATCCTATGCAGAAGCGGTGCCTGTCGCCTCGCCTCGGTTGAATTGGCGACAAATAGCTACTTTGCAATTGGTTATGCGGTTTGTATGATTCAAACTGTCGCCGTCTCCGGCTCGAGACATGAACGGTCCCGTTCACGGCGCCGGAAACGCTGTTCCCGCGCGTTCAAAAGCCGGAGAAGGGGGGAGGGGCGATGGAAGGGAGCCGGCCGCTAGCGGCGGGTTTGGCGCACGAAGAGATCGAGGGCCTTCATCGCGCGGTCGATCTTCCTGAAGCTACGGAACGCCGGCATCCTCGATCATCCGGGCGGCCGGATCGTAGAGGGGGCCGGAGTTGAGACATGCGACCATCGGTTTGGTCGAGGCGGCGAACACGCGGATCGTGACGTTCGGGTAGGAGTTCTCGTGGCGGATGTCCTCGGCGTGTCCCTCTCCCGCGGGAAGATTCTCCATGAAGGGCGTCGGCGCGACGTTCGCCGCCATGAGACAGTCGACCCCGTCGTCGGCCAGAATCGCCTCGAGGCACCGTCCGTAGTTCACCGCGTTCGTGAGCGGCGTCGCGTCGACCGGATTGTGAACGTCGATGATACCGGGGGGAAGAGTCTCGCGCAGGCGCTTGCTCGTCGCTTCCGAGAACCGCGCGAGCTCGAGCGAGCCGAGCGTGTCCGCCGCGACGGAGCATTCGAACCCGGCGTTGGAGAATATGCCCGCGCGGCGTCCCGACGCCCGCTTTCCCTGGAGCAGCACGAACACCTTGATCGCGTCCTCGACCTCGTCGAGGCCGTCGAGCAGGACGACGCCGGCCTCCTCGAGAAGCCGTTTCATCACGGCGAAATCCCCCGCCATGGCGGCCGTGTGGGATGCCACGGCCGTCGCCCCGGCGGCCGTTCGCCCCGCCTTGTACAGGATGATGCTCTTGCCGCTCCCGACGATCTCGCGGGCCGCCGCGAGGAAACGCTCGCCGTCGTAGGGCCGCAATCCCTCGATGTAGAGAACGAAGAGATCGATGCCGGGATCGTTCTTGAACGCGAGGAGGTAATCGGTCACCGTGACGTCGATCTGGTTTCCGAAGGTGATGAGGTATCTCGGATTGAAGAGATGTCCGAGGTTGCTCATGAGCGTGACGACGTACGCGCCGCTCTGGCTGATGACGGCGCAGTGGTCGCCGTACGCCCCCCGGAACGGCAGCTTGTGCTCGGGGATGAAAAAGGTGTTGTACCCCCCCGGTTTCGAAACGATCCCCATGCAGTTCGGACCGTTCACGGCCGCGCCCCCGCCGGGCCGCGACCGGGCCCGGAGGATCGTGTCGCGGAGCCGCGCCTCGAGATCGCGCCCGCGCTCCGTTTCGCCGAATCCCGCCGAGATGACGGTGATGGACGACGTTTTATCGTCCTCGATGAGAGTGTCGAGAAGCGCCGCGGCCTTCTCGTCCGCCGGCACGGTGAAAACGGTCATGTCGGTTTTCTCGGGGAGGGCCTCGACGCCGGGGAAGGCCCGGCAGCCGTCGATTTCGGCCGCGTCGGGATGGAGGCAGTAGATGCGGTCGCGCGGGACGCCGCCTCCCTTGACGAGATTGCGGAGAATGATCCGCCCCGTGTTCATCTTGTTCGCCGATGCGCCGACGACGAGCGCGCTCTTCGGCCGGAGCAGCCTGTCGATGAGCTCCCCCGGCGGGCCCGTCTCGAGATGCTTCTCCATCGAGAATCGCATGAGCGCGTCGAGCGGGACGAGCTCCCCCTCGGCGGTTATCTGGACGGGGTTCACCTCGAGCTCCTCGATCGTGTAGGGCGACGCTTTCGAACGATGCGAGAAGCGCTCCGCGATCTCGGCGAACGCCTCGAGCGAGGCGAGGAGCTTTTCTTTCTCGACGAGCGCGCCGGCGCTGCCGCGCGTCGCGCCCGTGATCATCGGATAGAAGAGGGTCCCGCCGAGGGCCTTCTCCGTGGCCGCGCGGTCGCGCACGAGGGAAGCCGCCCGCATGAAAAGCCCTTTTTCCGGCAGGAGGCTCCTCTGGTAGAGCTCGGTCCCGACGCCGCCGAGGCCGCAGAACACCACGGGGCCGAACGACGGGTCCTGGCGCAGCGAGAGGAGAAGCTGGCGGGGGATGCAGTCGGAGCCCTGCACGAGCTCGGCGACGAGCATGCCGGCGAAATCGACGGCCGCGGAGGCGGCGATGCGCGCGAAATCGTCGAAGACCTGCGCGAGCGCCTTTCGCGAGCGCGGCACGAACCGCACGCCGCCGTGCTCGGTCCGGTGGGGCATGCCGGGGGAGATGAGCTTGCAGACGACCTCGGCGCCGCCGAGCGAGCCGATGGCGTCGTCGTCGATCTCCCGCCGCTCCGCGAAGAACCGCGCCGCGGGAACCCGGAATCCCGCCGCGCTCAGGACGGCGTACACCTCGTGCTCGTGGAGGCTCCCCCGGCCTTCCCCGGCCGCCCGGGCGAACAGTGCCTCCATTGCGCGGATATTTTCCTCGCCAAGCGCGCTCATAAACCCTCCGTGGTACGGGCCATGCTATATTGAAACGGAGCCGTTGTCGACGGAAATTTCGGCGGGGCGCGGAAAGGAGGCATCTTGTGGCGGCGACCGCGGTTATCGAGCGCGAGATAGAGACGCAGCGGCGCCTCATTTCGCGCCTCAAGCGGGAGATTTTCGGCGTCGACAAGACCCATAATTCGCTCTACATCAAGGAGTTCAACGCTGAGTTTCGCGATTTTCGGCGCGTCGTGACGGCGGAGGCCGTGATCGACAGGGCCGCGAAATCCGACATCGTCTACTTCGGCGACTATCACCCGCTCGAGTCGAGCCAGGATTGGGCGCTGCGCTTCATGCGCGATCTCTCCTCCCGTGGGAGGCCTGTCGTGCTCGCCCTCGAGATGCTCTACGTCCACCAGCAGGAGCACCTCGACCGGTGGATGCAGGGGAGCATGACGGAGGAGGAGTTTCTCGAGGCGATCGACTACCGGTCCGAATGGGGATTCGACTGGAAGAGCTTCCGCCGCTTCTTCGAGCTCGCCAAGGATCCCTTCATACCGATCTTCGGCATCGATTCCGGACCGCGGGAGAACCTCCGCTACATCCGCCGGCGCGATCGCCTCGCGGCCCGGCGGATAGCTACGATCCGACGGTTCTTTCCGGGGCACGTGATACTCGTCGTCGTGGGCGAGTCGCATCTCGCTTCCCTCCATCTGCCCGACGCGGTCAGGTCGGCGGCCGGAGAGAGGTTTCGCGAAACGATCGTCGTGCAGAACGTCGACGACATCCACTGGGATCTGCTGCGGGCCGGGCGCGGGGACGCGGAAGCGGTCGAGATCGACCGCTCGCGCTTCTGCCTCCTCACTACCTCTCCGCTTCTCAAGTATCAGGCGTACCGCGACATTATCGACGTCTGGGCGGAGGGGGAGGATGGAGACCAATACACGCCGTTCGTGCACGACTCGATCCGGAGCCTCATCGGCCTCCTCGACACCGGCGGCATGAAGCGGCGGGTGACGATCCGGAATGGCTGGCGCGCGCCGGTCGGCGACGCGCTCCCCGAGGTTCACTTCCGCAGAACCTATCAGGCCTTCTCGTCCTATCTCCGCTCGCGCCGGGTCGGCCCGCGCGAGATCCTGCGCGTTCTCGAGCGGCTGCGGACCGGGGGCGCGGCGTACGTTCCCGCCGAGAACGCCCTGCTCGTCACGGCGTTCGATCGTTCGGCCGCCATCCGGGAGGCGGCGCGGTTCGTGGTCCACGCGATGCGGGACGACATCAATCGCGGGCCCCATTCGGCGCCGTCCGGAGCCGACGCCTTTTACCGCGGGGTGATCGACGAGGCGCTCGTCTGCCTCGCCGCCGAGATGATGAACCCCGCGGGGAACTCCCACGAGGCCGCTCCTTCGGGCGGCACGGCCGGCGGCTCGGGCCCGCAATCCGGTTGCGGCGACCGGCGCGTTTCGAGCGAACGCCGGACGATCGAGAGGCTCGCGAGGTATCACGCCGGGCGCGAGGGCGCCGCCCCGAAGGTCCCGCGGATGACGCGCCCGCTGCGGCGCATCTTCGCGCTCGGCCCCGGGGCGCGGCCCGCGATCGAGCGCGCGCTCGGAGCGCGCCTCGCCGGCGGGTTGCACCGTCTCGTGCTCGAGGGGCGGCTGTCGCCGGCGGAGATGCGGGCCCTCCACCGCCGCCGCCTCGACGCCCCGGGGGAGGCGACCCGCCTCTATTTCGCCCTCGTCGGCCGGTCCCGGCCGGGCCGGACCTGATGGGCGGGGCGTCCCCGCGCAGGCCGGCCGCCGTTTTTGTTTGAAATTTTCGCTTCGACCCCCCACAATCGTCGCTCGGGCGGATCAAGGGCGCTCCCGGCTCGAGAAAGGATGCCCGGCATGGAAGATGCGCGGGATATGATCGGCGAGACCGTGCTCGTGAAGCTCGTGGACAACGAGGGGCTTTCCTTCGCCGGCTTTCCGGCGGAGGGGCCGGTGTTCTGCCGCGTCGTGGCGGTCGATGAGATCGGCATGTGGGTGGAAAACCGGAACTTCGTCACGATCGAGGTGCGAACGACGGAAGGGCAATACATTCCGAAGCGTCGCCAGAAACCGAAGCGGAGCGTCGCGAACCTCCTCATTCCCTGGCGCATCGTGCACACCGTCGTGCGATTCACGGAGGGGGAGGCGCCCGGCGCAGGAGAGGCGGTGCTCGGCGAGCGCGCCGGGCGGGAAGGGCGCATCGGGTTCGTGAAATGAAAGAGCTCATCGCCATGCTCGAGGAGGGAATGCCGGGAACCCGCCGGGCGAGCCGAAACCGGCTCGCGCGGTATTTCCGGACGCTCCATCCCGCGGCGATCATCATCTACAGCTATGTCCTCGCGATCCTCACCGGAACGCTGCTCCTGTCGCTGCCCATCGCCTCCGCCGGCGATCCGATCGGGGCCGTCGACGCCCTTTTCACGGCCACCTCGGCGCTCTGCGTCACCGGCCTCAACGTCGTCGACACGGGGACGACCTTCACGGCGTTCGGCAAGACGATCATTCTCCTGCTCATGCAATTGGGCGGGCTCGGCGTGATGACCTTTTCGGTTCTCTTCTTTCTCTTCCTCGGCCGCGGATTCAGCGCGCGGGGCCGCTGGATCATCACGGAGGGCTTCACCCCCTCGCCGATACGCAACGTCCCGAGCCTGCTCGCCTCGATCTTTCTCTTTACGCTGCTCGTCGAATGTCTGGGCGGGTTGATTCTCTTTCTCGACTGGCGCGGCGAGATGGCCGCCGGGCAGGCGCTCTTCGCCGGCGCGTTTCACTCGGTGTCGGCTTTCTGCAACGCCGGCTTCTCTTTTTTCGACACGAACTTCGTCCGGTATCGCGGCGACGTGCTTTTCAATGCGACGATCTGCTGCCTCATCGTGCTCGGCGGGATCGGTTTTCCGGTCATTCACGAGATCGCGGGCCGTATCCGCGCGAGGCGCCAGCGCCGCCGCGTCGCCCTGTCGCTTCACACGCGCGCCGTGCTCACGATGACGGCGGTGCTCATCCTCGCCGGGGCGGTGCTCGTCTTCGCGCTCGAGTATCAAAGCGCCCTCGCCGGGCTCCCCATGGGGGAGAAGGTGCTCGCCTCGCTGTTTCAGTCGATCACGGCGCGGACGGCGGGATTCAACACCCTCGATACCGGCTCCCTGGCCGTCGCGACGCTCTTCGTGCTCGTCATGCTCATGTTCATCGGGGCGAGCCCCGGTTCGTGCGGAGGGGGCATCAAAACGACGTCGCTCGCCGTTCTCGTCGCCATTCTCTCGAGCCGCATCCGCGGCCGCGCGGTGACGAGCCTCTTCCGCCGGACGATCCCGGACGAGACGGTGTCGCGCGCGCTCGCCGTGTTCATCCTCGCCGTCATCACGCTCACGGCCGGGATCGTTCTGCTGCTCATCACGCAGCAGCCGCCGCCGCGCGAGTATTTTCTCACGTACGTCTTCGAGGCCGTATCCGCGTTCGGTACGGTGGGATTGTCGATGGGCGTCACTCCGGCGCTCACGGCGACGGGCAAGCTCATCATCATCGTGCTCATGCTGCTCGGACGCGTGGGGCTCCTGACCGTGGCGTACGTCGTCACCTCGCGCCGCGTGGCGGCGCCGTTCCAGTACGGCGAGGGAAGGGTCATGATCGGTTAGCCGGCGGCCGCCGGAAGGAGTGTGCAAGGGGTCATGGGCAAACAATACGCGACGATCGGGCTCGGCAACTTCGGGCTCAACGTGACGAAAACCCTCTTCGAGGAGGGGCACGACGTGGTCGCGATCGACCGGGACGAGGACGCCATCCAGCGGGTGCAGCCGTACTGCACGCAGGCGATACTCGCGGACGCGACGCAGAAGGACATGATTCGGACGCTCGGGCTCGAGGGGATGGACGCCGTGATCGTCAGCATGGGCGACAACCAAAACGCCGCGACGCTCATCACGCTCTACCTGCGCGAGCTCGGCGTGAAACGGATCGTCGTCAAGGCGTCGGGCGAGGATCACGGGAAGATTCTGAGCAAGGTGGGCGCCACGGACGTCATTCATCCCGAGAAGGACATGGCGATCAAGGTCGCCCGGAGCCTCTCGACGCCCGACGTTCTCGATTACATCCCCATGTCGGGCGATTTCCTCATCGCCGAGATAGCGCCGCTCGAGGCCTTCGTCGGCAAGAGCCTCGCCGAGCTGCAGCTGCGGTCGCGGTACGGCATCACGGTCATCGGGATCAAGGAGCTCGTGCCGGAGAACTTCATCCTCGTGCCGCCGGCGAGCTTCGTCATCAAGGACAGCGACATTCTCATCGTGATCGGCAAGCGTCTCGATATCCAGAAGATCAAGACCCTCAAGGAGAAGAAATGACCGGCGCCCCGGACGGGCGCCGCCGGGCGAAGCCGGGAGAAAGGGAGATGTCCATGACGCTTCGGAAGAGAACCCTCGCATCGTGTCTCGTCATCGTTCTGTGCGCGGCGGGCCAGGCGGGCGCCGTCGGTCTCCGCGTGACCGGCGGTTACACGCGGATCGCCTACGGCGATTACAACGAATTCGTGGACGGCGTCAACGATCTCATCGCGGCCGATCCGGCGATGACCGGCGAGCTCGGCTCGATCCACTGGATTCCCGAGATCGGGATCGAGGCGACCCATCACGTCATCCCGACGCTCTCGATCGGAGCGGGCGCCGGGATGCTCTGGGGCTCGTCGTCGTTCGAGTTCACCGCGGAGGGATCGACCTTCTCGTTCGAGCACGCGGTCAAGGCGTACCCCATCACGGCGACGCTCTACGCGGACGTTCCGGCGCTGCTCGGCTTCGCGAAGCCGTTCGCCTTCGCGGGTGGCGGCGCCTACTACACGAAGCTCACCTTCGAGGAGCGCGTCGGCGGGGTCGGGGATATTTTCGGGTACGACGCCGATCTGTCGTCCTGGGGATTCGGCGCGCACGGCGGAGTGGGGCTTTCCTTCAGCGTCGCGCCGATGGTGGGCATCGAGCTCGCGGTCGAGGGCCGCTACGCGAAGATCACCGGCTTCGAGGGAACCGCGACGAGCACGGACGGCGAAACGGCGGATGTCATCCTCGGCTTCTACGAGGGAGACGGGGGGTACATGATTTACGGCCCCGTGGGGGTCGATGACGCGGCCGGGGCGGGGGAAGGCTCGGTCGATCTCACCGGATACGGGATCTCGCTCGGCGTTCACGTATCGTTCTGAGGCTGGGCTCCGTTCCGCCCGGGGCCCCTCGGCGGCCCCGCGGCGCCGGCGTCCGGCCGCGGGAGGCCCTCGGCATGGCGATGGCGGACATCAGACGGTTCCCCCGCACCTTCTGGGCGGCCAACGCGATCGAGCTCCTCGAGCGGATCGCGTACTACGGCATGAACATCGTGCTCGCGATCTATCTGACGCGGCGCGTCGGATACGACGACGCCGCCGCGGTCGCGATCACGTCCATCTTCATCTCGTCCCTCTACCTGCTGCCGATTCCGGCGGGGGCGATCTCCGACACGATCGGATTCCGAAAGGGCCTCTTCATCGCCTTCGGGGCCCTGGCCGCCGGGTACGGCGTGCTCGGCGCGTTCCCCTCGAAGACGACGGCCCTTGTCGCGCTCTTTCTCATCGCCGCGGGAGGCTCTTTCGTCAAGCCGGTCATCTCCGGCACGGTGAAGAAAACGTCCCCCGGCGACCTCTCGAAGTTCGGATTCTCGATCTTCTACATGATGGTCAACGTCGGCGGATTTTCCGGGAAGATCATCGCCAAGGCGCTTCGCCAGGATCTCGGGGGATGGCTCTCCCATTCGCAGTTCGCGTCGCTGCGGGATTGGGTCATCTCCCGCGTGCCGCCCTTCTCCGTCACGCCGGAGATCGCGGCCCGGGCGGCCGGGCAGACGCCGCCGATGACGCCCGAGTCCTTCGTCGAGATGCTGAAGTGGCAGGGCTTCGGGATGCAGGTCATCTGCTTCTTCTCGATGGCGATGGCGCTCGCGGCGCTCCTCTTCACCGCGCTCGCGTACCGGGAGCCGGATCGCTCGGGAGAGCCGGTCCGCTCGACGAAGCGGACCTTCGCCGACATGTTTCGGGTGCTGGCCGACAGGAAGTTCATGGCGTTCATACTGATCTTCGCCGGCTTCGATCTCATGTTCTGGCAGCTCTATCTCTCGGTTCCGTTCTACATTGTGCGCCACATCTCCGAGCGCGCGCCCATGGAGTGGATCGTCGCCATCAATCCGGGCATGATCATTCTCCTGCAGATGCCGGTCGCCTGGGCCGTGTCGAGGATGCGGCCCGTGGCGACGATGGCCCTCGGCATGGGGATCTCCACGGCCGCCATGGCGATTCTCGGGCTCGTCCCCACGCTCTGGGGGGCCTGCATCGCGATCGCCACCTTCGCCATCGGCGAGATGACCTTCGCCCCCCGTTTTCTCGATTACGTGGCGAGTCTCGCGCCGAAGGGCAAGGTCGGTCTCTATCTCGGGTACTCGTACCTCCGGAGCTTCATCGCCAACAGCGCCGGGGCGCCGCTCTCGGCGTACCTCGTCATGCGGTACATCCCCGAAACGGGCGCGCGTGAACCGCGCGTCATGTGGTTCACGTTCGCGGCCATCGGCGCCGCGTCGCTCGCCGCCCTCTTCGTCTACGACCGATTCGCCGGCGACCGGCCGGCGAACGGAGAGGAGGCGCGGAGCTAAGACGCCATGAATCGCATGCACCTCGCCCCGGTCGACATCCTCATCATCGCGGCGTACCTCGTCGCCTCGTTCGTCGTGGGCCTGCTGCTCGCGAAGCGGGCGCGGCGCAGCACCGAGGAGTATTTCGTCTCGGGCCGATCGCTTCCCTGGTGGCTCATCGGGACCTCCATGGTCGCGACGACCTTCGCCGCGGATACCCCGCTCGTCGTCTCGGGGCTCGTCGCCAAGGGCGGCATCTGGCAGAACTGGCTCTGGTGGCAGTGGGGGATCGGCGGAATCGTGACCGTGTTCCTCTTCGCCGGGCTGTGGCACCGGGCGCGGATCACGACGGACGCCGAGCTCATCGAGCTGCGCTACGACGGGCGCCCGGCCGCCTTCCTGCGCTGCTATCGTGTGATCTGGTTCGGCGTCCTGCAAAACATCCTCATCATCGCGTGGGTCATGAAGGCGATGGTGAAGATCGTCGTGGTCGTCATGGGCTGGGACGAGTCGAAGACGATCATGGGCATGGAGGCGGAATCGTTCGCCGTCCTCGCCCTCTTCATCGTCACCGTCGGCTACACGACGATCTCGGGACTCTGGGGAGTCGTCGTCACCGATTTCTTTCAGTTCGTGCTCGCCATGAGCGGATGCATCGCCACGGCGAGCCTCGCCTTCCGCGCGGCGGGGGGATGGGGACCGATCCGGGAGAGCATCGCGGCGAACGGATTCTCCGTCGAAGAGACGTTTCGCATGATACCCGCGGCCTCCTCCCTCGCGGCGGCGGGCCCCTTTTGGGAGTTTCTCATCCTCGTCCTCGTCGTGTGGTGGTCTTCCTACACGATCGACGGCGGGGGGTACCTCGCCCAGCGCCTCTTCGCCGCCAAAAACGAGCGGCATTCCGTGTTCGGATATCTCTGGTACAGCGTCGCGCACGTGGCGCTCCGTCCCTGGCCCTGGATCGTCGTCGGCCTGTGCGGAATGGCGTTCTACGGCAAGGTCGACGATCCCGAGCGCCTCTACCCGATGGTGATGCGAGCCGTGCTCGTGCCGGGAATCTTCGGCCTCGTGCTCGCCTCGTTCTTCGCGGCCTTCATGTCGACGGAGAGCACCCAGCTCAACTGGGGGGCGTCGCTCGTCGTCAACGATTTCCTGCGGCGCTTCGTCTGGAAGGGCAGATCGGAGCGGCAGTATCTCGCCGCCGCGCAGGCGTCGGTCGTGGCGCTCGCGATCCTCGGGGCGCTCGCCTCCTTCGCCATCGACGACATCTCGTTCGCCTGGAAGCTCATCATCTCGGTGACGGCGGGGGTCGGATCGGTTTACATCGCCCGCTGGTACTGGTGGCGCGTCAACGCGTGGTCCGAGATCTCGGCCATGGCGGCGGCGCTGGTGTGCACCTTCGTCATCGGGGCGCTCGCCTCGAGCGAGCGCTACGGATCGCTCGCGGCTGTCCGGTTTCCCTATTCGACGGCGCTCACCGTTCTCGTTACGACTCCCGTCTGGATCGCGGTGACTCTCCTCACGAAGCCGGTTCGTCGCGAGCATCTCCTGCGGTTCTACGAACGCTGCTATCCCGGGGGGCCGGGATGGCGCGAGGTGAGCCGCGCCCTTCCGGGCGTGCCCTCCGCCGGGCCCGGCGCGGGAACGGCGCTGCGAATCGTCTGCGGCGTCGCCGCTCTCTACCTCATTCTTTTCGGCATCGGTGCCGTCGTCCTCGGACGCCACGGACACGGCGCGCTTCTGCTCGGGCTCGGGGGCGCCGCGATCGCGGCGCTCGGCGCGCTGCTCCGTCGCTCCTGATTCCGGCGCGTGTCTCTCGCGAAAATCGCTGCTGCGGGGGTTCTCCGTACGTTATATAATTGTATGAAGCGCCCCGATCGCCGGGGCGCCTCGACGTCACCGCGGAGGGGAAGCATCGTATGAGAAACAACGCGCCGCGGATCATCGGGAGCGCTCTCGCGGCCGCGCTGCTCGCGGCGGCGGCCGGGTTGCCGGCCGGGCGCGTCTCGGCGGCTCCGCCGACGATAACGGTCACCGTCGTCGATTCGGCGACCGGCGCGCCCATGGCGGCGCGGTGCCGCATCATCGACCAATACAACAGCAACCGGTACCCGTCCCTTTCCCTGTTCCACACGGGGAACGGCGGGTATTTTTACACGGAGGGCGTGTTCAGCCTCTACGTTCCCTACGGCCGCGTGATTCTGCACGCCGGGAACGGGTTCGAGTACCGGGAGAGGGTCGACACTCTCGAGCTCGCGTACGACAGCGGCACCAATTTCACCCTGACGCTCGCGCGCGGCGTTTCGATGGCCGAACGGAGATGGTTCCCCGGCGACTCGCACGTTCACATCAATCATGCGACGGGATCCTATGCCCTCACGCCGACCGATGCGTGCTTCATGGGGCGGGCCGAGGGACTCCTCGCGGTCAATTGTCTCGACAACGACTACTTTTTCACCGGAGCGACGACGCCCTGCGGCACGTCGGACTGCGTCGTGTCCATGTCCGAGGAATGGCGCTGTTCCCCCTGGGGGCACGTCGGGTTTCTCGACGTGAGCGCCCTCGTCGAGCCCGTGGGCTCGACGTGGTGGCCGCTCGCGATGGACGCGGTGGATTCCTGCCGCCTCGCCGCCGGCGGCGTCGCCGTCTGGGCGCACCCGGTGACGACCGGCGATTTCGATGAGGTCGACGCGTGGCCCGGCAGCGGCCTCGCCCGCGAGCTTCCCGTCGACGCCATCGGCGGCCGCTTCGACGCCTTCGACGTGATGAGCTACAGCAACGAGCTGCACGGGGGAATCGAGCTCGACCTGTGGTACCGGCTGCTCAACTGCGGGTTCCGCATCCCGGCGAGCGCGGGCACCGACGCGGTCATGAATCACGTCGAATCGCTGCCGCTCGGCGGGTACCGCGTCTACGCGAGGCTCCCCGGCACCGACTTCGATTTTCAGGAGTGGCTCGAGAGCCTCGCCGCCGGGAGGACCTTCGTCACGAATGGCCCGCTCATCACCGAGTTCTCGGTCGAGGGGCTCGAGCCGGGCGAGGCCGCCGAGCTCGCGCCGCCCACGCCCTCGGTCTCGGGCTCGATTTCGGTCCGGAGCATGTATCCGGTCGCGAGCGTCGAAATCGTCATGAACGGCGACGTGGCGAAGACGATACAGATCGATCCTCCGCGCGGATCGATCGATACGAGCTTTTCCGTGGGCATTTCGGGGAGCGCCTGGATCGCCGCGAGGGTCACCGGCCCCGATATCGGCTGGCTGACCATCGGATCGCAGCTCTTCGCGCACACGAGCCCGGTGTATCTCACGGTGTGGGATGAGCCGGTCGTCGTCGCGGAGGACGCGAGCTACTTCGTTCAATGGATCGCCGCGCTCGAGGCCATCGCCGATACGGCGGATTCCTGGCCCTATCCCGAGGCGCGCGTTCGCGCGCTCGCCGAGCTCGCCGCGGCCCGCGAGTACTACGAGAATCTCGCCTCCGACGCCCTGACGGGCGTCGACGAGGGCGGGCAGGGTGTGCCGCCTCCGTCGCCGGTCGTGAACGCGCCGAACCCGTTCGGATCGCTGACGGCGATCGAGTTCGACGTGCCGGCTTCCACCGCGGGCGAGGCCGCGGTGTCGGTGACGATCTATGACGTCGCCGGACGCCTCGTCCGGCGCCTGCTCGACGGGCGGCTTCCGACGGGGAGGCATGGCGTCACGTGGGATTGCCGCGACGACCGCGGAGCGGAGCTCTCGAGCGGCGTGTATTTCGCGCGGGTGGTCTCGGGGAGGGCGGCGGCGCAGCGCAAGCTCGTCGTCATCCGGTGAGCGCGCGGCGGCCGGAAGGGCCGGAATATCCGGACGAGAGATGCGGAAGCCCCCGGCTCGGCGCCGGGGGCTTCACGTTGGTAGCGGGGGCTGGATTTGAACCAGCGACCTTTGGGTTATGAGCCCAACGAGCTACCGGACTGCTCCACCCCGCATCAAATCGTCGCTATATACTATGGTTTCGCGGAGCTTCTGTCAAGGGCGCTTCGCGGTACGGCCGGAATTTCGCGATCCGCGTCCGGCACGACGATGCGGTACACGTGATCGCCTTCCCGCAGGTATCCGTACTTCTCGCGGGCGACCTTCTCGATCGCGAACGGATCGCTTTTCTCGAGGCGGCCGATTTCGGCGCGGAGGAGCTCGTTGCGAGTCTCGAGCTCGGCGATCCTCTTCTTGAGCCGCTGTATGTCCCGCTCGGCGGTCCAGAGCCGCCACAGCCCGACGTCCCCCGCGATGAAGATGAGCGCCGCGAGCGTGATGAGGGCGGCGAGCAGCGCGCGGGCCATCCGCGGGCTCACGTCCACCGTGCGGCGGACGCGGAGATAGCGCGAGCCTTGTCCCCACAGGCTTTTCACGGGGTTCCCCCGAAGGCGTCGCGGCCCGGATAGCGTCCGGCCTCGCCGAGCTCCTCCTCGATGCGCATGAGCTCGTTGTACTTCGCGATCCTATCGGTCCTCGACGCGGAGCCCGTCTTTATCTGTCCGGCGTTCACCGCGACGGCCACGTGCGCGATCGTCACGTCCTCGCTTTCGCCGGATCGATGAGATATCACCGACGTGTAGCCGGCCCGCTTGGCCATCTCGATCGTGTCGAGCGTTTCCGTGAGCGTGCCGATCTGATTCAGCTTGATGAGAATGGAGTTCGCCACTCCCTCCTCGATGCCTCGCGCGAGGCGCTTCGTGTTGGTCACGAAGATGTCGTCGCCGACGATCTGAATCCTGCCGCCGAGGCGTTCGTTGAGAAGGCGCCAGCCGGCCCAGTCGTCCTCGGCGAGGCCGTCCTCGATCGATATGATCGGAAAATCGCGCGCGAGCCCCTCGTAAAAACCGACGAGCCCGGCGGCGTCGAGAACGGAGCCCTCCGCGTCGAGATGGTATCCGTCCTTCTTCAGGAATTCGCTCGCCGCGGCGTCGAGCGCGAGCGAGATATCCTCGCCGGGCTTGTATCCGGCCTTCTCGATCGCGCGCACGAGCACCTCGAGCGCCTCGCGGTTCGACCGGAGGTTCGGCGCGAAGCCGCCCTCGTCGCCGACCGATGTGGCGAGCCCTTTTTCGGCGAGGATCTTTTTCAGGGCGTGAAAGACCTCTGCCCCCGCGCGCACGGCCTCGCGGATCGAGTCCGTCCCGTGAGGGACGATCATGAACTCCTGAATGTCGACGTTGTTGTCGGCGTGCTTGCCGCCGTTCAGAACGTTCATCATGGGCACGGGGAGCACCTTCGCGTTCACGCCTCCGATGTACTGGTAGAGGGGTATCCGGAGGGCGTCGGCGGCCGCCTTCGCCACGGCGAGCGAGACGCCGAGCAGCGCGTTCGCGCCGAGCTTGCCCTTGTTGGGCGTGCCGTCGAGCTCGCACAGGACCGAATCGATGTAGATCTGGTCGAGGGCGTCGAGATCGATGATTTCCGGCGCGATCGTCTCGTTGACGTTCATGACGGCCTTGAGAACGCCCTTGCCGCCGTATCGTTTCGGATCGCCGTCCCGCAGTTCCACCGCTTCGTGCTCTCCCGTCGACGCTCCGGACGGAACGATGACCCGGCCGAACGCTCCGCCCTCGAGGTACGCCTCGACCTCGATCGTCGGATTGCCCCGGGAATCGAGCACCTCGCGGGAGGTGATCTGCTCGATTTTCGTCATCGAATTCCCCCTTATAACTAGTTCAATAACAATAGGTAGCGAGGTTCGTGCGAACGCCGGAGTTTAGGGGCGGGGGTCGCCGTATGTCAAGGGAAATCAGGGCGCCGGGCGCGCCGCGGCGTCCCCGCGCGGGGGCGTCGCGGGAGACCGGTCCGGCGCCGGAGGGAGGCAACATTCGTCTTTGCAAGGCCGCGGGAAGCTGTTATCGTCGGCGGCGATACGGGCAATCTCGTCGCGCGATTATTGTGATGAAACCGCGAAACATTCCGAATCTCCCGCCGTACTAGAGGGTGTGAAGCTTGATCGACGAAGATAAAATCCTGATCGAGCGTTGCCTGAAAGGAGATGAGAAGGCCTTTGAAGCGCTGCTGGTCAAGTATCGCGGAACGGTCTTCAGCATCTGCCTCAGGATGGTGCGGAACCGCGCGACCGCGGAGGACATCGCCCAGGAGGTCTTCGTCAAGGTTTTCTCCGCGCTCAATCGCTACGATCCGGCGTTTCCGTTCGCTGCATGGCTCAACCGGATCACCTCGAATCTGTGCATCGACTACCTGCGGCGCGAGAAGGAACGGCTCGTGTCGCTCGATCAGCCGGCGGGCGCGGACGACAATCTCGTCATCCAGCTCGCTTCAGGGGCCGCAGGGCCCGACCGGGAGGCGGAGTCGAAAGAGATGATGGCAATACTGGAGGAAGCGCTCGCCCTGTTGCCCGAGCATTACCGGATCATCGTCGTGCTGAGGCACCAGGAGCAGCTTTCCTACGAGGAGATTTCCGATACGCTCGGCATCCCGCTCGGAACCGTCAAGGCGAGGATTCACCGGGCGCGGAACATGATCGTGGAACATTTCAGGAAGAAGGGCATTCTTCCCGGAGACCTGGAGATTGGTGGTGAATGCGTATGACGCGGCGGATGAGGATGAGATGGAGAGAGACGGCGCGAATCGCGGCCGGCGTTCTCGCGGCGGTCGCGGTTATCGCGGTCGCGGCCCATGCCGAGGAGCGGGAGGATACGCTCGAAAAACGGGCGCCGCTCGACGGGGCGAAACGAATCGTCGTGAAAAATGCGCGCGGCGACATCCGGATCGTGGGTGAGCAGGGCCGCGACGAGGTGCGCTGTCAGTATCTGAAGCGGGCGAGGGGACGCAACCGCGACGAGATCGACCGTGTCTTCGCGGCGATGGACGTCGCGGTGACGCGAAGCGGCGACGACCTCGTGATCGAGGCGGTTTATCCGGAGCGGGGAGAGGGCAACCGCGGCCTGCTGGCCTTCATCATGCAGCAGTACACGAGCATGAGCGTCGATCTCGACATATCGGCGCCCGCGTCGGTCGCGATCGCCGTGACCGCGAGCAGCGGCGACGTCGAGGTCGCGGGGATAAGCGGCGCCGTCGAGATTTCGGCCGCGAGCGGCGATATCGACGCCCGCAGGATCGGCGCCTCGCTCGACGTCCAGGTCTCGAGCGGCGATATCGTGGCGGAGGACGTGGAGGGGCCGGTGAAGCTCGCGACGGCGAGCGGCGACATCGACGCGGTGCGCGTGAAAAAAGACGCCGCCGTGCAGTCCGCCTCGGGGGACATCACGATCACCGCCGTCGGCGGCGGCATCGTTCTCTCGAGCATGTCCGGCGACGTGAGCGTCGATGGCGCCGGATCCGTGGAGTTCAGCGGCACGAACGGCAACGCGCTTTTCACCGGCGTGCGGGGCGGCGTCAAGGCGGGCACGGCCTCCGGGGACATAGAGGTCACGGCGTCGCCGGCCGGTCCCGCGAGCTTCGAGATGACGACCTCGAGCGGAGACATCGTTCTCGTGTTCGCGAGCGCGCTGCCGGGCGGTTTCGCGCTCAAGGCGCGGACGACCGTCGGTGACATCTCGGTGCGTCTTCCGATCGAGGTGCACAAGGTCGGCAGACGCTATCTCTCCGGCATCGTGGGAGAGGGCAAATCGCTCGTCGAGATCGAGACCTCGAGCGGCAACATCTCGATATCGGTGGAGGAGTGAGATTCGATGGAATGCCGTCTCTTTACTCTGCTCGTTCAGCGGTACCATGACGCCGAGCTCGACGCGGTCGCACGGGCGGCGTACGAGCAGCACCGCCGGGCCTGCGCCGCATGCCGCGCGATCGACGCGAGCTACGCGGCGGTCGCGACCGCGCTCGGCGACATGCCCGTCTACGAGCCCTCTCCCGGATTCGACCGGCGCGTGCTTTCGCGCGTCGACGTCGCCGCGTACCGGAAGGGGCCGGTGCGGAGCTTTTTCGGGAACATCGAGCGCTCGTGGAACGCGTTTCCGGCCACGGTGCGAAGGGGCGCCGTCGTTGCCGCCGTCGCCGCGCTCGTGATCGGCGTATACAAGCCGCTCTTCGATTTCGCCGTTCGGACCGCCGGCCGGGGAGCGGGCGGGCTGTGGGAAGGAATGCGTTTCACGCATGAACTGCTCGACAAGGCGGTGGGCGTGTGGAAGGCCTCCGGCACGGTGCGCAACTACGAAGTCGTCGGACAGACGCTGCTTCGCGCGCTCCAGCGGCCGGGCGCCGGTTTGCACCCCGCGCAGACAATCGCGCTCGTCGCGATCGCGGCCGCCGCCGCGGTCGTGCTGATCCGGATGCTCGGCTCCGCGCGGAGAAAGGGTGAGAACAATGTTTGCCTTCTGTAATGCTGCCGTGATCAAGGTGTTGCTCGTCGTCGCGGGATTCGCCGCCGGTGGGGTCCGCTCGGATGCCGTCGAAATCTCCCGCGCCGGCGACGTCGTGACGATCATCGCCTCCGCGGCGCCCGATACGACGCGCCCTCCGCGGCCCGCGAAGCCGCCGAAGGCGCCCGACGAGCCGGTGACCATCACGATCACGGACGACGGCATCCATGTCGACGGCGAGGGGACGATGAAGATTCAGGTCGACGCCGAGAAGCTCGATCGCGAGCTCAGCGAGCGGCTGGAAGGGCTTCCCGAGTCCCTCGCGGCGCTTCTCGGGGATGAGCACGACTCAAAGCGGTACGACAACATCAAGGGCTCCGACATCGTGGAGTTCGGCAGCGACATCACGGTCGGCGCGGACGAGCTCGTCAACGGAAACGTCGTTTCGATAGCGTCCGATATACGCATCGACGGCAAGGTGAGGGGGGACGTGGCGGCGATCTTCGGGAGCGTGCGCCTCGGGCCGGAAGCGATCGTGAACGGCGAGGTCGTCTCGATTTTCGGAAACGTCGACCGCGAGGACGGCTCCATCGTGCGCGGCGAGACCGCCGTCATCGGCGGGAGCTGCGACCGGCGCGGGATCGTCTACCCGCTGAGCGCGTTCGGAGAGAGCGTCGTCGGCGGGGTGGCGAAGATCGTCTTCCTCATCATCGGCGTTCTCCTCATGCTCATACTTCTCTTCTTCATACCGCAGCGCATGCGCGCGGCCGCCGATTTCGCCGGCCGCTCGCTGCCGAAATCCGCCGGCATGGGGCTCCTGCTCTTTTTCGGCGGCGTCGTGCTCGTCGTCATTCTCGGCATCATCCTCGCCATCACCATCGTCGGGATACCGGTCGCCGTCCTGCTCGTGCTGAGCTTCGCCGCGCTGCTCGGTATCGGATACTCGGTGAGCGCCCTCGCGCTCGGATCGTTCGTGACGCGCAGGTTCGGCATCGAAGGCGATTCGATCTACCTCCACGCCGTGGCGGGGCTCTTTCTGCTCGCGATTCTCGGCATCATCGCGAGCTTCATGACGGTGAGCCCGCTGCTCGGCCCCGCGCGCGTCGTCATCCGCACGGTGGGCGGGATGCTCCAGTTCGTGGCGCTCCTCGTTGGTACGGGGGCGTTCGTCCTCTCGCGAGCGGGGTCGAAAGGCAAGGCGCCCGTTTCGCAGGAACCCGATGCGGCGGCGTCGAGATAGCATTTTGACTTCGGCACGTCCGGCATATTATCTTAGGACGTGACGGAATCGCTCGCAACAAGTGCGGGGCGCGCATCGCCCGGCGCAAAGAGGGCCTTCCCGAAGGCCCTCTTTTTTGCATGCGCGCTCCTCGCCGTGGCTCTTGCCGCGGGCTCCCGCGCAGCCGCCGATCCGGCTCCGGGAGGCGGGGAGGCCGCCGCGTCGCGCGGGGGATTTCTCGATCGACTCGTGGGAGCGGGCGCCGCGCGCTGGGCGGCGTCGAACGACGGCGACGGAGCGATCGAGGAGACCTGCCGGAATCTCGCCCCTTACTACGGCTGCACGATCGATACGATCGTCGTCCGGGACAACGAGCACACGAAGCCCGCCTCCATCCTGCGCGAGATGGCGACGAAGCAGGGGAGCTGTCTCGACGAGAAGCTCGTTCGACGGGACGCCGCATACCTTCGCGGTCTCGGTTACTTCGCCGGAGTGGATCTCAGCGCCGAGCGGACCGCGCCGGGCTCGTGCCGGCTCATCGTCTCGGTGACCGATCGTCCCGGTCTTTTTATGCGCTTTCCCTATCCCGTCGTGAATTACGATTTTGAAAAGGGGTTGAGCTACGGCTTCACGTGGAAGCTGAAGAACTTCCGCGGAAACGCGGAGGATCTGTCCTTTTCAGCCATCCGCAGGCAGGAGAAGGAGCAGGGGGCCGGATTCTCGTGGAGCAATCCGTGGTTCGCCGGGCGGCGCATCCGGCTCCGGGCCGACGCGGGGGCATACCGCCGGCTCGAGGAGCCCTCCGACGACGACGAGGAGTACATCCGGGAGACCGTGTCCGCCGGAGTCGGCGTCGGCGTCCCGCTGTCGCGAAGCCTCGTGCGGCAGATCTGGATCAAGCCGAGCCTCTCCTTCGAGGCGAGAATCTCGCGCCGCGCGCTGCCGGACGAGGAAGGAACCGTCACCCCGGCGTACTATCGCCAGAACTTCATCGCCACCGGAGGCGAGCTCGAGTTCGACAGCCGAAGCGACCGCATTTCGCCGTTCGATGGGACGGTCGCGCGTTTCAGGATACGGCGATTCTCTTCGGTTCACGGCCTCGCCGAGAGCTACATCATGTACGGAACCACCAACTATTTTTACCTTCCCGTCGGGCGGGAACGATCCTTTATCGTCGCGGTGAGGAGCGATATCCGGGAGGGGTCGCTGCCGACCTTTTTCGACATGAGGCTCGGAGGCGTGCGGGATATACGGGGCTACGCCGACGAGACCGAGCGGGGGCGGGTGAAGCTCGTCGGGACCGTGCAGTACCGCTCGCGCTTCATCGGTCCGAAGATTCTTCGCATCCCGAAAATCGGCGAGTTCGACATCGCCTTCAACTGGACCGCGTTCCTCGACACGGGAACGCTCACCTCGAGCGTGCTCGATCTCGACACGTCTGTTTTCCACTCGA
The DNA here is from genome assembly GCA_963813815.1 of uncultured bacterium. Classification (GTDB taxonomy): domain Bacteria; phylum Krumholzibacteriota; class Krumholzibacteriia; order Krumholzibacteriales; family Krumholzibacteriaceae; genus SSS58A. The sequence continues at coordinate 227,551 of CAWFAD010000012.1, read as the reverse complement.
CCGTCGGTTTCGGCATCGAGATGATTTCCCCCCTGCGCGACATCATGCGCTTCGAACTGGCGAGCGACGGCACGGGGAAGCCTGCCTTTTACCTCACCTCTGGAACCGACTTTTAGAGACTGGGGGAAATCGCCCGCGGGGGCACCTCCTGGGATCATTGTGTCTAATTAATTCAATGACAATTAATTAATTCTCGAAAGAGGCTCCGGGCGGCCGCTCCGTTGGGGCAAAAACCCCGTTTTTCGAGCACGGCTCGTCCCGCGACTTGGCCCGCCGCCGGATTATTTTCGGTGAAAAGCGCTCGTTTGAGCCTCGAGCGAAGCCCGGAATCAACTTGCGAACTCAATAATAATCAAATAGATACAGCGCTATTCGGGGCTCGCGCCCGGTGCGGGGCTCGACGGATCGCGACATGGGTAATGGTCCCTATCTGCAATCGGGAACCAACGTTGCAACTTCCTTTGGCAGGAACCCGTCGCGCCGCGCCCCGGCGGGGCCGGCCGGTGAGGAGATGAGTATATTTAATTCATTTAAAATAAATAGAATAGCACTCCTATTCATCGTGGCCTATGTGGGATTCACCCTGCTTGCGCCGGCGGGGGCGCTTGGTGAAAATTCCCTTGTTCTTCGAAACGGGCTCGAGATAGAGCTCTACTCGCCGGATGACGTTCTCGCCTTGACTCATAGGGACGATCTCGGAAGGCTCATTTTCGAGGTGCCCGGGAGCACGGCGTACATCCTGATCGACGACATCGACGACCCGCAGATAACGAACAAGGGCGACGGGGCGTTTCATCCGATGGACGTCGAATGGGTGCTCGGCGCGCTTTCCTCGATCGGCGTTTCGGACGCCGATCTCGACCTCGGTGCCCGCGTCTTCGTTCTTCCCTATCCCCGGAGCGGATTCCTCTCGAGCACCACCTGCGGCGGCGACATCTTTCTCTCTCCCGGGGTGGTGGAGTTCTCGATCGGTTCCGTCGCCATGATCGCCACCCACGAGCTCGCCCATGTCTTTCAGCGGCGGCACGCTCCGGAAGAGGAGAACGAGAGCTGGTCCGCATACCTCGAAATCCGCGGCATCACGGACGAATCGATCTACTGCTCGGACGCCGAGCACATGAACCGTCCGGTCGAGATCTTCGCCGAGGATTTTCGGTACCTCTTCGGCGGCACCGAGGCGTGTCTCTCGGGCGCCATCGAGAACCCGGACCTGCCGCTGCCGGGAGCCGTGCCGGGGCTCGAGGATTTCTTCGTGTCGCTCGTCGCCCCCGAGCGCATCGTCGCGAGCGTTTCCCCCGAGCCGCTCGGCTGCTCGGTGTCGAACTATCCGAACCCCTTCAATCCCTCGACCATCGTGCGCGTCGTTTTGAGCGACGCCGCTCTCTTCGAGAGCGAGGACGTTTCGCTCGCCGTGTACCGGGTCGACGGCTCCCTCGTCCGCGAGCTCCACAGCGGCGCGGTTTCCGGAAACGATCTCTCGGTGCCCTGGGACGGAACCGACCGGCGCGGCGCTCCCGTGGCGAGCGGGGTGTACCTCTGCCGCGCGCGCGCGGGCCGTTACGCCGCGACGGGGAAACTACTGCTCATTCGCTGATGGGCGGATTCGAGGACGCTCTCCCGCGGCGCAGCCGCAGCTGTCCGCAGGCGGCGTGTATGTCGCTCCCCTGGCTTCGACGGACGGTGACGGCCGGAGCCACGGGGAGGAGGATGCGGATGAAGCGTTCGATGCGCTCCTCGTCCGGGCGGCGATAGGCGCATCCCTCCCACTCGTTGAAGGGGATGAGGTTCAGCTTGAACGACGTTCCCGCGGCGAGCGCCGCGAGCCGGTGGGCGTCGTCGTCGGCGTCGTTTTCCCCCGCGATGAGAACGTACTCGAGCGTGACGCGGGTGCGCCGCGCCCGCGCGAAGTCTCGCGCCGCCGAGAGCGTGTCGTCGAGATCGCGCGCGGCGGGCATGAGGCGCTTCCTCGTCTCGTCCGTCGTCGCGTTGAGCGAGAGGGCGAGGGAGAATCGCGCACTCGCCCCGGTGAGCGCGCGAATGCGCTCCGGAATGCCGATCGTGCTCACCGTGATCCGCTTTTCCCCGAGCCCGAAGCCCTCCTCGGCGTTCAGAATCTCGAGCGCCGTCTCGAGATGCCGCATATTGAGCAGCGGCTCGCCCATGCCCATGAAGACGATGTTGAAACGGCGCCGCGGCGGCAGGTGGCCCGATTTGAAAAAGAGAACCTGCCCGAGGATCTCTCCGCTCGAGAGATCGCGTTCGAACCCCCCGTCCCCCGTCCGGCAGAACGTGCAGCCGAGGGAGCAGCCGGCCTGGCTCGAGACGCAGATCGTCTTGTGCTCTTCCGATTCCATGAGGACCGCCTCGATGAGCGCGCCGCCCGCGGCCTCGAGCAGAAACTTCTGGCTCCCGTCGGCGTCCGAGCGTATGCTCTCGACGAGCCGCGGCGAGGCGATGACGAAGCGCTCATCGAGGCGGTCGCGCAGCTCTCGCGGGAGATTCGTCATATCGGCGAAGCTCGCCGCTCCCTTCTGGTAGAGCCACTTGAGAATCTGGGCCGCGCGATGGCGCTTCTCGCCCATGGCCGCGATCGCCGCCGCGAGCTCGTGTATGGACAGGTCCGATATGATCCGTTTTTCCATTCTCTGCGCGCCTCCCGGCGCGATGCGGACATGATACGGAAAAGCGCCGAACCACAACACCGAAAAATCGAGATCCGGGGCTGCTGCGACCTCGGGAGCAGCTACTTCCGTCTGCTCGTCGTCGAGGCGGCGTTTCCCGGGGGGAGCCCTCTCGAAGGCGCGAAGCTCGTCCCGCGCTCCGTTCGCGACGAGCGACGCTACGCCGGCTGGGGAGCGGATCTCGTGGCGGAGGGGGCGATCGGAGCCCGGACGCTGTCGCGCGCGCTCGGGGCGCTCGCGGAGCTCGTGGATATCTCGCGCGGCGCCCGGTGCCCGGTCCCGCTCCTCGTCGCGACGAATACGCTGCGCGAGGCGCGCAACGCGCCCGAGATCGTTCGCGCGATAGAGGACGCGACGGGCATGAAGGTTCGCGTTCTCTCGCAGCGCGAGGAGGCCTCTTTCGGGTTCGCGGGCGCGGCCTTCTTCGCGAAGCGCCGGGGTGGGCTCTGCCTCGTCGACATCGGCGGCACGAGCACCGAGGTGTCGTGGGGGCGGGGAGCGTCGATGGACGGCTTCACGGGGATCGCCACCGGCACGCACCGCGTGGACGCGGCGCTCGGCCTATCCGGCGCCGGGGGGGACGAGCGCTCGCGCGTCGCCGACGCGCTCGAGAGCTACGACTCGAGCAAACCCGCTCCGGGGTCGGGCGTTTATCCCTTGCCGCCGCTCGCTGGAGACACTACAATGCTCGTTACGGGCGGAACGGCGGTCTCGCTCGCCGCGATGCGGCGCCTCATGCGAGGCCTCGCGCCGGGCTTCGAGGAGACCGAATCGATGACCCTCGAGGAGCTCGCGGGGGTGCGGTTGCGGCTCGCGGGTATCCTTCGCTCGGGAGATGAACGGTCCCTGCCTTTCGACGCCGCGCGCGTGCGGCTTCTCCCCGCGGGGGTCATGCTCGCGGAATCGTTGCTCCGCGCGCTCGGCGCGCGCGAGTTCGGCGTGACCAAACGGGATCTGCGCTGGGGCATGGTGCTCTCGGGAGGGGGCGCTGGCGGATGAGCAAACGCGTTCTCATCGTCGACGACGAAGAAAGCATCAGAAGCTCGCTCGAGAGGCTTCTCTCGTTCGAGAAATTCAAGACCTTCTCCGCCGCCGACGGCCGCGCCGCCCTCGATCTCGCGGCGAGCGAGCGGGTCGATATCGTTCTCCTCGATATAAAGATGCCGGGCATGGACGGCCTCGAGGTGCTCGGATCCCTCAGGGAGCGGCACCCTTCCCTCCCCGTCATCATCATCTCGGGACACGGCACGATCGGCACGGCGGTCGAGGCGACGAAGCTCGGGGCGTTCGATTTTCTCGAAAAGCCGATCGACATGGAGCGCCTGCTCCTCACCATACGAAATGGACTCGCGCAAGCGGATCTCGCCCGCCGGAACGTCCAGCTCGAGCAGCGCGTCGGACTCAAGACCGAGATCATCGGAGTGCATCGCGAAATGCTCGCCATCATGGAGACGGTGAGCCGGGTGGCGCCGACGAACGCCCGCGTGCTCATCACGGGAGAGAACGGCACGGGCAAGGAGCTCGTCGCCCGCAAGCTGCACGAGCTCTCCAAGAGGGTGGACGAGCCCTTCATCGAGGTGAACTGCGCCGCGATCCCCGAAGACCTCATAGAAAGCGAGCTTTTCGGCCACGAGAAGGGGTCTTTCACGGGGGCCGTTTCCCAGCGGATCGGCAAGTTCGAGCTCGCCGACGGGGGCACGCTCTTTCTCGACGAGGTGGGGGACATGAGCCTTTCGGCGCAGGCGAAGGTGCTGCGCGTTCTCCAGGAGTCGGCCTTCGAGCGGGTGGGCGCGGCGGAGACGAAAAGGGTCGACGTGCGGGTGCTCGCCGCGTCGAACAAGAGCCTGCTCGAGGAGGCGGGGAAGGGAAGGTTCCGGGAAGATTTGTTCTACCGGCTGAACGTCGTCCCCATCCGCATTCCGCCGCTTCGCGAGCGCAAATCCGATATCAAAATGCTCGCCGAGTACTTTCTGCGGCAGGTCGCGGGAGAGCTCGGCCGCTCGGCGAAAAAGCTCGCCCCGGACGCCCTCGACGCGCTCATGACCTACGCGTGGCCGGGTAACGTGCGCGAGCTGCGCAACCTCATCGAGCGCCTCTGCATCCTCACGAGCGGCGAGACGATCCGGCGCGACGATCTTCCCGCGCTCGCCCTCACTCGCGAGGAGGACGCGCGCAAGGATCCCTTCGGACTCCAGACCTATCAGGAGTTCAAGGATTTCATGGAAAAGGAATACCTCCTCAAGAAGCTCCGGGAGAACAACGGCAACGTCTCGCGAACGGCCCGGCAGCTCGACATGCAGCGGAGCAACCTCTACAAAAAGCTCGAAAAGTACGGGATCGAGTTCCGCAAGGAAGCGGGAGGCGGCGATTCGATAGATTCCCCGTAACGCCGCCCCGCGATGGGTGGAAGAACCTATAGAATAAAATTTCCGATAAATCGGCTAAATGCCGATTTTCTATTGTAGTTTCAAAAGAATTATTTGACGGGGGGAGCGAGGGATATTATTATTGATAGTGAAGGTTTGGGTTGAGTGTGTGGGGGGGGGCCGCAAGGCTCCAGGTTAGAAGGAGATGGTAGTATGAGACGGCTCATGGCACTCCTCTCTGCGCTACTGGTTCTCACCATCTTCGCCTCCTCGGATGTCTCTGCCGCACGTTCATCGTTCGAGCTCCGTATCCAGTCGATCGCCGCCCTCATCCGGACGACCGCGTTCCCCTTCTGCGGATCGTTTTTCTTCATGACCGAGGGCGAGATTCCGGTGTCGGACGATGGATCGGATTGCATCCTCGGCGGCGATGCTGATGATTTCGGCAACGGCAGAATAACCGGGGACGGAATCGCGAATCCGGGTTCTACGCTGACGACCATCATCGATTGCGCGGATAGCAGCCTGGAAAGGATCGGTTCGAAACCGCGCCTCGACAGGAACTGAATGCGAGAGCACAGAGAGATTTTCTCGTCCGGGAAACGATGAATCGCCGACCTTTTGCCTTTGGGAGTAACCGATGCCTGACGATTCCCGCGGCAAGGACGAGTTCGAATACGAAAAGAAGAAGTCCGGGCCGAAGTACAATGCGATAGGCTCCGAGGAAGAGCTCGGAGACATGCATTTTTCCACGGAGAACTTCTCCGTGGCGCTCGAGTATTACGAGAAGGCCCTCCAGAAAATACACGCCGCCCCGCAGCCGGCCGATCTGCTGCGGATCTACCGCAAAATCAGCGCGTCCTACATCGAAAAGGGGCTGCTGCACGAGGCCGCCACGTATCTCAAGAGCGCCGAGGCCAACTGCGACGAGAACGACTCGTTCGGCAAGGGCACGCTCGCGCACCTGCGGGGCATCATTCTCCGCGAGCGGGGCGCGGTCGACAAGGCGCTTCAGGAGGCGTTCACGGCGTACCGCCTGCTCCGCACCTCCGACGAGCATCGCGAGGTCGGCCGGGTGCAGGTGTTGCTGGCGGTTTGCCATCACCGGCTCGGGAAGCGCGACGAGGCCGAGCAATATTTTCTCGACGCGCTCGCCTCATACCGGCGGATCGAGGATCTCGTGGGCGAGGCCCACGTGCTCAACAACCTCGGAATTTTCCACAAGGATGCGTGCCGTTTCCAGAGATCGATCCATTTCTTCGGCCGCGCGCTCGAGCTGTGCGAGAAGATGGGTCTCGGCCAGCACCGGGCGCGCGTGACGCTCAACCTCGGCATCACGCACCTCAAGTCGCGGGACTTCGCGAGCGCGGAGAGCGCTTTCGCGAGCGCGCGAAAGATGAGTCATCTCGCGGGGAACGAGCTTCTCTACGTGCGGAGCACGCTCGAGCTCGGCGTCACCCAGGCGAGGACCGGAGAGTTCGCGGCGTCCGAGAAGCATTTGCTCGAGGCGCGCGTTCTCGCCGAGCGGCGCGGGTTCGGGCGGGAGATAGCGCTCGCCGACGAGTATCTCGGCGATCTCATGGCGGCGAGAGGCGACCTCGATGGAGCGCTTCAGAACTACTCGACCGCGCTCGCGCGCGGAAAGAAGATATCCGCCGAGGGGGACATCGTCGCGGAGGTGCTCCGGCGCGAGACGGAGATCTTCCTCAGGCAGCGCAAGGCGGAGGAAGCGGTCGCGGTCGGCACCCGCGCGCTCGAGGTAGCCCGCAAGTGCGGGGAAGCGCACGAGATCGGCTATATCCAGAGGACCGTCGCTCTCGCCCACGCGATGCTCGGCAACTCCGACGAATCGGAGCGTCGCATCGCCGACGGCATGAGGATCTTCCACGACTCGAACAATCTGTACGAGGAGCACCGGACGGCCCTGCTCTTCGCCGAGCACCTCGTCACGAAGGCCGGAACGGACTCGTTCCATCGCGCCCGCAAGCTCGTTCTCGGAACGCTCGACTATTTCGAGAGGACGGACGAGTTCCGCGATCTCGTGGAGAGCCATCTCCTCATGGCGCGCGTCGAGCGCGAGATGAAGAACCGGGACGAATGCCTCCTGCACCTCTACGAGGCGCAGCGCATCGCGGAGGACCTGCGCGACCGCAACCTGCTGCGCCGCGCGCGGAGGATGCGCCGGAGCATCGAGGAAGAGGTCGCCGGAGACCTCTCTTCGCCCGCGGCGGGGGCCGGGATCTCCGCTGAGACGTCCGGCATGCTCGCCAAACATCCGCACCTCATCACGGTGCTCGACTATCTCCTCGGCGATCTCATGGGAAAGATCACCTTCCGGTACGGCTTCGTCGCGCTCTTCGCGGGCGGCGCCGGCGGCCGCAAGGTGACGGTGCTCGCCAGACGGGACGTTCCGGAGCAGTCCGCCCGCCGGATCACCGAATGGTTCCTCGACAGGGATGACGCCGATTGCGCCTCCAGCGCGCTCCTCACGGACGTGCTCCGCGACCGGCGCACGGCCGCGATCCGCGACGAGCTTCCGGGCAGCGGCGGGCCGATCTATGTCCACCCGCTCTGCCGCGACCGCGAGCCGTTCGGGCTTCTGTTCTTCCAGTCGGACGCCGACGGCAGCCTGCCTCCGCGCATCGGTCAGGTTCCGGACGTCGTCGCCTCGTACGCCTCGTTCATCGATTTCCTCGTTCAGGGGAGCGCGGTGCAGTCTCCCGCGGCGAAGGATGAGCCGGGGAAGAGGATCGGCGATTTCCGCCACGTCATAACGCGCAACGACAGGATGCTCCGCGTGCTCAACCTCGCGGGGAAGGTCGCGCAATCCGACGTGACGGTGCTGCTCATGGGCGAGACCGGAACGGGGAAGGGGCTCGTCGCCCAGGCCATCCATGCGATGAGCCCGCGGCGCGAGCGCAAATTCGTCCACGTGAACTGCGCGGCGCTCCCCGAGACGATTCTCGAGAGCGAGCTTTTCGGCCACGTGAAGGGCTCCTTCACCGGCGCCATCTGCGACAAAAAGGGCCTGATCGCGGAAGCGGACGGGGGCACGGTGTTCCTCGACGAGATCTCCAAGACGTCGGTCGTGTTCCAGGGCAAGTTGCTGCAGTTTCTCGATACCATGAAGGTGCGTCCCGTGGGGGGAAACGATATGCTCCCCGTGAACGTCCGGCTCGTTTTCGCGTCGAAGTGCGATCTCATGACGATGGTCAAGGACGGCGCGATGCTCGAGGATCTCTATTACCGGATCAACGATTTTCCGATCACGATTCCGCCGCTGCGGGAGCGGATCGAGGATATCCACCTGCTCGCGGAGTATTACCTCAAGGTCTTCGGCGACCGGATGCAGAAGCACGTGCGCGGTTTCGCGGAGGATGCGCTGGCCCTGCTGGCCGCTTACGAGTGGCCGGGGAACGTTCGCGAGCTCGAAAAAATCGTGAAACGCTCCGTGATCATCACCGACGATGAGGGGATCATCACGGCCGAGGCGATCGATTTCGACGAGGGCGAGCATTCGACGATGCAGCGGCATCGCCTTTCGCTGCCCGACCGCGTGAAGGACCTCGAGAAGCGCGTGATATCCGAGTGTCTCATCCGCAACGGCTGGAACCGCAGCGTCGCCTCCGGCGAGCTCGGCATCAGCTACCCGACTCTCCTCAAGAAGATCCGCGACCTCAGGATCGCGGACGGTTACTGATAGCGTTCAAATCCCCCCCGTGGTCCGCCAGTACGATTTATTCAAGTGGTATACAAACGCTATAAAGATGCTTGATAGGTTAACGGCATTATAAATAATGGGATACGGGGACGATCCCAAAAATATCAAGCTTCTTGCTCCACGCGGCGAAATGGCGTGGTCCGGGTCGCGGGCGCCCCGGCGAGGTGCGCCGCATCTTGTTGTAATATAATAAGTTAAATTTCACGCGCAATTTGACCTTCTGGACGCATTTGGTACGCCCCATGCCTATTCACCTGTTCAGGTATCGGTTGGCGAAGGGGATCGGCAAAGCGGAGAGAGATCAAAGGCTTCTTGTCAAGCTAGGTTCTCCTGGAGCTAGAAGGGGAAAAGGTGGGGTCTCTAGGACAAGAAGCGGGAGGTTTCTCTCCGCTTGATTTTTAGGCGCTCGGCGCCAGGCGGTACCTCTCGGGCGCCGCGAAAATTTGCTTGACTCTCAAATCCCTTCTCTCATAGCATCGTCTCCGTCAGGGGCATAAGTAACTTTTGGATTGGCGAGATCCTAAGGAACGTGAGTATGGACATCCCCTCCGGTGCTCACACCTTATGCCTCTGACTATTCTTTTTCGCCCCCCGCGAGATTCGTCGTTCCCCATAATCGGTTCTGTCCATCGATGAGGACATCTCTGTAGAGTTCCGACGACAGGATACGGGTCATCGCCGGAGGCACGGCGCCGTCTCCGCGGCCTCGGCGAATAAATTTCACACGCCGCAATTCGTTCAAATCACTCCCGTTGGCTGCCGCGGAGCTGCCCTCGGCGGCCGTTTTCGCCTCTTCTTCGACACATGGCACATCGATTGCGATATACGAGCGCGGAGGAGCGATGAAATGAACAGATTGACGGCGATCATAACGGTGCTGACGCTTCTTCTCATCTCCTGCGGTGAGAAGGAGCGCGTGATCGTGCCCGTTCCGGCCGATTGCCCTCCTTCCGCGCCCCGCAACGTCTACTCCGTGAATCTCGACGGATCGGCGCTCATCTGCTGGCTCGCGAACTACGAGGACGATGTCGAAGGTTACGACGTTTACCGCGGCGTGGATTTCTACGGCGAATACGTCCATATCGGCACCGTGCTGGTCGAGGAATCGACCGAGATCGAGTTCTGCTTCGAGGATATCAGGCCGAATGGAGAGCAGTACTACTACGCGGTGACGGCGTTCGACACCGGCGGGCTCGAGAGCGAGCTCAGCTACGAAGAGGTCACCGCGACGCCGCGCCCGGAGGGCATACTCGCTCTCGATGATTATGAGACTTTTCCGGAGACCGCCGGATACGATCTCTCGAGCCTCAGCAACGCCCCGCAGCGGTACAACCTTTCGACGACGGATATCTTCTTCTTCGGCACGCCGGAGATCGCCATCATCGAGGCGTGGCGGGCCAACGTGGAGCTGCAGGATTACGGATACGTCACCGACTTCGATGTGATCAACTACGCTCCGCTCGATGGCTGGTCCCCCTCCCGCACGGTCGAGGCGATCGTCGATCACTGCTACATCGTGCGGCTCCTCGAGACGGACGGTTACCATTACGCGAAGCTGTATGTCACGGCGGTCAACGGGGACTACGTCACCTTCCTGTGGGCGTATCAGATCGACCCCGAAAACCGCGACCTCGCTCCGGCCGCGCCGGGCAGCGGTACGGAGATAGATGTTTCGTCATCGTCGAGGACCGCGATGCCCGGCCCGACAGCGAGCACAACGAGCTTGGCCGAGAGGTCAGCGATTCCCCCCATCGTTGAGAGGGTAGCATGGACACGGGACGATGAGTCCGCACAACGAACCACCGAGTAGAGCGCTGGCAAACGCTGAACACGGTTCGTGTTACCCGCGAAGGTCGGCCGAAGGGGAGAACGAAGAAGTCAAATGTCGTACAGGGGCGGCACGAGAACTTCGTTCTCCCCGGATTATTTATGGCCCTTGCGCATCTCTCCCCGGCCGAGTAGAATAATCGCCCTATGAAACCAATCCATCGTATCGCGGCGCCGCTTCTCTGCGCGCTTCTCGTTGCGGGCGCCTCGCGCGGCGTCACGGCCGAAACATCGATCCCTGCCGCGCCGCGCGGCGGCTCCCTCGGACCGTATCAGCTCGAGGCGGTGAGCACGCTTCTCGCGGGGGGCGGCGCGCGGGCCGAATCGCTCCGCGTCTGCGTCTTCCGCGTCTCGTTCGCCGACCGGGAGTTCGAGTCGGTTTTCGACTCGATCTATTTCGCGAACGAGCTGCGGCACCTCGCCGAGTATTTCGAAGGGGCCTCGCTCGGAATCTTCGACCTTCGATGGGAGCTCATGCCCGGGATCGTCGCGCTGGGCGAGCCGGAGGCGTACTACGGCGAAGAAAATCTCTGGAAAGAGCGCATGGCGGAGATTCTCAAGGAGGTCGTCCGGGTTCGCGACGATTCCGTCGATTTCGGCCGCTACGACGCCGTCGCCGTGATTCATGCCGGCGCCGGGCGGGAGACCGATTTCAACGGCGACTCGCGGTACCAGCTCTATTCGGGGTTCGTCAACCCGGAGGAGATGGCGCAAGCGCTCCCCGACACCCTCGGCCTTCCGGGAATTCCCACGAACGACGGCGCTCCCGGCGACACGCTCTTCCTCGACAATCTGATGGTCTGGCCGGAGCAGAGCTCGCAAGACGGCTATACCTTCGGCTCGCTCGGCATCTACGCCTACCAGGTCGGATTGCGCCTCGGGATGGTGCCGCTCTTCGATACGACTCCCGGGGACTATCCCGATTCGCAGGGGTGCGGCAATTTCGATCTCATGGGTTACGGAATCTACAACGCGCTCGGATTCGTTCCGGCGTTCCCCTCGGCGTTCAACCGGTGCCTCATGGGCTGGGCCGCGCCGCTCGTCGTCTCGGGGGACGCGGCGCTCCGTCTCGCGGATGTGAGCACGGCGATCCCCGCCGATACGGGGCTCGTCAAGATCGTCGTCAACTCCTCGGAGTACTACCTCGTCGAGAACAGGGTCCATGACGCGGATTTCAGCGGCGATTTCGATTTCATCGACAGCAACTTCAACGGCATACCGGAGAGCGGAGACACGCTCCGCGGCGCCGAGTTCGATTTCTTCATAACGGCCTCGTCCAACCCGCGCCCGGCGCCGGACAGCGTCGTCACGGGAAGCGGCCTCCTCATCTGGCACGTCGACGAGACGGCGATCCGGACGGCCCTCGAAGCGGGCGGCTTCCCGAACGACGATCCGCGTTTCAAGGGAGTCGATCTCGAGGAGGCCGACGGCATACAGGATCTCGACCGCCCCGGCGGGGAATTCTCGTTCGGGAGCTTCCTCGACTCGTACCGGGCCGGCAACAACGATCGTTTCGCCGCCGATACGGATCCCTCGAGCCATACGAACGGCGGCGCTCCGAGCGGGATCGAAATATCCGCGATATCCGGGGCCGGCCATTACATGACGCTCTCAGTGCGGTTCGCGCTCGAGATCGATTATACGAGAGGCGAGTTTGCCGCGGGGCTCGGCGCCGCGACCCCGATCGCCGCGCCGGTCGACGGCGGGACGGGCGACCGGATGCTCATCGCCGCCGATTCGGGAACGCTGTGGCTCGCCGAGGCGGGCGCGGAGGGCTGGAGCGGGGGGGCGGAGGAGATCGTTCGAGAGCCCGGCGCGGAATGGATCGCCTCGCCGGTCGCCGGCCTCTGGGGAGCTTCCCTCGATCCGGCGATATTCGTCGTCTCGCGCGGTGGCGTGCTGCGGGCCTATGATTGGTCGGGCGCTCCGGTCGAGATCGACGACGACGCGACCCCCATGACGATCCAGCTCCGGGGGCAGGAGAGGGCCGCCCTCATGATCGCCGACGGCGTCGACGGCATGCCGGGGCCCTTGCTCATCGCGCTCAGCTCGAGCGCCGACAGCACGTATCTCTGCGTGCTCGGCTGCGGGGGCACGTGGCCCGGAGCCGGGTGGGTCGAGCGGGGGATCGACGGGATCGAGCTGCCGATCGCCGGGGGAAGACTCGCCTCCGTTCCGGCATTCGCCGTCATGGAGGAACCCTCCGCCGGCGTCGCGCTCGAGGGGATGTGCTTCGCCGCATCCGGGGGAGCATTCATCCGCTTCCATTTCCTGCAGTTCTCGGGTCCGGCCGGGACCGGCGATATGCGTACCCTGACACAGATCACCGCCGCAGCGCCTCCGGGCCTTCTCTCGATCGCGACGGGAGATATCGACGGCGACGGCTCCGATGAAGTGGCGGCTGCGATCCCCGGATGGGGCCTCTGCTACTGCGAATATTCCGGCGCGACGCACCGGGCGGCCCTTCGAGGAGGCTCGCCCTCATCGCCGATCCTCACCGACGTGGACGGCGACGGGACGCTCGAGACGGCGCTGCGCGACGAAGCGTGCCTGTACCTATTCTCCGGGTTCGGCGTTCCGGTCTCCGGATGGCCGCGCGCGATCGACGCGGGCGTCGCCGAGGCGTACCGGCCGGTGCCGGTGGTTCCCCCGGTCGCCGGAGACATAACGGGCGACGGCCGCGTCGAGATTCTGTTCCGCGTCGGGGGCGATATCCACGCTCTGGAGTTCGCGGGCCGCGAAATGCCGGGCTGGCCTCTTCCCGGCGAGGGAGCGGCCGGGGGCTCGCTCGCGCTGCTCGAAAGCGAGGCCGGCGATGTTTATATCGTCGATTGCGCCTGCGTCGCTCCGGCCGGGGAGATCTCGTCGGGCGCCGTCACGTCGATCCGGCGGTACGAGCTGGGAACGTCCCTGTCGGATCTTCAGCTCTGGCCGTGCTACCGTCACGATTCACGGGGGAGCGGCCGGCAGACCGCCTCCGCGGGAGGAAACGAGTCCGGGCTCGCGGTGGATCCCGCGTCCTTCATCGTCTATCCGAATCCCGTGAGGGGCGCGTCTTTCACCGTGCGGCTGCTCATATCCGAGCCCTCCCGCGTCGCGGTGACGATATTCGATCTCGAGGGGGAGAAGGTCGCCTCCCGCGACGCACGTCACGACTGGCCGTCGGGAAGCGCCGTGCCGTTCGAGGCGGGCTTTTCGGCCGGGGAGCTCGCGGGCGGAGTCTATGTCTGCCGCGTCGAGGTCGTTGGCGACGACGGATGGAGCTGGAAGGGCGCGAGGAAGTTCGCCGTCACGCGATAGCGGCCGTGCGGCGCCCAGGACGAGCGGGGCATTGACCGCGGACCCGCGCGGCGCTAATATAGGGAAAGAAACGTACCATTTCTGGAGGAGCCATGGCGCGCACATTCATTCGGATGATCGGTGCGGCGATCGCTATCGCGATGCCGCTCTCGGGTCTTTTCGCGGCGGAGGCCGGCACGAGCGGTTTTCTCTTTCTCCGCCTCGGCAACGGCGCCCGCGCCGGCGGGATGGGGGAGGCCTTCACGGCCGTCGCCGACGACGCGACGAGCATCTACTACAACCCCGGGGGCATGGCCGCGGTCGAGGGCGTCGAGATCAACGTGTCGCACACCGAGTGGGCTCAGGACATCCGTTTCGAGCAGATCACGGTGCTGAACGAGATGTTCGGCGGCACGGCGGGTCTCAGCTTCACGGGGCTCTACTACGGCGAGATGGATCGCTACGGCGATTATCCGTCGCTCGTTCCGGACGGCACGTTCGCTCCCTACGATCTCTCGGTCGCGGGGGGGTACGCGATGGACGTTCTGCCGAACCTCTCCGCGGGAGTCTCCGTCAAGGTCATTTACGAAAAGATCGATTTCGAATCGGCCACGAGCTGGGCCTTCGACGCCGGCGTGGTCCACAAGAGCGCCATCGAGGGACTGACGCTCGCGGCGTCGATGCTGAACCTCGGCCCGCAGGCGAAGTTCGTCGAGGAGAAGTTTTATCCGCCCTTCCTGCTGCGGGGGGGAGCGGCGTACCGTTACGAGGCCCCATGGCTTCGCGGAGAGGCGATCGTCGCGGCGGACGCCCTCTTTCCGAACGACGGAGACGCGAAGCTCCACCTCGGGGTCGAATACAACTACGGATCGTATCTCTCCGTCCGCACGGGATACAAGGCCAACTACTATTCGCAGGGGTTCACGCTGGGGGCGGGGGTCAAGTACCGGAGCCTCGCCTTCGATTATGCCTACCTGCCGCTCGATTTCGATCTCGGCGACAGTCACCGGTTCTCGATCCGCGTCGCCTCTCCGGCGCCGTAAAACCGCAGGGAGAGCTCTCCCCTCTCGAGCGCCAGATACGAAAAATGGCGTTCCCAGTCGCCGACGATGGCGAACGTGCGGCCGCCGAAGCGCTCGAGGCACGGGTAGTGTATGTGGCCCATCACGAAGACGTCGTTCCCCCATTCAAAGAAGGATCCGGGGGCCATCGCGACGAGGGCGCGCGCCGAGCGCTCGGTGCGCTGCGAGGTGATTCCCTTGCTCGCCTTCGAGAATCGCCGCGCGAAACCATAGAGGAGGCCCGGGGGCATCTCGCGCGCGGCGGCGACGACGGCGCGGCTGCGGATCACGGCCTTGAGAGCTTTGTACGCGACGTCCCCCGGAAGCAGCGAGTCGCCGTGGGACATGGTGACGCGGCGTCCCTGAATCTCATGGGTGGCGAGCGGGGGCAGCACCGAGAAGCCGAGCGTATCGGTGATATGGCGGCCGAGCCACCAATCGTGGTTTCCTCCGGCGATATGGATCGCCGTGCCTTCGGCGCCGAGCGAGCGGAGCGCGCCGAGAACGTCGTCATAGAAGGGAGGCACGTAGCGTCGCGATTCGAACCAGAAATCGAAGATATCCCCGAGAAGGTAGAGCCGCTCCGCGCCGCGGATTCCGGAGAGGAACCGGATGAAGAGATCCCGCTTCAGGCGCTCGCGGGGCGCCGCCGCGTCGAATTTGAAATGGGCATCCGAGAGAAAATACGCCGCATCCTTCATAAAAGCTCCCGCCCGAGGTCGATTGCCCCGCGCCGCTTAACCATCTCTGTATCAATATATTACGAAGCGCCATTTTTTTGGTAATTATTCTTGACACAAATGGCGATTTTCGGATACAATTCTTAACGGATTGGTGTAGGGACCCAAAGTGGTGCCAGGAAGCTAAGTCGTTCGCCAACGATACCTGCACTTAGAACCCCACCGAAACAACAACTTTTTCGGGCGTCAGGTGTATAACCTGGCGAGTGCTCTAACAAGGCGCTGGAGTCGTGTGGGAATCGAAGGCGGGAAATCATGGACGAGGATGAACTGAGGGAAAAAGAAGAAATGAACCCGGATCCCAGGAGAAGCGAATACGCGGGGGAGAGAAGCCTCGACCTCTACCTCAAAGAGATCAACAACACCCCCCTGCTCAAGCGCGAGCAGGAGAAGGAGCTTGCGAAGCGGATTCGCAAGGGGGACGAGCATGCGCTTCACGATCTCGTGAAGGCCAATCTCCGTTTCGTGGTATCGATCGCGAAGCAGTACGTGAATCAGGGGCTCTCGTTGGCCGATCTCGTCAACGAGGGGAATCTGGGGCTCATCAAGGCGGCGTACCGCTTCGACGAGAAGCGCGGATACAAGTTCATCTCCTACGCCGTGTGGTGGATCCGTCAGGCGATGTTGCAGGCGCTCGCCGAGCAGTCGCGCATCGTAAGGCTGCCGCTCAATCGAGCCGGCACGCTGTACCGCATCGGGAAGGCAGCCCGGCAGCTCGATCAGGAGCTCGGGCGCAGTCCCGAGGTCGACGAGATCGCCAAGCGGCTGAAGCTCCCGCACGACGAAGTGCGGGATACGATGCAGATCGCGAACAGCCATCTGTCGCTCGACGCCTCCTTCGGAAACGACCAGGAGGAGAACTCGCTCGTCGACTACCTCGCGGACGACAACCTCGAGGCTCCCGACGAGCAAACGTACGTGAACGCCCTGAGCGACGATATGCAGAAGGCGCTCGACACCCTGACCGATCGCGAGCGCGCGATTCTCAACCTCTACTTCGGTCTCGAGGGGGAGGAGCCGCTCACGCTCGAAGAGATCGGCAAGCGGATGAACCTCACGCGGGAGCGCATCCGCCAGATCAAGGAAAAGGCGATCCTGCGGCTTCGGCACAACTCGCGGAGCAAGTACCTGAAGGGGTACGTGCAGGACTGACCCGAAACGGCAAAAAAGCAGTAGCGAGGGCGGTGAAACGGCGATTTCACCGCCCTTTTTGCGTTTTTGGGCCCTTCCCGGGGTCGTCCGGTACGTGCCTTGCATCTCATGCCCCCGGGGGGGAATATTCGCTTGACACGGCCTCGACGGCGAAACTACCTTAGGTAGCAGAGCAAAGCCGTTCAAGACAATCGGGGCCTGAAGGAGCGGATTCGGGGCATGAAGCCGATGAATCGCTATATTCGCTTTTTCTACGAGCGCGGAGACAATACCGGCGTTCGGGCCGTGCACGTGAGGCGGTCGCACGCGATCGCCGCCGTTGCGGGGCTCGCCGGCATCGTCGTCGCGGCGATCGTGCTCGTCGCCGTCCGTTCCGGGGAGATCGTCCGCACAGCGACTGTGGATAATCTGCGCGGCGAAAACGAGCGGTTGAGGACCGAGCTCGCTCGTTTCCGCGAGGAGGTTGCGCTGATCGAGGGACGAATGGACGTCGGCTTCGAGCTGCACAATCGCGCCAGCCTCATCGCGAGCGTCGATCCGGTTCCCGGGGAGGTATGGCAGGCCGGCGTGGGCGGCCCCGAACCGGACCTCGCGCGTCTCGAAACGGCGTACCCCGACAGCCTATTCGGCGACATCGACTCCAGCCTCGACCGGCTCCTCCGCCAGACGGAGCTGCAGCTCGAGAGCTACCGCGAGATCATCTCGATTCTCGAGAGCGAGCGTGACGTGCGGCTGAGCACGCCCTCCGTCCGTCCGATGAGGGGCGGGTTCCTGTCGAGCCGCTACGGACGCCGGATCGATCCGTTCCGCGGCGAGAGCGTCCATCATCCCGGCATCGATTATCGCGCCCGCACGGGCACGCCGGTCACGGCGACCGCGGACGGCGCCGTGAGACAGGCCGGCCGCAACGGCGGCTACGGACTCATGATCGAAATCAGTCACGAAAACGGCTTCAAGACCCGTTACGCGCATCTCTCAAAGGTCCTCGTCGCACGCGGCCAGAAGGTGAAGCGAGGAGAGGTCATCGGTCTCGTGGGCAACACGGGCCACTCGACTGGGAGCCATCTCCATTACGAGGTGCTCCACCGTGGCGTGCATCGCGATCCCCTTCAGTACGTGATGCCCGAAGGCGTCTGCTACGATTGATCCGCGTCGCTTTCCCCGATACACCCGGTAAATTGTATTGTCAGCGCCCGCCTTCCCCCGCTAGACTCCGCCCGGCGCCCCGTCGCGGCCCCGCCGCGGGATCCGGGCGGGCGCCCGAGAGGAGTCGCATGATCGATCGTCGCGTCGCGGCGGCCGCCGCGTTCGTATGGCTCGTGTCCGTCGCGGTTCCCGAGGCCCGCTCCGCTCCGATTACGGTGCGGGACGTTCGATTTTACACCTCGCCCGACCATACGAGGGTGGTGCTCGATATGAGCGCTACCGCCCGCTATACCATCCGCTCCGTGGCCGGGCCGCAGAGAATCGTGATAGAGTTGCCCTCCTGCGTGGCGGCGAAGGGAGTCGGAGGGGCGGCGGTGGGGGACGGCGTCATCGAGCGCATCCGGGTCAATCGCCTCAAGACGGGAGTTCAGGTCGTGCTGGACGTGCCGCGCGCGACCGCGTTCGAGCATTTTCCCCTCAAGGCCGCCGACGGCAAACCGCACCGGATCGTCGTCGATCTCGCGCGGGTCGTGAGCGACGCCGAGATCGAGCGGCGGGCGGCCGAGAGGAAGCGGGTCGCGGAAAGCCCCGGGTTCGTGATCGCCATCGACGCGGGGCACGGGGGGGACCAGCCGGGAGCGGTCCACCACGGTGTCCGGGAGAAGACGCTCAACCTGAAGCTCGCGCGGATGCTCAAGGAGGAGATCGAGCGGCGCCATGGATTCACGGGGGTGCTCGTTCGCGACGGCGACTACGACATCCTCTGGTACCGGCGCATCCTCAAGGCCCGCGAGCACGGGGCGGACGTCTTCGTGAGTCTTCATTTCAACGGCGCCCGCGACGCCAAGCTCAGCGGCATCGAGCTCTACATGATCTCCCCCGAGGGGATCGTGGACGAGAACGCGGAGGCCGTGGCCGAGCGGGAGCACCTCATGCAGGAGGTGCAGGAGCAGGGGGCCGTCGTGAACGGCGACCTCGAATCGATTCTCTTCGACGTGACGCGCACGAACGCGATGCAGCAGAGCGCGCTCCTCGCGGAGGAGGTCGCCCGCGTGCTGCAGAAGGATCCGCCGATTCCGTTCCGCACGGTGAAGCAAAAGAACTTCATCGTCCTGCGGGGCATTTCGATGCCGTCGATACTGGTCGAGGGAGGGTATCTGTCGAATCGCCGGGAAGCGGCGGCCGTCTCCAAGGACGGCTATCTGCGCTGGCTCGCGCGGTCGCTCGCCGACGGCATAGCGGTTTTCCTCGAAAAACACCCGCCGGCGGCGGATTCCGCCGCGACGGAGTGAGGTCGGCCCATGAGATGGGATAGCGTAACGCGCGCGGTGACGGCGAACATCGGGCTCAAGATCGTCTCGATCGTCTTCGCCGTGCTGCTCTGGTTCTACGTGACCGCTCAGATGGAGGGAAAGGAGACGGTGAAAATACCCCTCGAGATCGTCAACATTCCCGAGAGCCTCACCGTCGTCAACGATATTCCCCGGAGTATCGAGGTCACGATGCGGGGCGCGCGGAGCGACCTCCTCAAGGTCCGCCTCTTCGGCAACGCGCGTCTCACGGTCGATCTCGCGGGGACGCAGGGGCCGCATCTCACGGTGCCGCTCTCGAAGGGGATGATCACGCTCCCCGAAGGGATCGCGTCCGACGAAGTTTCGATCAACTCGCCCCGAATTCTCTCGATCGAGCTCGAACGGCGTGTGAGCGGGCCGATTCCCGTGCGCGCCGTTTTCCGCGGAACGCTTCCCCCCGGGCTCATCCTCGTCGGCCAGCCGTCCATTACCCCCGACCGCGTCATAGCGCGCGGACCGGCGAACGCCATGCGGTCGCTGACCGAGGTTCTCACGGAGACGATCGACGTCACGAATCGTCGCGGGAAGGTGTCGCTCGAGACGCCGATCGTCCGCCCCCGGGGGATCGAGATCGAGCCCCGCTCGGTGATCGTCGAGCTCGCCATCGCCCGCCGCGCGGAGCGCGTCATCGAGGGGATCGCGCCGACGCTCCTCCAGATCGAGGAGGGGTACGAGGCCGTCTGCGCGCCGGCGAGCGCGGATCTCACCGTCGAGGGCCCCGAGGACCTCATCGCGAGCCTCACCGCGGAAGAGGTGTCGATTATCCTCAGCATACCCGCCGGGAGCCGCGGGGCGCTCGTCATCGAGCCCGAGGTTATTCTGCCCGTCGGCATCGACAGCTTCCGGCTGTCGGTGAAATCCTTCGACGTTACGGTATCGGCGAAACGGTAGGATCATGATCGGCGAACGTGCGGCGTCGAACGGCAAGCGCGAACAGCGGTACAGCCTCGTTTCGGATTATCTCAACCGGTGGGCGTCGGCAATCGTTTTCGCGGCGATCGTGGCGATCGCCGCGGGGGCCCTCTTCGTCCGCTCGACCGATCTCGCGCACCTGCGGGTCGTGATCGGCGTCTCCGCCTTCGATTCGACCCGCTCGCACGCGGCCCTCGAATCGCTCGCGGACTACTGCCGTGAGAAAGGGCGCGGGGACATTCGATGGCGCTACCTCGCCCCGGATGCGACGCTCGAGCGGTGCGATCTCTACCTCGTGCCGACCATGGCCGTTTCACGGCGGCTCGCCGCGGGGGAGCTCGTGTGCCCCCTCCTCGTCGCGGAGCGGGAGGCGCACCGGTACTCGCGGAGCGCCGTGGTCGTGCGCCGCGGCGCGGGCGCCCTCCCCGAGTCTCCGCGCGTCATCTTTTCGGCTCCGGGATCGGCGGCGGGTTTTCTCGCTCCGTACCAAGCGCTCGAGACCGCGGGCGTGAACCTTTCGGGAGGGGCGATCGCCTTTTCGGGCGAGCGTCCGCGCGACGAGAGGACCGTGCTCGCCGTCATTCACGGCGTTTACGACGCCGGAGGAGTGTCGCTCGAGCGCCTGGCGAACCTCGAGGCGGCGGGCGTCGTCAACGAGGCCGAGATCGACATCCTGCTCGAGGGCGAAGCGGTCCCCGAGCTCGTCGTCGCCTGCGATTCGGACCGGTACACGCCGGAGATGAAAAGCTTCGCGCGCGCCCTCCGCAGGGCGTACGATCAAGCTCCGCGCTCGCTGCGGCGGGAGCTCGCCGCGGCGGGCTTCGCGGGGCTCTACGAGACGCGCGAAGCCGATCTCCGGCGCATCGAGTCGCTGAGGGCGCCGGTTCCCCCTCTCGATGGGCGCGACCCGGAGGCGGGGGAGCGGCCGGATGGACAGGGACAGCGCGGAAGCGGTTGACCGGCTTCTCCGGGACCCCTAGATCAATGAATTGCCGTCCGCATCGAGCGACGGCAGGGAGGCGAATACGGCTCGCTGGACGCGAATACGGCGGTGGCTGCCGCTCATCATGTGGGTGGTCCTCATCTTCGGGGTCTCCTCGATTCCGACGCTGACGAGCGATGCCGTCGGACTGCCGCCGGGATTCGACAAGGTCGCGCATTTCGGCGAGTACCTCGTTCTCGCGGTTTTGTTCCGGCACGGGCTCCTCGGAGGAGCCGAGCGGCGCGAGGCCCCGGTCGTTCTCCTCGTGCTGGCGACGGGGCTCCTCATCGCCGGCCTCGACGAACTCTATCAGGGGCTCATCCCCGGGCGGCACATGAGCGTGCTGGATTTCGCGGCCGACGCCACGGGGCTCCTCGCCGGGATTCTCGTCGGCATGCGTCTCGAGCGGACGGATGGCCGGAGCGCCGGAGCATCATGAAATTCACGAGACCGCGCGGAACGAACGACTTCTTCGGCGAGAGCATGGAGCTCTGGCGCAAGGTCGAGCTCGCGCTCGCGGCGTACCTCGGGCGCTGCGGCTACGGCGAGATCCGCACGCCCGTCTTCGAGGCGACGGAGCTCTTCGTGCGCACGGTGGGGGAAGCGACCGACATCGTCACCAAGGAGATGTACACCTTCACCGACAAGAAGGGACGCAGCCTCACCCTCCGCCCCGAGAACACCGCTCCCGTGATGCGCGCGTACCTCGAGAACGGTCTTCAGCGCGCGGGGGGCGTCAGCCGTTTCTATTATATCGGTCCGATGTTCCGCTATGACAGGCCGCAGGCGGGCAGGTACCGCCAGTTCCACCAAATCGGCGCCGAGGCGATCGGCTCTCCCGGCCCCGCCATCGATGCCGAGATCATCGACGTGGCGCTCGGGCTCTATCGCGAGATCGGTTTTCCGCCGCTCGAGGTGAGGCTCAACAGCGTCGGCTGCCCGGAATGCCGCCCCGCGTTCAGGAAGGTTCTCTCCGAGGCTCTCGCATCCCGCGTCTCGGAGCTCTGCGCGGCGTGCGCGGGCCGCACGGCCGTGAATCCGCTCCGCATCTTCGATTGCAAGGAATGCGGGCCCGTCAAGGAAAAGCTGCCGCTCATCACGGCGCATCTGTGCGGCTCCTGCCGCAGCCATTTCGAATCCCTCCAGCGGATGCTCCGCGAGATGGGGATCCCCTTCGTTCTCGATCCGCTGCTCGTGCGCGGGCTCGATTACTATACGAAAACGGCCTTCGAGATCCTGCACCCGGCCCTCGGCGCCCAGAACGCCCTCTGCGGCGGAGGGCGTTACGACGGCCTCGCCGAGGATTGCGGCGGGCCGAGCGTGCCGGCCGTGGGATTTTCCGCCGGCCTCGAGCGGCTGCTGGAGATACTGCCGCAATCGGCCCCCGGGTTCAGGCCCTCTTCGACGACGGACGCGTACTGCATCGTCGTCGACGAGGGGCTCGCGGCCGGGATGCTTTCCCTCGCGCGCGACCTGCGCGCACGGGGAGCGTCGGCCGTGGTCGATCTTTCCGGCCGCGGGTTCAAGAAGCAGCTCGGGGCCGCCTCCGCGCTGGGCGCCCGCTTCGCGGTGATCGCAGGCCTCGAGGAGCTCGCGCCCGGAACGGTCGCGCTCAAGGACCTCGCGACGGGATTGCAGGAGACGCTGACCCCCGCCGAGTGCGCCGGGCGCATCGAGGCGGCGGTGCGCCGGGAACGGATGTGACATGGGTCTCGAACGGTACAGTGACAGATGGAAGCGCACGCACCGGTGCGGCGAGGTGTGCGCCCGCGACGACGGGTCGCGCGTCGTGCTGGCCGGATGGGTAAAGAGGGTCCGCGAGCTTGGCGGGCTCACCTTTCTCGATCTCTGGGATCGGACGGGCGTCGTCCAGCTCGTCGTCGAGTCGGGCGCGGCCGGGCTTCACGAGCTCTTCCACTCGCTTCGCGCGGAGGACGTCATCGCCTGCGAGGGCGTCGTGCGGGGGCGGCCGGCCGAGATGGTTAACGCGGGGATGAAGACGGGCGAGATCGAGGTCGTCGCCGCGGAGGCCGCCGTGTTCAACCGCAGCGAAGTGCCGCCCTTCACCGTTACGACGGACGTTCAGGCGAACGAGGACCTGCGCCTGCGCTACCGCTACCTCGACCTCCGGCGCGAGCCGCTGCAGCGCAACCTCGCCATGCGCCACGATCTCACGCTCGGCGTGCGCCGGTTTCTCTCGAGCGAGGGGTTTCTCGAGATCGAGACGCCGATGCTCGTGCGCCGCACGCCCGAGGGAGCCCGCGACTACCTCGTGCCGAGCAGGCTCCAGCCCGGCAAGTTCTACGCGCTTCCCCAGAGCCCGCAGCTCTACAAACAGATACTCATGGTCGCGGGATTCGACCGATATTTTCAGCTCGCCCGCTGCCTGCGCGACGAGGATCTCCGCGCCGATCGCCAGCCCGAGCACACGCAGATCGATATCGAGATGAGCTTCATCACCGAGGAGGACGTGTTCGACGTGGTCGAGCGCCTCATGGCCGTGATCTGGGAGGCGACGGCCGGCGTGAAGCTCACCCTTCCCTTCCCGAGGATGGATTACTGCGAGGCGATGAGCCTCTACGGCAGCGACAAGCCGGATCTCAGGTTCGGCCTCGAGATACGGGACTGCAGCGACCTCTTCCGCGGGAGCGCGTTCGGCGTTTTCCGGTCGGCGATAGAGGGGGGAGGGGTCGTGAGGGGGATCAGTTTCGAGCGGGGCGCGTCTTTCTCGCGCCGCCAGATCGCCGACCTCGAGACGATCGCGAAGGGCGCGGGGGCCGGCGGTCTCGTCTGGGTGAAATGCGAGGAGTCGGGGACGAGCTCCTCGATCGCGAAGTTTCTCGACGAAGGCTCGATCGCGAGCCTGCGCGGCGTCTTCTCGGCCCGGGGCCCGGCGCTCATACTGCTCGTCTCGGGAACCCCGGAGATCGTTTCGAGGTCGCTCGCGGAGCTGCGGCTCCATATCGGCAGGGCTCACCTCGTCTCCGGTTCGGAGGAGCGGCGGTTCCTCTGGGTGAACCGGTTTCCCCTCTTTGTGAGGGCGGAGGGGGGCGGATGGGAGCCCGCTCACCACGTATTCTCGATGCCGCTCGAGGAGGATATCGCGCGTCTCGACGCCGACCCCGGCTCCGTTCGCGGCCACCTGTACGATCTCGTCTGCAACGGCACCGAGCTCGGATCGGGAAGCATCCGCATCCATCGCCGCGAGCTGCAGGAGCGGCTCTTCGAGATCATCGGCATTCCGCGCGAGGAGGCCGCCAAGCGCTTCGGGTTTCTGCTCGAGGCGTTCCAGTACGGCGCGCCGCCGCACGGGGGAATCGCCCTCGGCGTCGATCGCATCGCCATGCTCATGGGGGGAGGCTCGTCGATACGGGATTATATCGCCTTCCCGAAAACGGCGAGCGCCGCCTCCCTCATGGAGGGCGCTCCGTCCGAAGTCGAACCGGAGCTGCTCGACGATCTACACATCGCGATCAAGAAGGACGAGGGGCGCCGCGGGTAGCCGGGTCCGGCGGCGGAGGGGGCGGGCTTTTTCCTTGACTTTGCGTCGAAGCGTTATTAACGTAGTTACTATACATCGTCAAGTATAACCGTAAGAAGGAGTGGGAGTTATGAAATTGCGCGGTTTGGGGGCATGCAGTATGTTCCTCCTCCTCGCCGTCGCCCTCTTTTCCGGAGGATGCGGGGAGGCTCCGCCGTGCCAGACCAGTCTCGTGACGCTCGACGAGACGCGGCTCGACGCGGAGACATACGAACAGGAAGCGGCGGAGACGGCGAAAAACGTGGCCGAGCTCGAGAAGAAGCTCGCCGGCAAGAAGGGCGACATCGAACAGATCAAGGAAAAGCCGGCCGAATTGCGCAAGAAGGTGGACGATCTCAAGAAGGGGAGCGGCAGGGAATAGCCTGCAAGGAGTGTCGCGAATATGCGTATGAGAAGCATCGTGTTGTTCGGGGTCCTTCCCGCGCTCCTCGCAATCACGGGCTGCAGCGGCTACAAGGCGAGACCTGTTGATATCACGAAGGGCGAGTATTACGAGGATACGGAGTACGGGAAGCTCTCGAAGAGCGATAGAGAGGCGTACTGCAAGGCGCTCTCCTCCGAGTTCGACGCGCTGCAAGACCGGTCGAAGAATGCGGAGGCCGAGCTCGAGGGCAACAAGGAAAAAATCAAGCGTCTGACGCGCGAGGTGCGCGACGCCGAGCGCGAATACACCGCCTATGCGACGGAGATCGACGAGCTCTCCAAGCAGCTTCAGGAGCTCGAGAAGCTTCCGGCGACGTGGAAGCTCCAGTACGGCGAATGCCTCTGGACGCTCGCGTCGAAGGAGGAGATTTACAAGGATCCCCTCAAGTGGCCCCGCATCTACCGCAGCAACAAGCAGCTCATCGAGGATCCCGACTGGGTGCTCGCGGGCTGGGAGCTCACCATTCCTCGCGAACATCCGTATCAATACACGGTCGCGCAGGACGAATGGCTCAGCAGGATCGCGGGCTATTGGGAGATTTACGGCGATTACAGCAAATGGCCCCTCATCTACGAGGCGAACCGGGACCTGATACGGGATCCCGATCTCATCTTCCCCGCCCAGGAGCTCGTGATACCGCGGCCGGATACGCTGCAGTGATACGGAGCTCGTGAGAGGCTCGGAACGGGAACTCTTGGCTTCCGCGGAAGGGGCCAGGAGTTCTCGTGTTTCGGGGGTGCCGTGAAACGCGACTTCAAACGGCGGCTCGTATCGATCGCGGGGATCGACCCGGTGCGCCTCCTCGGGGTGGGGGACCGAAACCTGCGCCTCATCGAGGAGCATTTCGACGAGCGGATCGCTCTGCGCGGAGACGAGATCGTCATCACGGGCTCCCCGCGCCGCGTCGAGCAGCTCACGCGCGTCGTCGAGAGGCTCATCGAGATCGCAGGCGGTGGGCGTCCGGTGACCGAGGGCGACGTCCTCACCGCGATCGGCGGGGGCGGGAGGATCGGGAGGGCGGCGCCCCGGGAGGAGACGGCGAGCGTTTTCTACTCCCCGGCGAGACGGCGCGGAGTCGTCGCGAGAAGCGCCCACCAGCAGGATTACATCGACGCCATAGCATCCCACGACATCGTCTTCGCCATCGGACCGGCCGGAACGGGAAAGACCTACCTCGCCATCGCCTCGGCGCTCGCGGGTCTCAAGAGCGGCGCCATCGAGCGCATCTTCATATCGCGGCCGGTGGTCGAAGCGGGAGAGAACCTCGGGTACCTTCCGGGCGATTTGCAGGAGAAGATCGAGCCCTATCTGCGGCCGATCTTCGACGCGCTCCGCGACATGCTGGGAGCCGACCGGATCGCGCGCATGATCGGAACGGGCGCCGTCGAGATAGCGCCGCTCGCGTACATGCGCGGACGCACGCTCGAGAACGCGTTCGCGATTCTCGACGAGGCGCAGAACTGCAGCGTCGGCCAGATGAAGATGTTTCTCACGAGACTCGGCGAAGGGTCCAAGGCGATCGTCACCGGCGACGTCACGCAGATCGATCTCGCCGACCCGTCGCGCTCGGGGCTCGTGGCCGCGCGCGAAATCCTCGCCGGCGTCGAGGGGATCGAGTTCGTGACTTTCGGCGAAGAGGACGTCGTTCGCCACCGGCTCGTGAAGCTCATCATCGGCGCCTGGAGCGCCCGCGCGGGGCGCTTCGAACGCCCGGGCGCCGCCGGCTCTCCGGCTTCGGCCCCGGTGGAGGGTGGGGGGCCGCCGGCGGACGGGAGCCATGACTAGCCGCCTCGCGCGCGCCGGGGAGCGGGGCGAAGCGTCCCCGGGCGCCTCGTCCAGCCGTTTCAATCCCGCCGCTCTGTTTCGCCGCGGGCGCCTGCCGCTCGTCTACCTGGCGGCGATACTCGTCCTTTCGCTCGTCCTCTTTCCCCCGGGGCACAAGCAGAAGAGCGTGCGGTTCTCGGAGGGCGACGTGGCGGACGTCGACATCGTCGCCCCGTTCGGCTTCGACGTGCCGCTTCCCGATCACGAGGTGGATCTCGGGCGGGCGAAGGCCGCCATCGAGATTCCGCCCGTGTTCGTGCGCGAGGAAGGCGCCGCGAAACATCTCCCCGACGATCTCAAGGGGCTCTTCGAGCGGATCAGGGAGATCGCGGAGTCCGATCAATCGGTTCGCGAGAAGGTATCGCGCATCAAGGCCGCCGCGCCCGAGATGCGGAGGGAGGCGGTGGAGCTCCTCGTCGACGGCTCGATCCGCGCCCGGATGCAAACGGAGAGCGCCCGGCTCCAGAAATCGCTCCTGCAGCGGGGGATCGTAAACGACGGCGCCCCGCTCCGGCGTCGCGCCTACGATCGCATCACCGTGATCTCCGAGGAGGACGAGTCGCTCGTTTCCGCGGCCTCGCTCGTCGATCAGAACGATCTCGAGACCGTCATCATGGCCGAGGGGCGCAAGATTTTTCCCCAGAACGAGAAGGCGGCGCGCCTCTTTCACTCCGTCCTTCGCGCCAACCTCACGGCCAACCTCGTGTTCGACGTGGCCGAGACGAAGAAGCGCCGCGACGAGGCGATGCGGTCGGTCGACCGCTCGTTCACCGTCTCGCGGGGCACGCGGATCGTGGCGAGGCACGACCGGGTGGCGGCGCGCCAGGTCGCCATCCTGCAGGCGATGGAGCAGAAGCGGATGGCGCGCGAGCTCGCCACGTCGATCGGGGGACGGCTCTGGCTCGTGTTCGGCAAGGGGCTCCGGATAGCCTCGCTCCTCGCCCTGCTCGCGCTGGCCCTGCGTCGCTTCGAACCGCGGCTCGCCGCCGAGCGGGACCGCGCGACGCTCGCGTTCATCATCATCGCCCTGTACCTCGTCCTGACGGCGATCGTCATGCGGCTTCCCTCTCTCGACGCGCGGCTCATTCCCACGGCTTTCGTGGCGCTTCTGTCGACCTCGCTCTTCGGCGTGCACGCCGCGGTGCTGCTCACCCTCTTCGCGTCGTTTCTCATCGTGGTCAACACGGCGCTTCCGGCGGGGTACGCTTTTACGGCGCTCATGGCGGGCGCGGCGGGCATCATCAGCATAGCCCACCTGCGCGACCGGCGGAGCTTCTACACGGTGTTCTTCTCCGTGTCGGCCGCGTACGTCATCGGCATCGCGGGATTCGGAGTCGCCGAGGGGATCTCGCCCGCCGCGTTCGCCCGGGATGTGGCGTTCGGAATCGCCAACGCGCTCGTCTGCACCATCATGGTCATGTTTCTCCTGCCCGTCTTCGAATCGCTGTTCGATCTCACGACGAATTTCACGCTCATGGAGCTGAGCGACCTCAACCGGCCGCTGCTGCGCCGGCTCATCATGGAGGCTCCGGGCACGTACCACCATTCGCTCATGGTCGGCAATCTCGTCGAGACGGTGGCCCGCGAAGTCCGGGCGAACGGGCTCGAGGCGCGGGTCGGCGCCTACTACCACGACATCGGCAAGCTCTCGAAGCCGGAGTACTTCTTCGAGAACACGGGGGAGCGGGAGAACAAGCACGAAAAGCTCGCGCCGCGGATGAGCGCCATTATACTCGTCGCTCACGTGAAGGAAGGGGTCGAGCTCGCGCGGAGCGAAAAGCTTCCCCGGATCATCGTGGAGGCGATCCGCGAGCATCACGGGCGCACGGTGATGGCCTATTTCTACCAGAAGGCGCTCGAGTACGATTCGAACGACAGCGTCAACGCCGACGATTTCCGTTATCCCGGGCCGAGACCTCGCTCCAAGGAAACCGCCCTCATCATGCTCGCCGATTCCTGCGAGGCGGCGGTGAGGTCGCTCCGCGATCCGACGGTTCCGAAGATTCGGGCGATCGTTCAGAAGATCATCGAGATGCGCACCGCCGACGGCGAGCTCGACGAGAGCGGGCTGACGTTGAACGACATCGCCGTGATCCGCGAGAAGTTCATCCAGCTCCTCACGAGCGTGTTCCATCCCCGCATCGCCTATCCGGGGCAGCGCGGGGAGGGCTCGGCGTCCGAGGGAGGGGAGCCCTCATGAGGATCGTGATCGACGGTTCCCGGCGAGTCCGCGGGCGGAGCGAGATCGATCGGATCGGGGAAACCCTGCGCGCGCTCGCGGCGCCGCTTCGTCCTCGCGGACGCGCGGTGGCGGTCGCGCTCGTCGGCGAGCGCCGCATGGCCTCTCTCAATCGCCGCTACAAGGGGCGAAGGGGAGCCGCCGAGATACTCACCTTTCCGTATCCGGGCGCTCCGGGTCCGCGCGGCGAGACGCCGCTCGGCGAAATATGCCTCTGCTGGGCGTCCCTCGAGCGGGGGGCGGGGAGGCGAGGCGTCCCGCCCCGGGCGTACGCGGTGCGGCTCGTCGTCCACGGGCTCCTGCATCTCGGGGGGCGCCGGCACGGCACCGCCGCCGAGGAGCGGAGCATGGAATCGGCGGAGCGGCGGCTGCTCGGCGGCCGTCTTTCCGCCCGCGTGATCGAGAGGCTCTTTGCCTGAGCGCCGCCGGAGGGGCGGCGCGGGGGGAGTGGCGATCGGATGATCGTGAGTCTCGGAGTTCTCTACGCGTGCCAGTTCATCGTCTCCGCGGGGTTCGCCGCCTTCGCGATGCTGTCGCGCGTTCACGAAAAGGAAGCCTTTCCCGCGGGGATGCGCGGGGCTTCGTTCGCGCTCATCATGCATCGCGGGCGGCTGCATCTCATCCTCACGCTGCTCGGCCTCGAGGCACTTCTCATCTCCTGCATGGCCGTCAGTCTGCACGGCTGGATCGCCGCGGAGGGAAACATGCTCCACGCGGCCGTCGCCGTCGCGGCGATAGTGGTGTCCGTGATCGCCGTGATCGTCGCTGGATTCGGCTTCGCGACGATGTCCCCCGCGCGCGTCGCCGCCGCCGTCTCCTGGCCCCTCATGCCGGTGTACCTCGTGTTCCGGCCCGTGGCGGGGCTGTTTCTGCGGCTCATCGGGCTCGCGTTTCCCAACCTTCCCCGGGAGATCGCCTCTCCCTTTTTCCTGTTTTCCCCCCCGCGGGACACCCACGCGGAGGGTTTCATCGAGCACAAGGGGAGCTCGCTCATCAGGAGCATACAGGAGTTCGGCGTCAAGAAGGTGCGCGAGGTCATGGTGCCGCGCATCGACATCTTCGCCATCGACGTCCATACGACGCTCGCCGAGGCCCGTCGCCGCGTTTCGAGCGCCGGGCATTCGCGCGTGCCGGTCACGGACGGCGCGATCGACCGGGTCGTCGGGATGCTCTACGTGAAGGATCTCCTCAAGATACCGCCGGGGGACGAGGACGTGCACTTGGGACGGCTCCGGATCGTCCGCGAGGCTCACTTCGTCCCCGAGGGAAAGAAGATCGATGCGCTGCTGCGCGAGTTTCAGCGCGAAAAGAATCACATCGCGATCGTCGTCGACGAATACGGGGGAACCTCCGGCATCGTGACCCTCGAGGACATTCTCGAGGAGATCGTCGGGGAGATCCTCGACGAGTACGATCACGAGCCGCCGCTGGCGCGCCAGATCGGCCCGCGGCAGTACGCGGTGGCCGGGCGCGCCGCGATCGAAAGGCTCAACGGGCTGCTCGGGATCTCGCTTCCGGCCGATGACGTTGACACGCTCGGCGGATTTATCTATAACTTGATCGGCCGCGTTCCGGACGAGGGGGAAGAGGTGGCGTACGAGGGGATGCGGTTCCGGGTGGGACGGCTCGAGGGACAACGCATCGCCGAGGTGATCATATGGCTGGACGACGCCGCGCCGGGCAAAGATTCCTGAAATGGTTCAGGCGGAAAATTTTCACGGGGCTGCTCATCACACTGCCGACCGTTCTGACGGTGTACGTGCTCTACCGCATTTTCGTGTGGGTGGACGGCATCCTGAAGCCCCTGAGCGCACGTCATCCGTATCTCGACATTCCGGGGCTGGGGTTCCTCGGGGTGGTCGTCATCGTGCTCGCGGCCGGGGTGTTGGGCGGCGGCATATTCGGGCGCACCCTCGTCCGGTGGCTCGAGGGTGGGCTCGAGAGGATCCCGATGGTGCGCGGCGTTTATCTGGCCATCAAGCAGATCAGCGAGGTGTTTCTCAAGGAGGAGCGGAGCGTTTTCGATCGCGTCGTGATCGTCGAGTACCCGAGGCCCAACATGTACATGCTCGGCTTCGTCACGGCGAACTGGCGTTTGAAGACGCGGAAGGAAACCGGCGAGAGCATGCTCGCCGTCTTTATCCCGACCTCGCCGAACCCAACGAGCGGATTTCTCGTCATCGTGCCGCCGGAGGACGCGCTCCCGACCGATCTCTCGGTGCAGGAGGCCTTCAAGGTGATCATCTCGGGCGGGGCCGTCGTGCCGGACGCCCACCGGACGGCGGAGAACGGAGCGCTTCCTCGATGAAGGATATCGTGAAGGATCGCGCCGTGGTGCTGAGAACCTACGAGTACGGGGAGTCGAGCGTCATCGTGGTGGCCCTCACGCGATCGCACGGAAAGCTCCGCTTGCTGGCGAAGGGGGCGCGGCGCCAGCGGAGCCCGCTTCGCGGGGCCCTCTTCCCGGGGGGCGTCTGCGAAACGGTGTTTTATTTCCGGCCGGACGGAGGGCTCCAGATTCTCAAGGAGTGCGACGCCGCGGAGAGCTGCGGGGGACCGGCGGACGATCTCGAGCGGCTCTGCATCTTCCAAGCGGGGCTCGAGATCATCGATCGCTCCGTCGTCGGGAGGGACGCGGATGAGAGGCTCTTCGACCTCATCGAGGAGTTCATGCGGCTCGCGCCGTCCGCGGAGGATCCGTGGGCGCTCTTCTACGCCCTCGAGATCGGCGTGCTGGCGCTCGCCGGCTCGCTTCCCTCGCTCGGCGAATGCGGAATCTGCGGCAGGGAGCTCGCCGGCGAGAGGTTCGCCGTCGATCCGGCGAGCGGGCACGTGAGCTGCGCGGCGTGCCTCGGAGCCGCTGGGGGCGTCCTGTCGTCCGGCGCGGCGGCCGGTCTCTCGCTGATAGCGAGAGAAGGATTCGCCGCGGCGCGGCGCGGAGCGCTCGGCAGAGACGAGCGCCGGGAGGTCGGGGAGCTCCTGCACCGTCTGTTCGCGAACCACGTCGAGGGATACCGGTTGCCGAACGCGTTGCGTCTGTGCAAGGGGGTGAGCGGCCAGTGACCTTTCAGCAGGTGGTGGCCTCGCTCGAGCGGTTCTGGGCCGCGCGGGGATGCCTCATTCTCACGCCGTACAACTCGGAGGTCGGAGCCGGAACGATGAATCCGTCGACCTTTCTCCGCGTTCTCGGCCCCGAACCCTGGAAGGCGGCGTACATCGAGCCTTCCAAGCGTCCGAAGGACGGCCGTTACGGCGAGAACCCGAACCGCGTCCAGCAGTTCACCCAGTTTCAGGTGATCATGAAACCCTCCCCCGCCGATATCCTTCCCCTCTATGCCGGCTCGCTCTCCGCGCTCGGCATCGATCCGCGCTCGCACGACATCCGTCTCGTCGAGGACGACTGGGAGTCCCCGACGCTCGGGGCCGCGGGGCTCGGTTGGGAGGTCTGGCTCGACGGGATGGAGATCACGCAGTTCACCTATTTCCAGCAGGCGGGAGGCATGGAGCTCGATCCGATCTCGGCGGAGATCACGTACGGTCTCGAGCGGATCTGCATGTACCTGCAAGGGGTCGACGACATCATGGAGGTCGAGTGGGGGGGCGGCGTGACGTGGGGAGACCTCGGCCGCGAGGCGGAGCGTCAATGGAGCCGGTTCAACTTCGAGGCGGCGGACACGTCGTTCTACTTCGACATGTTCGACCGGTTCCAGCGCGAAACGATCAGGCTTCTCGGGGAGGGACTCATCCTCCCCGCGTACGATTGCGTCGTCAAGTGCTCGCATCTCTTCAACGTCCTCGACGCGCGGGGCGCGGTGAGCGTATCGGAGCGGACGAGCTACATCGCCCGTATCCGCGATCTCGCGCGGCAGACGGCCGGCGCGTACGTCGCCGGGCGCGAGCTGCTCGGTTTTCCACTCATGGCGCGCGCGAACTCCCCCGCAAAGGAGCGGAAGTGAAACGGGATTTTCTCCTCGAGATCGGATGCGAGAACCTCCCGAGCGGGTATCTCGACGACCTCCTCTCGCAGCTCGGCGCGGCGGTCGGCTCCTCGCTCGACGCGAGTCGTATCGAGCGCGACGGCGTCGCCGTGCTCGGCACGCCGAAGCGTCTCGTCGTGCATCTGCGGGGCGTCGCCGAGCGGCAGGCGACTCTCGAAAGCAAGGTCGTCGGCCCTCCGGTGAAGGCCGCGATCGCCCCCGACGGAAGCTACACCGCGGCGGCGAAGGGATTCGCGAAGTCGCAGGGAATGGCGCCCGAGAGCCTCTCGCGCGTCGAGACGGAGCGCGGCGAATACCTCGCCGCCGTGAAGCGCGTCGAGGGACGGCCGTCCGCGGCGGTCCTGCGGGAGATCGCGCCGGCGTGGATCGCCTCGCTGCGGAGCCCCAAGATCATGCGCTGGGGGGCGGTCGGAACCGTCTTCGCGAGGCCGATTCGCTGGATTCTCTGCCTCTACGGACCGGACATCCTGCGGGTGCGGGCCGCGGGCCTCGCGGCGGGCCGCCGCACGAGGCTCTCGCCGCTCTTCAGGGCGTCGACGCCGGTGGAGTCGCCGGCGCGGTACTTCTCGCTCATGAAGCGCAACGGCGTCATCCTCGACCCCGCCGAACGGAGAGCGATCGTCCGGACCGGGGCCGAGCGCCTCGCCGCCCGGGCCGGGGGGCGCCTCGTCGAGGACGACGAGCTCGTGTCGATCGTCGCGAATCTGCTCGAGCGCCCCGTCGCGCTCGCCGGATCGTACGATCCCTCGTTTCTCAAACTCCCCCGCGAGGTGATCGTCACCGCGCTCAAGAGCCACCAACGCTACTTCTCGATCGCCGGAGACGACGGAGCCCTGCTGCCGTCCTTCGTCGCTTTCGCCGACGGCGTGCGCAGGAACGCCGCGGGAATCGTGCGGGGGTACGAGCGCGTTTTGCGGGCCCGCCTCGATGACGCCGTGTTCTACTACGAGGAAGACACGGCGAAGCCGTTCGAGAGCATGGCCGGGAAGCTCGCGGGGATCGTGTGGCTCGAGGGTCTCGGAAGCCTCGCCGACAAGTCGCGGCGCGTCGGAGCGCTCGCGCTGTCCATCCGGGAGATGTGGGGGGTGGAAGGGGAGCGGATCGAGGCGCACGTCGCCCGCGCGGCCTCGCTCGCGAAGGCCGATCTCGCGAGCGAGATGGTGAAGGACGGAAAGGAATTCACCGCGCTCCAGGGATATATCGGGCGCGAATACGCCCGAGCCTCGGGTGAAAGCGAGGACGTGGCCGACGCGGTTTTCGAGCACTACCTCCCGCGTTTCGCGGGAGACCGCCTTCCCCGCGGCCCCGTGGCCACGCTCGTCGCGCTCGCCGACAAGATCGACACGATCACGGGTTGCTTCATCGCCGGGTTCGAGCCCACCGGTTCGCAGGACCCCTACGGGCTTCGGCGGCAGGCCCTCGGCGTCATGCGGATCGCTCTCGAGACGGGGGCGAGGTTCTCGATCGCGGATGCCGTGAACACGAGCCTCGATCTCTTCGGGGAGTCCGCTTCGCTTTCGAAGCGGAGCCGGAATGATCTCGCCTCGGCGATCCGGGAGCTCTACTCGCAGCGGCTCCACACCACGCTCCGCGGAGAGGGGAACGACCACGATCTCGTCGCGGCCGTTCTCGCCGCTCCGTGGGAGTTTCCCGGAGCGGTCGCGGCGATGGCGAGGGACCTGCAGCGGATGCGGGCGGAGGGGAACCTCTCTTCCTTCGTTCTCGCCATGAAGCGCGTCGCCAATATCATTCCGAAACAGAAGCGCTCGGGCTACACGCGGGAGCTCGGCCTCAAGGCGCTCGACGGGCTCGCCGAGCGGCGCGAGCAGGATCTCGCCTTTTCTTCCTCTCTCTTCGCGGCCGAAGCGGAGAGAAAGCTCTACGAAGAAATCTGCCTTGCCTGCGCCCTGCTGCGGGAGGCCCGGCGTTCTGGAGCGGTGGAGCTCTCTTTGGATATTCTGAAATCGCTTGCGCCTTTCATTAATAATTACTTCAACGACGTTCTCGTTAATTGCGAGGACGAAAAATTGAGGAATAACAGAATCGCTTTTCTGCTAAGCTGTTATATGGTGTTCATGCTCTTCGTCGACTTCTCGTCGATTGCCGGGGAATAGCCTCCCCTCGGCGTCAAAAATCTTTATTTCACTCTCGGTTCGCTCCGAAGTTGCTCTTGACACCGGTCCAAAATCCGTGCTACACTCTCCCTGTCTCGCAAGCAGAGTGGAGGAATACCCGAGAGGGTCTGCCTCCTTTATGTAGCGGGGTTACAACCCCCACCGCCGTTTGGAGAACCAGGCTTACTCGACACTAAGTTTCGGAACTCTGACGGAAGAAGCCCTGCTTGCCATCGGATCGTGGAAGGAGGTGATGAAATACAACATGATTCGATATAAAGGGGGTTTGGCACTTTGCTTGGAGATCCTTCAATTCGTTGTGCGGTAGATACACATCGTTGTTTTCTTAACGATGGGGGGAAAACAATAATGAGAAAGGCACTAGTACTCTTACTAGGCGTCTGCTTTGTTGCCCTGCTCATCGGCTCGGTCGCAGCCCGCGAAGTAACGAATCCTGGCAAGCGTCCCATGAGAGACTGGTCGAGCGAAGAGTCGCTCGAGTCGGTCGATCCTGGTCTGCGCGGTCTCTACGAGTCCGCCGCCGTGGATACGTACTGCATGGTCTGGTACACGTTCGAGACGAATAGCTGGCAGGGCTGGACCAAGCTCGATAACACGGCTCAGGTTGATACGTTCTTCCACGTGGACGATTTCGCCGGCCTCGGCACCGACTGGCTTCCGCTCGAGGGCTTGAAGTCGATGTGGTGCGGTTGCCGCGAGAATCTCGTTGATCCGTACCTCTGTTCGTGGGAGTACGCGCCTGGCTACGGCAACTACTGGAACCAGATGCTGACGAGCGATCCGTTCGCATTCCAGGGCACGATCACCTTCTCGTACATGCTGAGATGGGATTCGGAGCCTGGATACGATTACACGCGGATCGAATACGACGGCGGCGGCGGCAACTGGGTGGAGCTCGCGGAGTTCGACGACCTCGGTGACACGACGGGGACCGTGTTCGTGTACACGACGCAGGCTCGGACGAAGCTTCGCTTCCACTTTACGGCCGACGGCGCCTGGAGCGATCAGGACGGCCTGTGGAACACGAACGGCGCGTCCATCGTCGACGCGCTGCGCATTCAGGACGCCGCGTCCCTCAACCTGTACGAAAACTTCGAGGCCGCGGCCGTCAACGCGACCGACGCGGGGATCTGGCACGCGCGTCCGGAGACTCCGTACGGCAGCTTCGCCGGCCTCTACAACAACCTGTCCGACAAGGATCCGTGCGGCGACAACTTCGCCACGCAGGTTGTGTTCTTCGTCGGCTCCGGCGAGATCAGCACGAGCTATCCGGGTCTCTTCGATACCCCGTTCTGCACGGGCCCCGGCGGCACCAGCGCTCCGTGCCAGGATGAGGGCATCGTATCGCCGGTCATCAACATGACGATGTACTCGACGGCGTGCAACAACGTTCAGGATGGCACTATCACTTCGACCGATCTGAACGCGCTCGGCGGAGCCATTCTCCGGTTCACCTCGTACCGCGATCTGCCGCTCTCGAACCTCGTGTTCTACACGTGGTCCGTCCGGTCGATCATCGACGGGTGCCCCGGCCAGTGGGCGGACGATAACTTCGTTTACTACGGCCCCGACATGGATTACATCTATACGGGCGCCGACGTGAGCAAGTTCATCGGCAGCAACGATCCGGTGCAGCTCAGAATCGGTTGCTCGGACATGTGCGACGCCTGGTACAACACGTACGGCAACTGCGCGGCGCACACTCCGTCGCCCTGGATCGACAACGTGCGTCTGTACCGGTACCGGACCGCCGGTCCGCAGTGGGGATACCGCGACCTGGATTTCTTCCAGGACAACTTCCCCGAGGCTGAGTACAACATCGAGAGCTACGTCCGCTGCGACGCGGCGAACGACATCTTCGCGGGCGACAACCCGGTCATTCATCCGGGCGACTCGCTCGTGGTCGATTGCACGTCGCTTCTCGCGAACGGGCTCAAAGAGGACAACACCTTCGGCGGCGCAGCCGTGTACATCAACGTGAAGGCGACCTACATCGGCCCCGCGCCGACGAAGCCGAATCTCACCGGTGCGTCGCTCGCCGGATCGGTTCTCATCGACGACGATCCGGAGACGTTCGTGAACTTCAACTACGTGAGCACGAGCGGCGTCTGGACGAAGATCCAGTGCGACTCGGCCCGGACGGGCGCTGGCCTCGTCGAAGGCAAGTTCATGGTCGACCTCAACGACGAGCTCTTCACCCGCGGCTACAAGATTGATTTCTACTTCACGGCCGTGGATGCGAAGAACGTCACGTCGGCGCTACCCGCGCTACTCGCGCTCGGGCCCGCCGTACTTCGAGTGGACCTGTTTCCCGACGCTCAACACCGACGTGCTCTTCGTGGACGACTTCACCGGTCGTGGATCGTTCCTCGGCTCGGTCGAGCAGTACTGGCTGCCGGTGTTCGACGCCGTGCTCGCTCTGCCGGACGCCAAGATCGACATCTACGACGTGAACGCCCCGAGCTCGGGCGTTTCGAACGGTCCGGGAAGCCGTGCGAAGAACTATCAGCTGAGAAGCACGTACGAGACGATCGTGTGGGATTGCGGCGATCTCGAGTCCGTGACGATCAGCGAGGGCACGGCCCACAGCGACAAGGCGAACGACTGCCAGATGCTCGTCGACTGGATGAGCCTCTCGGAGCACCAGTGCGGCCTCTGGGTCTGCGGCGACGACATCGCCTTTGACCTCGACGGCGCGGCCGGCGGCTCCGCGCTTCTCCTCATGAGCTCCTGGTGCGGCGTCGACTACGTCGCGACGAGCTACTTCGAAGAGACGGGCGGCCGGTTGAGCGGCGGCGTCGTGACGCCGCTTCTCACGGGCAACACCGGACTCGGGCATCTTCGTTCACAGCGGCGTGCCCGACAAGCTGTACGCCTTCGGCGGTTGCTTCGTCATCAACCAGTTCGACTGCCTCGAGAAGACGGCCGGCGGAAAGTACGCCCTGACGTATCCGTCGTACCTCGGAACGAACTTCTACGCCGCCATCTCGAAGGCGACCACGAACACGAGCGGGTTCCCGGTCCGCACCATGTGGTTCGGGTTCAGCTTCTCGTACGTTCGTGACGACGTCAACACGGTGCCGATGGACAAGTTCGAAATCGCGAACGACGTGCTCGTCTGGATGCAGAACGAGACGAACCTCGTGATTTCGGGCAACGAGACTCCGTCGGCCTACGCGCTCGCGCAGAACTTCCCGAACCCCTTCAACCCGTCGACGACCATCCGGATCGACATGCGGGAGAAGGGCTTTGTGACGTTGAAGATCTACAACGTCGCCGGGCAGCTCGTGCGCACGCTCGTTGACGGCGTGAAGGATGCGGGCTCCTACAACATCGCCTGGGACGGCATGAACGACCGTGGCGGCGCTGTTGCGAGCGGCATCTACTTCTACAAGATGGAGACCAAGGACTTCAGCCAGACCAAGAAGATGGTCATGCTGCGGTAGCATGGCGTCGACCGGGTCTCACTGATTGACCTGGCAGGAGCCGGGAGCTCAGCTCCCGGCTCCTTTTTTTGCCTCCGAACCCCGCCGCGGAACGCCTTTCGGCCCCCCTCGCCCCCCGTGAAAATCAGTTTGACAGGGCGGTATTAAATCCTATATTACATATAGCGTTGGGATGTTGGTTGCGCGCGATTTACAAGACATAAAGAAGGGAACTATGGGACGGATGAAGGCATTGTTCGCAGTTGAGGCCGCGCTCGCGGCCGCGCTCGTTCTCCTCATGCTCCTTCCCGCGTGCCGGCGCGAGCCGGAACCGCTCGACCGCAATCAGGCGCCAGGGACGTATCTCACGAACTCGCCGACCGAGACGACCGCGACGGACTATCGCGTCCACATGTTCTGGCACGGGACGGACAATGACGGAACGGTCAAGCGCTACATCTGGTACATATCCGACACCCTGCTCACCCTCGATCCCGAAGGCAATCCCGACACGGAGCTGCGCGACTGGAATCCGGAGCAGCGCATCGCCGACTACCTGCGCGGACGGTTCACCACGAAGACCGACACCGTGATCATTTTCAAGGGATTCGACGACGTCAAGCTCGCCATGATCAACCGGCAGGCCTTTCATGTGGCGTCGATCGACGACGGCGGACGCATCGACCCCAGCCCGGCCCGGATTCAGTTCTTCGCCCGCGTCCGGGGGATTCCGAAGGTTCAGTTCTGGCTGAATTTCGGCGCCGGAGACGTGCCCTACGATCCGAGCGCGCTCGATACCATCAGCATGTTCGCTCCCTTTACGGTCAAGTTCCTCGGGACGACCGTGAACAACGTCATCACGGGGTATCGCTGGAGCTACGGCGGCGTCGTGTATCCGGACTACGACGGCGACGGCACCGTCGATTGGCTCATACCGGAGAGGCAGGACGAGGTCGTATCGGTCGTGCTCCCCAACACCGGCGCCGAGGTTCTGCCGAGCGGAGCGTTCAACTTCAAGGTCATTGCCCGTGACGAGGCCGGCGCGCTTTCCAGATCCGACATCATCACCGGCGAGGGGGTCTGCCGCGTCGTCGTCAACCACGATCCGGACACCGAGATTCTGCGCGGCGATTGCTTTTACTGGCCGGCCTCGACCGGTCTTCCGGAGAGCCTGTCGGTCGATTTCAGCGACGGCATTCCGGACACCCTTCCGTACAACGCGCGCCTTCGCATGCGGTACCGCGGATGGGACGATCCCAAGGACGACCTGCAGTACGAGAATCCCCCGCTGCCCATCCGGTTCCAGTTTCAGTACAACCGCTGGTCGATCTCCGAGAGCGGACTGCCGACCGCGGACAAGCTGTCGCCGTGGTATCCGCTCAAGACCCCCGAGGACACCAACCCCAACGCGGACGTCGAGGACATCAACCGCGACGTCGATTCGACGACGATGCGGGTGGGCTCGTTCGAATACCGGTTCCTGGCGCGATCGTACGACGAGCAGAGCCGGCCCGACGGAACGCCGGCCGTGGTGACGTTCAGCGGGAACTTCGTTCCATCGATCGACAGCATGATAACGGGCTTTTTCGACCAAAGGACGACGACCCTCTTCCACTACTCGGATAACGATACGATCCGGTTCAGCTGGCTCGCGCCGCTCCGCGGCTCGCTGGGCGATCTCGTATGCCCGTACGACCTCAAGACCGTCCTTGGCGTTTCGATCACGAAATACTACAAGTGGCACATCGTGGTCGGCGGGCATGACGACAAACGGGATCGGATCGGCTCCGGCATCAAGGCGTGGCGTTACTACGTGACCGATCCGGATCAGGATCTCGCGTTTTACCGCGAGGGGGAATGGCAGTTCGACAAGCCGCTCAATACGTGCACGCAGGAGGTGTCGTTCAGCATAACGGTCCCCTACGTGGATACGCCGGAGGAGCTTTTTGCGCAGACCGATTCGGTGGTGGCGAATCCGCCCGCCTTTTTCGGGACTCAGTACATCAACGTGACCGGATCCGACGTCAAGGATACGGAGATGTTCAGCGAGGGCATTCGGGGAAAAAGCCCGACGTTCGATAGCCTCGGCGTCGTAATTCCGGCGGATAACTGGATCACGACGGATTACTTTTTCGCGAACTACGCGAGGCGTGTCGGCCGCAACGGCACCGTGTATCTGAAGCTCGTGAGGTAGCTTGTTGAAGCGTTTCGATATCCCAGCCGCAAGATGGGATGAGGAGGTCCGGGGAAACATGAAACCGTCGTTGCTGCGTATCGGCGTCCTCGCGGCGCTCGCCGCGCTCGCCGTGGGGCTCGGGTGCGAGAACACCCTCATCGGGGAACGGGGCCAGAACCTGCCGCCCGAAGTCTGGCTTTCGAGCGGCCCCGTGGAAGGGGACACGACGGGATATCAGGTGCATTTCTACTGGGGCGGTTGGGATCCCGACGGCGAGGTGACGGCGTACGAGTTCGTCGTGGCCGCGGGCGATCCGATCGGGTTCAATCAAGAGGATACGACGGGTCTCGACAAGTGGATGCAAACCGTCGCTCACGACAGCGTCTTCAGGGTTTCGGCCGACGACACCTCCCGGAACGTGATCATCGGCACCACGCTCTATACGCGGTACGACAAGACGCACACCTTCTTCCTGCGCGCCGTCGACTTGCAGGGAAAGCGCTCGGTGCCCGTGTACCGCTCGTTCACCGCGTGGACGCTCGCTCCGTTCGTTACGATCGATCGTCCCCGGCCTCCATCGACCACCTCCGTCCAGGTTCTTAGCCGCATCATCACTTTCGGATGGACGGGCCGCGACCCGATCGATTCGCCCGACAACACGCAGGATCCCGATTCCATCCGGTACCTGTACAGTCTCCTCATCAATCCCCTCGGCGTATACGACGCGACCTTCGACATCGTCGCCGACCTCAACGACCACCCCGAACGCTACGAAGACAAATGGCAATCGTGGATTTGGTATCGAGCGGAGGGGGATTCGGGGCGCCTCACGATTCTCGGCGACGACGAGGTTCTCGAGTTGAACCGCTCGCATATCTTCGCCGTTCAGGCGAAGGACGAGGCGGGAGCGGTCACGAGCATTTTCGACCGCGAATCCAACGTGCGGCAGTTCATCGTGTCGGAGCAGGCCGGCCCGACGCTCAACATCTCCGAGCCGTTTCTCGGAACCTTTCAGTTCCTCGGCACGAACCTGAATGCCGAGAAGCGCGACATACCTCCGGGCGTCACGCTCAACTTCCGCTGGGAGGCCACCGCCGAAAGCTACGGCGGCGAAATCGTCTGCTACCAGTACGGGTGGGACGTCTCCGACGTGAACAATCCGAGCGACTGGGATTCCGAATGCTCCCCGTTTATCCGTGCCTGCACGGCTACCTGGTACTCGGGAGTGCACACGCTCTTCGTGCGGGTCATCGACAACGCGGGGACCGAGACGCTCGGACAGATCGAGATCAACATCGTGCCCTTCACCATGGATCGCAATCTGCTCTGGGTCGACGACTTCCCGTCTTCTGATTTCGTGCAGGTCAACTACATGCTGCCGAACGAGAAGGAACACGACGATTTCTGGCTCACGTACTGCAAGAGAACGGCCGGATTCGACCAAGCACGGGACGTATACGACGTTTACTACGTCAACAACGCTCGGCCTCCGCTCATCTCGTACATCGGACGCTACAAGAACATCATTTGGACCTACTCGTCGGCGCTCGACAACGGATGCTGGGACAACGTGATTCTCTTCACGCCCGAAAGC
Source organism: uncultured bacterium (assembly GCA_963813815.1). Taxonomy (GTDB): domain Bacteria; phylum Krumholzibacteriota; class Krumholzibacteriia; order Krumholzibacteriales; family Krumholzibacteriaceae; genus SSS58A. The sequence goes on along the minus strand of CAWFAD010000012.1, from coordinate 184,976 downwards.
CAGGTGACCGCGGGAGCCAAGCTGACGGTGAACTATCTCTCGCTCTTTCTCGCAAAGGGAGGGCATCTCCTCACCGAGGGCAACTCGGAGCGCACCGGCGGGCTCGCCGCGTGTCTCCCGACGCTCGCCCAGAGCTATCCCATGAGCCTCAAATGCGAGATCACCGGGAACAGAACCGGATGCGAGGGGGATACGAGCGGCGTGAACTCGTTCCCGTTCAAGGACTATTGCATCTCGATGCTGGACAAGATCCTCGGCACGATCCGCACCGATGAGGGCATGCCGCCGAGAAAGGTCAAGAACTTCGATTGCATGGCCAACGGCTATCGTACGACGGATGCATGGCACGACAGCATTCCCGGTTTTCCGGAGCGGCTCTACCTGTGGTCAAATGTTACGTTGCCGACATCGTACTTCTACCTGAACCCCCCGCTCACGGACAGCCGTCCGGGCGGCTTCACGCTCGCCGAAATCTACGATCCGAAGTACTGGATGGACCAGAACTACACGAGGAACCAGCCCTGCTTCCATCCGATCTTCCGGATGCGCTCGAAGAGCACCCTTTCGGTCCTCGACAAGACGGCGATCTCGGTGTTCGTGACGAAGTACGCGGACGTCGTGCCCGACGCCGAAACCGGTATCGAGGTCGCTGCGCCGAGCTTCCATTTGGGGTTCGAGCTCTGGTATTTCAACCGCGCGCAGGTCGATTCGATCATGAACACGATATTCAGAGAATGGCAGATTCTCGCCCCGTGACGTTTCACGGCGGGGGCGCTGAAAAAGGAGGCACGGTGAATCGTATTCGACGGGGAACGGTGCTCGCGTTCGTGCTGCTCGGGATAGCCATCGCCGGCTCCGATGCTTGGGCGCAAAGCGCGATCGACACGATGCGGCTCGCCATCGTTCCGCCCGACTCGGTCTACGTTCGTCGCGAAGGTTCGGCGATCCTCGTCAGATGGTATCCGCCCGCCGAGGACGTCGCGTCGGTATCCGGCTCCCGCGATTTCAGCAACTGGTACGTGAACGATCCGGCCGTGTCGCGCGTGGGCGTCGCCGGCGTTTACGGAGGCGTAATCGATCGCACCGTCAAGATATCGCGCGTCGGCGCGGCGACTCGGGACACCGTCGCGTACACGCCGTCCATCCGCATGCGCGCCGAGGTCGTCGATCGCTTCGATTCCTACGCGAAGGAGTTCAATCTCGGATCCCTCTACTATACGGTGGGAAGCCCCATACCGCTCGTGCTCGAGGGACTCGAGAGCGGAGTCGATCTCGATCTCGGCATCAGCTTGAGCTTCAGCGACGGCGTCGTCGATACGACCTGGGATGAAGCCCCCGCTTACTTCGAGATCGATCTTCAGACGTACGAAGGCTTCCACGTCTGGCGCGGCCTCTCGCCGGTGCCGAGCCACATGGTGATCATCTCGGAGCTCTCCCGCGACGACGCGTACCTCCTCGGCGAGAGAGCCGACTCGCTCTACTTTCTCGAGTGGCCGAAGGTCGACGGCGGGGGGCGGCCATATTACGAGATCGTCGACGACGACGTTTTCGTCGGATTCACCTACTATTACCACGTGAGCTGCTTCGACAAGGGGTATTTCAAGGGAAAGTTCCTCTTCAACAAGACCGACAATTTCATCTGCGACGAGGATCCGGAGGCCCCCGAGATCCCCGGCGAGCCGGTCGAGTGCGAGGATGTCGCCCACGAGGTCGTCATGACGGTGGACGCCCCCGAGAGCGTCGACAGGATATACGCCGTGCCGAATCCGTACCGGACGGGCACCTCCGCCGCAACGTCGCCCTCCTATCACAATTTCCCGGATGGGACGATCAAGTTCTTCAACGTGCCGGGGGATGCCGAGGTCAAGATCTTCACGGTGTCGGGAGATCTGGTCTGGGAGTACCGCCACGTGAGCGCGGACGGCGACGACGGCGTCGTCTCGTGGGACGTCAAGAACAAGGAAGGCGGGGATGTGTGCTCGGGCGTGTACATCTACCGGGTGGAGGGGGCCGGGGGCGATGACATGTACGGGCGCCTCGTCGTCATCCGGTGACCGCCGGCGAAGCGCGATCAAAAGCCGCTTCCGGAAACGGAAGCGGCTTTTTTTTCCTTTTTTTCGCCCGGCGGGCCATGGCCCGCCGGCGCCTTGCGCCTTGACAGAAGGGCCGGTTTCTGCGACGATTGCGTCTCGAATTCCCCGATGAAAGACCCCGCGCGGCGACGCCGGAAGCGAAGGGATACCGATGCTCAGAACGAACGCGAAGGACTGCGTCGTGAAAGCGGTGCTCGGGGCGATATCGCATCCCCGCATCGCGCTCAAGAACCCCTATCTCGTCGACCCGGGCGGCTCGATCAGCGTGCTTCCGGGCACCGGCGGCATCACGTATAACGTCAAGGTCGGCGATTCGGCGATCTGCGCGGCGGGGGACCACATCGAACCCGGCGTGAGCGTCACGCTCGACGACAAGGAACGGGACGGCACGAGCCTCGGGGCGCTCAGCATCCTCACGTGCATCGGCAACGAGGCGCGCGTCGTAAGCGGAGAGGCGATCCACGGACGGGGAACGGTCACGGGAAAGCACGGCGGGGTGGAGCACGTCATCATCGATTTTCCGCCGGCCGTGCTCGACAAGCTCGTGATCGGGGATCGCATCCAGATTCGAACCGTCGGGCAGGGGCTTCGGCTGCAAAGCCATCCGGGCGTTCACGTCATGAGCGTCGATCCGGGGCTCCTCGGCGCGATGGGGATCGTGACCCGGGACGGGAACCTCGTCGTTCCGGTCACGCACGTGATCCCGGCCTCGATCATGGGATCGGGCATGGGATCGCGCCACAGCTTCAGCGGCGACTTCGACGTTCAGATTTCGGGCGCCGGCATCGTTCAGCGCTACGGTCTCCAGAGCCTCCGGCTCGGGGACGTCGTCGCGATCCGCGACGCCGACTGCAGGTTCGGCCGCTCGATCCGCGGCGGCGCCCTTTCGATCGGCGTCATCGCGCACGCTTCGTGCGTCGTCGGCGGCCACGGCCCGGGGGTCACGGTCATCATGACGACGGAGCGGAAGTTCATCGTGCCGAAGATCGATCCGGGGGCGAACGTCGCCCGGTACCTTCGAATCGGCCGTTTCCGGAACGCATCGACCCGGCGCAAGCGAGCATGAAGAATCGCACGACGGGATTCCACGGGCTCATCCGCCTCCTCGCGGGCGCGGGAATGATCCTCCCGTTCGCTTTCCCGCGCGCGGAGAGCGCGCCGCAGGAGCGCAGCGGGGCGCTCTCGCGGGTCGCGACGCCTCGCGTGTTTTCGCGGCTCGAAACCGCGGCCCCCGACGAGATACTGGCCCTCTGGATATTTCTCGGCGATCGATCCGGCGCCCCGGCGGGTTCGGCCGCGCCGCGGATGTCGTCGAGGGCCGCCGGCCGGCGCGCGCTTCGGGGCGCGTCCCCGAGCGATGAAAGCGACCTTCCCGTCGATCCGCTCTGCGTCGATCGTCTCCGCGGGCACGTCGAGCGTGTCCGCCACGCGTCGCGGTACTTCAATGCCGTGAGCGCGGACGTGCGGATCTCGTCTCTTCCCGCCCTCGCGGCGGAACCGTTCGTCGTCCGCATCGATTGCGTGGCTTCGGAAAGCGTTCCGCGCGACCCCGGCATCGAGCCGCCTCTCATGCCGGTTCTACCCGGCGAGCTCGCGCCGGCGCTCGAGGACCCCTACGGCCTCAGCCGATGCCAGCTCGAGCAGATCGGGGCCATTGAGCTCCTCGATGACGGCGTCAACGCGTCCGGCGCCGCGGGAGGGGGAGGTCCCGTCCTCGTCGCGATTCTCGATTCCGGATTTCGTCTCGATCACGAGGCGCTCGGAGGCGTGGGCGTCGAGGCGCGATGGGATTTCGTTCAAGGCGACTCCAATGTGTCGGACGAGGCCGGCGACCCCTTCTACCAGGACCGGCATGGCACGCTCGTTCTGGGCGTCATCGCGGGGCGGAGCGACGGCAATCTCTACGGCCCCGCCTGGGGAGCGCGCTACCTTCTCGCCAAAACCGAGATCATCGATGAAGAGATCGTGCGGGAGGAGGATAACTGGATCGCCGGCATCGAGTGGGCCGACAGCGCGGGCGCGGATATCGTCACGAGCTCGCTCGGGTACTCGGACTGGTACGCGCAGTCCGATCTCGACGGCGAGACGCCTCTCTGCACGCGGGCGGCGGATATCGCCGTCTCCCACGGAATCGTCGTCGTGAACTCGGTCGGAAATCTCGGGACCGGGGGGATCGTCGCCCCGGCCGACGGGGACAGCGTGATCGCCGTGGGCGCCGTCGACTGCGGAGGAGAGATAGCGTACTTCAGCTCCCGCGGGCCGACGGCGGACGGGCGCATCAAGCCCGATTTCGTCGCCATGGGATACCCTGCCCGGAGCGTCGCCTATCCCGATACGACCGGGTTCGGTTACTACAACGGAACGTCCTTCGCGGCCCCGCTCGTCGCGGGGATCTGCGCGCAGCTTCTCGAATTGCATCCGGACTGGGATCCGGTGGAGATGCGATCGGTCCTCCGCGCGACCGCCTCCCGGAGCGGTTTTCCGGACAACACGTACGGCTACGGCCTGCCGAGCGCGACGCTCGCCGCCGGCTGGCCGGCCACGCTCGCGACGGGCGCCCCGTTCCCCAACCCCTTCAGCGGATCGACGCGCGCGCAGTACGTATCGCCGGCGCTCGCGCCGGTCACGGTCAGGGTGTACGATTGCCGGGGCGCTCTCGTGCGGACGCTGGCGAGCGGGCGGCCCTCCTGCGAGGCGTGGAGCGTTTCGTGGGACGGGACGAACGAGGCGGGGCGACGCGTGGCGAGCGGCGTCTATTTTCTGGTCGCCTCTTCGGCCGAGATCAGCTCCCGCCTCAAGGTGATCCACGTAAAATGACCCACGCGCGGGGCGGGAAGCGCTCGAGGAGCCGGCGGGGCCCTGAGGGTCGGCGGCGCATAATTATCTTGCCGTTTTTCTCCCGCTGCGCTATACATTGACAGCATGAAAAACGCCCGTTCGATATCGGTGCAACCCATTGATAAAAAATCGAATAGGAGGTCTTCCGTGAAGGCCAAGCACGTGTATTTCTTCGGCGGAGGCAAGGCCGAGGGGAACCGCTCCATGAAGGAGCTTCTGGGGGGCAAGGGAGCGGGGCTCGCGGAGATGACGAACCTCGGCATCCCGGTGCCGGCCGGCTTCACGATCTCGACCGAGGTCTGTACGCATTTCTACCTGAACGGGGGCGCGTACCCTTCGGGGATCGAGACCGAGATCGCGGAGAACCTGAAGAAGGTCGAGAAGGAGATGGATGCGCGATTCGGCGCGAAGAGCAATCCGCTGCTTCTCTCGATCCGCTCGGGCGCGCGCGCCAGCATGCCCGGCATGATGGACACGGTGCTGAACCTCGGTCTCAACGACGAGACGGTCAAGGCGCTGGCCGCCAGCACGGGGGACGAGCGGTTCGCCTACGACTGCTACCGGCGCTTCATCCAGATGTACGGCGACGTCGTGCTCGGGCTGAAGCCCGCGAACAAGGACGACCACGATCCCTTCGAGGAGATACTCGCCGCGAAGAAGCGCGAGGCCGGCGTCGAGAAAGACGTCGAGCTCAGCGTCGCCGATCTCGTCGATCTCATACGGCGCTACCGCGACATGATTCGCTCGGCCCTCGGGATGGAGTTTCCGTCCGATCCCATGGAGCAGCTCTGGAAGGCGATCGGCGCCGTGTTCAACTCGTGGAACAACGATCGCGCCAAGACCTACCGGCGGCTCAACGGCATACCCGACTCGTGGGGTACGGCGGTGAACGTGCAGGCGATGGTCTTCGGCAATCTCGGAGACGATTCGGGCACCGGCGTCGCCTTTACGAGGAACCCGGCGACGGGCGAGAACGTTTTCTACGGCGAGTACCTCATCAAGGCGCAGGGGGAGGACGTCGTCGCCGGCATCCGAACGCCGCAGCCGATCAACCGCCGGCAGAAGGGGGAGTGCGACCTCGTCTCTCTCGAGGATGAGATGCCCGCGATCTACGAGGCCCTCGAGGAAGTCCGCCGGGCCCTCGAGCTCCATTACGCCGACATGCAGGACCTCGAGTTCACGATACAGAAGGGCCGCCTCTGGATTCTCCAGACGCGATCGGGGAAGCGCACCGGATTCGCCGCCATCAAGATCGCGATCGACATGGTGCGCGAGGGGCTCATCACGAAGGAGGAGGCGATCCGCCGGATTCAGCCCGAGCAACTCAACCAGTTTCTGCGGCCCGTCTTCGACCCCGCGGGGAAGGATCGGGCCTGCCGGGAAGGACGGCTCGTCGCGAAGGGCATCAACGCCGGCCCGGGAGCCGCGACGGGCAAGGTCGTATTCAACGCCGCGGACGCCGAGGAGTGGGCGGGGCGCGGTGAGCGAGTCATCCTCGTGCGCGTCGAAACGAGCCCGGAGGACATCCGGGGAATGAGCGCCGCGGCCGGCATTCTCACCGCCACGGGGGGCGCCACCTCTCATGCGGCGCTCGTCGCCCGTCAGATGGGGAAGGTGTGCGTCGTCGGGGCGAAGGATCTTTCCATCGATTACAAGAAACGCACGATCACGGTCGGCGGCCGCGTCATCGGCGAGGGGGAGCATATCTCGATCGACGGCATGACGGGCGAGGTGATCGCCGGAAAGATCGACACGAAGCCGTCCGAGGTGCTCCAGGTGATCATCGACAAGACCCTCGAGGGGACGCCTCGGCGCTGTACCGGGATTTCGACGAGCTCATGGGCTGGGCCGACGAGTTCAGCCGCCTCCGAGTGCGCGCGAACGCCGACACGCCCGAGGATGCCGCCAAGGCGGTCGAGTTCGGCGCGAGGGGATCGGCCTCTGCCGCACCGAGCACATGTTCATGGCGCCCGATCGGCTCCCGATCGTGCAGGAGATGATCCTGGCGTCGACCGAGAGCGAGCGGCGCGCGGCGCTCGACCGAGCTCCTCCCGGTGCAGCAGACCGACTTCGAGGGCATCTTCGAGGCGATGGCGGGCTTCCCCGTCACGATTCGCCTCCTCGACCCGCCGTTGCACGAGTTCTTGCCCTCGCCGGAAGAAGCAACGAGCGACGCGATGCGGCACCGCATCTTCGAGCTCCACGAGGCGAATCCGATGCTCGGGCACCCGGGGTTGCCGGCTCGGCCTCCAGTTCCCCGAGATCTACGAGATGCAGGTGCGGGCGATCGTGCGCGCAGCGGCAGCCGTGGAGGCTCGGGCGGGGGAGGCGCCGCTCGTCGAGATCATGCATCCGCTCGTCGGCTTCCGCGAGGAGCTCGCGCGGCTGCGCGAGCTGACCGAGCGCGTCGCCGCCGAGGAGCCCTCCGTCGCGTACCTGTGCGGCACGATGATCGAGCTCCCCCGCGCGGCCTGCATTCGCGCCGATGAGATCGCCGAGGTCGCCGACTTCTGCTCGTTCGGCACGAACGATCTCACGCAGACGGCGCTCGGCATCTGCCGCGACGACACGGGCAGCTTTCTCACGGCTACCTCGAGCACGGGATCTGGCCGGCCGATCCGTTCGAGGTGCTCGACGAGGACGGCGTCGGCGACCTCGTCACGATCGGCGTCGAAAAGGGCCGTTCCGTCAATCCCCGCCTCAAGATGGGGATCTGCGGCGAGCACGGAGGCGAGCCTCGTCGGTAGCGTTCTGCCACCGCGTCGGCCTCGACTACGTGAGCTGCTCGCCGTACCGCGTGCCCGTCGCGATTCTCGCGGCCGCCCAGGCCGCGCTGAAGGCTTGACGCGGTGAAGCGAAACGTGCGAAACCGCGGCGGAGCGCGGCCTCGCCCGAGTTTCCCGGCTCGACGGCCGCGCTCCGCTCCGGACAGGAAGGGGGAGCCATGGATTTCGGCGGGGACCTAGCGCTACTGGATCCGGCGTTCGTCATCCAGATCGCCAATATGGCGCGGATCACGGGCGAGCTCAAGTTCGTGACTCCCGAGAACGTCGCGAGCTTCTACTTCAAGAAGGGGGAGCTCATCTGCGCGACGATCGATTCGCGGAAGAAAAGCTCGGCGAATTCCTGATCGAGAAGGGCTGGATCGAACGCAAGGATCTCAACGCCGTGCTCCGCGAGCACGCCGACGCCAAGCATTCCGGACGCATCGGAAACACCCTCATAGCGCGCAAGCTCATCGATCACGACACGCTCGTGTCCGCCATTCACGAGCTCATGAAAGAGGTCGTGTACGAGGTGCTCGCGTGGAAGCAGGGATCGTTTCTCTTTATGAAGGATTGCGCTCCGCAGGACGAGGACATTCTCCTCGACGTCAAGCTCGATTACCTCATTCTCGAGGGGCTCAAGCGAATCGATGAGGCGGATGATTGACGGAAACCGGGGCGGGCGCCGGATCGGCGGATCGCGCCCTCTCTCCGGCGCGATTTTCCTCTGCGCGATCGCGTCGATTCCGCTCGCGAACGCCGCTCCGGCGCTCGCCCGCTTCGACCGGGCGGCCCTCGCGGCGCTCTCGACGGCCGCCGGCGGGGCCACCGTCGCGTGCGCGGGGGGCGCCGGCGCGCTCTTCGTGAATCCCGCCGGTCTCGTTTCGATCGGGGGGCTCGAGTCGTATGCCGATTACGCCGAGCCTTCCGCGAAGGCGCACGCGCGCGAAACGCGCCTCGCGATAGCCGGAAACGCCGGGCCCGCGATCTGCGGCCTCGGTTGGTACCGGCTCGCTGGGCCGCTCTCGAGCGAGGATTTCATAGCGGCGGGCGCCGCGCGCACCCTCCTCGCCGGCACGCAGGGATCGTACATCGCGATCGGGGCCGCCGCCGTCGCCGGAAGGACCGGCGGAGCCGCATCGCCGCTCGAGGACGGCGGCGAGTGGTCGCCGGCGAGCGCCGATCTCGGAATCGTCGTCCGCCCGCTTCCCGCCATCTCGTTCGGGTACGCCGCGGGCAACCTGTTCGATCGCGGCGCCGACGACGCCGGTCCCCTCCGCTGGGGGAGGACGGCTCGTTGGGGCGTCTCCTATTTCTGGGAAAACACGATCGTGCTTTCGATCGCGCGGAGCGCTGTGGGCGGCGAGACGAAGGGGCATTTCGGAGTGAGCGCCCGCGCGGCTCTGCCGGTCGAGCTCATCTTCGGCCTCTCGGACGGCGACGCGACGGGCGGGCTTCGCTGGACCGGATCCCGGCTGCGGGCGGGTGTCTCGTTCGCGAACGAGGGGGCGGACGGCGTCACGTGGAGCCTTTTCTGCGAGGGAGTGATCTTCGCGGCGCGGGAGAGAGATTGGCGATGAGGATGCGGACTCGAGGGATCGCCTGGACGGCCGGTCTCGTCGCGGCCTGCCTCGCGCTCTGCGGCCTCCCGGCCGCGGCTCGATGCGCCGAGGCCGCCGCGGATTCTCTGCCGCGCTTCGTCTGGGGCGCCGTCTACTCGGCGCGGCTCGACGTCGTCCGGTCATCAGCCGCCTTCCCGTGGAACGAAGAGGAATCCGCCTCGCATCTCGCCGACCGGCTCGCGGCAATGGGCGAGCTGCGCCCCCGGGGAGGCGTGTCGGTGTTTCTCAAGGGCGCCTCGGGCCGCCGTCTCGCGGGATGGGGTTTCGAGAATCGCTTCATGCTCGATCAGGGGCACGCCGCGTTCGCTCTGCCCGGGGGTGCGATCGAGGGACGATTGTTTCTGCGGGAGCGGCAATTCCGCACGAACCACCGGCTCATGGAGATCGTTTCGGATGAGTCGGCGCTGCTCGAGGGGAGGGCGGAGGGCGCGAGGATCGTCGCGCGCGTGATCCCGCGGGTGCGTATCGAATATATCGAGAGCGCCGCGAGAGATCGGGAGGCGGCGGAGACGGTGGGGGGGCTTCCGCTCTTTCATGGCGGCGTCGACGTGTTCCGCCTGCTGCGAATCGAAGCGGCGGGGGGAGGGCGCATCCGGGCTGGGGCCCTTCTCTCCGAGGTCCGGTCGATCGCCGCCGGGGACGCCGTGACGGTTGGCGTCGATATCGGAGCCGCGGCGCGCGGAATCGCTCTCGTCGCCGAGCTCGCGCGCTCGCGGCGCGGCAGATGGGACGATCTCCGGGACGATTCGTTTTTCGATCTCGATTTCGAGCGCTTCGAGCCCGGCGCCCCGTCGGCCGTTTTTTCGGAGAACGACGCGTTCTCCGCCGGGATCGAGGGGTTTTCGTTTCGAGCGGGGCGCTTCGGCTCGGCCGGATTCGTCCCCGCCTATCGCTTCGTCGGCGCCTCCTTCGCGAATCCCCAGGGAGAGCTCGCGCCGGGGACCGACGAGGCGAGCGTGCTCGCGTGGTGGCGGCCGCTGAAGAGGGACGCCCTTCTCTCGATAGACGCGTCGAACGGCCGCCGGGACACGGGCGAAGGCCGGCGCCTCGCCGCCGAGGCGCGGGCGCGCTGCCGGGGCGGTCTCGAGCTCTCGGGCAGGATCCTCGCCGCCGACGGGAAGCGATCGTCGTTCGTCGTTTCGATCGCGAGCGACGCGAGACTGGCGCGAACGAGTCTCGTGACGCGGATCGACGACGCGGGAGACGGGAACGAGGTTGCGTTCCTCGCCCGAAGCTCGATGAGGCTCACGGGAACCCTCACCGCGGGAGGCGCGCTCTACCTCTTCGGAGGCGGCACGACCCGGTACAGCGTCGGCTTGGATCTGAGGCCGCACGAACGATTTCTTCTGACCGTCGCCGCGGGATCGTTCGCGCCGGGCTTCGAGGAGGCCGCTATCCGGTTCGGGGATGAGCCGCTCGCCCCGCCGGAAGAGAGATCGCTCGTCATCTCGGGACGCTATTCCCTCGGAGGCATGTGAACGCCGTGAACCCCCTTCGCACGATAGCCGCGGCCGTCCTCATCGTCCTCCTCTCGGCGGGGCCGGCCGGCGCTTCCGTATCGGTCGACGAGGAGGAGGTCGTGTTCCGTCTGCGGGCGGAGGGCGCCGCGAGGGTCTACCTCGTCGGCGATTTCAACGGATGGAACCCGACGGTCGATCTCATGGCGGTCCTCGACAGCGTTTTCGAAATCCGGCTCTATCTCGTTCCGGGTTCCTACCGATACCGCTTCGTCGCGGACGGCGTCTCGACGGCGGATCCGGATAATCCCTGCGCGGATGCCGACGGCAACTCGTGCTTTACGATTCTCGAGTCGCCGGGAGGTCTCGAGCTCCTGCTCAGCGCCGACTCCCGCTCCGAGCGAACCCGTGAGCGCGAGCGTATCGGGATCGGCGGGGAGATCCGCCTCGCCGCCCGGCCGGAAGAGGCGACGCTCGGCGGTTCCGTCCGCGTCGCCGGCTCGTTCGACGAGCGGGCGAGCATGGATTGCACCGTCGGGTTCGACGCTCGCGCGGGGGATGAGCAAGCCCTCGATGGCGCTTCGTTCCTCGCGAGAGGATCCGCTGCGTACGATTTCGGCGGCCGCACGATTCACCTTTTCAATAGGTCCGCCTCCGCGCTCGCCGAGGACGGAGAGGCTCTTCCGCTCTTCGGCCGGATCGGACCGTACGATTACCCTGCCGGGCTCATGAGCCGCGGCGCCGGATTCACGGGCAGGCTCGTCGGGGGTCTCGATGCCCGGATCGTCTATGCGAACCGCCTCGGTGGATGCGGCTGCGGGCTCGAGGGAATGGCGTCGGCGGGGGATTCGTCGGCGAAAAGAGAAATGCTCGACGCCGACGCGTTCGGCGCGCGGGTGGAGGCGAAGGCCGGTTCGGCCCGGCTCCAGGCCCTGTACCGTCTCGACCGAAGGACGATGGCGGGGGCGTGGCCGGACCCGGAGAGCGCCGGAACGATGTGCCGAGGGTACGAAAGGGTGGAAATGTGGGGTGGGCGCATCGAGATTCCAGGAGAGGAGGGTTGGCGATTGGAGGGGGCGTTCATGCTCGGAGGGAGCGATCGGATCGCCGCCGCAGCTTTGACCTCCGTCGCCGATACGTTCGCGCCGTCGTCCATCGAGCGCGAGTGGGAGAGAGGATATCGATTCATCGTCGGAGTCTCTCGCGACGGCGCTCGCGTGGACGCGCGCGCGACGTTCGCGCGCGACGTGATAGAGGAGCTCGCCGCCGTCGCCCCGGAGCATACCAGGGAGAATGTCGGCGGCGAGATCTCGTACGAAGGGGGAGCGTTCGAGGCGACGCTCGCGGGCGAGATCGAGATCTACGGCGCCTCGGGCGCCGGGAACCGCTGGTGGCTGTCGGCGGAGAATTTCTGGCTCGACGGCGACGGCGTCACGCTCGACCGGCTGCCGTTCCTCTCCTCGCGCGAGCTGCGCGAGATCCATATGTCGCTCGCCTGGAGACGGGAGCCGTTCGACGGTCTTTCCTGGGGATCCGGCACGGCCGTGGATGTCAGACACCGCTCGGGCGCGGGGGTGTATTCCCCGCGCACGGTCGAGGTCCGTTTGTCGAATGGAACGTTCGTTCACCCGCGCGCCGCGCTCATTCTGGACATGCGCGGGGTATCCTATGGCTACGGCGAGACTCGGGGCGATTTTGTCGCTGCGTTTCTCGGGCTGCACGCGAAGATCGCCTCCTCCTGCTGGTGCCTCGTCGGGTGCGGCGTCGCCCCCTATGCGTTCGATCGATGGCTGTGGGATTATGCCGCATGGGGGCGCGAGCGTTACCTCGAGGAGCGTAACCCGTTCGGCGTCCTCGCCGCGCTGGGGGAGCAGGCGGCCGTGAGAAGGTTGCTCGACGCCGAGGAGGCGCTCGCGGACGACTGGCTCGTGACCCTGCAAGCGGGTTTTACATTCTGACGACGCCGGAGTATAATCGGCTCATGCGCATCGGAACGTCGATTGGGTTGGCGATCGGCGCCCTCCTGGCCTTGATCGGCGCGGCGGGCTCATGCGGAGGCCTGCTCGAACGCCGCGTCGCCTCGCCCGTGATATCGGGGGACGAGATCACCTTCCGCGTGAAGAGCCCCTCGGCCCGAACCGTCCAGATCGCGGGAGACTGGGCGGGCAACAACTGGGCGCGCGGCGACGCGGAAGGGGGAGAGGTTCTCGTCGGTCTCATGAAGAACGCGGAGGAGGACGGGGTCTGGGAGATCACGGTGCGCCTCGAGCCGGGCCGCTATCGCTATCGATTTCTCCTGAACGAGTCGGAATGGCTTTTCGATCCGGATAACCCGCGGATCGTGGATGACGGGAGAGGAGGAAAGGCGAACCTGCTCATCGTGCCGTGAATCATGAAACGAACGCCGAAGAAACTGGCTCTTGCTCTCGTCGTGATCGCCGCGGCGCTTCTGCCCGCGTGCGGCACGGGATATCCCGGCATCGGCCAAGGCGGCGGCGCCGCCGGACCGGAGCCCGTCGAGGGGGGGACGCGCTTCAGCCTCTATTTGCCCAAGGTTCAGAGGGTGGCGATCGCGGGCGATTTCAACGGATGGTCGCCCGGCGCGGATCCGCTCTTCGATCGAGAAGGGACCGGGCTGTGGACGGTCGTGCTTCCGCTCGGGCCCGGCCGGTACGAATACAAGTACGTTGTCGACGGAGAGAGATGGCTTCCTGACCCGGGCAACCCCGAGCGCGAAAAGGACGGCTTCGGGGGGTACAATTCCGTGGTCGTGGTCGGACCGTGATCGAGCGGGCCTTCGAGCTCCGCTCTCCGCGGCGGAATTCATTCGGTCGGCTGCACGGCCGGCGGCCTCCGCCGGAGCGCTCCGGCGGCTGCGCGGAGCCGCATAATAATCGATATTTCAAAAAGTTAAGAATGGCGGCGGTGTTGCGATTTGCCCGGGAGTTTGCTATTTTCAGCGTGTGGCGATGCCGGGCCGTGATAGCGGACGCCGCGGATCGTTCATCCGGTGAAGTCCGCGGCGAAGAGGGATTACGCCGCTTCGAACCAGCTCCAAGGAATGGTGTTAACTGCTTGTCCCGGAATCAGTTACGATGCTCAGTGGCATTCGGAGATTCTCGCGGCGAGCCGTCTTCCCTGAAAGCCCGGGCCCTTTTCCCGGCGTTTCAGCAGTTAACGGGGTGTTGGCACACACCTTGCGAATTTTCCGAATCAGCTGCGAAAACAGGGCCGGGAGCCGGATTCGAAAGATGAAAAAACAATTCCCCAGAATCATTCCGCTGCTCATTGCGTTGCTCGTCCTCTCGGCGCTCGCCGGGCCTGGCGCTCGGGCCGCCGAGGGATCGGGCACGGCCGTCATCAGCCCGTCGGCGGATGTCATAGTCGGCACGTATGGCACGTGGACCATTACTTACACGAGCGCGGAGACATTCTCCGTCGGCTCGATCGAGGTCGTTATTCCCGATGGATGGAGTCCGCCGCAAATATTGAGCTCATTGGTGGCTGGCTACGTGAGGGCTTCGACGGCCGGGACTCTCGGAACGCCGGCTATCACGATCTCGGGGCAAAGCATTATCGTCAACATTACGACCCTCGGCTTGGGGCAGACGGTGGCGGTCATATACGGCGACGTTTCAGTGAATCCGGGCGGCGCGGCGAGGGCGCAGACCTATCCCGAGAGCAACGTCCCTTTCCTGGTGCGCTCAGATCCCAACACTCCGGGCCCTCGGGTGCCCATCGCATCGTCGCCGACCCTCGATGTCGTCGTGGGCGGCCCGACCGCGGGGATCGCGTTCGTCACTCCGCCGCGCGTCTTTCCGGCTGACTCGGAAAGCAGCGTGATTCGTCTCTCCTCCGTGGATGCCTTTGGGAACTCAACGCCCGTTTCCGCGGATCTGGACGTGTATCTTTCGTCGAGCGCCCCTACCGGACGATTCTCGCATCTCGGGGGCGCGGGCTTTTCGGATACCGATACGGTGACGATTGCGGTTGGAACCGATACCGTCTCTTTCTACTATCGCGATACGGTCGCGGGCGTCAAGACCATCACGGCATCGGCAGTGGGGCAGGATTGGGCCGACCCGCAGCAGAGCATCACCGTCCTGCCCGGCACGCCATTCCGTCTCCTCGTTGCGCCGGCGGATACGCTCGCCGTCGCGGGCGACTACGTGAGGTACCGGCTGCTCGTGGAGGACGCCTTCGGCAACCCGAGCCCTGTTTCGAGCAGCCAGACCATCTCGCTTTTCGGCCAGCCGGGGAGCTTTTACACGACGGGCGATCACTCGACTCCGATCGCGCAGATCGTTATTCCGAGCGGCTCGTATTCCATCTCTCTCGACTATCGCAACACCCTGAAGGAGCTCGTCATTCCCTACATCCTCGGCCTGCTCGATCAGGACGGGGTCTTTCCGACGCTCGAGGCCGCCTCCGCCGCGATCTACATCGATCACGCCCCATACGATCCGGTAGTTTCGGATATCGTCTCGAGCGACCCGAGCGCCGTCGCGGACGGGGTCGATTCCGTTCCGCTCGCCGCGCATATCCTCGACGAGTTTTCGAACGGCATCGAGGGGGCGACCGTCGCATTCGAGGCGACGGGAAGCGGCAACACGATCATCCAGCCCGCCGCAGCGACGGACGTGAACGGTCTCGCGAGCGGCTCGATTCGCTCGCTCGTGGCCGAGAGCAAGACGGTCACTGCCTCGAGCGGAGGTATATACGTCGCCCATGACCTCGAGGCGGTCTTCGTGGCGGGTCCGTTTGATCCGTCGGTGTCGGACATCGCGGTGAGCAAGACGACGGCGACGGCGGACGGGGTGGACTCGATCGTTGTGACGGTGACTGTTCGGGATGGGGAGGGGAACCCGATCTCGGGGAGCGTCGTGGCGCTCGAGTGCACGGGGAGCGGGAACGACATACGGCAGCCGGGTGCGGTGACGAACGCGAGTGGGGTGGCGGTGGGGAGCGTGGCGTCGACGGTGGCGGAGGGCAAGACGATACGCGCTCGAGCGAACGGGATATATCTGACGGAGCTCGTGGCGGTGAGCTTTGTGACGGGTCCGTTTGATCCGTCGGTGTCGGACATCGCGGTGAGCAAGACGACGGCGACGGCGGACGGGGTGGACTCGATCGTTGTGACGGTGACTGTTCGGGACGGGGAGGGGAACCCGATCTCGGGGAGCGTCGTGGCGCTCGAGTGCACGGGGAGCGGGAACGACATACGGCAGCCGGGTGCGGTGACGAACGCGAGTGGGGTGGCGGTGGGGAGCGTGGCGTCGACGGTGGCGGAGGGCAAGACGATACGCGCTCGAGCGAACGGGATATATCTGACGGAGCAGGTGGCGGTGAGCTTTATGACGGGTCCGTTTGATCCGTCGGTGTCGGACATTGCGGTGAGCAAGACGACGGCGACGGCTGACGGGGTGGACTCGATCGTTGTGACGGTGACTGTTCGAGACGGGCAGGGGAACCCGATCTCGGGGAGCGTCGTGGCGCTCGAGTGCACGGGGAGCGGGAACGACATACGGCAGCCGGGTGCGGTGACGAACGCGAGTGGGGTGGCGGTGGGGAGCGTGGCGTCGACGGTGGCGGAGGGCAAGACGATACGCGCTCGAGCGAACGGGATATATCTGACGGAGCTCGTGGCGGTGAGCTTTGTGACGGGTCCGTTTGATCCGTCGGTGTCGGACATTGCGGTGAGCAAGACGACGGCGACGGCGGACGGGGTGGACTCGATCGTTGTGACGGTGACTGTTCGGGACGGGCAGGGGAACCCGATCTCGGGGAGCGTCGTGGCGCTCGAGTGCACGGGGAGCGGGAACGACGTACGGCAGCCGGGTGCGGTGACGAACGCGAGTGGGGTGGCGGTGGGGAGCGTGGCGTCGACGGTGGCGGAGGGCAAGACGATACGCGCTCGAGCGAACGGGATATATCTGACGGAGCAGGTGGCGGTGAGCTTTGTGACGGGTCCGTTTGATCCGTCGGTGTCGGACATTGCGGTGAGCAAGACGACGGCGACGGCTGACGGGGTGGACTCGATCGTTGTGACGGTGACTGTTCGAGACGGGCAGGGGAACCCGATCTCGGGGAGCGTCGTGGCGCTCGAGTGCACGGGGAGCGGGAACGACGTACGGCAGCCGGGTGCGGTGACGAACGCGAGTGGGGTGGCGGTGGGGAGCGTGGCGTCGACGGTGGCGGAGGGCAAGACGATACGCGCTCGAGCGAACGGGATATATCTGACGGAGCTCGTGGCGGTGAGCTTTGTGACGGGTCCGTTTGATCCGTCGGTGTCGGACATTGCGGTGAGCAAGACGACGGCGACGGCTGACGGGGTGGACTCGATCGTTGTGACGGTGACTGTTCGAGACGGGGAGGGGAACCCGATCTCGGGGAGCGTCGTGGCGCTCGAGTGCACGGGGAGCGGGAACGACGTACGGCAGCCGGGTGCGGTGACGAACGCGAGTGGGGTGGCGGTGGGGAGCGTGGCGTCGACGGTGGCGGAGGGCAAGACGATACGTGCTCGAGCGAACGGGATATATCTGACGGAGCAGGTGGTGGTGAGCTTTGTGACGGGTCCGTTTGATCCGTCGGTGTCGGACATTGCGGTGAGCAAGACGACGGCGACGGCGGACGGGGTGGACTCGATCGTTGTGACGGTGACTGTTCGTGACGGGCAGGGGAACCCGATCTCGGGGAGCGTTGTGGCGCTCGAGTGCACGGGGAGCGGGAACGACGTACGGCAGCCGGGTGCGGTGACGAACGCGAGTGGGGTGGCGGTGGGGAGCGTGGCGTCGACGGTGGCGGAGGGCAAGACGATACGCGCTCGAGCGAACGGGATATATCTGACGGAGCTCGTGGCGGTGAGCTTTGTGACGGGTCCGTTTGATCCGTCGGTGTCGGACATTGCGGTGAGCAAGACGACGGCGACGGCGGACGGGGTGGACTCGATCGTTGTGACGGTGACTGTTCGTGACGGGCAGGGGAACCCGATCTCGGGGAGCGTTGTGGCGCTCGAGTGCACGGGAACGGAGAACTCGATCCGGCAGCCGGGGAGCCTCACCGACGCACTGGGCCGGGCCGTTGGAAGCGTGAAATCGACCGCGGCCGAGGGGAAGACGATCAGCGCGCTCGTTGACGCGGTTTACCTGGTGGAGAGCATTCCCGTCTCGTTCGTGACGGGACCGTTTGATCCGTCGGTGTCGGACATTGCGGTGAGCAAGACGACGGCGACGGCGGACGGGGTGGACTCGATCGTTGTGACGGTGACTGTCCGGGACGGGCAGGGGAACCCGATCTCGGGCAAGGCCGTGACGATCGTGTGCACGGGAACGGAGAACTCGATCCGGCAGCCGGGGAGCCTCACCGACGTACTGGGCCGGGCCGTTGGAAGCGTGAAATCGACCGCGGCCGAGGGTAAGACGATACGCGCGCTCGTTGACGCGGTTTATTTGGCGGAGAGCATTCCTGTCACGTTCGCGGCGGGGCCTTTCTCTCCTGACGTATCCGACCTCGATGTGAGCAAGACGACGATCACGGCCGACGGCGCCGATTCCGTGCTCGTGACGGTGACTGTTCGGGATGGGGAAGGGAACCCGATCTCGGGGAGCGTCGTGGCGCTCGAGTGCACGGGGAGCGGGAACGACATACGGCAGCCGGTCGGGCTCACGGGCCCGGACGGCCTTGCGAGGGGCGGCGTGAAATCGACCGTCGCCGAGACGAAAACGATTCGGGCTCGCGTGGACGGTGCGCTCGTCACGGCGGGAGCCGCCGTGAGCTTTGTGCCGGGCCCCTTCGACCCGGTAGTTTCCGAGATCCAGGTCGACAAAACGGCGATCATCGCCGACGGCGCGGATGCCGTGATCGTGACCGTGTACGTGCGCGACGCCGATTCGAATCCGATCCCCGGCGTTCTCGTGACCCTCGAATGCACGGGAAGCGGCAACACTATTGCTCAGCCCTCGGTCGTGACGGGCGCGGACGGCCGGGCGGCCGGGAGCGTCCGGTCGACCGTGGCGGAGATAAAGAGCATCCGGGCGCGCGCGGGAGGCGCTCTCCTCGATGACGTCGTACCCGTGGCGTTTACGGCGGGAGCGCTCCACCACTTTATCGTCACGCACGGCGGGACGGCTACGGCCGGGGTTCCCGCGGCGGTGTCGATCGACGCCCGGGACGCCAACAACAACAAGCTCACCTCGTTCGCCGGAACGGTCAAAGTATATCCGGTGAGGGCCGCGGCCGCCGACGAGGCGACGTGGGGGCTCGGAAACGCCGCGGGCTTCATCGTGTCCGAAGCCGGCGATACCGTGACCTATCAGTTCGTCTCGATCGACGGCGGGGACGCGGAGCTCCTCATCACGGACCGCCTGGCGGAGTCGATCACGATCGCCGCGGCGAGTGGCGGCGTGTCGTCGGCGTCCGCCACGGCGCTCGCCGTTTCTCCGGCGGGCGCGGATAGAGTCTACGCCGTGAGCGGAGACGGACAGCGGGCGGTCGTCAATACGCCGGTGCCGCTGCAGCTCGTCGTCGCGGTCGAGGATGCATTCGGAAACCGGGTGCCCGGCGTCACGGTGGCCTTCGCCGCCACGGCGGGGGGCGGCGCGATCGACGCGAGCGTCGCGCTCGCGGGCGTGCAGACCACGGCGGTCACGGGCGGCGCGGGAACGGCATCCTGCGAATACTGGCGGCTCGGAACGGTCGCCGGTCTCAACACGAACGAAGCGACGGCGGCGATTTCCACCGGGACCGTTCGCGAAGCGGTCTTCACGGCGACGACCGATCACGGACCTGTCGCCTCCGTCGCGCTCGCCCCCGCGAGCAAGCCGGTGACGGTGAACACGGAAACGACCGTAACGGCCACGCTCCGGGACGGTTTCAACAACCTCGTTTTCAACGAAAACGTCACGATCTACATCAAGGACACTCCCGCCGACGGCTATCTGAGCGCAGCGGCCGGCAGCACGACGGAAGAGCTCACTCTGTCGATGCGCCGCGGCACGAGCGATAGCACCGGCACCGTTTCGGTCACGTATCATGCCCCCGCCTCGGCCGGGGCGCAAGACGCCATCGACGCTTACACGAACACCGTATCTTCCGCCAGCGTCGTCGACGCCGTCTATTCGTCCGTTTCGAGCGGGGCGACCGATCTGCGGGCGACCGTTCTCGCCGGGGCGACGTCGCAGGCGGGCATCACCTTCTCCTTCGTCGTCGAGGCGGTCGACGGGAACGGCAACCGGGACCTCGCGAACTCGAGCCGCATACTTCTCCAAGCGTCGGTCGACGGCGGCTTCTCGTTCAGCTTGAGCGATTTCGGCGCGACGATCACCGAAGCGGACCTCGCCTCGGGAGCCGTTATCATCTACGGTCGAGGCACGCGGGCCGGCTCATGGCAGATCGACGCTCTGGACGAAGCGGCGGTCCTCGCGCCGGCGCAGATTCCGATTCTCATCGTGGCGAACGATGTCGTGAGCTCCTACGTCGTCACCGCTCCCGCCGCTGCGGTCGCGGGGGCGGAGTTCGCCGTCACGGCCGAGGCGCGCGATCTCTACGGCAACCGGGTCGCCTCCGCCGGCTATACGGTCGATTTCAGGGCCGTCGAGGCTTCCGACAGCACACAGACGGCCTCGAGCGCCCTTTCGCCCGCGAGCGGAACGCTCGTGAACGGGCTCTTTGCCGGCGCCAATTTCCGGTACACCGTGGCGGAGCCCATCCGCGTCGAGGTCTCGAGCGTGAGCAATGCCGTCAAGGGGTATAGCGGCGCCGTCTCCGTGGGCAACGCAGCGGCCTACCAGCTCGTGAAGATCGGCGGGGACAGCTCGGGAGTCGCCGTGGGGGATTCGGTGCGTCTCGCCGCGCGTGTGCTCGACGCGTACGGCAACACGGTCGACGGCCACAGCGTGTTCTTTACCGTGCAGGAAGGCGGCGGGGCGATCTCGTCGCCGCTCGCGGTGAGCGACGCTGCGGGCGTCGCTCGGGCTTGGTTCCGCACGGATACGCTCTGCGGGACGAATCGGGCGCGCGCCGCCATTCTCGACGCGAGTCCCGAGGGTCTCGAGACGCAGGGATTCACCGTGACGACCGTTCCGCGGAGCGCCATCGACCGTGTCGCGCTGTCGCTGCCCGGAACGTCCTTCACGGCCGGAGAAATGTTCACCTGCGAGGTCGCGGCGTACGACGTTTACGGTAACCTGATCGATACCGATTCGAGCACCGGGCTCAGGGCGGTGGCCGAGCGCGCGTCGATCGATTTCACCCCGGATGTCATGACGCTTCTCGCGGGCGTCTCCTCGTTCACGGCTTTCGATTCGACGGCGGGGGCGAACCGCATCGCCGTCCTCTCGCTCGCCGGAGATACGCTCGCTCCCTGGAGCGCGGAGATCGCGATCGAACCGGCGGCCGCCTACCGCGTCGTCGAGGTCAACGGAGACACCTCCGGGGTCATCGCGGGGGCTTCCGTCGATCTCAGGGCCCGCGTGACGGACCGGTACGGCAACGCCGCGCCGGACGAGATCGTTCGCTTTCAGGTCACGAGCGATCTCGGCGGATCCCCGGTCCTCTGGGACGGCACCGGCGCCGCGAACGACGGGCTCGTTCTCACGGACGCCGGCGGCGCGGCGCTCTGCGCGCTCACGACCGACGCGAATGCCGGCGTCAATTCGGTTTCGGCCTCCATTCTCGACGCCTCGCCGCCCCTGCTCGAGCAGGTCGTGTTCGACGTCGGGACGATCGCGGGCACCATCGCCCGGTTCGACGTCATTCCGGACGGTTTCGCCAAAAAGGCGGGGGAGAGCTTCGCCGTCGAGATAATCGCGTACGACGGGTACGGGAACGAAGCGTTCGACGACGACACGACCCGGGTGCTGCTCGCGAGCGACGGCTCCGCGACGTTCGCCGTAAACCCGGTCACGCTGTCGGCCGGCCGCGCGACCGCGAGCGCCCGGGATACCGTCGCGGAGCTCCTCGTTCTCCGGGCCCGGACGCTCGCCGGGGGCGCCACGAGCTACAGCGGCACGATCACGGTGTCGCCCGAGGCGCCGAGCGGGGCGATCGGCATCGCGACGGTGATCCCCGACACCATCACGGCGAACGGCACGAGCACGAGCGCCATCAGCACGGGGGCGATACGCGATGTCTACGGCAACGTCGTCGCGCCGGGCACCCTCGTGCGCGTCACGGCCTCCGCCGGAACGGTCATCAGCGAAGACAAGGATCCCTCGACGCCGCTCACCGTCGAGCGCCAGACGGAGGCGAGCGGCGCGGTGTCCGTCTTCGTTCGTTCCGCGACCTCGCCGGCCGTTTCGACGGTCGAGTTCCAGAGCGTCACTGGAAGCGCGGTCGGATCGGTGGCCGTGGTGTTCGCTCCGGCGCCCGTTTGCCTCTATGCGGGCTACCTCGCGCCGCGGCATCTCCTTCCCACGGAGCCGGCTCAGTTCCGCTGCTCGACCTCCAACACGAGTCCGACGGGAACGTACCTTTCGACCGCGACGACCATATCGTTCGCGGACAGTCTCGGACACGTCTACGAGGCTCATCTCGCGGCACCCGCGTTTCTGCGGGGCTCCGCGACCGATACGCTCGACTTCCAAACGGTCGTCGTTCCCGCCGGCCTGCTCGGCGGCACGTACACGCCGCGCGTGGCGCTCGCGGGGAACGATATCTACGGTTTCTCGTACCGCGGCGAGTTCAGCGCCGGATCGAATTCGGTATCGGTCTCGGACGTCGACATCCTGCAGGTCGTTTCCGAGAAAGCGATCGTGAGCCGGGGGGACACGTTCACCGTGGACGTGCGCGTGCGCAACGGCGGCGGCTCGACGGTGTCGGTGATCGACATAACGTTGAAGTTCGCGAATGGTTTCTACGGTATGGCCGGCGATTGGAATCCGCCGCTTCCGGACGATCTCGCTCCGGGGGCGGAGCGGCTCTACCGTCATGATATATTCGCTCTCGGCTACTCTCCGCTCGGTTTCGACACGATCGACGCGTCGATCACCGCGCAGGCCAACGGCTCGCAGGTGCAGGATCAAACGGCCTATCCGAACGTGTCGGTCATCTTCGTGCAGGCGGCGGCGTCGCTGTCCTACGTCGCCTCCACGCTCGATCCGGACACCGTATCGCGAGGGCAGACGCATTCGTTCTCCCTCTCCGTGCGCAACGCCGGCGACGCGGCGCTCATACTCGATCCGTCGGAGACGAGGCTCTCCTTCACGGACGGAGCCGACGCCGTTTCCGTCCCGCTCGGTTACGCGGGGGCGATCCCGGGCAACACGGCCACGGCGCTCGTGTTTCCGCCGGTCTCTGTGCCTACGGCCATGGACGCGGGAAGCTGGCCTGTCGCGGTGCGGCTCCGCGGAACCGAAAACGGCGGGTTTTTCGATACGACGCTCGTTCTCTCCGACGAGATGAGGGTCGTGGATCCCGCGGCGGTCTCGTACGTGATAGGCACTCTCGCCCCGGCGGTTGTGAGCAAGCAGAGCGACGTCTCGTTCGGTGTCGGCGTGGCCAACTCGGGGGGCGCGAGCGTCCTCTGCGATCCCGACTCGACGTGGTTCACCTTCACGGACGGCTCCCTGACGTATGCCGCCTCCCTCGACGCGACGCGCGGGCGAACGATCGATCCCGGCGTCGCGACGCTCTATTTCAGAGCGGCCGTCGTGCCCTCAGACATGGCCGTCGGGAGCTACCCGCCTTCACTCGCGATCGGAGGATCCGAGAACGGCCTCCGTTTCGCGTCGATCTTCGCGCTCGCCGATAGCGTCGGGGTACAAGAGCCCTCGCAGCTCGCCATCACGAGCACGACGGTGCTGCCCGCCCCCATGGTCACGGCGGATCAGGCGACCCCCTGGTTCGCGAGCGTGCAGGTCAGGAACAACGGCGGAGCCACCGTGCGCCTCGAGAGCTTTTCCATGCGCCTCCTCGCCGGGCCGGTCGATGTGACGGGGGAATGCATCCTCGCGCCGCTCGATTTCACGCCCAATGTCGACTCTCTCCTCGGCGGCGAAACGCGCGCGATTCTCGTGAGGCTCGATGACAATCCCTCCGGGGCCATGACGACGGGCACGATCGTCATCGAATCCGCTCTCGCGGGGCGGGATCTCAATAGCGGCGCTTCGTTGCTCGCCACGACCGAGTACGGAGGCAAGGGGAGCTATCTCGTGCAGACGCCGGCGAGCCTCGTCTTCGCGGCCGTCACGGCCTCGACGGACACGGTCACGGCGCTTCAGACGAAGGATTGGTTCTGCGACGTGGCGGTGCGGAACGCCGGTCAATCCGACCTCGGGCTCGATCTCGATCCGGCGGCCAGCTTTATCGCCTTCTCGACCTCGGGCGATTTCATCGTCGTTCCGCCGGTCGAGCTCGCCGGAGGCGGCGTCGTGCTCGAGGGAGGATCGACGGATACGCTCCGCTGGCGGATCGACCGGAGCGGCTCGGTCGCCGGACCCTGCGTCGTCGAGTCGACCGTCCGGGGCACGGAGCTCACGAGCGGCAGGATTATTTCTCTCGCGAGCGGCGATCAGGGAATCAGCGGGGACGTGCTCGTGCAGACGCCCGCCGCGCTCGCGATCTCCCGCATCACGCCGCTCCAGAATCCCGTGACCGTATCGCAGGATCGCGCGTGGAGCGTCGAAATGGAAGTGCGCAACACCGGGCAGTCGGACGCGGCGCTCGAGCTGGGGCGGATCGATTCGACCCGGGTCGTGATTCCGGGGGGATCGGGGTTCGTCATCGACAATCCGCTCGCGCTCGTCGAGGGCGGAACCGTTCTGCGCGGCGGCGCCGCGGGGCGGCTCGTGTTCACCGTGTCGACGACGGGAATGATCTCTCCGGGAACGCTGGCGCTCGCGGGCTCCGTTCTCGCCGTGGAAACGACGAGCGACCGGCACGTCTTCGCGTCGCGGGCGGCGCCGGAGGATACCGTCACGTTCGAGCTGCCTCCCGATCCGTCGTACGTGACGGGAAGCCTCGCTCCACTCGCCGCGAGCAGCGGCACGAGCGTCTCGTTCGAGGCGGCTATCGCCGCGGATGCCGGTCTGCGCTCGACCCTCACGCTCGATCGCTCGGCGACGACGCTCAGCTTCGGCGACGCCGACGGCGACACCGTCCGCACGTCGCTTTCGGACGTGTCCCCCAACGTGCTGCCGAGCGCGAGCCAGCAAACGCTGCTCTTCGACGCCGCGCTCGTCGACGTCGCTCTCTCGCTCGGCAGGCACGCCGCGTTCATCCGGCTCGTCGGGGAGGAGAACGGCAATCCGTTCTCGACCGTGCTGCCGCTCTCGCCCGATTCCGTTCTCGTGGAGCAGGCGCCCCAGCTCGGTATCAGCGGCATCGTCACGCCTCAATCGGTGACCCGCTCCCAGACGGAGCCGTGGAACGTATGGATGAAGCTCCGGAACAGCGGCGAGGCGTCCGTTTCCCTCGATCTCGCGGCGGCGAAGACCTTCCTCACCTTTACGATCGTCGGGGTGGGAGACCGGACGTATGAATATACCGTCGTACGCCCGGCGGCGCTCTCGGGCATCGGAGGCGCCATTCTTCCGGGAGGGGCGGTCGACAGTCTCCTCTTCACGGTGACCTCCACGGGTTCGACCCCGGGCATCGCCCTCGTGAACGGAACGGTGACGGGCACCGACGTCAACAGCAATCTCACCGTCTCTGACGATACCTATAGCGGCGGTTTCAGCCACGTCATGGTCGAGCTGCCCGGCGATCCCGCCGTCGTTTCGAGCGCGCCCTCGCGGGCGACCGTGACCTCGGCGCAAACGACCCCGTGGCAGATCGCGTGCGAGGTCTGCAACGCGGGGGAGGCTGATCTCACGCTCATCCCCGACAGCGCGCGCGTCTACCGCGACGAGGGTCTGCCGCTCGCCCATGCGCGGCCGCCGGCGTTCGTCGAGGGGGGGCTCGATCTGCCGGGCGGCGAATGCCGCCACCTCGTGTTCTCCGTTTCTCCGACGCCGGAGATTCCCGCGGGCGCCGACATCGAGCTCCATGCGGACGTCGAGCTCGTGGAGAACAACAACGGCGTTCATCGTTCCTACGACACGCGGCTCGACGGCTCGGGTTCGGGCTCGATCCGCGTGCAGGCGCAGGCCCGGCTGGCGGTCGCGCTCGCGGCCACCGCGGCTCCGCGCGCGCCGTACGTCGACTCGGGGCAGCAGTTCGTCGTCGTCGCCGAAGTTGCGAACGGCGGCGAGGCGCGAGTCGAGAACGTCGGCGTCGCGCTCGAGGGTTCGGGCTCGTCCGCCATCGCCGACACCCTCGTCTTCATCGATGCCATCGCCGGGTTCGCGTCGGCTTCCGACACGTTTCTCGTGACCGCGGATGGCGAGGGCTCGGAGATTTTCACGGCGCGCATCCGCTCGGCCGTCGACGCCAACTCGGGTGAGAGCGATTACGTGCTGTTCGACGCCGCCGTGGATGATACGGCGCTGGCCGTGATACAGAGACCGGCGGCGCTCGTCGTGACCGCCGTCACCCCTTCGCAGGAGGCGGTGAACGCCGGACAGACCATCGAGTGGACCATCGATGTCGGCGTGCGGAACGACGGCGAGGCGCCGCTCGAGATCGACGCCGCCGCTTCGGACGATCTGGCATTCTCCATCGACGGCGTTTCGGTCGGAGGGTACCTCGTCATCGCGCCGGAGACCTTCGTGTCGGGAGCCTCGCCGCTCGTGCTCGAGGGAGGCGCGGCCGATACGCTTCTCTATCGAATCGCCGCGACGGGCCGCGATACCGGCTCGGTCGATATCGCCGCCACGCTCGGTTGGATCGACGGCAACGAGCCCGAGGCGCCGCGACCGCCGGCCTCGGGGAGCGGATCGGTGCTCGTGCGGCCTCCTTCCGGGCTCAGAATAGTCGCCGTGACGAGCGACGCGCCGAACAACGCCTCATTCGCGAACACGTCGATCGTCAACACCGGCCAGACCTTCAACCTCACGGTGCGGGTGGAGAATACGGGCGGGGACGATCTCGACAGCGTTCTCGTGAGGCTCGCGACGAGCGGCGTTTCGGGCACCCTCGTCGAGGGAGACTCTCTCGCCTACATGCCGTCGCGAACCGAACGGGATTTCGTCTACGCGGTGACGGCGGCGCCGTCGAGCGCCGTGGAATATCTGCGCGCCTCGATCGTGAAGGCGGTTTCCGTCAACACGGGAGAGCCCGTGACGCCGGCGGAGGCCGTCGAGTCGATCGAGAATCTGAGGATTGAAACCGCCGCGCTCCTCGCGTGCGGCGCTTCCATCACCTCGCCGGCGGGGGCGATCGACGACACGCTTTCGACCGGTCAGATCTTCGTCGTGACCGTTCTCGTCGAAAACGCGGGAGAAGCCGCGATCGATACGACGGGCAGGGTGACGCTCGCGTTGCCGGTCTCGATGAGCCTCGCCGATCCGGCGGATCCGCTCACGAGGCGGTTCGACGCGGGCGCGCCGCTCGAGTGGACGCTGGTAGCGCCGGCGGCTCCGTCGCTCGACACCCTGCGGGCGTCGATCAGCTCCGTTCCGAACGACATCAATATCGGCTCGCCCGCGGCAATCCAAACCGCCGAGTCGCGCATCGTCGCGCGTACGGAAGAGGCCGGAGGCATCGCCGAATGCTCGGTGTCCGTGGCGGCCCCCGCGGGAGCCGTCGACGGCGTTCTCTCGACGGATCAGGAGTTCGTCGCGCGCGTGGCGCTCGTTCCCTCGGTCAACGCCGATTCGGTGTGGGCCGAGCTCTCGGCGCCCGCCGGGTACGCCGTCGCGGGGGACATGATCAAGTTTGTCGGAGCCGGCGCCGGAGAGCTCGTAACGCTCGATTGGACCGTTCGGGCGCCCTCGATCGCCGCTCCGGTCGACACGCTCGTCGGACGGGCGGGAGGCGTGGACGCCAACTCGGGCGAGCGGCTCCCCGTTCGCCGCGTCGTGTTCGCCGTGCGCGCGGTCGAAAAAGCGGCTCTCGCCCTCGCCGGGCGGATATCGGGTCCCGACGGGGCGCTCGACGGGATCCTGTCCGTGAATCAGTCGTTCACGATCGAAGCGACGGCGGCCAATGCGGGCGAGGCGGGCGTCGACACGGCGGGAGCGCGGATCGAGCTCGTCCTGCCCTCGGGCCAGAATTACGATCTCGACGGAGCGGGCGAGACCTACCGGAAGCCGTTCTATCCGGGCGAGCCCGTCGCGTGGAACGTGCGCGCGCCCGCCGAGCCCACGTCCCCCGGGAACCTGCAGATCAGGTTCGTCGAGCCGCTGGCGGAGGACGTCAACACGAACCTCGCCTGCGCGGTGACGACGGGCGAAGTGTTCCTGCCGGTGCAGACGGAGACGGGCGCCGTGCGCATGTTGAACCTCTCCTCCCTCGATACCATCCCGCCGGTCGTCGTTCCCCAGGGGGCCGCCGGCGTGCCGATCATGCGCGCCGAGTTCGAGAACACGTCGGGTTACACGATCGGGCTCGATACGCTCTACGTGGCGATCAAGGACGGGACCGGCCGGCTCGTCTCGCCGCCTTCGCGGCGGGTGTCGGGCGTCGCGCTCGTGGCGGGAGGGGTTCGCTTCGAGGCGGCGGTCTCGGAGGCGAACCCGGTGCCGATCGTGGCGGGACATGCGTTCGAGGTCGTTCCCGGCGCCGCTGACACGCTGCTCCTCACCGCCGATATCGCGGCGAACGCCCCGGCAGGGGAGATTCGCTTCGAAATCGAAGAGAGCGCCGACGTCGTTTTCTCGATCACGCTCGAGGGCGGCGGCGCGGGATCGCGCGTCGGCGTCGTGGACGATCAGGGCGGGGACATCGCCGGCTCGTTCCTGAGCGGTCCGCTGACCGTTCTGAGCGCGCGCTTCGAGGATTATGTCCACAACTATCCGAACCCCTTCGCCGCGGGATCGCAGGAAACGCGCATTTGCTACTTCCTGCTCGAGGACGCGGCGGTATCGATCCGCATTTACGATCTCGCCGGCATTCTCGTCTGGACGAAGGAAATCGCCTCGGGCGAGGAGGGCGGCACCGGCTCCGCCGACGGGATCATGCATGAGATCCCCTGGGACGGGCGGAACGCCCGCGGAGAAACGGTGAGAAACGGCGTGTATCTCTGCAAGGTCGAGGCTGGCTCGCAATCGGCGCTCTTCAAGATCGCCGTGGCGAAGTGATGGGTATGCGAACGAACCATCGGTATGCGGCGTTGACCGCCGTCCTGCTCTCGGCGATGCTCGTGTCGAGCGTCGCGGCGCAGGAGGGAACGGGCGGCACGAGCTCGATCTTTGCCGTCGGGGCGGGGGCGCGGGCGATCGCCATGGGGGGAGCCTTCTCCGCCGTGGGCGACGACGCGTCGGCGTTGTTCTACAACCCGGCCGCCCTCGCGCTCAACCGGTACACCGCGGTGCTCGCGAGCCACGCGCAGCTCTTTTCCGGATGGAGCGACACGGGATACGACTTTCTCGGTTTCGTGTATCCGACGATCTCCGCCGGCGCCCTCGGCGCGGGCTTCATGACGGCGGGGACGGGGGGCATCCGCGGGTTCGACGAGTGGAGCCGTGAAACGGGCGAGCTCAGCTACCGCGAGAGTCAGATGATCGTCGCCTACGCGTACACGCTGCCGTGGCGTTACGCCGGCGCGGTCACCGTCGGCTCGTCGGCGAAGATGCTGAGCCAGCGCGTCGGAGATTTCTCGGATACCGGCACGGGGCTCGACGTCGGATTCGTGTACCAGCCGCGCTGGTTGGAGGGCCTCCGCGTCGGGTGCAACCTTCAGGATATCGTCGGCGCGGAGATCAAGCTCGTCTCGGTGAGCGAGCCCGTGGACCGCACCGTGATGATCGGCGCCGGCTACGCCCGCGCGCTGGGAAAGAGCTCCGCGCTCGTGCTGGCGGCGCAGATGGATCTTCCCGCGCGCGGCGACACGAAGGTGCGGGCCGGGGCCGAGTACCGGTTCCGGGACTTTCTCGCGATCCGCGCCGGATACGACGGGCAAAGCATCACGGCGGGGGTCGGCGTCGGCTGGCACGGCTTCGGATTCGATTACGGCTATCTGAGCCGCGAGGAGGCCGGAAGCGCGCATCCGCTCTCGCTCTCCGCCCGGATCGGATCCTCGATCGACGACCGTATACGGCTGCGCGAGGAGCGGCGCCTCGCCGACGAAGAACGTCGCATCCAGCAGATGCTCACGAGGAGGATCGCCGGCCACATTGCCTCCGCCGAGCAGTTCCGGCGCGATGGGCAGCCGGCGAAGGCGCTCGACGAGCTCAGAATCGCCCTCGAGTACGATCCGACGAGCCGGGCCGTCGCCGACACCATCAGCGTGGTCGAGCGCGACGTTCTCGCAGCGGAAGAGCAGCGGACGAAGGACGCCGAAAAAGCGGCCCTCACGAACCGTCACTTCCGTCTCGGACTCGAATACTACGGCACGGGAGATTATATCCGCGCCCGCGCGGAATGGCGGAGTGTCCTCGAGATCGATCCGGAGAACGGGCAGGCGGCGGAGTATCTCGGAGCGACCGAGGAGAAGCTCGATGGCCTCGCGGCGCAGCACCGCGAGCGGGCCCTCGATCTCGAGCGGCAGGGACAGCTCGCAGCCGCACTCGGCGAGTGGAATATGGTCCGGACGATCGTGCCCGAATCCGCCGAGGCGCTCGCAGCCGTGGAGCGGCTGAACGAGCGAGTCGACGAGATGAGCCGGGATTATCTCACGACGGCCAAGCGGCTCCGGGTCGCGGAGCTCTACGACGGCGCCGTGAGGTCGTTCGGGGAGGGGCGGTATCCGGACGCCGTGAAACAGATCAGGGAGCTGCTCTCCATCGATCCGAAGCACGCGGAGGCGCGAACCCTGCTGCTGCGCGCCGAGCGGCGCATGACCCCGCTCAGCGACGGCGAAAAGGCGGAGGTGCGCGCTCTCTATCTCGAGGGAATGAAGCATTTCACGGACGGGAATTACCTGAAGGCCGTCGAGCGGTGGCAGCGGATTCTCGAAATCGATCCCGATAACGAGAGCGTGCTGAGGAACATCGGGGAGGCCCGCAAGCGCCTTCAGAACAGCGGCGGAGCGGGGGGTGCGCGGTGAAACGCGGCGAGCGCATGCGGGAGCGCGAGACGTTCCATCTCGAGGTTCCCGCGGACGAGAACAACCTGAGCGAGGTCCGGGATTTCATCGCCGGCATCTGCGATCGCGCGGGATTCTCGAAGGGCGAAACGAACAACACGAAGCTCGCCGTCGATGAAGCATGCACGAACATCATCAAACACGCGTACAAAGAGAAAGCCGGAGACATCCGGATCGACGTTCAGGCGGGTCCGGGCACGGTCGAGATCAGCATCTTCGACCGCGGCGAGCCCTTCGACTGGTCCAAGGTCAAGGAGCCCGACCTCGACCATTATGTCGAAATCGGCAAGAAGGGCGGTCTCGGCATCTACCTGATGAACCGCCTCATGGACAATTTGAGCTATTCGGCTTCGCCGACGGGGAATCGCCTCTACATGGTAAAAAACTCGGCCGCGGCCGCCGCGCGGCCGCAGCTCTTCGGCTCGATCAGGCGGCCGAAGTGGACCTCGACGCTCCGATTCAAGTTCGCGTTGCGCACGACGCTCGGCCTCTTCGGCCTCGTCGTGTTCCTCTGGGCGATTCTCCTCTACCGTCAGACGAACGAGCTGCGCGACCGATTCGCCGACACCTGGCTGCAGCGCAAGCGGGTCGCCGAAACCATCGCGAGCCTGAGCGTCGGCGCGCTCACGAAGGATCCCTACGACGTGAGCGGGCTCGAGCTCAGCACGGATGCGATTCCGCGGCAGATAAAGCGGTATCCCGAGGTGAAGTATATCCGCGTCGTGCACGCCGACGGGCGCATCTTCGCTTCGAACCAGCAGGACGAGTTTCTCACGACGTACGCGATTCCCGCCGAGGTGCGCTCGCTCGATCGCGGCGCCGCGTACCGGACGGTGGCCCACGACAGCCTCGGTCTCATTCGCGAGTTTCATCAGGCCGTTTACCTGACCGATTCCGAGCGGGGGCAGACCTCCGAGATCGGACGCGTCGTCGTGGGCATCTCCGAGGCGATCGCGACGGGCGATATCATCGACCCGCGGCCCATGATGACGCTCATACTCGTCGGCGTATTCGCCGCCGGGGTGGCGCTCAGCTACCTGCTCGTGGCCATTTTCGTCCGCCCGATCCAGGCGCTCACCGACGGCGTGCGCGCCATCGGCGAGGGCTCGCTCAGCGACGAGATCCAAATCACGGGGCCGCAGGAAATCGGCGAGATCGCCCGGGCCTTCAACGAGATAACGTCGAAGTTCCGCGAGGCCCAGAAGAACGTCGTCGAGCAGGAGCGGCTCCACAAGGAGATGCAGGTCGCGCAGGAAATCCAGCAGACGCTGCTCCCGAAGCGCGTCCCCACGATCGGCGGCTACGACATCGCGAGCCTCTACCGGGCCGCCAAGGAGGTCGGCGGCGATTACTACGACTTCGTGCGGGTCGACGACGACACGCTCGGGGTGGTCGTCGCGGACGTTTCCGGCAAGGGAGTGCCCGGCTCGCTCGTTATGACGATGATCCGGACGGCTCTGCGCATGGAGGCGCGGGGCAACCACTCGGCCGCCGAGGTCATGGCGCGCATGAACGATTTCGTGACGGAAGACATGAAAAAAGGCATGTTCGTTACGATCTTCTACTCGATCCTCGATTCGAAAAACCGCATCATCAGCTACGCCTCGGCCGGCCACAATCCGATGATCCTCTACCGCGCCGAGACGGACGAGACGTATTTTCTCAACCCGCGAGGATTTCCGGTCGGCATCAAGCTGCCCGACGACACGCTCTTCCGCCGCTCGATCGACGTCGAGAAGATCAAGCTCAAGAAGGACGACATGCTCGTCATCTATACGGACGGCGTGACGGAGGCGATGAACGGCGCTCGCAACCAATACGGCGAGGAGCGTCTCATCAGGCTCATCAAGCAGTGCGGACGTCTCGCCCCGCAGGAGTTCATCGATCGCCTCAACGACGACATCAAGAGCTTTACCGGCGATCAGCCGCAGAACGACGACATCACCGTGGTCGCAATCAAGGAGAAGCTCCAGGCGGACGAGGTGCTCTACGGCATCCGGCGGAAGCTCCTCGATCTCGTCGAGGTGCAGGGGGTGGCGGTCGCCGAGGCCTGCCGGATGATGCGGGTGTCGCCGTCGACCTACTATCGATACAAGAAGCGCCTCGAGGAGCTCGGGGAGCGGGGGCTGCAGGACAAGACGCTGCGACGCGAGGTCGATATCCGGCGCGTGAGCATCGAGCAGCGGAAGGGGCTTCTCGGGATCATTCGCGACCATCCCCGCTACGGCGCGAAGAAGATCACCGCGGCGTTCAACGAGGGAAAGGCGGAGGGCGACCTGCTCTCGCCCGCCATCGTTTACGACGAGCTCAAGCGCATCCGGCTCAACACCTACGAAATGCGGCTCGAGTATCTGCGCCGCAACCGGTTCATTTCCGACGAGGAGTTCAAGAAGCTCGTCGCCGCGCACGGCCGTCCGGCCGAGGCGGCCGCCGAGGCAGCCGGGGCGCCGCAGGCCCCCGCGGAAGCCGCCCCGGAGGAAGCGGCGCCGGCGAGCGTTCCCGAAGCTCGTCCGGCCGCTGCGGCGCCGTCCCTCCGTCGCGAGAGCGCGCCGCCGCTGCGCCGGCGGGGCGCCCGCGAGTCGTTCGGGACCGGCCAAGGACGGGCGATCGAGGTCACATCGGAGGAGCTCGCGGGGGACGTGGTGGTGCTGCACGTGGCCGGCCACCTCGATTCCTCGTCGGCGGGAGAGCTCGAGGGAATTCTCGAAAGCGTGCACGAGTACGGATACCGCAAGATCATCGTCGATCTCGCCGGGGTGATGTACATATCGAGCGGCGGTTGGGGAATCTTCACGGGGCGGGTCAAATCGCTTCGCGAGGGAGAGGGGGACGTGGTGCTCGCCAGCATGTCGCCGGAGGTGTACGACATCTACGAGCTCCTCGGCTTCCAGGAGATCATCCTCCAGTTCGCGACGGTCGATGAAGCGGCGGCTTATATCTCGCTCCCGCTCGCGGAGCGGCGGAGCCGACTCGAGAGGGAATCGGCCCGCCCGGCCCCGCTCAGAACGCTCGAAACGCGCCAGTCCACGGCGGCTTCCGGCGCGTCGGGGCCCGGAGAGGTCCCGGAGACGGATTCGTCGTGGGCCGCCCTCAAGATCGAGGCGGGGACGGTCGGAGATCAGGGGGAAATCACCGTGTTGTACCTCGACGGGGTCGTGGACACGGTGAGCTGCGTGAACCTCCGCTCCGTTCTGGACGGGCTCGTCGACCGCGGCGCGGTGAAGATCGTCATCGATATGTCGCGCGTCGAGTACGTGAGCTCGAGCGGCTGGGGAGTGTTCGCCTCGCGCATCAAGGACATCAGACTGCGGGGCGGCGATCTCAAGATCTTCGGCATGGATCAGGAAGTCGACGGCATCTATAGCTTGCTCGGGTTCGACTCGATCATGCGCTCCTTCGGCGTTCTGGCCGAGGCGATAGAGGATTTCAAGAACGAGGCGCCGACGCTCGCGGATGGGGAGATCCTCGACGAGGAGCCTCCGGACGAGGCCGCCGCGGCTCCCCGCGCGGAGCGGACCGAGGGCGCCGGGACGCCGCTCGCGATCGCTTCCGCAGGCGACGCCCGCGCGGTCGGAGGGACCGTCGTGGTGACGATCGACGGCGCCGTCGATTCCTCGACGGCCGAAGCGTTCGAGGCGGAGCTCTCGCGGCGCGCGGATGAGCGGCCGCTCAATCTCATTCTGGACGTCGAACGCATGGTGTACATATCGAGCGGGGGATGGGGCATCATCATCAGGTATCTTCAGAAGCTCGGCGAAACCGGCGGGCGCATCGCCATCGCCGGCATGAGCTCGAGCATTCTCAATATATTCCGCGATCTCGGTTTCGAGCCGCTCATTCCGCATTACGGAACGCTCGAAATGGCGCTCGCGGAGCTGGCGCCGGCGAAAGGCGCCGCGGATTTCGCGCCGCCCGAGGCGGCGCCCGGTCCCGGAGCGCCCGCGGGAGCGCCCGCCCCCGAGCCCGAGGACCGGAAGCAGGATCTCGCGGACGCGCTTCTGGGCGCCTCGAAGATCGCTCCGCTCGAACCGCTCGAGCGGGTCGCGGATCCGGAGAAAGTGATTTTCATCGATTTCAAGAAGCGAACGGACGTCCGCGAAGACAAAGACAAGCGCATCACGCGGATAGGCTGGGACGAATACGGCAAACGGCTGCGCAACTCGGATCGCAAGCCGCGGGGCAAGAAGTAGAAGGGCGCGTTTGGGCTGCGGCATGAAAAAGTACGCTGTGATGACCATGAAGGGCGGAACCGGCAAGACGACGACCGCGCTGTGCCTGTCGCACGGTCTCTCGCTCACGGGGAAGCGGGTGCTCCTCATCGATTGCGATCCGCAGCGGAGCGTGGCCCTCAGCCTCGGCGTCCGCGGGGAGCGCGGGCTGGCGGACCTTCTGACCTCGGGAGAAGTCGAGATTCTCCAGGTGCGCGACAATCTCTTCTTCATCGATTCGGGCGGCCGGCGCCTCGCGGAGGTCGAGCTCACGCTCGGCTCGCGCGTCAACCGCGAGCAGCGCCTCTCCGAGTCGCTGAAACAGCTCAAGGGGTGCGATTACGTGATCTGCGATTGCTCGCCGTCGTTGAACCTCATCAACATCAACGCGCTGGCCTATTGCGACGAGGTGATCATCCCCGTCTCGATGGATTATCTGGCGGAGGCGGGCGCGGTGCAGACGGCCGAGATCGTCGAGGAAATCCAGGCGTGGAACGGCCGCGGACCGATTGCGATTCGGCTGCTGCCGACGTTCTACGATTCGCGCACCCGGCTCGCGCACAGCATGCTCGAGAGCCTTCGCGAGCGCTTCGGAGGCCGGCTCCTCAAAACGGTCATCAGGGCGAATCAGGCGATCCGGGAGGCCCCGGGGCGGCAGAAGACGATATTCGAACACGCGCCGCTTTCGCGCGGAGCGTTCGATTATTACCATCTCACCGAGGAGATCCTCGGCCTCGATCGCGCCGGCGCACGCTGCGCCGGCGGGGAGAGGGAAGGGTAAGCTGGCGCGGGCGCACGGACCGTGCTAGCATGATCCGGGCGGCACGGAAGGAGATCCGGTGACGGGGTTCGAGCTGAGAGAGGAAATCGATCACGCCGGGCGGAAGTATTTTCTGCAGACGAGCATGCTTCCTCAAAAGGGGATCATTCAGAGCTCGTTCTTCAGGAACGGCGTTCCCTTCGATACGACGGACGTCGCCATCGACGGCAAGGCGCCCGCGGAAGCCCTGCGCCGGGCCACGAAGGAGGCGCATCTCGAGAACAAGCGGCGCTTCCTCATTCTGCTCGGCGTGACCGACCGCGTGCGCCAGAGCGACGATCCGAAGCCGCATCTGCGCGTGGCGCAGGCGCTCGCGAGGCGCCATCTCTTGGACGAGGCGATCCAGGAGGCGCGGCATGCGATCGAAAAGGGAAACAAGGATTCCCTTCCTCATTTGATCATCGGTTCGTGCAGCTTCGAGGCCGGAAAATTCGACGCGGCCATAAAGGCCGTGGAAAACGGCCTCGCGATCAATCCCGAGTACCCCGATCTGCACAACCTGCTCGGCGTGATACACCTCAAACAGCGCCGATGCCGCGCCGCGATTGATTGCTTCAACCGGGCCATCGGGCTCAATCTCTACTACGGCGAGCCCTACCTCAACCTCGCACGTGCCTTTCTCCTCAACACGATCATCAAGGAGGATTACGAGCTCGCGCGCGATCTCGATACGGCGTTTCTCGGCAATCTCGACCGGGCCGTGCAGCTCGATCCGTACCTCGCCTCCAACCGCGTCGAGGAGGCGAGAAGCCTGTTTCGGGGCAAGGAGTACGAGCTCGCGTACGAGGCCCTCGAGAGCGCCGGTGGCCGCTCCGAGCGGGGCGGGATCGAGGACATCGTGCTCGACCTCTACCTGATGCTTCTGTACGACGGCGAAAATCTACGCGAGGAGGATATCGAGGGGCATCTCGAGAGCGTGCGCCAGATCGTCGACCAGAACCCGACCTTCGCCGACGGGCACAACAGCCTCGGCATCCTCTATACCGCAAAATGCAAGATATTCATGGACAGGGCCAACAAGGCCTTTCAAAAGGCGCTCGAAATCAACGGGAATTACCAGAAGGCGCAGAAAAACCTGCGGTTGTCCGAGAACGACAAGCAGGGAATATTTATCCTTTTAAAGGCATTATTGGACTGAAGTTTGCTAATTCAGGGTGGGGCAGAGGAGAGGACTGGCCAGATAATGGACAAGCTCGTTATTAGCGAAGAGTACGTGGAGAACGTCGTCGTCCTGAAGCTCGGTGGCATCATCGATTCGGGCACGGCGCAGTTTCTCGAGGATACGTTCAACGAGCTCGTCGCGTCGAACACCGTTCGCATTGTCGCCGATCTCAGCGAGGTGAATTACATCAGCTCCGCGGGCTGGGGGATTTTCGTGGGCGAGATCAAGGGGATACGCCAGCGGGGGGGAGACATCAAGCTCACGGCCATGCATCCGGACGTGAGAGAGGTTTTCGAGCTCCTCGAGTTCAGCACGCTGCTTCGGCCCTACGGAACGCGCGAGGAAGCAATCGCCGCGTTCGCGGCGTCTCAAAACACGAAAGCATCATAGCGCTGGAAGAAGGAGCGAGGTTGCCATGGAAGGGATCAACGTATCGTTCTCGAAGCCCGAGGAAAACCCGGACGTGTCGGTTCTTTCCGTGCAGGGGTTCGTGGATACCACGACGTCGGCGGAGCTCGAGGAGAGTCTCAAGAGACTGCTCAAGAAGAACCGCTTCAACATCGTCATCGACCTCGCGGGCGTGAACTACATATCGTCGGCCGGCTGGGGCATCTTTATCAGCGAGATCAAATCGATCCGTGAAAACGGAGGCGATCTCAAGCTCGCTTCCATGGTCGCCGACGTGTACGAGGTTTTCGAGCTGCTCGAGTTCCAGACGATCCTCCAGAGCTTCGACACCGTTGCGGAAGCGGTCAAGGCCTTCGGCAAGGCCGCCGGCGACGCCGGCTCCGATAAATCGGGGAGCCCGGCGGACGCCAAGGTCGGCAGCACGCACGGGACGAAGAACGGCTAGATCCGCGTTCCGCGCTTCATCGCATCGCATCATGAGCGCCGGCGCCTTCGCGCCGAGCGCTTTTTCTTTTCCGCGGCGCGGCGTTTCTGGTAGCATGGGGCTCCGTCGCGCGGTCGCGAGGGAACGCATGCTATGCAATTGGATTTTGCGATGAGGTTCGACGTTTGGGCGGCGGTTCTCGCCGCGGGTCTCGTCGTCTATTCCCTCGCGGCGTATCGTCGCACGGCGCCTCCGCTTCCTCCCGCGCGGCGGGCGCTTCTCCGCGCGCTTCGCGCGGGGAGCTTCCTGATGCTCGCGCTTCTCGTCGTCAATCCTGCCTTCGTCTCGTCCCGCACGGAAGGGCGGCGGCCGCTCGTGCTCGTGCTGATCGACCGGTCGCGCAGCATGGGGATCCGGGATGAAGGGGAACGGAGCAGGATCGAGGC
The DNA here is from genome assembly GCA_963813815.1 of uncultured bacterium. Lineage (GTDB taxonomy): Bacteria > Krumholzibacteriota > Krumholzibacteriia > Krumholzibacteriales > Krumholzibacteriaceae > SSS58A. Next base: position 146,671 of record CAWFAD010000012.1, on the reverse strand, counting down.
GGCGCTCGAGGACGCGTCGATCGTGCGGGCCGCGCTCGAGAGGAGGGGAGCCGAGGTGGAGGTGCTGCCCTTCGCGGAGGCGCTCGCCTCATCCCCTCTATCGTCCGACAGCATTTCGCCGGATGGCGACGGCACCGACATCGGAGGCGCTCTCGAGGCCGCGCGCCGGCGGCATCCGGGCGGCATCGCTTCCATCGTGCTTCTCAGCGACGGCCGCGTGACGCGAGGGATGGCCTCTCGCGCGGGAGCCTCGGGCGCGCCCGTTTTCGCCGTCGGGTACGGCGACACCGCGCGGGGCGTGGAGGTATCGATCGCCGAGATCGTCGCCGACCGAATCGCCTATCGAGGCACGTCGCTCCGGGTGGAGGCGGTCATCCGGACGGCCGGCTGCCGCGGAAGCGCGATCGAAGCCCGCCTTCTCGAGGACGGAGAGCCGAAAGGAATCGTCCGGCTCGCGGCGCGGCTCGAAGCCGAGGACCTGAGCGCCGTCTTCGACTATGTCCCGGAACGGGAGGGATCGCGCCGTCTCACGATCGAGGCGATCCCCGCGCGGGCCGGGGACGATCCGGGCAACAACGTCGAATCGATTCGGCTCGACGTTCGCGGGGAAAAGATTCGCGTGCTCTCGATCGACGAGCTCGCCGACTGGAACACTGCGTTTCTGCGGGATCTTGCGAGGCGTTCGAAGCGCCTCGACGCCGACATCGCGCTCCGGATATCGGGCTCGAGCCTCGTGCTCGATCCCGGAGGAGCGTCCTGGACGTTCCCCGCCTCCTCCCGCGGTCTCGCCCCCTATGATCTCGTGATCGTGGGGGACGACGGAGGGCTCTTCGGCGAACGGAAAAACGTCGAGACGCTCGAGCGATACGTGGAGGAGGGGGGAAGCGTTCTCTTTCTCGCCGGGGAGGAGTCGCCGATGGCGCGCGAGGCCTCCTTCGCGCTTCTCGAGCGGGTGCTTCCCGTCCGCCGCGCGGGAGCGATCCGGGTCGAGTACGCGGAGTGGTTCGTGAAGGCCCCGGAGGAGGCCGCCGTCGAGCCCTCCGCCGCGTCGCTCGTCCCGGCCGGTTCGATCGCCGCGCTGCCGCCCTTTCCCGCGCGGATCGCCGGTCTCGCGCCGAGCGCCGGGGCGCGATCTCCGCTCGCTCTCGAGGGGGCCGGTGGGGGATCGCTTCTCGTGATCGACCGCCGGGGCAAGGGGCTCTCGGCCGCCGTCCTCGGATTTCCCCTGTGGCGCTGGAGGCTCGCCGGGAACGAGGGAGCCCGCGCCTATGAATCGCTCCTCGGCGGCATCGTTCAATATCTGGCCGAAGGCGCGAAATCGCCGCCGATAGCGCTCGACGCCGATCGCGCTCTCTATCGAAGCGGGGATCGTATCCGCTTCACCGCCTCGATCGGCGAGCGGGAGGCGCCGGAAGGTCTTCGCGGCGAGCTGCGCCGCCCATCGGGCGATTCCCCGGTCGTCGAGGCGACGTTCCTCTTCGAGCCCGATCCACGGCGTCCGGGCATCTTTCGGGCGGCGCTCGACGGGCTCGCGCCCGGAGACTACAGCGCCGTCGCCGTCGAGTCGCCGCCGGGAGCCCTCGGCGCGTCGAGGCCGGTGGAGTTTTCCGTCGAGCCGCTCTCGGTCGAGTTTCTCGACACATCCCCGGACCGCGCATTGCTGGCGAGAACGGCGGCGGAGACGAAGGGGGCGTGCGTCGAGCGCTCCGCGCTCGACTCGGCCGCCGCGGTATGGAATCTCCCGGGAAAAAGCGTGGAGATACGGAGCGCACGCGATCTGCGCGGAAGCGCGTTCGGATTTCTCGGCCTTGTGGCGCTGCTCGGGGCCGAGTGGATCGTACGAAAGGCATGGGGGCTCGTATGACGATTGTTCTCGGAAGGGCGGCGATCTCGCTCGCCGCCGCGCTGATAGCGCTCTCGTCGCCGCTCGCGAGCGGGCCGGGCCCGAAAGGCACGGGGCGCGAGGGCGCCGCCGCGCTCTCGATTTTCGAGGGAATGCACGAGGCGATCCGCGGAGCGAAAACCCTCTCCGTCGAGAGCGAGTGCGTGTGGGAGTCGAACGGGAGGGAGATCGGACGTTCTACCTACGCGCTGCGCCTCAAAAAGCCGAACTTCGGGCGCCTCGAGTCGCGGAGCGGAGACCTCTCGCGGACGGGAATCATCGTGGTCGACGGCCGCGACATGTGGATCTGGTGGCCGACGGGCAGACCGCTCATTCAGGGGATCGATTCGTCGGCGGCGTCCTCCGGCGGCATGAACTCGTTCATGCGAAAGAGCGCGCGCGAGGGCTCGCATTCGATCGGCCGCGAAACGAGCAATCTCGGGACGGGCATGTCGACGCCGATCCTCGATCCGAGCGTCTTTCACGGCCTCCAGGACCCGATGAAGCCGTTTCTCGTCGAGGTGCGCGGCATGGGGAGCGCCGCGGTCGACGGCGAGGTCTGCGACGTCGTCGCCGCCGAGTACGAAGAGCGCCGCCGGAGCCGGGTGTTCTGGATCGCGCGGTGCGACCGCCTCCCCCGGCGCATCGTGGAAACCGTGAGGCTCGGCCGGGAGATCGTGAAGCGCGAGGACTGGCGGGCGGTTTCCGTGAACTCGCCGCTCGCGGACGATCTGTTTTCATGGAAGCCGCCGGCGGGCTGGACCGAATACCGCCTGCCGGGTCTCGTCGACGGGCTGCTCTTGCCGGGGAGCGAGGCGCCGGACTTTACGGTCACGCTCCTCGACGGCTCGCGATTCAACCTCTTCGATCAGCGCGGCAAGACCGTATGGCTCTGCTTCTGGCGTCTCGCGTGCCCGCCCTGCCGCGTGGAGCTCCCCGAGCTCGACCGCCTCTACGGAAAGCACGCAAAGAACGGATTCGTCGTCGTGGGTGTGAACTTCGCGGACGCCTCCGCCGCGGCGCGCGAGTACCTCGACGAGCGGCGGATCACCTTTCCGAACGCCGCGGACACTTCGGCGGCCGTCAAGGATCTCTACTACCGGCGCTACCAGACCCTCAAGGGGCAGAGCGCCGTTCCGCTCAACTACATCATCGATTCCGAGGGGCGGATCGCCGACGCCTGGTACGGCTACGAGAAGGGATCGGTCGCGGGGCACGCCGTTCTGAAGCGGCTCGGCGTGATCCGCAGATAGCCGCGCGGCGAGCGGCCCCGCATCTCGATTTTTCTTGCAATCCGGCGCGCGATCGGTTTCAATCCTCTCCGGCTCAGGTGAAGGGTGGTGGATGTGATGTGGACGAGCCTTTTTGTTTGTGCCGCCTTTGTTCTCTCGTTTCAACTCCATTCGATCGCGGCGTTCCCCGGCGAGACCTCCCGCGTGGTCGTCAACGAGGTGTACTACGACCATCCGGGACGGGACGAAGGATGGGAATACGTCGAGCTCTACAACGCGGGCGTTGACACCGTCGATCTCTCGGGCTGGCGGATAGAATCCGTCGACGGAGCATCGGGGGAAACGGCGTGCCTCTGGACCGCCCCCTCGGGAGCCCGGATCCTTCCCGGCGAGGCCTTCTGCGTCGCGGGGAGCGCGCGCGAACCTCCGCCCGGACGGGTTCTCGCGGGCGCGCTCGAGAACGGCCCGGACGCGGTTCGTCTCGTGGCCGCCGCGGGCGGGATCGACGTTCTCGGGTACGGTCCGCTCCTTCTCGACGGGCTCTTCGAGGGGAGCCCGGCTCCCGAAGTGCCGGCGGGGACGAGTCTCGCCCGCAGGCCGGACGGCGCCGACAGCGACCGGAACGCCTTCGATTTCGTCGCGGCATCACCGACGCCGGGGCGGCGCAATTTTTTCCGCCGCGACATCGAAGTGTCCATCGCGCCACTCGTCGATCTGCCGTGCCGAGGCGCCCGCTTTACGCTCGTGGCGAGGTTGAAGAACGCAGGACTGGAGACGTTCGACGGCCGGGTGACGCTGCGCGTCGTCGTCGCCGGACCCGCCGGCGCGGCGGATTCCGCGACGGCATCGAGAGATCTCCTTCTCGCGCCGGAGACGCGCGACTCGATCGCGGCGCGGGCGGTGTCGCCCGTGGCGGATAGCTTCTCGGTCGAGGCGTGCCTGACGGGCGCTCCCGACGACTGGGCCCTCGACGACACCAGCCGCGCGTCGATCCGCCCGTCTCCCGGAGAGGTCGTGGTGAACGAAATCATGTACCGCCCCGGGGAGGGAGAGTGCGAGTGGATCGAGATCGCCGGCGCCATGGGCGCCTCATGTGATCTCGAGGGCTGGACGATGAGCGACGCGACGGGTTCGAGGCGGATCATTTCCGAGGAGGCGCTCGTTCTGCCGCCTTTCGGATATCTCATTCTGGCCCGCGATTCCGCGGCGTTCGCCGCGCGGTACCCGCGCTGCCCCGCTCCCGTGAAAATCCCAGCCGGCGGATGGCCGTCCCTCAACGACGCCGAGCGCGACGGCGTCGCCGACAGGATCTCGCTGCGGAACGCCTCCGGCGCCCTCGTCGAGGCGGTTTCCTACGGTGATCTCCTCGGGGAGGAGCGCGGACGGAGCATCGAGCGCTACTCGGAGACCGCCTGCGGATCGATACCGGGCGGCGTATGGCACCGGTCCGCGGCGAGGGATGGCGCGACACCGGGGGCGGAGAACTCGACCCGTCTCCGTAGGATGCCGAAGGGATCGGGGATCGCGCTCTCCCCGAATCCCTACTCTCCGGCGCGGCACGGCAAGACCTTCATCTCGGGCTCCCTCGCGCGCGGGGAGACGGGTTTTCGCGTGCGGATATTCAGCGTCGCCGGTATCGAGCTTCGCCGCCTCTTCGCGGAAGCGGGCGGCGCTCGAGCCTTCTCATGCGGGTGGGACGGAATGGATGACGAGGGCCGCGCTCTGCCGTCCGGGATCTACGTATGCCTCGTCGAGTTCATTGGGCCGGGAGGTGGGGTATGCAGAAGAGAGAAGGCCTGCGTGGTCGTGGCCGGCGGCTGACCCTCGTCCGGGCGCTCGTCGCCGGGCAGACGCTCGCGGTCGGCCTGAGCGCCGGGGCCGCCGCATCATGGGGCGAGACGCCGTTTCGCGCATGTTCCGGACCGCGCTTCGCCGCCGGGCGCGACACGGCGAGGGCCGCGTCCGTCTTCCTGTCGATCGCGAATCCGTACTCGATCGAGGGGCTCGTCTCCTCCCGCCTCGAGGGCGAGATCGACGGCGGCGTCGTCATGGTCGGCCTCGACTGGAGAAGGATTTCGCACTCGCTCTACCGGGAGGACCTTCTATCGTGCGCGGCCGCGATTCCCGTCCCCATTCCGGGAATCATCGCGGGCGCCGAGCTCGCTACGCTGCGGCGCCGGGCCGAAGGGTTCCCGGCGGAGCGTTCGTCGTCGCTTCGTCTGCTCGTCGGCTTTCGGCGCGCGCGCTCGGTCTCGGCGACGTTCGCCCTTCCGCTCGTCGAGAGAGATGCGCGACGCCGGGGCGCTGCGCATGGTCGTGCGGCATCTCCATCGGCGAGCTCATGGCCGGCTTGAGCCGCTCATCGCCGGACGGCGTCGAGACGGAATACCGGATCGACATGATCGTGCCGCTCGGAGAGCGGATCGGCGTTCGAGCGGCATACGCTTTTCGATCGGGCGAGCTCACGTGCGGTGTCATCGTCGAGATACGGCGTCTGCTCCTCGGTTTCTCATGGGGCGTCAATCCGTCGCTGGGCTTGAGCGCCTCGGCGGGGGCGGGGAGGAGGTGGTCGTGGTGAGGATCGCATCGATTCTCGTCTGCGCGGCGTTTCTTGCGTCCGGCTGCGGCGCGGGCGGGGCGCGCCGCGGAGCGGCGGGGGACGCGGCGGCGGGCCGCGCCGGGGACGCGGGTTTCGGCGACTCGGTCGATCCCGCGGTATCCATCGAGGAGTTCGAAACCGCGGAAGAGCGTTCCGGTGGGTCGCGGAGCCGCGAAGAATCGAAGAGGATGAGCGCCCGCGCCCGTTTCACGCTCCACGGAATCCCGGGCGATGAAGGGGAGCGGGGGGAGGAGCGCATCTCGATCGACGCCGAACGCCTTCGGATCGTTCTGCGGAGGAAAACCGGGGAAGACGTTTCGTGGGTGTCGTGGTTCGCCGCCGCGGCGCCGGTTCGCGGGGCGCTCTCGCTTCATGCGGGCAGCTTTTCTCCCGATTTCGCCGAGAGGCTCGTCGCCGGCGCGAGCGCCCCCTCCGTCTTCTCGAGCGCGTTTCCCGCGAACGAGAGGAGGTGGATCGCCTCCAACACCTCAGGGTACGGCCGCGCCCTGATCGGCGGCGCGGTCGAGGCGCGCCGCGGCCCCGTCGGCGCGATCATTTTCGCGGGACGGGAGCGCATCATCCGGGGCGGCCGCCTCGTCATGGGCGGAGCGACGATCGCGGGAGGTAGGGTCGAGGCGCGGGGTGGACGCTCCTTGGCCGGAATATCCCTGATGACCGGTCCCGGCGACGGGAGGCGCCTGCTCGCGGGCGCCGACGCGCGCGTAGAAAGAGGGCCTCTTCGCGCCGCCTTCGAGGCGGCCCGCGGCCGGGCAGGCGGCATCGCCGCCTGCGCCGCGATCTCGGCGCGGCGCGGCGGCACGCGTTTCGGAGCCCTGCTTCACTCGATTCCGTCGGGCGGTTGTCCCTTCGGGGCGGCGGGAGGGGGCAACCTGAGCTCCATCGCATCGTACGGCGGGGCCTCCGTCATGGCGGAGCGCAGGATCGCGCGCCGCGGGGCTTTTCGGGCGGCGATCGAGCGCACGGTGCGCGCGGGCGACACCGAGAGACGCGAGCGAGCGATCGCGAGAGCCGAGCTCGAGAAGAAATGGAAGATCCTTCGCCTGAAACTCTCCGGCGCCGCGGCGGGGTCGGAGGAGACGCCGCTTTTACCGCAGCCGGGATGCGAGCCGCCGAGCAGCGAGGAAAACCGCTCGTGCGGTCTGCTCGTCGATCTCTATCCGGCCGCGCTCTTTTCGATGCGCCTCGCCCTGAAGTGGGTCGGCGAATCGGGTGGCGGGAGCGGCATCCTCATCGCTCCGATGATTCGGGCGCGATCGCGGGGAGGCGGCGTCGCGGCGACGGTCTCCTACGCGGGGTACCGCGTTCATGGGCGAGCGCCCGCCTGCTACTATTACGAACCCTCTCTCGAAGGCGTTTATCCGTGGAAATACGCTTCGGGCGGACACGAGACCGTTGCGTGCCTAATATCTATTAAATACAGCAAGATACAGATATCGTATAAAGTTGTTTGTAAAATGGGGGCGGCGCCCGACGGGACGGTTCAAGCGCTATCGGTCTTCTAGCGGGCAGGCGACCGTGGCGCTCCGGCCGGCGGAGAGGCTGCAGGAGGCGGAATATTCGCCGGAATCGTCAGCATCGGCTCTGCCGGACGACCGATTTGGAATCATTCATGCTGCAATCCGGAATTGATGGATGCCGTTCGGACAATCGTATATGACGATAAAACGAGCGGGAGAAAGGTTATCGCCTTTCCGCCGCCGCTGCCGTTCATCGACCACGCGATCGAGCTGCTTCCCCTCCAGCCCGCCGGGGAGTCGAAGGACAACCTGCTCAGAATCGCCGCGGTCGAGAACGTCTTCAAGCGTTCGTCCGAGCTCGCCGCGTACCTCGGAACGGCGGAAGAGCCGCACAAGGACATCCTGCGCATCGCCTCTCTCGCGGTTTCCGGCGAGACGGCCGGGTTCAAGCTCGTCTGCGCCGCTCTCCTCGCCGTGCCTCCGGCCGAGCATCTCGTCATGGAGCTCATCGAGTTCAGAAACATACGGCGCGTCATGTCGCACATCGCCGTCAAGGAAAAGGCGGGAACGCCGCTTCGCGAGAGCGAGGATTGGTTCAAACAGAAGGTGTTGCTTCTCTCGATTTCCCATCCGCTCCCCGGCGGTTCGAACGCCCCTCTCGACTCCCCATGGCTCGACTGGAACGATCAGGTTCGCCGCGCCGTGTCCGATCCGGACCGGCGCTGGGACAAGGCCGTGCTCGAGCGCGCCGAAGCCGAGCTCGAAGCAGTCGAGCTGCGCATCAAGCTGCTCCTCACGAAGATCGATTTTCTGAGCAAGGAGCGCTCCACGGTCCTGCTCACCACGAGAGGCGAGGAGACGCGCTGGCGGATACAGGCGCTCGAAGAGGCTTACCAGCGCTTCGGCGAGGCGACGCTCGTGATCCGGCAAAGCCTCGGTGGCAAGTGGGAGCCGATGATCGAGGCTCTCCGGGAATCGCCCGCCGGAGCGAGCATCGCGGGCCTCTTCGAGGCTCAGAGCGCCAAGGCGCATTCCTACCCGTCGCTCAAAACGGGGACCTCCGTCGTACGGGCGCTCCTCATGCATCCGCTGCTGCTCCGCCAGCACCGCAAGCCCGATTTCTTGAGCTGTCTCGCCATCTATATCGACGCCGCGGGGGGCGGAATGCTCGAGATCATGCTCCAGAAGCAATCCTCGCTGAATCTCCTCAAGATGCTCCTCAAGATGCCGGGGTTCGATCTCAGCGAAAGGATCCTGACGATCGATCTCTCGAAGGTTCCGTCGGCGCCGTTCATCGATAACGATGACGCGCCGCGCGACGTCGATTGGACAAACCTTCAGCGGGAATCCATCGTGAGCTGGCGGACCCTCGTTCTCACCTACATGGATAACGACAACTTCATCGTCGAGCTCCTCAACAATCCGCGGGTCGTCGCCCAGCCCGGCATCATGCCGCTCATCGCCCAAAAATCGCGCTCGACGCGCGTTCTCAATATGCTCGCGAACAATCGTTCGCTCTATTCGGGATTTTCGAACAAGGAGGTTCCCATCAACCTGCTTCAGAATCCCGCCAAGATTTCCCTCGCCTCGCTCCGCAAGTTCGTGCACGTGCGGTTCATCGACAAGGCCTCCCTCTCGAGGCTCGCCGGCAAGGGGGCCTCGATTCGCGAAGAGGTCCGGCGCGAGGTTCAGCATTACCTCTCCTCGCTGAAATGACGGTCCGCGTTTTCCCGTATTCCTTTGCCGGACAAGTTGCTGCGGCGTTTCGCCTAATGAGTTGACAAAGCCCCTGTCCCCCCGTAATATAGATATGGTTCAATTTTTGTGAGATGCCCGTTCCTGGCGAGAATTCACGAGGAGGAGAGATGTTTGCGGAGAGAATGAGCAGGCTCGGCACCGAAACCGCCTTCGAGGTTCTGGCCCGCGCGAAGGCGATGGAGGCCGAGGGGAGGGACATGGTCCATCTCGAGATCGGCGAGCCCGATTTCGACACCCCGCCCAACATCGTCAAGGCCGCCATCAAGGCTCTCAAGGAAGGCTTCACGCACTATGGCCCTTCGGCCGGCATGCCGGCGGCCAAGAAGGTTTTCGCCGAGTACATCTCGCGGGACCGCAAAGTCGACGTGAAGCCGGAAAACATCGTCATCACCCCGGGCGCCAAGCCGATTCTCTTCTTCTCGATCATGGCCCTCGTCGACGAGGGGGACGAAGTCATCTATCCCAACCCGGGATTCCCCATCTACGAATCGGTGATCAATTTCGTCGGCGGAAAGCCCGTTCCCATTCCGCTGCGGGAAGAGAAGAACTTCTCGTTCGACGTCGACGAGCTGCGCTCGCTCGTGAACGAGAGAACGAAGCTCATCATCATCAACTCTCCCCAGAACCCGACGGGCGGCATCCTCACCAAGAAGGACATGAAAACGGTCGCCGAGCTCGCCGACAAGTACGACGCGTGGATCCTCAGCGACGAGGTGTACAGCAAGATCATCTACGAGGGAAAGCACGTCAGCATCTGCGACTTTCCCGAGGTCAAGGAGCGCACGATTCTGCTCGAGGGGCACTCGAAAACGTACGCGATGACCGGATGGCGCCTCGGCTACGGCATCATGCCGGTGAAGCTCGCCGACGCGGTGGCGAGGCTCCAGACCAACTCGAACTCCTGCACCGCGAGCTTCACGCAGATGGCCGGCATCGAGGCCCTGACCGGATCGCAGAGCAGATCGCGGAAGATGGTCAAGGAGTTCAAGGCGCGCCGCGACCTCATCGTCGACGGCCTCAACGCGATTCCGGGATTCCGGTGCCTGAAGCCGAAGGGCGCGTTCTACGTGTTTCCGAATATCACGGGAACGGGAATGAAATCGAAGGATCTCGAGACGTTCCTCCTCGAGAAGGCGGGCGTGGCCGGCCTCAGCGGCACGAGCTTCGGCAAGTACGGCGAGGGATACCTGCGTTTCTCATACGCGAACTCGCAGGAGAACATCAAGAAGGCGCTCGAGAAGATTCGGAGCGCCCTCAGGTAACGAACGTATCGAAGGAACGTGCCCCTGCTGGAGGCGCCGCCTCCGGCAGGGGACTTCTTTTTGGGGAGGGCATCCGCGGTGCGCGGCATTGACGTCATTGCGCTTGGAGGAAACGCGATCATCCCGACGAAGGGAACGGGGACGATCGAGGAGCAGCGGATACTGACCGACACCTCGATGCGGCAGGTCGCCGAGCTCATTTCGGCGGGGCGGAAGGTGATCGTCACCCATGGCAACGGACCCATCGTCGGCAACATCGTCGAGCGCAACGAGGCCGTGAAGGACCGGATTCCTCCGATGCCGCTCGACGTCTGCGACGCCGATTCGCAGGGCGGGATCGGGTACATGATCCAGCAGTCGCTCCGCAACGAGCTCCTCGCGAAGGGGATCTCGCGCGAGGTCGTCGCGCTCGTCTCGCAGGTCGTCGTCTCGAAGGACGACGAGGCCTTCGAGCACCCGACGAAGCCGATCGGACTGTTCTACAGCGAGGCCGAGGCGAAAGCCCTCGAGCGGGACAAGGGCTTCCGGATGATCATGGACGCCAACCGCGGGTGGCGGCGCATCGTGCCGTCGCCGAAGCCGCTCGAGATCGTGGAGGCCGCGGTGATATCGCGGCTCCTCGAGCTCGACGTCGTCGTGATCGCGGTCGGCGGCGGCGGCATCCCCGTCGTGCGGGAGGGCGGCCGGCTCAGGGGAGTGGAGGCCGTGGTCGACAAGGACCGCGCCGCCTCCGTGCTCGCCAAGATGGTCGGCGCGGAGCGCCTCATCATTCTCACGAGCGTCCCCGAGGTTTACGTGAGTTTCGGGAAACCCGACGAGCGGGCCCTGCGCAACGTGAAGCTCGGCGAGCTGCGGCGCTTCCGGGATGCGGGCGAGTTTCCGGCCGGAAGCATGGGGCCGAAGATCGACTCGGCGATCGAGTTCATCGAATCGGGCGGGCGGCGCGTCATCATATCCGACGCGGCCATGCTTCTCGACGCCTGCGCGGGTGCGGCGGGCACGCACGTGCTTCCGGACTGATCCGCCTCATTCCTTCCGCCGGCCGTGCGGGCCGCGGGCGAAGCGGAGCCCGCGCGCTCCGGGAAGGTCCTCATGCGGGTTTCTCTCCCCTATGGAAACGGTTCCCTCGCCCTCGAGATGCCGGGCAGGACGGCCGTCAGGATAGTGGACGGTCACTCCTGTCCCGCCCTTCCCGATGAGGCCGCCGCGCTCGCGGCCGCGCTCGAGCGGCCCGTCGGATCGTCCCCCCTCGCGAAGCTCATCCCGCGGACGGGCTCGGTCGCCGTGCTGATTTCGGATCTCACGCGCGGAGAGTCGGGGGCGCGGCTTCTCCGAGCGCTGCTCGGCGAGCTCGAGCGGGGCGGCGCGGGCCCCGATCGCGTCGTCGTCATCCTCGCCCTCGGCATGCACCGGCGGAGCGAACGACGGGAGCTCGCGGAGTTTCTCGGCGCCGCCGTCCTCGATCGCTGGACCGTGATCGAGCACGACCCGCGCGACGGAGGATCGCTCGTCGACGTCGGCACGACGAGCGCCGGCACGCCGTGCCTTCTCAACCGCGCCGCCGTCGATTCGTCCCTCGTCGTGACGCTCGGCGCGGCGTCGTTTCATTATTTCGCGGGGTACGGCGGCGGACGGAAGCTCATTCTGCCGGGCATCGCCTCGGAGGGCACGATTCTCGCCAACCACCGGCTATCGCTTCGCGCGGACGCGGGATCGGGGCTCGCGCCCGGCTGCCGGCCGGGCAACCTGGACGGCAACCGCGTGCACGAGGACATGCTCGAGGGGGCGCGGCTCATCGGGACGCGCGTTTTCGCGGTGAACGTGGTGGCCGGCGGCCGCGGGGAAACGATCTTCGTGAACGCGGGAGAGCTCGACGCTTCGCACCGCGCCGCCTGCGAGTTTCTCTCCTCGCACATGCGCGTTCCCGTCGCGCGCCCGTACCGGGCCGTCGTTCTTTCGGCGGGCGGATATCCGAGGGACCTGAATCTCCTGCAGAGCCACAAGGCGATCCGTCACGCCTCGTACGCACTCGAGGAAGGAGGCCTCATGCTCGTCGCCGCCGAGTGTCGCGAGGGCGTGGGTTCCGACTCGTACGAGGAAGCCTTTGCCGACGGCAGGTTCGGCGTGCCCGAGCGCGTGCGCGGGCGGTATACGCTGAACGCCCAGGCCGCGCTGTCGACGTGCGAGCTCGCCGCTCGCTTTTCGATCTATCTCAAATCGGCGATGGAGGACTCGCTCGCGAGCCGTTTCGGCCTGTGCCCGTGGATGGACGGGCACGAGGAATTTCTCCTCGCCTGCCTCGACGACGACGATATTCTCGTGATCGAAAACGGCGCGCTGCTGCTGCCGGAGGCGAAGGCCGGAGAGGCTCCGGCCGAGTCGCCGCGCGCGCGGCCCTCCACTCCCGCGGGAGGCGCAGAATGAGGCTGCACGTCCCTCCGGGCGGTAGTATAATGAGCGCCGCCGCCCGGCGAGCGCCGATGAGCCGGCGCGCCGGAGGCCGGCCGTGAGCGAAGAGAGGAACGGCATGAACGTTCTCATCGTGGGTGGCGGAGGCCGCGAGCACGCCATCGCGTGGAAGATAGCGCAGTCGCCGCGCGCCGGAAAGCTCTACGCCGCTCCGGGGAACGCCGGAATGGCGGCGGTCGCCGAGTGCGTGAACGTGAGCGCCGAGGATATCGCCGGGCTCGCCGCGTTCGCCGCGGAGCGGGAGGTCGCTCTCACGATCGTCGGGCCCGAGGCGCCGCTCGTCGCCGGAATAACCGATCTCTTCGCCTCGCGCTCTCTCGGGATCTTCGGGTTCGGCCGCGGCGCGGCGAAGCTCGAGGGGAGCAAGGTTTGGGCGAAGGAGTTCATGCGCCGGCACGGCATTCCGACGGGCGGGTTCGCCGTGTGCGCCGACTCCGGCGCCGCTTTCTCCGCGATCTCCCGCGCGGAACCTCCCTTCGTCATCAAGGCGGACGGGCTCGCCGCCGGCAAGGGCGTCATCATCGCGAGGACGCAGGACGAGGCCCGCGCGGCGATCGAGCTCATGATGCTGCGCAGGGAGTTCGGCGCGGCGGGGGAGCGCATCGTGATCGAGGAGTATCTCGAGGGGCCCGAGGTGTCGATCCTTTCCCTCTTCGACGGAAAAACGTACCGTCTCTTCGCGCCGTCGCAGGATCACAAGCGGGCGCGCGACAATGATCTTGGTCCCAATACGGGCGGCATGGGGGCCTACGCCCCGGTGCCGGCGCTCGCCCCCGGGATGCTCGAGCGCATTCGCTCCGCGATCATCGAGCCTACCTTCGAGGGGATGCGGGAGGATGGGATCGCGTGCGCGGGCGCGCTCTACTTCGGCGTCATGCTCACCGCGGACGGGCCGATGGTGCTCGAGTACAACTGCCGCTTCGGCGATCCGGAGACGCAGGCGGTTCTGCCGCTCTACGAGGGAGATCTGCTCGACGCGCTCGAAGCGGCGGCCGCGGGGGAGCTCGACCGGGTCGCCTTCGCGGGCGGCTCGCGCGCCGCGGCGTGCGTCGTCGTCGCCTCGGGCGGCTATCCCGGGACGTACCGGAAAGGATTCGAGATTTCGGGACTCGAGGAAGCTGCCGACAGGGGATGCCTCGTGTTCCATGCCGGAACGGCGCTCCGCGGAGACGCCGTCGTCACGGCGGGAGGCCGGGTGCTCGGGGTGACGGCCGTCGCGGACGATCTCGCCGCGGCGATAGAAAATGCGTATCGCGGCGTCGGGGCGATTCGGTTCGAGGGCGCGTTCTCCCGGAGCGACATCGGCAAGCGGGCGCTCAGCCCGGGAGGAAGAAAGGAGCAGCGGTGAAAGGGGATATTCAGGTCGCCGTGCTGATGGGAGCGAATCCGACCGGGAGGCGATGCAGGCGTGCGTCGAGCAGCTCGATAAGCTCGGCGTGACGTGGGAGCTTCGAGTCTCCTCCGCCCATCGCCAGCCGAAGGCGACGGTCGAGTATGTCGAGGAAGCTCTGCGGCGGGGGGCGAAGGTGTTCATCGCCGGCGCGGGGATGGCCGCGGCGTTGCCGGGATACGTCGCATCCCTTACGATGCGCCCCGTCATCGGCGTGCCGCTCGCGAGCGGGCTTCCCGGCGGGATCGACGCCCTGTACGCCATCGCGCAGATGCCGCCCGGGGTTCCGGTGGCCACGGTGGCCGTCGGCGCGCCCGGCGCGCGAAACGCCGCCATCCTCGCCGCGGAGATACTCGCCCTCGCGGACGAGCGGATCGCCGGCAAACTTCAGGACATGCGCGAACAGTGGCACCGATCCTGAAGGGATACCTCACGCGCTCCCTCGCCGCGCGCGTCGCCGCCGTCCTCGCGTCGGGCGGGGTGGCGGTCCTTCCCACGGACACGATCTACGGTCTTCATTGCGCCGCATCGCGTCTCGACGCCGTGGAGCGGATCAGGAAGCTCAAGGGGCGATCGAGGGGAATCGGGTACATACTGCTCGCGGCCGACGCCCGGATGGCGGAGCGCGTCGTCTCGCGGTGGCCCGGAGAGGCGAGGGGGATCCTGTCCCGTCTCTGGCCGGCGCCGCTGACGGCGATCCTGCCCGCCCGAAGGCGCTTGCCCGCGGCGCTTGCCCCCCGCGGAGCCGTCGCCGTGCGCGTGCCCGCCGACGCGGCCCTGCGCGCGCTCGTCGCCGCGGTCGGGGAGCCGCTCGTCTCGACGAGCGCCAACGTCTCGGGCGGCAGGCCGCTCGCGCGCATCGGGGATATCGAGCGGGCCTTTCCGGGGCTCGACGCGTACGTCTCGAGGCGCGGCCGCTCGCCGGCGGCCCCTTCGACGATCGTCGATTTCAGGAGAGCGCGGCCGTCGCTCGTGCGGCGCGGCGCCGTGGAATGGCCAATGAGGTTGGAGGAGCGCGCCGGATCGCGTCGCCGGGCGTGGGGCGGCGGTCAGTCGGGGAATCCCTCGAAGCGGCGGTCCTTGTAGGCGTCGCAGCGCGAGCAGAGCTGAATCTTTTCACGCTCGCCTCGCGCGAGATGCCCCGCGTACCCGCGGCGGACCTCGCCGTTCCAAATCTCGAGGACGCTCTCCTTCGTGACGTCGCCGATCACGGCCCGGCCGGCGATGTCCCAGCAGCAGAGCACGGCCCGCCCGTCGGTGTAGAAGAACATCTCCTCGCGCATCTTGAGGCAGGGTTTCGGCACCATCTCGACGCCCTCGTCCCACGGCCAGTTGTAGAGCGGCACGACGAGCGCGCGGTCCGCCCGCGCGCCCCAGTATTCCACGAAGGCTTCCTGCTCGTGGCGGTTCGTCTCCATATCGATCATCCTGACCTCCGTCGCCACGCGGCCGCCGCGCTCGCGAGCGAGCGAGACGAAGCGGTTGACGTTGTCGACGACCCGCGCGTAGTCGAGGCCGACGCGGCAGCGGGCGAAGGTTTCGGGGGAGAAGGCGTCGATGCTGAATCTCACGAGATCGATTCCGGCCTCGATGAGCTCGCGTCCCCGGCGTTCGTCGAGGAGGTTCCCGTTCGTGTTGATCTCGGCGCGGGCGGTCGGATCTTTCTTGATGTGGGCGACGATCTTCGCGAGACGTTTGTCGAGGAGCGCTTCGTTCTGCAGGAAGGGCCGGTAGGTGACGCCGAGCCCTCGCGTATCGTCGATGATCTTTCTCCAGGTCGCCTCGCCCATGACGATGGGCCGGCGATCGATGGTTTTCTGCGGGCAGAAGGGGCACTCGGCGTCGCAGCCGAGAATGGTCTCGATCTGAATGTAACGCGGTTGCGCCGGAAGCTTGAGCTGCTGTTTCACGGAGTACCCTTTCTCGCGAGGAGGTTTTCCGCTAAATCTACGCAACGGGACGCCGCGCCGCAATGGTTTCGTATGAAACGCTCCCCCGCGCCGCCCGCCCGCGCCCGGAGCTCCGGATCGGCGAGAAGGGCTCCGGCTTCCCGGGCGAAGTCGATTCCCCGCCGAACGATCTTTCCGGCGCCGAGCTCGACGAGACGCCGGGCCTCGTACGAGTTGTCGATGCGGGGTCCGAAGAAGACGGGAAGGGAGAGCACGGCCGGTTCCATGACGTTGTGAACGCCCGTCGTGAAGCTGCCCCCAACGTAGGCGATGCACCCGGCACGGTACAGCTCCGCGAGGTAGCCGACCCCGTCTGCGACGACGACGTCCTCCTCGAACGGAACGCCCTCTTTGAGGCTCGAGAGCAGACGGTAGGAAAGGCCCGCCGACGCGAGCGCCCGGTGGATCGAGGCGAGCCGCTCGGCGGAAGGCTCGTGCGGGACGATGATGAGCCCGATGCCGCGATGCGCCTTCCGGAGAACGCGATAGCCCGATACGACGAGCGCCTCGTCCTTCGGCCACGTGCTCCCGGCTATGATCCATGCTCTGCCCGCGGCGGCGACGGCGCCGGACGGCCTCGCCGTCGAGGAGTCGACGCGGCGGCAGACCTGGTCGAATCGCGTGTCCCCCGCGACGACGATCCTCGCCGCGTCGCGGACGCCGCGCCGGAAACGCTCCGCGTCCTCCTCGGAGATCGCCGCGATCGCGTCGAGCCGCGAGTAGAGATCGCCGTAGTAGCCCCGCGCGATCCGCGAGAGACGCAGCGATCCGGGCGAGAGCGTCGCGGCCATGAGCGCCTGCGGGATTCCCCGTTTCGACGCCTCGACGAGAAGATTCGGCCATATGTCGAACTTGACGTACACGATGAGATCGGGCCGCAGCGTGTCGAGGCAGAAACGCGCGTTGCCGGCGGTATCGATCGGGAGATAGTCGACGAAGCGAATCGCCTCGATCCGCCTCGATCGGTCGAATCGCCCGTAGTAGCTCATGCCCGACGGCGAGTAGAAGGTAAGGGCTATCTCGACCCCGCCGCCGGGACGATCGGCGAGCATGCTCATGACGGGCTTCGCCTGTTCGAACTCCCCGACCGACGAGACGTGGAACCATACGAGCGGCCGGCGCCGCTCGATCCTCGACGCGTTTTCGATCCAACGCTCCCGCCATCCCTTCCGCCCGGCGAGTCCCTCGGCGATTTTGGCGTTCCACAGCGAGGCGACGCGGGCGCCGAAGGCGACCGCGGGGATCAGGGCGTTGTAGAGAGCGTGCTCGATTCTCATGCGCGGGCCTCGCGTTCGCCGACGATTCCGGCGAGGGCTTCCGCGACCGTCGCCGCTGGTATCGCGGCGAGACACTCCTTGGTTCCGTAGGGGCAGCGGCGGGCGCCGTTTCGGGAGCATGGTCTGCAGCCGAGCTTCGTCTCGAGCGCGACGCTGCGTTCGAGGCGCGGGAAATAGCCGAACTCCCGCACCGTGGGGCCGAAGAGCGCGACGACCGGCGTGCCGACCGCCTCGGCGAGGTGCAGCGGCGCGGAGTCGTTCGTCACGAGCGCGGCGCACCGTTTGAGCGCCGCCGCCGATTCGAGGATCGAGAGCTTTCCCGTGAGATCGAGGGGCGCCGGAGAAACCGCCGCCGCGATTTCAGCGTTGCGATCGAGGTCCGCCGCTCCGCCGATGAGGAGCGTGGCGAATCCCCGCCGCGCCGTTTCCCTCATGACCTCGACGTAGCGCTCCCGCGGCCACGTTTTCGTCTCCCACCGCGCGCCGGGAGCGAACGCGACGAGCCGCCGGCCGCCCTCCGCCGAGCGTGAGAGAACGGCGTCCGCCGCCGCCGCCGCGTGGGGCGGAAGCGGCATCTCGAGACATCCGCCGCCGGGCTCCGCGCCGAGCGCCGCGACGAGCCGCGCGTAGCGGTCCGATTGCGTGACGGCGCCGCGGTAGAGATTCAACTTGCCCACGATGAGCATGAACTTTCGGATTTCGTTTTTTTCGATCCTGATCTTCTTCGGCGCGCGAAGCGCGTGATAGAGAATCGAGCTGCGCGTCACGCCATGCGCGTCGACGACGGCGTCGTAGCGCTCGCGGGCGAGCCGCGCGCGCATGCGGAGGAGCTCTCCCGGGCCGCCCCCGCCGAGCGTCAGGACGTCGTCGAGATAGGTGTTTCCCTCGAAGAGCCCCGCGAATCGCTCCCTCGTGAGCAGGTGGATGACGGCGCCAGGCGCCGCGCGCCGGAGCCTCAGGAGCTCCGGAACGAGGAGAACGAGATCGCCGAGCGAGCTCAGCCTGATGACGAGGATTTTATTTAAATTGAAGGGCATCGGAACATACTCCAACGTGTGCCGCTCAATATAAGGGAAGCGTTATATCAAGTCCAGATAAATGAAAGAGATAAAGAATTCGTGGCGCTCCCGTTGCCGCCGAGGGCGCCGAGATAATTCGTTTAATGCAATCAAATTGCATTAATCAGCAATATTTGCAGAATGACAAATTTCATTCTTGAAAATTATCGCTTTTTCTCTTAATATTGGGGTTGTCGGTTCTTTTACGGCCTTTTTGCCCCATAGGATAAGAGCGGGGGAGTACAATGGACGGCAAGGACGAAATCGGCTCGAGAATTAAGCAATTCAGGCTTTCGCGGGGGCTTACCCTCAAGGACATCGAGATCAAAGCACAAGTTTCGGCGACGCACGTGTCCGAGATCGAGCGCGGCATGACTTCGCCGACCGTGGGGGCGCTCGCCAAGATAGCGGAGGCGATGGGCACGGAAGTGGCCTATTTCGTCGAAAAGCAGAACGTTTCCAAGATATCGGTGGTCACCAAGACGAAGCGCAAGAAGATGCAGTTCAAGGATTGGGGCGCCACCTACTACTCGCTCGCCAAGGACATCCCGAATCCCCGGTTCTCGTTCCTCGAGGTCGAGCTCGAGCCCGGCATCAAGCGGCCCGAGGAGACGAGCACGCACGGAGGCGAGGAGTTCGCCATGGTGACGAAGGGGGTCATGGAGATCATCATCGGCGATCAGAAATACATTCTCAAGGAAGGGGACAGCATCCATTACAAGGCGGCGAAGCCGCACGCGATGCGCAACATCGGCGACGCGAAATGCCGCGCGATATGGATCACCCTTCCGCCGTACAGCCTGTGAGCCGCGACGGCGCCGCGAGGAGGAGCATGAGGGAATGATATCGAAGGAAGAGATCGGCAAACGGATCAAGAAGGTGCGCGAGGAGCAGCACCTCACGCTCAAGAACGTGGAGGCAAAGGCCGGCATTTCGGCGACGCACATCTCCGAGATCGAGCGCGGCAAGACCTCTCCCACGATCGGAGCCCTCGTGAGGATCGCCGACGCCCTGAGCCGCGATCCCGCGTATTTCATAGAGGACGCGGAGCTCGATGACGTCTCGTGCGTCTCGCTCGAGGATCGCAAACCCTGCCGGCTCGAGCGGTGCGCCGGAACGCGCGAGATGCTCACGAAGTCGATTCCGAGCGGCAAGATCAACGCGCAGCTCATCACGATCTCGCCGGTGAAGAGCCCGGAAGTGGAGCTCCACGCGCACGAAGGGGACGAGGCCGCGCTCGTGCTTCAGGGCGCCGTGCGTTTCTCGGTCGACGGGGCCACGCACGATCTCGGCGAGGGGGACAGCATCTATTTTCTCGCGAGCCAACAGCACGGTTTCGCGAATAGCTCGGCGAGCGATCAGGCCAAGATGATCTGGTTCGCCTCCGAGCGAAAGGCGGATTGAGTCCGCCGCACGGCTCTCCGGCGATCGAGCCGCCCCGCGGGGCGGCTCTTTTTTTTCGTTTTTCATTGACGGCTCAAATCGCGCGTTTCTATAGTGGAACGCAAGCGACGAGGAGCGGCCAGCCATGACGTACGAAAACGGCGAAAACGAGCGGACGGAATTCCTCTTTCATAATCTCATCGCAATGTTCGCGACGCTCGCGCTCCAGCAGCTCGGTAAGCTCGTGAATCCGCTGAGCGGCGCGGTCGACCGCGATCTGGCACAGGCGCGCATCACGATCGACATGCTGGAGATGATCAGCGACAAAACGGCCGGCAATCTCTCCGGGGAGGAGCGGCGCCATCTCGACAAGGTTCTCATGGAGCTGCGGATGAACTACGTCGACGAGTCGGCTCGCGGGGAGGCCGAATCGGAAGCGGCCGGCAACGACGGGGAGCGGGAGGGCCGGAGCGATCGAAGTGGCACGAAACATGATGGTTCCGCACCTCGAAATGAATAGAGACACGGGGATCAGCAAGGAGGCAGCGAAATGAAACGGATGCTTTGCCTGCTCGCCGCCGTCGCGGTGCTCGCGCCGGCCGGCGCGGCATGGTGCCAGGACGGATGGAACGGCACCTCCGGCATGCTTCATCTCGAGCGCGCGGGGACGGTCGGGAGAGGAATGCTCGTTTTCTCGCTCGGCACGTCCTACTACCGGACCGACGCGGTGCTCACGCCGGGTCCGCTCAGCATGCTCAATCCGACGGGCCTCAGCGAGGCGGAGGTCGATTACCATTTCTTCCTGTCGCGCGCGGCGCTCACCTTCGGGCTGAGCGACTACGTGGAGTTCTCGGCGGCGCTCGGCGTCCGCAACTGGATCATGCAGGTGCCCGACGAGTTCGAGGTCACCGACGTCTTCGAGACCCGCACGCGCGGAGGTCTGGGGGACACGGAGCTCCTCCTCAAGCTCTGCCCGCCGCTCCCAACGAAGTACGTCGGCATCGGCATCCTCGGACAGGCGAGCTTCCCGACGGGTCGCGAGGAAGCCGGGTTCACCACCGGGGAGACCGAGTTCGGGGTCAAGGGGCTCCTCTCGTTCGACTTTCCCGGGAACGCGAAGTTCGTTCCGGTGAGGCTTCATTTCAACGTCGGGTACCGATTCAACCGGAACGAGGACGAGGGGTACGGCATCCTCTACGCGAACAACCCCGACTCGACCGGCTTTTATCCGCCCGCCTATCCGCTCTCTCCCGAGGGGGAGAGCGACGGCTTCAACGATCTCTTCCAGTTCGGGGCGGGGATCGAGTTCCTCGCGATGGGATCGAGCCTCTTCGCCGAGTTCACCTGGGACAGCTACCTGAACGCCGACTTCAGCGAAGGGGACGCCTATTACCTGCCGGGAAACAAGAGCATCTACACGATCACTCCCGGCATCAAGCTGCTCTCCGAGAAGGGGGGCGGCGCGACCTTCGCGGCCGACATCAACCTCAATCCCGAAGACGACAAGGCTTTCGTCGGCGCGCCCGACTGGGCCCTCTACCTGATTCTTTCGTTCGGCGGGAGCGTGCTTCCGCAGGACAGCGACGACGACGGCATAGAAGACAAGGTCGACAAGTGTCCGGCGGAGCCCGAGGATTTCGACGGGTACGAGGACGTCGACGGCTGCCCCGATCTCGATAACGACAAGGATTCGATCAAGGACAACATCGACAAGTGCCCCGATCTCGCGGAGGATTTCGACGGGTACGAGGACGCCGACGGCTGCCCGGATCTCGACAACGACGCCGACGGCATCCAGGACGTGAACGACAAGTGTCCGAACGAGCCGGAGGACTTCGACGGCGTGCAGGACACTGACGGCTGCCCCGATATCGTCATGGACAGCGACGGCGACGGGGTTCCGGACGACGTCGACAAGTGCCCGCAGAAGAGCGAGGACGCCGACGGATTCCAGGACGAGGACGGCTGCCCCGATCCGGACAACGACCTCGACGGCATTCCCGATACCGGCGACCGCTGTCCGAACGAGATGGAAACCTTCAACGGGCACGAGGACGAGGACGGCTGCCCGGACGAGCGTCCCATCGAGGAGCGCTTCATCCTCCGCGGCGTGAACTTCGAGACCGCCTCGGCGTCGATCACGCCCGATTCCTACACGATACTCGACCAGGTCGTGCGCTCGCTCAAGGCGTATCCCGACGTGCGGGTCGAGGTCGCGGGGTATACGGATGACGTGGGCAAGGACGAGTACAACATGAGCCTCTCGCAGAAACGCGCCGACTCGGTCAAACAGTACCTCGTGAACGCCGGCATCGCGACCGAGCGTGTCGAGGCGCGAGGCTACGGCGAGACGAATCCGATCGCCTCGAACAAGTCGGCGGCGGGACGGGCCGAGAACCGGCGCATCGAGTTCAAGCGGCTGAACTAGCGGGACGCCCGGACCAATACGGAGAAAACGCGACGAGGGGGCGAGCGATCGCCCCCTCGTTCATGATGTGCCGTCTCCGCCGCCGGAGCCTCAGCGCTCGCGGCTCGTTTCGCTTTTTTCGCGCCGGGGGCGCGGACGCCTTTCCCGCGACGCGGCGGCCCCGCCGCGCTTCTTGCTCGCCTGCCAGAGAGCCTCCATCTCGTCGAGGGACAGAGCCGGGAGCTCGACTCCCGCGCGGCGGGCCCGCCGCTCCATATCGTTGAAACGCCGGATGAATTTCGCCGTCGTTCGCTCGAGTGCGCTCTCGGAGTCGATCCGCAGCCAGCGGGCGAGATTCACGACGGTGAAGAAGAGGTCGCCTATTTCGTCCTTGGTCGCTTCCCGTTTGCCGCGGCGGAGCTCCCGCCGGAGCTCTCCGATCTCCTCCTCGAGCTTGTCGAGGATTCCCGCGCTGCCGAGCCAGTCGAAGCCGGCTCCGGCGGCCTTCTTCTGGATCGCCGCCGCCCGGCGGAGGGGGGGAAGGCTTTCCGGGACCGATTCGAGAAGGGTGGCCGGGGGGCGGCCCTTGCGTTCGGCGCGCTTTATCCGTTCCCACTCGGCGAGGCTCTCCGCGCAGGTTCGGGCCTTCGTCGGACCGAAAACGTGGGGATGGCGCCGAACGATCTTCCGGTGAACGCCGGCGACGATCGAGGCGAGGCCGGTCTTCCGTTTCTCGAGGAGCAGCTCGTGAACGAAGACGACGAGAAAGAGCACGTCTCCGAGCTCCTCCTCGACGTCGCGCCAGATCCCCCTCTTTTCGGCGCGGAGAAGCTCGTACGCCTCCTCGATGAGATAGGAGATGACGTCGTCGAGGCTCTGCTCGCGATCCCAGGGGCAGCCGTTCTCTCCGCGGAGCGCGCGGAGGGTGCGCCTGAGGGAGGCGATTTCTCTGCCGAGGGTGCCGTCCGCGCCGCGATTCATACCCGTCCTTGCCGGTGGAACGCCGGCGACCATCGTACGGAAATGACGCGCGGATTACAAGGGCCATCGGGCCCGGGCCCCGAATCGCCCGTTGCCACGGCCGCGGAGAGATGATACACTGGGCGTTTGACCGTTTGCGGGGGAGCAGAGTGATGGGCATGGACGGCATCATCATACGCGGCGCGCGGCAGCACAATCTCAAGAACATCGATCTCGAGGTGCCGAGGCGGCGCCTCATCGTGGTGACCGGGGTCTCGGGCTCCGGAAAATCGTCGCTGGCCTTCGATACGATCTACGCGGAGGGACAGCGCCGCTACATCGAATCGCTCTCGACCTACGCGCGGCAGTTCATCGAGAAGCTCGAGCGGCCCGACGTCGACGACATCGCCAATATCAGCCCCACGATCGCGATCCGGCAGAAGAACACGGTGACGAGCGCGCGCTCGACCGTGGGGACGGCGACGGAGATTCACGATTATCTGCGGCTCCTCTTCGCGCGGATCGGCAGAATCGTCTGCCCGCGGTGCGGGATCGCGGCGCGCGCGTACACGCCGAGCGAAGCGGCCGTCGAGATCATCCGGATGTACGGCGGCCGTCGCGTCCATTGCACGGTGCCGCTCGGAGCCGTGAGCGCGGCCGAGTGGAAGACCCGGCGGAGCTACTACGCGTCGCGAGGATTCACGAGACTTGTGGCGGGGGGCGAGGTCGTTCGCGTCGACGAGTTCTCCGTGGCGGGCAGGGAGAGACCGGAGCTCGCGGTTCTGCTCGACCGGCTCGAGGCGGCGGAGACGAACCGCTCCCGGTTCGCCGAGGTCGTCGAGCTCGCCTATCGCGAATCGGGCGTTGTCGAGACGACGGACGCGGACGGAGCCGACCGGCGCCGCTTCACGCAGACCCCCGTTTGCTCGAAATGCGGGGCCGCGTTCGAGGCGCCGACGCCGCTGCTCTTTTCCTTCAACAGCCCCTCCGGAGCCTGTCCCGATTGCCACGGCTTCGGCGATCGCATGGAGTTTTCCGAGGACCTCATCGTCCCCGACAAGCGCCGCACCCTCGAAGAGCGGGCCGTCGATCCGTGGTCGCGGGAGCGGTTCATGTACTTTCACCACAAGATGCTCGATTTTTGCCGCAAAAAGGGCATCCCGGTGGACGTTCCCTGGGCCGACCTGCCGGAGCGCTCCCGCGCCGTCATCCTCGAGGGAGAGGGGCGCTACCTCGGCGTCATACGTTTCCTCGAGAAGCTGAGGGAAAAGAGCTACAAGAAGGGGCATCGCTTCTTCACGCGGAAGTACATGGCCTTCACCACGTGCCGGTCCTGCCAAGGAGGAAGGCTCAGGAGCGAGGCGTACGACATTCGTATCGGAGAGAGCACGATCCGGGATCTCTGCCGCATGATTCCCGCGCGGATTCTCGACGAGCTCGCGAGCGTCCGGTTCACGGAAGAAGAGGCCGTCGTCGCGCGCGACGTTCTCGCCGAGCTCACGGCGCGGCTGCGCTTCCTCGTCGAGGTGGGTCTCGGATACCTCACGCTCGACCGCCTCACGCGGACGCTCTCCGGAGGCGAGGCTCAGCGGATCAATCTCGCCAACTCGCTCGGCGCGAATCTCGTCGACACCCTCTATATCCTCGACGAGCCGTCGATCGGCCTCCACGCCGCCGACAACGAAAGGCTCGTTTCGGTGTTGAGACGCCTGCGGGACCTCGGCAACACGGTCATCGTCGTGGAGCACGATCCCGATATCATCGCCTCGTGCGACTGGCTCGTCGATCTCGGGCCGGGGCCGGGAAGCCGCGGCGGCGAAGTGCTCTACAACGGGACGCTCGAGCGGGCGCGGAGCGCCCCGGCGCCCCTATCGAAAACGATCGCGTGGCTCTCCGGGGGAAGCGCGATCGAGCGGCGCCCGAGAAAGAAGCGTGTCTCCCACGGCGCGATCGAGCTCTCGGGAGTCGCCGAGCACAACCTGAAGCACATCGACGCGCGGTTTCCGCTCGGCGCCGTCACGTGCGTCACCGGCGTCTCCGGTTCCGGCAAGAGCACGCTCGTCGTCGACGTGCTGCACCGCGTCGTATCGAAGGACCCGCTGTCGGCGGCTCATCTGCGGCTCCGGGGCTGGAAGGTCACGGGGCGGCTCGACCGGGTGATGCTCGTCGATCAGAGTCCGATCGGCGTCTCTCCCCGCTCCAATCCCATAACCTATATCAAGGCGTTCAGCTTCATTCGCGAGATATTCGCCGCCGAGCCGCTCGCCCGCAGGCGCGGATACGACCCGGGCAGGTTCAGCTTCAACAGGGCCGGCGGACGCTGTCCGCGCTGCCAAGGGGTCGGATTCCGCAGGGTGGAGATGCATTTCATGGCGGACGTGTTCGTGCCGTGCGAGGAGTGCGAGGGTCGCCGCTTCAACGCCGAGACCCTCGACGTCCGCCACAAGGGAAAAACGATCGCGGAGACGCTCGACATGACGGTCGACGACGCGCTTCTCTTTTTCGACGCGTCGCCGCAGCTCGGGGAGCGTCTCTGGATCCTCTCGAAGGTGGGGCTCGGATACCTCACCCTCGGCCAGCCTTCGAACACCCTCTCCGGAGGAGAGGCGCAGCGGATCAAGATCGCCCGCGAGCTCGCCGACGCCCCCGGCGAACGCAACCTCTACATCATGGACGAGCCAACGACGGGGCTTCATATGAGCGACGTCGAGAGGCTCCTCGGCGTCCTCGACGATCTCGCCGCCGCGGGGCATACGATCGTCCTCATCGAACACAACATGGAAGTGATCCGGTGGGCGGATCAGGTCATCGACCTCGGGCCCGGCGGCGGCGATGAGGGAGGCGCGGTTATCGCTTGTGGCCCGCCCGAGAGCATCGTACAATCGAATCAGTCCCTGACGGGCAAGCACTTGGCCGCGTATCTGGAGAGGTACGGAGGTTCCCCGAGATGCGAATCCTCGTGACCGGCGGAGCGGGTTATATCGGGAGCGTCGTCACCGAGCATCTGCTCGAGGCGAAGCACGAGGTGATCGTCGTCGACAACCTTTCGACGGGGCACCGGGGCGCCGTGGACGAGCGCGTTTCCTTCCGCGAGGGGGATCTCCTCGACGGCGGGTTTCTCGCCTCGGCTCTCGACGGCGTCGACGCGGTGTGCCACTTCGCGGCCTTCTCGCAGGTGGCCGAATCGGTCGCCGATCCGATCAAGTACTACCGCAACAACATTTCCGGCGCGATTTCGCTTCTCGACGCCATGCGGGCGCGCAGCGTGAAATACTTTCTGTTCTCGTCCTCCGCGGCCGTGTACGGCGAGCCGGACGCGGTTCCCATCCCCGAGGAGGCTTCGCTTCGTCCGCTGAACGCCTACGGCAACACGAAGCTCGGCATCGAGCGGATGCTCGCCGACTGCGGGGTGGCGTGGGGGCTCCGATCTCTTTCGCTCCGCTACTTCAACGCCGCGGGAGCCGGGCGGAGCCACGGCGAGGATCACCGCCCCGAGACGCACCTCATCCCGCTCGTGCTCGACGTCGCTCTCGGCAGGCGCGACGCGCTCGTCGTCTACGGCGGCGATTACCCGACGTGCGACGGAACCTGCGTCAGGGATTATATCCACGTAAAGGATCTCGCGACGGCGCACCTTCTCGGTCTCGAAAAGCTCGTCGCCGGACACGCCGGCGTTCTCAACCTCGGGAACGGCAGGGGATTCAGCGTGCTCGAGGTCGTGCGCGCCGCCGAGCGCGTGACGAAGCTCAAGGTGCCGTACCGGGTCGGCGAGCGCCGGCCCGGCGATCCGGCCGCGCTCGTCGCCTCTTCCGAGAAGGCCGAGCGCCTGCTCGGCTGGAAGCGCTTCCATCCCGGGATCGAGGAGATCATCCGGGACGCGTTCGCGTGGAAGGAACGCTTTCCCGACGGCTACGAGTCCTGATTTCTCCTGGAAACTTTCTTGCCAGCGTTCCGAAGCGGCTGTGACCCAGACCGGGCGCACCCGTGAAGGCGCAATGCCGTCCCCCGCGGCTTCGCTTTCTATTTATCCGCAATAATATCAATCGATTAAAAGGTTGCATCCCGGCGGTTCGCGGGAGAAGCGCCGGGGTGCGCGGCGGCAAGGTCCGTGGCATGTAAGTTGCGTTTTGGCATCGCGTAAGATGTTCGCCGGGGGACCTCCCCGGGCCACTGTGAATGGGAAAAGAGGGGCCGAGGGCGCGGGAGCGCCCCACGCGGCCATCATCGAATTATGGACGAGACGCTCAAAATACGGCTCCTCAAGGCGGTCGGAAACGACGAGGGAATGCGCGCGGTTCTCCTCGAGATCATGGAGCGCATGCAGGCGGAGTACTGCGCCTTCTGCACGGCGCGGGAGCGCGAGCTCGTCTACATACTGTGCGAGAACCGCGAGCTCGCCTCGCGGGTCCAGGAGATTCGAGAGAAGGTCCGCTCGAGCTACCGCATGTTCACGAACGGCCTCGAACCGGAGCGCGAGCATCTCGAGTGGATCATGTACCGGCGAAGCGAGCCGGCCGTCCTCTATCTTCTCGGCAATCCGAGGATCGAGAGCTATTTCCTCGTGCCGCTCGCTTTCGGCTCGAAGGTGCGAGGCGTGCTCTACCTCGGGAGCGTTCGCAAGGAGGCGTTCGGAAGGGACGACATCGCCTCGCTTCGCGGGCTCGCCGAGGAGGAAGGGGAGCGCTCGCCGCTCGTTTATCGCGTGGGGGGGGAGCGGGACATACTGGAGCGTTTTCTCGCCGCCATTCCCCTCGGAGCCGCTCTCGTGTCGCCGGAGGGGGCCATCGTCGGATCGAACCGGGCCTTCGCGGAGATCCTGGGAATCCGTGACGAGATGCCCGACACCGTCGGAGGAATCGGCTCCCGGTCGCTCTTCAGCCTTCAGGGCATCTGGGATGAGTTCAACATACTCCAGCGCGAGGTCGTCGATCGCGAGCTCAAGGGATCGATCGCGCCCGAACGCTATCTGTCCGTTTCCTGCGCCCGCGTCGAAGGGCTGGCCGAGGGCGTCGGCGCGCTCATGCTCGTCCGGGACGCGACCCCCGCGCGCGAGCAGGCCGAAATGCGCGAGGAAATGATCGCCATGGTCGCGCACGAGCTGCGCACGCCGCTCACGGCGCTCAAGAACTCGCTCACGATCGTGGCCGAGTCGGAGGAAGACCCGGGCCGCGGCGGCGGCGAGCCGGTCGCGGGGCGTTTTCTCGCCAACTCGCTCCGGACGGTCGAGCGGCTCGGCATGCTCGTCGACGGCCTCATCGATTCCTCCGGCGCGCGCATCGACGAGCGGGCGCTGCGGATCGAGCTCCACGACATACGGCCGTTCATCGAGGACGCGTCCTCCCTCTTCGTCGAGCCGCTGAAGAGGAAGGGGATCGATTTTATGGTGTTCGTCGACGGCGACGCAGACCGGCTCGCCTTCGATCGCGACCGGCTCGAGCAGGTCATCCAGAACCTGCTCGCGAACAGCATCAAGCACGTCCCCTCGGGAGGGACCGTCTCGATCACCGTCATCCCCTGCGCCGGTTGTCCGGCTCTCTTTCTCCCCGGGCCGCTCCTCGGACGCGTGGGAACGCTGACGTTCGCTGATCTCTGCGTTCGCGACACGGGCGGAGGCATACCGGAAGAGGTGGCGCGCCGCGCGAACCGGTCCGCTCAGACGGCGTACCGGCCCATTCGCGCCTCGCAGGGGCTCGGGCTCCGCGTGGCGCAGCGGCTCATCCGGCTTCAGGGGGGGTCGCTCGTCATCGAGGAGGGAGTCGTCGGCGGCAGCGCCGTGCACCTGTATCTGCCCGCCGACGGAGCGACGTTCCGGGTCATCCAGCAGTACCGGACGGCCGAGATGCGTTTCGAGGAGATGATGAGCCTCGGGCTCATGCCCGTCGTGTACTGTTTCGAGAAGCCGGGGAAGGAGCCCTGGGAGAAGGCACTGGCGCCCGCGAGGGGCGGGGCGGCGGTCAATCCCCATCGCAGCGAGCCGCACGATGAGGAGCTCCTCGTCTGGCCGCTGGGCGAGTCTCTCGCCCTCGGCGTCAGCGCGCGGGAACGCGGCACGCTCGCGCTTCCCTCGGGCATCCGGGCCGGACGCTCGGTCGCCCGCAGGGATGGAATAGATCTGCGGGATCTCGTCGCCGCGGCGCTCGCCGCGCTCGAGCCCGAAGCGACGGTCGTTGCACTGAAAGGAGAAGTCGAATGAAAGGGTACCGGGTCCTCATCGTCGAGGACGACGTGGACATCATCGAGACCGTGAAGTACAGCCTCGAGGTCAAGGGATTCACGGTGGACGTCGCGCACGACGGTCTGCACGCGCTGCGGAAGGCCCGAAAAGAGCAGATCGACCTCATGCTGCTCGACATCATGCTTCCGGGCAAGAACGGCTACGAGGTTTCGCGCATTCTCAAGGAGGAGATGGAGCAGGGGAAGGTCGATCCATTCCCGATCCTCGTCCTCACCGCGCGCAAGGTCGCGAGCCCCGAGCGCGAGGATTTTCTCAAGACGTGGTCGAAGGCCGACGAGTTCATGTACAAGCCCTTCGACATGAAGCGTCTGATTGAGCGCATCGCCATCCACATGGAGCGCCGCGGCGTCGCCGAGGCGCGCTGAGGGAGCGCCGCGGCGACGGGCCGCGGCGGCCGGAACGGGTCGTACCGCATGGAGACGGCAACGAAGCATAAGCCGGGCAGACGCGAGACGAGGGACTACCTCGCCGGGGTGTTCGAGAGCTTTCCCGCGGCCCTCCTGTCGCTCGACACGGGGCTCCGCGTCATCATGATGAACGGCGCGGCGGAGGAGCTCACCGGCTACGGCCGTTCGGAAGTGGAGCGGCGCCGGGCGAACGCCCTCATGAGCGTTTCCCAGCTGCGCTACATCACGCGCATCCTGCGGGAGCGGGGACGGTACGAGGCGGACGGCTTCATAACGAAGATACGTTCGAAGAGGGGCGGCGATATCCCGGTTCGACTCGTCGTTTCTCCTCTCCGCAGGGGCCGCGGCGGTCTCGCGGGGGTTCTCTGCGTCATCTCCGATCTCCGGGACGTGAAGCGGTTTCAGGGCAAGCTCCTCGAGGCGGAGCGTCTCGCCGCCCTCTCCGAGATAGCGGTCGGGCTGAGCCACGCCATCAATAACCCGCTCTGCGCCATTCTCGGCAACACGCAGCTTCTTCTCATGGAGAGCGACCGCCTGGACGCGGGAGCCGTGAGGAAGCTTCGCAGCATCGAGCGCGAAATTTCCCGCATTCAGCGCATCGCCGAGCGCCTGCCGGGTATCACGCGCCCGGCATCCCGGGAGTACGTCGGCGGCAAGCGGATGCTCGATATCGAGGCCTCCGAGCACGCCGCGAGACGCCCCCGCCGAGGGCCTTCAAAGCAATAATTCATTGACAATTGGTGTTTTTCCAATAAGATTAACGCCCGTGGGCAGGTAGCTCAGCAGGTAGAGCAACGGACTGAAAATCCGTGTGTCGGCGGTTCAATTCCGTCCCTGCCCACCATTTCAAAGCCCCCGCGGCGGGCTTTTTAACCAGCCTGCCGGGCTCGCACCGAGCTAATTGATTATTTGATAAATTATTATGTGTTTGGCGCCGTCGGGCGGGCGGGCATTTTTTGGATTGACACCCGCAAAACGGCGGGGTTATCTTTTCCCGTAACCGGGAGGAACGAGGATGCTCGACACGAGGACGCTCGCCGTCATCACGGCGGCCGTGGATGCATACATAGAACTGGAAAATAACGACGAGAGAAGGTTCGGGCAGAAGCTGAGCCCCTGGAAAATGGCCGGGCGCCGGGAAACGATGTCGAAGATGGCGCTGGCCGTGCGGGCGAATCCGGCACGGATGAGCCCGAGGAGATTCTCGATCATATAATCAGGGGCTCCGCCGAAACCTTTTTGAAGGGTTTGCTGTATGCCGAATCGGGCCAGAATTCTCAAGGCCTTCACATCCGTAAAGATCACCGATACCACGCTCAGGGACGGGCACCAGTCCACGCTCGCGACGAGGATGCGGACGGAGGACATGCTTCCCATCGCCGAGCGGCTGGACCGGATCGGATTTCATGCCCTCGAGGTATGGGGCGGGGCGACGTTCGACGTCGCGACGCGCTTTCTCAACGAGGATCCATGGGACCGGCTCGTCGAGCTCAAGAAGCGCGTGAAGAAAACGCCGCTTCAGATGCTGCTTCGAGGCCAGAATCTCGTCGGTTACCGCAACTACGCCGACGACGTGGTCGATGCGTTCGTGGCCGAATCGGCCGAGGCCGGCGTCGACATCTTCCGCGTGTTCGACGCGCTGAACGACGAGCGCAACTTCGTGGCCTCGTTCAAGGCGATCAAGAAGGCGAAAAAGCACATTCAGGGCACCATCTCCTTCTCGCTCACAGGGTCGAAGATCGGCGGCAAGGTATACAATCTCCGCTATTACGTCGAGAAGGCCAAGGCACTCAAGGAGATGGGGGCGGATTCGATCTGCATCAAGGACATGGCCGGCCTTCTCAACCCGTATGACGCCTACGAGCTCATTCAGGCCCTCAAACGGGTCGTGAAGATCCCGCTCCAGCTTCACTGCCATTACACGAGCGGCATGGCGTCGATGACCTATCTCAAGGCGATCGAGGCGGGGGTCGACATTGTCGATTGCGCCGTGTCGCCGTTCGGTCTCCGCACGAGCGAGCCGGCCGTGGAGCCGATCGTCGCGGCTCTCAAGGGAAAGATGCGCGACCCCGGGCTCGATCTCGAGAAGCTCTACGAGGTGGCGCAGTACCTCGAGTCGATCGCTCCCAAGTACCGGCAGTTCCTCGATTCGACGAAGATGTCGATCATCGATACCGGGGTGCTCGATCACCAGATACCCGGCGGCATGCTCACGAACCTCATGAGCCAGCTCAAGGAGGCGGACGCCCTCGACCGCATAGGCGAGGTGTACGAGGAGCTGCCGCGCACGCGCAAGGAGCTCGGGTACCCGCCGCTCGTGACCCCGACGAGCCAGATCGTCGGGACGCAGGCCGTCCAGAACGTCCTTTTCGGCCGGTACAAGATGATCTCGAGCCAGGTGAAGGACTACGTCTACGGCCTCTACGGCAAACCGCCGGCCCCCATCGATCCGCGCATCCAGCGGATCGTGCTCCATGGCTATCCGCGCGGCGAGAAGCCCATCACGTGCCGCGCGGCCGATACCCTCGAGCCCGAGATGGACAAGGCGCGCGAGGCGACGAAAGATATCGCGAAAAACGAGCGGGACATCCTCGTCTACGCGATGTATCCGACGACGGGGCTGCGTTTCCTGCGCTGGAAGTACGGCAAGGAGCAGGCGCCCCCGGAGACGAAAGCGAAAACGATCGAGGACGTCAAACGCGAGAACGAGACGATCGAGAAGGCGCTCAAGGGCCAGCTTGTCGAGAAGGCCCCGGCGGCGAGCGGATCGGGCGGCTCGGCCATCCGCACCTTCAGCGTCTCGGTCAGCGGGGAGCGATACAGCGTCGACGTCGAGGAGATAGGCGGCAAGCCGCGCGTCGTCGCGGTCGGCGAGACGCAGCCTCTCGTTCGCAAGGAGCCGTCGACTCCGGCCGAGACGGAGAAGAAGGAAAACGAGAAGAAAGAGGAACCGAAACCGCAGAAGGACGAGGCGAAGCCGAAGGGCGCGAAGAACGACGCCCCGGCGTCCTCGAACGGCGAATATTCGGTCATAGCCCCTATGCCGGGAATGGTGGTGCAGTTCGAGGTGAAGGTCGGCGACAAGGTCAAGGAGGGGGACGTTCTCGTCATCCTCGAGGCCATGAAGATGCAGAACAACCTCACGTCCGGCATGAACGGCACCGTCAAGGCGCTCAAGGTCGCCCCCGGCACCTCGGTCGAGAAGGATCAGGTGCTTCTCACCATCGCTCCCTAGCCCTTGACACCGTCAGGGATTTCTTATTTATTCAGTTTATCTTTATTGCTCATATCGGCCGGAGGTCGTCTCTGAAACTCTCGAAGCTTCGTTCATACGGCAGCCTCGATAGGTTCAAGAAGCAGATCATCGAGCAGCGCCCAGCGGGGGCCGTCACCGTCGGCATCTGCACGGACACGGGCTGCCGCGCCTGCGACTCGGTCCACGTCCACGAAGCCATGAGACGCGAGGTCGCCAAAGCGCGGCTGCGCCACGTCGAGGTCAAGGCCACCGGTTGCCACGGCTTCTGCGAGAAGGGCGCCCTCGTCGTCATTCATCCCCGGCGGATCCTCTATACGCAGGTGCGGCCCTCCGACGTGCCCGAGATCGTCGAGAAGACGCTCGCGCGCGGCGAGGTCGTCGAGCGCCTCCTCTATCTCGACCCGCGAAGCAAACGGCGCGTCGAGATCGAGGACGAGGTGCCTTACTACCGCAAGCAGCTTCGCCTCGTGCTCGGCGACAACTCGAGGATCGATCCGACGGACATTCGGGACTACATCGCGCTCGACGGGTATCAGGCGCTCCGGCGCGCGCTCGAGGGAGCGAACCCGCGGAAGGTCATCGAGACGATAACGCGCTCGGGGCTCCGCGGGCGGGGAGGTGGGGGGTTTCCGGCCGGCGTCAAGTGGAGCACCGCGCGGCGGGCGCGGGGCGAGCGGAAATACGTCATCTGCAACGCCGACGAGGGCGATCCGGGCGCGTTCATGGACCGCAGCGTCTGCGAGGGAAATCCGCACAGCGTCATCGAGGGGATGATCATCGGCGCGTACGCCGTCGGGGCGAGCGAGGGATACATCTACGTTCGCCATGAATATCCGCTGGCCCTCGAGTCGCTCACGATCGCGCTCGCGCAGGCACGCGAATGCGGTCTCCTCGGCCGGCGCATCCTCGGGAGCGATTTCTCCTTCGATATCGGCATATCGCGCGGGGGTGGGGCGTTCGTCTGCGGCGAATCGACCGCGCTCATGGCGTCCCTCGAGGGGAAACCCGGGGAGCCGCGCGCGAAGTACGTTCACACGGTCGAGAAGGGGCTCTTTGAGATGCCGACCGTGCTCAACAACGTCGAGACGTGGGCCAACGTGCCGAAGATCGTTCTCGGGGGCGTCGACTGGTACACCTCGATAGGGGTCGGCGACGTGAGCGAGAGCCCCTGGGGCGGGAGCAAGGGGACCAAGATATTCTCGCTCGTGGGCAAGGTCGTGAACACCGGTCTCGTCGAGGTGCCGATGGGAACGACGCTCCGCGAAATTATCTTCGACATCGGCGGGGGCGTGCCGAACGGAAAGAAGTTCAAGGCGGTGCAGACGGGCGGGCCGTCGGGAGGGGTGCTCCCCGAGTCGATGCTCGACCTGCCGGTCGATTTCGACCGCCTCGCGGAGGCGGGATCGATGATGGGATCCGGCGGCATGATCGTCATGGACGAGAACACCTGCATGGTGGACGTCGCCCGGTATTTCATAGACTTTCTGAAGGATGAATCGTGCGGGAAGTGCCTTCCGTGCCGCGAGGGGCTCCGCGCGCTTCTCGAGATATTGAACCGGATAGCCGGGGGGAAGGGGAAGCGGGGTGACGTGGCGCTCCTCGAGGAGATCGCGGGGAACGTGGCCGCGACCTCGCTCTGCGCGCTCGGCGGCTCCGCCCCGAATCCGGTGCTGACCGTGATCCGCTATTTCAGGGACGAGATCGAGGCTCACATCCGCGACAAACGGTGCCCCGCCGGAGTGTGCAAGCCGCTCCTGCGGTACCGGATCGAGACCGGGCGGTGCACGGGGTGCCACGCCTGCTTCAAGCCGTGCCCGTCGGGCTGTATCAGCGGAAAGCCGAAAGAGGTCCACGTGATCGACGAGGCGCGTTGCATCAAGTGCGGCGCCTGCTGGGACGTCTGCAAATTCGACGCGATAGAGAGGTGACGCCGCGCGAAGGAGGCCCCCCTCCGGGGCCGCCCGGGACACAAGCCATGAGCGGAAGCGAGAGCATACGAGCCATCGAACGCGCGCTCGCCGCGCGGCGCGGCCCCTCGACGGCCGTGCCGTCTCCGGCGGCGCCAGAGGCATCGGCCATCGAGGAGGTCCTCGAGCGGCACGGACGCGCGAGCGTCCAGATCATCGCCATTCTCCAGGATCTTCAGGAGAAGCGCCGCTACCTCGGCGAGGCGGATCTGCGGTACATCGCGCGGGAGCTCGACGTGCCGATGACGCGCCTCTACGCGATCGCGACCTTCTACAAGGCCTTCCGGCTCGAGCCCCGCGGCCGCCACGAGGTATGCCTCTGCATGGGGACGGCCTGCCACGTGCGGGGCGGGGAGCGGGTAAAGGATGCGATCGAGCGGACGCTCGGAATCGCGGAGGGCGGGACGACCGCCGACGGACGTTTTTCGTTCGAGACGGTCCGGTGTCTCGGATGCTGCGGTCAGGCTCCGGTCATGACGATCGACGGAAACATACACGGCAAGCTCGACCACCTCACGGTCGACAAGGCGCTGGAGAGCTATACATGAGGTTTATCCTGAACGGCAGGGCGAGGCCGGCGCGGGAAGGGGAGAGCGTGCTCGACGCGGCGCGCGCCGCGGGCGTCGACATTCCCGCCGTCTGCGCTCACGACGCTCTCGAACCCTATGGAGCCTGCCGGCTCTGCGTCGTGGAGGTCAGAGAGAGGGGCAAGAAACGCTGGCGGATCGTGACCTCGTGCCTCTATCCGGTCGCCGACGGGCTCGAGGTGCGTTCGGAGACGGAGAGGATACGCGCTCTGAGAAAGTTTCTGCTCGAGCTGCTGCTCGCGCGCTCGCCGAACGCTCCGTACGTGAAGAAGCTCGCCGCGCGATACGGCGTCGTCAAATCGCGTTTTGTCCCCCTCGACGACAACTGCATCCTCTGCGGGCTGTGCGTCCGCACGTGCGCCGAGATCGTCGGGGCGAACGCGATAGGCTTCGCCGAACGGGGGATCGACAGGAAAGTCGACTCCCCCTACGGCATCGATCATTCGAAGTGCATCGCCTGCGGGGCGTGCACCTTCGTATGCCCCACGGGGGCCGTTCAGATGGAATACACGCGCGTCCTCGAGCTCCGCAAGCAGGGGGGGGGAGCACCTCTGCCGCTATACCCTCATGGGCTTTTTGCCGGACGCGGTCTGCTCGCTGAACTACGAATGCGCGCGCTGCGAGATCGACCAGAAGCAGCGCGGCGAGGCGGGGACGCATCCCCTCGTGGCGGTCGCCCTCGCGCGGCGGGGCGGGCGATCGCCGCGCAAGCCGGCGGCGGGAAAGCCCGCGGGCCGGACTACGGGGCGCGGAGGGCGGAAGAAGGGGGCGCGCACGGCATGAAACGCGCGGCGGAAACGATACGGGTTCGCATGCCGCAGGGCGAGAGAACGTGGGAGCTCGTTCCCCTCGAGACCTCCCCCTGCACGCTGGCGTGCCCGACGCGCATCAACGCGCGCGGCTACGTGTCGCTCATCGCCGACGGGCGCTACGCCGAAGCTCTCGAGCTCATCCGCGAGCGGAATCCGTTCCCCGGGGTCTGCGGGCGCGTCTGCCCGCGGCCGTGCGAGGCGGCGTGCACGCGGGG
Organism: uncultured bacterium; assembly: GCA_963813815.1. Taxonomy (GTDB): domain Bacteria; phylum Krumholzibacteriota; class Krumholzibacteriia; order Krumholzibacteriales; family Krumholzibacteriaceae; genus SSS58A. The sequence goes on along the minus strand of CAWFAD010000012.1, from coordinate 110,088 downwards.
CAGGCACGACGAGGCGGTGGCCGTGTGCGCGCTGAAACGCTTCGTGTCCGATCTCGAGATGAAGCGCGGAATCCGTCCGTCCGCGAGGGCCGCGAGGAGCCGCCCGGAGAAAGTCGCCGTCATCGGCGCCGGTCCGGCCGGGCTTTCCGCGGCGGCGGCGCTCGCGAGCCTCGGGTACGCCGTCACGATCTTCGAAGCGAGGGAGATTCCGGGCGGCATGATGAATCTCATACCGGGATTCAGACTTCCCGCGGAGGTCGTCCGGAGGGAATCGAGCATGATTCTCGAGATGGGGATCGAGCTCGAAACGGGCGTGCAGTTCGGCCGGGACGTCACGTGGAGCCGGCTCAAGCGGCGGGGATACCGGGTGCTGCTCCTCGCGAACGGCGCGTGGAAACCCTCTTGGAAATGGGGACCGGCGGGGAGAGGAGGGGCGCTGCACGCGATCGAGCTCCTCGAGGCGGCGGCCGCTCCGGCGGAGGGCGAGCGCGCGAAGGCGCGGGCGATCGTCGAGGGAAAGAGCGTCGTCGTCGCCGGCGAGGGCATGATGGCGCTCGACTGCGCCCGTACGGCGCTCCGGCTCGGAGCGCGGCGCGTCACCTATCTCGTGGGCTCGAGCCGCGAGCTCGCCGCGCTTCACCGCGGCGATATCGAGCTCGCCGAAGGGGAAGGCCTCGTTTTCAAGTTTCTCGTCCGGCCGCTGCGCCTCGCGAGGAGAGGCCGGACGCTCGAGGCGGTCGTCTGTTCGCCGCTCGTCGAGGGATCGAAGGACGCAACGGGCCGGCGCGAGCTGAGCGAGCGTCCCGACGGCGAGTTCGCCGTCGAGGCGGACGTCTTCGTCGACGCGCATACGCGGGGGATCGACGTCAGGGGGTTCGCCGCCTCTCTCGGTCTCGAAACGACCCCCGCCGGAACGCTTGCGATCGATCCGGCGACATCCGCCGCCGCCGCGGGTGGCGTGTTCGCCGCGGGCGACCTCGTCACCGGTCCGAGAACCGTCGTGGAGGCGATCGCGTCGGGGCAGCGGGCGGCCCTCGGCATCCATCACCATCTGAGCGGCGAGACTCTTTCCTCTCCGCTCGATCTCACGATCGACGATTCGATAGCGCACGAGGAGTACACGCTCGAGATCGTTCCGGAAGATCACCCGCGACGCGCGACCATGCCGGTCGAGGGGGCGCGGGCGAGGCGGAACGATTTCCGGGAGGTCGAGAAGGGGCTCTCCGATCGGGAGGCGCGCCGCGAGGCGAGGCGGTGCCTCCGCTGCGGCCCCTGCGCGGAGTGCTCGGTTTGCGTGGATATCTGCGAGAAGAAGGACCTGCTCCTGAAGTTCGGAGGGGATTTCACCCTCGGCGCGCATGCGGGGCGCGAGTTCTGGTCTGCCCTGCCGCGGACGGTCCGCGTGCGGGCGGGGGAGGAAGAGACGGAGGCCGCCGTCGTCCGCACGATCGCGCGGGTCGACGAGGGGCTCTGCATCGGCTGCGGACGCTGCGCCGAGGTGTGCGGGTACCGGGCGATCCAGGTCGAATCGCGTCCGGGGAACCGTCTCGTCGCCCGCGTCGACGAGCTCGCCTGCAAGGGTTGCGGAATCTGCGCCGGCGCGTGCCCGACGGGCGCCGCCGATCAAGACAATTTCGAGCACGGGGCGATCATGCGAGCGCTCGCCTCGGTTTCGACGAGAACGAAGGTCCTCTTCGTCTGCCGCTGGGCGCGCCCCGCGCGGCTCGAGCTGCCGGGCGGCGTGCTCGTGATCGAGACGATGTGCACGGGACGCATCGCGCCGTCCCTCATCGTCGAGGCGGCGCTTCGCGGCAGCCAGAGGATTCTCGTCTGCGGCTGCCGTGAGGAGGTCTGCCATTACGGATTCGGGCGCTCGCGCTCGCGTCTCGTCGCGGAGCGGGCGCGGGATCTGCTCCGCGTGTTCGGCTGCAACCCGAACGTCGTGACGGAAATTTCGACGAGTCCCGGCGAGTTCGCGCTCGCCGTCGACCGGTGGGCATGGAAATCGAAATGAACGAACAGGAAATCAAGGAAAGCTTCCGCATCGAGGATTGCACGCGCTGCGCGAACGAGTGCGCAGAGGTCTGTCCCGTTTACCGGCACTACGGCAAGCACCATCCCCGCGATCTCGCTCAACTCTTTCTCCGGGGCGGGGAGGCGGCCGCTCGCGAGCACCGGCTGATTTGGACGTGCGTCACGTGCCGGGCGTGCACCGAGGCGTGTCCCTTCAAGGTCGAATTCGCCGATTTCGTCCGGGAGCTCCGCGTCGGCAGATCCGATTGCCGGCCGATTCACGGTGGCCTCGTCCGCCAGTATCAGAAAAGGCTCGAGACCGGGGTCCGGCAGGGAGCGGCGAAGGCCCGCCACTCGTGGGTCGACAAGTCGCTCGAGCTCGATCCGGAGAGCGCCGTCGTGCTGTTCGCCGGATGCCTCGCGCTCTTCGATTCCCTCGGCATTGGTGTCGAGCCGGGAGCCTTCGGCGGCATGGCGAGGGCCGCGGTGAGACTCCTCAACGGCCTCGGCGTCGCCCCGGCGATTCTCGAGGACGAGCGCTGCTGCGGCAGGGATCTGTACGACACGGGCGATCGCGAGGCGTTCGCCGCTCTCGCGCGCCACAACGCGGCCCTGCTGAAGAAGGCGAAGGCGAAGACCGTTCTCACCGTGTGTCCCGAATGCGCCTTCACGCTGAAATTCAATTACGCCGGAGAGCTCGGCGGAGCGCCGATCGAGATCCGGCACGTCACCGAGTACATCGCCGAGCGTCTCGGCGGGCTCGTCTTTCGCGCCGGCGAGGAGAAATTCGCGTTTCACGATCCCTGCTATCTGTGCCGATCCCTCGGGGTCGAGGACGCTCCGAGAAAGCTGCTGAGCTCCCTTTCTTCGGCGGGGCTCGTCGAGCTCGAGCGGCGGGGCGCGAAGGCCCCGTGCTGCGGGGCCGGATCGCTCGTCGATCACGGGCCGCACACGAGGACGGCCGTCGACGAGCGCCTCGTCGAGGCGCACCGCGCCGGCGCCGGCACGCTCGTCACCGCCTGTCCGAAATGCACGCTCCTCTACGCCGAAGTGCTCGGCGGCACGTCGTGGCGCAAGGCGCCCGTCGACGTGAAGGATCTCCTGACCCTCGCCGCGGCGAGGCTCGCGAAATAGGTGTCGATCGAGATGAAGAAAACCTCCCGCTCCACGCCGGTTTCGAGCGCGACGCTTCGCGCGATGGGGGAATTCCGCGTCAGGAGCCACCCGATCCTGCCGATACGCGAACGGGCGAGCGTGTCCTTCACCTGGAACGGCGCGCCGATGAAGGCGTACGAGGGAGAGGTCGTCACGACGGCGCTCTTCGCGAACGGCATTCAGGTCTTCGGCCACCACGAACGCGACGGAGGGCCGCAGGGCATCTTCTGCGCGAACGGCCAGTGCAGCCAGTGCATGGTCCTCGTCGGGGGCGTCCCCGTGAAGGGATGCATGCAAGTCGTGAGCGAGGGGATGCGCGTCGAAAGCTGCGACGGCTCGCCCGCTCTCCCCGCGGCCGATGCGCTCCCCGCGTTCAGGGAGATCGAAACGATCGAGACCGAGGTTCTCGTCATCGGAGGCGGCCCCGCGGGCATCAACGCGGCGGCCGAGCTTGGGGAGCTCGGGATCAAAACGCTCGTCGTGGACGACAAGAACGAGCTCGGCGGAAAGCTCACCCTGCAGACGCACACCTTTTTCGGCTCGCGCGACGATTGCTACGCGGGCACGCGGGGCATCGAGATCGCGCATATCCTGACCGGAAGGCTCGATCGGTACCCGAGCGTATCGGTGATGCTCGACACGACCGCCGTCGGCGCCTTCTGGGACAAGCAGATCGGTCTCCAACAGGGCCGCCGGTATTATCTCGCGAGACCGCGCGTCGTTCTCGTGGCGTGCGGGGCGCGCGAAAAGAGCCTCGCCTTTCCCGGCTGCGATCTCCCGGGAGTCTACGGCGCGGGCGCCTTCCAGACGATCCTGAACCGCGATCTCGTTCTTCCGACGAGGCGCCTTTTCGTCGTCGGCGGCGGGAACGTCGGTCTCATCACCGGCTACCACGCGATCCAGGCGGGGATCACCGTCGTGGGGCTCGTCGAGGCCCTTCCGCAATGCGGGGGATACAAGGTGCACCTCGACAAGCTCCGCCGTCTCGGCGTGCCGGTTCACACCTCCCACACGGTGCTCCGGGCGGAAGGCAAGGAAGCGCTCGAGCGGATCACGATCGCTGGCCTCGACCGGGACTGGAAGCCGATCGCCGGAACGGAACGGTCGTACGACGTCGACACGCTCCTCATCGCCGTCGGCCTCTCGCCGGTGAACGAGCTCTACGAGAAGCTCGCCGGGTACGGAATCGAGTGCTACAAGGCCGGCGACGCGGAGGAGATCGCCGAGGCGTCCGCCGCCATATTCAGCGGAAAAATCACGGGGCGCCGGATAGCGAGGTCGCTCGCCCGCGACATCGACGTTCCGGACGAGTGGGAGTCGACGGCGAAGGTGCTCCGCAGCAAGCCCGGACGGACGATCCCGGACGAACCCGCGAGATTCGAAAAGCGGGTCTACCCCATCATCCGTTGCGTTCAGGAGATCCCCTGCAATCCGTGCGCCGACAGCTGCCCCCGAAACAGCATCATCCTGAGCGGCGACTCGATCATGTGCAATCCCGTGTTCGGCGGGGATTGCATCGGCTGCACGAACTGCGTCGCGGTTTGTCCGGGGCTCGCGATCAGTCTCGTCATGCCGGAGTACGACCCCGCCCGGAAGACGTCGCTCCTCATGCTGCCCTACGAGCTGGAAACGACGGATCTCGCGGAGGGGAAGGAAGTCAAGACGGTCGACATGGAAGGTGGAGCGGTCGGCCGGGGACGCGTCGTCGCGTTCCGCACCTCCAACATCGACGCCAAGCGGAAGATCGTTTCGATCGAGGTGCCGCGGGGAGACGCCTTCGCGGTCGCGGGATTCACCGTGCTCGAGCCGGAGAAGGGCGCGAAGGCGCCGGCCGCCGGAGAGCCCCTGACGGACGACACGATCATCTGCCGCTGCGAGCGCATCACGGCGGGCGAGGTGCGAAAAGAGATTCGCGACGGCGTGCGGGACATGAACATCCTCAAGGCCACGATCCGCACCGGCATGGGAGCGTGCGGCGGAAAGACGTGCACCGATCTCATACTGAGGCTCTACCGCGAGGCCGGGATTCCGGCGGGCGAGATCACGCTGCCGACGAACAGGCCGTTCACGGCGGAGGTGCCGCTCGGGGTGTTCGCCGGCTCCGATGGGGAAGGGGATGGCGCATGAAAGGCGCGAGCTACGACGCCATCGTCATCGGCGCGGGAGCGTGGGGCTCGCCATCGCGCACTTTCTCACCCTCGAGCGGCTCCGGGTTCTCGTTCTCGAGTCGAACGCGTCGGTGGGACAGGGGGAGAACAAGGCGGCGATCGGCGGCGTCCGGGCGACCCATTCCGATCCGGCGAAGATAACGCTCTGTCTCCAGAGCCTCGAGTTCTACTCGACCTTCCAGGAGCGCACGGGGATCGATCTCGGATGGGTGCCGGGGGGATACTGTTTTCCGGTGTACCGCGAGGCGGAAGAGAACATCCTCAAGGGCCTCCTTTCCATCCAGAAGAGCCACGGCCTCGACATCGACTGGCTCGGCCCCGACGACATCAAGAAGCTCGTTCCGGGCATCAACGAGAAGGATCTTCGCGGCGGCACGTTCTCCCCGGGGACGGGCAGGTATCGCCGCTGAAATACGCGGCCGCTCTCTGGAAGGTGAGCGCGGGCGGCGGATGCGAGTACCGCTTCAACGAGCCCGTGACGGGGCTCGCGGTGAAGCGGGGCCGGATCGCCTCGGTCAAAACGCGCGCGGGGATCTACCACTCGAACATCGTCGTGAACGCGGCGGGATCGTTCGCGAAGGAGGTCGGCGCGATGGCGGGCGTCGAGATCCCCGTCACGCCCGACTGCCACGAGGCGGGCATTTCGGCCCCGATGGAGCGGTTCTTCGACCCGCTCATCGTCGATATCCGGCCGGGGCCCGAGGGCAAGACCAAGAACTTCTACTTCGGCCAGAACGACCGGGGACAGGTCATCTTCTGCTATACGCCGATCGTTCCAATCTGGGGCACGAACAAGGAGAACACGTCCGAGTTCATGCCCGTGCTCGCGCGGCGCATGATCGAGCTCATACCCCGGCTGCGGAACATGCTCATCCGGCGCACCTGGCGCGGCCTCTATCCCATGACTCCCGACGGTATCATCATCCTCGACAAGGTGCGCGAAGTGGATGGGCTCTATCTCGCGGTCGGGATGTGCGGGCAGGGTTTCATGCTCGGCCCCGGCGTCGGCCGCAACATGGCGAACTTCATTCTGCGCGGCGAGCCCCTTATCCCGCGAGAGGTCTGGAGCTCGATATCCTTTTACCGCGACTTCTACGCGGGACGCAAGGAGGCCTTGAAATGACGCCGAAGGCGTTCCAGGAATATTATCCGGACAATTTCGCGCAGTGTTACGGCTGCGGACGGCTGAACGAGCACGGCCTCCACATCAAGAGCTACTGGGACGGGGACGAGGCGGTGTGCGTCTTCGAGCCGAAGCCGTACCACACGTCGATCCCCGGTTACGTGTACGGGGGGCTCATCGCTTCCCTCATCGATTGCCACTGCACCGGAACGGCGTCGGCCGCGGCGTATCGGGCCGAGGGGCGGGAGATGGGGTCCGATCCCCCGCGGCGATTCGTCACCGCGTCGCTTCACGTGGACTACCTTCAGCCCACTCCGATCGACACGCTCCTCGAGGTGCGCGCGAAGGTCAAGGAGATCAAGGGGCGAAAGATCGTCGTCACGGCCACGCTGAGGGCCGGCGGCAAGCCCTGTGCGCGCGGCGAGCTCGTCGCCGTGCAGGTGCCCGAGAAGCTCGTGGGCGGGAGCTCTACGGAGCGAGCTTGACCTTGACCCAGAGCTTGAGCCCTTCGGGCGCGCCCATTCCCCCGGGACCCCCCGCGCCTCCGCCGGGAAACATGCCGCCCCCGGGGGCATTGCCGCCTCCGCCGGGAGGCATTCCTCCGCCCGTTTGATCGTCCTCCGGCATGCCCTGCGGGCGCGTCAATTTCGGTCTCTCCATCGTGCCCGTTTCGAATCCGACGCTGATGGTTCGTCCCGGAACCGCATGAAGCGCGTAGGGCGAAGCCGCGCCCGGATCGAGGGGCACGCGAAGCTCTATGACGAGGAGCCTGCTTCTCGCCCGGAGCATCGCCCGAAGCCCCGCGGCGGAGCTGTCGGCAGGAGAGAGGAGCAGGACCGAATCGCCGGCCGGGCTCTTGAGCAGCGCCTCGGCCTGCGTTTCGTTGAGAAGGGCCGCGAGCTTCGCCGGATCCGGATTCGCTCCGGGGCGTTGCATCGAGCGCGGCGCCTCGCCGCGCGCCTCGCGAGGTATTTCGCCGGGAGCGGCGCCGTCGGCCGCCGGGAATCCGCTCCCGGGACCCCGGTCGCGGCCGCGCGGATAGTTGATTCCGAAGGTTTTCTTCTTCTTGCCGCCGCCGTCGAGCCAGACGGTGAGGCCGCTCGTGAGCACGCGCTGCTGCGTCGAGAGATTCCAAGTGGCGAAGTACACGTAGAGGTATTCCTCGTCGTTGAAGAAGCCGAGCTTGTAGCCGTCCTCCTCGTCGTAGCGCGCTTCCCGGCCCGCCCACTCGGTCGCCTCTCCGTCGATCGTGATGGCGCGATCGCATCGATTGCTCTCATAGGTGGGGTCCGCGCTTCCGCTCGAGGGGGCGAGCGCCGCGAGCGCGCCGGCGGCCGCGAGGAGCGCCAGCGCACGGTGCATTCTCATGTCCGTATTCCTCCTTCGGGGGAAAAGCCGGGGTACGGCCATATCGTCGGCCGAAGCCGCGGCCCGGTTACACTCCCCGGCCGCGCGCGGGCTTCGGAAGGCCGGTACGCTGTAACCAAAGTCCGCCCGGGAGCGACGAGTTCGGTGGAAGGCCAGTAACGAGTGGACATGGTGCGATGGCAGCGAGTAACGTTCTGCGCATGAAAAAGGAGTCCCTCGTCCGGAGCGACGCCGAGATCATCGAGCTCGTCGCGGGCGGCGACGTCGACGCATTCGAGCTGCTCGTCGAGCGGCACGAGGACGCGGTGTTCGCCATCGCGGCGCGGCACGTCCCGCGGGAGGACGTCGAGGAGGTCGCCCACGAGGCGTTCGTCCGAGCTTATCTATCTCTCTCGTCGTATCGGGGGAGGGGGAATTTCGCCGGATGGCTGTCACGGATCGCCACGAGGGCATGCTACGACTACTGGCGGGAGCGTTACCGGCGGCGCGACCGGGAAGAGAGCGCGCTCGGCGACGAGGAGCGCCGCTGGATGGACGTGGCCGCCTCCGAGCGCTCGATGGCGCTCCTCGACCGGGCGGAATCCGCGCGGCACGCGCGGGAGCTGCTCGATCGGGCGCTTTCCCGGCTCTCTCCGGAGGACCGAATGGTGATTGAAATCGTTCATATAGAGGAGCGGCCTGTGAAGGAGGCCGCCGCCGTGCTCGGATGGAGCGCGGGGAACGTCAAGGTGCGCGCGTTGCGCGCGCGGCGAAAGCTTCGCGGAATTCTCGAGGAAATGCTCGAGGACCGGAAAGGACGCCCATGAAACCGAGGAAGGAATCGCTCGAGGCGCTCGAGAGAACGCTCTTCGCCGAGCGGCGAGGGCGCGGACGGATCACGCCCGGCGGGCAATGGCGCGCCGCCGTCATGACGGACGTTCGCGGGCGCTCGCTCGCCATGAGCGGCGCGACGCAGGAAGCGTTCGTGGCGCGGTTCGCGTGGCGCTTGTCGGCGATCGCGGCGTGCGCGGCGATCGCGCTTCTAATCTACGCTTTGAACCAAGGGTTCGTCGACTACGGGGATCTCGCGATGCGGTTTCTCGAGGATCCGGTCGGCTTTCTGATGTGAGCCCGTCACCGGGAGGGATTGGTATGAGCGATGGCATTACGAAGGGCGGCAGAAAGGCCTGGACCGCGGTGGTCGCCGTTTTCGCCGCCGGCATCATCGTCGGGGGGCTCGTGACGGCGGTGCTGATCCGCAATCACGTGATTCACATCATGAGACACGATCGCCCGCCCATCCATGAAATGGTCGCCGGGCGGCTCACGGGCAATCTGGACCTCGACGCGGACCAGCGCACGCAGCTCGACGCAATCGTGAAGGAGTTCGGGCCGCGCTTCGAGCAGTTCGACCGCGTCTCCCGGGACGAAGTGCGGTCGATGGCCGATGAAATGGAGGCGCGCATCAGAACGATACTCACGCCGGAGCAGCGCGAGCGCTACGACGAAAACATCGTTGAGATGCGGGAGCGGTTCGAGCGGCGGAAGCGGAAAAACTGACCGGAACGATCCGGGCGACTCGCGGGGATTTTCGAAGGAACGGGAGTGTGTATGGCTCGTCTTTTCTCGACATCGTTCAGGCACGGGGCGGCCCGGCGCGTTTCGGCCGCGGCCGCGGTTCTCTGCTTCGGGTTCGCGGGAGCCGCCGCCGGGGAGCGCGCCGTCACGCTCGGCGACGCCGTGGCGGAAGCCCTCCGGGCGAATCTCGATCTCCGGCAGGCCGCCACGCTCCCGGAGGCGAGCCGAATAGCGCTCCGGAGAAGCGCGTATGACTTTCTCCCGTCGGCCGGTTTTTCCGCCCACGCGTCCCAATCCTGGGCGAAGGAGTACGATTCGCTCCTCGAAGGGTACGAGGGCGCGACGTCGCGTTCGATGAGCCTCGGGGTGTCATCGAGCCTCGACCTCTTCACCGGCATGAGCAGGGTCAACTCTCGCAGACAGGCGAAGCTCGATCTCGAGGCCGAGGAGCTCGGCTACGTCCGGACGCGGCAATCGGTGCTGTACGACGCCGTCGTCCGCTTCATGCAGGCCGTGCTCGACAAGGAGATACTCGCCGTGAACGAGGCGAACCTGACCTCCCAGCGCCGCTCGCTCGAGCATATCGACGCCTTCGTCGCCGCGGGCAAGCGCCCGGCGGCTGATCTCTACCAGCAGCAGGCGGCCGTGGCCGACGCCGAGGCCGCTCTCCTCGAGGCCCGGCGAAGCCTCGAGATCAGCAAGCTGCAGCTGCTCCAAGCGATGGGGAGCAATCCGGCGGGCGGATGCACCGTCGTGGAACCCGACGCGGAAGCGCTCATGACCGGTCTCGACAGCCTCCTCGCCGGCGTCGCCGTCGAGGGGGGGCTCTCGAAGCGTCCCGATATCGCCGCCCAGCGCAAGGTGAAGGAGTCGAGCGAGCGGCAGATCGCCGTGAGCCGCGCCGGGTACTGGCCGAGCTTGAGCCTCTCGGCGAGCGTCGGAACGAGCTACCGCGATCCTTCTGGTACGCCTGGGGATTACGCCGATCAGCTCGACCGGAACCTCAACGCCTCGATCGGGATCTCGGCGAGTTTCCCCCTCTTCGATCGCTTTCAGACGAGGAACAGCGTATCGCAGGCGAAGATCGGTCTGCGGCGCTCAGAGATCGGCCTCGAAGCGCTGGAGCTGCGCGCCCGCATCGAGGCGGCGCAGGCGCTCGCCGACTACGAGACGGCGCGGAAAACGACCGATGTGTCCAAGGCCCAGCTCGTCTATGCGGAACAGGCGCTTCTGAACTACGAGGAGCGATACCGGCTCGGTCTCTCGACGCTGCTCGAGCTTCTGCAGGCCCGGGCCGTCTACGTTCAGAGCTCGTATTCGGTCGTTCGTTCGAAATACGATCTCATCGTCAAGGGAACCGCTCTCCTCTACGCCGCCGACGACGTCGAGCGCTCGCTCCCCTCTTTTCCGCTGAAGGGGCGGTTCGCGAGAAATAGTGCTTGAAAACGTTCGGATTGCCCTCTATATTGATACGTTACGGAGCTGGCGTAGCTCAGCTGGTAGAGCAGCGCACTCGTAATGCGCAGGTCATCGGTTCAATTCCGATCGCCAGCTCCAGAAATTTGCATTGATTCCGGGCGCGGATTCGATAGATCAATTCGAGGCGGGGGGCTTCTCGAGAAGCCCCTTTCCCGTTTCATACCCCTCCGCGAGCGCCTTGACGTTGAGCGCGGCCGCTTCGGGCTTCATTTTCTCCTTCACGACCGTTTCGATGCTTTCGCGCTTCACCACGGCGGTGATCGCCGCGAAGGCGCCGAGGAGCACCATGTTGATCGTGACGGGGTTGCCGACCTTCGCGGCGATTTCGGCGGCGGGAACGGGGAAGTGGTTCGCGTCGCGCGGGGCGTCCTTGATGGTCGTCGCGTCGTAGATGACCTTCGTATCGGCGGCGAGGATTTTGGCTGCCGCGGCGTATCCTTCCTTCGACATCGCCAGCACGTACGTCGGTTTGATGACGAAGGGGGCGGGGACCTCGGTATCGCCGATGACGACGTCCGAGCTCACGGCGCCGCCGCGGGCCTCGGAGCCGTAGGCCGCCACCGCGCTCGCTTCCTTGCCGTCGAGAACGGCCGCGTACGCGAGAATCTCGCCGGCGGAGACGACTCCCTGGCCGCCCTTGCCGGTCAGCTTGATTTCAATCGTTGAATTCACCGGTTACGATCCTCTGTTGAAGCTCCTCTTTGGGAAGCGCCTTCGCCTTCTCGTATTGAATCGCGCGCTCCTTGAGATCCATGAGCATCTCGTAGCCGCCCGCGAGCTTGTTCTTGCGCCCGAACTGCGTCGGGCACGGGGACACGACGTCGACGAACGCGAATCCCTCCGTCGTGAGCGCCTTCTTGATGATCTTGATGAGCGGCCGTACGTGATACACCGTCTGACGGGCCACGAACGGCGCATCGCAGGCCTTCATGAGACGGCACAGATCGAACGGTTTCTCGGGATTTCCCTTGGGGGTCGTCTCGCTGAAGGCGCCGTACGGCGTGGTCGGAGACTGCTGCCCGCCGGTCATTCCGTAGATGCTGTTGTTGGCGCAGATGACGGTGAGCGGAACGTTCCGGCGCGCCGCGTGAATCAGATGATTTCCGCCGATCGCGGCGAGATCCCCGTCGCCGGAGATCACGATGACCTTGAGATCGGGGCGGGAGCGCTTGAGCCCGTTCGCGAAGGCGACCGCCCGTCCGTGGAGGGTGTGGAGCGTGTCCGCCTTGAAATGGGGAGAGGGGATCCATGCCGCGCACCCGATGCCCGAGACGAACACTATTCTCTTCATGTCGAGCCCGAGCTCGTCGATGGCGCGCGTCACGGCGCCGAGCAGAATGCCGTGCCCGCACCCGGGGCAGAACGGCGTCGGAAAGACCTCTTCGCGCAGATACCGGTAGAGATGCGAGCTCACTGCGCCACCACCTTTGCGATGATCTCCTGAGGGTAGATCGGTTCGCCGCGGCTCTTGAAAAGCCCCGCGATCTCCTTTCCGCAGAGGAGCCGTTCGACCTCGTGAACGAGCTGTCCCTGGTTCATCTCGCAGACGATCACCCGGGAGGCCGTTTCGGCGGCGGCCCTGATCTCGTCCTCGGGGAGCGGCCAGATGCTGATCGGGCGCAGCAGGCCGACCCGGCGCCCCTCGCTCCGGAGCGCGCGCGCCGCGTAGTAGGCGCTGCGCGCCGTGATGCCGAAGGCGATGAGCAGCGTGTCGCAATCCTCGGTGAAATGCCGGTCGACCTTCACGATCTCGTGCCGGTTGAGGTCTATCTTGTCGCAGATGCGCTTCGTGAGTTTCTCCTGCACGTCGGGATCGGACACCTTGCGGACTCCCCAATCGTTATGCGTCGAGCCGGTCACGAGGAGCGCCTGTCCGTCGCCGAACGCCGGCATCGGGGGGACGAGCTCGGCTCCGAACGGCGCCTTGCCCCCCTCGCGGTTGCGATCGAACGTCTCGACCTCGGGGCGGACGGTGAAGCTCTCCTTGATGTGTCCGACGATCTCGTCGGCGAGGAGTATGACCGGGACCCGGTAGCGCTCGGAGAGATTGAAGGACTCGATCGTGAGATCGTACATCTCCTGGCACGACCACGGAGAAAGGGCGATGACGCGATGGTCGCCGTGAGCTCCCCAGCGCGCCTGCATGATGTCTCCCTGGCCGGGCCTCGTCGCCTTCCCCGTGGCGGGGCCCTGCCGCTGCACGTTGATGATGACGCATGGCGTCTCCGTCATGAAGGCGTACCCGAGCCCCTCGATCATGAGGGAAAGGCCGGGGCCCGAGGTGGCGGTCATCGATTTCACGCCCCCCCACGAGGAGCCGATGACGGCGCAAATCGAGGCGATCTCGTCCTCCATCTGCGCGAACGTTCCCCCGACCTCGGTCATCCGCCGCGCGAGGTGCTCCATGATCTCGGAAGAGGGAGTGATGGGGTATCCCGCGTAGAATCGGCACCCAGCCGCGAGCGCTCCCTCGGCGCAGGCGAGGTTTCCCTGCATGAAGTATTTCTTGGGCGCCATGAGCGCCTTATCCGTTTTTTTCGGCATCTTCGACGGTGATCACGAGATCGGGGCACATGAGCTCGCAGAGCTTGCATCCCGTGCACTCCTCGAGCTTCTCGACCTTCGTGACCTTGTATCCTTTTGCGTTGAGGTCCTTCCCCTGTACGTAGACCTGGCGCGGGCAGATCTGGATGCAGATCTTGCACGCCTTGCACCATTCCGTGCGCAACTTGATCGAATGCATGCGTGAATAATATGAAAGAACGCCTCTTACGTCAAGGAAATGGCCGAAAAAGACGCCCGAATCCCTTCCAGTATCCTGAAAAAAGTCTGCTATAGGCCCAAAAAGGCTTGCCATTGAAACGAGGGGTGGTATATATTCGTTCCAATTTCAGACCGTACCTTTCACGGGATAAATCGCTTTTCAAGCGCTTGCATAGAACCTGATCGGAAGTGGTCGGGGTGGCCGAGAGCCAGGCTGCAGAAAAAAAGAAAGCGATAATAAAGGTCAACCTGAAGTGGTGCAAGGGGTGCGAGATCTGCGTGGCCTTTTGCCCCAAGGCCGTCCTCGAGATGGAGGGCGGCAAGGTCAAGGTTGCACGACCCGATGACTGCATCAAGTGCAACCTGTGCGAGCTCAGGTGTCCTGATTTCGCTATAACGGTTGAATGAGGACTCTCCGCGAGGGGGTCCTTATTTTTTTGCCCCTCGCCGTCCCCGGGGAGTCGAGACGGGTATGGGGGCGTCCCCGCGGCGGGGCGACCCGAAAAAGGAGACGACGGCGTTGTCAAAGAGTCCGACCGGCACGGTGGTCATGATGCAGGGGAACGACGCCTGCGCCGAAGGGGCGATCTGGGCCGGCTGCCGCTTCTTCGCCGGGTATCCGATCACCCCGAGCTCCGAGATCGCGGAGTACCTCGTGAGGAAGCTTCCGCGGGTCGGGGGGAAATTCATCCAGATGGAGGACGAGATCGCGGCGATGGGCGCCGTCATCGGAGCCTCGCTCACCGGGGCCAAGGCGCTCACGGCGACCTCGGGTCCCGGCTTCAGCCTCAAGCAGGAGAATCTCGGGCACGCCGGTCATGGCGGAGGTGCCGTGCGTCGTCGTCGACGTGCAGCGGGGCGGCCCGACACCGGCACGCCGACCCTTCCCGCCCAGATGGACATGCAGCAGGCCCGGTGGGGAAGCCACGGGGACCACGGCGTCATCGCCCTCACCGCATCCTCGGCGCAAGAGATGTTCGAGCAGACGATCGAGGCGTTCAACCTCGCCGAGACGTACATGACCCCCGTCATACTGCTCTTCGACGAGATCGTCGGCCACATGACGGAGCGGATGTACCTCCCTGACCACTCGAGCGTCCGGATCGTCAATCGCAAGCAGCCGTCCGTTCCTCCCCGGCAAGTATCTCCCGTACGCGAAGAACGAGGACGGCATCCCGGTTCTCGCGAATTTCGGCACGGGATACCGGTACAACGTGACCGGTCTCTGCCATGACGAAACGGGCTTCCCGACGAACGACGCGAAGAAGATCGAGGCGAACATCCTGCACCTCACCGACAAGATCGAGCGGCACCGCGCGAAGATCATGCGCTGGAAGACGTTCGAGCTCGATGACGCGAAGATCTGCGTCTTCGCGTACGGCGGGGTCGCCCGGTCCGCGAAGCGTGCCGTCAAGGAGTGCCGCGAGGCGGGAATCAAGGTCGGTCTCTTCGAGCCGACGACGATCTGGCCGTTCCCGGCGGAGGAGATACTCGATATCGCGGGGAAGGTCAAGGCGTTCATCTGCGCCGAAATGAACCTCGGGCAGATGGCGCGCGAGGTCGAGCTCGCGGCGAAATGCCGCGCCGAAATCAGGCGGGTGAACCGCGTCGATGGAGACCCGATCACCCCGAAACAGATCGTCGACGCCGTCAAGGAGGCGTTCTGACGATGTTCAACTACCTCGAATACGTGCGCGAGCGGAACCTGCCTCATATCTGGTGCTCGGGGTGCGGGGACGGGATCGTCCTCAAGTCGCTCATCCGCTCCCTCAAGAAGCTCGGGATCCCGAAGGACGAGACCGCGATGGTGTCGGGGATCGGATGCTCGAGCCGCACTCCCGGATACATCGATATCAACACGCTGCATACGACGCACGGGCGCGCGATCGCCTTCGCCACGGGGGTAAAGCTCGCCAGCCCGAAGCTCCACGTGATCGTCGTGACGGGGGACGGGGACGCGACCGCCATCGGCGGGAACCATTACATCCATGCGGCGAGACGCAACATCGATCTCACGGTGCTCCTCTACAACAACTTCATCTACGGGATGACGGGAGGGCAGGTGTCCCCGACGACCCCGCGCGGCAAGAACGCTTCGACGGCGCCGTTCGGGAACCTCGAGCCGTCGTTCAACATCGCGGGGCTCGCGCAGGCGGCGGGGGCCTCGTTCGTGGCGCTCGGCGACGTGTACCACGTCCAGCAGCTCGACAAGCTCATCACGGCGGCGCTCTCGAAGAAGGGATTCTCCGTGGTCGAGATCCTCTCGCCGTGTCCGACGGCGTACGGGCGGCGGAACAAGCTCGCCAACCCCGTCGATCTCATGAACTGGCTCAAGGACAACGTCGTTACGAAGGACAAGCTCGACAAGATGGCCGAGGACGAGCGCGTGGGCAAGATCGCGTCCGGAGTCCTGTGGGACGTCGAGAAACCGGAGTTCTGCGCCGAGTACGACAAGCTCATCCAAAGGCTGAAAACCGAGAAATCGAAGGACTGACGGAAACAGGAGCTTCGCATGGACAGATATGAAATGAGGCTGAGCGGCTCCGGCGGGCAGGGGCTCATCCTCGCGGGCAAGATCCTGGCGGAGGCGGTCGTGATATACGACGGGCGCAACGCCGTGCAGACGCAGAGCTACGGCCCCGAGGCGCGCGGCGGGGCGAGCAAGGCCGAGGTCGTCACGAGCGACGGCGACATCGATTATCCGAAGGTGCTGAACCTCGATCTGCTGCTCGCGCTCACGCAGGTCTCGTGCACGAAGTACAGCGGGGACCTCAAGGCCGGCGGCGTTCTCATCGTCGATTCGGGGCTCGTCAAGGAGCTGCCGAAGGGAGACTACCGGCTCTACGAGGCGCCGATCACCGAGATCGCGCTGAAGAAGGTCGGCAAGGCGGTCGTGACGAACATCGTTGCCCTCGGGATTCTCACGAAAATCTCGCAGGCCGCGTCCGAGGAATCGGTCCGCAAGGCCATTCTCGCCCGCGTGCCGAAAGGGACCGAAGAGCTCAACATGAAGGCGTTCGACGAGGGGCTGAAGGCCGCGGCGGAGCTCCTCGAGAAATAATAGCGTTCGAATCGGATATGGAGCGGCGAGCGTTCCGAAGTCGGGATTGACCCCGGGAGGTAGATCGATGAGCCCGAAGAAGGCGAAGGCCTCGAAGAAAAAGCCGGCGAAGAAAACGCCGAAAAAGGCCGTGAAGAAGTCCCCGAAGAAGGCCGCGAAAAAGGCGGCGAAGCCCGCCAAGAAACCGGCCCCGCGGAAAGCGGCGCCGAAAAAGCCCGCTCCGAAGATCATGAAACCAGTCACGAAGGAAGAGCTCGTCGAGAAGGCCAAGCAGCCCGGGATCGACGCCATGATCATGCACCCCTTCTACAAGGGGAAGATCGAGATCATGCCGAAGGCCTGCATCCGCAGCTTCGACGATTTCGCGATCTGGTACACCCCCGGAGTCGCGAAGCCGTGCCTCGATATCCGCGATAACCCCGAAAAGGTTTTCGAGCACACGAACAAGGGGAACTTCGTCGCCGTGGTCTCGGACGGCACGCGCGTTCTCGGACTCGGCGACATCGGTCCCGAGGCGGGCCTGCCGGTCATGGAGGGCAAGGGGATGCTCTTCAAGTATCTCGGCGGGGTCGACGCCTTCCCGATCTGCGTCGATACGAAGGACCCGGACAAGCTCATCGAGTTCGTGAAGCTCCTGCAGCCCTCCTTCGGCGGCATCAACCTCGAGGATATTTCGCAGCCCAAGTGCTTCCGCGTTCTCGATACGCTCCGGCGCGAATGCCGCATCCCCGTGTGGCACGACGACCAGCAGGGCACGGCCGCAGTTACCGTAGCGGGTCTCATCAACGCGGTGAAGATCGTCGGCAAGGATATCTCGAAGGTCAAGGTGACGATGGTGGGCGCGGGGGCCGCGAACATCTGCATCGCCCGCATGATCATGCTCGCCGGCGTTTCGCCGAAGAACGTCATCATGTGCGACAGCAAGGGGATCCTCCACCTCGGCCGCGAGGAGGAGCTCAAGCAGGATTGGAAAGAGAAATGGGAGATGGCGCAGAAGACGAACGGCGAGGGGAGAACGGGAGACGTGCCGCGCGCGATCGAGGGGGCCGACGTGCTCATCGCCCTTTCGAAGCAGGGCCCCGACACGATCAAAAAGGAATGGATCGCGCGGATGGCGAAGGACGCGATCGTGTTCGTCTGCGCCAACCCGATCCCCGAGATCTGGCCGTGGGAGGCGAAGGAGGCGGGCGCGAGGGTCGTCGCCACCGGCCGTAGCGACTTCCCGAACCAGGTCAACAACTCCCTCGGTTTCCCGGGCATCTTCCGCGGAACGCTCGACGTTATGGCCCGCACGATCACCGACGAGATGTGCATCGCGGCCGCCCGCGAGCTCGCGCGCGTCGCCGAGGACAAGGGGCTTCGCGAGGATTACCTCATCCCGACGATGGACGAAGTGGAGGTCTATCCGCGCGAGGCGGCGGCCGTGGGCCGCAAGGCGGTCGAGCAGGGCGTGGCGCGCATCGACCTCACCTGGGACCAGCTCATCAGCAAGGCCGACAGGATGATCACGGAGTCCCGCAGCAAGTTCCAGCTCCTGCAGAAGAAGGGGCTCGTGAAGCTTCCGAAGATGAAATAGCGGCGGTTCGCCGCGGGACGACAGCGCCTCGCGGCGTCCTGTGATCGACACGGAAACGGCAGCTCCCCTCAGGGCTGCCGTTTCGTTCGTTGCCTCGGCCCAGAGCTGCCAACGAGAATGCGTCTTGCCAGTGCGGGAGGTTCGTTTATAATGGTGCAATGAGCTATCAGCACAAGAATCTGGCCGCGGGACGATGGAAGGATATGCCGCTTCTCGAGCGCATGGCGAACATCGGGAGCGAGGTGGAGCGCGCGATTTCCTGGCGGGAGAGGGGAAACGCCACGTACAGCGAAAAGGCGATCGAACGGGCCCTCGAATTGATCGATCTTTCGCTGCAATACCCGATTCGTTCCTCGCATCTAAGAGAAATTGCCCGGATGAGAGAAGCGCTCGTCGATTATTTTTACGGAGAAAACGAGCTCAAGTCGACCGATGCCGTCTGGCGTCGGTACTTTTCGCAGTTTGCGTACGCGGCCCGAAGAGACACCTAGGGGAGCTCGGGGGCCGATTTCGGCGGCAGCGCTTTTTTCGATGTGAAGCGGCTTTCATTTCGGGTTTATCGCATGATAGGAAATACGATTTCCCACTACCGCATTCTCTCGAAGCTCGGCGAGGGGGGGATGGGTGTGGTCTATCGGGCCGAGGATCTCACCCTCGGCCGGACGGTGGCGCTGAAGTTCCTTCCGCCCGACTCCGTGGCTTGCGAGGAAGACCGCGCCCGGCTCGTGCACGAGGCCCGGGCGGCCGCGGCGCTCCTTCACCCCAACATTTGCCCCATCTACGAGATCGCTGAAGCCGAGGGCCGCACGTTCATATCGATGGCCCACATCGAGGGGCGGAGCCTCAAGGATCGCGTCGCAGAGGGACCGCTTCCCCTGGATGGGGCGCTCTCGATCGCTCGTCAGATAGGAGATGGTCTGGCTGCCGCCCACGCCAAGGGGATCATCCACCGGGATATAAAGCCCGCCAACGTCATGCTCACGACCGACGGCCGACCGATGCTGATGGACTTCGGGCTGGCGAAGGTCTCGGGGACGACGAAGCTGACGCGCACGGGGACGACGATGGGGACGGTGGCGTACATGTCGCCGGAGCAGGTGCAGGGGAGGGAGGCGGATCACCGGAGCGACATCTGGGCGTTGGGCGTGGTGCTCTACGAGATGACGTCGGGGAAGCTGCCGTTCGGGGCGGACTACGAGGCGGCGCTGCTGTACTCGATATTGAACGAAGATCCCGCGCCCCTTGCGGGAGAGGGGAGCGACATCCCCGCCGGCCTTGACGGGATCATCGCGAAGGCATTGGCGAAGGATCCGGCGAGGAGATACCAGAAGGCCGAGGAGCTTGTTGCGGATCTTGAGGCCCTGGCGCGGGACAGTGAAGCGCTGCCCGCGGGCAAGGCGATCCCCGCGAAGGGGCTCAAGCGGGTCTGGCGCCGCGCCCGGCCCTGGCAGCGCGCGGCGGCGGTCGCATCGCTCATAGTCATGGGAGCCATTGCCGCACTGTCGATAGTCCAGATGCGGCACGGGGAGCCCGAAGCCGCTTCGTTTTCGATAGCGGTAATGGATTTTCGGGACATCGATGCTCCCGACAGTCTCATCACATCGGCGGCCCTCACCGAGCTCGTGAGCACCAGTCTTACGGAGGCGGATGTCATCCGGGTGATAAGCTCCGAGCTGATCCACGATTTTCGCCGCCGTCTCTACGGCTCCCCCCGGGGCGCGATCGATGACAGCCAGATATTCGACCTCGCCCGGCAGGTCAAGGCGACGCTCTTCCTCGTTGCCAAGATCGGGCGGACGGGACCGAATCGAATCGTGAGCTGGAGGCTGGTCGATGTACGAAACGGGCAGAACGTCGGCGCGGGAGATGCGGAGGGATCGGGACTTCAGGGTATAGCGGATGAGATCATCGCGAAGGCGATTCCGCGGATTGCGAGCGCCTGCGGGGTCAAGGCGACCATCGCGCCGAAGCCGGTGGAGAGTATCACGACTAATTCTCTGAGAGCCTACCAGCACTATATATCTGGTTTGCTCGCGTGCGAAGAGTACCGTGGAGATGATGCGATCGCTGAGTTGGAGAAAGCTGTCACAGAGGATTCGACGTTTGCCCTGGCATATATGGAGCTCGCAAACGCCTACCAAATGTTCGGGGGTATTTCGCCCACCACAAGGGGAAAGTCCAAGGAATATTCGGATAAAGCGTGGATGCTGAGGGAAAATCTTGGCGTGAAGGATCGGATGAGGCTGGAAGCCTGGCGCGAGACCTCGCATACGGCCATTATTGCAGCGTACCGGAGGCTTCTCGCTCGTTGGCCTGATTATCGCCAAGTCATGCGGGATATGTTCACAGACATGTTTATGGTTTGGGAATTCGGCGAAGCGCTGGCGGTTTGCGAAACGGGATTGCGCCTGTATCCGGATGATCCGATTTTCGGAGGTCCTATGTACGTATCTTCGCTTGTGTGCATGGGGCGAACGGAGGAAGCGCTACGGGCGACGCGATTGCTGGCGGAACGACATCCGGAAGTTCCGAATAACTGGGATGAGCTGGGGCGTAGATATCTCGCCCTCGGGAAGCCGGATAGCGCAGAAGCGGCGTTTCAAAAGGCCCTGGAGCTGGATCCCAAGTGGAACCGTGCGGTTTTGAGCTACTGCGCGTATCAGCGAGGCGACGTAGCTGAAGCAATCCATATTCTCGAAGAGATCCTCGGCCAGAGCAATATTGGTCCGCGCAGACGATGGGAACTGATCGTTCTGAGTCCTTTCGATATGTGTCTCGCGTCCCTTTACGTTGAAAAGGGCCAATATCGAAAGGCCCGCGACTTGATTCGGGAATACACCGTTTTGCCCGATATGGACATGCCCGAGTTTCGCATGCTGATCGCCATGGAGCGGCCTCAGGAGGTTTGCGACCTGTATCGGCAATGGGCGTCGTCCGACACGATGAACGATTACCCTCGGCCACTCGGCAGGGCTCTGGCCATGCTCGGCGATGTGAAGGGAGCGCGAGAGGCGGCGAAAAATCTCGCCGGCCAAACCGGCAAACAAGGTGGAATTGCTCAATACGATGCGCTCGAGATCGAGGCCTACGCCGCGCTGGCGGACCACGATCCTAAAACAGCCCTAAAGTTCCTCGACCAGCTTCAGCGGGGAGGCATTCCATTCGGAGGATACATCGATATCGATTACCGAACCGCGCGGGCGCGCGTTTACGCGATGCAGAGACGTTTCGATGAGGCCGCGAAAGTGCACAAGGAATTGTTGCGGATCTACGGCGGGCACGCTCTGTCGCACTACGAGCTCGGCAAGCTCTACGAAGAGATGAAACGTCCGGCGGAGGCGAAAAAGGAATACGCCAGGTTCCTCGAGATGTGGTCCGAAGCGGATGGGGACCGGCCGCAGCTCATCGATGCGAAGAAGAGGGTGGCCGAGCTCTAAAGGCGCTTGGAATGATCGGACAGAAGATCTCCCACTATCGCATTCTCTCGAAGCTCGGCGAGGGGGGGATGGGCGTGGTCTACCGGGCCGAGGACCTCACCCTCGGTCGGACCGTGGCGCTCAAGTTTCTCCCGCCTGATTCGGTGGCCCGAGAGGAAGACCGCGCCCGCCTCGTGCACGAGGCGAGGGCCGCCGCGGCGCTTCTTCATCCGAACATCTGCCCGATTCACGAGATAGCTGAAGCGGATGGGCGCACGTTCATTTCGATGGCCCACATCGAGGGGCGGAGCCTCAAGGATCGCATCGCCGAGGGTCCGATGCCGCTCGACGAAGCACTCTCGATCGCCCGACAGACGGCCGACGCGCTCGCCGCCGCCCACGCCAAGGGGATCGTGCACCGCGACATCAAGCCTGCGAACGTGATGCTGACGGCCGATGGCCGGCCGATGCTCATGGACTTCGGTTTGGCGAAGGTCTCCGGAGCGACGAAGCTCACGCGGACGGGGACGACGATGGGGACGGTGGCCTATATGTCGCCGGAGCAGGTACAGGGGAGGGAGGCGGATCATCGAAGCGACATCTGGGCGTTGGGCGTGGCGCTGTACGAGATGGTGTCGGGGCGGATGCCGTTCGGGGCGGACTACGAGGCGGCGCTGCTGTATTCGATATTGAACGAGGATCCGGAGCCGCTTGCGGTGGAGGGCGGAGACATTCCTGCCGGCCTCGATGGGATCATCGCCAAGGCGCTCGCGAAGGACCCGGTGCGGAGGTATCAGAAGGCGGAGGAGCTTGTTGCGGATCTCGATGCGCTGGCCAAAGACCGGGAGGCGCTTCCCGCCGGGAAGGCTGCGCCCGCGAAAGGGCTCAAGCGAGTCTGGCGCCGGTCGCGGCCATGGCAGAGGGCGGCCGTTATCGGCGCGCTCTGCATCGTCGCGGGGGCCCTCGCCTTCGGGATTATGAAGATATCATCGCCGGGGGCGGAGTCGATCGACTCGATCGGCATCCTGCCCCTCAAGAACCTCACGGGAGATTTATCGAAGGATGAAATGATCAATGGGCTCGAAATCGTTCTCTCAGGCGCGCTCGGATCCCTCGAAGGAGTTCAGATTCGATCACCGCAGACGATGATGGAATTCAAGGGGAGCGACCTGCCGATGGACAAGATTTCCCGGAAGGTGGATGCAAGAGCGTTGATCACGGGCTCGTGCATATTTTCGGGGAACGCCGTGCGGCTGAGCATCCAGGTTTACGAAGCAGCGAAGGATAGGCAGCTTTACGCTCGCACCCTCAGCTGTGACATGCAAAATCTGCACCAGCGTCTCGATGAAGTGGCGCGTGAGGTGGCGACTGCGCTTGGCGTCGAGATGCGAGCGGGAAGCCGGGCATCGCTTGCGGCGAGGCGCCCCGTGAATCCCAAAGCCATGCAAGCCTACCTGTTGGGAATGGGTTATCGTTCCAGGACGGATGTCGACAGTGCATCGAAGGCGATAGAGTATCTCGAAAGAGCGGTCGCGATCGATTCCACGTTCGCCGAGGCATATGCCGGGCTCGCATTCGCCTACAGCGTCTATGCCTGGGTTGATATCCTCCCGGCCGAGGAGGCCGTTCCCAAGGCGAAGCTCAACATCGACCGCGCGCTCGCGCTCGATCCGAACCTGCCCGAGGCGCTCGGAGCTCTCGCCGATTACAAGTATTCCTTCGAGGCCGATTCCGCGGCAGCGGAAGAGCTTTTCCAGCGGACGTTCGCTCTCGATCCGAACCTGGCGGCGTTTCACAACAGCTATGCGTTTTTCCTCTCGATGGAGGGCGATTGCGACAAGGCGGTGAGCGAAGCGAAGCTCGCGCAGATGCTTGATCCCTTGAACACCGGGTATGCGGGCGGCGTCGGGATCATATTTCTCGATTGCTTCATGATGGACAGCGCGATCGTCTACCTGACCCGGGCGATCGCGGAAGACAGCGCCGAGGTGTACAGCCGCCTCTATCGGAGCTCGGTGTACGCGACAAGAGGCAGGTATCGCGAGGCTCTCAGAGATGTTGAGATAGCGGCCGCAGTAAACGAAAATCACAGGGCCCTTCTGGCAGCCTGGTACGTGAATGTCGGCGATACGGTCCAGGCGAGGAAATGCTTCCGCGAGGTGGTCGCTCTGGCGCCGCGAGGCTACTGGAGTCCATCGACGCTCGCTGCCGCCTCCTATTGGCTCGGCGAGGGAGCGCACGTAGAATCGGCGCTCGCCCATGAGAAGGTTGCCGGCAAAAAGGCATTCGCATATTGCTGTCTCGGAAGGATCACTGAAGCGTATACATCTCTCGAGATAGAATACGCAGATCGTCCTCGTGATCTTGCGAGGCGAATCAATACGCCCTGGCTCGTCTTCCTCAAAAGAGATCCGCGCTACAAAGGGTTGCTGGCGAGAGCCGGCATTATGGAACAGTAGAAGGGCGATCGATCACTCTGCCGCGGGACAAGCGAAATGATCGGGCGGACCATAGGACACTATCGCGTTCTCTCGAAGCTCGGCGAGGGGGGGATGGGCGTGGTCTATCGGGCGGAAGATCTCACCCTCGGCCGGACCGTGGCGCTCAAGTTTCTTCCTCCTGACTCTATAGCTCGCGATGAAGACCGCGCCCGGCTCGTGCACGAGGCCCGGGCGGCCGCGGCGCTCCTTCACCCCAACATTTGCCCCGTCTACGAGATCGCCGAGGCGGAAGGCCGGACATTCATTGCTATGGCTCACATCGAGGGGCGGAGCCTCAAGGATCGTATCGGTGAAGGCGCGCTCCCCCTCGATGAGGCGCTCTCGATCGCCCGGCAGATCGGGGATGGCCTCGCCGCTGCCCACGCCAAAGGCATCGTTCACCGAGACATCAAGCCCGCGAACGTGATGCTGACGGCCGAGGGCAGGCCGATGCTCATGGACTTTGGTTTGGCGAAGGTCTCGGGCGCGACGAAGCTCACGCGGACGGGGACGACGATGGGGACGGTGGCCTATATGTCGCCGGAGCAGGTGCAGGGGAGGGAGGCGGATCATCGAAGCGACATCTGGGCGTTGGGCGTGGTGCTGTACGAGATGGTGTCGGGGCGGATGCCGTTTGGGGCGGACTACGAAGCGGCGCTGCTGTATTCGATTCTGAACGAGGATGCGCCGTCGCTTGCGAAAGAGGGCGGAGATATCCCCGCCGGTCTCGATGGGATCGTCGCCAAGGCGCTGGCGAGGGACCCGGCGCGGAGGTATCAGAAGGCGGAGGAGCTCGTTGCCGACCTCGATGCGCTGGCCAAAGACCGGGAGGCGCTTCCCGCCGGGAAGGCTGCGCCCGCGAAAGGGCTCAAGCGAGTCTGGCGCCGCGCCCGTCCCTGGCAGCGCGCGGCGGTCATCGCGGCGGCTGCGGTTGTCATCTCGGGGATCATAGTGGGTAGCCTCGCGCTCCTCGCCCCGAAGGTCGAAAGGATAGATTCGATCGGCGTGCTGCCCATCGAGTATCGCTCGGAGGATCCCGACAAGGCGTTTCTGGCTGCCAGTCTCACCGATCGCCTCGCGGTGAGCCTCGGATCGATCGGCGTAAATGTCATTTCGAATCGAACCATGAGGCGATTCGAAGCAAGCGCCGAGTCTCTCAAGGAAATCGGCAGAAAAAGCAAAGCGAAGGGACTCGTCGAGGCGGAGCTGACCGTCGATGGAAGGAGGATGGTCATAACGGCGAAGCTCTACAGCGCTCAACGGGACCGGGTGATCTGGCAGAACAGCTATCGCCGGGATCTGCAGGACGC
The DNA here is from genome assembly GCA_963813815.1 of uncultured bacterium. GTDB lineage: Bacteria > Krumholzibacteriota > Krumholzibacteriia > Krumholzibacteriales > Krumholzibacteriaceae > SSS58A. The sequence goes on along the minus strand of CAWFAD010000012.1, from coordinate 84,619 downwards.
GCTGATCGTGATGAACGAAATAGCCGAATCGATCGCCCGCGAGATCAAGGCGAAGCTCACGCCGGAGCAGCGGCAAATTCTTGCAGGCGTCGGATCCTCCGATCCCGAGGCCATGGAAGCTTACTTGAGGGGAATCGCGGAGCTGCTCGGTGCCAAGAACCGCGCCGCCGCGGATCTGTTTCAACGGGCAATCGAGATAGATCCTGCTTTCGCTCCCGCGAACGCCGGGCTTGCCGATGCGCTCAGCATGCTATGCGTCTACGGACAGGCCGCGCCGGGGGAGATCGCGACCGACGCCCTGCGCGCGGCGGAGAAAGCGGTGCAGCTCGACGGGCGGTCCGCGGAAGCGCATGGGGCGCTCGCCCTCGCGAAATTCCTCTTCGAATGGAATTGGTCGACGGCGGACGCCGAATACAAACGGGCCCTGGAGCTCAATCCAAGCAGTATCCCGGTGCTCAAAAACTATATCCTCTATCTCGCGGCCGCGTTGAGAACCGACGAGGCTCTCGATCTCGCGCAGCGTCAGTGCGAGCTCGACGCATCTTCCGCCTATTCGATCAGCTTTCTCGGATGGACGTATTTTTATGCGAAACGATACGACGACGCCAACGCCACTCTGCGGCGGCATATCGCCATGGAGCCGAAGGCGACGCTGGCCGACGTCTCGCGAATATTTCTCGCCACGAGCCTTGCGGCGCAGGGAAAGTTCGACGAGGCATTGGCCCAATGCGACACTCTGGAGACGAAATACTCCGGCCGTTTCGACGGCCAGACGGGATTCGTGTACGCCGTCGCCGGGAAGCGCGAGATCGCGCGCCGTGAGCTCCGTGAGTACGAGAAGGAGTCCGCGGAGGCGTTCGTCGACCCTTACGGAGCCGCCATGGTGTACGCAGGGCTCGGCGATAGGGATAATGCATTTGCCTGCCTGAGAAAGTCGTTGCAGGCGCGCTCAATACAAATAATGTCCATGAACAGCGAGCCGTACTTCGACAGCCTGCGTTCCGATCCGCGCTGGTGGGAGATTTTGAGCCGCATCGGTTTCCCCGGAGCAGAAGCGGATGTGAAAACGGCAGCCCAGTGAATGGGCTGCCGTTTTCATGCGTATCGATGGCCGGAGTCTGCCGCTACCGCAGCATGACCATCTTCTTCGTCTGGCTGAAGTCCTTGGTCTCCATCTTGTAGAAGTAGATGCCGCTCGCCACAGCGCCGCCACGGTCGTTCATGCCGTCCCAGGCGATGTTGTAGGAACCCGCATCCTTCACGCCGTCAACGAGCGTGCGCACGAGCTGCCCGGCGACGTTGTAGATCTTCAACGTCACAAAGCCCTTCTCCCGCATGTCGATCCGGATGGTCGTCGACGGGTTGAAGGGGTTCGGGAAGTTCTGCGCGAGCGCGTAGGCCGACGGAGTCTCGTTGCCCGAAATCACGAGGTTCGTCTCGTTCTGCATCCAGACGAGAACGTCGTTCGCGATCTCGAACTTGTCCATCGGAGCCGTGTTGACGTCGTCACGAACAAACGCGTAGCTGAATCCGAACCACATGGTGCGGACCGGGAACCCGCTCGTGTTCGTGGTCGCCTTCGAGATGGCGCCGTAGTAGTTCGTTCCGAGATACGCAGGGTAGCTCAGAGCGTACTTGCCGCCGGCCGTCTTCTCGAGGCAGTCGAACTGGTTGATGATGAAGCAGGCGCCGGAGGCGTACAGCTTGTCGGGCACGCCGCTGTGAACGAAGATGCCCGAGTCGGTGTTGCCCGTGAGAAGCGGCGTCACGACGCCGCCGCTCAACCGGCCGCCCGTCTCTTCGAAGTAGCTCGTCGCGACGTAGTCAACGCCGCACCAGGAGCTCATGAGGAGAAGCGCGGAGCCGCCGGCCGCGCCGTCCAGGTCGAAGGCGATGTCGTCGCCGCAGACCCAGAGGCCGCACTGGTGCTCCGAGAGGCTCATCCAGTCGACGAGCATCTGGCAGTCGTTCGACTTGTCGCTGTGGGCCGTGCCCTCGCTGATCGTCACGGACTCGTAGGCGCCGCAATCCCACACGATCGTCTCGTACGTGCTTCTCAGCTGGTAGTTCTTCGCACGGCTTCCCGGACCGTTGGAGACGCCCGAGCTCGGGGCGTTCACGTCGTAGATGTCGATCTTGGCGTCCGGCAGAGCCAGCACGGCGTCGAAGACCGGCAGCCAGTACAGCTCGACGTAGCCGTCATCTACGAAGAGCACGTCGGTGTTGAGCGTCGGGAGACAGGTCCACTCGAAGTACGGCGGGCCCGAGCGCGAGTAGCGCGGGTACGCCGAAGTGACGTTCTTCTTGTCCGTGGCCGTGAAGTAGTAGTCGATCTTGTAGCCGCGGGTGAAGAGCTCGTCGTTGAGGTCGACCATGTACTTGCCGTCGACGATGCCGGCGCCCGTCCGGGCGGTGTCGCACTGAATCTTCGTCCAGGCACCGCTCGTGCTCACGTAGTTGAAGTTCACGTACGTCTCCGGATCGTCGTTGACGAGAACCGATCCGGCGAGCGCGGCGCCGCTGAGAGCCGGTTTCGTCGGCGCGGGGCCGATGTAGCTGGCTCTCACGTTGATGTACACGGAGGCGCCGCCGAAGGTGTTGTCCTCTTTGAGCCCGTCCGCGATAATCGACGTGCAATCGACCACGAGCGAGTCGCCCGGATGGATGACCGGGTTGTCGCCCGCGAAGATGTCGTTCGCCGCGTCGCAGCGGACGTAGCTCTCGATGTTGTACTCAGCCTCGGGGAAGTTGTCCTGGAAGAAATCCAGGTCGCGCGATCCCCACTGCGGACCGGCGGTTTTGTACCGGTACAGGCGCACGTTGTCGACCCAGGGCGACGGAGTGTGCGCCGCGCAGTTGCCGTACGTGTTGTACCAGGCGTCGCACATGTCCGTGCAACCGATTCTGATCTGCACCGGATCGTTGCCGCCGATGAACTTGCTCACGTCGCCGGCTCCTCCATAGATGTAATCCATGTCGGCGCCGTAGTAAACGAAGTTATCGTCCACCCACTGGCCGGGGCACCCGTCGATGATCGACCGGACGGACCACGTGTAGAACACGAGGTTCGAGAGCGGCAGATCGCGGTACGAGGTGAACCGGAGAATGGCGCCTCCGAGCAGGTTCAGATCGGTAGACGGGATGGTGCCGTCCTGAACGTTGTTGCAGAGCGTCGAGTACATCGTCATGTCGATGATCGGAGACACGATGCCCTCATCCTGGCACGGTGCGCTGGTGCCGCCGGGGCCCGTGCAGAACGGAGTGTCGAAGAGACCCGGGTAGCTCGTGCTGATCTCGCTCGACCCGACGAAGAACACGACCTGCGTGCCGAAGTTGTCGCCGCACGGATCCTTGTCGGTCAGGCCGGTGTACAGGCCGGCGAAGCTGCCGTATGGAGTCTCCGGACGCGCGTGCCAGATCCCCGCGTCTTTCGCGTCGACGGCCGCGGTCTCGAAGTTCTCGTACAGGTTGAGCGTCGCGGCGTCCTGAATGCGCAGAGCGTCGACGACGCACGCGCCGTTCGTGTTCCACAGGCCGTCCTGATCGCTCCAGGCGCCGTCGGCCGTGAAGTGGAAGCGAAGCTTCGTCCGAGCCTGCGTCGTGTACACGAGAACGGTTCCCGTGCTGTCGCCGAGGTCGTCGAACTCAGCAAGCTCCACCCAGCTGCCGCCGCCAGCGTCGTACTCGATCCGAGTGTAATCGTATCCGGGCTCCGAATCCCACCTGATCGTATACGTGAAGCTGATCGTGCCTTGGAAGGCGAACGGATCGCTCGTCAGCATCTGGTTCCAGTAGTTGCCGTAGCCAGGGGCGTACTCCCACGAGCACATGTACGGATCATCAAGGTCCTCTTCGGCTCCGCACCACATCGACTTCAAGCCCTCGAGCGGAGTCCAGGAGGTGCCGAGGCCGGCGAAGTCGTCCACGTGGAAAAACGTATCCACCTGAGCCGTGTTGTCGATCGGGGTCCAACCCATCCAGTTGTTGGTCTCAAAGGTGTACCAGACCATGCAGTACGTATCCGCGGCGGCGGTCTCGTAGAGGCCGCGCAGACCCGGATCGACGAGATCGAGCGACTCATCGCTCGACCAATCTCTCACGGGACGCTTGCCGGGATTCGCAATTTCGCGGGCTGCGACCGAGCCGATGAGCAGGGCAATGAGGCCGACGCCGATCACGAGGGCTAACACCTTTTTCATCAACGATCCCCCCTTGGATAACCACTCAACCCGCGGAAGGCGGATTGAGGTTTCGGAAAGAGTTCCCTCAATACGGCTAGACCCATTTAGAAATGAATTAAGAATCCCCCAGTCACAGCTAGGGTAGCATAAGCTAGAGTTAAAGTCATCATAAATATCTATTGATGGAATAATTGCGTCGAATGCCATGCCTTTGAGAGAGCTACGGCGGAGCCGCGCATCCGCGTTATGATTCCCGCGGCGAGGGATAACGCTCAATCATTGACCATTGACAAATCAGATAAATCATAATATTCTGAATATTGTGCGTTTATGGCGTCCGTGTGCGCCGAACATGAAGGAGGCTACGTGAGCGGAAAGCGATCTGGAATCGGCGGGGACGGCTGCTGCGGGCAGAGAGGGATGCGCGGGGGTGGCCGGGGAGCCCTCGGGGGCTGCTGCCGGATAGAGGCCGTCGTGTCGGTCGACGAGCGCGGCCAAGTCGTCCTGCCGAAGGACGTGCGGGAGCGCGCCGGAATCGGCGCGGGGGAAAAGCTCGCCATCATCTTCCACGGCGGGCACGGTGGGCGCGGGGGGCGCGGAAAGACGTGCTGCCTCACGCTCGTCAAGGCCGAGAGCCTCGCCGGCGGCGTGCGAGCGATGCTCGGCCCCATGATGAAGGAAATGCTGGACCTCGGCAAAAACGAATAGGAGAAACACGATGCGGATCTGCATTCCGGTGAACGACGTGCGCGGCATGGAAGGGGAGCCCTACGGGCATTTCGGCTCGGCCGAGCGGTTCCTGATCGTCGACGGAGATTCCGGCGAGTCGCGCGTCGTCGATAACGGCGACCAGCACCACGCCCACGGCGCGTGCCGGCCGCTGCAGGGGCTCGAAGGCGCGAATGTCGAAGCGATCATCGTTGGCGGGATCGGCGCGCGGGCGGTCGAGCGGCTGAACGACGCGGGGATTCGCGTGTACCGCTCGATGCCCGGCACGGTCCGCGACAACGTCGAGGCGTTGAAGAGGGGAGCGCTCGAGGAGCTCACCGCGGACAACTCGTGCGGGCACCACGGACACGGTCACGGTTGCGGCGCATAGTCGGGCGGCGCGCCGCACGGCGGGGCGTCAAGGAGGCGCTATGGAAAAGGATCGGATGAGAAAGACGGTTCGGGAAGGGTACGCGAAAATAGCCCGCACCTCCTGCTCGTGCAGGCCGGGCGGTAGCTCGTGCTGCGGAGGGAACGAGTCGGCGGAGTCGTTCTTCGAGGGGATGGGGTACGCGGCGGGGGATCTCGCGGGCGCGCCCGGAGTCCCCATCGCCGGTCTCTCCTGCGGCAACCCGATCGCGCACGCGAAGCCACGGAAGGGGGAGACCGTCCTCGACCTCGGCTCGGGGCCGGGGCTCGACTGCTTCATAGCCGCGAAGGCGGTGGGTCCGTCGGGCCGCGTCATCGGCGTCGATATGACACCCGAAATGATCGACCGGGCCCGTCGCGCGGCGTCGGACGGCCGCCTCGACAACGTCGAGTTCAGGCTCGGGGAGATCGAGAACCTGCCCGCGGCGGACGCCTCGGTCGATATCGTCATCTCGAACTGCGTCGTGAATCTTTCGCCGGACAAGGCGCGGGTTTTCGACGAAGCGCTGCGGGTGCTCCGGCCCGGCGGACGTCTCGTCGTCTCCGATATCGTTCTTCTCGAGCCACTGCCGGAGGAGCTGCGCGAATCCGAAGAGCTTCTCGTCGGCTGCATCGCGAACGCGTCGCTCAAGAACGATTATCTCGCGCTCATCCGCGGGGCGGGATTCGAGGATGTCCGGGTGATCGAAGAGGTTCCGTATCCGTTTCAGGGGGCTCCGCGGAGCCCCGCCGAAAGCGTCATCGTCCGCGCGATCAAGAAAGCGTCTTAGGCGGCCTTCACGACGACGAGCGTGATGTCGTCGTCATGGCGCCGCTTTCCGGCGAAGGCGAGCACCTCCGAGACGATCGACTCCTTGATCCCGCGCGCCGTCATGCCCGCCGTGTCGAGGGTCTCGAGAAGCGCGCGCAGGCGCTCGAGGCCGAAGAATTCGCCCGCCTTGTTCCGCTCCTCGATGAGTCCGTCCGAAAACACAAGGAGAACGTCTCCACGTTCGAGCCGCAGGGCCGTCTCCTCGTAGGCGATGTTCTCGAGGCTCCCGAGGGGGAACTGCGGTCCCCGTCCGGGGAGCGAACGCACGCCCGCGCGGGATTTGAGAATGGGGTTGTTGAATCCGGCGACGCTGTAAGACGCCAGATTTCGCTCCGGCGTCGAGCGAGAGAAGACAGAGCGCCGTGAACACGTAATCGTCGGTCTTGTTGAAGAGCGGCCCGTTGAGGTCGCGCATGAGGCCGGCGACCGAAACGGCGTTATCGACCTTCGAGGAGAGCATGCCGCTCGACATGACCGATATCATCGCGGCGTTCATGGCCTTCCCCGCGACGTCGCCGACGGCGATGCCGAAGCGGCGGCGATCCTTCCCGAGCCAGAAGTAATCGTAGAAATCGCCTCCGACCTCGTAGGCGGGGATGCAGGTTCCGGAGATTTCGAACCCCTCGATCGCCGGATCCGACTGGGGCATGATCGACATCTGCGCCTTGTGCGCCGCCCTGAGCTCGGCGGCGAGCCGGACGCCGGTGAGCCGGCGACGGTAAAAGACGGTCGCGACCCCGGCGACCATGAAGCCGGCGGCGAGGTATAAAAAAAAAAAATATATTAAATAGATAAATATAATTATAAATATAAATATAAAATATCTAATTCTAATATTAATTATACTCAAATATCCAAACCTCTGGTGCTGCAAAAGTTGCACATTTTTTGTGCAGTTGATTCGCGTGACCTTACGCCGCTGCAGCACCACGTGTGGCTAGGCTATGCAGCGCGGTCATGTCTGATGATCGTGGTATGAATCATCATTGAATTTGAAGCACTGGTTAACCGGGCCAACAGCATGCCACATTCGGACATGGTACCTGAAAGGGTACAGGGGTACAACGGCGCCAGCCTTTCAGCCAAAAAAAAGTAATATCATATAAGTACCACACTGCAGCGTGATACCACCCGGGATGACCTTGCGGCTGCCAAGAGTGGTGCATGAAGATGATCCCCTCAATTATGTACTGTGGAAATATCCAAACCTCTGGATGCTAAAAGTTGCACATTTTTTGTGCTTTTGATTCGCGTGACCTTACGCCGCTGCAGACCACGTGTGGCTAGGCTATGCAGCGCGGTCATGTCTGATGATCGTGGTATGAATCATCATTGAATTTGAAGCACTGTAACCGGCCAACAGCATGCCACATTCGACATGGTACCGAAGGTACAGGTACAACGGCGCCAGCCTTTCAGCAAAAAAAGTATATCATTTTTCGAAACCAGAGCGTTCGCCAGTAGGGAGGCGTGATGACGATCGATATCGTCGCGGGCGTCTCGTTCCATACGCCGTCGTTGTTCGAGCCCTTCACCTTGAAGACGTAGCGGCCGGGGGCAGGGTCGTGTAGCTCGCGTGGCGCCTTCCCGCGGGGGTCGCTATCCAATCGCGATCGAGGCCCTCCATCAGGTAGGCGTATTGATTCTTGTCCGGCGCCGTGAAATCGAGCGCGGCGAACTCGAACGAAAAAAGGTAATCGCGATACGAGAGCCGGAGCGTATGAATATCCGTGATCGGCGTGTCGAGCTCCGCCGGCCGGTTCAGCACCGAGAGCGAGGTGATGATGACGGGAGGGATGAAGGAATTGTCCCTGATGTCCCCCGGAAAGAAAGAGTTGAAGCCGTGGATCCCGCCGAAGAACATCTCCCCGGCGGGGCTCTTGAAGAACGCCCCTCCGTTGAACTCGTTGCTCTGGAGCCCGTCCTCGTCGGTGTAGTTCTTGAAGGTTTCCGTCCGTGGGTCGAATCTCGATATCCCGCGGTTCGTGCTGAGCCAGAGGTTGCCGTCCTCGTCCTCGAGCATGCCGTAGACGGAGTTGTTGGGGAGGCCGTCCTTCATCGTATAGTGCCTGAAGGTCCCCGTCTGCCGGTCGAACCTGTTGAACCCGCCGCCCCAGGTGGCGATCCACATACCTCGCCGCGAATCCTCGAAGATGGAGAAGATGTAATCGTTGCTGATGCCGCCCGCGTCGAGCCGGTTCGCCCGGAACGGCGTGAATACGCCCGTCGAGCGGTCGAGGCGGTTGAGCCCTCCCCCCTGCGTGCCGATCCAGAAGCCCCCCGAGTCGTCCTCGTAGATCGCGCGCACGAAATCGTTGCTGAGGCTCGTTGAATCATTGGGATCGGACCGGTAGCGGCGGAAAACGCCGGTCGCGCGGTCCATGCGGTTGAGACCGCCGCCGTTCGTGCCGAGCCAGAGCGCGCCCTGCCGATCCTCGTATATCGATCTGATCTCGTCATGGCTCAGGCTCGACGGATCGGATGGGTCGTGACGATAGGCGGTGAAGCGGCCGCTCGAGCGGTCGAACCTGCAGAGGCCGCCTCCGTGCGTGCCGATCCAGAAGGCTCCGGAACGGTCCCGGTACACGATCCGCACAATGTCGGAGCTCAGGCTCGTTGGATCGCCCGGATCGTGGCGGTAGTGCCGGTAGCGCCCGGTTGCGCGGTCGAGGCGGTTGAGCCCGCCTCCGTGCGTGCCGATCCACAGGATTCCCCGCTCGTCCTCGCTGATCGACCACACGATCTCGGCGCTGAGCCCGCTCGCCGGATCCGCCGGATTCGGGCGGTAGAGAACGAAGCTCTTTCGCTTCGTGTCGAACTTGTTCGCCCCGCCCCCGTAGGTGCCGAGCCACAGAATCCCCGATCGATCCTCGAAGATGTCGTGAATCTCGTCGAAGCTCAAGCTGTTCGGATCGTTCGGATCGTTCCGATAGTGAATGAAACCGCCGGTCTCGCGATCGAAGAGGTCGAGCCCTCCGCCGTTGGTGCCGATCCAAAGGGCGCCTGTGCGGTCCTCGAGGATATCGAACACCTGATCGTGAGCGAGACTCTTCGGATCGTCCTGGTCGTGCCGGTAGCGGGTGAAGCGATCCGTCCGGCGGTCGAGCCGGTTGAGTCCGCCGCCGACGGTGCCGACCCAGAGCGCGCCCTCATGGTCCTCGCGGATCGCGCGCACCGTGTTGTGGCTGAGGCTTCCGGGATCGCCGGGATCGTGCGCGTAGCGCCTCCATCGGCCGCTCGCCGGGTCGTAACGGCTGAGGCCGCCGCCGTTCGTGCCGATCCAGACCCCGCCGCCGCGATCCTCGAGGATGCAGCGGATTCCGCTGTGGCCGGGTCCGTTCTCGCCGGTCGAGTCGCCGTAAAAGCGGGTGAAGGAATCCGTTCGGCGCTCGTAGCGGTTGAGCCCGTTATCGGTGCCGATCCAGAGGTCCCCGGCCTTCGTATCGACGATCGCGTTTATCGAATTGTGGCTGATGCTCGTGGAATCGCCGATCGCGTGCGTGTAGAGGGTAAAGCGCCTCGTCGCGGGATCGTAGCGGTTGAGGCCGCCCTGGAACGTTCCGATCCATATGCGGCCGTCGCGGTCCTCGCAGAGGGAGAGGAGCTGGTTGTAGACGAGGCTGTTCGGATCGTCGGGATCGTGGCGGAGAATCGTGAAATCGTACCCGTCGAACTTGTTGAGCCCGTCCTCGGTGGCCATCCATATGAATCCGCGCCGGTCCTGGATGATGCACTCGACGATGCTCTGCGAGAGCCCCTGTTCGATGGAGATCTGCGTGAAACGGATATCCCGCGCGTGGCCCACGGCGAAAAGCGGCCCCGGCGCGGCGGCGATGGCCAGAGCGGCGACGGCGGCGCAGGGCCGGATCGCGGCCGCGAGCGGAAGGCGTAATGCGCTCTTTTTCGGCATGGTCGTTCGCGGCGCGGCGTCCCGTTTCGCGGAGGGCGTTGCATGCCCGGTACGGGCCGCTCGAACGCCGCAGTGTGAGAGTATATACCGGCTGGGGATTCGTTTCCAGAGGTTTGCGGAACCCCCATTCGCCAAACCGATTTTGTCTTGACATTTGCGGAGTATCTCAATAAATTCAAGCGTTTAGTGCCGCGTTTTGCGCGACCATGTATCCGACTGAAACGATAATCCTGCGAGCGAACGGAAACCCTACAGGAGGTAGCAGATGGCAGCGGAGAGGAAAACCATCACTTCGATGCTCGATGAGCGCCGGGTTTTCAATCCCCCGAAGAGCTTCGTCGAGAAGGCTCACATCAAGAGCATGGATGAGTACAAGAAGCTCTACGGCAAATCCGAGAAGGATCTCGAGGGTTTCTGGGCCGAGCAGGCGAACTGTATTCACTGGTTCAAGAAGTGGGACAAGGTGCTCGACTACGGCAAAGCCCCCTTCGTGAAATGGTTCTCCGGCGGCACGACCAACATCTCTTATAACTGCCTCGACCGGCACCTCAAGACGAAGGGCGACAAGATCGCCCTCATCTGGGAAGGCGAGCCGCTCACCGATTCGAAAAAGTACACGTACAAGGAGCTCCATCGCGAGGTCAGCAAGTTCGCGAACGTCCTCAAGGCGCACGGGATCAAGAAGGGCGATCGGGTCAACCTGTACCTTCCGATGATCCCCGAGCTCGCGATCGCGATGCTCGCCTGCACGCGCATCGGCGCGATCCACTCGATCGTGTTCGGCGGCTTCAGCGCCGAATCGCTCAAGGACCGCATCATCGACGCGGGCGCCAAGATGCTCATCACGAGCGACGGGAGCTACCGCCGGGGCAAGGCTGTGCCGCTCAAGACCGGAGCCGATTCCGTTCTCGGCGCCTGCCCGACGATCGAGCACGTGATCGTCGTCAAGCGCACGGGGCTCGATGTCACGATGAACAAGGGCAAAGACTTCTGGTGGCACGAGGAGATGGCGAAGGTCTCCGAAACCTGCGAGCCGACGCACGTCGAAGCCGAGGACCTCTCGTTCATTCTCTACACGAGCGGCACGACGGGCAAGCCGAAGGGCGTCGTCCACACGACGGGCGGCTATCTCGTGTACGTGACCATGACGAACAAGCTCATCTTCGATCTGCGCGAGGAAGACATCTACTGGTGCACCGCCGATATCGGCTGGATCACCGGCCACTCGTACATCGTGTACGGGCCGCTCTCGAACGGCGCGACGACCGTCATGTTCGAGGGCGTTCCGAGCTATCCCGAGCCGGATCGTTTCTGGAAGGTTGTTTCGAAGTACAAAGTGTCGGTCTTCTACACCGCGCCGACCGCCATCCGCGCGATCGCGCGCGACGGCGACGAATGGCCGGCGAAGAACGACCTCTCGAGCCTGCGCCTCCTCGGCTCGGTCGGCGAGCCGATCAATCCCGAGGCCTGGATGTGGTACTACCGGGTGATCGGCAAGGAACGCTGCCCGATCGTCGACACGTGGTGGCAGACGGAAACGGGCGGCATCCTCATCACGCCGCTTCCCGGCGCGTTCCCGCTGAAGCCGGGCTCAGCGACGCTGCCGTTCCCGGGCGTGTTCCCCAAGGTCGTCCGCGAGGACGGCTCGCCGTGCGACACGAACGAAGGCGGCTATCTCATCATCGAGAAGCCGTGGCCGGGACAGCTCCGCACGGTGTGGGGCGACGACCAGCGGTACCAGGATCAGTACTACAGCCGCTACAAGGGCGTGTACTTCACGGGCGACGGCGCGCGCAAGGACGAGGACGGCTATTTCTGGCTCATGGGCCGCGTCGACGACGTGATCAACGTCTCGGGCCACCGGATCGGAACGATGGAAGTCGAGAGCGCCCTCGTGAGCCACGAGGCGGTCGCCGAGGCGGCGGTCGTGCCGATGCCGCACGAGATCAAGGGCGAGGGGCTCTACGCGTTCGTCACGCTCACCGGCGGGTTCGACAAGAGCGACAAGCTCAAGGAAGAGCTTCGCAACCACGTCTCGAAAATGATCGGGCCCATCGCGAAGCCCGACAAGATACAGTTCGCCGACGCGCTCCCGAAGACGCGCAGCGGCAAGATCATGCGTCGCATCCTCAAAGTCATCGCGACCGGCAGCACCGAGGTCGGCGATACGACGACGCTCGCCGACCCGCACGTCGTCGAGCATCTCCTCGAGGAACGCCAGTAGGCTCGCAGGCGGACGGCGGGGGCGCGGCCCCCGCCGTTTCCGCTTGAAGGTGCGCGGCGAAGAGAGTATATTTCGCCTAATTTTTTTCGTTCACGGCGGGGAATCGGGTCGGGAGGGCTTTTCGTCCCTGAAGCGCGGGGGAGTGACATGAAAAAGCCGGTCAAATCGGAAGAAGAACTCGGGTGGAAAGACATCGAGATCGGCTGCGCGGTCTCCGACGCCGGCAACGCCGCGCAGTATAGGACCGGCGACTGGCGCTCCATCCGGCCCCTGTGGGATCATTCCCGCTGCGTCAAGTGCGGCGTCTGTTACCTCTTCTGTCCCGACGCGGCGGTCCGCAAGAATGAGGAAGGCTACTTCGAGGCCGACCTCTACTACTGCAAGGGTTGCGGCATCTGCGCGCAGGAATGCATCACGGGCTGCATCTCGATGGCGGAGGAGGCGGAGGAATAAATGCCGAAACGCGTCGGAATCGAAAACTCGATCGCCGCGGCGGAGGCGGTCGCCCTGGCGAACGTCGACGTCGTCGCGGCGTATCCGATCACCCCGCAGACGCACATCGTCGAGCACCTCGCCGAGCTCGTCGCCGAGGGAGAGCTCGACGCCGAGTTCATACCGGTCGAATCGGAACATTCGGCGATGAGCGTGTGCTGCGGCTCCTCCGCGATGGGGGCGCGCACCTTCACCTGCACGAGCGCGCAGGGGCTCGCCCTCATGAACGAGATCGTGTTCATCGCGGCGAGCCTGCGGCTCCCGATCGTGATGATCCTCGCGAACCGCTCGCTTTCGGGACCCCTGAGCATCTGGAACGATCACACCGACGTGATGTCGGTGCGCGACTGCGGCTGGATACAGGTGTTCGCCGACAACGGGCAGGAGCTCTTCGACCACGTGCTCTACGCCTTTCGCGTCGCCGAAGATCCGGCGGTCTCGATACCGGTCATGATCAACATCGACGGGTTCATCGTGACGCACGTCATCGAGGCCATCGAGTACTGGGACAAGGAGCAGGCCGCGCGTTACCTTCCTCCCTTCAAACCGGTCAACGTGCTCACTCCCGACGCTCCCGTCACGCTGGGCGCCTTCGGCATTCCGAACATTTTTGCCGAAACGAAAAAGGCGCAGGACGCGGCGCTCCTCGCCGCGAGGCCGGTCATCATGAAGGCGTGGGACGAGATCGCGAAGATCACCGGTCGCGCGTACAAGTCGGTTGAAACCTACAAGATGGACGGAGCCGAGACGGCGATCGTCACGATGGGAAGCTTCGGGGAGACCGCGTCGATCGCGGTCGACCGCCTTCGCGAGCAGGGAAAGCCGGTCGGGCAGATACGGCTTCGCCTCTGGCGCCCGTTTCCGTTCGACGAGCTCCGCGACGCGGTGAAGGGCGTGAAAAAGCTCATCGTTATCGACCGGGCGATATCGTACGGCGGTCCCGGCGGGCCGGTGGCGAGCGAGATCCGCGCGGCGCTCTATGAGCAGAAGCAGAAGCCGGCGATCACCAATTTCCTCGCGGGATTCGCCGGCCGCGACGTTACGCCGGAAGACTTCATCAAGATGTACGCGAAAACGGAGGAGCTCGTCGCTTCCGGCGCGCCGATCCGGCAGGAAGATTATATCTTCTACGGGGTGAGAGAGTAATGGAATCGCTCAACGTATACGCCTCGAGGCTCGTCACGAAGCGCGAGTACTTCGCCCCGGGACATCGCGCCTGTCAGGGGTGCGCGGAAGCGCTCGCCGTCCGGCTCGTCGCAAAGGCGCTCGGGCAGAACGTCGTCGTCGCTTCGGCCACGGGGTGCATGGAGATCATCTCCTCGCCGTTCCCCTTCACCAACTGGCGAGTGCCCTGGATTCACGTCGCGTTCGAAAACGCCGCGGCGGTCGCGACGGGGGCCGAGGGCGCCTACCGCGCGCTCGTGCGCAAGGGCGCGATCCCCGAGAAGGGGACGATCTTCCTCGGCATGGGCGGCGACGGCGCAACGAGCGACATCGGGTTGCAGGCGCTTTCGGGCGCATTCGAGCGAGGGCATCGCTTCATCTATGTCTGCTACGACAACGAGGCCTACATGAACACCGGCGTGCAGCGATCCTCGGGAACGCCGTTCGGCGCCTCGACGACCACCTCGCCGGCGGGCAAGATAAAGGCCGGGCAGGTCACGTGGAAGAAGAACATGCCGGAGATCGCGGCCGCGCACGGCATCCCCTACGTCGCGACGGCGTGCTCGAGCTACCCCTTCGATCTCATGAAGAAGGTCGAGAAGGCGGCGAAGGCCGGCGGCCCCGCCTACATTCATATACTCTCCGTGTGTCCGACGGGATGGGGGCTTCCGAGCGAAAAGGCGATCTGGATCGGGCGGCTGGCCGTCGAGACGGGTGTGTTCCCGCTCTACGAAGTCGAGAAGGGGCGGTACCGAATCACGGTCGACGTTCCCGCGCTGCGGCCGGTCGCGGACTACCTCAAGCCTCAGGGGCGGTTCCGCCATCTGACGCCCGAGCTCATCGAGAAGATACAGAGTCGCGTCACGGGGGAATGGGAGAAGCTCCGCGCGAGAGCCGAGCTCTAGCGCGCGCGGGAGTCGATGCAGAGAGGACGACCTCAGGAAAGAGCGAGCCATGGAAGCGAGCCGATCGAAACGAAACGATGCCGTGGGAGCGAAGGTCGACGAGATCGTCGCGCGGTACGGGCGCGACAAGAGCTTCGTGATCCCCATCATGCAGGATATCCAGCGGGAGTTCAATTACCTCCCGAGAGAGGCGCTCGACGCTCTCGTCGAGAGTCTCGGCGTGACGCGGAGTCTCGTGTACCACCTCGCGACCTTCTACCGCGCGTTCAGTCTCGCGCCGAAAGGCCGCTACCGCCTGAGCCTCTGTCTCGGAACGGCGTGCCACGTTCGCGGGGCCCCGCAGATCGCTGACCACATCGCACGCACGCTCGGCATCGCTTCGGGCGAAACGACGAGCGATCGAGAGTTCAGCTTTGAGACGGTGAACTGCCTCGGCGCCTGTGCGCTCGGCCCCATACTCGTCGTGAACGACGAGTATCACGGCCAAATCACGATCGCCAAGACGAACAAGGTGCTCGCCGCCCTCGGGAAAAAGGTAGAAACCGATGAAGAAGCTTAAATCGGCGAAAGAGCTCGCGACGCTCCAGCAGAAGCTCGCGTCCGCGCGCGACCCGAGAAAGCCGACCATCGTGATATGCGCCGGCACGGGATGCCTCGCGTACGGTACGCAGAAGCTCATCGACAACTTCCGCGCGGAGATCGAGAAGCGCGGGCTCGGAAACAAGGTCGAGATTCGCACGAGCGGCTGTCACGGATTCTGCGAGCGCGGACCGCTTGTCGTGATCCAGCCGAAGAAGATATTCTACCAGCACGTGAAAACCGAGGACGCGGGCGAGATCATCGAGAAATCGGTGCTCAAGGACGAAATCATCGACCGCCTCGTGTACCGCGATCCGGTGACGAAGGAGAAAATCCTCCACGAGCACGACGTTCCCTTCTACCGGAAGCAGATGCGGCTTATCTTCGGCATGAACGGGCAGATCGATCCGCGGAGCATCGACGACTACGTCGCCATCGGAGGCTACGCGGCGCTCGCCAAGGCGCTCGCGATGAAGCCCGGGGACATCATCAACGAGGTGACGAGGGCGAAGCTTCGCGGACGGGGCGGCGGCGGCTTCATGACGGGCTGGAAATGGGAATCGACCGCCAAGGCGGAGGGCGAGCCGAAGTACGTCATCTGCAACGCCGACGAGGGGGATCCGGGCGCCTACATGGATCGAAGCCTCCTCGAGGGCAATCCGCACAGCGTGCTCGAGGGGATGATCATCGGCGCCTTCGCGATCGGCTCGAGCAACGGGTACATCTACGTGCGCAACGAGTATCCGCTCGCCGTGACGAACATCACCTCTGCGATCGAGAACGCCCGCGCGTACGGGCTGCTCGGCGAAAGGATCCTCGGAACGGATTTCAGCTTCGATATCAAGATCAACCGCGGCGGCGGCGCCTTCGTCTGCGGCGAATCCTCCGCGCTCTTCGCCTCGATCGAAGGGCGGGCCGGCGAGCCGCGTCAGAAGTACGTGCACGCCACCGACCGGGGCCTCTACGACAAACCGACCTGCCTCAACAACGTCGAAACGTGGGCGAACGTGCCGCCGATCATCAGCAAGGGCGCCGACTGGTACGCCTCGATCGGCACCGCGGGGAGCACGGGAACGAAGATCTTCTCGCTCGTCGGCAAGATCAACAACACCGGTCTCGTTGAGGTCCCCATGGGAATCACCCTCCGCGAGATCGTGTTCGGCATCGGCGGCGGCATCCCGAAGGGCCGGAAGTTCAAGGCGATACAAACGGGCGGTCCCTCGGGCGGCTGCATCCCCGAGCAGCATCTCGACATGCCGGTCGATTTCGACGAGCTCTCGAAGGTGGGCTCGATGATGGGCTCGGGCGGCATGATCGTCATGGACGATCGCACCTGCATGGTGGACGTCGCCAGGTATTTCCTCAAGTTTCTCGAGCAGGAGTCTTGCGGCAAGTGCACGCCGTGCCGCGAGGGCGTCTACCAGATGCGCGCCATTCTCGACCGGATCTGCGCGGGCAAGGGAGTGGAGAGCGATATCGATCTGCTCGAATGGATCGGCAAGGGGGTCATCGACGGCTCGCTCTGCGCCCTCGGGGGCACGGCGCCGTTCCCCGTGCTGAGCACCATCAAGCATTTCAAGGACGAGTACCTCGCGCATATCCGCGACCGGAAGTGCCCGGCCGGCGTCTGCAAGGAGCTCATCGCCTTCACGGTCGCGGCGGACGCCTGCACCGGATGCACGGCGTGCGCGCGAGTATGCCCGACGAAGGCGGCAACGGGGGAGAAGAAAAAGGCTCATACGATCGATCAGAAAACGTGTATCAAGTGCGGGGCCTGTTTCGAGGCCTGCAAGTTCGACGCGATACTCATTTCGTAGCGATGGCGGCGCGGGGACGCGCCGCCCCCGGCAAAGGAACCGACATGGCGGACAAGGTGACACTGACGATCGACGGACG
Organism: uncultured bacterium; assembly: GCA_963813815.1. Lineage (GTDB taxonomy): Bacteria > Krumholzibacteriota > Krumholzibacteriia > Krumholzibacteriales > Krumholzibacteriaceae > SSS58A. The sequence continues at coordinate 67,320 of CAWFAD010000012.1, read as the reverse complement.
GCGGGTGACGGCCGCGGCGGGGACGACGATTCTCGACGCCGCGCGCGACGCCAACATCGACATCCCCAACCTCTGCAGCAACGAGGAGCTCCATCCGTACGGCGCCTGCCGGCTCTGCATGGTCGAGGTTACGCACAAGAAGCGCCAGCGCCTCGTCGTTTCGTGCATCCACGAGGTGGCCGAGGGGCTCGAGGTGAATACCTCGACCGAGCGCGTTCTGAACGTGCGGCGGCTCGTTCTGCACCTGCTCCTCTCGCGGAACTCGACGCATCCGCGCCTCCGCGAGCTCGCCTCGAGCCTCGGGATCGAGAAGAGCATGTTCCCGGTCGACTTCAAGGGGTGCATCCTCTGCGGCCAGTGCGTTCGCGTCTGCCGGGAGGTCGTGGGGGTATCGGCGATCGGATTCAAGAGCCGCGGCGACACGCGCGCCGTCGCGACGCCGTTCGAGGAGGCGCCGGAGGATTGCATCGCGTGCGGCTCGTGCCACTATATCTGTCCGGTGGGCGTCATTCCGATGGAGGAGCGCGACGGTGTGCGGCGCATCTGGAAGACGGATTTTCCGATGGCCGCATGCAAGGTCTGCGGAAAGCATTTCGCCCCGGTGAAACAGCTCGAGTATTTCCGGAAGATCGCGAACCTTCCGGAAGATCATTTCGACACGTGCGTCGATTGCCGTTCGACAAAAAAGTAGGACGAACATGCTGGAGATCAGATTTCACGGACGCGGCGGACAGGGAGCGGTGACGAGCGCCGAGTTGCTCGCCGTCGCCGTCATCAACGAGGGCAGATACGCGCAGAGCTTTCCGAGCTTCGGGCCGGAGCGGCGCGGCGCGCCGGTCGTCGCGTTCTCCCGCGTCGACGATGCGCCTCTCCGGACCCGGTTCGCCGTGAACGAACCGGACGTCGTCATCGTGCTCGACCAGAGCCTCCTCCGGATCGCGAATCCCCGAAAGGGCCTGAAATCCGGCGGCGTTCTCGTCGTCAACACGGCGAAGAGCCCCGAGGAGATCAAGAAACAGTTCGGCTACGCCGATATCCGGGTCGCAACGGTCGACGCGACGAAAATCGCGGTCGAGGAGCTCGGGCGCCCCATTACGAACACGACGATGCTCGGCGCGGCGGTCAAGATGACGGGCGTCATCAAGCCCGAATCGATCGAGGAACCCCTCACGAAGCGTTTTGGGCGCGTCGGGCCGCGAAACCTCAAATCGTTCATGCGCGCGTACGCCGAAGTGCGGGAATAGGCTCCGCCGCGAAGGGTCCGCGAATCGTCCCGGCCGCCCGGCGGCCGGGATTTTTCTTATGCGGCTCGGCGGCGGCTGTCGTATAATGCAAACCGCCCGGCGCCGCGGGCGCGGTGGCGGGACGGAGCGTGTCGATGGCTCAGAATCCGAATCTCATGGCCGGCGTCTCGGGCGTGCGGGGGATCGTGGGGCCCGGAATGAACCCCGGGACGGCGCTGCGCTACGCGGCCGCATTCGCCGCGCGGCTCCGCGGCGGCGTCGTCGTCGTGGGGCGGGACACCCGTCCCTCCGGTCCGGCGCTCGCCTCGGCGGTGTTTTCGGCGCTGCGCTTCGAGGGATGCTCGGCCGTCGATCTGGGCATCGCGTCGACCCCGACCGTCGAGATCATGGTCGACGAGCTCAAGGCCGAGGGCGGGATCATCATCACGGCGAGCCACAACGGCATCGAGTGGAACGCGCTCAAGTTTCTGGACCGCCGCGGGGAGTTTCTCTCGGCCGCGGAGATGGACGACCTGACCTCCGCCGCGGCGTCGCCGGTGTACGAGGCGAGGCGGTCCTTCGGCGGGTATGCGGCGAACGAGGCGGGAAACGCCGTCCACGTGGGGCGGATTCTCGCGCTCGGACGCATGGACCGCGATCGCGTCGCGAAGCGGGGTTTCAAGGCCGTGGTCGACTGCGTGAACGGCGCGGGGAGCGTCATCCTGCCGGCGTTGCTCCGGGAGCTCGGCGTCACGGTCGTGGAGCTCTTCACGAGCGTCGATGAGCCGTTCCCACACGAGCCCGAGCCGCGTCCGGCGAACCTCGTCGATCTGTCTCGCGCGGTCGTTCGCGAGCGGGCCGACATCGGCTTCGCGTGCGATCCGGACGCCGACCGCCTCGTGCTCGTCGACGGGACGGGGTTTGTGTGCAGCGAGGAGCTCACGCTCGCCGTGGCGGCGGATTTCGTGCTCTCGAGGGAAAAGGGACCGCTCGTCGCGAACCTCTCGACCTCGCGCATCATCGACGATCTGGGAAAGCGGCACGGCGTTCCCGTGTTTCGGTCGAAAGTGGGGGAGGCGAACGTCATCGCCCTCATGAAGGAGCGGAGCGCGGCGATCGGGGGCGAGGGGAACGGTGGGGTCATCTATCCGCCCCTCCACTACGGCCGCGACGCGATGCTCGGAGCCGCCCTCGCGCTGCAGGCGCTGGCGGAGGAGGGAGTCTCGCTCGCCGACAAGGTCGCCTCCTACCCGCGCTACCACATCGTCAAGGACAAGTTCTCGTTCGCCGGCGATTTCGAGCGGGTGAAAAAAGAAGCGGAAAAGCGTTTCCCGGGAGAGGCCTGCGCGTCGGATGGTATAAGAATTGATATGCCCATGGGGTGGATACATCTGCGCAGGTCGAATACGGAGCCCGTGGTGAGGGTCATCGCGGAGGCGGCATCCGCCGAGGAGGCGGAGCGGCTCGCGAGGGAAGCGGGAAAGCTTCTGTCGTGACGCCGCGCGGGCGGCAATCGCGTTGGTAGGTCGGCGCCGGCCTTGCCGGCGATATTCGATTCGAGGTGTCGAGATGTGCGGAATTATCGGGTACATCGGAAAGAGCAAGAACGTCGGCGCGATTCTCATCGAGGGGCTCAAGCGGCTCGAGTACCGGGGATACGACTCCGCCGGGATCGCGATCGCGCGCGACGGCGGGCTCGTGTACGAGAAAACGGCGGGTAAGATCAGCCAGCTCGAGGAGAAGCTCCGGGGAATGGATCTCTCGGGCAGCGTGGGCATAGCGCATACCCGCTGGGCCACGCACGGCGAGCCGAACCGCACGAACGCCCATCCGCATTTCGATTGCAGCGGCCGGATCGCGCTCATTCACAACGGCATCATCGAGAACTACTCGACGCTCAAGAAATCCCTCATCGCGGAGAATCACCGGTTCGTCACGGAGACGGATACGGAAACGCTCGTGCACCTCATCGAGAAGTACTACACCGGCTGCGATCTCGAGGTCGCCGTGCGGAAGGCGCTCGAGAAGGTCGAGGGAACGTACGGCATCCTCGTCGTGTCGGCGAGCGAGCCGGACAAGCTCGTCGCGGCCCGCAACGGCTCGCCCGTTGTCATGGGCATCGGCGAGAGCGAGTACATCATCGCGAGCGACGTCGCGGCGATCCTCAAGCACACGCGCCAGGTGATCTATCTCGAGGATCACGAAATGATCGTGGCGACCCGCGACGGCTTCACAACCATGACGGTCCAGAACGAATACGTGAGCCACGACGTCCAGAAAATCGACTGGGATCTCGATATGATCGAGCGCGGCGGCCATCCGCACTTCATGATCAAGGAGATTCGCGAGCAGCCGGAAACGATCACGAACGCCATGCGCGGGCGCCTCATCGCGGCGACGGGGGAGGCGCATCTCGGCGGTCTCAACATGACGGAGGAGGAGCTCCGGAACGTGAAGCGCATCCTGCTCATCGGGTGCGGCACGAGCTGGCACGCGGGGCTCATCGGCGAGTACATGATCGAGGAGAAGGCGCGCATTCCCGTCGAGGTCGAGTACGCGAGCGAGTTCCGCTACCGCAATCCCGTCATCGAGGACGGCACGATCGTCTTCGCGATCAGCCAGTCCGGAGAGACGGTCGACACGCTCGCGGCGCTCCGAGAGGCCGGGCGGCGCGGGGCGCGCTGCCTCGGCATCTGCAACGTCGTCGGCAGCACGATCGCCCGCGAGTCGCACGCGGGCGTCTACATTCACGCGGGTCCGGAGATCGGCGTCGCGTCGACGAAGGCCTTTACCTCCCAGATCACGGTGTTGAGCCTCATCGCGCTCATCTTCGGCCGCCTGCGCACGATCTCCGAGGCCGAGGGCCAGAAAATCGTGAAGGCGATTCAGGCGGTCCCCGGGCAGGTCGCCTCCATTCTCGATACGAGCGAGTCGATCCGCGGCATCGCCGAGCAGCTCGCTCAGCACAACAATTTCCTCTATCTCGGCCGCGGCGCCAACTATCCGGTCGCCCTCGAGGGAGCGCTCAAGCTCAAGGAAATCTCCTACGTGCACGCCGAGGGGTATCCCGCGGCGGAGATGAAGCACGGCCCGATCGCCCTCATCGACGAGAACATGCCGGTCGTGTTCATCTGCCCGCGCGACGCGGCGTACCAGAAGATCGTCGGCAACATTGCCGAGGTAAAGGCGCGCAAGGGCAGGATCATCGCGATCACGAACGAAGGGAACACCGAGGTCGTCGAGATGGCGGATCACGTGATCTACATTCCGCGCACGCTCGACTTCCTCTATCCGATTCTCTCGGTGATTCCGCTGCAGTTGCTGGCGTACCACATCGCGGTGCTGCGGGGGTGCAACGTCGATCAACCCCGCAACCTCGCGAAAAGCGTCACGGTCGAGTGATCTTCGGTGCGACGACCGTTCTCGGAGGAGGCACGGTGAAACAGGTGATCCGCACGAAGGCGGCCCCCGCCGCCATCGGACCGTACAGTCAGGGCATCCTCGCGGGGGAATTTCTCTTCGTATCGGGGCAGCTCGGGATCGATCCGGAGACGAAGAAGCTCGTCGACGGAGGGATCGAGGCCGAGGCGCGGCGGGCGCTCAAAAATGTCGCCGCGATCTGCGAGGCCGCCGGGACGACGATGGCCGCGGTCGTGAAGACGACGGTGCTGCTCCAGTCGATGGACGATTTCGCAGTTCTGAACGAGGTCTATGCGACCTTCTTCGGCGAGGCTCCTCCGGCGCGGGCCACGTACCAGGTGGGACGGCTCCCGCTCGGCGCGCTCGTGGAGATCGAAGCGATCGCGCGCATCGGACGGTGAGCCGGCGCCGGGGATCGCGGGGGGACGTGTTGCGGCGTTGCGGGAATGGATGGGTTCTGGTGGACCTCGAGGACTTCAAATCCTTCCGCCGGGTGCTAAAACCATCCGGGGTGGGTTCGATTCCCACACATTCCCGCCAGATTCATATATGCCTCTGAAACCTGCATTTTACGGGAAAACCATAGCCGTCGCGCTGGCGATGCTCGGCGTCCTCGCGGCCGCGAACCCTGTGGCGGCCGGCGGCCCGCTGTGGCCTGAGGGATCGATCGCCGCGGTTCCGGCCGACGCCGTCCGGGCCGCCGCGGATTCGGCCGCCTCGCCGGTTGCGGATACGGCGTGGGTCGCTCCGGAGGACACGGCGTCGGCGAGCGGCTCCGATTCCGTCCGCGCCGCGCGGCCGGATACGGCGTTCGCGCCTCCCGAGGGCGGCGTTTGGACGATGGACGAGCTCAAATCGATCCTCGGGGGCGAGACGGCGGGGTTCGCGGGCAAGGAGTATCGGCAGAGACGCAGCGGGCGGGTCGCCATGCTCTGCGCGCTCACCTTCCCGGGGCTCGGCCAGATGTACAACGAGAAGCCGCTCAAAGCGGCGATCGGTATGGGCGTCGAAACCTTTTACACGCTCATGATCTATCAGAATCGGCGTCTCTGGAGCCGCGAGAAAGCGGTGCGCGACACCTATCCGGTGAGCTCGAGCGAATGGCGATTTCACGATTCGTGGGTGACGGAGTACTGGGACCGCTCCGTGGATTGGATCTGGTGGTCGGCGGCCGCCGTGCTCGTGATCGTGATCGACGCCTACGTCGACGCGCATCTCGACGATATGCGTTTCCAGGTCGCCCCGGCGGCCTCCGCCGACCGCGTGGGACTGCAGATCGTCCTGCGTTACTGATCGCCCGGCGGCGGACGCCGCGTCGCGCCGGGCTCAGCGGCAAATCGGCATTTGCGCGGGACGACCGAAACGGTTAGTATTACTGGAACATACGCGCCCGCGATCACGTATGGGAGAGCGGGCGTCAACATTCACGGGAGGCCGCGATGAAGTCCGATACCAAGGACAAGAAACCGAAATCGAAGCTGCGCGAGTATGTCGAGATAGTCGCGACGGCCGTCATCCTCGCCCTCATCGTGCGCGCCCTCATCATCCAGAGCTATCACATTCCCTCCGAATCCATGGAGGACACGCTCCTCAAGGGGGACTTTCTCTTCGCGAACAAGTTTCTCTACGGGGCCAAGGTGCCCTTCGTGGACCTTTTCCTGCCGGCGGTGCGCGATCCTCGTGCGGGGGACATCGTGATCTTCAAATGGCCCGGCGACGGCAAAACCGACTACATCAAGCGCTGCGTCGCGGTCGCCGGACAGACGGTTGAGTTTCGCGACAGCCGTCTCTTCGTCGACGGCGTGGAGAAGCAAGAGAAGTACGTGAAATACCTCTATGGGGACGTCGAGCGTCCCACCTTCGGTCCGTACACCGTGCCGGAGGATCACATCCTCGTTTTCGGCGACAATCGAGACAACAGCTCCGACAGCCGCTACTGGGGCCCCGTGAACCGGAAGCTTCTGCGCGGCAAGGCGCTTTTCATCTATTTTTCTCTGGATTACGGGAAGCACTGGATCCGTTTCTCGCGCATCGGGGATATAATTCGCTGATCTTCCGCGTTTTCCCGGCGCCGGTTCGACCTCTTTCTTGACAATCGCGACCGAACTCCGTACATTCTTATGAAATGTAGCAGTCCGTCTAGGAGAGTGCTATTCCATGGGCGATAAAATTCTCATAACTCAAGACGAAATAAGAATATTACGCAATGTCATCGACATATTCGTCGCGACGGGCGAACCGGTGAGCAGCCGGATGATAAAATCGCACTTCAGGCTCGAGGAGAGCACGGCGAACATACGAAAGATCCTTCATCGTCTCGAGGATCTCGGGCTCATCCACAAACCGCACGTTTCGGCGGGGAGGGTGCCGAGCGACAGCGGCTATCGTCTCTACGTCGACGGCATCCGGGCGCTCGGTCCGCCGAACCGCGTTCTCGCGGAACGGATTCGCACGAAAATCGGCCAGGACTGGCGCGACGTGCGCGAGCTCATGGCGGCGACGTCGAGGCTTCTCAGCGAGATCACCGATTACATGGGGCTCACGATGGGCGTCGTGCAGGCAAGCCGCGTCGTCGAGCGCTTCGAGATCGTGCTCCTCGAGAGCCGCGGCGGACTCGTCATCCTCACGCTGGCCCCCGGCGATGCGAGAAAGGTCTTCGTGCGATTCGATCGCGACTACCCTTCGCACGTCGTCGAGGGCGCCGGCAGGATGATCAACGAGCGGATCGCCGGACACGCTCTGGAGCGAGCGCCGGAGCGCCTCGAGAGCTTTCTGCGGGAGGGCGCGGGCACCGAGCGCGAAATAGTCTCGGCGGTGTTTCGCGAGGCGGCGTTCCTCTTCGATTCGCCGTACGATCTCGAATACTCGTATCGGGGAATCGAGCGCCAGGCGGACAGCTACGAGCTGAGCAATCCGAGGATTCTGCAGAGTCTCGTGCGGCTCATGGGCGAGCGGACGATCATGCTCGGCGTGCTCAAGAACCGGCTCGACACGGATCTCTCGGTGACGATCGGGCGCGAGAATCGCATCGCCGAGCTCGAGGATTTCGCCATCGTCACCCGGCGGTTTCGGACGTCGGATTGCGACGGCATTCTCGGCGTGCTCGGCCCGATGAGAATGTCCTACCGGCAGGTGCTGTCGCTCCTCGATACGACCGTCGAGGAGCTCACGCATATCCAAATAGGAGAATAGCGGCAGGATGCTCGAGGAGGATGACGTGGAGCAGGAAGAACCCAAGGCGGCGCCGGAGACGGAGGGTGGACAGGAAGCGCGGCCCGACGCGGAGAAGGCGGACGAACTCGCCGAGTCCCCGGAGATCGTGCTCGAAAGGGAGGCTCAAGCCGACGGCGAGGAACACGTGCAAAAGCGCATGAAACGCGCGAGTCGCAAGGAGTTGCTCGAGCACCTGCAGAAGAAGAACACACAGCTCATGGAGCTCGATAGGACGGCGAAAGAAGCGGTTCAACAGCTTAAAATTAAAGAAGATAGGATGCTTCGCATTGCCGCCGATTTCGAGAACTTCCGTAAACGTACTCATCGGGAATGGGAATTGCTTCAAAAGCGTGCGAATGCCGATCTCATCAAGGAAATCATCGGGGGGATCGACAATTTCGACCGTGCCATCGCAGCACTAGAAGGCATGGACGAGGCGCACCGGGAAGGTTTGCGGCTCATTCGCGCGGGGTTCATGGAAATACTGGGAAGGGCGGGCGTGACTGAGATGGCCGCTCTCGGCGCGAAGTTCGATCCGAAATACCACGAGGCGGTCGGTGAGATCGACGACGACACTCTGGAGGATGGATGCGTCGCGCAGGTCGTACGAAAGGGATATCTGCTCCACGGCGAAGCGCTACGGCCGGCACGCGTCATGATCTCGAGAAAAAAGTCGTGAGATGTATCTAGGGGAATATCTCGAATTAAAGGGGTTCTCACCATGGCGAAGGTAATCGGAATAGATCTCGGAACGACCTATTCGTGCGTTGCCGTGATCGAGGGCGGAGAGCCGGTCATCATTCCGAACTCGGAGGGAGCCAGAACGACGCCCTCCGTGATCGCGATCGCGAAGAACAACGAGCGCCTCGTCGGCCAGCTGGCGAAACGCCAGTCCATCACCAATCCCGATAACACCGTGTATTCGATCAAGCGCTTCATGGGACGCCGCTTCTCGGAGGCGGGGGAAGAGATCAAGCGCATTTCCTACCCGATCGCCAAGGGCAAGAGCGACGAAATTCTCGTCCAGCTCAAGGATCGCAGCTACCAGCCCCCCGAAATATCGGCGATGATTCTGAGGGCGCTCAAGCAGTCCGCCCAGGATTATCTCGGCGGAGATGTCACGCAGGCCGTCATTACGGTGCCCGCGTACTTCAACGACGCGCAGCGGCAGGCGACGAAGGACGCCGGACGGATCGCCGGGCTCGAGGTGCTGCGCATCGTGAACGAGCCGACGGCGGCGGCGCTCGCGTACGGCCTCGACAAGCAAAAGTCGGGCAAGATAGCCGTATACGACCTCGGCGGAGGCACGTTCGATATCTCGATTCTCGAGCTCTCGGACGGCGTTTTTCAGGTGAAGTCGACGAGCGGCGACACGCTCCTCGGCGGCGACGACTTCGATCGCGTCATTCAGGACTGGATCGTGGGCGACTTCAAGATGAAGAACGGGATCGATCTCGCCGGCGACCGGATGGCGATGCAGCGCATCCGCGAGGCGGCGGAGAAGGCCAAGTGCGAGCTATCGAGCGTTCAGGAGACGAACATCAACCTGCCTTTCATTCACGCGGACAAGGACGGACCGAAGCACCTCGACATGGTGCTGACCCGCGCGACGATGGAGAAGCTCGTCCATCCGCTCGCCCAGCGCACGCTCGTTCCGTGCGAGCAGGCGGTCCGCGACGCGGGCCTTTCGGTGGCCGACATCGACGAGGTTATTCTCGTCGGCGGCTCGACCCGCACGCCGCTCGTGCGCAAGATCGTGAAGGAGTTTTTCAAGAAGGAGCCGCACAGAGGTGTCAATCCGGACGAGGTCGTGGCGATGGGCGCGGCGATCCAGGGGGGAGTGCTGACCGGAGACGTGGAGGAGATGCTTCTGCTCGACGTCACGCCGCTTTCCCTCGGCATCGAAACGCTCGGCGGGCTCATGACGAAGCTCATCGATCGCAACACGGCCATTCCGTGCCGCAAGGGCCAGATCTTCTCGACTGCGACCGATAACCAGCCCGCCGTGAGCATCCACGTGCTGCAGGGCGAGCGGGAGATGGCCAAGGACAATCGCACGCTCGCGCGGTTCGATCTCGTCGGCCTGCCGGCGGCGCCGCGCGGCGTTCCGCAGATCGAGGTTTCGTTCGACATCGACGCGAACGGCATCGTGCACGTGTCGGCCAAGGATCTCGGCACCTGCAAGGAGCAGAAGATTCAGCTCAAGGTCGCGAGCGGTCTCCATCAGGAAGAGATCGACCGCATGGTCAAGGACGCCGAGACCCACGCGATGGAGGACGAGAACAAACGCTCCGCCATCAAGGTCCGCAACGACGCCGAGGTGCTCATCTATTCGTCGGAACAGACGCTCCGCGACCACGGGGGCAGCGTCTCCGGCGCCGACCGCGAGACGATCGAGCAGTCGCTTCGCCAGCTCAAGGAGCTTATGGCCGAACCGGCCGCCGATCTCAGCGATTTGAAGCGCGCCAGCGAGCGGCTGTCGATTGCGGTGTATAAGATCGCCGAGAGCATGTATAATACCTCCGCTGGAAAGGATTTCAACATCGGCGGCTGACGACGGTTTTCGGCGTGTTCGATTCTCTACGGTGAGTTTGGGGAGGCATGACAAAGCGGGATTACTACGAGGTGCTCGGCGTCAGTCGGGACGCAACCCTCGATGACATCAAGAAGGCCTACCGGAAGCTCGCGCTCAAATTCCATCCCGACCGCAATCCCGGCAACAAGGACGCCGAGGAGCAATTCAAGGAAGCGACCGAGGCGTACGAGGTGCTCCGCGATCAGGAGAAGCGCGGACGCTACGATCAGTTCGGGCACAGCGGCGTGTCGGGTCCGGGGGGCGCGGGCGGTTTCGAGGGCTTCTCGGGCGGCTTCGACCTCAGCGACGCGCTCCGCGCCTTCATGCGCGACTTCGGCGGCTTCGGCTTCGACGACTTTCTCGGGGGCGAGCGCTCCTCGAGACGGCGGGGCTCGGCGTCGCTGCGGGGCAACGATCTGCAGATACATCTGCGCCTGACCCTCAAGGAAATAGCGGCCGGCGTCACGAAGAAGATCAAGGTCTCGCGGATGACGCCGTGCGGCCGCTGCAAGGGGAAGGGCGTCAAGGACGGCGCCACGCGGCAGCAGTGCTCGACCTGCCGCGGTACGGGCGAGATCCGACAGACGTCACGCTCGATATTCGGGCAATTCGTCAACATCCAAACCTGCCCGGCCTGCGGGGGCGAGGGCGCGATCGTCACCGATCCGTGTCCCGCGTGCCGCGGCGAAGGGCGCAGCGAGGGGTCGAAGAGCGTCGAGGTCAAGATCCCGGCGGGGGTCGCCTCCGGCAACTACATACGCCTCGAGGGTCAGGGCGATCAGGGCCCGCGCGGGGGGCAGGCGGGGGATCTCATCATCATCATCGAGGAGGCCGAGGACGAGATATTCGAGCGCCACGGCTACGACATTCTCTACGATCTTCCGGTGAGCTTCTCACAGCTCGCCCTCGGCGCGCGCATCGAGATCCCCACACTCGAGGGGATGGCCGCCGTGAAGATACCCGCGGGAACGCAATCGCACAAGATTCTGCGCCTCAAGGGGAAGGGCCTGCCGCATTTGAACGCGTACGGCAAGGGGGACCAGCTCGTGCGCCTCGTGGCCTATACGCCGCAGAACATCGGCAAGGAAGAGCGCGAGGCCTTTGAACGCCTCGATCGCGCGACCCGCGACAAGCCTCCCGCCGCCGGGAGATCGTCCGGCGAGAATCATTGAAAACGAGATATTTCATCGTTTCGCCGGACGCATCGAAGGACGGTCTCATCGTCCTCGACGGGCCGGAGTTTCATCACAGCGCGCGCGTCTCGCGCGTGCGCGCCGGCGAGATCGTTCGCCTCATCGACGGGAAGGGCGGGCTGTACGAGGCGCGCGTCGAGCGCATCGAGAGCGACCGCGCGGTCATGCGCGTCCTGTCGTTCGAGCGCGCCCCGGCTCTGCCGCCCGTGGATATCGCCCTCAGCGTGATCAAGACGCCGAGGCTCGAAATCGCCGTGGAGAAATGCACGGAGCTCGGCGCGCGAACGATTATTCTCTTCCTCTCGCAGCGGTGCGTTCCGCGGGGAGGGGAGGAGACGGGGGCGCTCAGGATCGAGCGGCTGCGGCGCAAGGTCGTCGCCTCGTGCAAGCAATCGGGCCGGGCGCATATTCCCGGGATCGAGCGGGTCGAGGGCCTCGACGGCCTCGTGGGGCGCTTTCCGGCGTACGGGAGGGTGTTTCTCGCCGATCCCGGCGGGGAAGAGGGCGGGCGCGCCGCCGGCGGCTCGAGGGGCGCGCTCGGCATCGTGGGCCCCGAAGGAGGGTTCTCGCCCGCCGAGCGGGACCTTCTCGTGAAGGCGGGAGCCGAGCCTCTCGGCCTCGGCCCGACGAGGCTCCGCGCGGAGACCGCGGCCATATGCCTCCTCTACCGGCTGCTCGGGGACGCCTCGCGCGCGTGAGGCCGTTCCCAACGTTCGGCGGAGGAGAGCCGCTTTCTTGACATCCCGCGCCCGCCGCGAGTATAGTGAGCCGAGCGGCCCGGCGGATAACCGCGCAGGGGGAGGTTTCAATGGCGGGAAACGAGATGGCCAAGCGTCTCGCGGCGGATCTCAAGGTCGCCGTCAAGGCGCAGGACAGGGATCGCATCGGCGTTCTCAGGATGATCCTGAACGTCCTCAAGAACGCGGAGCTCGAGGAGCGCGAGGAGCTTTCGGAGGAGACCGAGCTCGCCCTCATCGCGAGCTACGCGCGCCGCATCAGGGAATCGATCGAGGAGTTCAGGAAAGGCGATCGCCCGGATCTCGTCGAGAAGGAAGAGCGCGAGCTCGCGATCGTCATGCCCTACCTTCCGGCGCAGATGAGCGACGACGACATACGCCGCGAGGCGGCCGTGGTCATCGCCGAAATCAACGCCGCGACCCCGCGCGACATGGGGCGCGTGATGGGGGAAATGATGAAGCGATACAAGGGCCGCGTCGACGGCGGCGCGGTGAACCGGATCGTGTCGGAGCTGCTGAGGAAAGCGTAGGCGCGATATGAACATCGGCATCAGCGTCGGTATCGGTGTCGTCATCCTCTTCTTTCTCTTCGACGGCGGCCGGCGGGGTCTTTTTCGCGCCATCTTCGAGATCGCCGGGCTCATCGCGGCCTTTGTCTGCGCCTACTACTACGGCCACGCCATCGCCGAGGCGCTGGCCGGATCGCTCAAGGTTTCGCATTCCGCGCTCCTCTATTTCTTCTCGTTCGCGGTGTTCGTCGCGGTCCTCGTGATCTTTTCCCTCGTAGGACATGCGCTGCAGAAGATCGTGAACGCCACCGCTCTCGGGCCGCTGGACCGGATCGGCGGAGCGGCGTTCGGCGCCCTCAAGGGGGTGCTCATCGCGAGTCTGCTGCTCGTCATTCTCGAGTGGCTTCCCCTTCCGAGGGTTTTCAAGGACGCCGTTCGCGAGAATCCCATCGCCGCGAGGATAGAGCCCGTGCTGCCCAATACGTACCGCCTCATCATCCGGAACGCTCCCGTCAAACCGGAGGAGACGATCGATCGCATGGAGGAGCGGCGCGAGGATTCCCAGGAAACCCGGCAGGGGAGAACCGCGTAGTCTTCCTTCAGTCAATGGCAGTCCGAACGGCCCTGTGCCCGCGGTAACGCCGATGCATTCTGATTTTACACATGCCGCCGAGAAGCTCGAGTTCGGCCAGGTGCTCGAGATGATCGCCGCGTTCGCGCGCGGCGATCGTTCCAAGGCTCTGCTGCGCGCGCTCGCGCCGATCGAATCGACGGAGGAGGCCGAGCGCAGCCGGCGGGAGATTCGAGAGCTCGCCGCCTTCGAGGAAGCGGGGGAGGCCGTCCCCCTCGGCGGCTGGCAGGATACTTACTCCCTCCTCGATCTCGCGAAGGCGGAAGGTCACCTCTACGCCGGCGCCGAGCTTGCCGCGATCGCGGCGGGGGAGGCGAAAGCGGCGGAAGCGAGCGTATTTCTCGAGCGCTGTCGCGCGGAGATTCCGCTCGTCTCCGAACGCGGGGGCGCATTCCGGATTCGGCGCGAGTTCATCCGGCGCGTCGAACGCGCGATCGGCCGCGATTTCGAAGTGCTCGACGAGGCGAGCCCGAAACTCGCTCGCCTGCGCGGGGAAGCGTCGTCGCTCCGGGCCGAGCTGCGACGCCGCCTCGCCGAGTACGCCGGACGTGCCGGCGGCGGCAAGGGGTACGAGTTCGTGACGATTCGCGGCGAACGGTACGTCGTGTCGCTGCCGCGCGGAGAAGCGGGGCGCGTGCGGGGTGTCGTGCATCAGGCGAGCGGGAGCGGCGCATCGCTCTTCGTGGAGCCGCTCGAGTTCGTCGACGGAAACAATCGTCTCGAATCCATCCTCGAGGACGAGCGGGGCGAGGTGACGAGGATCCTCCTCGAGCTCTCCTCGGAGGTATTCGCGGAGAGAGACGCTTTCCTCGGCAATCAGGACGTTCTCCGGGATCTCGACTGCGCGTCGGCGAAGGCGCAGTTCGCGAGGCGGTTCCGCTGCACGGCGCCCGAGCACGGCCGAGGCGCCGCGCTCGCGCTCGTCGGGGCGCGCCACCCGCTCCTCGAGAAGCGGTTCGCCGAGGAAGGCACGGGGCGGGCGGCCAGGCCTCTCGACGTCCGCTGCGGCGAGGATCTGCGGATCCTCGTGATCTCGGGGCCGAACGCCGGAGGCAAGACGGTGGCCCTCAAGACGATCGGCCTCATCGTCGTCATGGATCGCGCCGGGCTTCTCGTTCCATGCGCGGAGGGCTCGACGGTTCCGCGGTACGACGACGTCTTCGTCGATATCGGCGACGACCAGTCGATCGAAGCTTCGCTCAGCACCTTTTCCTCGCGCGTTGCGTGCCTGCGCGGCATCGTCGAGCGGGCGAACGAGCGCTCGCTCGTGCTCATCGACGAGATCGGGGACGGCACCGATCCCGAGGAGGGCGCCGCTCTCGCGCAGGCGGTTCTCGAGCATCTCATGAGCCGGTGCGGGCGCGTCATCGTGACGACGCATCTCACCTCGCTCAAGGGATGGGCGCACGACACGGCGGGAGCGATGAACGCAACGCTCGAGTTCGATCCCGCGAGTCTCGAGCCGCTTTTCGTGCTCCGGATGGGCGTGCCGGGACGCAGCTGGGGGATCGAAACGGCGGGCAGACTCGGCCTTCCGCCCGGCATCATCGAGCGGGCCCGCTCGATGATAGGGGCGGAGGCCCTCCATCTCGAGGAGCTTCTCGCGCATCTCGAAAAGGCCGAGCGCTTCGCCGAGGCGGAGCGCCGCGAGCTCGTTCGGAAGGAAGGGATCCTCTCCGGGCTCATCGAAAGCTACCGCGATCATCTCGATCGCATCGAACAGGACCGCGATGACCTTCTGACGCGATCGCGGCGGGAGGCGCTCGATATCGTGACCTCGGCCCGCCGGGACATGGAGACCCTCATTCGGGAGATCCGGACCGCGCAGGCGGGGCCCTCCGCCGTCCGCGGCGCGCACGAGCTCGTCGCCGAGCGCCGCCGGCATCTCGAGCGATCGCTCGCCGCGGCGAAGAAACGGCCGCCGGCGGCGCCGCTCCCCGGCGGGGATATTCGCCCCGGCGAGTGGGCGCTCATCGGGAGTCTCGGCAAGGATGGAAAGGTGCTCTCCGCCGGCGAGTCGAGGGTCGTTCTCGAGCTCGAGGGCGGCCTCAGAGTCGAGACGGGCCGGGCCGATCTCTTCCGTTCGGATCGAACGGGGAAGAAAAGGGCCGGACCGTCCGTCTCGTGGAGCATGGAGCCGCGCGAGGAGGTGTCCGCGGAGATCAGCGTGCGCGGGCTCGAGCGCGCCGAGGCGCTCGAACGCGTCGATGTCTTCCTCGACCGCGCGGTTCTTCAGGGGCTCGAGACCGTCGTGATCATCCACGGCATCGGCAAAGGCATCCTGAAGAGGGCCCTCTACGACATGCTGCGCAAGGACCCGCGCATCGCCGCCGTGCGCCCGGGAGAGCCCTCGCGCGGGGGAGACGGCGTCGTCGTCGTCGATCTCAAGTAACGGAGCGTATGATTCCGCAGAGCGTCATAGACGATATCCGCGAGCGCACCGACATCGTGCAGCTCATCGGCCAGTTTCTCGACCTCAAGAGGGCGGGGCGCAATTTCAAGGCGCTGTGCCCCTTCCACGGGGAGAAGACGCCGAGCTTCATGGTGCACCCCGAGAAGCAGATCTACCACTGCTTCGGCTGCGGCAAGGGCGGGAACGTTTTTCGGTTCCTGATGGAGTACGAGGGGATCGGCTTCATCGAGGCGGTGGAAAAGCTCGGCCGCTCGCTCGGCGTCGACGTGGACAAGTACTCGACCGGGGGGGACAGGAAGGAAAAGCTCGAGCCGTACTACCGCGCCATGGAGTTCGCCGCGCGCTTCTACCGGAAGGCCCTGATCGAGTCGAAGGAGGCTCAACCCGCCAGGGACTATCTCGCCCGGCGCGAGATCGGCGCCGGCGAGCAGGAGGAGTTCACCCTCGGGTGCGCGCCCTCGAGCTGGGACGGCCTCTACCGGGCGGCGATGGAGGCCGGTATCCCCCGGGAGATTCTGCTCGACCTCTCGCTCATCGTGAAGAGCCGCGGCGGGAGCGGTTACCGGGATTACTTCAGAAACCGGGTTATTTTTCCCATAGAAGCGCTTTCGGACCGGTATATCGGGCTCGCCGGAAGGGTGCTCGACAGCTCGGAGCCGAAATACCTCAACACGGCCGAGAGTCCCATATATTACAAGGGGAAAATACTTTACGGCCTCAATCATTCGAAAGACGCTATTCGACAATCTTCATCTGCTGTAATTGTAGAAGGTTACATGGATTATTTGATGTTGTGGAAGAATGGTTTCCGCAATGTCTGTGCCGTATGTGGGACATCTTTTACGCGAGATCAGGGTCGCTTGCTTGCACGATATGCGAATCGTGTATATATTATCAATGATGGAGACCAGGCCGGAATGAGGGCGTCGGTGAGGGCCGCCGACGAGCTTCTCGTCGTCGGGCTCGAATCCAGCGTCGTGGCGCTTCCCGAGGGCGAAGATCCTGATAGCTACGTAAGGAAAAAGGGAGCAGACGAATTGCGGGCACTCATGCGTTCTGCTCCTCCTTATTTTGCCTTTCTCAAGCAGGAGGCCCTGAGCGGCGAACGGACGACGTACCGCAAAGGCCGGGTCATAGGACACCTGCTCGAGGCCGTTTCGTCCGTGACGGACAGCGTGAGGCGCGAGCTGCTCCTCCAGGAGATCGCGGGCCTTTTTGAGGTCCCGGTCGAAACCCTTCGCACGGGGCTCTCGGCGAAGGGTCGCAGGGAGAGCGCTCCGGCCGTTCCAGCGGCCGTTCCCGCGCGGCAGAGCAGACGGCAGGAGATACAGAAGACGCTTTTCAGGCTCGGCCTCGAGGACGAGCGCTTCTCGCGCATGATCGTGGAGAGGCTCGCCGTGAGCGATCTCGAGGGAACGCTCTTCATGGACTATCTCGCCGCGCTCGACGCGGCGGTGCGGGAAGGAGTCGACGTCCGGGGCTCGGCGTTCATAGCGGGGATCGAGGACGCGGAGCTCGCGAAGCTCGCCTCGGAGATCGCGCTCTGGGAGCTTCCGCCGGGTCCCCACGAGGAATTTCTCAAAGACTCGATCGTGTGGCTCAGAAAAGAAGCGCTCAAGGAAGATCTCGAGAAGATGAAAGAGCGGGTGCGCGCCCTCGAAGCCTCCGGCACTCCCGAGGCGAACGTGGAGATGCGCGCCCTCACCAAGGCGTACGAAGACCTTTCGCGGCGGCTGAGGGTGCTCAAAAGCGAGGGAGGAGATTCGAACTGATGGATCTCGATCGGATCGACGAAATTCTGCTCGGCATCAAGAAGCTCTCCGGCGAAAAGGGCTACGTCCTGAACGAGGAGATCGAGGGGCTCGTCGGGGAGGGATTCGACCCGGACGACATCATCGAGCTGTACGACCGTCTGAGCGACGAGAATATAGAGTTTTTCGACACGCGCGAGAAGGCGATCCTCAAGATCGAGGCGCGCAAGAAGCGCGAGCAGAAGGAAGCGAAGAAATCGGAGGACATTCTCACGACGGGCGTGCGGTTCGACGATCCGGTGCGGATGTACCTGCGCGAGATGGGCAAGGTGCCTCTGCTGAACCGCGAGGGCGAGATCGAGATCGCCAAACGCATCGAAAACGGGCACCTCAAGGTTTTTCAGGCGGTGTTCAAGCTGAACGCCACCACCCGCGAGCTCCGGCGCTACGTCGAGCGTCTCGAGAAGGGCACGATGCGCCTCGAGGATCTCGTGCAGGTCGAGACGGGCGGGCTGCATCCGCATCTTTCGGGCCGCAAGGAGCTCAAGAAGTACGTCGGCATACTCAAGCGCGTCATCAAGCTCCGCGAAGAGATCGTGGTGCTCGAGACGAAGCTTCGAAAGAAAATCCCCGCGGCCGCGGCGACGCAGGCGCAGCGGCAGTGCGATGCGCGCAACAAGAAGCTTCAGGACGAGTACCGCAAGATCAAGCTCAACCCGCTCCAGCTCGAGCGGCTCGTCGAAAAGATCAAGGACGTCCTCAAGCGCGCCGAGCATTTCAAGAAGCAGATGAACGAATACGAGAAGTTCATCGGGGTGAAGCGCGACGACATCGAACCCGCCATTAAAACGCTCCAGCGGGGAAACGCTAAGGACAAGGCGGCGCTCAAGAGGAAGATCAAGTGGTCGCCCGGCGAGCTCAAGGGTTTTCACGAGCGATTCCGCGAGCTCGAGCGGGGCATGCGCCAGATCGAGAGCAAGGAGAACATCAAGTACGAGGATCTCCGGCGCATCGTCCAGGATATCCGCGACGGAGAGCGGGGATCGCAGAAGGCGAAGCAGGAGATGATCGAGGCGAACGTGCGACTCGTCATCTCCATCGCCAAGCGCTACACGAACCGGGGCCTCGAGTTCCTCGATCTCATTCAGGAGGGGAACAGCGGGCTCATGCGGGCGGTCGACAAGTTCGATTACCGCAAGGGGTATAAGTTCAGCACGTACGCCACCTGGTGGATCCGCCAGGCCATCACGCGCGCGATCGCCGATCAGGCGCGCACGATCCGCGTGCCGGTCCACATGATCGAGGCGATCAACAAAGTGTCGCGCACGCAGCGAAAGCTCGTGCAGGAGTTCGGGCGGGAGCCGACGCCGGAGGAAGTCGCGCGCAAGCTCAACTATCCGGTGGGCAAGGTGAAGAGCGTCATGAAGGCGAGCATCGAACCGATTTCGCTCGACCGCCCGATCGGCGAGGACGACGACAGCAACCTGAGCGATTTCATCGAGGACACCTCCGCCTCCGCGCCGGACCAGTCGGCGGCGCACGCGATGCTCCGCGATCAGGTCTCTCGCGTGCTCGCGACGCTCACGAAGCGCGAGGAGAAGGTCGTGCGCCTTCGTTTCGGCCTCGGCGACGGAACGCCCCGCACCCTCGAGGAGGTCGGCACGATCTTCAACGTGACGCGCGAGCGCGTGCGGCAGATCGAGGCGAAGGCGCTCCGCAAGCTCATGCATCCGAGCCGCAGCCGAAAGCTCAAAGGGTACATCGATTACTGATCTCTCGGGCCCATAGCTCAGTGGTAGAGCTCCCGGCTCATAACCGGTCGGTCCCAGGTTCGAACCCTGGTGGGCCCACCAAGCATCATGGTGAAACGGCCCGCGGGCGGGAACGCCGCGGGCCGAAATTGTAAAAAACATTTGCACGACCGGTGCGTATGGTTGTATATGTGTGCGAAATATCGCGCGCGCTCTCGAGGCACGTCCCGCGAGGAGGTGAATCGATCTGAACGAGCGATGCCTCGCGTAGATATGAACGGCGGATGCAACAGCAATCTCAATCAAAGACGGAGGTTCGAGAAATGAAGAAGTATACGTTGGCAATCGTGGCGCTCGCGGCGCTCGTCGCGTTCTCCTCGCCGCTTTTCGCGCAGGACGGCAAAATGATGTTCGGCGTCAAGGGCGGCCTCAACCTTGCGAATCTCTCCGGCGAGGACGTCGAAGACACCTCCATGAAGATCGGAATGGCCGGCGGCGTCTTCATGTGCTACAAGCTCACCGACATCTTCGCGATTCAGCCCGAGCTCCTCTTCTCGATGAAGGGCGCGGAGTTCACGGAAGGCGATGTCGATGGTTCGTACAAGGTCAACTACTTCGAGATTCCGCTCCTCTTCAAGGTCAATCTGCCGACCGAAGGCAAGATCAAGCCGAATCTCTACGCCGGCCCGGCTCTCGGCATTCTCATGTCGGCGGATGTGGAGGTCGGGGACTATAGCGCGGACATGAAGGACGTTACGAAGAGCACCGACATCGGCATCATCGCCGGCGCCGGTCTCGGCTATCAGATGGAAAAGGGCATGCTCTGCGCCGAGGTTCGCTATGAAGTCGGCATGACGACGATCGACGAACCCGCCGAGGGCGTCGATGAGGTCGACGTGAAGAACAGCGTCGTCTCGATCCTCGTCGGCTACGGCTTCGCGTTCTAGAGTCTTGCCGGCCGATTCGTTTTCTTGCGGGCGCGGGCGTCGACGACGCTCGCGCCCGTCTTTTTGAAAGGGGCGCGATGATCGAGCTTCGACACCTTTGCGAAAGCGCCGACATGCCGCGAGTGCGGGCGCTCTTCGAGGAGTACGGCGCCTCGCTCGGTTTCAACCTCTGCTTCCAGAACTTCGACGAGGAGCTCGCCTCGCTTCCCGGTTGCTACGCGCCGCCGCTCGGGACGATCGTCGCGGCTTTCTCCGGCGGCGAGACCTGCGGCTGCATCGGCGTGCGTCCCTTCGGGGAGGGCGTCTGCGAAATGAAGCGCCTCTACGTGAAACCCGCCTGTCGCGGCCGCGGCATCGGCCGATCCCTCGCGCTCGAGGCGGTGGCGTTCGCGACGGCCGCCGGGTACGAGCGGATGTGTCTCGACACGCTGGAGTCGATGACGGAGGCGAACGCGCTCTACCGCTCGCTCGGATTCGTTCCGTGCAAGCGTTATCGCCGCAATCCTCTCGAGCATCCAATATTCATGGAGCTCAAGCTGCGCTAGGAATGGTCCTGAGTCGGATGGGCGCGATGCTTGCGCTGGGTCCTTGCGTCCGGCATCGAAGACGGACGACGCGGGCGGCCGCCGTTGAGGAATATCCGTAATCCTTTGCTAATAGATGGGTTACATTAACATCTGGAGCGCAGCTGAAATGGGTGACGTCAACAGCTCATCGCCGAATTGCAACAGGCGTGGAAAATTGCAACTCGCGAGGAGCGCCGCTCTGGCGCTCGCCATCATCGCGTTCATCTATTTCGAGATCCACTCGTGCTCAAGGGACGCCGTCGTGTCTCCCGAACCCCCCGGGCCGGTTCCGGACAACACCATCTGCGCGGCGAGCGACGTCTTCGCCGTGGATCGCCAGTTCGGCTGTGTCTCCGGAAACCTCGGCACGCTCATGACGACGGTCGACTGCGCCGAGACCTGGAGCGGCTCGACGCTCGAGGCGGGAAATCTGAACGACGTGTACTTCATCGATCGATCGCTGGGATGGGTGGCGGGGAAGGACGGCTCGCTCCATTCAACGCTCGACGGTGGCGGGAGCTGGACGAAGAACGATTGTGAGGGCTGCCCGCCGGACGAGGATTTCTACAAGGTGCAGTTTTTCGGCCAAAGCATCGGTTACCTGCTCGGCTATCGCGGCCTCTACCGCACGGGCGACGCCGGCGCGAGCTGGCGGAACGACTGGCTGGAGGAGGCGCCCGACCGGGCAGCGCTCGACGTGAGCTTCGTGGACGATCGCACCGCGTATCTCCTCGGAGGCCGCTATCTCGAGAGCGATCCGGTTTTTCTCTATCGCACGGGGAACGGCGGCGAGGAATGGGAGCCCGTCGAGGGATCGCGGGCGTCCGTGCTCCGCACCGTAATGACCATATGGTTCGCCGACGATCTGACGGGATGGGCGGGCGGCGGGGTCATCATGAAGACCGTGGACGGAGGCGCGAGCTGGATGACGCAGGTGCCTTCGGCGACCGTGCGCGAGTTTTTCTTTCTCGATTCCTCCCGCGGTTTCGCGGCGGGAGGCAGGACGATTCTTCGAACGCAGGACGGCGGCGCCACGTGGGTGAACATCACGCCTCCAGACGACCGCATCGTCGACCTCCGCGGAATCTGCTTCTCCGGCGCGCTGGATGGCTGGGTCGTCGGGCGCGGGGCCGACGAGATCGTGGGGGACATGATCTACAAGCGCTCCCTCCTTCTCGTCACCGCGGACGGCGGCGCGAGCTGGAAGGTGCGCGAGTTTCTCTTCGACTACACGCCTTTCGCGAGCGAGACGGAGATCGCCGGAGACTGATTCCGGGCTATAGACATCTCTCAGAAACATCTTGACTGCCCCTCGACTCCTCGTATACCCTATTCCCTTCTCTGGAACGGATGAAAGGATCTTTCGCCGAGGGACGTATGGCTCGAAACGACGCCTGTAGAGGTAGGGATCGAGGACCCGGTCGCACGACGGGCGGTTCCTCGCGACGGAATCTCCAGAATGCTTCCCCCCGGGAAGCATTCTTTTTTTAGGAAGGAAAGGAAGGGGCATGCCGACGGTCGAGGAGGATATTCAGCATCTCATTCGGATCGTTCAGAAGGACAGGGAAATCAGGGATCTGCGCAAGCTCTCCGACGGCGTTCCCGGCCGCGTCAGGGTGATCGACAAGGAGATCAGCCGCATGGACGAGGATCTCGTCGAGGAGAGCAAGCACATCGAGAGGCTCGAGCGGGAGAAGAGCCACATCACGAGCCTCATCGATAGCCAGAAGGCCGAGCTCGAGCACAAGCGCGCCGAACAGCGCCAGGTCGGATCGAACAAGGAGTTCCAGGCGCTTCTCGCGGAGATGCAGTACCTCGGCACCCAAATCGACAAGGGGGAGGAGCGGATTCTCGTCATTCTCGACGAGACCGAGGCGCACAGGAAATCGTTGAAGGCGATCCAGGAACGCATCGATCGAGGGAAGAGCGCGCTTGTCCAGGAGAAGGAACAACTCGTCGCGCGGCAGAAGGAAGCGGAAGATTCTCTCAAGATCATCGAGGACGAAAAGCTGCGGATCCTCCCGCATCTTTCGCCCGAGATCCGCCGGCTCTACGAGCGCATCCTCAGGGCGAAGGGGGATTCGGGAGTCGCCAATATCGTGGCGGACATCTGCCAGGGATGCTACTCGCGCGTGCCGCCGCAGACCGCGCACGAGGTGAGACGGAACAACGAGATCATGGCGTGCGAGACCTGCGGCAGGATCCTCGTCTATTTCGAGGAGCGCGCGTAGGCCGCGCGCCGGAAAACGGGCGCGGAGGCGCGCCGCCGAGTCCTATGGATAAACTCGTCCGATTGCTGAAGCTCTTCGCCGCCGGCGGCGGATTGAACGATTGCTGGCGGGAGGCGGGGTTCGCGTCGGCGGAAGAGGCCGCGGGCGCCCTGCTCGAGCTCGCCCGCTCCGTCGGGGCGGCGAGGGGGGAGGATGGGGCCGAGCGGCGCGGAGGGCTCTCCGTCGTCGTCTACGTCGACGGCGCGTCCCGCGGAAATCCCGGTCCGGCGGCGGTCGGCGCGGCCGTGTACACGGCGGAGGGAGACGAGCTCTACTCGCGGGGGAAAAAGATCGGCGAGGCGACGAACAACGTCGCCGAGTACCGCGCGGTGATCGAGGGGCTCGCCGTCGCGCGCGAGCTCGGAGCGAGCGAGGTGACGATCCGGCTCGACAGCGAGCTCGTGTACCGCCAGCTCCTCGGCGTCTACCGGATCAAGAATCCGGAATTGCAGCGCCTCGGCGAGGAGGTCCGCCGGGCGGTCGGCGGGTTCGAGAAGTATGGTTTTCAGCAGATTCCTCGCGAGGAGAACCGCGAGGCCGACCGCGCCGCGAACGAGGCGCTCAACAGCCCGCTCTAGGGCTCCTGCGGCCGGCGTTTCTCCGCGCCGGGGCGGCCGGAGACTCGGCATGTTCGAACGTTGGAAGAATCGCGCGGAGCGGATGAACCGGGACGTGTACGCCCTGTACGTCGCCTCGCGCCATCCGCGGGTGCCGCGCGTCTCGAAAATCATCATAGCGGGAGTCGTCGCCTACCTGCTGAGCCCCGTCGATCTCATTCCGGATTTCATTCCGATCCTCGGCGCGCTCGACGACCTGCTGATCGTTCCCCTCGGCGTGGCGCTCGCGCTGAGGACGATTCCCGGGGATGTGTGGCGGGAATGCCGCGAGCAGGCCTCCGCCGAGCTCGCGAACGGCCTGCCCCGCAACAAAAAGGCCGCGGCGGTCATCGTCGCTCTATGGCTCGCGCTCCTCGCGGCGGCGGGATTCGCCGGCTGGCGCGCGTTTGCTTGAACCCCGCCGCGGCGGCGTCGTGCCGCGGCCGCTTCGGTTCGGGCGGAAAGGACAGAATCGTTTCATGAATCAGACACAGGAAAACTTTTTCGGGCTCGGCATCGCGCCGGGGCTCCTCGCCGTGCTCGACGCGCTCGAGTTCACCGTTCCGACGCTCATCCAGGCCAAGGCGATTCCGATCGCGATCGAGGGCAAGGACGTCATCGGAGTCGCCCAGACGGGGACGGGGAAGACGCTCGCCTTCGGTATTCCCATGGTTCAGCGCCTCGCGCAAGGCAAGGGCAGGGGGCTCGTGCTCGTCCCGACGCGCGAGCTCGCGCTGCAAGTGAGCGAGGACCTCACGAGGTTCGTCCGGGCCTTCAAGCTTCGGATCGCGGTCGTGATCGGCGGCGAGTCGATGCCGCAGCAGATCAGGGCGCTCAAGGATCGCCCGCAGATCATCGTCGCCACCCCCGGGCGGCTGAACGACCACATCGAGCAGCGCGGATTGAGGCTCAGGGACGTTACGATTCTCGTTCTCGACGAGGCGGACCGGATGCTCGACATGGGCTTTCTGCCGCAGATCGAGCGCATCATCAGGCTGATTCCGAAGCAGCGGCAGACGATGCTCTTTTCCGCCACCATGGAGTCGGATATTCTCGGGATCGCGTCGAAGTACATGCACCTGCCGGTGCGCACCGAGATCGCACCGTCGGGCACGGCGGCGGAGCTCGTGACGCAGGAGATATTCTTCGTCCTGAAGGATATGAAGGCGGAGCTCCTGAGCCAGCTCCTCGGTCAGTACGGCGGCTCCGTGCTCATCTTCGTGCGCACGAAACGCTCCGCGAGCCGGGTGGCGAGACTGCTGCGCGGTAGGGGGCACGCCGCGGGGGAGATCCACGCCGACCGCACGCAGGGGCAACGCAAGGACGCTCTACGCAGATTCAAGACGGGGGAATGCCGCATTCTCGTGGCTACCGACATCGCCTCGCGCGGCATCGACGTCAAGGCGATCGAGCTCGTCGTCAACTACGACCTCCCCGACGACACCGGGAACTACGTGCACCGCATCGGCCGCACGGGGCGCGCGGGCGTGAAGGGGCACGCGATCACGCTCGCGACCCCGGATCAACGGAAGGACGTGGAGGCGATCGAGCGCTTCATACGCTCCGCGATTCCGGTTTCGAGGCACCCCGGCATCTCGGTCGACATGCCGGAACCGAAAGAGGCGCAGAAAAAGCCGGATTTCGGGCGCTATCCGCGTCCGGTGAACCGTTTGAAGAGACGGAGAAGGTAGCGGCGGCGAGGCGGGCAGCCGCGGCCGTCAACTGGCTTCACGCGAGCGCCGTCGAACGGCGGCCGTTATCAGCACGAGAACGGCGAGACTCGCGAGCGATCCCGCGATGAAGCCGTCCACACCCCACGGTTTCTTGAGCCACGTCCAGACGATCGCCGTGAGCGATCCGGCGATCATCGACGCGACGACTCCGGCGGCGCTCGCCCCTTTCCAGTACAGCCCGAACAGCAGCGGCCAGAGGGTCGTGCTCGCTATGACGGCCCACGCGAACCCCGTGAGGACGAGAATGAGCGCGGGGGGACGCAGCGCGATCGCGAGAGAGATGAGCCCCACGGAGGCGCTCACGATGCGGTTGGCGAAGACCTCCTGCGCGTTCGTGAGCTTGCGATGGAGGCCGTGCTGGTAGATGTCGCTCACGAGCGAGCTCGAGATGATGATGAGCACGCCGGCGAAGGTGGACATACCGGCCGCGACGACGCCGGCGAGCAGCACGGCGGCTTCCCAGGGGGAGAGCACGAGGGCGACGAGCTTCGGGATCGCGAGATCGGGGTGCTCGAGGCCGGGGATGAGCACGCGCGTGAGGGCGCCGACGAGGTAGGGGATGACGGCGATCGCGGCCCCGATCGTCACGATGACCGTGCCGAGCCGGAGCGTCTTCGTGTCCTTGACGCTGTAGAAGCGTATGACGAGCTGCGGCATGCCCCAAACGCCGAGGCTCACGACGAGGGAGAAGCTGAAGAGCCCCGCCCATCCCCACACGCCCGGCGTTTCGACGTACTGCGGTCCGAGGGCGGCGAGCCTCTCCATGCCGGCGCCGAGGCCGCCGACCGCTCCGACGGTCTTGAAGAGAAGGAGGAGAAGCGAAAAGATCATCACCCACGCCTGCAGGAATCCTGTCCAGACGACGGCCATGTACCCGCCGAGCACCACGTAGAAAATGATGACGAGCCCCGAGATGAGCACGCCCCCCCAGTAGGGGAGATCCATGAGGACCTCGAATGCGTTCGCCATCCCCTTCACGACGCTCACGTTGTAGATGATGAGGAAGAGAAAGGCCACCGCGGCCGAATAGATCCCCGCCGCCGGGGAGTTGAAGCGCCGGGCGAAGAACCCCGAGATCGTCCGCACCCCGAGGCGCTCCGTCATCTCGCGCACGCGCCGCCCGAGAACGATCCAGCAGAGCGTGCAGCCGACGATCACATTGATCGCGCCGATCCAGATCGTCGCCATGCCGTATTTGTAGCCGAACGCGCCGCCTCCGATGATGAGGACCGAGCTGAAGTAGACGGCGATGTAGGAGAGCGAGGTCACCCACGGGCCGATCGTACGCCCGCCGAGAATGAAATCGCCGGCCGACTGCGTCCGGCGGGCGCTCCAGATGCCCACCCCCATGAGAACGGCGATGTAGAGGAACAAAACGGCGATGCACGCCTGCAGGAGCGTCACTCGCGTACCCCCTCTGTGAATGGCCTAGGGTCTGCGGTCGCGGGCGCGGTCGCGGAGCGCCCAGACGAGCGCCACGACGACGCTCGCGGCGGTCACGACGAAGGCCATGAAGGTCGGCCACGGAAAACGAAACGGTCCCATGCTCGAGCGCCTTTCGAATACGTCTAGTATTTCGCGAGGATCTCCCATCGGAGAAAATGCGCCGTGTCCTCGCTCATGGTGTAGTAGTCGCCCGGCCGGAACGCCTCCCAGAGGAGGTGGCCGGCGAGATACTCGTTCACGGTCCAGTTGAGCTTCACGATCGACATGGTGCCGCGATAGGCGAACTCGCCGAACGTTCCGGTCGGCGGATTCGAGCAGGGCTCGGGCCAATCCTCCCATCGCGCCTCCGGCGCCCAGAGGAAGCGCAGCCGAAGCTCGAGGGAGAGCCGGTCGATCGGCGCGTAATCGCCGCCGAGCCAGAGCGAGGCGATGTTTTCCCAGTATGCGGCTCCCCGCTCGCCGGCGAGCGCGTATATGTAGAGATCGCTCCATTTCGGCCAGCGGCCGTAGAGCGGATCCCAGCCCTCGTAGCGGTCGAGGGAGCAATCATCGCCCGAGAGATAGATTCCCCCGCCGCTCAGCGCGAAGGGGCGGAACGCCCGCTTCAGCGTCGCGTGGCCTCCGTAGGCGAGGCGGTTGCTCGATCCGCGGTCGCCCATCTGCGCGGCGCCCTCGGCCGAGAACGTGAGGTTCTCGGCGGCCTCCCCCGAGGCGCGGACGCCGATCGTGTGAATGTCGCTCTCCGGATATTCTCCGCCGTCGTCTCGCTCGTTCTTGTAGAAGTAGTAGGCCTCGATTTTCCGTTTTTCCATCGATTCGTCGATATAGTAGAGCCCGGCGCCCGTCTCGTCCCATTCGATGAGCCGCTGCCGCTGGTCGTTGACGGGCGTGAGATACCGGTCGCGCTCGGGGTCCGAGATGAGGTGGATTTCGAAACGGCGTTTCTCGAAGGCCGCCGTGAGGCGGAGGGCGTTGAAATAGGCGGTCCTCGATCCGTCGAGCGGCCCCCCGTCCCAGCAGACGAAGCCCTCGCCGTAGAACAGATTCTGACGGCCGAGGACGAATCCGAACGGCGTGCCGCGGATCTGCTTCCCCTCGAGGTAGAGATTCTCAACGAGAAGCTCGTGGATCTCGAAATCGGCGTCCTCGAGACCCTTGTTCGACTTGAGCCAGTGGCGGTGCTCGTTCGCGATCATCGCGAAGAGCTTCCAGCGTTCGCCCGGCGTCCACGAGCCCCACAGCTGCGAGCGCACGCGGATCGAGTTGTAATCGTCCTCGGCCGCCTCGGAAAAGTCGTAGACGTTCGCGAGGTATTCCTGGCGGAGGCGAAGGTTCGCGCCCCAGTCGAACGCCGGGCGCGAACCCTCGTCCGCGTTGACGCGGGCGGCCGACATCTGGAGGGGGAGCAGCACGGGCAGAATGCGCGCGAGGATTCTCGTGGCGGCGGATGTGGCATGGCCATTCACCATGATTCTCCTTCGATCTCGCGCGGAACGAAATCGCACGTCCACATTGATTACGGCAAATGCGGGGCGGTGTCAAGGATTCATCATCCCGCGCCGCGGCGCGCCTTCGCCGCGATCTCGTCGAGCTCGGTCTCATGGCGCGAGAGGGTGGGCGGCGTCTTTTCTTTACCTCGCCCCGCGCCGGTGCTATATTCCAGCCGCGCCGGCGTCCGGTATCGGCGGACGGCGGCGGAGCAGACGGGGTGATCGCGGCGTCCTCGCGACGCACGAGGAAAGTCCGGGCTCCACAGGGCAGGGTGCTGGATAACGTCCAGCGGGGGTGACCCCAGGGAAAGTGCCACAGAAAAGATACCGCCTCCGTTCGCGGCAGGTAAGGGTGAAAAGGTGAGGTAAGAGCTCACCGGGCCGGCGGTGACGGCGGATGCAAGGTAAACCCCACCCGGAGCAAGACCAAATAGGAGAGGAGAGGCGGCCCGCCCGTTCCTCCGGGTTGGTCGCTTGAGGCTGCCGGTAACGGCAGTCCCAGATGAATGATCACCGCCCGTCATGGAAAGGAACAGAACCCGGCTTACAAGTCTGCTCCGCCGCCCTTCGCCGTCCGGACCCCGCCGGGATCATGGCGAACAGCGGTATTCCACGGAGATTCTATGGACATCTGGCGTCTGCGGCCGGTCGATGAGCGAGTCCTGTGCGAGCTCGAGCTCGCTCTCGCGCTGCGTCCTCTCGAGGCGCGGCTGCTGGCCGCGCGCGGAGTGGGGGGCGCCGATGAAGCCCATCGCTTCCTGAACCCGTCCCTCGAACACCTGCACGATCCCTTTCTCTTCAACGAGATGGAGCCCGCCGCGCGTCTGCTCCGGGACGCGATCGCGGACAAGACGCCGATCCTCGTTCACGGCGATTACGACGCGGACGGCGTCTGCGGCACGGCCCTGCTCCACGAGGCCCTCTCGCGGCTCGGGGCGAACGTGCATTTCTTCGTGCCCGATCGCGCCAAGGACGGCTACGGCCTCGCCCGGCGCGTCATGGACCGCGGTTTCGAAATCGGCCTCGGGCTCGTGGTGTCGGTCGACTGCGGATCGAGCGATCGCGAGGTCATCGCGGGGCTCGCCGAGCGCGGGGTCAAGGTGCTGGTCACCGACCATCACGAAACGCGGACCCGTGTTCCCGAGGCGCACGCCTTCGTCAACCCGAAGCTCCCCGGCGAGCGGTATCCCTTCAAGGAGCTCACCGGCACGGGAGTCGCCTTCAAGCTCCTGCAGGGGCTCGAGCGCGTCATGGGCGTCGATCTTTCGCTCGGCGACCATCTCGACCTCGTGGCCCTCGGGACGCTCGGCGACAGCGGCGCCATGTACGGCGAGAACCGCGTGCTCGTGACGCGGGGGCTCGCGGCGCTCCGGGAGTGGCGCCGGCCGGGGCTCGCGGCGCTCCGCCGCGAGAGCGGGCTTGCGGCGAAGAATTTTTCGGCGCGGCAGGTGAGCTTCACTATCATTCCGCGGCTCAACTCGCCGGGCCGCATCGGAAGCGCGCGCTCGGCCGTGGATCTGCTCATCAGCAAGGACGAGGGCGAGGCGGAGCGGATCGCCGGCCGGATCAACGCGGAGAACGAGCAGCGAAAGGGGCTCGGAGAAGGCGTCATCAACGACGCCATCAAATACGCCGAGTATCGCGTCTGGCACCACGAGCCGAAGGCGCTCGTGTTCTCCGGCTCGCACTGGCACGAGGGGGTCGTCGGCATCGCCGCCTCGCGCCTCGCCGAGCGGTACGATATGCCCGCCGTGCTTATCGCCGTCCGCGACGGCATGGGAAAAGGATCGGCGCGTTCGGCGGGCAAGGTCAACGTCAAGGCGGCCCTCGAGCGTTGCGGGCGATACCTCGTCGATCACGGCGGGCACAAGGAGGCGGGTGGATTCAGCATCCGCGAGCAGGACATTCCCGATTTTCAAAGGATGTTCGAGGAGGTCGTGGGCGAGCTCATGGCGTGCCCCGCGGAGCAGTGCGTCCTGCACGCCGACGCGGAGGCGGCCCTCGGAGATTGCACGCTCGAGCTCCAATCGTTCATCGAGCGCCTCGGCCCCTTCGGCATGGGAAATCCCGAGCCGGTGCTCATGCTTCGCGGGCTGCGCGTGCTCGACCGCACGAGGGTCGTCGGGGACGGCCATCTCAAGCTCGAGGCCGCCGACCGCGAGGGCGAGACGAGGGATCTCATAGGCTTTTCGATCGCGGCGGCGTGGAAGCCCGGGGAGATCGCTGGAAAAACGGTCGATGCCCTCGTGCACGTGCGCAAGAACACGTATCAGGGGAAAACGGAGGCGCAGCTCCAGATCGACGAGATGCGGCTCTCCGAGACGGCGCCCGGCCCCGGCGCGGACGCCGCCCCGGCCGGGGCGGCGTGATTGCCATGCGCGTCGTCGTCCAGCGCGTCCGGGAGGCGAGCGTCGAGGTCGACGGAAAGGTCGTATCCTCGATCGGCCCCGGCATCCTCGTGCTCGCCGCTTTCGGGAGCTCCGACACGGGCGCCGATCTCGACTGGATGGCGCGCAAATGTCTCGAGCTCAGGATCTTCGATGACGGCGAGGGCAAGATGAACCGCTCCGTCCTCGAAACGGAGGGAGCGGTGCTCGTCGTCTCGCAGTTCACCCTCTACGGCGACTGCCGCCGGGGGCGGAGGCCCGATTTTCTCGGGAGCGCCCCGGCCGAAGAAGCGATGCGGCTCTACCGGAGCTTTCTCGACCTGCTGAGCGGATACTACCCGAAGGTGTCGGAAGGGATCTTCGGGGCGAAGATGGCCGTACGAATCGTGAACGACGGCCCCGTGACGCTCGTCATCGACCGCGGCGGCGAGGCGGGGAGGGGGGAGACACCCCGATGAATCCATTCGTGCCCGCGAGTCTCCAGCGCGGCCTCGTTCTCGCGAGCGCCTCGCCGCGGCGGCGCGAGATACTGGAGCGCCTCGGTTTCGAGTTCGAGACGCTCGCGACGGGGATCGAGGAAAACGGCGTCGAATGCGCGGACGATCTGCGTTTCGCCGTGGCGGTCGCCGAGCGGAAGGCCGCGGCGGCGCGGGCCCTCAGGCCCGGCGGGGTGATCATCGCCGCCGATACGATCGTCGCGTGCGCGGGGCGCAGGCTCGGCAAGCCGGCCGGAGCGGAGGACGCCTCCGCGATGCTCGGGCTCCTCTCGGGGAGGATGCACGAGGTGATCACGGGGATCGCCGTGCTCGGCGAATCGGCCCCCGTCCTCGCGGCCGGCGAGCGAACGAGGGTCTTCGTCCGCGAGCTGTCCCCGGCGGATATCGCGCGGTACGTCGCGACGGGCGAGCCCTTCGGCAAGGCCGGGGCGTACGCGATTCAGGGACACGCGGCGCCGTTCATCGAGAGGATCGAGGGATGCTATTTCAACGTCGTCGGTCTCCCCGTTTCGCTCCTCTTTAGGCTGTTTTCGGAGCTCGAAAGGAGCACCGCATGATATTCCCGACGATCGATTATCGCAGGGGCGCCGTCGAGATCCTCGACCAGACGCTCCTGCCGGGGAAGACGCGAACGCTCCGTCTCCGCGCGCCCGAGGATCTCGAGGAGGCGATCAGGTCGCTCCGCGTGAGAGGCGCCCCCGCGATCGGAATCGCCGCGGCGTACGGCCTGCTGCTGGCCGTCGAGGAGCACCTGCGCGCGCGCGTCGAGAGGGCTCCGGCGTATTTCTTTGACCGCGCCTCGTTCGTGACGCCCTTCTCCGACGAGGGGCTCGATCCCCGTCTCCTGCGGAGCGTGCTCGACGCCGCGCGAAAGCGGATCGCGTCGACGCGACCGACGGCGGCGAATCTCTTCCAGGCGCTCGACCGCGTCATGCGCGCGGCGAGGCACGGCGGACGGGATCCCTTCGAGATATGCTGCTCGGTGGCGGCGGAGGCCTTCTGGATCCATTACGAGGAGCTCGAGATCGAGCGGGCGATCGGGCGGAACGGCGCCCGTCTCGTCCGCGAGGGCATGAACGTGCTCACGCATTGCAACGCCGGAGGGCTCGCGACGGCCGGTTACGGCACGGCGCTCGGTGTCCTCTACGAGGCGTGGGAGAGGGGGAAGCGTTTTCACGTGTACGTCGACGAAACGCGGCCCCTGCTCCAGGGCGCGCGCCTCACCGCGTGGGAGCTCGACCGGCGGCGCATCCCGCACACGCTTCTCTGCGACGGCGCCGCGGCGTCCCTGCTGGCGGCGGGGAAGGTCGACGCGGTCATCGTGGGCGCCGACCGCATCGCGGCGAACGGCGACACGGCGAACAAAGTCGGAACCCTCGGGCTCGCCGTTCTGTGCGAGAAATTCAAGAAGCCTTTCTACGTCGCGGCGCCGGCGTCCACTTTCGACTTTAGGACCGCCACGGGGCGCGATATCCCGATCGAGGAGCGTTCCGGTTCCGAGGTGACGACGATTCGGGGCGTGAGCATCGCTCCCGACGGAACGAGGGCGTACAACCCGGCCTTCGACGTGACGCCGGCCCGGCTCATCCGCGCCATCGTCACCGAGCGCGGCGTGATCCGCCGCCCCGATAGGAAGCAAATTTCTTTGATTGCAATGGGTTAGGTTGATCGTTCGC
The DNA here is from genome assembly GCA_963813815.1 of uncultured bacterium. Classification (GTDB taxonomy): domain Bacteria; phylum Krumholzibacteriota; class Krumholzibacteriia; order Krumholzibacteriales; family Krumholzibacteriaceae; genus SSS58A. The sequence continues at coordinate 34,296 of CAWFAD010000012.1, read as the reverse complement.
GGCATCCGTCTTCGGGAATACGCTTCTCCGGCGGGGGGCGCCGTCCACCGGCCGTTTGACGCTTGACATAATTCCTTGCCGCGTATATATTTGGTTGTTTTCAGGGATCACTTGATCGCATTTCGGAGGAATGTGATGCAGAAGACGTTTACGATCAAAGGGAAGGATATCCAGCGGGATTGGTACATCGTCGACGCGAGCGGCATGCCGCTCGGCAGGCTCGCATCGAAGGTGGCCCAGGTGCTCCGCGGCAAGGCGAAACCGACCTACTCGCCGTTTCTCGACGGGGGGGATTTCGTCGTCGTCGTGAACGCCTCGAATGTCTTCCTCTCCGGCCGCAAACCGGAGATGAAAACGTACTGGCGGTACACGGGATATCCGGGCGGGCTGCGGATCACGAAGTACAAGGATGCGCTCGCGAAGCGCCCCGAGTTCGTGATCGAGCACGCCGTCAAGGGAATGCTCCCGCACAACCGGCTCGGCAGACGGCTCCTCAAGAAGCTCAAGGTGTACGCGGGACCGGAACATCCGCACGCGGCGCAGATGCCGCGATCGCTCGAGCTCTAGCGCCCGCGGGCGCCGGTCTCGCGCGAATCGGACGACACAACCACGGCCAAAGGAGGTGAGCAGGTGGCGAAAGAAACGTTTCATGCGGTCGGCAGGCGCAAATCCTCCATCGCGCGCGTGTACCTTTCGGTGGGCACGGGCAAGTTCTTCGTGAACGGCCGCGAGGTCGAGGAGTACCTCAAGCGCGAGGCGCTCTCGATTATCGTGAGGCAGCCGTTCGACGTGACGAATACGCTCGGCAAGTACGACGTGAAGGCGACGGTGCGCGGCGGTGGCACGGCCGGTCAGGCTGGGGCGCTCCGCCTCGGCATCTCGCGCGCGATCATGATGCACGACGAAACGCAAAAGAAGGTGCTCAAGTCGGGAGGGTTCCTCACGAGAGACCCGCGCGAGAAGGAACGGAAGAAGTACGGGCAGGCGGGGCGGCGGAAAAAGTTCCAGTTCTCGAAGCGCTAGGATCGCGAAGAATTCACACATCCCCCGTACCGGCCCCGGGTGTTCTCCCCGGATGAGAATGGGGCGCGCTCGAGGGGGATGGCGGCACAACCGAAGGAGGCCACGCGGTGAACGTCACCATCAAGGACATGCTCGAGGCGGGCGCACATTTCGGGCACCAGACGAGGCGCTGGAATCCGAAAATGAAGCCCTACATCTACAAAGAGCAAAACGGCATCTACATCATCGATCTCCGCCAAACGGTCACGCAGATGGAAAAGGCCGCCACCGTGGTCGAGGCCATGGCGGCCGAGGGCAAGACCGTCATCTTCGTCGGCACGAAACGGCAGGCCAAGGAGAGCGTCCAGGAGGACGCCTCTCGCTGCGGCATGTATTACATCAACGAGCGATGGCTCGGCGGCATTCTCACGAATTTCCGCACCATCAAGCAGAGCATGGATCGTCTCGACAACCTCGATGCGATGGAGCGCGACGGCCGGATCAACCAGCTCTCCAAGAAGGAAAAGCTCGATATGGAGAAGCAGAAGGCGAAGCTTCTCAAGGTGCTCTCGGGTATCCGCGGCATGACGCAGATCCCCTCCTGCCTCGTCGTCATCGACACGAAGAAGGAGGAGATCGCGGTCAAGGAGGCGCGCAAGCTCGGTCTCACGATCATCGGTCTCGTCGATACGAACGCCGATCCCGACGAGGTCGACATCCCCATACCGGCGAACGACGACGCGATCCGCTCGATCAAGCTCTTCACGAGCCTCGTCGCGGACGCGGTCATCGAGGGGCGCGCCCGGTTCCTCAAGAACAAGGATTTCCTCGACGAGAAGGCGAAGCAGTCGGACGCGGCCGCCGCGAAGGACGATCATTCCGATCGGGGGCCGAACGCCCGGCGCCGCCCGCCCCGCAGGCCCGGCGAGGAAGCGGAAGGCGAGAAGCAATCGTAGCGCCGAACCTTCGGCGCTTTCACATACGACGCATACGGGAGGATAGTCGATGAGCATCACACCGAAGCAGGTGAGCGACCTTCGCGCGAAGACGGGCGCCGGCATGATGGATTGCAAGCGCGCCCTCGAGGACGCGCAGGGGGACATGGAGAAGGCCATCAAGCTGTTGCGCGAGAAGGGGCTCTCGGTAGCCGCGAAGAAGGCGTCGCGCACGGCGAACCAGGGATGCGTTTTCTCGTACATACATCCGGGGGCGAGGATCGGGGTCCTGCTCGAGCTCAACTGCGAAACGGATTTCGTCGCCCGCACGCCCGATTTTCAGACGCTCGGCAAGGATATCGCCATGCAGATCGCCGCGGCGTCGCCGATCGTCGTGCGGCGCGGGGATCTGCCCGCGGCGCTGCTCGAACGCGAGCGGGAGATCTACCGCAACCAAGCGCTGCAGTCGGGAAAGCCGGCGAACGTCGTGGATAAAATAGTTGAAGGGAAGCTCGAGAAATACTACCATGAGGCCTGTCTGCTCGAGCAGCCGTTCATCAAGAACAACGATGAAACGGTCGAGCAGATAGTCACGGCGGTCATCGCCAAGCTGGGGGAGAACATGGTCGTTCGACGTTTCTCCCGTTTCCAGCTGGGGGAGGAACTGACCTGAGACAGCGCTGCGGGCGGAGACGGGACTGCTGTCATTGAGGTAACAGGGGCGCGGGGGCTATCCCCTGCGCCCTTTTGTCATCCGGCCGCTCTCGCGGGACGCGGCGGAGCCGGATGGCGGGGAGGTGGCGACTCGTGAAACGGGAGCTCAAGTACCGGCGGCTCCTGCTCAAGGTGAGCGGCGAGGTGCTCGGCGGCGCCGACGCGAGCATCGATTTCGATCGCGTCGACGCGTTCGCCGCCGAGCTCAAGGAAGCGGTCAAGGCGGGCTGCGAGGTCGCGGTCGTGATCGGCGGCGGCAACATCCTGCGCGGCTACCGGGCGAGCGAGCGGGGGATCGACCGCGTGGCGGCCGACAGCATGGGGATGCTCGGCACGATCATCAACGCCATGGCGCTCCAGTCGGCGCTCGAGCGCGCGGACATCGAAGCGCACGTCATGACGGCCATCGCGATGGAGCAGTTCGCGGAGCCGTACATCCGGCGGCGGGCGCTCGACCATCTCGAAAACGGGAGGCTCGTGATTTTCGCGGGGGGCACGGGCAATCCCTATTTCACGACCGATACGGCCGCCGCCCTGCGGGCCGTCGAAATCAAGGCGGAGGCGCTTCTCAAGGGAACGAAGGTCGACGGGATCTACACGAGCGATCCGGTCGCCGATCCCCGGGCCAAGCTCATTCCGCGCCTCGGATACATCGACGTGCTGCGGGACGATCTGCGGGTCATGGACGCCACGGCCGTCGCTCTCTGCCGCGAAAACGGCATTCCGATCGTGGTCTTCAACATTCTCAAGAAGGGCAATCTCACGAAGGTGCTCGAGGGAAAGCGACTCGGCACGATAGTCGCGTGAGGAGGTTGGTACGATGGAACAGGTAAAGACGCTCGTTCAGACCGCCGACAGCCACATGAAGGCGACGTTTCAGAAGCTCGAGGGCGAGTTCGTCACGATCCGCACGGGAAAGGCCTCACCGGCGCTTCTCGACGGCATCAAGGTCGACTACTACGGCAACAAGGTTCCCCTGAAACAGATCGCGAACGTCGCCGTGCCCGATCCGAAGCTCATTACCGTCCAGCCGTGGGAGAAGCCGCTCGTCGGCGAGATCGTCAAGGCGATTCAGACGGCGAATCTCGGGCTCAACCCGCAGAGCGACGGCGTGTTTATCCGCATCCCCATTCCGCCCCTCACCGAGGAGCGGCGGCGGGAGCTCGTCAAGGCCGTCAAGCACCTCGTTGAGGAAGCCAAGGTCGCGATCCGCAACGTCCGTCGCGATACGATCGAAAAGGTGAAGAAGCTCGAGAAGGAGCACGTGATCTCCGAGGACATCATGCACCGCGCGCAGAAAGAGATTCAGGACCTCACCGACAAGCGTTCGGAAGAGCTCGACAAGGCGTTCGCGGCGAAAGAAAAAGAGATCATGTCCGTCTAGGACGCGCGTTCGGGGCGCCGCTGCGGGGACGGCTTCATGAAGCGAAATCTCGATCGCGACATCGCGGAGCTCCGCGGGCATCCCCGCTTGCCGGGGCACGTCGCCGTCATCATGGACGGCAACGGACGGTGGGCGAGGAAACGCCATCTGCCGAGGCTGGCGGGGCACCGGGCCGGCATCGAGGCGGTGCGCGCGACCATACGCTGCGCGGCGAGGCTCGGCGTGGGCACGCTCTCGCTCTACACCTTCTCGCTCGAGAACTGGCGGCGGCCGCGGCTCGAGGTCGCGGGGCTCATGCGCTTCCTGACCGAGGTGCTCGCTTCGGAGTATCTCGAGTTGCGGGAGAACGACATCAGACTCGCCGCCATCGGGCGCCTCGACATGCTGCCGAAAAAAACCCTCGCGGCGCTGCGCGAAACGATCGGCCGGTTGTCCAGCAACGGGGGAATGGTCCTGAACCTCTGTCTCAGCTACGGCGGGCGGGCCGAGATCGTCGACGCTGCGAGGCGTATCGCCGCGGACGGCGCGGCCGGCCGGATCGATCCCGCGAGCGTCGACGAAGACGCCTTCCGGCGGTACCTCTACGAGCCGTCCCTTCCCGACCCCGATCTGCTCATCAGAACGAGCGGGGAGATGCGGATCAGCAATTTCTATCTCTGGCAGCTCGCGTACACTGAGATCGTCGTGACGGACGTTCTCTGGCCCGATTTCCGCGAGCGCGATTTTCTCGACGCCGTCCGCGAGTATCTCGGACGGGAGCGCCGGTTCGGCGGGCTCAAGGACGGGAATCATGAGCGGTGACCAGCGCGAAGCCGCGCGGCGCTTCCGGCGTCCGGACGCCCTCGTGAAACGGATTCTCGCCTCGGTGCTCTTCCTGCCCTGTCTGTTCATTATTGCGAGACGGGGCGGCTACTATTTTCTCGCCCTCATCGACATCATGATCCTCGTGGGGCTCTGGGAGTTCTACCGGATGATGGAGGCGAAGGGGCTGCGCCCGTACAAAGCGATGGGAATCCTCGGGGGCCTCGCCCTCTCCTGGTACGTGTTTTTCCAGCAGGGCGTATACGCGAACGTATTCCTCAGCGTCATCTTCATCGGCGTCATGGTGCTCGAGCTCGCGCGCCGGGAGCGGGGGCTCGCCGTCTATCACATCTCGGTGACGGTCTTCGGCGTGTTCTACGTGGCGTGGCTCGGCAGCCATCTCATTCTCATCCGCGAGCTCCCGCACCTGCGGGGGCTCGACTACTCGCTCGGCTTCTCGTTCGTCACGGTGGCGTTCGTCGTAACGTGGTGCTACGACACGGGGGCCTATCTCATCGGCAGCACGTTCGGCCGGCGTCAGCTCTTTCCGCTGATCTCGCCGGGCAAGACGCTCGAGGGTGTCGTGGGCGGGGTCGCCGCCGCGCTCGTGGGCGTCTTCATCGCCCGCGCTCTCGTGGCGCCCTATCTCACCGCGGCGGCGGCGGTCGGGCTCGCCCTCGGAGGCTCGGCGCTCGGTCAGCTCGGGGATCTCTGCGAGTCGATGATCAAGCGCGACGCGAAGATCAAGGACGCCTCTCAAACGATTCCCGGGCACGGCGGCGTGCTCGACCGCTTCGATTCCCTTCTCTTTACGGCGCCGTTCGTTTATTACGTATTCAAGTATCTGCTGTTCGCGCGGTAGGGTCGCCGCCGCGGGGAGACGCGGAAATGAAAAGAGTCGCCATTCTCGGCTCGACGGGCTCGATCGGACGCTCGACGCTCGAGATCCTCGACCGGGCGCGGGACGAGTTCGCGGTCGTGGCGCTCGCCGCCGGCGAGAACGTGGCGGAGCTCCGCGGGCAGCTGGCGCTCTTCCCCGAGGCGCGGTTCACTCTGCGGGACGCTTCCTCGGTCGACGCGATGGTCGATCGGAGCGGGCCGCTCGCGGCGCGCTCCGCCGGTTACGGCGAGGCGGGGATCGAGACGATGCTTCGCGAGACGCGCCCCGACGTCGTCGTCAACGCCCTCGTCGGGATCTCGGGGCTCGTGCCGACCGTGCTCGCCCTCGAGCTCGGCTGCCGCGTCGCGCTCGCGAACAAGGAAACGCTCGTGGCCGCGGGAGAGCTCGTCGCGAGGCTCGCCGGCGAGGAGCCGGATCGCATCATTCCGGTGGACAGCGAGCATTTCAGCCTCGCGCGCATGCTGCGCGGCCACCGGCGGGACACGGTCGAGATCATTCTGACCGCCTCCGGGGGGCCGTTCCGCACGCGGCGGTTCGAGGATCTCGCCGGCGTCACCGTCGCGGAGGTGCTCGAGCATCCGACGTGGAGAATGGGGCCGAAGGTCACGGTCGACTCCGCGACGCTGCTCAACAAGGGGCTCGAGGTGATCGAGGCCCACTGGCTCTTCGGGTTTCCGTACGAGGCGATCGAGGTCATGGTGCACCCGCAGTCGATCGTTCACTCGTTCCTGCGGCTGCGGGACGGCTCGCTCATCGCGCACCTGGCGCCGGCCGATATGAGGCTGCCGATCATGAGCGCGCTGCACCATCCCGAGATGCGGCCCTATCCATGGCGATCCATCGGCGTCGAGGATCTCGGGCGCCTCGAGTTCCGGCCGCTTCGGCCGGACGAGTATCCGGCCTTCGCGCTCGCCCGCGCGGCGGCGTCGCAGGGCGGCACGGCGCCCGCCGTGCTGAACGCGGCGGACGAAGTGGCCGTCGAGGCCTTTCTCGCGGGGCGGATCGGATTTCTCGCCGTTGTTTCATGGATCGAGGAAGCTCTCGGCGCCCATGAACGCCGGACGCTCCGCGACATCGAAGACGTTCTCGCGGCGGACCGCTGGACGCGCGAGTATCTCGCGCGCCGGCACCGCGAGGCTGCGGCGCCACGATCGACATGATGGAGGATTCATGCTGCTCACCTTCGCTGCTTTCTTCTTCGTTCTGAGCATCGTCGTTTTGGTGCACGAGCTCGGGCATTTCGTCGTCGCCAAGCTCAATCGCATCTACGTGATCACCTTCTCCTTCGGATTCGGACCGAAGCTCCTGAAGAAGAGAGTCGGGGAGACCGAGTACGCGCTGAGCGCCCTTCCCTTCGGGGGATACGTGAAGTTCGCGGGAGAGCCCGGCGACGGGGAGGGAGAAGGGGAGGATCTGCCCGGAGGCGTCGTCGTGCCGCCCGAGCGGATGTACCGCAACCGGCCCGCTCTCGGCCGCATGTCCGTGGTGCTCGCGGGGCCGATGATGAACTTTATTCTCGCGCTCCTCGTGTACGTATTCGGCCTCTACATCGAGGGGATTTACGTGAACCCGAACACGGCGATCAGCGGAATCGACAGCGCCGGAGTCGCCGCGCAGGCCGGTTTTCAGGTAGGAGACCGGATCGTCGGACTCGAGGGCGAGCCGATACGCTACTGGCTGCAGATCGAGAAGATCGCGGCGCGGCGAAAGGATACGCCGACGAGATACACGGTTCTCCGCGGCGCCGACACGCTCGTGATCACCGCGACTCCGCGCTGCGACGGGGAGACGGGGAGCTATCGCATCGGCATCGAGACCTATCTGGAGTCCCGGATCGGCGACGTCAAGAAGGGCGGCCCTGCGGACAAGGCGGGCCTTCGTTCGGGGGCCCTCATTCTCTCGGTCAACGATACGGCCGTCACGAGGTTCGCGGATCTCGAACGGATGATCAAACCGAATATCGGAGCGCCGATGCGGTTCACCTGGGAGTACGACGGGGAGGTGCGGACGGCGGCCATTACGCCGGTGGGGACGGAGGCGGCGGCCGAGGGAGAACGGCTCGATGTCGTCGAGGAGGGCCAGATCGGGGTCGGCCCCTACTACGCCAAGGTCCGGATATCGTTCGCCGAATCGGCGCTCTACGGCTGGCGGGCCTTCGCGAATCTCTTCGGGGACATCATCGATTTCCTGTACAAGCTCTTCACGGGCAAGGCGACGCTGCGGGCCGTCGGCGGTCCCCTCCGCGTCGGCCTGATGGCGGGGGACATGATACGGTGGGGGTTCAACTACCTCGTCTACTTCCTCGCTTTCTTCTCGCTCAATCTCGCGATCTTCAATCTGCTGCCCATACTGCCGTTCGACGGCGGGCACGTCGTTCTCGCGTTCATCGAGCTCGTGACGAGGAGGAGGATCGGCAAACGCGCTCAGCAGGCGCTCGGGCAGATCGGGTTCGTGATTCTCATTCTGCTGATGGTGTTCGTACTGACGGTGGATATATTCAACGTGGTTCGGTAGGCTCCTGCAGCGAACGAACCTGTAATTCGTTGATTCGGTTGTAGATTGCGAGCCATCGTTCAGGTTCTTTCTCGAGCGAAGCGACGACGCGGCGGACCCGCTCGAGGTCGAACTCCTTCTCGAGCTCCATTTTTTTCTCGAGGCGGAGGGCCTCGCCGTCGAACTGTTGTTTCTCAAATTCGATGATTTTCATATAATACTCAACGAGATATCGCTCGTCCGGCGTGAGGGTTCTATCCTTTTCCGCCTGGACGGGGTCGGAGCTCTGGCAGGCACACACGAGGAGGGCGAGCGCGGCCATGAGCGGCCAAAGCGCCCGCATTTTCATGCGCGCTCCGCTTCCTCCGCGGGAGGGCGGCTTCCGAGACCGCGTCGTATCAAGCATGGAGCTCATCGGTGAAAAACGGTACATGCCCGCTCCGGGGTTGTCAACCGGTATGAGACGCCTCCGCTCGACCTTGGGACGGGGGGCGGCCGCGGCGTGGGTCGCGTGCGCGCTGCTGGCGCCCGCCGTACGGGCGGCCGACCTCGACCGGAAGCTTCCCGTCGTGAAGCGCATCGAGATCCTCGGCAACCGATCCTTCGAGGACGGGACGCTCCGCGCCCGCATGCGCACGAAGCAGGCTCGCTTCTACCACCTCTGGGGCGGGCCCCGCTACCGGGCCGACATTCTGCGGCGCGACGTCAGGTCGCTCGAGTCGTTCTACCGGACGAACGGATTCTTCGATGCCGCCGTGTCGGTGGACACGGTGATTGCGAGCGAGGGATCGAACACGGTGAGGATCCGGCTCTTCGTGACCGAGGGGCCGCAGACGCTCGTCGCCGGGGTCGATTTCGCCGGCCAGGACGTGATCGGCGAGAGCGATCTCCGTACGGGCTTGAAGCTGATCGAGGGCCGTCCGTACAACCCCGGTTTGATCGAGTCCGACCGGTACACCCTCCTCGGCACGTTTTTCGCGCGCGGGTACCTCGGTTCGAATATCGGGTGCGATGCGCGCGTCGATTCCCTGATGGCGCATCTGGTGTGGGAGATCTCTCCGGGAAAGCCGGTCGACGTGCGCGGCATTCGAATCACCGGCGCGACCGGCGTGCAGGAGCGCCTCATCAGGCGCGAGCTCACCTTCCGGAGCGGCCGGCCGTTCGAGGCGAAACGGATTCTCGAGAGCAAGCAGAACCTCTACGACACGGGGTACTTCAACTCGGTCGACATCGAGCCCGATTCGATCGATCTCGACGCCCGGGTGGTCGATCTCGTCGTGCGGTTGCGGGAGCGGAAGAAGGGATACGTGGAGGCCGGGTTCGGCATCGGCAACGTTTACGGAAGCAGAGTGTTCGGCGAATGGGGACAGAGAAACATTCTCGGCCGCGGCTACGCGTTCTCCCTCAAGACGCAGTACTCCTTCCAGCTCTTTCCGGACAACGAGTACTCCCTCGAGGAGATCGATCTGCGCAGCAAGTACATCCGCAACGACGGGCAGATCCAGTTTCCGCGCGTATTCTCGACGGGAAACACCTTCGCCCTCGGGGCCTTCTACGAGCGCGACGCCACCGTCGAGCCGAACATCGTCGTCGATCAGGGATTCGCGGCGAGCCTCTCGCGGCGGTTCACGCGGAAGATGTCGGGTCTCGTTCGCTACTCTCTCGAGGACATCGAGCGGAGCGGCATCGACGTCGAGGATTCCCGGTCGCGCCGCCGCGCCCTGGGCGCGAACTTCATGCGCGACGCGCGGGATTATTATTTCAATCCGCGCCAGGGCAGCTATTATATCGCCGAGGGGAGCGTGGCGGGCGGCGCCTTGGGCGGCGAGGACAACGATTACTCGGTCGTCGGGGCGGCGCAGCGCTACGCCCGCATCGGGCGGACCGCCGTCTGGGCGTGGCGCGTGCGGGCCGGATACGCGGCGGCCTTCGGGGATTCGAAGGAAGCGGGGCTGCCGGTCGAGCGGCGGTTCTACGCGGGCGGGGGCAACTCGGTTCGCGGCTACCGCGAGAACAGTCTCGGTCTCCTGAGCGACCGCGGAGACGCGCTCGGAGGAGGCGTTCAAATCATCACGAACGCGGAGATTCGCTTCGATCTCCCGTATCTGAGCCGCTGGAATTTCGGGGGAGCGCTCTTTCTCGACGGCGGCAACGTCTGGGAGAGCACGGAGGCGGTCACGTTCGGCGATCTCCGGACGATCGGCACGAGGGACGCGTCGCCGGAAGAATATATGCTCGGCGCGGGGGCGGGGATCCGGTACAACACCCCCGTGGGGCCGATCCGCCTCGACGTCGGATTTCCGCTGCGCAGAACGGCCGACATGGATTACGACTACCGCGTTCACATCAGCCTCGGACAGATTTTCTGACGGAGCGGGGAGCGAGGGAATGGAGCAGAGGGCGAGCAGAGGGCGGCGGGCGATGTCGTGGGTATCGCTCGCGCTCGGCGTTCTGCTGGCGATCATCGTCGTCTCGTACCTCTTTCTGAGGACCGATTTCTTCGCCGGGGCGGCCGGCAGGCTCGTCACCAAACATCTGTTTGGGGGGCAGCCGTTCACCGTCTCCATCGACAATTTCGAGGGGAGCATCGTTCGCGACGTCACGCTGCGAAATCTCCGCATCACCTACCGGGGGGGCGCCGCGAGCGCCTTCGAGCTGTTTCGGGCCGACGAGGTGACCTGCCGGTTCTCGATCGGTTCCGCCCTCGGGGCGGGGCACCGGGTGGACGAGATCATCATCGTGAATCCGGTGCTGCGGCTCGCCGCCGATTCGACCGGGCGGTACGTCCTTCCGTCGTTCGGATCGGGCGGTTTCTCGACGTACGGGATCGAGCGCTTTTCCATACACGACGGATCGCTCGCGGTCCGCGGGGACGGGGAGGGGATGGACGTCGCGGAGGTCAATCTCTCGGGATCGATGCGCTCCGGGGCGGAAGGCGTGCGCATCGCGCTGTCGCGCGGATCGGCCGTGGAATCCTCCCGGAGATTCGTGGTTCGAAGCCTTTCGGGAGAGTTCGGGTATACCCGCGTGCGCGCTCGGGGCGGATCGGGAGAGGCGACGAGCACGAAGTATCTCCTCGACAGCCTCGCCGTATCGCTCGAGCAGTCTTTCCTCGTGCTCGACGGGAGCGTGGTCGAGGACGGGCGGCTCATCAACGTCGTCGCGCGCGCCGCGCCGCTCGACATCGACGAGATCGCGCGTCTCGCGGGCCGCGAAGGCGGAGGATGGGGGGAGGTCGAGGGCGTGTTCACGCTCGTGGGCCCGCCGGAGCGGCTCCGCGTGTGGGGCGTCGCCGACGGCGCCGTGCGCGGGTACGCGCTCGAGGAATTCCGGTTCGACGCGATGCGGGACGGGGGAACGATCGAAATCGCCGACGTGAGCGGCCGCGTGAACGGCGCCCTGCTTTCGGGGCGTGGCAGCGTCGGTATCGAGGCGCCCCGAACGGTCGAGCTCGCCCTCGACGTGGAGCATCTCGACATCAGCCGGGGATTCCTGCCCGGCGCGGATCTGCCCGCCTCTGATTTCACCGGCGCGGTCGACGTTTCCTGCCGGCTCGATCCGCTCGACGCCTCGTTCATGCTCGACCTCGGAGGCGGGCAGTTCAGAGGCGTGCCGTTCGCGGAGGCGTGGGTTCGAGGATCGTACGGAGCCGACACGCTCCGGTTCGCGGAGATCGATCTGTCGCATCCGGAGCACCGGGTTTCGGCGAATGGATTCATCTTCGACGGCGAAACGATCTCGTTCATCATGAACGCGGAGGTCGAGAGCACGTCGCCGCTCTTCGCGTATTTCGACATCGAGCCCTATCGCACGGACGCGAGCCTCAACGGCATCGTGGAGGGGACCTTCGACGAGTTCGATCTGCGGATGAGCGGGGAGGCCCGCGACTTCGAGTACTACGGGACGCTGCTCTCGACGGGGGCCGTCAGGCTCGCCATCGAGAAGCGGGAGCGCTACCGCGTGCTCTGCGACGTCGACGGGCTGCTCTACCGCGTCGGGCCGTTCGCTTTCGACAGTCTCGCCCTCTCGCTCGAATATGAGGATCCGCTCACGCGCATCAAGAATCTGTCCCTCGCCGGCCGCGATCTCTCGGCGTCGATGACGGCGGACATCGGGAACGAGCGGGACGGGGCGACGATCCGCATCGGCGATTGCGAGCTCGGCGCTCTCGGAGAGCGATGGGTAGCGGCGGGCGGACGGACGATCGCGATCGCCGGAGACACCGCGCGCTTCGAGGACGTGCAGTTTCACTCGCGCGAGGGGGCCGTTATCGCGGATCTCGCTTGGGGTTTCGGCGGGGAAACGCTCGACGGAACGGTCCGGTTCGACCGTCTGACGCTCGGGCTGCTGGGCCGGGCGGGTATCGCGCCGCTCCCGCTCGATGGACGCATCCGGGGGGCGGCGACCTGCGCGGGGCCGCTCTCCGATCCCGCCCTCTCCGTGCGGTGCGAGCTCGAGGACGGGCGGGTCGATACCTTCGCCGTCGACGCGGCGAGGCTCATCGCTTCCTACGGCGCGGGGCGCCTCAGGATAGATTCGCTCGAGATCGCCTCGCCGTCGGGAGGCCTGTCCCTCGACGGGGAGATCGCGGGCGTTTCCTTCCGCGACGCGCTGCGGGGACGCCGTGAAGCGACGGCGTCGGCGGTCGTTTCCCTCGAAGCGGTTTGCAGCGACCTCAAGGCGGCGCCGCTTCTGTCGCTCGCCCGCGTGCCGGGCATCACCGCCGGGCGGCTCGACGGCGTGCTCTCGGTTCGCGACTCTCTCGTGCATCCGATCGTCGAGTTCAGGGGGGCGGTTCGCGACCTCGCGAGGGGATCCCTGTCGGTCCCCGAAATCGACTGTGAGCTGCGGCTCGACCGGCGTTCCATCGAGGCCGAAGGGATCCTCGTCCTTTCGAGCGAGCACCGGGGAAGCTTCCGGGGGAGCTTCCCCGTGGCTCCGGCCTCCTTTCTCTACTCGCTCGATCGAACCCGGTCGCTCTCGCTCGCCGTGGATATTCCCGAAGGGGATTTCGCCGAAGTGCTTTCGCTCACGAACCGCGTCGCGGAGGCGTCGGGGCGATACGCGGTGAAATTCGGCGTGACGGGAACCGTGGACGATCCGCATCTCACCGGCGAGGCGACGATCAGGGACGCGAGCCTCAGGATCGCGGGCATGGAGGAGCGATACACGGCGCTCAACGCGTCGATCGGCATCGCCGACTCGCTTGTCACGATCGCCCGGCTCGACGCCAAGCGGGGCAAGAAGGGAAGCGTGAGCGCCGGCGGCACGATAGCGCTCAGCGGGTGGAAGCCTGCCCGGTACGATCTCTCGGCGAAGCTCTCCCGCTTCACCATCGAGAGTTTCGCCGACATGACGGCCGTCGTCACGGGAACCCTTCGCGCGACGACGGCCTCGGTCGACGGCCGGATCGTTCCGAACGTCACGGGCGCCTGCACCGTCGACCGGGCGGATATTTATTACGACACCGCGAAGATCGGATCGGGGGACGGCGGGCCGACGATCGCCGCCCCCTCGTTCGTCGCCGCCGTGGATCTGCATATCCCCGGGGAAACGAGGGTCAGGACCGACGACGCCCAGATCGAGCTCCGGGGCGACGTCACGTTGCATCACGACCGGGGCGGCACGTATTTTCGAGGGGATATCGATCTCGTCCGTGGATGGTACAATCTGTACAACAATAAGTTCAACATGCGCTCCGGCCAGTTCCGGTTCATCGTCGCCGGAAGCGCGCGGCCCGTCGTGGACATCGAGGCGGAAACGAGGGATCCCGAAGGGCGCCGGATCTATCTCACGATCGCGTGGCACCAGGACGATCAGGAGCCGCGGCTCACGCTCTCCCACGAGGACGCCGGATACAGCGAGACGGACATCTGGGTGATGCTCGGCGGCGGCGTCGTCGACGGCGAGGGGGACGCCGGCGCGAGCTGGAACGCCCGCGGAACAGCGCAGAACCTCGCGACGAATTACCTCGAGCGCGTGCTGAACGCCCAGATGCAGGGAGTGACGATCGAGCTCGAATCCCCCGCGAGCGCGTCATCCGAGTCGGGGACCGCCGGCTGGACGGACACGAAGATCGCCGTCGGCAAGTATCTCTCGCAGGGCCTCTACGTGAAATACAAACAGGCGCTCTCGATATCGACCGCCCGCGAGTTCGAGGTGGAGTATCGCCTGAGCGACCTCATCCTGCTCCGCTCGCAGCTCATCCGGTACTCGGAGCAGGTGCTGTCCGGAAAAAGCTCGAACACATCGGACGAGATCAACGTCGACGTGAAGCTGCGATGGGAATTTTAGCGCCAAATGTGCTTGCCGGGAAGGGGCGCAAGAGCGAAGTTATAGCCATGACGAATCGCCGCGTGAAACGTGAAACGGGAGGGCGGGCCGGCGCGCCGGCGCGCCTCGCCGCGGCGGCGGCGGTCGTCGCGCTCGCGCTGGCGCTCGCGCCGCCTCCGGCCGGGGCCCAAACGGGCTGGTTCGGAAAGAACAAGATACAGTACCGCGACCACGATTGGCGGATACTCCGAACGCCGCATTTCGACGTTCATTTCTCGGAGGGATACGGCGATCTCGCGGCGAGGACGGGCTTCGTCCTCGAGCACGGCTACGAGAAGCTGTCGAGGGATTTCTCGCACCAAATCGCCTGGCGGATTCCCGTGATCGTCTACGGAAGCCAGTCCGACTTCCAGCAGACGAACGTCACGTGGTCGCTTCTGCCCGAGGGCGTGCTCGCGTTCAGCGAGCCGACGCGCCGCCGCATCGTGATTTATTTCACCGGCTCGGGTAGTGGATACGCCGCCACGGCCGTTCACGAGCTCGTGCACATATTCACCTTCGACATCGTGTACGGGAACCTCCTCAAATCGGTGTTCTCGCGCGGCCGCCTCTTCGCCGTTCCCCTCTGGTTCGCCGAGGGCCTCGCCGAGTACTACTCGGTCGGGTGGGAGGGGAGCGGCGAGATGTTCATGCGGGACGCGGCGGTGTTCGATTACCTGCCCGAGCTGGAATACGCCGGAGGATACATGGCCTACAAGGCCGGCCAGGCAGGTATTCGCTATCTCAACGAGACGTACGGCCCCGGCAAGGTCATGGAGATTCTCGAAGGGCTTCGCGGCGGATCGCTCGCCGGGGCGATCCAGAATTCCCTCGGCGTCACGCAGGCGGAGCTCAGCCGCGACTGGAAGAAATCGATCCGGAAGCGTTACTGGCCGCTGTACGCGGACAAGAAGGAGCCCGAGATCTACGGGCGGCGCCTCACCGATCACGTCAAGCAGCACCATTACATGAACACGAAACCGGCGTTCTCCCCGGACGGCGAGCGGCTCGTGTACTTTTCGGACCGCAAGGGTCTCGACGGCATCTACCTCATGAACGCCCTCACCGGCAAGGTCGAGAAGCGGCTCGTCACGGGGATGATGACCGCGCGCTTCGAATCGATCCGCAGCATGAACTCGAGCCTCACCTATAGCCCGGACGGGTCGCGCATCGCGTTCGTCGCCAAGTCCGGCGGGTTCGACCGGCTCTTCATCGCGACCGTTCCTCGGGGAAAGGTCGTCGCCGAGATTCGGCTCCCGCTCGATTTCTTCCAGAGCCCCGCGTGGTCTCCGGACGGCGAGGCGATCGCTCTCGTCGGCGTGCTGAGGGGGGTCGTGGATCTCTATCTCTACCGCGTCGCGACGGGCGAGCTCGAGAGGATCACGGACGACCCCGCCGACGAGTCGACGCCCGCGTGGTTCCCCGACGGAACGAGGATCGCCTACTCGCGCTCGGCTTCGCCGACGATCCAGCCGTCGTTCGAGGCGGACAGCGCGGGGACACTGAGGCTCCCGCCGATCGATTTCGCCGCCGCCGGGGGGATCGATTCAGTCGACGCCGATATCTGGAGCGTCGATTGCGGGACGAAGGAACGGCGTCTCCTCATCCGGACCCCGGGCGACGACGCGAATCCGTCGATTCTGCCCGGAGGCGAGGAGCTGCTCTTCACCTCCGACGAAATCGGGATCAGCAACCTGTACCGCGGCAGCGTCGAGAGGGGGAGCTATTACCGGTTCACGGACGTGCTGGGGGGCGTCTTTTCGTTCTCGTATTCGCCCTCGAAGGATCGCCTCGTGATGAGCTCCTTCAGCCAGGCCGGGTTCGATCTCTTCATGATGGACGAGTTCGGGCGCAAGTCGAGGGAAGCATTCTCGACCGGCGGGCCGCAGCTCGCGGCGGACGCCGCGCCGCCGGCCGAAGCGGACACGTCGGCCGCCGCTCGGGAGCCCGTCGAGATCGCCGGCGCCGGTGCGCCCGAGGCCGGGGACTCGCGCGTCGACACGATGGGGACCGGGGAAATCCGCGCATCCGCGACGCTCGAAGCGGACGCTTCCGCGCTCGCCGAGCCGCCCTCGCGCAGGCTCGCGGGCTTCGGCGTCGAGGAGGAGCCTCCCACCGTCGTCGTGGACGAGGACTCGAAGGACAACATCGATCCCGACACGCTCGAGGCGATCCGGCGGCGCGTGGCGAGCGAAGTCGGCTCGATACAGCCGTACCGGCTGAAGCTCGCGCCCGACTACATCGGAAACGTAGGGAGCGTCTATTTCTTCTCCGGGTACGGATTCGGGCTCATGAACCAGATCGCCTTCAGCGATCTTCTGGGCGACCACCATCTCTTCATCGCGTTCAACATCTATCAGTCGATCGAGGACAGCGACATTCAGGTCAGCTACTACTATCTCAAGAAACGGCTCGATTACGCCGTCGGCGTCTTCCAGTACAAGAATTACCTCAACTCGCGCGTGTCGTCCATCGGGGAGACCTTCCAGGATTACCGCATGTTCACCGAGCGCAACTACGGCGTTTCCGGCCTCGTGAGCTACCCGCTCTCGACCTTCACGCGGCTCGATCTCGAGCTCGAGGGTTTCGTTTCCGAGCGCGAGTTCTTCGGCATCTACGAGGTGCAGGACGGAATATACGCCTACACGGTGCCCGAGAAATCGACGCGGTACGTCCTCCAGCCGGCGCTCTCCCTCGTGCACGATTCCGCGTACTGGGGCGAGTTCGGCCCGGTGATCGGATCCCGCTGGCTCGCGAGCGTCTCGCAGGCCGTTCCCATCTCGGGCGACATGATCGACCGCTTTTCGGCGTACTACGATTTCCGGAAATATCAGCCGCTCTTCTACCGGAACTACCTCGTGTTCCGGAGCATGGGCGCCACGAGCTCGGGCGACGACGGGCGCGTTTTCTTCCTCGGCGGACCGACGACGATGCGCGGGTACGACTACCTGCAGTTCTCGGGCTCGCGCATGCTTCTCTTCACGCTCGAATATCGTTACCCGCTCCTCGACGCCGTCATATTCGGCTGGCCGGGGCGCTGGGGGATCACGGGCATCGGCGGATCGTTCTTCGTCGATTCGGGAGCGGTGTGGGGGCGCGATCGCTACATCGAGGCGCTACCGCTGGTGGATCCCCGGACGCTCAACGGGGTGCCGTTTTACAGCGATTTTGGAGCCGGCTTCCATATGCGCTTCGGCTATATCGTTCTCAATTTCGAATGGGGATGGCCGACCGATTTCAGCGAGACGGGCGAATCCGTATTTCAGTTCTACCTCGGGCCGCAGTTCTAGCGGCGCGGCCCGGCCCGGTTACCCCGAAGCAAACGGTGAATCGCATGGACACGCTCAATCCGCAGCAGCGCCAGGCGGTCGCGGAGACCGAAGGCCCCGTGCTCGTGCTCGCGGGAGCCGGGAGCGGCAAGACGCGCGTCCTCACGGAGCGCATCGCGCATCTCATCCGAGACTGCGGCGTCTCCCCGGAGCGCATTCTCGCCTTCACGTTCACGAACAAGGCGGCGGGGGAGATGCGCTCGCGCGTCGAGCGGCTCCTCGGGGCTCGGGAGCTTCCGTTCTGGATCGGCACGTTCCACGCGACCGGGCTCAAGATACTCCGGCGCGAGGCGTCGCACCTCGGTCTCAAGAATGACTTCTCCGTGTACGACGAGGACGATTCGACCGCGCTCGTCAAGGAGACGATCAAGGCGAACGGCTGGGGCGTCGACGAGTATCCGCCGCCGGCCGTGCGCGATCGCATATCCCGGTGGAAATGCGGGCTCGTGCCGCCCGAAGAGGCGCTCGGGCAGGCCGCCGATCTCGCGGGGGAGCGGTACGCGCGGATTTACGACGGATACCGCAAGGGCCTGCACCGCGCGAACGCCCTCGACTTCGACGATCTCATCGCCCGCGTCGTGGAGCTCTTCATGGCCCATCCGCACGTCAAGGAACGGTACGCGCGCCAGTTTCGCTACGTGCTGGTCGACGAGTTTCAGGACACGAGCACGATTCAGATGCTCATGATCGACGGATTCGCCTCGCAGCACCGCAATCTCTTCGTCGTGGGCGACGACGATCAGGCGATCTACGGCTGGCGCGGCGCCACGGTGGACAACATCCTCCAGTTCGATCGCGTGTACGAGGGAACGACCGTCATCCGGCTCGAGGAGAACTATCGCTCCACGAACGGAATCCTCGAGGCGGCGAATCATCTCATCAGCCGCAACAAGGGCCGCAAGGGAAAGAGCCTCTGGTCGAAGCTTGGGCCCGGCGAGAAGCCGAAGCTCGTCTTCGTCGAGGACGACGAGGACGAGGGAGCCCGCGTCCGCGATACGATCGTCGGCCTCCTGCGGGCGGGGCTCCGAAGGAGCGAAATCGCCGTCCTCTACCGCACCCATGCGCAGTCCCGGGCGATCGAGTCGGCGCTGCGGACGGGGGCCCTGCCGTACCAGATCATCGGCGGCGTGCGGTTCTACGAGCGCCGGGAAATCCGCGATCTTCTCGGCTACCTGAAGCTCGTCGCCAATCCGAGCGACAACGTCAACTTCAAGCGCGTCGTCAACGCGCCGCGGCGCGGGATCGGGGACGTCGCAATCGAACGCATCGCGGTCGCGGCGGGGGACGGAAGCTGTCTCGCCGCGACGAGACGGACGGCGTTTCTCGACGGCCTCCCGAGCGCGCAGCGGTCGAAGGTCGCGGCGTTCTCGGATCTCATAGCGGGTCTCCAGGTGATCGCGGCCACCGGCACCGCCCACGACGTTCTCTCGGCGGTGATCGAGAGAACGAAGTACCGCGAGCACCTCGGGGAGGATCCGAAAACCGCGGAGACGCGCCTCGAAAACGTCGATGAGCTCCTTGTCGAGACGCAGCGATTCTCCGCCTCGGCGCCGGAGGCGCGTCTCGGCGCGTTCCTCGAGGAGATCGCCCTCATGAGCGCTCTCGACGATCTCAAGGAGGAGGAGACCGTCGCGCTCATGACGCTCCACAACGCGAAGGGGCTCGAGTACCGGGCGGTGATCATCACCGGCATCGAGGAAGGCCTCCTGCCGCACTACTCGAGCTTCGACGACGCGGCCGAGATCGAGGAGGAGCGGCGTCTCTTCTACGTCGGGATGACGCGCGCCCGCGAGCGTCTCTTTCTCTTTTCCGCCGCGAACCGCATGCGTTTCGGAAGCTGGATCGTCAACCAGCCGTCGCGGTTTCTCGGCGAGATTCCGGCGGCGCTGCTCGATGCGGAAGATGAGGAGCCGCGCCGCGCGGCGCGGGGCGGGGTGTGCCGGCGGGTGCCGGAGATCTCGTCGGCGTTCCGGGCGGTCGGACCCCGCGGCTCTGCGGCGGAGACCGCGGCCGAGCCGGCCGGAGAGGGCCGGACGGGGCGTTTCCGGAAGGGCGCGACGGTGTTCCATCCGACCTACGGCGAGGGCGTCGTCCGCTCCGTCGAGGGGAGCGGCGCGGACATGAAGGTCTCGGTCTATTTCGCCGGCCACGGCGAAAAGAAGTTTCTCGTGGCGTACGCGCCCTTTCGCTTCGCCTGAGCCCCCGGGCCGGCGATGTTGACAGGGCCCGCCGTAGCTGGTAGCGTGTGCCTTTCCGGACGGGGAAAGGATGCCGGCAATGGAATTCACGGAAAAGGATCTCGAACACATCGAACGACTCGCCCGCGTGAAGCTCGGCGGTGAATCGAGGGAGAAGCTGCGCGAGCAGCTTTCGCGCATTATCGAGTTCGTCCGGCGCCTCGAGGCCGTCGACGCGCCGGAGGACGGTTCGCGCGGGGGAAGAGACGGGGCGCCCCTGCGCGCGGACGAGCCGCGGCCGTGCCTCCCGCGCGAGGAGATACTAGCCGAGGCGCCCGGGAAACGCGACGTATTCTTCGAAGTTCCGCCGGTCATCGAAACGGAGGACGGCTGACGCGCCGCCGCGGGGATCGCGGAAACGCCATGGATATTCTCGGACACTCCATCGAAGGGCTCGCCGGGCTCTACCGGAGGAGGAAGATCTCCGTTCGGGAGGTCATCGACGCGTACCTCGCCCGCATCGCGGCGGGCGAGCCCTCCATTCGGGCCTTTCTTCGCGTGTTCGAGGAGGAGGCCCTCTCGCGCGCCCGCGAGCTCGACGAGGGCGGATACGACGGCCGCCTTCTCTACGGCGTCCCGGTCGCCGTCAAGGACAACATCTGCACGCGCGGCGTTCCGACGACGTGCGCCTCGAAGATGCTCGAGACGTATCGTCCGCCCTACGACGCCACGGCGGTGGAGCGCCTGAAGCGCGCCGGCGCCGTGATCGTCGGCAAGACGAACCTCGACGAGTTCGCGATGGGCTCCTCGTGCGAGAACTCGGCGTTTCAGATCACGAAGAATCCTTGGGACGGGGGGCGGGCCCCGGGCGGATCGAGCGGCGGATCGGCGGCCGCAGTCGCCGCGGGGATGGCGCTCGCCGCGCTCGGGTCCGATACGGGGGGCTCCATCCGCCAGCCGGCCGCCCTGTGCGGCATAACGGGGCTCAAGGGGACCTACGGGAGGGTATCGCGCTACGGTCTCGTGGCCTTCGCGTCGAGCCTCGATCAGATCGGGCCGATGACGAGGGACGTTCGGGACGCGGCGCGCGTCATGGAGGCGATCGCCGGGCACGACGCGCTCGACTCGACGACCCTTTCGGAACCGGCGCCGGTCCTCGCGGCCGATCTCGAGAAGGGTCTCGGAGGGCTCCGCGTGGCCGTTCCGGCGGGAATCGACCGGTGGGAGATGGACGAGGAGGTTCGCGAGGTCGCGATGCGGACCGTCGCGGATCTTTCCGCCGATGGCTTGAAGCCGGAGACGGTCGAGCTTCCCGGCATGGAATCCTCGATCGCGTCCTACTACGTTCTGGCGAACGCCGAGGCCTCCTCGAACCTCGCCCGCTACGACGGCGTGAGGTACGGTTACCGTGCGGCGAGCGAGGCGCTCGGCGAGATGTACGAGCGAACGCGGGGCGAAGGTTTCGGAGAAGAGGTCAAACGCCGGATCCTGCTCGGCACGTTCGTTCTGTCGTCGGGGTACTACGACGCGTATTACGCCAAGGCTCAGCGGGTCCAAGCGCTCATCCGCTCGCAGTTCGGGGACGTCTTTCGCAGATTCGATCTCGTCCTGCTGCCGACCTCGCCGACGCCGGCCTTCAGGCTCGGCGAGCGGCTCGCCGATCCGATCGCGATGTACCTCTCCGACATTTTCACGACGCCGGCCAATATCGCCGGCTTCCCGGCGATCTCGGTGCCGGCGGCGCTTTCGTCGGACGGGCTTCCGATCGGCATGCAGCTTTTCGCGGGATGGGGGAAGGAGAGCGTGCTGCTGCGCGGCGCCTATGGGCTCGAGCGGGTCTTCCGGTTCCGCGAGCGCTTTCCGGGGCCGGATGCGGGAGGGGGGCGGACGGCGTGAGCGACAGGGGTTACGAGGCGGTCATCGGTCTCGAGGTCCACGCCCAGCTCGTGACGCGCACCAAAATCTTCTGCGGCTGTCCGGCCGCGTTCGGCGCCGAGCCGAACACGCTCGTCTGTCCGGTGTGCCTCGGGCTTCCCGGAGCGCTCCCCGTTCTGAACCGCGAGGCGGTCGCCATGGCGATCCGCATGGGAATCGCGACGAGCTGCCGGATCGCGGAGAGGAGCGTCTTCGCGCGCAAGAACTACTTTTACCCCGATTGTCCGAAGAACTATCAGATATCGATGTACGACAGGCCGCTCTGCGAGGACGGATTCATAGAGTTCGATCTCGAGGGTTCCGCGCGCCGCGTCGGCATCGAGCGGATCCATCTCGAGGAGGACGCCGGAAAGCTTCTCCACGAAGGCGGAGGGGGCAGCCTCGTCGATTTCAACCGCAGCGGCGTGCCGCTCATCGAGATCGTGAGCCGTCCCGAGATCCGCTCCCCGGAGGAGGCGTCGAAGTACCTCACGACGCTGAGACGGATCCTCCGATATCTCGAGATCTGCGACGGCAACATGGAGGAGGGATCGCTTCGCTGCGACGTCAACGTCTCGGTCCGGAGGACCGGCGCGACCGCTCTCGGCACGAAAACCGAAATAAAGAATCTCAACTCGTTCCGCGCGGTCGAAATGGGCATCCGCTATGAAATCGACCGGCAGATAGAAGCGCTCTCGGGGGGAGGACGGATCGAGCAGGTCACGAACCTCTGGGACGCTGCCGCGAAGCGTCTCGTTCCCATGCGGAGCAAGGAGCAGGCGCACGACTACCGCTATTTCCCCGAGCCGGACCTCCCGCCGCTCGTGGCGGACGCGGGATGGATCGAATCGCTCCGGGGCTCGCTCCCCGAGCTGCCGCTCGAGCGGGAGCGGCGGCTGCGGGAACGGTACGGGATCCCTCAGTACGACGCGGGCGTTCTCTGCGGCGAGAAGGGTCTCGCCGAGTATTTCGAGGCGGTCGTCGCCGCGGGGGCCGACGCCAAGCTCGCCTCGAATTGGATCATGCGGGAGGTGCTCGAGGAGATGAAGTCCGAATCGGCCGCCACGCGGCCCGCCGGAGGGACGGCATCGCCGAAGGCGGCCTTCGGATTCGCCGCGCCGATCGATCCGCCGCGCCTCGCGGGGCTCATAGCGCTCGTTAGGAAGAGCGTCGTGAGCGGCTCGGCGGCCCGCGAGGTCTTCAAGGAAATGGCGCGATCGGGCGATGGCGCCGAGAAGGCCGTTGAGCGCCTCGGGCTCGCGCAGGAGAGCGACAGCGGCGCGCTCGAGCAATGGATCGACGAGGTGATCGCGGAAAGCCCCGACGAAACCGCCCGCTACCGCGCCGGAAAGACGGCGCTCCTCGGGTTCTTCGTCGGGCAGGTTATGAAAAAGAGCCGTGGCACCGCCAACCCCAAGCTCACCGGCGAGCTCCTCCGGAATAAGCTCGGGTCTTGAGCCCCCCGACCGTCATCTTTTTCCCCACCGCACGGCGAATCGTATGTTCCCCAGCATGACGGCCAGCGCCGAGAGGCCGTAGATAGCGGAGAGCAGAACGGGATCCATCTCGGCGAGCGCATCGAGGAAGCGGGCGGCCGCGTCGCCGAACGCCGCCGAACGCGCGGCGGCCATCGCGCCGAAGGGCTCGAGCGCCGCCGTGATCTCGCGCCCGCGCGAGATGAGCGCCGCTCCGGCCGCGGCCAGCGCGACGCCGGCGAGGGCGGGGGGCGCGAGAAGGACGCGGAGCGGCGCGTAGCGCCGCTCGCGGCCGTACCGCCGGTCGAAGCGGGCCTGCGCCCGGCTCCAGGAGGGCACCGTGCCCGCGAGCCCGGCGAGGGCGCCCTCGAGACTCTCGAACTCCGCGAGGATGAGGCGGCACGCGGCGCAGGAGGCGAGATGCCGCTCGACCGCCTCGCGATCCGGCGCCGGGAGATCGTTCTCGAGATACGCCGGGATGAGCTCTTCGATGTTCCGGCACGTCATACGTCGTCGCTTCCTTTCACGGGTACGCCCGCGGCGCCTCGCGCGAGCATCCGGCGCAGATTGATTTTTCCCCGGTGAAGGTGAGTTCTCACCGTTCCGATCGGCAGATCCATGATATCGGCGATTTCCTCGTACGATTTCTCCGCCCGGTAGCGGAGCTCGAGCGCGATCCGCTGTGGCTCGTCGAGGCGCTCCATCGCGCGGTCGAGGAGTTCGGCGGCGTCGCCGCCGGCGAGCTTCTCGTCGGGCGCCGCGGCCGGCGATCTGAGATCGGCGCATTCGTCGAGCGGAACGCAGTCCGTCCGGCGCTTGGCGAGGGCGTTCAGGGCTTCGTTCCGCGCGACGCGGTATATCCAGGTCGAAAGCCTCGACGATCCGCGGAATTCGGGAAGCCCGCGGTAGATCCGTATGAAAACGCCCTGCACGGCGTCCTCCGCTTCCGCGCGGTTCCGGAGCACGTCGTACACGGCCGAGTAGATGAGCGCGTGGTGTTCCTCGAGGATGCGGCGTAGGGCGCGCTCGTCTCCGCGGCTGGCTCTCTCGATGACGATGTGCTCCGGCAGCTGCCGCACGCATTCCTCCATGCCGGTTTGACCGGCGAACCCCCCGCGAGGTTTCAAGATTATCGCACGCCCCGGGAGCGGGCGATAGGAATTCCTCCCGCGCGTGATTCTCATGAAACTTTTCGGGCGAATCGCCGGTCTCACGATACGAAGGGCCGCCGCGAGGTTCGACGCGGCCCCGCGACACAGGAGCGAAAGGAGAGAGTCATGTTCGATGTCCGACCCGAAACGCTGGCCGTCCTCATTCCCATTATCGCCGTCCTCGGCGGCATGACGATCGCCATATTCGGCGTCATCTACCGCGGCAAAGAGGAAGAGCTCAAGCACAAGGAGCGGATCATCGCGATGGAGAAGGGGATAGCGATCCCCGACGAGCCCGAAGGCCCGGCCCGGCGAACGGATCATTTTCTCGCGCTCCTCGGCTGGGGGCTCGTCATCACCTTCATCTCGCTCGGCATCATCATTTCGGTATCCGTGCACGCGGGGCTGAGAAACGGCCTGTTCGGCCTCATCCCCCTCGGGATGGGTCTCGGGCTGCTCGTGGCGGCGGGTTTCGCGAAAAATCAAATGAAAGGGTAGCGGTTGCTCGGGCCCGTAGACGGCCCCTCGACGGAGAACGGCGCCCCGGAAATTCGGTCTGGATTTCCGGGGCGCCGCCGTGATAGAGTCTTTTTCGGCGGCGAGGCACGGCGGCTCGTGCAGCCCGCCCGCGGGAATGTGTTCCGGGGTTGATGAAGGGAGGACGATGATGAGGAATATATTCCGCTTTTTGTTGTATCCCGCGCTCTTCGCGCTCGCGCTCTGCGCGCTTCCCGCACCGGTACCGGCACAGATCGTCTTGAACGAGTTCGTCGCCGATCCCGCTCGCGATTGGGACGGCGACGGCACGGCCGATTATCGCAACGACGAGTGGATCGAGATACGAAACATCGGCGCGGCGCCCGTCGATCTTTCCGCGTACCGTCTGGCGGACGCGGAGGGGCCGGGGGTGTTCCGGTACGGATTCGCGGGAACGATCGATCCGGGAGCGGTGCGGATCGTCTACGGGAGCGACGCCAAAGCGTGGGAGGAGGCGAACGATTTCCCCGTCTACGGGCTCAGTCTCAACAACACGGGGGATCGCGTGGCGCTGTACCGGATCGCCGGGACCGATACGGTGCTCGCCGATGGCTTCACCTTCGCCGAGGTCGCCGCGAGGGACGACCGATCGATCGGCCGCCGGTGCGACCAGCCGTCGGTCTGGGTCACCTTCGACGGGCTCAACCCGTGCACGACGACCTGCGATCCGGCGGGAACGAACTGTTTTCCGACTCCCGCTTTGCAGAACGGCTGTCTTCTGGCGGTCACGCCCGCCACGTGGGGTTCGATAAAGGCGTATTACCGCCGGTAGCGCCGGCGGCCTACACCCCGGGGCGGAGATCGTGAAGCACCGTCGAGCCGCCGTGCCGCCGCCCGGGGGATATTACCCCTTTACGGATCTCTCGACGCTGTGGTAGCGTTGCAGTGGGTATGCGTCGATGATGGAAAACAAATACTCGAGCAAGATCAACAACTGCTGGGAGTTTCTCTCCTGCGACAAGAAGGATTGCCCGGCCTATGGGCGGGAAAACGCCCCGTGCTGGGAGATCACCGGGCACCGCTGCGGCGACCGCGTCTTTCCGCGCCTCGAGGAAAAGCTCATCCAGTGCTGCTTCAAATGCCCGTTCTTCAAACAGCTCAAGGAACGGGTGAAGGGGCGTCGCTGGGTGGACATCACGCTCCTCGAGACGCTCGAGGACGCGCTCGTCCGCTCTTCCATGTACTCCAAGAAGGTCGAGGATCTGTACATGGAGGTGATCCGGCGGAGCAAGCTCATGAATCTCCTCGGCGAGGTGAGCAAGATCATCGCCCACCTCGACAAGGAAGAGGACATCTTGCTCGCCATTCTCACCGTCATCACGGCCAAGCAGGGGCTCGGCTTCAACCGAGCCTTCGTGTTCCTCCGCGGACAGGAGTTCGACCTGCTGCGCGGCAGGTACGCTCTCGGACCCTCGTCGGCGGAAGAGGCGGACAGCATCTGGCGGATTCTCGAGAAAGACGAGAACCTGTCGCTCGACAAGCTCGTGAACAAGGGGCAGAAGCTGCACACCCTCAGAACGAGCCCCCTCACGAAAACGACCGGGGATCTGGCGATCCCCATCAACGATCTCGACGGCGTCATCATCCGGGGGATGCACGAGGTGCGTTTCGTGAAGAAGGGGGATCTCGCCTCCGAAGCGGACCGGTGCGTCGCCGCCGCGCTCGGCCTCGAGGATTTTTGCATCTGCCCCATCGCGACGGCCGAGGACAGCCTCGGGCTGGTGCTCGTGGACAACATCTTCACGGGCAAGGCGATCACCGCCGAAGACGCGCACCTTCTCGAAATGATCGTGAGCCACGCCACGACCTCGCTCCGCGCGGCGCAGCTCAAGGATTCGCTCAAGAAAAACGTGGAGAGCCTCAAGGCGACCTATCGCAAGCTCAAGGCGTACGAGGAGCGCATCATGAAGGCCGAGCGGCTCGCGATCTCCGGCGAGCTCACCTCATCCGTCATACACGAGATCAAGAATCCGCTCGTCGCCATCGGCGGTTTCGCCCGGAACCTCTACCAGTCGAAGGAGATCACGGGGGCCGACCGCGAGAAGCTCGAGATCATCATGAACGAGGCCCTGCGCCTCGAGCGCTACCTCGAGGGGCTCCAAACGAAGGTGAGCGAGCTGCGTCTGGAAGAGGGCGATTTGAATCAGGTGCTCGAGGACAACTGCCAGCTCCTCCGGAGGGATTTCGAGGAACGTGGAATCACCGTCCTCAAGAGCTTCGCGCCCGAGCTGCCGCGCTGCCAGTTCGACGTCGTAAAGATCCACGAGGTGTTTCTCAACATCATTCAGAACGCCATCGAGGCGATGTGCGCCGGCGGAGTCGTCCGCTTGAGCACGTGGCACGAGGGGAACGCCGTCTCGGCGCAAATAGCGGATAACGGCGCGGGGATTCCCGCCGATCAGATCTACAAGATATTCACCCCGTTTTACACGACGAAGGAGGAAGGTTCCGGGCTCGGTCTCGCCTTCGCGCAACGCATCGTAAAGGATCACGGCGGCGCGATCTCGGTGACGAGCGCGGAGGGAAAGGGCGCCGTTTTCCTCGTGACGCTTCCCCTCGCGCGGGAGCAGGGCATGGAGTCGGTGGAGCATCAGACCGCCACCTAGGGCCTCCGCTCGGAGGGCCGTAAGCGGCATTGACAAACCCGCGCGATTAATATACGCTTCAACGGTTTACAGGTTTATAGACGGATCGGCGCCGGTCGGGGGCGGCGGGCGCGTTCGCTCGACGGCGAGAGGTTCGGCATGGCCGGGTTCGAAAAGGGAACGATTCAGCTCTATACGGGCGACGGAAAAGGAAAAACCACCGCCGCACTCGGGGCCGCTCTACGGGCGGTAGGCCACGGAAAGCGCGTCGTGGTCGTTCAGTTCATGAAGGGGCGCCTCTACGGCGAGCTCGCCGCCGCCGCGCGTCTTTCCGGTTTTGCGATCGAGCAGCACGGCAGGGACGAGTTCGTCGATCCGAAGCGCCCGGAACCCGTGGACCGGGAGCTCGCGGAGCGGGGATGGCGCCGGGCCGAGGAGCTCGCCGGGGATGACTCCCTCGATCTCCTCATCCTCGACGAGATCAACGTCGCCGTCGCTTTCGGGCTCGTCGATGTCGAACGGGTGCTCGCCCTGATGAGGGGAAAGCCGCCGGGCCTCGAGCTCATTCTCACCGGCCGCTACGCCCCGAAGGAGATGATCGATCTCGCCGATACCGTGACCGAGATGCGGGAGATCAAGCATCATTACCGGTCCGGGACCGAGGCGCGCAAGGGGATAGAGTACTGAGACGATGATCATGACGGCCGAACCGGATATCGTACGCCTTCTCGAAGGGCTCGGCAGGGGCGAAGTCGCCGCCGCGGCGCGGCTCATCACCATCGTCGAGAACGGCGGCGACCGAGCCGAAGCGGTCATGGACGGCGTATTTCCCCTGACGCGGGGCGCCTACCGGATCGGCTTCACGGGTCCCCCCGGAGCGGGGAAGAGCACGCTCGTCCACCGCATGACGCGCATCGTGCGCGCGGAGGGGAAAAAGGTCGGAGTCATCGCGGTCGATCCGACGAGCCCCTTCAGCGGCGGGGCGCTTCTCGGCGACCGGATCCGCATGCAGAGCCTCTCGGACGATCCCGGCGTTTTCGTTCGCAGCCTCGCGAGCCGCGGGAGCCTCGGGGGCATTTCGAGCTGCACGGACGAGGTGGCGGACCTCCTCGACGCGTTCGGCAAGGATCTCATTCTCATCGAGACGGTGGGGGTCGGGCAATCGGAGCTCGAGATCGCGGAAAAAGCGCACACCGTCGTCGTGATCCTCGTTCCCGAGTCGGGGGACGGCGTTCAGGCGATGAAGGCCGGTCTCATGGAAATCGGGGATGTCTTCGTCATGAACAAGGCCGACCACCGCGACGCCATCGGCGCCGCGCGCGAGCTCGAGGACTCGCTGCGGATCAAGAACGTTCCCGAGGGAGGATGGCGTCCGCCGGTCGTGCTCGCCTCGGCGACGAAGGAAACGGGCATCGACGAGGTGCGCGCGCGCATCGAAGAGCACCGGAGGCATCTCGAGGAGAGGGGGCTCGTCCGCGACAAGCGGCGCCGCATCCTCTTCTCCCGCGTGCGCGACGCCTTCATGAACCGGATGGAGCGCCGCGTGTGGGGAAACGCCCGGCTGCGCGATCTCATCGATCGGAGAATGGACGAGGTTTGCGACGGAAGGCTCTCTCCGTACCGGCTCGTGCGCGAGCTCGAAGGGCTCGTCGCCGGCGACCCGGCGCTGTGAGCGGCGCACCGCACAAACGAGGTGAAACGCAAGGCATGGCCAAGGAAAAGCAAACACGGCTCGACGAGGCGAAACGGCGCTTCGAGAGCTCGTTCAACGAATGCGGCGTGCAGGATCTCGATTTCACGACGGTCTCCGGCGCGGCGGTTGAGCCGCTCTACGGGCCGGGGGACGCAGCGGATCTCGACTATCTCCGCGACCTCGGCTTCCCCGGGGAGTATCCCTTCACGCGCGGCGTGTATCCCACGATGTACCGGGGGCGGTTCTGGACGATGCGGCAGTTCTCGGGCTTCGGGACGCCGCGGGACACGAACCGGCGTTACCACTATCTCCTCGAGCACGGGCAGACCGGGCTCTCCGTCGCCTTCGACATGCCCACGATCATGGGGTACGACTCGGATCATCCTCGTTCCGAAGGAGAGGTCGGCCGCTGCGGCGTGGCGATCGATTCGATGCGCGACGTGGAGGTCCTCTTCGACGGGATCGACATGGCGGCGATCACGACCTCGATGACGATCAACGCCCCCGCGTCGATCCTGCTCGCCTTTTACCTCTGCGCCGGCGAAAAGAAGGGCGCCCGTTTCGACGAGATGGGGGGGACGATCCAGAACGACATCCTCAAGGAGTATATCGCGCAGAAATCGTGGATCTTCCCGCCCGAGCCCTCGATGCGCATCATCACCGACATCATGGCCTTCTGCGCGGACCACGTTCCGCGCTGGAACACGATCAGCATCAGCGGCTACCACATCCGGGAGGCGGGATCCACGGCGGTCCAGGAGCTCGCCTTTACCCTCGCCGACGGCTTCGCGTACGTCGAGGCGGGGATCGCCGCCGGACTCGACGTGGACGAGTTCGCCCCGCGGCTGTCGTTTTTCTTCAATGCGCATCTCGATTTCTTCGAGGAGATCGCCAAGTACCGCGCCGCGCGGCGCATCTGGGCGAAGCGCATGAAGGAGAAGTACGGCGCGAAGGATCCGCGCTCGTGGCTCCTGCGCTTCCATACGCAGACGGCGGGATGCTCGCTCACCGCCCAGCAGCCCGAAAACAACATCGTGCGCACCGCGTTCCAGGCGCTCTCGGCGGTGCTCGGCGGGACCCAATCGCTCCACACGAACTCGATGGACGAGACGCTCGCCCTTCCGAGCGAGAAGGCGGTGCGGATCGCGCTCCGCACGCAGCAGCTCATCGCCCACGAGACGGGCGTCGTCAACACGATCGATCCGCTCGCCGGAAGCTACTTCGTCGAGGCGCGGACGCGCGAGATGGAAGAGGCGGCCGGGGAATACTTCCGGAGGATCGACGAGCTCGGCGGGGTCGTCAAGGCGATCGAGGCGGGATTTTTCCAGCGCGAGATCGGCCGGGCCGCCTACGAATATCAAAAGGCGGTCGAGCGTCGGCGCAAGATCGTCGTCGGGATCAACAGCTTTCAGCTCGAGGACGAGGCGATCGAGATTCCCATTCTCAGAATCGATCATCAGGTCGAGATCGATCAGCGGGAAGCCGTGCGGGCCGTGCGCGCCGAACGGGACAACGACAAGGCGTCGCGGGAGATCGTCCGGCTCGAAGCGGCGGCGAGGGGCAGCGACAATCTCATGCCGGTCATCCTCGATTGCGCGCGCTCGTACTGCACCGAAGGGGAGATCATCGCCACGCTCAAGGGAGTATTCGGCGAGTACCTCGAGCCGCCCATTTTCTAGACGAAGAACGCATTCGGCGGAGGTGTTTTTATGGGAAAAACGATCAGGGTGCTCATCGGCAAGCCGGGTCTCGACGGCCACGATCGCGGGGCCAAGGTCGTCGCGAACGCCCTGCGGGACGCCGGCATGGAGGTGATCTACACGGGGCTCCATCAGACCCCCGAAATGATCGCCGAGGCCGCCGTGCAGGAGGACGTCGACGTCGTGGGGCTCAGCATCCTCTCGGGCGCCCACATGACGATGTTCCCCCGCATCCTGGAGCTTCTGAAGGAGAAGGGAGCGGGCCACATCAAGGTGTTCGGCGGGGGCATCATTCCCGCGGAAGACGCGGAGCGGCTCGAAAAGTCGGGGGTGGCGAGGCTCTTCGGCCCCGGCACCGACACGCGGGATATCGTCGAGTTCATTCGCAAAGAATTCGCGCAGAGCGCGTAGGACGGACGGAAGGAGGATCTCATGACGGATGTTCTCATTGCCGGCGCGGTCAGGACGCCTCTCGGGAAGTTTCTCGGGGGCCTCGCGCCCTTCGGCGCCACGCAGCTCGGCGCCATGGTCGTCAAGGAGGCGCTGCGCCGCTCGGGGGTGCCCGGCGGGGGAGTGGACGAGGTGATTATGGGGAACGTCATCTCCGCGGGTCTCGGGCAGAACCCGGCGCGGCAGGCGTCGATCTACGGCGGCGTCACGGAAACCGCCGGAGCGCTCACGGTGAACAAGGTCTGCGGCTCGGGGCTTAAGGCGGTCGTTCTCGGCTCGCAGGCGATCAAGCTCGGCGACGCCGAGGTCGTGGTCGCCGGCGGGATGGAAAGCATGAGCAACGCCCCGTACATCCTGCGTCAGGCCCGCACGGGATACCGCCTGAACGACGGCGCCATAGTCGATACGATGGTCTTCGACGGGCTCTGGGACATCTACAACAACTTCCACATGGGACACACGGCCGAGCTCGTATCCGAAAAATACAAGGTCTCGCGCCGGGAGATGGACGAGTACTCGTACCACAGCCACCGCAAGGCGGTCGAGGCCCACGAGAAGGGATATTTCCGCGACGAGATGATGACGGTCGAGATCCCTCAGAAGAAGGGGGATCCGGTTCGGATCGATCGCGACGAGGGGCCTCGTCCCGACTCGAGCGTCGAGGGAATGACGAAGCTCAAACCGGTGTTCAAGCCCGACGGAACGATCACGGCCGCGAACGCCTCGCAGATCAGCGACGGCGGCGCGGCGATGGTGCTCCTGTCCCAGAAGAAGGCGAACGAGCTCGGCGTGAAACCGATCGCCCGCGTGACGGGGTACGCCACGGGCGGCATGAAGCCCGAGTGGGTCATGATGGCGCCGGTCGCGGCGATACCGAAGCTGCTCGCGAAGCTCGGAGCCACGATCGACGATTTCGACGCGATCGAGCTCAACGAGGCCTTCGCGGTGCAGCCTTGCGCCGTCATGAAGGAGCTCGGTATGAATCCGGCCAAGGTCAATATCCACGGCGGCGCGGTGGCGCTCGGCCATCCGATCGGCTGCTCGGGGGCGCGCATACTCGTGACGCTGCTCCACGTGCTCAAGCGCACCGGCGGCAAGCGGGGGCTCGCCTCGCTCTGCCTCGGGGGCGGAAACGCGGTGGCGCTCAGCGTCGAGATGCTATGAGAGGAGAGAGCACATGAACGTGAAGACTGTGGCGGTCGTCGGCGCGGGCACGATGGGAAACGGGATCGCGCAGGTGTTCGCGCATCACGGTGTCGGGGTCGTCATGATCGACATCAAGGACGAGTTCGTGCAGCGCGGCATCGGAGCGATCGATAAGAGCCTCGGCCGCCTCGTGAAGAAGGAAGCCATCGACGAGAAGACGAAGGGGATCATCCTCGGCCGGATCAAGGGGTCGACGAGCCTGCGCGACGCCGCCGGGGCCGATCTCGTCGTCGAGGCCGCTCTCGAGGATTTCGGCACGAAGACGAAGATCATGAAGGAGCTCGACGGGCTCTGCCCGAAGGAGACGATACTCGCGACGAACACGTCATCGATCTCGATCACGGCGCTCGCGGCGCAGACGTCCCGCCCGGACCGTTTCATCGGAATGCATTTCATGAATCCCGTGCCGGTCATGAGGCTCGTCGAGGTCATTCGCGGGCTCGCGACGAGCGACGAGACGACGGCGACGATCGTCGAGCTTTCGAAGACGCTCGAGAAGACCCCGGTCGAGGTGAACGACTACCCGGGATTCGTGGCGAACCGCGTGCTCATGCCGATGATCAACGAGGCGGTCTACTGCCTCATGGAGGGCGTGGCCACCGCGCCGGCGATCGATGAGGTGATGAAGCTCGGGATGAATCATCCGCTTGGGCCGCTCGCGCTGGCCGACCTCATCGGCCTCGATATCTGTCTCAATATCCTGAACGTGCTGTACTGCGGGCTCGGCGATCCGAAGTACCGGGCGTGCCCGCTGCTCAAAAAGATGGTCGACGCGGGATACCTCGGCCGCAAGACGGGGAGGGGCTTCTACACGTACGAGAAGGCCTGACGGCCGCCGGCCGGCGGGCGACGCGCGGGGAGGTGCCGCCGTGCTCCGTTTTCTCGAACGCCTGCACGAGCGTGCCGGGCTCGCCCCGGGAACGCTCGTCCACATCGGCGAGAAGAAGGTCGAGAAGGTCCGCGTCACCGTTATGGACTACGACGCGGAGCGGCTTGTCGAGCGCGTGGTCGACGGCGTCGAGGAGTGCTATCCGTTCCGCGAGCGGCCGACGACGACGTGGATCAACGTCGACGGCGTCCACGACGTTTCGATCGTCGAGAGACTCGGGTCGTGCTACGGGATCCATCCGATCGTCCTCGAGGACGTCGTCAACACGCTCGATCGGCCGAAGATGCTCGATTTCGGCGGCTACCTCTTCATCTCGCTGAAGATGCTCTACTTCGAGGAGCCGCGCGAAGAGGTCAAGGTCGAGCAGGTGAGCCTGCTCGTCGGCCCGTCATTCGTCATCTCCTTCCAGGAGGACGTCGGCGACGTTTTCGATTCCGTGCGCGAGCGCATCCGAACCGGCACGGAGCGAATCCGGCGCTCCGGCGCGGATTATCTGGCCTATTCCCTGCTCGACGCGATCGTCGACGGGTACTTCGTCGTGTTCGAGCGCCTCGGGGACCGCATCGAGGACGTGCATGATGGTCTCCTGGGGAATCCGAGCTCCGAGAACCTGCGGGCGATCCATGGCCTCAAGCGAGAGCTCATCGC
>CAWFAD010000011.1:0-258284 GCA_963813815.1 uncultured bacterium | reverse complement strand
CCACCAATCACCCTGGCTCCCGAGGGCAGTGACGGTGCTGGTGAGTTGTGCTGCTACGGGCATGGCCCATGTGTCTTGGTCATGTTGGTGCTGTGTGGGGCTCATCCGGTTTGTGTAGGGGTGCGGCCTCGATGACATGGCTGCTGTGTCAATGCCCAGGCTGTTGTCTGTGTGGTGATTGCCTCACGGTGTGTGTGACGGGGCCATCGAGACGGCGCCAGCTGCCGTGGCTGGCGCCAGCGCCGACTGCGGCCCGCGGCATTGCCAATGCGTTCTCGACCGCATGGCGCACCGCCTGGTGCACCTCGCGCGCATCGCGAAAACGGACTTCGATCTTGGTCGGGTGCACGTTGACGTCGACGCGCTGAGGGTCGACATCGATGAACAGCACATACACCGGCTGACGCGCACCATGCAGCACGTCTTCGAACGCGCTGCGCACGCCGTGCGCGACGCCGCGGTCGCGCACGCAGCGGCCATTGACGTAGGTGTATTGCTGGTCGGCGCGGGCCCGCGCCGCGTCCGGCACGCCCACGCGGCCGTGCAGTCGCAGCGGCCCGGCCTGGGCCTGCAGCGCCACGCTGGCGGCCATGAATTCGGTGCCCATCACGTCGGCCAGGCGCGCGCTCTTGTCGTCGGTCGCGCGCCACTGCGCCACCAGCCGGCCTTCGTGCCAGACCGCGAAGCCGACGTCCGGGCCGCGCCAGCGCGTGGCGGCGCACGGCGTCGACGCAATGCGCCAGTTCGGTTGCGTCCGCCTTCAGGAACTTGCGCCGCGCCGGCGTCGCGAAGAACAGCTCGCGCACGTCGACGCTGGTGCCGACCGCGCGCGCCGTCGGCGCGAGCTCGCCGCTCCGGGCATCCAGGCGCGTGGCGTGCGCCGCATCGGCAGTCCGGCTGACGAGTGAGCATCTCCGACACCGATGCGATCGCCGCCAGTGCCTCGCCGCGAAAGCCCATCGTCGCCACGCCTTCGAGGTCGGCCAGGCTGGCGATCTTGCTGGTGGCGTGGCGCCGCAGCGCCAACGCCAGTTCGTCGCGCGGGATGCCCAGGCCATCGTCCTCGACGACGATCTGGCGCACGCCGCCGGCCATCAGCTTCACCGCGATCTGCGTGGCGCCTGCGTCGAGCGCATTGTCGACCAGCTCGCGCACCACCGAAGCAGGCCGTTCGACCACCTCGCCGGCGGCAATCTGGCTCACCAGTTCGTCGGGCAGGTCGCGGATCGGGCGCCGCATCGTTGGCGCCGCAGCTTGCTGGATGGCTGACATGGTCGGATTGTCGCAGCCGGGCAGCTGCAACGGTGGCGACCCGGATAATGCCTCTTCATGGCCGAGACCCTTCAGCTCCTGCTCGACTTCGTCCTGCATGTCGACGTGCACCTGCAGACGTTCGTGCAGACCTACGGGGCGTGGGTCTACGCGTTGCTGTTCGTGATCATCTTTGTCGAGACCGGCGTCGTGGTGATGCCGTTTCTGCCCGGCGACTCGCTGCTGTTCGTGGTCGGTACCTTGTGCGGCGTCGGGCTGATGAACCTGCCGTCGTCGATGGCTTTGCTCATCGCCGCGGCGGTGCTCGGCAACCAGACCAACTACAGCATCGGTCGATTCTTCGGCCCGCGGGTCTTCAAGTGGGAGCAGAGCCGCTACTTCAACAAGCGGGCATTCGAGCAGGCGCATGCGTTCTATGAACGCTACGGCGGCATCACGCTGGTGCTCGCGCGATTCATGCCCTTCGTGCGCACCTTCGCGCCGTTCGTGGCCGGCGTGGCGTCGATGACGCGGCGCCGCTTCACCTTGTTCGACGTCAGTGGCGGCACGCTGTGGGTGGTCAGTCTCGTCGGCGCCGGCTACCTGTTCGGCAACATTCCCTGGTCGTGCGCCACAACCTGGACAAGATCATCTGGGCGATGATCCTGATTCCCGGCGTGATCGCGATCTTTGGCGCCTGGCGGTCGCGCCGCGGCAACGGCGTCAGCGCCGCCGCCGACGGCCTGCGCTAGCGCCACGTACTCGGCCACCGGCACCTCCTCGGCGCGGCGCTGCAGGTCGAAGGCGCCACCGAAGCCGCGCTCTTCGAGCCAGCGCCCGAGCGTGTGGCGCAGCAGCTTGCGGCGCTGCGAGAACGCCACCCGCACCAGTTCTTCGAGCACGCCCGCATCGAGCGCCGCCGGCGCCGGCCAGGGCAGCATGCGCACAACGGCCGAAACCACCCGCGGCGGTGGCTCGAAGGCTTCGGGCGGCACGTCGAACAGGGCCTCGATGTGGTAGCGCCACTGCAACATCACGGTCAGGCGGCCGTAGTCCTTGCTGGCCGGGCGCGGCGGCCATGCGCGCGACGACTTCCTTCTGCAGCATGAAGTGCTGGTCCTGCACCGCCGGCCGCGGCGGGCAGCAGGTGGAACAGGATCGGCGTCGAGATGTTGTAGGGCAGGTTGCCGACCAGACGCAGCTTCTGGCGCGCCGTGCGCCAGCGCGTCGAAGTCGACCGTCAGCACGTCGGCCTCGATCACGTCGAGCGCGGCTGTGCGGCGCAGCCGCGCTGCGAGGTCGCGATCGAGTTCGATCCGACGCGTCAGAGCGCTCGCAAGCGTTCGACGCAGTGGCATGCGTCAGTGCGCCCAGACCGGGGCCGATCTCGACCAGTCGCTCTGGCCGGCGCTCGCGGCCCGATGGCCGCAGACAATCTCGTCGATGACGCCGCCATCGGCGAGGAAGTGCTGACCGAAGCGCTTGCGCGGCCTGATGCGTCAAGCAGGGCTCACAGCGGCGCTTCGCGGAACTCGACGTAGGCGCGGTCGCGCACCTCGCGGACCCATTCGGCGTAGGCGGTCTCGAATTTGCGCTCGCGCAATGCGGTGCGCGCCTGATCGCGCAACTGCTTGGCGTCGAGCGCGACGCTGCGCCGTTCGAGCGACCTGGATCAGGTGGATGCCGAAGCGCGACACCACCGGCGCCGAGATGCCACCAGGTCGGCAGCGCGCTCATCGCCTGTTCGAATTCGGGCACGAACTGACCCGGCGTGGCCCAGCCGAGGTCGCCGCCCGCGGACGCGCTGCCGTCGAGCGAGTGCTCGCGCGCAAGGTCTTCGAATCGACGCTGGCCGGACTTCGATCTGGCGCTTGAAATCGAGCAGGCGCGCCTGCGCCGCCTGGGCGCTCAACTGCGCTGAGGGCCGCAGCAGGATGTGGCGGGCGCGGGTTTGCGTGATACGAAACGCATTGCCGTCGCTGCGCTCGATCAACTTGAGCACGTGAAAGCCCGCGCCGGTGCGCAGCAGCGTGGGCGCCACATCGCCGTTGGCCAGCGGACGCACGACGTCGAGGAATACGTCGGGCAGGCGGTCGGCTGGCTTCATGCCGATCTCGCCGCCCTTGTCCTTGTTGGTGTCCTCCGACATCTCTTTGGCGACGGCGGCAAAGGCCTCGCCAGCCGCGGACGCGCGCCAGTGCAGATTCGGCCCGCGCGCGCCGATCGGCCGTCACGGCCTCGCTGGCGTTCTCGGCCACGCGTGACGAGCATCTGGGCGATGTTGTACTGCACTTCGCCGGCGACCGCGCCGCGCTGCTTCTCGATGAACTCGTCGATCTCGCTGTCGGTGATGCGGATGCGCTGTGCGACCTCGCGCTCGCGCACCCGCTCGATCAACATCTGGTCGCGCATGTTGGCGCGAAAGCGCGCCAGGTCCAGCCCTTCGCGGGCCAGCTGCGCGCGCAGCTGGGCCATCGTCATCTGGTTCTGCGTCGCGATGTTGGCGACCGTGCGGTCGAGTTCGGCATCGTCGATGCGCATGCCGCTGTCGCGGGCAAAGCTGAGCATCGCGCGGTCTTCGATCAACGAGTCGAGCACCTGGCGACGCAGCTCGGGCTTCGTCGGGCAGGCGTTGTCTGTTGCGTTGCGCCTCTTCGCGCGCACGGCTCAAGCGCTGGTTGAGCTCGTAGGCCGTGACCAGCTCCTGGTTCACGACCGCGGCAATGTAGTCGCCTGGCCGCAATGGGGCTGGTCGGGCGTGAGCGGCGGCATTGGCGCGTGGTCGGCTGGGCCTGCGCGGGCAACAGGGCGCAGCAGCCCACCACAGCTGCAATCTTCAGGACGGTCTTCATCGGTGGATCGGACTCATTGGGTGTATTCGCGCAGCGGCGGGTCGGTGCGGTCATCGCGCAGCAGCGTGTAGCCTGGGATATTGTCCTTCAAGACTTGCAGTGGGTTGGTTCCCAGCCGCGACAAGCCCACCAGCTCGAGCTGAAGCAGCAGTCGCGTCGTGGCTTCGGTGCGGCCGGTGGATACCCGTTCGGCGACGATGCGGCCGATCCAGCACCCGGCGTCGTACTCGAATCCGGCCAGCGAATCGGTGATGCGGCTGTCCCTGACCGAGTAGTTGACACGGCCGACGCTGTACAGCGTGCCGCGACACCCCGAGTTGCTGCCCGACGTGTCCCGCGGTACACCGGCCACTGCCAGCCCAGGTCGACGTATTCGCTGGCGCCGCGCACGAGCCGGTAGCTGGCGGCCAGCGTGCGCATCGGTCCCGGCGTGTAGCTGGTGCGGAGCACCGAACGCGTGGCTCGCCTGACTTCGGGGCTGAACTGAAACGCCGCTTCGACGGATCCAAGATCCGACAGATCGTGCCGACCCGTCGAGAAGCACGTCGGAAAATCGCTGCGTCAGTGGCACGCCGTCCGGCGTGATCTGCTGGTCACGCAACAGATAGCGCTGCGCCAGGCCCAGTCGCAGTGCCTCTGCGCCGCTCACCGTATCGAGCCAGCGGCTGGTCACGCCGGCGGTGACCTGGTGGCCGTCGGACACGCGGTCAACGCCGGTAAACGCGTTGTCGCTGAACACCGAAACGGTGTTGAAGTCCTTTGGCGCGGTGTCGAACAGCGGCAGCATCGCCTGTTGGCGCAGCGGCGTGTTCACGTACAGCAGTCGCGGCTCGAGCGTCTGCCGCAGTCCGCGACCGAACCACAAGGCGTCCCGCTCGAAGAGCAGGCCCGAATCGATGCTGAAGGTCGGAATCGCGCGCGAGACGCTCGTGCGCCCGTCGCTCATTGCCGTGTCGGTGCTGTAACTTGCCAGGTTCAGCGCCAGTCGCGGCGTCAGCCATGCGCCCGGGCGTGCGCCAACTCTGGCTGACGCTGGCCAGCGCGTGCGCACGCCAGCCGTCGGGACGCGGTGGCCCGGCGTCGTTGTGGACCAGCGCGAAGCGGTTGACTTCGGTTTCGAAGTCGGCGTTGATGCCGCTCGCCCACTGCGAAAAGCGCCCGGCGCCGCGCCAGCCGAACTGCGCCACGCGGTTGTAGGGCGCGCGTGATCAGCGCCAGCGGATCGGCGTCTTGCAGCACCTGCCAATCCTGGGTGCGGGCATACGTGGTGGACTGCAGGCCGGCGGTGGTCCAGTCGCGTTCGAGGCTGGCGCTCAGCGGCAGCAGGCGCGGCGTCACGGTGCGCAGCAGGCTCGGGAAGTCCTTCCAGTAAGTGTCGTCCGAGACACGCTGAGCCTTCGTGGCCCCAGCGCCAGGCGTCGCCACTGCCGTTGCCCCATGCACGTCCCTGTCTGCTGCCATTGCAGCGCATAGCGCGAGTCTCCGTACACGCGATCGATTCGGCAGCGCATGCAATTGCAGCTCACCGTGGTGCTGCGGCTCGAGGTAGCGAAACTCGCTGCCCAGCCCCAGGCCGCGGCGCGTGTAGACCACCGGCGTCAGCGTCGCGTCGCGCTGCGGCGCGATGTTCCAGTAGTAGGGCACCGCCAACTCGAGGCCGCTCTTGGTGTCGAGGTTGATCGACGGTGGCAGCCAGCCCGACTTGCGCGCATCCGTCAGCGGAAAGCTCAGCTCCGGCATGGCCAGGATCGGGCACGCCCAGGAAGCGCAGCACGGCGCCGTCGGCAATCCCTTCGTTGGCCTCGAAGTCGAGCTTGACGCGGTCGGTGCGTCAGCAGCCAGGCCGGTGTGCCGCTGCCGTCGACGTTGCAACTGGTGTAGGTGGCGTTGGTCAGCTGGACACGGTCGCTGTCGATGAAGTCGATGCGCGTCGGCGTGGCCGCCGGCGCCGGTGCGGGCAAAGAAGTACTCGGGCTGCAGGACATAGCCCGCGAATCGTTGCAGCTGTGAGATTCAGCTCGGGTCCGGAGAAGCGGTCACCGCCGCGGTGACGATCTGCACGTTGCCACGCGCGCGCACGCGGTCTTCGGCATTGTCGTAGCTGAGATGGTCGGTGCGGATCGTGACGTTGGCGCGACTGCAGCTCCACATGCCCTTCGGCCACGGTTTCCAGGTCGGGCCGGCCGCGCACTGCGTCGGCCTGCAGCGTCACTCGCAGGATGGGCGGCACCTGCGGCGCTGGCCGCCTGCGCCACGGCCGTCACCGTCCCCTGTGCCCTGGCGCTGGCAAGCGCAAAGAGCAGTACGGCGGCGAGCGCCAGGGGGTGGAGGTGGGGCATGAAGCGGCGCGCGACAGCGCGGCGAGGCACGGTTTGTAGAATGAAAATTATCCATGACAGGGTGTGCCAGCCCGGCCGCCACGCACAAAGCGACAACGTGACGACGATTCAGCCCAAGCCATTGCACAGCGATCCCAGTGCCGAGTCGCCCGTGGCTGTGGGCCGATTCCGAACGCCAGGCGGCCTTCGAACGCTGGCTGTCACCGCTGGCCGCCGCGCGTGGCCTGGACGTCGCCACGCTGCGCCCGGCTTCGGCCGACGCCAGCTTTCGACGCTATCTGCGCCTCGACGCGGCAAGCGGCGGCAGCCTGATCGTGATGGACGCACCGCCGCCACAGGAGGACGTGCGGCCGTTCGTGCACGTCGCTTCGCTGATCGAGGCCGCCGGCCTGCACGGCCCACGGTATTGGCCGCCGATGCCGAACTTGGCTTCGTCCTGCTGACCGACCTGGGCACCACGCTGTATCTCGATGCCCTGCAGGGGGCGACGCCGGCGCAGGCCGATGCCCTGATGCGCGACGCCATTCGCGCGCTCGTGCAGTGGCAATTGCATGTGCCGGCCGGCGCGCTCCCGCCCTACAGCCAGGCCATGCTGCAGCGCGACCTCGACCTGTTCCCCGACTGGTGCGTGCAGCGCGAGTTCGGCCTCACCTGGACCGCTGGCGAGCAGGACGCCTGGCATCGGGTGTGCGACGCACTGCTGGCCAGCGCACTGGCGCAGCCGCAAGTCGCCGTGCACCGCGACTGGATGCCGCGCAACCTGATGGTCGCCGATCCCAACCCGGCGATCCTCGACTTCCAGGATGCGGTATGCGGCCCGATCGCCTACGACATGGCCTCGCTGTTGCGCGACGCCTTCATCTCCTGGGACGAAGAGCGCGAGATCGACTGGGCGGCGCGCTATTGGCAGGCCGCGCGCCGCGCCACGCTGCCCGTCGCCGACGACTTCGGCGAATTCTGGCGCCAGCTCGAATGGATCGGCCTGCAGCGGCACCTGAAGGTGCTGGGCATCTTCTGCCGCCTGAAGCATCGCGACGGCAAGGCGAAATACAGTGCCGACCTGCCACGCTTCTTCGCCTATGCGACGAAAGTCGCCGGCCGGTATCGCGAGTTGCAGCCGTTGCTGGCGTTGCTCGAGCCGATGTCGGGAATGAAGCCCGTGCTGGGTTACTCGATGCGTTGACTACGCGATGCGCCGCTCGCTCTTCGCGTCGAACAGGTGCGCATCGTCGGCATGCCACGCCAGCTGCACCGCGTCGCCGCTGCGCTGA
This sequence comes from uncultured bacterium, assembly GCA_963813815.1. GTDB lineage: Bacteria > Krumholzibacteriota > Krumholzibacteriia > Krumholzibacteriales > Krumholzibacteriaceae > SSS58A. Next base: position 250,571 of record CAWFAD010000011.1, on the reverse strand, counting down.
CCCAGGCGCCCCGGTGCACGTGCGAGCAGGTGGCCGAGCGCGGTGTCGATCAAGCGCATAGGTCTCCGGCCCGGTCGGCTCGACCATGATGACCTTGCCGGGATACGCCGTGGTCGGCCAGCGTGACGTTTTCGGGGCGCAGGCCGTAGAGCAGCGGCTGTGCTGGCACCGAGCGCGGCGCGTTGCGCGTCGTTCAGCGGCAAGTCGACGCCGCCGGCGCGCAGGCCGTCGCCGTGCGCTCGCAGGCGAACAGGTTCATCGACGGCGAGCCGATGAACTCGGCCACGAACCGGTTGGCCGGGCGTTCGTAGATCTCCTGCGGCGTGTCGAGCTGCTCGATGCGGCCGTCGTTCATCACGGCGATGCGGTCGCCCAGCGTCATGGCCTCGACCTGGTCGTGCGTGACGTAGACCGTGGTGGTGTGCGTGCGCTGGTGCAGCAGCTTGATCTCGGCGCGCATCTCCACGCGCAGCTTGGCGTCCAGGTTGGACAGCGGCTCGTCGAACAGGAACAGCTTGGGGTCGCGCGCCAGCGCCCGGCCCATGGCCACGCGCTGGCGCTGGCCGCCGGAGAGCGCGCCGGGCTTGCGGTCCAGCAGGTGCTCGATCTGCAGCATGTTGGCCACGCGCTGCACCGCGGCGTCGCGCTCGGCCTTCGGCACCTTGCGCATCTCCAGCGCGAAGGCGATGTTGTCGGCCACGGTCATGTTCGGGTACAGCGCGTAGCTCTGGAACACCATCGCGATGTCGCGGTCCTTGCTCGGCACGTGCGTCACGTCGCGGTCGCCGATGTGGATGCTGCCCGGCGGTGGGCGTGTCCAGCCCGGCGATCATGTTCAGCAGGGTCGACTTGCCGCAGCCCGAGGGGCCGACCAGGATCAGGAACTCGCCGGCTGCGACCTCGATGTCGATGTCGTTGAGGATCTCGACGTTCTTGCCGAAGACCTTGCGGATGTCGCGGATCGAGACAGCGGCCATCGTGATTCATCCCTTGACCGCGCCGGCCGTCAGACCGCGCACGAAGTACTTGCCGGCCAGCACGTAGACCAGCAGGGTCGGCAGCGCGGCGATGATCGCCGCGGCCATGTCGACGTTGTATTCCTTGACGGCTGCGAGGTGTTGGCCAGGTTGTTCAGGCCCACCGTGATCGGCTTGCTGTCGGCGCCCGAGAAGACCACGCCGAACAGGAAGTCGTTCCAGATGTTGGTGAACTGCCAGATCAGCGTGACGACCATGATCGGCGTCGACAGCGGCAGCACGATGCGCGAGAAGATGCGCCAGAAGCCGGCGCCGTCGAGCGTCGCGGCCTTGATCAGCTCGTCGGGCAGGCCGACGTAGTAGTTGCGGAAGAACAGCGTGGTGCTCGGGATGCCGGCGACCACGTGCACCAGGATCAGGCCCCAGATCGAACTGGCGATGCCCAGCCAGCCCAGCACCTGGCTCATCGGCAGCAGCACCACCTGCAACGGCATGAAGACGCCGAACAGCAGCAGCGCGAACAGCGTCTCGCTGCCCGGGAAGCGCCACTTGGTCAGCACGTAGCCGTTGAGCGCGCCGATGGCGGTGGAGACCAGCACCGCCGGCACGCACCATCAGCATCGAGTTCAAGAAGAAGGGCTTCAGGCCGCCGCAGTCGATGCCGGTGCAGGCGCTGCTCCAGGCCTTGGCCCAGGACGCCAAGGTCGGGCTGCCGGGCAGCGACAGCAGGTTGCCCGCGCGCATCTGCTGCATGTCCTTCAGCGAGGTGATCACCATCACGTACAGCGGCGTCAGGAACCAGGCCGCGAACAGCAGCAGCGCGGACCACAGCAGCAGTCGATGGAGTGGCGAGCCGCGCTCACTTCTTGCACCCGCAGTTCGGAGTAGAGGTAGGGCACGACGATGGCCGCCACCATGGCCAGCATCACCGTGGCGCTGGCGGCGCCCAGGCCGATCTGGCCGCGCGAGAAGGCCATCGCGTACATGAAGGTCGCCGGCAGGTCGGTCGCGAAGCCGGGGCCGCCGGCGGTGAGCGCCATCACCAGGTCGAAGCTCTTGATCGCCAGGTGGCGACACCACCATCAGCGTCGAGAAGAACACCGGCCGCAGGCTCGGCATGATGATGCGCCAGTAGATGCGCGGCAGGCTGGCGCCGTCGACCTGCGCGGCCTTGATGATGCTGTCGTCGATGCCGCGCAGCCCGGCCAGGAACAGCGCCATCACGAAGCCGGCGCTCTGCCAGACGCCGGCGATGACGACGCAGTAGATCGCCATGTCGGGGTCGACCAGCCAGTCGAACGTGAAGCTCTCCGAAGCCCCAGTCGCTGCACCAGGTGCTCGAGGCCCAGGCCGGGGTTCAGGATCCACTTCCAGGCGGTGCCGGTGACGATGAAGGTCAGCGCCATCGGGTACAGGTAGATCGTGCGCAGCACGCCCTCGGCGCGGATCTTCTGGTCGAGCAGGATCGCCAGCAGCAGGCCGATGGCCATCGCGCCGCCGACGAACAGCACGCCGAAGATGGCCATGTTCTTCAGCGCGACGTGGAAGCGCTCGCTGCTCGAACAGGGTGACGTACTGCTCGAAGCCGGCGAACTCGTAGTTCGGCAGCAGGCGCGAGGCCGACAGCGACAGGTAGCCGTTCCAGGCGATCAGGCCGTAGATGAAGAGCAGCGCCAGCACGAAGCTGGGCGCCACCACCAGCCTGGGCAGCCACGCGATGCGCGCACTCGTCGCGCCCCGAGGCTTACTTCGTCTTCGCCGCCGCCACCAGCTTGGCCATCGCGTCCTTGGCGGTCATCTTGTCGTCGTTCCAGAACTGGCTGACCACGTCCTTGATCGCGCCTTCGGCGGCCGGCGGCACCGCCATGCCGTGGGCGATCGAGGGCACCAGGCCGCCGCTCTTGGCGTCGTCGACGAAGTCCTTGCGCCGAGAGCTTGGCGCAGTCGTCGAACTTGTCCATCTTCATGCCCAGGCGCACCGGGATCGAGCCCTTGTTCAGGTTGAACACCTCCTGGAACTCGGTGCCCATGATCGCGGCAGCCAGGTCGTTCTGCGCCTTCGGCTTGGCGTCGTTCTTCAGCTTGAACATGGCGAACGAGTCGACGTTGAAGGTGAAGGCCTTGGCGGTGCCCGGCGCGGCCGCGCAGACGAAGTCCTTGCCCGGCACCTTGCCGGCGGCGATGAACTCGCCCTTGGCCCAGTCGCCCATGAGCTGCATGCCGGCCTCGCCCTTGATGACCATCGCGGTGGCCAGGTTCCAGTCGCGGCCGGTGGCGTTCTTGTCGGTGTAGTCCTTGATGCGCTTGAAGGTCTTCAGCACCTTCTCCATCGTCGGGCTCGTCAGCGGGCCGGGTCGAGCTGCACCAGCGCCTTCTTGTAGAACTCGGCGCCGCCGACGCCCAGCGCGACGGATCTCGAAGGTGGTGAAGTCCTGCCAGTTCTGGCCGCCATGCGCGACCGGGATCACGCCGGCCTTCTTCAGCGCCTCGGCGGCGACGAAGAACTCGTCCCAGGTCGTGGGCAGCTTGGCGCCGGCCTTCTTGAGCACGGCCGGGTTGGCCCACAGCCAGTTGACGCGGTGCACGTTGACCGGCACGGCGACGTAGTTGCCCTTGTACTTCATGACGTCGGCGACGACCTTGGGCAGCAGCTCGTCCCACTTCTCGGCCTTGGCCACGGCGTCCAGGTTGGCCAGCACGCCTTCGCGTGGCCCACTCCTGGAGCGCGGGCCCTTGATCTGCGCGGCCGCCGGCGCGTTGCCCGAGACGACGCGCGACTTCAGCACCGTCATCGCGGCGTCGCCGCCGCCGCCGGCCACGGCGAAGTCCTTCCAGGTGTGGCCCTTGGCCTGCATCGACGCCTTCAGCGCCGCCGCGGCCTTGGCCTCGCCGCCGCTGGTCCACCAGTGCAGCACTTCGACTTCGCCGGCGCGCGCCGGGGCGCATGCCGAGGCCACCGCGGCAGCAACGAGACCGAGTGAGGTGGAAAGAATTCGTTGCATGGCAGTACTCCAGATGCGCCGGCTGTCGGCCCAGTCACTGTGCCGGTGCGCGGCCTTGCACGCAATCTAGCGTTTCCCCGCGGGGCAGGGCTCAACACTCGACGATGTTGACCGCCAGGCCGCCGCGCGCCGTTTCCTTGTACTTGGTCTGCATGTCGGCGCCGGTCTCGCGCATGGTCTTGATGACCTTGTCGAGCGAGACATGGTGCGTGCCGTCGCCGCGCAGCGCCATGCGCGCGGCGTTGATGGCCTTGACCGAGGCGATGGCATTGCGTTCGATGCACGGGATCTGAACCAGGCCGCCGACCGGGTCGCAGGTCAGCCCGAGGTGATGCTCCATGCCGATCTCGGCGGCGTTCTCGACCTGCTCGGGCTGCCGCCCATCACGGCGCACAGCGCGCCGGCGGCCATCGAACAGGCCACGCCGACCTCGCCCTGGCAGCCGACCTCGGCGCCGCTGATGCTGGCGTTTTCCTTGTAGAGGATGCCGATCGCCGCGGCGGTGAGCAGGAAGTCGATCACGCCGTGGTCGTTGCTGCCGTGGACGAAGCGCGTGTAGTAGTGCAGCACCGCGGGAACGATGCCGGCCGCGCCGTTGGTCGGTGCCGTGACGACACGCCCGCCGGCGGCGTTCTCCTCGTTGACCGCCAGCGCATACAGGTTGACCCAGTCCATCACCTGCAGCGGGTCGCGCAGCGCGGCCTCGGGGTTCGCGGTCAGGTCGCGATACAGCGGCGCGGCGCGCCGTCGCACCTTGAAGCCGCCGGGCAGCACGCCGTCGGTCGCTGCAGCCGCGCGCCACGCAGTCCTGCATCACGTGCCCAGATGCGCAGCAGGCCGGCGTCGATCTCGGCGTCGCTGCGCCAGTGGCGCTCGTTGTCGCGCATCACCTCCGCGATCGACAGGCCGGTGTCGATGCTCAGCGCGCAGCAAGTCGTCGCCGCTGTGGAAGGGGTGCGCCAGCACGGTGGTGTCGGGCGCGATCACCTTCTGCCTGGAGCCGTCGGCGGCGACCTCGTCGCTGACGACGAAGCCGCCGCCGACCGAGTAGTAGCAGCGGTTGGCGAGTTCGCCGCCGGCCGCGTCGAAGGCGATGAAGCGCATGCCGTTGGCGTGGAAGGGCAGGGTTTCGCGGCGGTGGAAGATCAGATCGGCCTGCTTCGTCGAAGGCGACCTCGTGGCCGCCATGCAGGCGCAGGCGGCGCTGCGCTGCGCATGCGCGTCGAGCAGCGCCGGGATGGCCTCGATGTCGACGCTGTCGGGCTCATGCCCGGCCAGCCCGAGCAGCACCGCCTTGTCGCTGCCGTGGCCCTTGCCGGTGGCGCCGAGCGAGCCGTACAGCTGCGACTGCACGCGCGCCGTGCGCGTCGAGCAGACCGTCATGCGCCAGGCGCAGCGCGAACAGCCGCGCCGCGCGCATCGGCCCCACGGTGTGCGAACTGCTCGGGCCGATGCCGATCTTGAACAGGTCGAAGACCGAGACCGCCATCGTCTGGCCTGTCAGTCGGCGTAGGCCGACAGTCGGCGGGCAGCTGCAGAACAGGTTGCGGTCGCCGTAGACGTTGTCGACCCGGCCCACCGGCAACCAGTACTTGTTGCGGCGCAAGCCGGGCATCGGGTAGGCGGCCTGCTCGCGCGTGTAGGCATGCGGCCAGTCGGTCTTCGAGCAGCGCCTCGGCCGTGTGCGGCGCGTTCTTCAGCGGATTGTCTTCGCGCGGCCAGGCGCCCGACTCGACCTTGCGGATCTCGTCGCGGATCGCGAGCATCGCGTCGCAGAAGCGGTCGAGTTCGACCAGCGGTTCGCTCTCGGTCGGTTCGACCATCAGCGTGCCGGCCACCGGGAAGCTCAGCGTCGGGGCGTGGAAGCCGTAGTCGATCAGCCGCTTGGCGACGTCTTCGGCGCTGATGCCCGAGCTGTCCTTCAACGGCCGCAGGTCGAGGATGCATTCGTGCGCCACGCCGCCGCCCTTGATGCCGGCGACCTGGCTGCTGAAGTGGATGTCGTAGTGATCGGCCAGGCGCGCGGCCACGTAGTTGGCCGCCAGGATCGCGACCTCGGTGGCCGCCGTCAGGCCCTCGGCGCCCATCATGCGCATGTACATCCAGCTGATCGGCAACACCGCGGCGTTGCCGAGCGGCGCGGCCGAGACGGCGCCGACGGGCGCTCGCACGCCGGTCGCGGTCCGGCATGGCCGGGCAGGAAGGGCACCAGATCCTGGCACCACGCAGACCGGCCCGACGCCGGGCCCGCCGCCGCCGTGCGGGATGCAGAAGGTCTTGTGCAGGTTCAGGTGGCTGACGTCGCCACCGAACTCGCCCGGCGCGGCCACGCCGACCAGCGCGTTCATGTTGGCGCCGTCGACGTAGACGCGCCCGCCGTGCCGGTGCACCAGCGCGCACAGCTCCTTCACCTGCGGGTCGAACACGCCGTAGGTCGACGGGTAGGTGATCATGATCGCGGCCAGGTTGGCGCTGTGCGGCTCGCACTTGGCGGCCAGGTCGGCCATGTCGACGTTGCCGAGCGCATCGCACTTGACCACCACCACGCTCATGCCGGCCATCTGCGCGCTGGCCGGGTTGGTGCCGTGCGCCGACTCGGGAATCAGGCAGATGCTGCGGTGGCCCTGCTTGCGCGACGCGTGCCAGGCGCGGATCGCGAGCAGCCCGGCGTACTCGCCCTGCGAGCCGGCGTTGGGCTGCAGGCTGATGCCGGCATAACCCGTGGCCTGCGCACAGCCAGGCGCACAACTGCTCGTTCGAGCTGCGCATAGCCGGCGAGCTGATCGGCCGGCGCGAACGGGTGGATCTGCGCGAACTCGGGCCAGGTGATCGGGATCATCTCGCTGGTCGCGTTCAGCTTCATCGTGCACGAGCCGAGCGGGATCATCGTGCGGTCGAGCGCCAGGTCCTTGTCGGAGAGCTGGCGGATGTAGCGCAGCATCTCGGTTTCGCTGTGGTGGGTGTTGAAGACCGGGTGCGTCAGGAAGGCCGTGGTGCGCCGCAGCGCCAGCGGGATCAGCGGCTCGATGCCCTTGGCGTGGCCGGCAAGCGTCGGCAATGCTTGGCGCCGTCGGGTGCGAACCAGGACCACAGCGCGGCGATGTCGTCGCGCGTCGTCGTCTCGTCGAGCGCGATGCCGAGGTGCGTCGCGGCCGAGATGCGGCGCAGGTTGACGCCGGCGGCCACGGCGCGCGCGGCGATGGCGTCGGTGCGCGCGCCGGTTTCGACGGTCAGCGTGTCGAAGGCTGCGGTTGCGTCAGCGTTCAGGCCCATCGCCTGCAGGCCATGCGCCAGGATCGCGGTGTAGCTGGCCACGCGCTGGGCGATGCGCTTGCAGCCCCTGCGGGCCGTGATAGACGGCGTACATGCTGGCGATCACCGCCAGCAGCACCTGCGCGGTGCAGATGTTCGAGGTGGCCTTCTCGCGCCGGATGTGCTGTTCGCGCGTCTGCAGCGCCAGACGGTAGGCCGGGGCGCCGTGCGGCGTCGACGCTGACGCCGACGAGTCGGCCGGGCATCGAGCGCTTGAAGTCGTCGCGGCAGGCCAGGAAGGCGGCATGCGGGCCGCCGGCGCCCATCGGCACGCCGAAGCGCTGCGAGTTGCCGACCACGATGTCGGCGTCGAACTCGCCGGGGGGCACCAGCAGCGTCAGCGCCAGCAGGTCGGCGGCAACGATGAAGGCCGCGCCTTTGGCGTGCGCCTGCTCGACATCGGCGTCAGGTCGTGGATCATGCCGCTCGCTGGTCGGGGTACTGGATCAGCACGGCGAAGTAGTCGCTGCTCCTGCATCAGCTTCGGCGCCGAGCCGACCACGCACCGTCGATGCCCAGCGGCGCGGCGCGCGTGCGCATCACCTCGATCGTCTGCGGATGGCAGTCGCCGGCGACGACGAAGGTGTCGGACTTGGCTTTCACGCTGCGCTTGGCCAGCGTCATCGCCTCGGCCGCGGCGGTGGCTTCGTCGAGCATCGACGCGTTGGCGATGGCCATGCCGGTGAGGTCGCAGACCATCGTCTGGAAGTTCACCAGCGCTTCCATGCGGCCCTGCGAGATCTCGGCCTGGTAGGGCGTGTAGGCCGTGTACCAGGCCGGGTTCTCGAGGATGTTGCGCAGGATGACGCCCGGCGTGTGCGTGCCGTGGTAGCCCTGGCCGATGAAGCTCTTCAGCACCCGGTTCTTCGACGCCACGGCACGCAGCTCGGCCAGCGCCTGGGCTTCGCTCAGCCGGCGCCGGCAGTGCCATCGGCTGGGCAGCGCGCGATCGAGCGCGGCACCACGGCGTCGATCAGCGCGCGGCGCGTGATTGGCCCGCGCCGATGACCGACAGCATGTGCCGCTCATCGTCGGGCATCGGGGCCGATGTGGCGGGCCTGGAACTCGCCGGCGTTCTCGAGCGCGTCGAGCGGTTGGGTGGCGGACATCAGCATGGAGCGACCTTCCTGGCGGCGGGGCGATGGGATCAGAGCGTCTTGAGCAGCGCGTCGTAGCCCGGCGGGTCGAGCAACTGGTCGAACTGCTCCATGTGCGTGACATGGACCTTGAAGAACCAGCCATTGCCCATCGGGTCGCTGTTGGCCAGCGCCGGGTCGGCGCGCAGGCTCTCGTTGACCTCGACCACCTCGCCCTCGACCGGCATGTAGATGTCGGCCGCGGCCTTGACCGACTCGACGACGCCGACCACGTCGCCCTTCTTGTAGGTCCTGCCGACCTCGGGCAGATCGACGAAGACCACGTCGCCGAGGGCATCCTGCGCGTGCAGCGTGATGCCGACGACGGCGGCTTCGTGGTCTTCGATGTTGATCCACTCGTGGTCGGGCGTGAACATGGTCGTCATGAGGTGCTTCTCCTCGTTGGGTGGGGTGATGGATGTGGCTAGCGGACGTAGCCGGGCGGCACGAAGGGCAGGGCGGTCACACGCATCGGCTGGCGCTTGCCGCGCACCTCGGCGTAGACCTCGTGGTTGATGATGGCGTGGTTGGCGGCCAGGTAGGCCATGGCGATCGGCTGGTTCACGGTGGGCGCCAGCGTGCCGCTGGTCACGTGACCGAGCTTGTGGCCGTGCGCATCGACCAGGATCGCGCCTTCGCGCACCGGAATGCGCTCGAGGCCGAGCAGGCCCACGCGCTTGATCTGCACGCCGCTGGCCAGCTGGCTGCGATCTTGTCAGCGCCCGGGTAGTGGCCGGCGCGCGCGCCGCCCGGCCGGCGCACCTTCTGGATCGCCCAGGTCAGGCCGGCTTCGACCGGCGTGGTCTGTTCGTTGATGTCGTGGCCGTACAGGCACAGGCCGGCCTCCAGGCGCAGCGTGTCGCGCGCGCCCAGGCCGGCGGGCTTGACCTCGGGCTGCGCCAGCAGGGCCCTGGCCAGCGTCCACCGCGGCGTCGGCCGGCACCGAGATCTCGAAGCCGTCTTCGCCGGTGTAGCCGCTGCGCGTGACGAAGCAGTCGGCGCCGGCCAGCGTGAACTGTCGCCGGTCATGAAGGTCAAGCCGCCACGCCTTCGGCCAGCCGCGCCAGCGCCTTGACCGCCTTCTGCCCCTGCAGCGCCAGCAGCGCGCGATCGGGCAGCGGCACGACCTGGCAGCGGTGGCCGATGTGCGTCATCAGGTGCTTGGTGTCGGCCTCCTTGCAGGCCGCATTGACGACGACGAACAAGTCGTCCTTGCCGCGCGCGATCATCAAGTCGTCGAGGATGCCGCCGGCGGCATTCGTGAAGAGCGCGTAGCGCTGTTTGCCGACCGGCAGGTCGATCACATCGACCGGCACCAGGGATTCGAGCGCCGCGGCAGCGTCGCTGCCGACCAGCCGCAACTGGCCCATGTGCGAGACATCGAACAGTGCCGCCGATTCGCGGCAGTGGCGGTGCTCGGCAATGATGCCGCCGGGGTAGTTGACCGGCATCGCATAGCCGGCGAAGGGCACCATCTTGGCGCCCAGTTCGAGGTGCAGGTCGTGCAGCGGGGTGCGTTGAAGGTCGGCGGACATGACGGATTCTCCCGAGGGCTTCGACGTCGCCGCCACGACTGTAGTCGCCGTGGCGATCCGTGGGCCCTCGCTGTCCGCTTTACCTGAGAGATTGGCGGCGTCGCCCTTCGAGCGAACGGCCGCTTGCCCCTTCGGTGGGCTGCGTCGGGCGCAGCCTCTCTCCAGTGAGGTCACGCCTGCCATTCCGCAGGCGTTTGCCAGTCCTTTTGCCTGAGCGTTAGACCGCGGCTTGCTGCACCGCGGCTTCGCCTTCGGCGGCCCGCTGACTTGCAAAGTCGGCGGGCTCTCTCCTGGCGGGCGGCAGTGTAGCAGCGCGTGCCGCCGGACTTCACAGCCGGTGGTGCCCCGGTCTGATCGGCGACAAGGCGCTGTGCGTGAGCTCACATCCCGGCGTAGTTCGGCCCGCCGCCGCCCTCCGGCGTGACCCAGACGATGTTCTGCGTCGGATCCTTGATGTCGCAGGTCTTGCAGTGCACGCAGTTCTGCGCGTTGATCTGCAGGCGGTCGCTCGCCGTCGTCGGTCTTCACGAACTCATAGACGCCGGCCGGGCAATAGCGGCTCTCGGGGCCGGCGTACCGGGCCAGATTGGTGGCCACCGGCACCTTGGCATCGACCAACGTCAGGTGCGACGGCTGGTTCTCCTCGTGGTTGGTGTTGCTGATGAAGACCGACGACAGGCGGTCGAAGGTCAGCACGCCGTCGGGCTTGGGGTAGTCGATCTGCGTGCATTCGGCCGCCGGCTTCAGGCGCACGTGGTCGGGCTGGTCGCGGTGCATCGTCCACGGGCGCGCTCTTGATGCCGAGCTTGGGCAGCAGCCAATGTTCGATGCCGGTCATCAGGGCGCCGACGAGGTTGCCCCACTTGAACCACTGCTTGAAGTTGCGCGCGCCGTTCAACTCGTCCCACAGCCAGCTGGCACGAAAGGCTTCCGGGTAGGCCTTGAGTTCGTCGTGGCGGCGGTCCTGCTTGACGACGGCTTCGTACAGGGCCTCGGCGCACAGCATGCCGGACTTCATCGCCGCGTGGCTGCCCTTGATGCGCGCGGCATTGAGCGTTCCGGCATCGCAGCCGACCAGCGCGCCGCCCGGGAAGACCAGCTTGGGCAGGCTGAGCAGGCCGCCGGCGGTGATGGCGCGTGCGCCGTAGCCGATGCGCTTGCCGCCTTCGATGTGCGCGCGAATCGACGGGTGCGTCTTCCAGCGCTGCATCTCCTCGAACGGGCGACAGCCACGGGTTGCTGGTAGTCCAGGCCGGTGACCAAGCCGAGCGTGACCTGGTTGCCTTCCAGGTGATAGAGGAAGCCGCCGCCATAGGTGCGTCTGTCCATCGGCCAGCCGGCGGTGTGCACGACCAGGCCGGGCCGGGCCTTGGCCGGGTCGATTTCCCACAACTCCTTGATGCCGAGCGCGTAGCTCTGCGGGTCGCGTGCCGCCGTCGAGCCGGTAGCGCGCGATGACCTGCTTGCCCAGGTGGCCGCGCGCGCCTTCGGCAAACACGGTGTAGCGCGCCGTGCAGTTCCATGCCGAGCTGAAAGCCCTCGTGCGGCTGGCCGTCCTTGCCGACGCCCAGGTTGCCGGTGGCCACGCCCTTGACGCGAGCCGTCGGCGCCGAACAGCACCTCGGCCGCGGCGAAGCCCGGGAAGATCTCGACGCCCAGCGCCTCGGCCTGTTCGGCCAGCCACTTGGTCACGGCGCCGAGGCTGACGATGTAGTTGCCGCCGTTGTGCAGGCAGTCGGGGACGAGGAAACCGGGCGTGCGCCAGGCCTTGTGTTCACCGCAGCCAGAGCACCTCGTCGGCCTCCACGCGCTGATTGAGCGGTGCGCCACGCTCGCGCCAGTCGAGGAACAACTCGGCCATCGCGCGCGGGTCCATCACCGCACCCGACAAGTGTGGGCGCCGGGCTCGGAGCCCTTTTCCAGCACGACGACCGAGATCTCCTTGCCTTCGAACGCGGCCAGCTGCTTCAGCCGGATCGCGCAGGCCAGGCCCGCGGGCCCCGCGCCGACGACGACCACGTCATATTCCATGGCTTCACGCGGTCCGTACTGGGCGAGGATTTCCTGTGGTGTCATGGCAGCCTGGGGCAGTCGACGAACGCGACGATTCTATGGGCGCGTGATATCGTGAAGTGCACAGCCGCGGCGCGCGCATGCTGCAAGCTGCGGACGGCATCGAAGGGGAACTGGATGGCTTACCAGATCGATCTCGCTGGCCGCGTGGCACTGATTACCGGCGCCTCCAGCGGCCTGGGCGCGCAGTTCGCCAGGACGCTGGCGGCGGCCGGTGCCGGCGTGGTCCTGGCCGCGCGCCGCATCGAACGGCTGAAGACCCTGCGTGCCGAGATCGAGGCCAACGACGGCGACGCCCATGTCGTCGGCATGGACGTGACCGACAACGACAGCATCCGCGCGGCCATCGCGCACGCCGAGACCGAGATGGGCACCATCGACATCCTGGTCAACAACTCGGGTGTGGGCAGCACGCAAAGGCTCACCGAAGTGACCCCCGAGGACTACGACCACGTGATGAACACCAACGCCCGCGGCGCGTTCTTCGTGGCGCAGGAGGTCGCCAAGCGCATGATCGCGCGCAGCAAGGGCGCGGCGCCGGGCACCTTCACCGGCGGGCGCATCGTCAACATCGCTTCGATGGCCGGCCTGCGCGCGTTCGGCCAGATCGGCGTCTACGCGATGAGCAAGGCGGCCGTGATCCACATGACCAAGGCGATGGCGCTGGAGTGGGGCCGTTACGGCATCAACGTCAACGCCCTGTGCCCGGGCTACATCGACACCGAGATCAACCACCACCACTGGCAGACCGAAGCCGGCCAGAAACTGGTGCAGATGCTGCCGAGGAAGCGCGTCGGCAAGCCGCAGGATCTGGACGCCGCGCTGGTGATGTTGTGCGCCAACGAAAGTCACTTCGTGAACGGGGCGGTGATCGCTGCCGACGACGGTTTCGGAGTCTGAACAATTGCGTACCCTGACTCCGCTCGAAGCCCGCGTGCTCGGCGTGCTGGTGGAAAAGCAGCACACCGTCCCCGACACCTACCCGCTGTCGCTGAACTCGCTGGTCGCCGGCTGCAACCAGAAGACGGCGCGGGTCCCGGTCATCGAGGCCACCGACGCCGAGGTCCTGACCGCGGTCGACGGCCTGAAGGGCCTCGAGCCTGGTGTTCGAAGGCAGCAGCAGCCGCGTGATCAAGTCGAGAAGGCGGCGGTGCGATACTACGATCATCTCCTCGTTGAGAGAGGGCTAAGCGAAGCCACGCTATCGGCATACGCGTATGACCTGAAAAACTACTTCATGTACATGAAAGAGGTTTCCGGCGGATCGCTCGATGGGATCACCCTTGAATCGACCATCGCTTACCTCGCCCTCGAGGAAAGAAGGAAGAGCGCGCCGTCGCGGGCGCGCCTTCTTTCGGCGATCAAGGGCTTTCACCGATTTCTCTGCGACGAGGGCGAGATCGACCCGGCGGGGAGCGAGGGGCTCGCCGCACCCCGCATCCGGCGCAAGATTCCCTTCGTGCTGGCCCCGCACGAGATCGAGCGGCTCATCGATGCGCCCGATTCGAGCGTTCTCGGCTTGAGGGACCGCGCCCTTCTCGAGCTCGACTACTCGACGGGGATGCGCGTTTCCGAGCTCTGCCGCCTCTCGATGGGGCAGATCGATCGCGCCGAGCGCCTCGTTCGCGTGCGGGGGAAGGGGAACAAGGAGAGATTCATCCCCTATGGACGGAGCGCGGCCGCGTCCCTCGATCGCTATCTCGCCGATGCGCGGCCGGAGCTGCTGCGAAAGGGGGTGTCTTCCTTCGTGTTCCTCAACTACGCGGGAAAGCCCCTCTCGCGCGTCGGGTTCTGGAAGTTGCTCGGCAAGTACGCCGCCATCTGCGGCCTCGGCGGGCGCGTCACGCCCCACACGCTGCGACATTCGTTCGCCACGCATCTGCTCGAGGGGGGAGCCGATCTTCGGGCGGTGCAGGAGCTGCTCGGGCATTCGAGCATCGCGACGACGCAGATCTACACGAAGCTCGACATGGATTACCTCCTCGAGGTGCACCGCACCTTCCACCCGCGGGGATGAAGGGGGCGGCGTGCACGGCTCCCCAAGGAAAGCATTGACAGGCGGAGCCCGTTGCCATAGCATGAATCGATTTTTGTAACCTATTTCGAATGAGCCCGTTGCGGCGAGGCGACGGGCGCGGAGCGGGAGACGGCGCAATGACATATCATGTTCGTTTGACGCTGTTCGAGGGTCCCCTGGACCTCCTTCTGCATCTCATTCGACGCGACAAAATCAACATCTACGACATCCCCATCTCGCGCATCACGCGCGAGTATCTGGGCTACATCGAGATCATGCAGGAGCTCGAGCTCGAGGTAGCCGGCGAGTTTTTCGTCATGGCGGCGACCCTCATGCGGATCAAATCGCAAATGCTCCTGCCGCGCCGCGAGGGAACGGGCGAGGAAGAGGAAGACCCGCGCGACGAGCTCGTTCGCAATCTCCTCGAGTATCGAACGTACAAGGAAGCGGCGCAGTGCCTCGCGGCCAAGGAAGAGGAGCGACGGCACGTTTTCACGCGCACGCCCCCGCCTCCGCCCGAGGCCGAAGAGCCTCGCGTGGACGAGGGACCGGACGTGACGATTTTCGATCTCGTCGAGGCGTTCCAGGCGGTCTTCAATAACCTCAAGACGCGGTCGATCTACCGCATCATTCCCGAGGCCGTGACGGTCGATGAAAAGATCGAGGCGATCTCCGCCGCGCTCGAGAGCCGATCCGAGGTGCTCTTCTCCGAGCTCTTCGCCGGGGAGCACACGCGCATCGAGATCATCGTCACGTTTCTCGCGATCCTCGAGATGGTAAAGCGGGGCGCCCTCAGCGCGCGGCAGCTCTCGCACGGAGAGGACATCTGGCTTTACAGGCCGGCATCACGAACGTATAGTGAAACGGGTGGTTCGAAGCATGACTGACGAGACCGGAACCGACGGAGACCGCGGGCAGTTCGAGCGCGCCGTCGAGGCGCTGCTCTTCGCGTCGGACACGCCGCTGTCGGCCGCGAGGATCGCGGCCATCACCGGCGCCGCCTCGGGGCGTCCCGTGATCGAGGCGCTCGGCTCGCTCTCGGCGCTCTACCGGGAAACGGGGCGTTCCTTCGCGATCGTCGAGGTCGCGGGAGGATACCAGCTCGCGACGCTGCCGGAGTTCGCGGCGATCGTGTCGCAGCTCTTCAAGGGCAAAAAGAAAGCGCGCCTGACGCAACCCGCGCTGGAGACGCTCGCGATCATCGCGTACAAGCAGCCGATCAGCCGGATGCAGATCGAGGCGATCCGCGGGGTGAACTGCGAGGGCGTGCTCGTGACGCTCGCCGAGCGCGAGCTCATCGCGATCAGCGGCAGGGGCGAGGGCCTCGGGAAGCCGTTTCTCTACTCGACCACGAAGACGTTTCTCGAGTATCTGGGGCTGAAGGATTTCCGCGACCTTCCGAGCATCGAGGATCTCGAGAAGCGTTTCGCCCTCGAGGAGTTGGTCGAGAAGCCGCTCGTGCCGCCGCCCGCGGAGAACGCGGGCGCGCCCGGCGGCGCCGAGGCATGAGCCCGCGCATGAGGATCAACCGGTATCTCGCCACGGCGGGATTCGGCTCTCGTCGCGCCTGCGAGGATCTCATACGGAGCGGGGCCGTGTCGGTCAACGGGGCTCCCGTCGAAAAGCTCGCCGCGATCGTCGACACCGAGGCGGATGCCGTCGCCGTGGATGGACGCGCGGTGAGCGCGGGCGCTCCCCGGCGCGTGTTCGTGCTCAAGAAACCGACCGGAGTGCTCAGCACGGTGACCGACACGCACGGCCGGAGAACGGTCATGGACATCGTGCGGGAGCACGGATACGAGGGGCGTCTGTTTCCCGTGGGGAGGCTCGATTTCGATACGTCGGGGATTTTGATTCTCACGAACGACGGCGACCTGTCGTATCGCCTCACGCATCCGCGCTTCAAATTCGAGAAGACCTACCGCGTGGAGGTTCGGGGAAACGTGAGCGGGGCGGAGGCCGGCCGGATCGCCGCCGGCGTCGATCTCGGCGATTGCCGCACGCAGCCCTGCGGGATCGAGGTTCTCGAGCGTTCCGGCGGCAGGAGCGTTCTCCGCGTGCGCCTGCGCGAGGGGCGCAAGCGGCAGATCCGCAGAATGTTCGCCCTCCACGGGCATCCCGTCGAGGCGCTCGAGCGGACGGCGCTCGGAGACCTCGCGTTCGACGACGTCGAGCCGGGCCGCATGCGGGCCCTCACCGAGGAGGAGGAACGGCGGCTCCGGGAGCTCGCCGGATTGCAGCAGGAAGGGGAGGAACCACCGCCATGTCGATAATGGATCTCATGCAGCCGCATCTTCGAAACGTGAAGCCGTACGTGCCGGGCAAGCCGATCGAGGAGCTTCGCAGGGAGAGAAACATCGAGGGAGAGATCGTCAAGCTCGCCTCGAACGAGAACCCCTATGAACCGATCGACGAGATCCGGCAGGCGATCGTCGACGAGCTCTCCCAGGCCAATCGCTACCCGAACTCCGGCTGTTTCCATCTCTGCAACGCGCTCGCCGCGCATCACGGAGTGAAGCCGGCGCAGATCTTCGTCGGCAACGGTTCCAACGAGATCCTCGATCTGCTCGTGCGCGCGTTCGCGGGGCCGGGGGAGGAGATCGTCTACCCGTGGCCGAGCTTCATCGTCTATCCGATCGTGGCGCAGCTCGCCGGCGTCCGCGCCGTGGAGGTGCCGCTGCGGGATTACCGGCTCGACATGCGGGCCCTGCGCGCCGCCGTGACTCGGAAGACGAAGATCGTTTTCGTCTGCAATCCGAACAATCCGACGGGAACGTACGTTTCGGCGCAGGAGGTGCACCAGTTTCTCGACGGGCTTTCGGACGACGTTCTCGTCGCCTTCGACGAGGCGTATTACGAGTACGTGACGGCCGAGGACTATCCGGACTCGGTCGCGCTGCTGGCCGGACGGCCCAACGTGATCGTCACGCGCACCTTCTCGAAGATTCACAGCCTATCGGGGCTTCGCGTCGGCTACTCCATCTCGCACGAGGACGTCGTCACCTGTCTGCACAAGGTCCGGCAACCCTTCAACGTAAGCAGCCTCGCGCAGGCCGCCGGTCTCGCGGCCCTCAGGCACCTGGACCGGCTCGCCCCCCGGGTCAGGGAAAACCACGAGGAGCTTCGCTACGTGCGCGAGGAGCTCCAGAAGCTCGGCTTCACCGTCCCGCCCGCTCAAACGAACTTTCTCCTCGCCGTGCCGCCGCAGGGATGCGGGGCGATCGTCGAACAGCTCATGGACCGCGGCATCATCGTGCGGGACATGAAACCCTTCGGCTACGGAGAGCAGAGTTTCCGCGTCACGATCGGGACGCCGTACGAAAACCGCAAGTTCATCGAGACGCTGCGGGAGCTTTTCTAGGTCGGCCATCGTGAGCGCTGATCTGACATCAAACCGGGCGTCGAACGGCGGGATTCCATGCGGGGGAAGCGGTTCTCCTCCGGGCGGCGTCGTCGTGACGATCGACGGGCCGGCGGGTTCGGGGAAGAGCACGACCGCGTCGATTCTCGCGCGGCGTCTCGGATTCACCTACCTCGACACGGGCGCGATGTACCGCGCCGTTACCCTTGCGGCGATCGAGCGGGGAGTGGATCCCTCCGACGGGGAGGCGGCCGCGCGGCTCGCGCGGACGGCGGCGATCGAGCTCCGCGGCTCGGCCGAGGGGCTCTCGGTTTTTCTCGACGGCAGAAACGTCGACCGCGAGATCCGCGGCCCGGAGGTTTCCCGGCTCGTCTCGCCGGTGAGCGCCCACGCGGGAGTTCGGCGGGCCATGGTGAGGTTGCAGCGGCGCGCGGGGGGGCGCGGAGGGGTCGTCGCCGAGGGGCGCGACACGGGCTCGGTCGTTTTCCCGTTTGCGGCCGTGAGGGTCTTTCTCGTCGCCGACGCGGAGGCCCGCGCGCGGCGGCGGGAGGCTCAGCTCGAGGCGCTCGGCATGCCCCGCGGCATCGATGAAATACGCGAAAATATCCGGTCGCGGGACGCCATGGACTCCGGCCGCGCCACGAGCCCGCTCGTCCGCCCGGCGGGGGCTTTCGACGTCGACACCTCGAATCTCACCGTCGAGGAGCAGGTGGGCCTCATCGAGAACGAGGTGCGCCTCGAGGTCGAACGCCTCGCGGGCGTCGCCGTCGGCGAGGGCGAGCGCAACCCCTTCGCTCGGATGCGGCCCTACTATCGGGTGTCCCGGGCCCTCGTCAGGGGGTTTTTCGGCGGCGTGTTCGGCCTCGAGGTCCGCGGTGAGGAGCACCTGCGGCATCGGGAGAACTACATCTTCGCGAGCAACCATATTTCGTACGCCGATCCTCCCGTCGTTGGGTGCGCCCTCGACCGCGAGGTGTGGTTTCTGGCGAAGAAGGAGCTTTTCCGCAACAGGGCCTTCGCGAGGCTCATCGGCGCCTACCACGCGATACCGGTCGACCGCGAGGAGATCGAGCGAAAGACGATGAAGCGGATGTTCGGGATTCTATCCGCCGGCGGCTCTCTCCTCATGTTCCCGGAAGGGACGCGCTCGCGAACCGGCGAGCTTCGCCCGCTCAAGCCGGGGCTCGGCTACACCGGCGTCGCTTCCGGCGCGGCCATCGTGCCGGTGTACGTCGCGGGAACGAACGAGCTCGGCCGCTGCTTCCTCCGGCGGCGGGCGCTGCGCGTGATCATCGGGCCGC
The DNA here is from genome assembly GCA_963813815.1 of uncultured bacterium. GTDB lineage: Bacteria > Krumholzibacteriota > Krumholzibacteriia > Krumholzibacteriales > Krumholzibacteriaceae > SSS58A. The sequence continues at coordinate 231,857 of CAWFAD010000011.1, read as the reverse complement.
CGATCCGGGTACGGCCGGATCGCCTCGGCGGCGATCGTAAGAGCGAGTACCGGATTCTCGCGGCCATGGTGGCGAGCGAGCTCGAAATGCTGAGGGACGAGTCGAGTGATTGACATCATCAGATCGCCCCACATAGGCTACTGCTTCGGCGTCAAGCGCGCGATGCGGCTCATCGAGGAGGGGCTCGCGAAGTACGGCGCTCCCATTTACACGCTCGGCGACGTCATTCACAATCCGCCGGAGGTCGAGCGGCTCCGCGCGCGCGGCGTGTTGCCGGCCGGATCAATCGCGGAGGTTCCAGAAGGGGGCACTCTCGTGATCAGGGCGCACGGCGTGCACCCCGATCTTCTGCGGGAGGCGGAGAGGCGCCGGATCCGCATCCTCGACGCCACCTGCCCCTTCGTCCGCCGGAGCCAGGATTTCGCGCGGCGGCTCGCGGAGGAAGGCCGCCGCGTGATCATCGTCGGCGATCCGTCCCACCCCGAGGTCCAGTCGGTCGCCGGGCACGCGGGGGCGGGCGCCATCATCGTTCCGAGCCCCGGGGAAGCCGCGTCCGTGGAATCCGTCGAGAGCGCCGGCGTGGTGATTCAGACGACGTTCCCGCGTCCGGAGGCGGAGCGGGTCATCGAGGCGCTGCGAGCGAGGGCGGGGGATTTGCTCGTGCACGATACGATCTGCGAGGCGACCGAATCCCGGCGGAAGGCGGCCCTCGAGCTCGCGAGACGCGTGGACGTCATGCTCGTCATCGGGGGAAGCAACAGCTCCAACACGAGACGTCTGCTCGAGGCCTGCGCCGGCACTGGGCTCAAGGCGCGCCTCGTCGAATCCCCGGCGGACGTCGATCCGGTGGCCTTCGCCACGGCCGAACGGATCGGGCTCGTCACGGGGACATCGACGCCCGACTGGCTCATCGAAGAGGTCGTTGAGCGCCTCTCCGGCGCCCCCCGCGAAGGGTCCTGACCGGCCCAAGATATCCCTTGCGCCCCATAGCCTAACCGATTATCATATTTGTTCATCCGGAATCCATTCAGACAGGAGGAGAGCAGTTAATGTTAGAAGAAAAAAGTGGAGACGTAAAAGGCGCCGGCGCAATGCCGGAACAATCCATACAGAAAGGTGGTGAGCACGGCGCCGCGGTTCCTTCCCGGACGTACCTCAGCGGTCTGTTCGAGAAAGTCGGGTCCGAGGAACCCTCGGAGATCGAGGATGGGGGGGCCGACTGGGAGAGCATCCTGAGCGACATCAGCCGCAAGGCCGAGGAGCTTCAGGAAGGCAATATCGTCAAGGGCACGGTATACGAGGTTACGACGAACGAGGTCATCCTGAACGTCGGATTCAAGAGCGAGGGCTCCATTCCGATCGCCGAGTTCTCCAACGTCCAGACGGTCTCGAAGGGAGACATCTTCGACGTGTACCTCGAGAAGATGGAGAATCAGGACGGCCTCATCGTTCTCTCGAAGGAAAAGGCCGACTTCATCAAGGCCTGGGACGACATCAAGAACGCGTACGACGATCGCAAGACCGTCAGCGCCCGCGTCGATCACCGCATCAAGGGCGGTCTCGTCGTGAAGCTGATGGGCGTCGATGCGTTCCTGCCGGGATCGCAGATAGCTCTCCGGCAGGTGCCCGATCTCGACGACCTCATCGGCAAGGATCTCGACTGCAAGATCATCAAGCTCAACAAGCGGCGCCGCAACATCGTCGTTTCCCGCCGCGTCGTTCTCGAGGAAGAGCGCGACGAGAAAAAGAAAAAACTTCTGGCCGAGCTCACCGTCGGCGAGGAGCGCGAGGGCGTCGTCAAGAATATCACCGATTTCGGAGCCTTCGTCGACCTCGGCGGGATCGATGGCCTTCTTCACCTCACCGATCTCACCTGGGGCCGCGTGAGCCACCCGTCGGAAGTTGTCGCGATCGGCGACAAGCTCAAGATCAAGATCCTCGACTTCGACCGTGAGCGGGAGCGCATTTCCCTCGGCCTCAAGCAGCTCACCCCGTATCCGTGGGAGGGCGTGGACCAGCGCTTCTCGAGCGGGGCGAAGGTGCGCGGCAAGATCGTTTCGATCACCGACTACGGCGCGTTCGTGGAGCTCGAGAGAGGAATCGAGGGGCTCATTCACATCTCCGAGATGTCATGGACGCGGCACGTGAAGCATCCCTCCAAGGTCGTTGCCATCGGCGACACGGTGGAGGCGATCGTGCTCAACGTCGACAAGGAACACGAAAAGATTTCCCTCGGCCTCAAACAGCTCGAGCCCGATCCTTGGAAAGCGCTCGAGAACAAGTATCCGCCCGGGACGCGCCTGCGGGGCAAGGTCCGCAACCTCACGAACTTCGGCGCGTTCGTGGAGATCGAGGACGGCATCGACGGCCTCGTGCACATCTCGGATATGTCCTGGGCGAAGCGGGTGCGCCATCCCTCGGAGGCGGTTCGCAAGGGTGACGAGCTCGAGGTCGTCGTGCTCGAGATCGACAGCGGCAAGCGGCGCATCAGTCTCGGCATGAAGCAGATCAGGGAGAATCCGTGGAACGAGCTCGCGAAGGAGTTCAACGTCGGCACGGAGCTCAAGGGGCGCGTGACGCGGCTTCTCGACCGCGGAGCGGTCGTGGAGCTCAAGGACGACGTCGAGGGGTTCGTTCCGCTTTCGCACCTCGGCATCGATAACCTCCGCAAGCCGTCCGATCACTTCGATATGGGAATGGACATTCCGCTCAAGGTGATCAAGATCGATCCGCAGAACAAGCGAATTGTTCTCAGCGTGAACGCCTATCTCGAGGGCAAGGGCTCCGAGGAAATCGACGCCTTCCAGCGCGCCTTCCCGAGACGGGAATCGGCGGGCGATGACGCGGGCGAGGAGGGCAGCGGCGGACAGGGCGGATCGGGCGACGAGGGTGGCGACGAAACGATGCCGGATATCGTCGATGACGAGGATTTCGGCGACGAAGAGCCGCTTCCCGGCGGGGAAGGCGGCCCGGCCTCCGGCTCCTGACGGCGGCGCGGACGCGGGGGCGGCGATCGAACCCGCGATCCCGTCCGCGGTCTCGAAGAGCGTATCGTGCGCGAGAGGGTGGCGTTCCACCCTCTCGCCGTTTCCGGCCGAAACGGGTCGGCCGCGCCGAAACGTCCGCCCGGGGGCGAGATCATGGACAGAACGTTCTCCATTCACACCGTGGGCTGCAAGCTCAACCAGTTCGAGTCGGAGTGCATTCGGCAGGCGCTCGTGCGCGCATCGTGGGAGCACCGGCGCTTCGACGAGCGCGCCGCGGTCTACGTCATAAACTCTTGCACCGTGACGGGGCGGAGCGACGCCCGCTGCCGCGCGGCGGCGAGAAGGGCGCGGAGGCTCGCCCCGGGCTCGCTCATCGTCGTCGCGGGGTGCTACGCCGAGACGCAGCCGGGGCGCCTCGCCGGCATGGCCGAGGTCGATCTCGTTGTCGGAAACGCCGAAAAAGGATCGCTTCCCGCGATCCTCGAGGGGATCGCGTCGGGGCGGAGCGCGGATGAATCGCGGTGGCTCGCCGCGGGGCGAACGGACGGGCCCGCGGCGTTCGCCCCGATCGACGGCTTTCTCGGACACGCGAGGGCCTTCGTCAAGATTCAAGAAGGATGCAGCGACTCCTGCGCCTACTGCATCGTTCCGCTCGCGCGCGGGACGAGCAGGAGCGTCGCTCCGGAGGCGGTCGTCGCCCAGATCGAGACCCTCCGCGCCTCGGGGTACAGCGAGATCGTGCTGACGGGCGTTCACATCGGGCGCTACGGGGTCGATCTCTCGCCGGCGACCTCGCTCGCCGCCCTCGTCGAGCTCGTCGTCTCGCGCACGGGGATCCCGCGGCTCCGGCTCAGCAGCGTCGAACCGACGGAAGTGACGGCTCGACTCCTGGCGCTCGCGGGCGGGAACGGGAGAGTTGCGCCGCATTTTCACGTTCCGCTGCAGAGCGGGGACGATGACGTGCTGCGGGCGATGAACCGTCCCTACCGGGCCGGGCTATTCCGCGATACCGTCGAGACCATCTTGCGCGAGGTGCCCGGAGCGGCCGTCGGCACGGACGTCATCGTCGGGTTTCCGGGGGAGACGGAGGAGGCGTTCGAACGCACCGCCGCGCTCGTACGGGATCTGCCGCTCTCGTATCTCCACGTGTTCAACTATTCGCCCCGGCCGTCGACCGCCGCGGCGACGATGCGGGGACAGGTGGGCGGCGCCGATAAAAAGCGGCGCGGGGGGGCGCTCATCGATATCGGAAAGCGGAAGCGGCTCGCCTTCGAGAGCTCGCAAATCGGGACCGTCCATCTCGTCGTCGTCGAGGCTCCGCCCCGCGGCGCGCCCCGCCTCTCACGGTCGCTCACCGGGAACTACTGCGAGGTGCTCATTCCCCGCGGCGCGGCTCCCGAGCGATCGCTCGTCCGGGTTCGCGTCACGCGCGCTTCGCGCGGCAAGCTCTACGGCGAGCTCGCGGACGGCGGCGGCGCCGCGACGGAACGGGAGGCCGCGATCGAATCATGAGATCCATATCCTTCTACACCGAGAGCTTCGGCTGCCAGATGAACGCCTACGAGACGGAGGCCATCTCGTCGCTCCTCGTCGAGCGGGGCGGACGTCCCGTGGAGACGCCGGACGAGGCGGACTGCATCATCGTCAATACGTGCAGCGTGCGCGATCACGCGGAGCGGCGCGCCATCGGCCGCCTCTGCGATCTTTCGCGCCACCGCCAGGCGGCGCTCGTCGTCTGCGGATGCATGGCCCAGCGACTCGGCATGGGGCTCTTTGAAACGGTCCCGTTCGTGCGCGTGATAGCCGGGACCGACTCCTATGCGAGTCTTCCCGGCGCGATCGAGCTCACGCTCGCGACCGGAGAGCGCATCGCCCTGCTCGACCGGAACGACGAAACAGTGTACGGGCTCGGGCCGGTCCCCGAGGAGGGAGGCGTGTCGCGCTACGTGGCCATCACGCGCGGATGCGAGAGCTACTGCTCGTACTGCATCGTTCCGTATCTGCGCGGGCCGGTGCGCAGCCGCTCCGCGTCCTCCATCGTCCGGGAGATCTCTTCCCTCGAGTCGGGCGGCGCGCGCGAAATAACGCTTCTCGGACAGAACGTCATCCGGTACCGCGATGGAGACGCGGATTTCAACGCGCTCGTGCGCCGCATACTCGCCGGGACGGGAATCGCGCGTCTCCGGTTTCTCACGAGCCATCCGCGGGACGTCGGCGGAGATCTCTTCGATCTCATGGCCGCGGAGCCGCGGTTGTGCCCGCATATCCACCTCCCCGTTCAATCCGGAAACGACCGCGTTCTCGCGGCGATGAACCGAGGCTATTCGCGGGCGCGATATCTCGCCCTTCTCGATGACGCGCGCTCCCGCGTTCCCGATATCGCCGTGACGAGCGACATCATCGTCGGGTTTCCGGGGGAAGGCCCGCGCGAGTTCGAGGATACGCTCGATCTCGTCCGGCGGGCGGGATTCGATTCGGCGTTCACCTTCATGTATTCTCCGCGCGACGGCACGGCCGCGGCATCGCTCCCCGACGACGTTCCGGCCGCCGAAAAGAAATTGCGTCTCCACCTGTTGAATGAGACCGTGCAGGGCGAGCGCGGGCGCATCCTCCGCTCGCAGCTCGGCTCGACTGCGGAAATCCTCCTTGACGGTGCCGTCGAGAAGGGGGAGACTCGCCGATGGAAGGGGAGAACGCCGCAGTTCAGAAACGTCTTCGTGAGAGGCGATTCCCTCGCGGCGGGCGATAGAGTCCACGTGGTTCTGTCGCGCCTCGTCAATTTCACCTTCGAAGCGGAGCCCGCTACGGCTCCATGAAGTCCGGGGAAGGGCCGAAGCGGCGCTCCGCCGGCGTACCGCATATGAAACGTGCCGTAATCATCGCAGGCGTCGCGGGAACGATCGTTGCCGCGGCGGCCGCAGGGGCGGGGCTCAAGTCGGCCGCGGATCTCGCGAAACGGACCGAGTACGCCGCGGCGAAGCGCGCCGCAGCCGCCGATACGGCCTCGCTTCGGGGCGAGGATCTGCGCGAAGCGCTGCTGCTCCTCGCGCGACTCGAAACGGACGCCGGCCGCGCCGAGGATCTCTATCGCCGCGTCATGGTGGAGGGGCCGGGTAGCGAGGCGGCGCAGGCTTCCCTCGAACTCGCCAAGATCGCGTACGCGAAGGGCGAGTACCGCGGCGCTCTCGATCTCCTCTCCGCCGATCACGGGGGACGGGGAGGGCGGGAGGCGGATGAGGCGGCGTATTTCCGGGGTTTGTGCGCGCGTCAGATCGACGATCGGGCTCGATCGCGCGCCGAGTTCGCGCGGGTGACGCGCGGCGAGCTGGGCGCGTGGAGCCTCATCGCGCTGGCCGATATGGAGATGGAGGAAAAACGCTTTCCGCGCGCCATCGAGCTCTTCGAGCGCGCGGCCAAGACGGAAGCGCACCCCGTGGCGCGTTTCGGTCTCGGGGAATGCTACGAGCGAAGCGGACTGCCCGAGCGGGCGCTCGAGACATACCGGGCGATTGCGCGGGATCTTCCGAGATCGCTCGAGGCTGCCAAAGCCGCCGAAAAGGTGGTGCTGCTCTCGAGGGCGAGGGATGCGCGAGGGCGGGAAAACGTCGAGGGAGGGGGTGAACGGGGGGTAGCGCGCGGCACGAGCGGTCCGACCGCGCCTTCCGCGGATCGATATACGATCCAGTTCGGCGCCTTCGGCAGCCGCGCGAACGCGGCCGCTTCGGCGCGAAAGCTCGAGGGCCTCGTGCCGGCGATTCGCGTCGAGAGCGTCGAGATGGAGGGGCGAATCTGGCATCGCGTCCGCGCCGGCGTGTACGAAAGCAAGGCCGACGCCGAGCGCGACCTCGCGCGGGCGCGCGAAACGCTCGGAGTATCCGGAGCCGTCGTCCCCCTGAAGTGAAATGAGCGAGCGACTGACGCCCCTCATGCGCCAGTATCACGAGATCAAGCGCCGGCACCCGAACGGCATCCTCCTCTTTCAGGTCGGCGACTTCTACGAAACGTTCCATGACGACGCGCGGGAGGTTTCGAAGCTCCTCTCGATCGCCCTGACGACGCGGGACCGGGATCGCAGCGATCCCGTGCCGCTCGCGGGCGTTCCCGTGCACGCGGCGGAAAATTACATAGCGAAGCTCCTGCAAGCGGGGCGGACGGTCGTCGTCTGCGATCAGGTCGAGGAAACCCCGGGCGCGAGCGGCGTCGTGCGGCGCCTCGTGACGGACGTGGTCACGCCGGGAACGACCCTTTCGCCCGCGACCCTCGTCGACAGCGAGAACAACTACATCGTATCTCTCAACGAGCGCGGCGCCGCGATCGGCTTCGCCGTACTCGACGTATCGACGGGGGAGTTCAGCGCGGGAGAGGAGCTCCGGCGGGACGTGGAACGCTCGCTCTCCTCAATCCGTTTTCGCGAGGCGATCATTCCCGCGGGCGCCGAGCCTCTGCGGGAGCTCGCGAAATCCCTCTCGGCGTCCTGCGTCGTCGATGAGCGCCCGCCTCTCGAGTTCGAGCGCGGGGCGTCGCTCGCGGCGCTCCGGGCGCATTTCGGATGCGAGGGCGCCGTCGTTCCGGGGTTCGAGGATCGCGAGCTCGCGCTCTCCTCGGCCGGCGCCCTGCTCGCCTACGTCAAGGATCTGCGCCGCAGTCCCCTCACGCATGTGACGGAGCTCCGCCTCGTGATCCCGGAGGACAGCCTCTTTCTCGATCCGGAGACGCTGCGCAATCTCGAGGTGTTCGAGCCCCTGCGCGGCAACGCCCCCGATACGACGCTCGCGCATCATATGGACCGCACCGCGACGGCGATGGGGGCGAGGGAGCTCCGGCGCCGGCTGCGGTGGCCGTCGCGGCGCCGGGAGATCATCGAGGGCCGTCTCGAGGCCGTAGCGTCGCTCGCCGCCGACCGGTCGGGGCTGCGCGATCTCGATGCGCGCCTCCGGCGGTTTCCGGATATCGAGCGCCTGCTCGCCCGCATAACGGCGAAGAAAGCGACGCCTCGCGACCTCCTCGCCCTCGCCGAGGCGCTCGAACGCGTGCCGGGGATCGCGGAAGCCGCGAGGCGTTTCGCCGCGCCCGTCCTCGCGGACGCGGCAGCGCGTCTCGGCCTTCGGATCGACGCGCGCGACGCGATCGTCCGCGGCATCGAACCCGGCGCTCCGGCGCACCTGCGCGACGGGGGAGTCATCCGACGGGGGTTCCGACCGGAGCTCGACCGCCTCATCGAGGAGTCGGAGGGAGGAAAGGCGTGGATCGCGCGCCTGCAGGAGTCGGAGCGGGAGCGCACCGGCATACCGTCGCTCAAGGTCGGATACAACAAGGTGTTCGGATACTACATCGAGGTGTCCCGGCTGCACGCGGCGAAGGCGCCGCTCGATTATATCGGGAAGCAGACCCTCGTGTCGTCGCAGCGATATGTGACGCCCGAGCTCACCGAGCGGGAGCAGGCGATCCTTTCCGCGGAGAGCCGGCGCGTCGGGCTCGAGCGCGAGATATTCGACGAGATATGCGAGTCGATCGCGCGGGAGGGACGGGCCGTGCAGACCGTCGCGGGCGCGGTCGCGGACCTCGACGTTCTCGCCTCGCTCGCCTCGATCGCGATCGAGCGCGGTTACTGCCGCCCGGAAATAAACGACTCGGGCGATCTCGTCATCTCCGAAGGGCGCCATCCCGTCGTCGAGCTCGCTCCGGGCACGAGCTTCATACCGAACGACACGGAGCTGCGGAGCGGGGAGCGCACCTTTCTCCTCATAACGGGCCCCAACATGGGGGGCAAGTCCACCTACATCCGGCAGACGGCGGTCATCGCCCTGCTCGCCCACGCGGGAAGCTTCGTGCCGGCCGCGCGCGCCACGATATCGCTTCTCGACCGCATCTTCACGCGCGTGGGATCGAGCGACAATCTCGCGCGCGGACAGAGCACGTTTCTCGTCGAGATGGCGGAGACGGCCAAGATCCTTCATCAGTGCACCTCTTCGAGCCTCGTGATCCTCGACGAGATCGGCAGGGGAACGAGCACGCTCGACGGGTTGAGCATAGCCTGCGCCGTGTCCGAGCACCTGCTCGAGAACGAGCGGCGCCGGCCCAAGACGCTTTTCGCGACGCATTACCACGAGCTGACCCAGCTCGTCGAGCGATACCCTCACGCCCGCAATCTCCGCGTCGACGTCAGGGAGTGGGGGGATGAGATCGTGTTTCTGCACGCCATTCGCGAGGGGGCGAGCGACCGCAGCTACGGAATACACGTCGCCCGTCTCGCCGGCATCCCCGATTCCGTGATACGGCGCGCTGGCGAAATTCTTGCGGCGCTCGAAAAGGAGAAATCGGCCGGCTCCATTCCGGGGCGGGCGGAGGCGGCCCAACCCTCTCTTTTCGAGCAGTCCGACCACATCCGTAGCCGATTGCAACACCTAGATATAGAAAGAGTTACCCCGCTCGACGCGCTCAAAATCCTCTCCGATCTCAGGGACATGGCGGGCGAGTAAAACCCGCCGCGATTTCTGGCTCAACTTTTGCTTTACTCGCAACGGGTTACCCTAACGCAAGGAGCGGAGCCGCAGGTGGATTCATCCCGGAAGCCGATAAAAATCGCGATACTCGGAGGCGGCGAGGAGGAGCTCAACATACTGAGCGAGTTCAATCGCACCCCGGGCGTCGAGATCGTCGGCATATATGACCGCGATTCCCGGGCCGTCGCGCTCGAGATCGCCGAGATCATCGGCATCCCCTGCTTTTCCGACGAAGGCTTTCTCCCGGCGTTTCTCGCCGCCGACTACATCATCGTCACCGAGAAACGCAAGCGCTTCGAGCAGGAGCTCATGGCGCTCGGAGCCGAGAGAAAACGGGTGGTCAATCCGGCGGAGGCGGTGAGCCATCTCTCGCCGTCCGAGGAGGAGGAGGAGGAGACGGGGAGCCCGGAGACCTGGCCCGTGCATCTCGAGGAAGCGTTCGAGTACATGAACCGCATTACGGACCGCGAGCGCCTGCTCAAGTGGCTCCTCGAAATCTCCGTCCGCACCGTGGGGGCGTCGAGCGGTTCGATCATGCTCTTCTCCCCGGAAACGCGCGAGCTCTACATCGGGTACGCGAGCGGCCTGAGTTCGGACGTGGTCGAGCGCACGCGCCAGAAGCTCGGCGAAGGGATAGCGGGTCTCGTGGGACAGACGAGGGAGCCGCGCCTCATCACGGATGTCGTCGACGCCCCGCTCTACCGCGGCGGCAGGGAGCGCGACTCCATCCAGAGCGCCCTCTCGGCCCCGATCATCCACGACGAGCGCCTGCTCGGCGTGCTGAACGTATCGACGAACCTCGGCGAGCGTCGGCTGCGCGATCGCGATCTGGGCACCATTTCGGCGCTGGCCGCGCGCATCGCCCCGATCCTCAACCAGCACATCATGATCGACGCGCAGGTCGTTCGGGAGCTCGAATTTCAGATTCGTCAGTATCTCGAAACGCTCTTTCACAATCAGACCGGATTTCACGAGAAATTCACCCTGCTCTGCAAGTTCATCGCGCGAAAGCTCTCCGCCGACACGGCGGCGATATACACGGCCACGGATGAGGGCGACTGGCTCATCCTCGGAGGCAGCGACCAGCAGATTCCCGTCGATGCCCAGAGCCCGCGAATCCGGTGCAACAAGGGAAGCCTCGCGCGCGCGTACATCGACGGCGAGGAAATCGTGATGACCGAGGCGGTCGTCGACACGGGACTCCGGCTGAAAACAACGGACGGCGCCATTACCTCGATCTTCGTTCCGCTCGTGCACCACGAACCGCTCGGGGTGCTCGTTCTCGAGTTCTCGAACCTTCCGGCGTTCCAAATGTTTCTGAGACTCAAAGACGCGCTGCGCTTTCAGGTCGGTTTCTTCACTTACTCGCTCATCCGCGACGCGCGGCAGGCCCGCAAGCTCGAGAGCCTCGAGGAGCTCGCTTCGCTGGCGCCCGCGTTCTTCGCTCTGGAGAGCCTCTCCGTCAAGATCGGACGCCTTCCGACGCTTCTCGCGACTCTCGTCAAGGCCTCCATGGGAAGCGTTCATTACGAAGGCCCCGATCGCAGGGAATCGGCCTATCACGGGTTCCCCGAGGACGAGTCGGAACGCCGGCGGCGCCTCGAATACGACGCCGAGATGCTCGAGATGGTGCGTGCGCGCGGCGAAGCGGCGTGCCTCAGCTATCTCTCGCCGGAGATGGATCTCGTCGAAAAGCCCTCCCCGGCGCGCTCGGTAATCGGCTTTCCGATTCACCGATCGGGCGAGGCGAGCGTGGTTTTCATCGGATACGACAAGGTTCCGACGAGCCCGCTCGATTCTTCGATATTCGGCGAGCACGAGCTCTCGCTCCTCAGGAAGGCGGAAGAGCTGCTCTCGCCGCTCTTTCTGCGGCCGGACGAGAGACGCGCCTCCGCCGATGCGCTCAGTTTCGACGATCTTCTCCGCTACAACCAGCGTCTCATGCTCGAGCGCATTCGCGAGGAGATCGAGCGCGCCGAACGGTACCATCACGGCTTCATACTGACGATGTTCCGCGTCCACGGCCTCGCAGGGTTCTTTCAGCGCGATCACCAGCAGGCGCTCATGCTCATCAACGAGCTCAGCATGGGCGTGAGGAGGCAGGTCCGGAAAACGGATTTCTTCTCCTGGATGGAAACGGATCTCTTCGCCGTTCTGTCCATCGAACGGCACCAGCGGATGGCCTACCTCGAAGAGCGCGTCAGCGCGTTCATCGTGAACACGCTCAAGGAAAAGGGCCTCCATGACCCCGCCGCGTTTTATCCCTCCCACGGTTATGCCATGTACCCCGGCGGCGCCGCGACGGCGGCCGAGCTCATCGCCGAGGCCACCTCCAGAATGCAGCAGGGCTCCTGATCGGACCGATCCGCTTCGCGATTGCGCGGGCAGCGGGGCGTGTGCTATCTTCCCACACATTCAGGCCTCATGCGCCGGTCGCCGGTCGCTCGACCGCCCCGGAGGAAAAGGAGCAGCGCGTGTCGTCGATCCGCACGCTCGATTCGGGCGTATCCTCACTCATCGCGGCCGGCGAGGTCGTCGAGCGTCCTTCGAGCGTGGTGAAGGAGCTCGTCGAGAACTCGCTCGACGCCGGGGCGACGCGCGTCGCGATCGATCTCGTCGATGGAGGCAAGACGTCCATCCGCGTCGACGACGACGGGGCGGGGATCCGCGCGCGGGAGCTTCCACTCGCGGTCGAGAATTTTTCCACGAGCAAAATATGGGAGATCGCGGATCTCTCGCGCGTCGAGACCCTCGGGTTCCGGGGGGAGGCGCTCGCGAGCATCCGCGCGGTGTCGGCGCTCACGATTCGTTCCCGCGCAAGGGAGGAGGAGATCGGGAGAGAGCTCCGTTTCCGCGGCGCGACGCCGGCCGGGGACGCCCCCTGCGTCCGGACTCCGGGAACGGAGGTCGTCGTCGAGCAACTGTTCTTCAATCTCCCCGCGCGGAAAAAGTTTCTGCGAAGCGGCGCATCGGAGCTCCGGCGTATCGCGGGGGTCGTACAGGCGTACGCGCTCTCGTATCCCGCCGCGGCGTTCGTGCTGCGGGAAGGGGGGAGGGACGTCTGCTCGTACCCGGTGTCGCGCCTCGACGAGCGCGTTGAGCTCGTTCTCGGGGGGAGCTCGCCGGTCATCTCGCGAGAGTGGAGCACGAAGAGGGCGCGTTCCACGTATCCGGCTATGTTTCGAGGCCCGATTTCGCCCGGTCGAACCGCTCGCTGCAGTATTTCTTCGTGAACAGGCGCTACGTCAAGGACCGCCTTCTCTCGCACGCGGTGAGCCACGCGTACGAGTCGCTCATCCCGCGCAACGCCTATCCTGCCGTCGTGCTGGCGATAGCCGTTCCCGCCGGCGCGATCGACGTGAACGTGCACCCCGCGAAGGCGGAGGTGCGCTTCAGGGACGAGGCGGAGATGCACCGAATCGTCCGGTCGGCCATTCGGGGGGCGCTCGGCGCACCCGGCCCCGGATACGCGGAAACGGTCGAATCGATATACCGGAGCATCATTCCGGAAAGCGGTCCCGGCGGGCGAGCGATGCCGTCGGCGATCCCCCGGGATCTCTTCGACTCCCCGGCGGGGGCGGGCGAGCCGCTCGCGGCCGCCGCGGAATCAGCGCTCCGCGAGTCTCCCGTCCCGCTCTTCGGGCCGGAAGGAGCGATCGGCGCCTCGGCGGCGGGAGGCCTCTACTGGCAGCTCCACCAGAGCTTCATTCTCATACAGATCCGGGGAGGGCTCGTCATCATCGATCAGCACGCGGCTCACGAACGTATCCTCTTCGATCGAGCCCGGGCGTCGATTTCGGGCGCGCGCGCCCTGGCCCAGTCTCTTCTCTTTCCCGCCGCCATCACGCTCTCGCCGGACGAGTTCGAGCGGTACGAGTCGCTCGGGGGCTCGCTCGCGTCGGTCGGATTCGACACGGAGCCGTTCGGCCCGCGCTCGATCATCGTTCGGGGCATTCCGGCGGGCGTGCACAACTGGAACGACGGCCGCCTGCTGCAGGAGGTTCTCGGCGAAGGGCGAAGCGGAGTCGAGGGCTTCCTGCGCAGCTACGCCTGCCGGGCGGCGATCAAGGCGGGGATGAGGCTCTCCGCCGAGGAGATGGAGAGCCTCGCCGATCAGCTCTTCGCGACGGAGCTTCCCTACACCTGTCCCCACGGGCGGCCGACGATGCTCCGGGTGAGCCTCGCCGAGCTCGAGAGGCGGTTTGCCCGCGGGGTGTCGGCGGAACGCGCATGATTACGGCGCTCGCGATCATCGGTCCCACCGGCTGCGGCAAGAGCGCCGCGGCGATGCGCGTCGCCCGGCAGATCGGCGCGGAGATCGTCTCCATCGATTCGAGACAGGCGTACCGCCGCCTCGACATCGGAACGGCGAAGCCGACGGCGGAGGAGAGGCAAGAGATCCCGCATCACCTCATCGACATTCTCGACCTTCACGAAAAGAGCAGCGCCGCATCTTTCGCCCGCCTGGCCCGGGAGGCCGCGGCGGCGATCGCCGGGCGGGGGAGGCTGCCGATCCTCGCCGGGGGATCGGGGCTCTATTTCCGCGCCGCGAGCGAGGGGCTCTTCGATATCGCTCTCGCGCCCGCCGGTCGCGAGGCCTTCTCGCGTTCGGTGGCGGACGCCTCCGACGAGGATCTCCGCCGCAGGCTCGTCGCCGTCGATCCGGAGAGCGCGAGGCGCATCCACCCGAACGACCGCTACCGCGTTGTCCGCGCGCTCGAGGTGTACGAGCTTTCCGGCGTTCCGCTTTCGGAGCACCTCAAACGCCGGCAAGACGATTCCGCGGAGCCGAAGATGAGGTTCCTCAAGATCGGTCTCGAGCTTCCGCGGCACGAGTTGCACCGGCGGATCGATGAGCGCGTCGAGGCGATGCTGAAGCGCGGATGGGTGGACGAGGCGCGGGCGCTCCTCGAGGAAGGGGCGGATCCGGACTGGCCCGGAATGATGACTCTCGGCTACCCGGAAATCGTCTCGCACATCCTCGAGGATACGCCGATCGAAGAAACGGCGAGGCGCATACGCGAGCTCACGCATCAATACGCCAAACGCCAGATCACGTGGTTCAAGAAGGAGCCCGACGTGGTCTGGTTCCGGGCCGACGAAACGCAGACGGCGGAACAGATCGCCCGCATCGCCCGTACGGCGCGCGCGGCGAAAGACGATTGACTTTTAGGGAATTACCTGATACCTTACGGGGTGCATCATCGGGAATCACGCGGGCATAGCTCAGCTGGTAGAGTATCAGCTTCCCAAGCTGAGAGTCGCGGGTTCGAATCCCGTTGCCCGCTCCAAATTCGCGTGAACCCCCTTCGAGCGGGCGCTTGAGGGGGGTTTTCGTCGTATGAACGAACCGGTCCGCATACTTCGAGTCGACGGCGCATCCGGATTCTTCCGGGCGGGGGACGAGCTCGTCTCGATCGACGGACTCCGCGTCGCGGACCAGCTCGACGCGCTGTTTCACACCTCCGGCGAGGGATCCGCCTTGTTCGGCGTACGGCGCGGGGGGAAGGAGCGGTCCCGCAGATTGTCGTTCGGCGCCTTCGCGCGCGCGCGACTCGTTTTCGAGGAGATGCGCTTCATTCCGTGCCGGAGCCGCTGCATCTTCTGTTTCATGGACCAGATGCCGGCAGGCATGCGCCCTTCCCTCTATGAGAAGGATGACGATTACCGGCTGAGCTTCCTCTACGGCAACTTCGTCACGCTGAACGACGTGACCGACGAGGACCTGCGGCGCGTCGCTTCCCTCGGCCTTTCGCCCCTCTACGTATCCGTGCACGCGATCGACCCGCACATTCGCGAACGCGTGTTCGGACGCCCCCTGAGGCGCGACATCATAAGGGACCTGCGGCGCCTCGTCCGCGCGGGAATCGTCGTGCACGCCCAGATCGTGCTCGTTCCGGGGGTGAACGACGGCCCGTCCCTCCGCCGGACCGTCTCGGCGCTCGCGGAGCTGTATCCGGGGTGCCGCTCCGTGGCCGTCGTGCCGGTCGGCGTCACCTCGCATCGCGGCGGTCTCCCGAGGCTGCGGCGCGTCGGCGCGGCCCAGTCGCGCGAGACCGTCGCGTGGGCCCGGAGGTTTCGCGAGAGGCACCGCAAGAGCCGGGGCGGGGAGGGGTTCGTGCATCTCGCAGACGAGTTTTACCTCGCGGCCGGGCGGGCGCTTCCCGAGGCGGCGGAGTACGACGGCTACCCGCAGCTTTCGAATGGGGTGGGCATGTGCCGGCACTTCCTCGAGGAGCTTCGCGCGGACGCCTCGCGTCTTGGCCGGAAGGCGCCCCCGGGGCTCGCCATGACGCTCGTCACGGGCGCTCTCGGCTCGCGATTCATGCGGAGGTACGCGGAGCCGCTCCTCGCGCGGGAGATGCCCGGATTCAAGCCGCGGGTGCTCTGCGTTGACAACTCGCTCTTCGGTCCCGCCGTCGGCGTGAGCGGACTGCTGGCCGGAAGAGACATTATTCGCGCCGTCAATCGCGCGCGAGGGATTTCCGGCTGCCTCGTGGTCCCGGGAAACGCCCTCAATCACGAGGGACGCTTCCTGGACGATCTCCGTCCGGCCGATCTCGGCCGCGCCCTTGGGATGCGCGTGATAGCGGCGCACGGGACATTTCTCGAACGCCGCGTCCTTGCGCGCTGCGGAGGAGGATCGCGCTCATGAAACGGCTCCCCGTCGTCGCAATCGTCGGCAAGCCGAACTCGGGCAAATCGACGTTTTTCAACCGGGTCGTGCGGCGGCGCCGCGCCATCGTCCACGCGACGAGCGGCGTGACGCGCGACGTCGTCGAGGAAATGGTGGTCTGGAACGACGTTTCTTTCACCTTGGTGGACACGGGCGGATATTTCTTCGGCGCGCGCGACGTCATATCGCGCGGGGTTCGCGATCGCGTGCTCTCCACCGCGCGGGAAGCGGACGTCGTGCTCTTTCTCGGCGACGTAGACACCGGTCCGACGGACGAGGACGAAACGCTGCTGCGCGAGCTGCGGGGCGAGCGGAGCAAGATGATACTCGTCGTGAACAAGGTTGAGAACGACGCCGACCGATGGAGCATGCACGAGTTCCACCGGCTCGGAATCGAGCCCATGCTCCCGGCGAGCGCGATTCACGGCGACGGCGTCGGGGACATTCTCGACGAGGTCGTATCGCGCCTCCCGCGGCGCTCGGGGCAGATCCCGGAGAATCCGCTCGCGATAGCCGTCGTCGGCAAACCGAACGTCGGAAAGAGCTCGCTCGTGAACGGCCTCATCGGCGAGGAGCGAAACATCGTTTCCGAGATCCCCGGGACGACGCGCGATTCCGTGAGCGTCGTCGTGAAGCGCGCCGGGCGCAGCTTCGTCCTCATCGACACTGCGGGCGTGAAGCGGCGCGCGCGAACGCAGCGGGGGCTCGCGGCCATCACGAGCCACCGCAGCCTCTCGAGCGCGCGGCATGCGGACGTCGTCCTCGTCATGATCGACGCCTCCGTGCCGATATCGCGGCAGGACGTTCGGGTCGCGTCCGAGGGGCATCGCGCGCGGGCGGGAATCATCGTCCTCGCGAACAAATGGGATCTCGTGGAGAAGGATTCGAAGACGGAAGCGGCCTTCATCAAGACGGTCCGCGAGTCGATGCAGTTTCTCTACTACGCTCCGGTGCTGACCATATCGGCGCTCACGCATCAGCGCATCGAACGAATCCTCCCGCTCGCCGCCAAGATCCAGAAGGCGCGCGAGACGAAAGTCTCCACGGCGCGGCTCAACAAGGCGATCGAATCGATCACCGCCGCCACACCCCCCGGCTACTACGCGGGAGGGGCGGGCAAGATATATTATGCGACGCAGACGGGGGTGAAACCGCCCACCTTCACCCTGTTTGTCAACAAAGCGGCCTATTTTCCGAGATCGTATATACGTTACATCAACAATCAGCTCAGAAAAATGTTTGCTTTCGAAGGCACCGCCATTATAATCTTGCTCAAATCGAAGGAGAGATGATGGCGGCGCTCCCGTTCTATATCCTGATCGTCTCGGTGTCGAGCTATCTCATCGGATCCATCCCAGCGAGCTACATCGCGGGGCGTTTGCTCCGCGGCATCGATCTCCGCGAGCACGGGAGCGGCAACCTCGGCGCCGCGAACGCGTTCCGCGTTCTCGGGTTCACGGCCGCCCTCCCCGTGCTCCTCTTCGACATCGGGAAGGGGTTCGCGGCGGTGTACCTCTTTCCGAGGCTGGGCGGGGGAGGAACCGTTCTCGCGCTCGCCGCGGCTCTCGCCGTGGTGCTGGGCCACAACTACTCGGTCTTCATGCGATTTTCCGGGGGCAAGGGCGTCGGCACGACGGCGGGGGCGTTCCTCGCTCTCGCGCCCGCGGCGACGGCGCTCTGCTTCGCTCTCTGGCTCGCCATGCTGCTCGCGACGCGAATCGTATCGGTGGCAAGCATCGCGGCGGCCGCGTTCCTTCCCGTATCGATAGCGTTCGCCAACCGATTCCTCGGCGCGCGGACGCATTACGCCGTTACGATTCTCGCCGCCGCCGTGGCGGTCATCGTCATCGTCAAGCATCGCTCCAATATCGCGCGGCTGCGCGAGGGCGCGGAAAAGAGGATCTTTTGACGGGGGGGGCCGGAAAGAAAAGGAAGGGAAAGACCGGAACCCGGGCGGCGGTGCTCGGGGCCGGGAGCTGGGGAACGACGCTCGCCGTCCTCCTCGACGAGATCGGGCACGATGTCGCGCTCTGGGAATACTTTCCCGATCTCGCCGCGGCCATCCGGCGGGACGGCGAGAATCGGCGTTTCCTGCCGGGAGTGCCCGTGCCGCGCTCCATCCGGATCACGAGCGACCTCGAGGCCGCTCTCGACGGGGCTTCCCGCGTGGTGTTCGTCACGCCGAGCCACACCATGAGGTCGGTTGCCCGCGCGGCCGCGTCGAGCGGCGCGCTCGACCGCCGGGCCATCGTCATCAACGCGGCGAAGGGAATCGAGGAGCGGAGCCTCTGCCGCATGAGCGAGGTGCTCTCGCAGGAGCTTCCGACGCCGAAGCGGCGTATCGTCGGCCTTCTCGGCCCGAGCCACGCCGAGGAGGTCAGCCGGAGGATTCCGACGGCGATCGTGGTCGCGGGAACGGACCAGGAGGTTCTCGACGAGATTCAGCGTTTCTTCATGACGGACTACTTCCGCGTCTATACGAACACCGACCTCGTCGGCGTGGAGCTCGGCGTTTCCCTCAAAAACACGATAGCCATAGCCGCGGGCATCTGCGACGGGCTCGGTTTCGGGGACAACACGAAGGCCGCGCTCCTCACGCGGGGGCTCGCGGAAATGAAACGGCTCGCCTGCCGCATGGGGGGCAAGGAAGAGACACTGAGCGGCCTCGCGGGGGTGGGGGATCTCATCGTCACGTGCATGAGCCGCCACAGCCGGAACCGTCACGTCGGAGAGGAGATCGGGAGGGGGAAGAAGCTCGCGCAGGTGCTCTCTGAGATGGTCATGGTGGCCGAAGGGGTCAAAACGACGAAGGCCGCGGTGAGGCTCGCCGCGCGGGTGGACGTCGAGCTTCCCATCGCGGAGCAGGTGTACCGCGTGCTCTTTCGCGGAAAGGATCCGCGGCGCGCGATGAAGGATCTCATGGTGCGAAAGGCGAAGAAGGAGATGTAGCGATTCGAGGCGTCGAGGAGCTCATCGCGGCCCGGCGCCGGGGGAGATGGGGCTATGGCAAAGGCGACGCAAAAGCTGTATTACTCGATCGGGGAGGTGAGCGGCCTCCTCAAGGTGAAGCCGCACGTTCTCCGGTACTGGGAATCCCAGTTTCCGGCCCTCAACCCGAAGAAGAACAGAGCTGGAAACAGGGTGTACCGGCTCGGCGACATCAAGCTGCTCATGGCCATTCAGAATCTGCTCTACGAGAAGAGATTCACCATCGACGGCGCCAAGCGGAAGCTGCGGGAGTTCAACAACGATCCCAATGTGATAGCGGAGCAGCTCAGCATTCCCTTCGCCGATCCGGAAAAGCGACGGGTTATCTCGTCGATGCGGAAGGATCTCGTCCGCCTGCGCGAGCTCGTCGAGTCGCTCTGAGCGAGGTTCTCCACCGCGCCCGGCGGCCGGCCCGGAATGCGTGCGAATGGGCGCCACGTGGGCACTTTTCCCTTGTATTCATCGAAAAATGAGTGATATTGTATTCCGCGGTCGGGGCGTGGCGCAGCCTGGTAGCGCACTAGCATGGGGGGCTAGGGGTCGCTGGTTCAAATCCAGTCGCCCCGACCAATAATTTATATAGTCACATGATATCGTACCTCCTATATCGATCCGCTTCCGCGCTTCTTCGAGTCGTTCCCGACCGCATTTCCGCGCCGCTCGCCACCGGCATCGCGTTCTGCTTCTACGCGGCGAGGCCTCGCGTGCGCCGAAACGTCGCACGAAACTTCGAGCGGCTCGGCATCGACCCCCCCGACACCTGGCCCGTGTTCAGGAACTTCTCGCGGGCCGTGAGGGATCTCCTCCGGATGCCGCACCTCGATCCCGAGGATCTCGTCGGCCGCTGCGCCATACGCGGCGTCGAGCACCTCGACAGGGCGCTCGCCGGAGGCAAGGGAGCCATCCTCTTCGCGCCGCATCTCGGCCCGTGGGAGATCGCGGCGGCCCGTTTCGCGAGTCTCGGCTACCGGATCAGCACGGTGGCCCTCGAGCATCCGTCGAGGCGCGTGACGCTCTACTTCAGCGCCCTGCGCGCCGCCTGGGGCGTCGTCGATTACTCGTCGAGCTCCTGCGCCGTCAACTTCCTTCAGGCGCTCGCGGGAGGGGAGCCGATCGTCCTCCTGGTCGACAGAAATTTCTCGCACCGAGGGCTCCGTCTGAGCTTCCTCGGCGAGGAGACGCTCGTGCCGCGGGGACACGTGGTCCTCGCGCTCCGGACGGGA
This sequence comes from uncultured bacterium, assembly GCA_963813815.1. Taxonomy (GTDB): domain Bacteria; phylum Krumholzibacteriota; class Krumholzibacteriia; order Krumholzibacteriales; family Krumholzibacteriaceae; genus SSS58A. The sequence goes on along the minus strand of CAWFAD010000011.1, from coordinate 211,480 downwards.
GCGCCGCTCTTGCCGTGCTGCTCATATTACGCGGCCGACGGGCGTATCGAGGGGATCATCGGCCCTCCCGTCGAAACGGGGGATCCCCCCCGATCGATCGAGGCGATCGCCGCCTCCTGCCTCGATCGCGTCGAAGAGTTCGTCCGCGCGCATCCCGACCAGTGGTTCGCCTTCGATCACGTCTGGGAGGAGCCGGAGCATGTATGATCGCATAGCGGCCGTCGTGCCGGCCTATAACGCCGCTCTTCACGTCGCGGAGGTCCTCGGCGGCCTCGCCGTCAACATTCCCGTGCGCAACATCGTCGTCGTCGACGACGGATCGAGCGACGATACCGCCTCGGTCGCCGCGCGCTCGGGGGTAGTCGTCGTGCGGCATCCGTCGAACCGGGGGAAGGGGGCCGCGCTGCGGACCGGTCTCGAGACGGCCCTGTCGCTGCCGGGGGTCGTCGCGATCGTCATGCTCGACGCCGACGGGCAGCACGATCCGGCCGAGGTGCCCCGCTTCGTCGAGGCCTTCGACCGGGGCGAGGGAGAGCTCTTGATCGGCGATCGCATGGGAGCGAAGGGGGAGATGCCCGCCATCCGCGTCCTTACGAACCGGGTCACCTCGTTCGTGATCGGTTCCATCGCGGGGCAGCGGGTTTCCGACACGCAAAACGGCTACCGGCTCGCCGCCTGCGCTCTCCTCCGCCGGATCCGCCTCGTGACGAACCGGTACGAGATCGAGAGCGAGCTCATCATCAAGGCGAGCCGGGCCGGCGCCCGCATCTCGTCGGTGCCGGTGAGAACGATTTACGGAAGCGAGCGAAGCGCGATTCATCCCGCGCGGGACACGATCCGCTTCTTATCGCTGGTTTTCCGGAGCTTCTTCTGGTAATCTCCCCTCTTCCCATTCGCGCGGAGCGGAGGATCGCATGAGCGACGGCCCCACGATATTGCTCACAAACGACGACGGCATCGCCGCCGAGGGGCTGCGCTCGCTCGAACGGGCCCTCGAGCGCCTCGGACGGATCGTCATCGTCGCCCCGGAGCTCGAGCAGAGCGCTTCGAGCCACGCGATAACGCTCGACAAGCCCCTTCGCATCAAGGAATTCGCCGCGAACCGTTACACCGTTTCCGGAACCCCCACCGACTGCGTGCTCGCGGCGGTTCACAGCATTCTGGATCGCAAACCGGATCTCGTCGTTTCCGGAATCAATCACGGGCCGAACATGGGGGAGGACGTGCACTACTCGGGCACGGTCGCGGCCGCGCTCGAAGGATGCATCCTCGGCATCACCGCGATGGCCGTATCGCTGGTCTCGTGGACGCAGCTGCAATTCGACGGCGCTTCGGCCGCGGCGGAGACGCTCGCCCGCCGCTTGCTCGCATGGAGGGGGGAGCGCACGGCGTTGTGGAACGTCAATGTGCCGGCCATAGCGAGCTCGGACATCAAGGGGATCAAGGTCACCAAGCTCGGCTCGCGCGTGTACAACGACATCATCGTTCGGAAAAAGGACCCGCGCGGCAAGGACTACTTCTGGATCGGCGGGGGAGAGCCCGGCTGGAGCACGGAGGCAAACAGCGATTTCGCGGCCGTGAGCGCCGGCTTCGTGTCGGTGACGCCGCTCCGCATCGACCTCACGGACTACCAGGGGATGCAGGCGCTCGAGGAGCTCGAAGGGGCATGGAACCGGTGACGGATTATCCCATAGCGCGTCGCCGCATGGTGGCCGAGCAGCTCGTCGCCCGCGGGATCACGGACGAGCGCGTGCTCGAGGCGTTCCTCGCCGTGCCACGCCACGCCTTCGTCGACACGGCTCTCGGCATCCGTGCCTACGACGACTGCTCGTTTCCCATCGGGTACGAGCAGACGATCTCCCAGCCGTATACGATCGCCTTCGTCGTGCAGGCGCTCGGCATCGCCCGCGAGAGCCGCGTGCTGGAAATCGGCACCGGCTCGGGCTACCAGACGGCGATTCTCGCCCAACTCGCGCGGGACGTCTTTTCGATCGAGCGCATAGAGCCCCTCCTCGCCAAGGCCGAGGAATCGCTCGCGCGGATTCCGGCGGGGAGCATCCGCGTCAAGCTCGGCGACGGCTCGCTCGGATGGAAGAGCTACGCCCCGTTCGACCGCATCCTCGTGTCGGCTTCGATGGGCGAGCGTCCGGAGCATCTCCTCGATCAGCTCGCCGAGGGGGGGCGGCTCATCGCGCCGATCGGGGAAAGCGCCGAGTATCTCGTGCTCTTCGTCAAGGAGAACGGCGCGACGACCGAACGGCGCATCGCGAGGTGCGCCTTCGTGCCGCTGCTAAAGGGAGACGCCTAGATGCCGACGTTTCTCGCGCTCTCCATCGCGTCGCAGAGGATACTGACGCTGCTCTATGCGATGACGCCGATCGGCGAGCTGCGTCTCGCCATTCCGTACGCGATATTCGCCGCGAAGATGCCGTGGCGCGAGGCGGTCGTGATCGCGATCATCGGGAACTTCATCCCGGTGATCCCGTTTCTCCTTTTCCTCGAATATTTCTCTCACCGGCTCATGCGCTATCCGTTTTGGAACCGCTGTTTCACCTGGGCCTTCAACCGGACGAAGAGTCGGAGCGCCGTCATCGAGCGATTCGAAGCGATCGGCCTCGCCCTCTTCGTCGGCGTGCCGCTGCCCCTCACGGGGGCATGGTCGGGGTGCATCGCGGCCTTTATTTTCCGCATTCCAATGAGGCTCGCGATACCGTCGATCGCCCTCGGCATCCTCATCGCAGCCGTCATCGTGACGCTCGTTTGCCTCGGAGTCATCTCGAGCGCGTTCCTCTTCGGCGGCCTCGATAAATTCCGTTGAGATTGGGGCGCCCGCGTGTTATCTTAACACCCTGCAGGTCGGGGCGTAGCGCAGCCCGGTTAGCGCGCCTGGTTCGGGACCAGGAGGTCGGTGGTTCAACTCCACTCGCCCCGACCATTTATCTTCTTCGGTAATCCGGGATAGGCAAGCACGGTGAACGCACGGCACTTTTCGGAGCGCGCCGATCGAGGGAACGCCCTTGTCTCGGCGTCCCGTATGCGCCTCGGAGCGGCCGCCGCGCTGGCGGCGGCTCTCGCGTGCGCCCTCTCGTGCGCGAGCGCGCCGAAGTATCGCCCCGGGGGCCGCGCAATGCCGGAGAGCGGCGCAGCGGCCGCGCGGGCGACGGCAGGCGATTCGGCTCGGGCGATCTCCATAGCCCTGAGCCCTCCCGTCAAGGGCTGGCGGTGCGATAGGATCGTGAGCGGCTTCGGATACCGGCCGCGATCCTCCGGAGGCGGAGGGCGGCCGCACGAGGGCGTGGATATCGACGCGGAGCGGGGTGAGGCAATATACGCCGCCTGCGCAGGAACGGTTCGCTTCGCCGGACGGCGGCGCGGATACGGCACCGCCGTGATCATCGATCATCCGGACGGCGTTTCGACCCTCTATGCGCATCTATCGTACCTCACGGTGCGCGCGGGACAGGGGATATCGGCGGGGGAGAGAATCGGCCGGGCGGGGAAGCGGGGAAGGGCGAGCGGGGTCCATCTCCATTTCGAGGTCCGGCATCTGGGGCGCGCAATCGATCCGTCGCCGCACCTTTGCCTTGATTCGGCGACTCATTCGCCGTAATAATAGGTGCATGACGGCGAATGGGGAGAGCGGCAGCCTCGAGCAGCGGTACCTCGCCGATATCGGGCGCTATCCGCTGCTCACGGCCCCGGAGGAGTTCGCGCTGGCGCGCGCCGCGCGCGAAGGGGACGCCGAGGCGCGCAAGCGCCTCATTCTCGCGAACCTGAGGCTCGTGATCGCCATAGCGCGCGGGTATTCCTCCTCGGGAATGCCGCTCCTCGACCTCGTCGAGGAGGGAAATCTCGGGCTCATCAAGGCCGTGAGCCGTTTCGATCCGGACAGGGGGTTCCGTTTCAGCACCTATGCCTCCTGGTGGATCCGGCAGTCGATCGTGCGGGCGATAGCGGAGCAGTCGCGCACGATCCGCATACCGATCCACGTGTTTCATCTGACGATGCGCTACATAGCGCTCGAGCAGGAGCCGGGGATCGAGCGCCTCTCGGAGAGCGAGCGGGCCGGGAAGCTCAATATTTCGCTCAAGCGGTACCGGATGCTCGAGAGGCTCGTGGGGAACATCCGGGCGCTCGATCTGGCGAGCAGCCTCGACGCGTACGAACAGTTCTCGCGCTCCGCCCCCGCCGCGGAAGGGCAATTCGACGGGCCGGAGCAGGTCGTTCTGCGCCAGATAGAGTCGGAGAATCTCGAGAAGCTTCTCGAACGCCTCTCCGACCGCGAGCGGCTCATACTGAGAATCAGGTACGGCCTCTACGACGGAGAGCCGCATACCCTCGCCGAGACGGGGGCCCTGGTTCACGTCTCGCGCGAGCGGGTCCGCAAGCTCGAGCTGCGCGCGTTGCGAAAGCTGAGGCTTCTGCTGACCAGCGGCCGGAGATCGAAGCCCGGCCGAAAGGAGTGACGGTGCCCGAACCGCTCGATCGCTACATACGGGATGTGCCGGATTTCCCGAAACCGGGGATCGTCTTCAAGGACATAACTCCGGCACTCCTCGATCCCGGAGCCTTCCAGCGGATCTGCGACGAGCTGCACGATCGCTTCAGGGGCCGCCGGATAGACAAGATCGCCGCGATGGAATCGAGGGGCTTCATATTCGCCGCGCCTCTCGCGTACCGGCTGGGGATGGGGCTCGTTCCGCTCCGCAAGGCGGGAAAGCTCCCCTGGCGGACGATAGCGGAGACGTACGCCCTGGAGTACGGCGACGCGACGATCGAAATGCACGTCGACGCGATCTCCGCCGGAGAGCGGGTCCTCATCGTCGACGATTTGCTGGCGACGGGCGGAACCGCGGCGGCCGCGGCGCGTCTCATCGAGCGCCAGGGAGGGGTCGTCGAGGAGCTCGCGTTCGTGATCGAGCTCGCGGCTCTCGAGGGCAGGAAGAATCTTCCGGGGCGGAGCGTCTGGAGCCTGCTCCGGTTCTAGTGTCGGATCGGAGCGGCCCCGCGCGGCCGCGCGTTGAAAGATGTGCCCCCGTAGCTCAGATGGATAGAGCAGCGGTTTCCTAAACCGTTTGTCGGACGTTCGAATCGTCTCGGGGGCACCATTTTTTCAATCGCTTGCCCGTCTTTGGCGGGGGCCACCTCGTCTTCGGAGTGCTATTGGCGTCGTCCTTCTCATGCGGCGTTATAGATTGATAATCTGCGCCGAATCTGATAAACTAACTACGGGTTGCTCAATCAAATAATTATTGCGAGGGAGACGTTTCGCTTCGGCCGTTTTGCGCCGGCGCGACCCTGATTTGCAGCCATTCGGCGGCGATGGGGACAAAGAGGTGGTAAAGATGAGATCGAAATGCGTTTTCTTGGGCTTGGTCGTTGTCTCGGTTTCCATGCTCGGCATCGGCGGCGCATTCGCTCAGGTCGGAGGGGGTATCGTCGGCTGGGGTCGTCGTATTGCGGTGGAGCAATCGGCTCTCGAAGGGATAACGGCGATCGCCGCCGGCGGATCTCACAGCATCTGTTTCAAATCCGACGGATCGCTTGTGGGGTGGGGAATGCGCAGCTTATGCACCGCCCCGTTGCCGGGCGAAGATTTTGCGACGATCGCCGCGGGCAGTAGGCACAATCTGGGTCTCAAGTTGGATGGGACGATTGTGGCGTGGGGAAGCAACTATTACGGCCAGTGCGACGTTCCTGCGCCGAACGAGAATTTTGTTGCGGTTTCTACGGGCTTTTTTCACAGCCTGGGTCTCAAGTCGGATGGGACGATTGTGGGATGGGGAGAAAATTATTATGGTCAATGCACGGCCCCGTTGCCGAACGAGGATTTTGTAGCGATTGACGGGGGATCGTGGCACAGCCTTGGTCTCAAGTCGGATGGGACGATTGTGGCGTGGGGAGAAACTTATTATGGTCAATGCACGGTCCCGTTGCCGAACGAGAATTTCGTAGCGATTGCCGCGGGCGGACATTTCAGCATGGGTCTCAAGTCGGATGGGACGATTGTGGTGTGGGGAAGCAACACTTACGGCGAGTGCGACGTTCCCGCGCCGAACGAGAAATTCGTGGCGATTTCCGCGGGCGCCCTTCACTGCATGGCCTTAAGGTCCGACGGCGTAATTGTGGCCTGGGGCTACAATGCCTACGGCCAGTGCAGCGTTCCTGAGCCGAATGAGAATTTCATCGCGATCTCAGGAGGAGATGCTCATTGCCTCGGACTCAAATCGAGCGGCTCCGTCGTGTGCTGGGGGCTCAATGACTATGGTCAGTGCAATGTTCCCGCGCCGAACGAGGGTTTCAGAGCGGTTGCGTGCGGGACTTACCACTTTTTGGGTCTCAAGTACGACGGCAGGCTCATCGCCTGGGGCGACAATCCCAATGGCGAATGCAACGTCCCTTGGCCGCTGAGCGGCGGGACGGCGTGGTACGTCGCGGTTGACTGCGGATCGGAAATCAGCATGGGTCTTGGGTCTGACGGCAAAATTCGGGTATGGGGGAATAGTTACTATCATCAGTGCGAGGTCCCGTTGCCGAACGAGGGTTTCGTGGCGGTTGGCGCGGGCGTCTATCACTGCTTGGGCTTAAAGTCCGATGGCACGATTGTGGCCTGGGGATTGAATTACGATGGTCAGTGCACAATTCCGTTGCCGAACGAGGGTTTCGTGGCGATTTCCGCGGGCCTCTCTCACAGCCTGGGCTTGAGGAGTGGCGGCACCATCGCGGCTTGGGGGCGCAACGATTACGGTCAGTGCGACGTTCCCGGTCCGAACGCGAATTTTGTTTCCGTTTCTGGCGGGGCGAATCATAGCCTCGGGCTCAAGCGTGATGGCACAATCGTGGCATGGGGCGATAATGCCGTGGGTCAATGCAGCGTTCCTTGGCCGAATAATAATTTCGCCGCAATCTCCGCGGGATCGTACCACAGTATCGGTCTTAAAGCTGACGGCACCATCGTGGCATGGGGAAGGAGCGCATCCGGCGAGCTCGCAGTTTCCGTGCCGAATGAGGACTTCGTCGGTTTGTCCGCGGGGAACGGGAGCAGTCTCGGTCTGCAATTCGGAGAGTACATTCCCGTTGCCGTCGCCTTCGCCACGGTCGCGGCGGATGCGATGGATGGCGTCGTGGCGCTTCGCTGGGAGACGTTCGCGGACGAGGCGCTCGACGGTTTTCGGATTTATCGCTCGACGCCCGGGGAAGAATTTTCGTGCATCACATCCGTCCTCCTTCTTCCGCAGGCGCGAAGCTACGACGACCGCTCGATCGAGCCCGGGCGGGACTACCTCTACGTCATCGCGGCCGTGACGTCGGACGGGCGGGAGATCCGCTCGACCGAGATGACGGTGCGAACCCTCGCCGCGCGGCTCGCGCTCGATCAAAACGTTCCGAACCCGTTCAATCCCCGGACTTCGATCGGATTTGCTATCGAGGCTCGCGATCATGTGCGCCTTGATGTGTACGACATCGGGGGGCGTCTCGTGGCTCGCCTCGTCGACGAGCCGGTTGGCGCGGGGCATCACCTGATCGAGTGGGACGGTCGGGACGGCGACGGGAGGACGGCGTCGTCGGGGGTTTATTTCTACCGGCTCACCGTCGGCAAACGGACGTTCGCGAAGAAAATGATTTTGCTTCGCTGATATCGATCCGGCTGATCCCCTTGTAAGACATAGCTTAATTTTTCTTTACGCAAAGGGAGATTGTGCTATTATTGCGACAATTGGCTTGAGCTCTGACGGTCGATTTTCGGAGGTGGCGAGTGCCGGACAATAAAGATGCGGGCGCTCGAGGCGCCGCGGCAGGCCTTGAGGAAGCTCCTGTTCGTGCTCATGTTCGGGGCGGTATTCGGCATGCTGGAGCTTTTCGGACGGGACGCTTTGCGCGCCGTGGGGGTGGAGCACAAATCGGCCCTGCTCTACGGGCTCGGCATCATTATCCTTTACGCATCCAAGCGCGTGGTCCATTTCCCCGGCTCGGTCGTCATCATGGCGATCATCGCCGGCCTGTTCAAGACCGCCTCCAGACAATTTCTTTCCCTGCCAGGTCGCCGCGGTGATGATCAACGGGATCGTTTTCGATATCGCCTACTCGACGTTCAAAGGACGCCTTGATTGCAGCGCGTTGCAGAGGACCCTAGCCGCGCCGGTCATCGTCTACGTATCGTATGCGATCTTCGCGATTCTGGCCGCGTTCGTTCTCCGCGACGGAACCTGGGGCACGGACGGTTGGGCGGAAATTCGATCGTACCTTCTCACCGACGCGGTCGCCGCGTCGCTCATCTCGATGGTGACGATACATCTCGGATATTATCTCGGTAACGCCATCCGGCCCCTTATCCCGCTGCGCAAGCCGGCGTGAGCCGCGGACTCCGGGCTCGCGCGCATTCGAGAGCATGATGGAACGAAAGAGAATCAAAGTAACGTCGGGCAAGTGCAGCGGGTGCCGCCTGTGCCTGCAAATCTGCGCAATCAGCCCATTACGACGAAATCAATCCCAAAAAGGCCGCCTTGAGAATCGAGGCACTTTTCCCGCAGCCGGGGGTATACAAGCCGAAGGTCTGCACGCAGTGCGGCAAGTGCATGGAGGTCTGCCCGGAGGGTGCGATCTACCGTCGCGACGACGGCGCCTATATCGTGGACTTCGAGAAATGCACCAATTGCGGCGACTGTATTCCGGCCTGCAAGCCGGGCGTGATATTTCAGCATCGCGACCTCGATCACGTCATCATCTGCGACAACTGCTTCAAATGCACCGATCTGTGCAACACCGGCGCGATCACCATGTTCATACCAGACCGGCAAAGGAGAGCAAGTAATGGCAAGACGATCCGCGAGCTCCAACGGACTGGCCGGCACGACGCTGCGCATCAATCTCACCACCGGCGAGATCAAGAGACATCCCACCGATGAGAAGCTGATGCGCGAATGGTTCGGAGGACGAGGCGTCGTCGCCAAAATTCTCTACGACGAGGTTCCCCGCGACGCCGATCCGCTGGGGCCGGAGAATCTCTTCATCATGAGCGCCGGGAGTCATGAGCGGCTGCTTTATCCCGGCGGGCGCCAAAGTCGGCTTCGGCTCGATTTCCCCCCTGACCAACGGCCACGGCGATTCCAATATGGGCGGCCATCTGGGCCCGACCCTCAAGTTCGCCGGCTACGATATGGTGATCTATGTCCGGCATCTCCCCAAAGCCGATCTATCTCTTCATCGACGACGACAAGGTCGAGCTTCGCGACGCCTCGAAATACTGGGGCATGGGATCGCTCGAATGCGAACCGGCGATGAAAAAGGACCTGGGCGAGGATTTCGAGATCGCCACCATCGGACCGGCCGGCGAGAACGGCATTCGCTTCTCGTGTATCACGCACGATTACGGCCGCCAGGCGGGACGGACCGGGCAGGGCGCGGTCATGGGCTCGAAGAAGCTCAAGGCGATCGCCGTCAGGGGCACCAGGGGAATCAAGGTGCACGATCTCGACAAGCTGACCGAACATGTGTCGGCCATCATCAAACGGACGCAGACTCATCCCAACATGGCTCCGTGGCAGAAGTACGGCACCGCCTTCTTCATCGACTGGTCCAACAAAAATGCAGTCCTTCCGACGCGGAATTTCCAGACCACGTATTTCGAGGATGTCAAGGGCATCGACGGCGACGCGCTGGTGGAGAAGTGCCTCATCACGCACAAGGCCTGTTTCGGATGCTGGATGAACTGCGGCAAGTACACCAAGGCGGTCCTGCCGGGCAAAGAAACGGTCTATCTCGAGGGCCCCGAATACGAGACCGGCGCGCTGTGCGGCTCGAACCTCGGCATGACCGACATCAACCAGGTCGCCTATCTGAACTGGCTGATGGACAATGTCGGCATGGACACCATGTCGGGCGGCGGCGTGGTGGCGTTCGGCATGGAGTGCTTTCAGCGCGGGCTGATAACCACCGACGATCTCGAAGGGCATACGCTCAACTGGGGTTCGGTGGAGGACGCCGAACACTTCGTCGACATGATCGTGCATCGCCGCGGGATCGGCGAGTATTTCGCGGGCGGCACCAAGCGGGCCGCGGAGAAAATCGGACGGGGCAGCGAGAAATTCGCCATGCAGGTCAAGGGTCAGGAGATGTCGGGGTACGACGGTCGCTACGCTCCGGGGATGATGCTTTCGTACATGACCTGCGACATCGGCGCTCATCACAACCGCGCGTGGACCATCACGGTCGACATGGCCGAGGGGCGCGAAAAGATCGAGGGACGCGCCAAGGTGGTGGTCTACCTGCAGCATATCCGGCCGCTCTTCGACTGCTGGTGCATCTGCCGCCTCTTCTGGGGCGAGCTCGATATTGAGCCGGAGGAGATCGTCGAGTCGCTCAACCACATTACCGGGTGGAATATCGATTCCGCCGAGGCGTTCAAGACCTCGGAGAAGATCTGGAATCTGGTGCGATGCCATTACCTCGAACGCAACCGGGCGAACGGCCGCACGTTCGATTACCCGCCGGCGCGATCCTGGGAAGACAAGATTCCGACCGGCCCGAACGCCGGCAAGGGGCTGTCCAAGGAGCAGATCGAGACGATGCTCGATGAATACTACGCCTGCCGTGGATGGGACAACGACGGCAATCCCAGCCGCGAGGTGCTGCACGATTTGAAGCTCGATTTCGCGGCGGATAATATCGAAAAGATCGGGCTCCTGGGAAAGCCGCTTCCGAACGGCATTCCGGCGGTCCGCGGCGAACGGTACAAACCGAAGGCGTTCTAGCAGAGGATGGAATGAGCTATGACGATCTTCCTGAGAGCCGGCGGCCAGCTTCGCGCGATGATTAAACCCGACGTCGACCACTACACCCGCAAGGTCGAGATCGAGGGCGAGAAGACGATCGGTGAAATCCTCGAGCACATTTCGCTCAATCCCGCCTTCGTCGCGCTCATTCATGTCGACGGCAAGATGAAGGACCTGTCGTACAAGCCGTCCGACGGCCAGACCATTACCCTCCAGCCGCCCGTTTCCGGCGGCTGAGGATATTTCTCCCATGCCGCTATCGAAACTCGAAATCGAGAGGTACCAACGTCAACTCATGGTCGAAGGCTGGGATCAGGAGAGGCTCAAGCGCGCGCGGGTTCTGGTGGTCGGAGTCGGAGGATTGGGCGGGGTCAGTGCGACCTATCTCGCCGAGGCCGGAGTCGGGTATCTGCGCATCTGCGACGGCGACAAGGTCGAGCTGTCCAACCTGAATCGCCAGATCCTGTACACGGATGCGGATATCGGCAAGCCCAAGGCGATTCTGGCGGCGAAGAGACTCTCGGCGCAGAATCCAGAAATAGAAATTGAGGCCGTACTCGGACGCGCTGACCGAGACCAACGCCGGCGAGCTGGCCTCGGGATGCGACCTGATAGTCGACGGCCTCGACAATCACGCCGACCGTTTGAAGCTGAACAAGGCGTCATTCGATCTCAATATCCCTTATGTATACGGGGCGATACGAGAATGGATGGGGCAGCTGAGCTTCTTCAATCCGCCGAAAACCGCCTGTCTCGCCTGTCTCATGCCCGGGGAGCTGAGAAACCCCGAGCCCACGCCGGCGTTCGGCGCGCTGGCGGCCGCGGTCGGATCTCTTCAGACGACGCTGGCGCTGCGGTACCTGATGACCGGCGAGATTCCCGACGCGAACGCTCTCCTGATCTTCCGCGCCGATACGATGGCGTTCGAGACGGTGACGTTCGAGAAAAGGCGGGGGTGCGGCGTGTGCGGGGGCGCCGCGCCCTCGGGTCCAGGGCGCTGAGGAGCAAAGGAGTACGCAAGCTGTGAGGAAACCGGCACGAGCTCTATTCATGATGATGATCCTCGGATCGTCCATTGTTCCGGGCGCCCTGCGGGCCGAGGAAGACTATAAGACATACACACTCGGCGAGATATTGGTTCTAGCCGAGAGGGCGGGCGTCAAAAACATCGCGATCAATACTGAGATAACGGCCGAGGATATTTCCGCGACGAACAGCCGCACCGTGGCGGAGGCCCTGCAATATATTCCCGGCGTCCAGGTGACGATGGGAAGAAAGATGGAAGCCAGCATTTCGATACACGGCTTTTCTCAGGATAAGGCGCTCATTCTCATCGACGGCGTGCCCTACTACGAGACGAAATACGGCAAGTTCGATATGAATCAGCTCTCGATAGAGAATGTGGCGCGGATAGACGTGATCAAAGGAGCGGCATCGGTGCTCTATGGCGCAAACGCCGAAGCGGGGGTCATAAACATCATTACGAAGAAGGCCGCCGATAGGGCGACCTTTTCGGGAAAGCTCGAGGGCGGACGGGACGGCGCCGCATCGGCTTATCTGTCGCATGGGATGAAGCAGGGGAGTCTGAGCTACTGGATTTCCTACATGCACCGGGAATGGGATGGATGGAGGCTCTCTGATGATTTCACGCCCCGAATCGGCGTGGTGCAAACGGGCGCGGGGAGATTGGCGGAGAGGGTCGATACCGTCATTGAAGACGGCGGCCTGCGCAACAATTCCGATTTCAGGGCCGATAATATCTATGTGAAGCTCGGTCTCGAGCCCTCGGAGGACGCCGAGTATTTCTTGAACCTGCACTATTCCGCCTCGGAAAAGGGCGACCCGCCGAACATCGATTTGGTGAAGATATTTCCCGACCGGCCCGCCTTTTCTTCGTTCGACAGAATAGAGAGATACGACAACTGGGGCGCCGACCTCAGCGGAAGGAAAAAGCTGGCCCGCGCATTCGGCCTGATGGGCAAGCTCTTTTATCATAACCACGTTGACGACTATGTTTCCTACTCCGATGCGAGCTTCGATACCGCGATGGCCACGAGCCGGTATCAGGACTACATCGCGGGCGGAATGGCGATCGGTGATTACACCCTTTCCGGCTGGAACGTCCTCAGGGGCGCCGTCAACTTCAGGCTCGATAGTCATGAGCAGCGCGACGACGCATACCTGCCCTTTGAAAAGAGCGCGTCCTATACGGGTTCGCTGGGCCTCGAGGATGAGCTGATACTTCTCGATTCGAAACTCTCCGTTGTGGCGGGCGTCGGTTACGACTGGTTCGACGTCAAGGAAGCGGAAACGAACGAAACCGACGATGACGGAAATCTCGTGCAACAGGTCGCCGCGGAGACACCTGAAACAATGACCGAGATCAATCCGATGATAGGGGCGAGCTTTCTCTTGAACGACAGGACGAGGCTCTTCGCGTCCGTCGCCAAAAAGAACCGTTTCCCCACGCTCAGCGAATTATTCGGATCATCAGGCAATATAGATCTCGAGTCGGAGAGAAGCATAAACTATACGGCCGGCATTTCGATGGTCGTGAGCAGAATGCTGCGCTTCGAGGTGTCGCCTTTCTATCATGACATATCGGATCGCATCAGCCGCGATTTCCCCTCACCCGACGAGCTCTACTATAACGTCGCCGAGATCGAGATGCTGGGGCTTGAAGTGAACGCGGGTATCGATCCCGTGAAGTGCCTGTCCATGAACGTCGGTTTCACGTACATCGACGCCGAGGACGTCAGCCCCGGCCGGGCGACGGAAAATGTCACCGATGTGCCGGAATACAAGCTTGATGCGAAGCTCGAATATACGGCGCCGACGCTCGGCTCGCGCATAGCGCTGACCATGGCGAAATACGGGGACTCCTACAGCCAGCTGCCGACCGCGGTCGATCCGGAGACGGAGGTTGTCAAGAACGAGGGGTACGTCGTTTTCGGCGCCAAGTTCTCGCAGCCCTTCCTGTCAAAATGGGAGACGTATCTAACCGTGAGCAACCTGCTCGATGAAAACTACGAACCGGAGAGCGGATATCCGGCACAGGGCAGAATCTTTTGGTTGGGGGTTTCTTACAGATACTAGAGAGAGATCCAGCGCAGCTCGTCTCGGTGGCTCAAAAATAACGAAGGGAATTGCTCGACGACTAACGCCGAACAATTCCCTTTTTTTTCAACGAGACAGAGAAGTCAACTACCTTGCCTGACGTGTCCTTCGCACCCTTCAGAGGCCTGAGCAGCAAGATCGCTTCGCTTCAAAGATAGGCTTGAGAGCAGACGGATCACGACCGCATAGTCAGACGCTCTTTGTCTCGTTGCGCCAATTATAGAGAACCGCCGCGGAGTGTCAAGGGGAAAATGCAATATTACTAAAATATTATCAATTCGTAAGCTATTACCTAGCAAGAGCTAAGAGAACTATGGTGACAAACAACATTAAAGAATTGGAATAGCGTGACAAAAGGGGAAATAAATGTTCCCGCCGATGCATTACTGGTATCAACGGGAACATTTATTTTAGAGCGGACAGAGCGCTGTTTATCCGGGTCAGCGCAACCACCACAGGAGGTCAATGATCCAAAGCCAGGAAATCATCATGACAACCACCCCCTGAACGGGTCTCATACTGCCCTCGAGAACCGCGAGAAACTGCATCGCGGGTCTCGCAACACTTGAAATAGCATACGCCATGCCTCAGTTTGGCCCGAGCGGGGCACGATTGGGTATCTTACGCCATAATAAGGAAATATACTTTGCCGGAGGGCCTATGAATCAAGGAAGGATTCTGCGAAGAAGAACGACAGTCATATCATCTTTCAAATTCCTTTCCCCAAATGCAATGAGCGTGGCAAATAACTTCTCAATCATCGCATCGACTGAGAGCGTTAAGTTATTTCTGATAAAATCAACCAGTCTCTTCTCCTCGAACGGCTCCCCATCCGCGCTTTCCTGATCCGTGCAGCCGTCGGTGAAGATCAGCATGAGATCGTTCTGCCGGAGCTTTACGACGCCCTCGCTGTAATCGCTCCGCGCCTCGACGCCGATGAGGACGCCTCCCCGGTGCAGGCGCGAGATGCGTCCCTCGCCCGATATGATGAACGGGGGGGATGAGCCCGCGTTGGAGAAGCGCACGATGCCGGTCGCGTCATCGTAGAGGGCGTAGAAGAAGGTGGCGAACTTCTCGTCGTCGCTCCGCTCGTAGAGGGAGGCGTTGAGGGCGGAAACGATCACCGCGGGGGCCGGATTCTTCACGGCCTCGGCGCGGAATGAGGCCTGGAGCGTCGTCATAAGGAGCGCGGCCGGGATGCCCTTTCCCGAGACGTCCGCCACGGCGATGCCCACGACCCCCGGCTCCGGCTCGACGAAATCGTAGAAATCGCCGCCGACCTCGTGGCTCGTCACGAGCTTTGCCGCGATTTCGGCTCCGCGAAGCGACGGGAACCGCGAGGGCAGCAGGCGGGTCTGTATCTCGCTCGCGAGACGGAGCTCCTTCTCGAGACGATCCTTGATGATCGAGTCGCCGCAGAGCCTGATGTTCATAATGGAGACGGCGCTCCGTTCGGCCAGAAGCTCGAGAAGCTCCGCGTCGGCTCCCGTATAGGGCCTTCCCGAGCTTTTTCGGCCCATGAGCACGAATCCCAGAAGCTCATCCTGCTCGATAAGGGGCACGGCCGCGTAGGCCTGCGAGAGCGAAACGAGCTCGCGCGATATCCGGTCGAGATTGCTCTTGAGCCAGAGCCTGTCGAAGTACTCGAGCATGACGGGAACCCGCTCCTGCTGCATGAGCTTGATGAGGGCGGTGCCGGGCGGGAAGGACGTGAGGGGTGTGCGCATTCCGGCTGGAGCGCTCGCCCGAAGGGCGTAGTCCCCCGTTTCTCCCCTGAGAAATAGGTACGCATGCTCCGCTTGCGCGATATCGGCCATCCGTTCGGCGACGAAGGACGATACCTCCTCGAGAGAGAGGAGGAACTGGATCCGCCGCGAAAAGGCGACGATCTCGTTCGTGGCCGCGGCGCGCCGGCCCGCCGTGAGACGGTCCGCGAGCCGCTGGAATACGGCGCGCGCCGGCATGACGGCGACGGCGAGCAGCACGATGACGAACACCGTGACCGCGGAGCGCGGCACGCCGAACCTGCGGTCCATTTCTTCGCCGAGCACGTTCACCGAGACGAAATACACCCCGAGGACGAACGCGAGAAGGAGCGCGTAGACGAAGATCGTGCGGTACAGCAGTCCGAGATCGTAGGCCCGGTGCTTGAGAATGGCGTAGGCGAAGGAGATCGGCATGAAGGAGAGAAAGAGGGGCCAGAGATAAGGCGCGGGAACGGCCATCGACGGCTGAAACTGCTTGAGGAGCATGAGCACGGTGAGGGGGACGATTCCCGCCGCCACCCCGAGCAGGACGACGCGGAACTTGATCCGCTGCACCCTCTCCGATAGAAAATAGGTCCGGACGAAAAGGGCGAGGCTCGCCGTGATGTAACCGAGCCAGACGCACACGGCGAGCGCGTTGATCGCGTTGATGAACCCCCCGAGCGAGGCATCCCCCGGCGCGTCGTATTGTCTCAGCGCCGCGACGAGGGTGAGAAGGGAGAGGATCGCGACCGGTGCGTAGAGAAACCTCGCGAGCAGCGCGCGGCGCGTTCCCCGCTCGATCTCGCGCCCCGGAAAGAGGAGGAAGAAGTGGAGGAAGAAGGCGGGCAGGGATATGAAGAGAAAGTCGTACCCGAGCTCGCCGATGATCTGCAGGAGCGGCGAACCAGTCACGGGGCGCTCGGAGACGAGGAAGGAGAGTATGTAGCAGTTCGCCGTGAAGAGCAGGCCCAGGATGTCGGGCCGCTTCAAGAGCACCACGAAACCGATGAGAACGAACGTGAAGGCGACGATTACGATCGAGAGCTTGCCCATGACGCGCACTGAAGGTTGAGCCATGCTCCGAACGGATACGTCGAATAGGGAATCCCCGCGGGCGACCGTCAGATCGAGAAACGAGGGGGGAGGGGCCGATGCGAGGAGGTAGGCGTAGTGATTGACGTTCCGGACCGCCGTCCCGTTCACGCGAACGATCCTGTCGCCGAGCCGCAGCCCGAGATCGCGGTTGGGACCGTCGAGATCGATCGCTCGAACGATGAGGTTGTTGTGCTGGATGCCGGTATACGGGGAACGGGCGAAATCCCTCATGCCGAGGAACTCGAGCACGATGAGCAGAAGCGCCGATGCCAGGGCGGCTGTGCGCAGCGTTCGGATCAAGGATGCCTCCCCGTGTGCCAGGAGCGGCTACGCACGGAGCTTGGCAGAAATAGAGAAGGGGTGTCAAACTCTTTGTGGATGGCTCCGGTCCCGTTTTTGCTTGATTATCCGTTTGCAGCCATGTTAATTACAGGTGGAGCAAGGAGGTTGCCCACGTGTCAGGCAGAATAACCAAACGACAGATGAAGGAAGATACGTTCGTCAGCTCCATGCTGCGGGCATGGGAATACTTTCGGTCGCATGAGCGCGCGATCTTTCTCGCGCTGCTCGGGGTCGTGATCGTGGTCGCGCTCGGCGCCTGGGGCGCCTACGCGCGCAGACAATCCGCCGAGCGGGCCGCCGGCAAGTTCTCGGACGCGATCATGGTCTTCCGCAGCGGCGATCTCAAATCAGCGGAGGAGCTCTTCCGCCTCGTGGCCGATGAGCACGGCGGAACGCGGGAGGGGGCGTACGCGCAGTATTTCGCGGGCAAATGCGCCCTCGAAACGGGGCGCTACGGCGAGGCGGCCGAGGCCTTCGACCGTTACCTCGAAAAAGGCGGGCGTCATTCCTTCTTTCACGACGCGGCGATGGAAGGCAAGGCCGTCGCCTTCTCGAACGAGCGCCGCTACGAGGATGCCGCCGCCGCATACGCGGAGCTCGCGGAGCATCCCAAGACGAATTCCTTCATGAAGCCCGTCTACCTGAGAAGGGCCGCGGACAACCTCCGTCTCGCGGGGCAGCCCCAGCGCGCCGCCGAGGTGCTGGGCACGTTGCTCGAGACGGCGACTGGGACCGAGCGGCGGGACATCGAGATAGAGATCGAGATTCTGAAAGGCTGAAACGGGGGAGAGCGCCGAGTGACCGAGAACGCGATGGAAACCGCGGGGGCGGAGATGGAGGGGACGAAGCCCTCGGAGAGCGCGCGCTGGCTCGCCGCCGTGGGGTACGTGTCGTTCATGAGCGTCTTCGCGCTCTGGCGCGCGAAGGGGAGCTCCTTCGTGCGGTACCACGCCTCGCAGGGCTTTCTGCTCTTTCTCGCGGAGATAACGTTTCTCGTCGCCTCGCTCATCCTCGAGGCGACGGTTGGCAGGATAAAGATCGCCGGGCTCATCGTCGTCGGCGTGTTCGTTTTCGTGACCGGCATGACGGCGCTCGTGCTCTCCGCGATCGGTTTCGTAAAGGCGCTCTTCGGCGAGCGATGGAACATGCCGTTTCTCGGAGAATGGAGAGACCGGGTCCCGGGATTCGAGGATCGATAAGCACAAATATCTTGACACGTTTTCGAACGCGTACTTACTCTACGGCAGGCAGTAAGCAAGGAGGAGGCACAATGAGATCACTGACATTGGGAATTCTTTTCGTGATGGTGCTCGGCGCGCCGGCGTTCGCGCACAACGGGGCGCTCTCCCTCTACACGGACTCGGGAATCGGGGATTGCGATCTCACGTCCGGCATGTTCGTGACGGATACGATCCAGCTCTTTTACGTGAGGGGCAGCGGGCCCGAGATGGGGAACGCGGCTCAGTTCAGGATCGAGAAATCGTCCGAAATGGTGCTCTTCACCCCGGATCCGGAATGGACGCCGCTCGTCAACCTCACGATCGGCGACATTCAGAGCGGTATCGCCATAACGGCGGCTGCCTGCCTCGGATCGGGCATGAACATCGTGTATCTCGGGAACATCTACGTGTTCAACATGACCGAGCTCGGGATGTTCACCGTAAAGGTCGTAGCCTACCCGCTCTCCGTTCCGCCCGCCATTAACATCACGATTTGCGACCCGGGCCAGACGGTCTATAGCGTCCTCGGCGGCACATTCGTTTTCAACGGGACCTGCAACCCGGCGACCGAGGAAACGAGCTGGGGCGCGATTAAATCGCTTTACCGCTGAGCGGTAGGGCAGAGAAGCGAAAAGACCCACGGTCGCGAGGCCGCGGGTCTTTTTGCGCCCTTTATCAAATATGGCGCATAATATATATTATGTTAACCAGAAAATAGGGGTCGACTCTCTAAGGCGTTTTAACCACGATATTGACCAGCTTCCCCGGCACCACGATGGTTTTGAGGACGGTGGCGCCCTCTATGAGCCTTGCGATCTTCTCATCGCGAAGCGCGAGCTCCTGGAGGCTCTCCCGCGGCGCGTCCTTCGGGACGTCGATCTTCGACCGTATTTTTCCGTTCACCTGAAGAACCAGCGTGTACGTTTCAGCGGTCAGATAGCGGGCGTCGGGCTCCGGCAGCCTTTCGGAAAAGATCGTTTTCGCGTTACCGAAGCGCTCCCAGAGCTCCTCGCAGAGATGCGGCGCCATGGGCCCGAGGAGCAGCACGAGCCTTCTCACGGTCTCGCGAAAGAGCGCCGCTGACGAGGCGTCACCGCCCCGGAATCGCTCGTTCTGCTCGACGTAGAGATAGAGCTCGTTCGTGAGCTCCATGAGGGCGCTGATGGCCGTGTTGAACTGGAAACCCCGCTCGAACACGTCCTCGCGCACGCGTTTCGTCGCCACCTGAAGGGCCCTATAGAGAGCGATTCCGCTCGCGTCGAGCGATCCCGGATCCACGGATTCGCGATGCCCCGCGCTCCCTTCGAGGAGATCGCGATGGTTCGTATAGAGACGCCAGACGCGATTCACGAACCGATGGGCCCCCTCGACGGCGCGGTCGTTCCATTCGGCGTCCTTCTCGGGCGGGCCGATGAAGAGCGTGTAGATCCGAACGGTATCGGCGCCGTACTGCTCTATGA
Source organism: uncultured bacterium (assembly GCA_963813815.1). Taxonomy (GTDB): domain Bacteria; phylum Krumholzibacteriota; class Krumholzibacteriia; order Krumholzibacteriales; family Krumholzibacteriaceae; genus SSS58A. The sequence continues at coordinate 191,726 of CAWFAD010000011.1, read as the reverse complement.
GCGGCGCCGGGCTCACGACGTTACCCTTGCTCTTCGACATCTTGGCGCCGTTGCGATAGATCATTCCCTGCGTGAAAAGGCTCGCGAAGGGTTCATTGAACGCGATGAGCCCTTCGTCGTGGAGGAATTTCACGATGAAGCGCGAGTACATGAGGTGCAGGATCGCGTGCTCGATTCCTCCTATGTATTGGTCGACGGGAAGCCAGCGATTCACGAGCTCCGGATCGAACGCGCGCGAGACGTCGCGCGGGGAAAGATAGCGCAGGAAATACCAGCTCGAATCGACGAAGGTGTCCATCGTGTCGGTGTCCCGCTCGGCGGGCCCGCCGCACGCCGGACAGACCGTCTCGACGAACCCCGGGACCGTCGCGAGCGGGCTTCGTCCGTCGCCCCGCGGCCGGAAATCGACGGCTTCCGGAAGGAGCACCGGCAAATCCTCCTCCTTCACGGGAACGGCGCCGCAGGCCGCACAGTGCACCATGGGAATCGGGGCGCCCCAGTATCGCTGCCGCGAGATGAGCCAGTCGCGCAGGCGGTAATGGACCACTCGCCGCGCGAGACCCCGGGAAGCGAGATCTTCCGTGATGCGCTCCATCGCTTCCCGGTTTCCGAGGCCGTCGAAGGCGCCGGAGTTGATCATGACGCCGTCCTCGACGTAGGCCGCCTCCATGCGCCCGGCCGGGGCTCCGCCGGCGCTGATGACCTGCACGACCGGTATCTCGAACGGGAGCCCCCTGACGAACTCGAAATCGCGCTGGTCGTGAGCCGGCACTCCCATCACGACCCCGGTGCCGTACTCCATGAGAACATAGCTCGCGAGAAACACGGGGATGCGGCCGCCGGTCGCGGGATTGAGGGCGCTGCATCCCGTGAAGAAACCCTCCTTGGTGCTTTCGGCCTTCTCGTGCTCTTGGACCTGCAGCTCCCGGACGTGCTCGATGAAGGCCCTTCCCTCCTCTTCCCTCCCTCCCCTTCGAAGGAGCTCGGAAGCGAGGGGATGATCCGCCGCGATGACGATGAAGCTCGCTCCGAAGATCGTATCGACGCGCGTCGTGAAGCACGACAGCGCCTCGCTCATTCCCTCGAGGGCGAACGTCACCTCGACGCCTTCGCTCCGGCCGATCCAGTTCCTCTGCATGGTCCGGACGCGCTCGGGCCAGCGATCGAGCGCGTCGAGATCCGCCAGCAGCCGCTCCGCGTATTCGCGGATCCGGAAGAACCACTGCTCGAGCTTCCTAAGGCTCACCGTGCTTCCGCAACGTTCGCACGCACCCCCCGCGACCTGCTCGTTGGCGAGGACGGTCTTGCAGGAGGGGCACCAGTTCACGGAGGCCGCCTCGCGGTAGGCGAGCCCGGCCCGGAAGAGGCGCAGAAAGATCCATTGCGTCCAGCGGTAGTAATCCGGCCGGCAGGCGGCGACCTCGCGCGACCAGTCGTATATGACTCCCCAGCGGTAGAACTGCCGCTTCATGCTCTCGATGTTCCGCTCGGTCCAGACCGCCGGATGGATGTCGTTCTTGATGGCCGCGTTCTCGGCCGGCAGGCCGAATGCGTCCCAGCCCATCGGCGCGAGCACGTTCGCTCCCTGCATCATCTTGAAGCGCGCGAGCGCGTCTCCGATGATGTAGTTGCGCCCGTGCCCCACATGGAGGTCGCCCGAGGGGTACGGGAACATCATGAGGCAATAATATTTTCGGGCGGCGTCCGCCGTATCGCAGCGAAAGAGCGCTTCCCAGCGCTCCTGCCATTTCGGCTCCGCTTCCCTGAAGGGAAAAACATCGACCGACATCAACCCACGTCCTTGTAGCCGCTGAGGTCGGCGATCACGTGGTAATCGTCTCCCGCCCGGTCGGCCTCCGCGCGGGCGCCCCGCGCGACGAGGAACGAAATGATTTCCTCTGCGGCTTCGGCGCTCGACACGATGACCCGGAGACGGCCCGCGTCCGTTTCGCGGAGCCGCTTTTTCACGATCAGCAGCGGTCCCGGCGACCGGAGTCCGCGCGCGGTGATGCGCTCCTCGTCATGGTTGGTTCCGCTCATGCGTTTCGCTCCTCCGCGTCCCGATCCTCATTCCCCGGCGATGAGCCGGCGCACCTTGCTTTCGATGTCCTCGCGCGAAACGGCGCCGATCGCCTGATCGACCACCTCGCCTCCGTCGAAAAAAAGCAGCGTCGGAATGCTCCGTACCGCGTAGCGCGACGCGGTGCTGGAGCTCTCGTTCACGTCCACCTTGTAGAAGGCCACCTTGCCCTCGTACGATCGCGCCATGTCCTCGAGCACGCCGTCGAGCTGCCGGCACGGCGCGCACCAGGTGGCCCAGAAGTCCACGACGCTCGGGCGACCGCCGCCGAGAACCGCCGCCGGAAACTCATCGTCGTTGACCTTCACGATTGCCTGCGACATAGCCCCCCTTTGTCACCGCCCGCGATCCGCGCGGGCGCATTCTACGCCGCCGAAAATTGATGATTCATGCATCTTCCCCGAAAAGCGTGGGCGAACGCCGCCGCGAGCAGCGCCTCCTCGGGGAAGGAGCTCGTTTTGATCGCGAGCTCAGCGCACCGTATGTTCTCGAGCCAAACGAGGAGCGCGCGGACGTCGAACGCCTGCGCCCTGCGCCGCTGGCGCTCGGAAACGTATCCCCGCGAGGCCGCTCCAGACCGGATCCTCAGCATCGCGAGGAAATGGCGCGTGAGATGGTACAGGATCGACGAGGGCCGCTCTGCCCCCGTCGCGAGGATGCGATCGAGGATCGCCAGCGCCGTCCCCTCCCTCCCGGGCTCGATCGCGTCGATGAGCTCGTAGACCGAGTTCAGCCGGAATCCGCCTATGACCGCGGCCAGGTCCTCCTCGCGGACCGTTTTCCCCTCGAAGCGGAGCGCGAGCTTCGAGAGCTCGTTGCGCAGATCGAAGAGATCCCCCCCGACGCTCCTCCTGAGCGCTTCGGCCGCCTCCGGGGAGATCTCGAAACCGAGCTGTCGAGCCTTCTGTCTGACCCACTGGAGGATGTCCGGCTCGGGAAGCGAATCGAACGTCAGAACCCTTCCCGACGCCCGCACGGCCTCGGCGAGGGCCGAGAAATCGCGCGGATCCCGGAGCTTCGCCCCGCGCTCGTCGACGCTCCGGTAGAGGAAGACGACGACGCTCGTGGGCACGGGGTTGCGGCAGTACCGCACGAGCTCCTTCCAGCCCCCGCGCAGCTTTTCGAGCTCCTTGAGCACGAGCACCCGGTGATCCGAAAGAAACGGAAACGAGGCCGCCGAGGCGACGAACGCCTCGATGTCGATCTCGCTGCCGTAGGCCGTCGTGAGGTTGAAGGCACGGAGATCCTCGGGCACGAGCGAGGAGACGATCTTCTGCGCCATCTCCTCCATGATGAGGCCCTCCGTTCCCTGCAGCAGGTAGAGGCTCGCGATGTCGCGCCGCTCGACATCCCCGAATATCCTCTTGTAATGCGTCATCCCCGACTTCATGCCGCTACCACTCCTGCACCGTCGCGTTCAGAATCCCTTCCACGAGATACCGGTATACGTCCGCAAGCGCCTCATCGTACGTCCGCTGGCCCTCCGCTTCAAGGTAGTAATCGCCGTGGGCCTCTATTTTTTTGTCCCGCCAGATGTACGCGTTCGTTTTGGGATCGAAGAGAGAGACGTCGATCGCGATCACGAGGCGGTACTGCTGCGCCTGAAGCTTCGTATCGAACGTGAACGGGATGTTCTGGTATCTCTCCACCGCTCCCTCGAGGACCGCGTCCGCCTCCGCGCCCTCCACTACTTTGAGGGTGTTGTCCTTGACGAGCCCGTCGATGATGCTCCGCGTGATCTCGATCTCGATCTCCGGCTCCGCGGTCTCGTTCGCGAGGTAGGGAACCGCGATCCGCTTGATGTCCCCCGCGCTCCTCCCCTTCGTGCTGTAATAGCCGCAGGAGACGAGCGTCGAGAGGGCCGCGGCCGCGCAGGCCATGATCCCTATCCGGCGCCCCGTCATGACTGGCCATCCTCCGGCGCTGAAGGGTTCTTCAGCCGATACCGGATCTTGTCCCGATTGAGACGCAGCAGGCGGGCCGCCTTGCTCTGGTTGCCGTCCGCCTCCCGCATCGCCTTGTCGATGAGATCGCTCTCGATGAGGCCGAGGAGCTCTTCGAAATCCGTTCCGTCCTCCGCGAACGGCCGGCTGAGCGCCATCTCGAGGCGCCTGACGGCCGCGAGCTCCTGCTGGGGCGTCGCGCCCTGGCGAATGCCGAGCGGAATGTGTCCGAGGCGCAGCGTCGTGTCGCTTTCGAGCAACACGACGCGCTCGACCATGTTCTTGAGCTCGCGGATGTTGCCCGGCCACGCGTAGTTGAGAATGACCTCGTAGGCCGCCTCATCCACGTCCTGGAAGCTCTTGTTGAACTGCTTGTTGAAATGGTTCATGAAATGCCTGAGGAGCAGGTAAATGTCCTCTTTGCGCTCCCGCAGCGGCGGAATGAAAATGGGGACGACCTTGAGACGGTAATAGAGATCCTCGCGGAACGCCTTGCCCCTCGTCGCAGCCTCGAGATCGCTGTTCGTCGCCGAGATGATGCGGACGCTGACCTTGATGTCCTTCGTACCGCCGACGCGCCGGAAGGTCATGCGTTCGAGAACGCGCAGCAGCTTCACCTGAATCGTGAGGCTCATCTCCCCGATCTCGTCGAGGAAGAGCGTTCCCTTGTTGGCGAGCTCGAGCAAGCCGATCTTCTGCGACTTGGCGTCGGTGAAGGCGCCCTTCTCGTGGCCGAAGAGCTCGCTCTCGAGAAGCTCTTCGGGGAGGGAGGCGCAGTTGATCTCGAGGAACGGCTGATCGCGCCGGCCGCTGTAGCGGTGCACCATCGTCGCGATCATTTCTTTTCCCGTGCCGCTTTCCCCCTGAATGAGAACGGTCGTCGTGTCGCTCTCCGCGACGCGCTTGGCGATCTCGTAGATATCCTTCATCTGGGGGCTCTGGCCCGCGATGTAGTCGTCCCCCATGTCGAGCCTCACGCGCCGCCTGAGCTCGAATAGCTCGCGGGTCAGCTTGCGCGAGGCGAGCGCCTTCTCGACCGTCAGAAGGAGCTGCTCGAGGTTTACCGGCTTGCTCACGAAATCGAATGCCTGCTGTCGCATGGCCGCCACGGCCGTTTCAATATCGCCGAAAGCGGTGAGCATGATGACGCACACCTCGGGCACTTCCTCCTTAATCTGCTTGAGGACGTCGAGTCCGCTGATGTCGGGGAGCTTGAGATCGAGCAGCACGAGGTCGGGAAGCTCCCGCCGCGTGAGCTCGATGGCCTCGCCGCCCGTGGCGGCCGTGAGCGCCTCGTACCCTTCCTCGCGCAGCGTTTTCTCGAGAAAGAGCCGAATCGTATCCTCGTCATCGACGAGCAGAATGACCGGCTTCAACCTACCCTCCTTTTCGCGGCCGAGTGATCGGCAGATACACCCTGAACGTGGCGCCCTCTCCGGGCGCCGAGGTCACGGAGAGCCGGCCCTGATGGCGCAGCACGATGCTCTGGCTGACGAAGAGCCCGAGGCCGGTTCCTCCCTTTTTCCGCGAGAAGAACGGCTCCCAGATCTTTTCGAGGTCCTCGCGGCTGATTCCCTGCCCGCTATCGGCAACCTCGATGCAGACGAGCTCCGTATCCCGTTCCCGCACCACTTCTGGGTCGCCCCCCGCGTAGCGCCGGCCCTGCACCCGAATCTCGCTCTCGGCCGCCGAGGCCTCGATCGCGTTCTTGAAAAGGTTGATGAGCACCTGAATGATCTGGTCGGGATCGATATCGATGGGGGGCACGTCGTCATCGATCGACACGGCGAGCGTGATTCCCTTTCCCTCGAAAAGGTTTCCGATCGAGCGGCGGCTTCGTTCGACGAGCTCCGCAACCGCTATGGGCTGGCAGAGCAGATCGCGCGGCTTCGAGACCTTGAAGAGATCGGTCACGATGCGATTGAGACGATCCACCTCGTTCAGGATGAACACGATGTTCTCCCGCTGATCGGCCGGAAGCGCCTGCGAGCGGTTGATGTACTGGATGCCCGCGGCGATGCCCGTCAGCGGGTTCCGAATCTCGTGCGCGACCGCCGACGTGAACCGTCCGAGCACGGCAAGCCGGTCGAGGTAGCGAATCTCCTCTTCCATGCGCCTCATCTCGCTCAAATCGATGAACTCGATGATCGCCCCCTGCACTTCCCCGTCCTCGCCCGCCATCGGCGCGACGTTCATGCGGATCGGCACGTGCATCCCGTCCCGCCGCCGCAGGTAGGCCTCCCGGTGCGTGAGGGGCGATCCGCGTTCGAACACGCGCAGAAGCGAGGACGACTCGTCCTTCCCTCCGGCCTGCGCAACGAAGAGCTCGTCGATTCGCAGCGTCCGCACCTGCCGCTGCTTGTATTGGCTCATATCCCGCGCGGTTCTGTTGGCAAGCGTGACGTTGCCCTCCCGATCGATGACGAAGACGCCGTTCAGCATCCCCTCGATCACTCGCTCGCGAAACAGCTCCTCCTGCCGGAGCTCCTGGTAGAGGTACCAGTTCTCCATGTTGGAACTCACGAGAGAGGCCACGGTTTCGAGGGTCACCTGATCGACGTTCGTGAGCGCCGTGCCACGAAATCCGTCGGTCACGACGAGCGCGCCGAGCAGCGGCATATGGGGGCAGCCGAGGCATTCCTCGTTTCCCAGGTACACCGGCGCCGCCGGCTCGGGCGGGGAGGCTCCTTTGCGGAGAACGCAATCCTCGCTCTCGCCGCAGACGCCCGTTTCGACCGATTTCAGAAGGGGCACGCAGAGGTAGGACGTCATCGTGCTGTCCGGAAAGAGCGGCTCGCCCGCGGCCGTAAACAGAGGGTGCATCGCCGCATCCTTGATGAGAAACGACTTGCCGGCGAGGCATGCCTGGGACACGGAGCTCGCGAGATCCGCATAATCGACGGTGAGCGATCGTCGCACCACCCGCGAGGGCTGCTCGATCGTTACGATCGCCTGAAAGGTGCGCTTCTTTTTCCGGAGAATGATGAACGCCGCTTCCTTGTACCCGACCCCCCGGTTCAGGTACTCGAAAACGGAATCCACGAGCCGCTGCTCATCGAGGGAGCTGATGATCGTGCGCCCGATCTCCTTGACGCTCAGAAGCTGGATGTTCTTCTCGACGAGCTTGAAGAGCGTCCGCTCGAGATCGCCGAGCAGCGTCATGATCACGCGCTGCAGGACGTCGTCCTCGGATCCCCTCTCCTTTTCCTCGATGACGATCCCCTCGCTCCGCAGGTTCGAGAGCCGCTGCTGGATCGCCTCGATCCTGCGCCGGTGCGCGCGGCGCCGGCGCTCGATCGCGAGAGCGGTGAGAACGAGACCGGCGGCGAGACATACCCACCACGGCACGACGGTCGATAGCGCCACGAGAACGCTGTACCCGGCGCATACGAGAACGAGATCGCGATATCGCCTGAGGATATTCATCGGACGCGAGTTTACGGAGCGAAGCGCGGCAGGTCAAGACAATCCGCCCGCCCGGGGAGGCGGTCGGAGGCCACGCGGGGGTGGCGCCGTCAGCAGGCGCCCTTGCCCGTCACGACCACGTAGACCGTTTTGAAGAGAATGCGTATCTCCTGCCAGAGGGAGAATTCGGCGATGTACTTGAGGTCGTAGAAGAGCTTGTTCCGCATCTCGTCGATGCTCGACGTGTAGCCGTTTTCCACTTGCGCGAGGCCCGTGATGCCCGGCTTGACGAGCAGGCGCATCGTGAACTGCGGCACCTCGTGGCGGACGCGGTTGATGAAGAACGAGCGCTCCGGCCGGGGACCGATGATGCTCATGTCGCCGCGCAGCACGTTCAGGAACTGCGGCAGCTCATCGATCCGCGTCTTGCGCATGAAACGTCCCACGCGCGTGATGCGGGGATCGCTCTCGTAGGCGAGCGCCGGCCCGAACCGCTCGGCGTCCTGCACCATCGTCCTCATCTTGTATATTTTGAACGGGCGGCCGGGATGCACGTTCTTTCTCCGGTCGGCGCCCGAGCGGCTCTCGCTCCCGACGCCCGCGACGCGCGAGCGCCGTTCGCCGCGCCGGCGGTTGAGCCCGATCCTCTCCTGAACGAAGAAAACGGCCCCGGGGGAATCGATCTTTATCGCCGCCGCCGCGAGCGCGAGAACCGGCGCGAGCGCGAGAAGCGCCGCGGAGGAGATAACGACGTCGAATGCCCTCTTGACGGCGGGGAAGGCGCCCGTTCGAGGCGACGCAAGAACGCGCAGGGACTCCGAGCGGCCGAGGAGCTCGTCGATGCGGCCGGGCTCGCCCGCCTCGAACGTCTCGAACTGGCGCTCTCGCTGAATCATAGTTCTATTGAAAAACGACATATGCTTGCTCTCTGGAGACGGTCTCCCCGGACGCACTACTGGCACTTGTTACCCCCCCCTAACGCAAGTTCCATTCCTCAAATTAAGAATTGTTTTTCGTGCTAGGAATGGCTTGCATGTTGACCTCTATCCTATTGCTGTATAGTATGATAGCGAGCTATACAGACAATCGTAGCCCCGCCGAAGGAGCTTCCGTTCGCCCCAAGTACGAAAAAATTAGCGCGATTTTTCCCTATTTAATGAGCCGCTTGGTGAAATTTACTCACTCGCGTCTACACGAAACCGATCGAAATCGCCCCTATAGCTCCGTGTCGACCTCATTGCTTCGTGAGTACTTTTCACCCAGATCAACCGCGTAGACTCGATAGTAGTAGATATTCGAGCTCGTGTCAAGCCCGGCGTCGTCGAAGTACGTGATCTCGCGATCCGTGATCGTCGCCACGAGAAGCGACGCGTCCGTCACCCCGGGCTCCGTCGATCGATAGAGCCGGTACTCCTTGAAATCAGTATCCGGGATCGCCGACCACGTGAGCGTCGCTCTCGTCGGCCCCACGGAGGTCGGCTCGTCGAGAACGGGGACCGTCGGGTAGGCGTCGTACGTGCTGGCCGCTATCTCGTTGCTCCCCGCCGATTCCCCGAGATCGTTCACCACGAAAATCCGGTAGTAGTAGCTTCTCCCCTCGATGAGCTGGCCGTCCGGGTAGCTCGTCTGCGCGGCGCTGAAAAGCTCGCGCACCAGGTTGACGGGCGTCTCCGCCACGCCGGGCGCCTCCGCCCGATAGATCCGATAGCTCGCGAAATACTGCTCGTCCGAGGCGACCCACTTGATTGTGATGCTCGTCTCGGTTGAATCGACGGCTCCGATAAGCGTAACCGGTTCCGGGGGATCCGTGAAGGATATCGTTCCCGAAGCGAGGGAGGGAGCCTCGTTCGAAGCGCGGTCGATGAAGTACGCGGTGAGGGGAATGTCGATTCCCCGAAGGGAAATGGGCAGGATGTACTCCGCCTCGTAGATTCCGTCATCAGCCGTCTCGTCGCCTCCCCGTCCGTCATCGCGGAGCTCCACCACCTGATCGAGGCCCGGGAACGAGACGGCACCTCTCCCCCCCGTTTCGTCACCCTCGACGCGCATGCGGAACCGCACGGTCTCTCCGGGCGCGTAGAGAGGCTGCTCGGGGAGAATCTCCACCGAGACGACGCGAGCGTAGGTATCCTTTTCGATGTCGTCCGAGACAACGGGAGAGAGCGCCCCCCCGGCGTCGCGGAACTTGGCGTATATCGTGATTGTCCCGTCCGGCCCGTCGATCGCGAAAACGCGGGAGGCGGCGTAGCTCTCCCACGCCGCGCCCTCGAAGAGCGAGCTTCGCGATATCATCATGTTTTCCGTCGTCGTCGGAGCGGTCAGGGACAGCGTGACCGTGCTCGCCCCCGTGTAGGCCTCGCCGCCGTTTACGATGACGGCGTAGATGCCGGGTCGCGCTATGACCGCGTCGCTCAGCGGCCCCTCGAGCCCGCTCGCGCCGATCCCGGCGATGCGGTAAGCATAGACGATCCCGTTTTGGACCTTCGAGTCGACGTATGCCGTATCGGTCGTTTCGGCGATGAGATCGCCGGGCGTTGCATTATCGGTCGCGCGGTACACCCGGTAGGACTCCGCGCCGACGACGGAATGCCAGCGAAGCGTGACGGATCCGTTTCCCGCCTCGGCGGCGAGAGCCTCCGGCGCCGCGAGATTCCGGTCAGGGATCTCGAGAGGAGCCTCGACGATATCGTCGAGGCAACCGGCGGAAAAGGCCGCGATGGCGAGCGATAGGGCGAGCATCGATATCCGCTTCATGGCGTGAACCTCCATACCTCAGAATCGAACGGAAACGGCCGCTCCGCGCGCATCGACGGCGAGGGAGTAGCGGGACACGCTGACGTCGTTTCCGCCGAAGAATGTGTCGGCGCAGTTCCAGCTCCAGATCGCGGCCAGCGCGATGAGCGAGATGTTTCGACACCGCCCGTCATCCTCCGCGTCACCCCTCAGGAGCTCGCACTCGGCTGCGAGCGCCACCTTGTCATCGACGGTCGCCGCGGCCTCGAATCGTTCGACGCACAGATCGTACTCGGCCTGGGCCTCGTCGTAGCGGTTCTGGAAATCGAGCGCCGCGAGACCGGCGGCGAGCGTCGCCGTGGAAAAAAGAATCCCGCGAACGGTTTTTCCCTGATAGAGCTGTCCGCGGCCGGGACGGATGAGCGAGTAGAAAAACGCCTTCGCCCTGGATTCCCGGGCGCCGGTCAGGCTGACCGTGGATTTTTCCACGCCTCTCTTCCACCGCGGAGGCGCGTCGGCGAGAATCGGCTCGATCGCCTGCCATCCGTAGAGGGCGCCGCAGAGCGCCGCGAGACGCCGGCGGTGAGCGTTCTGCACGTTCACCATGCGCGACGTTTCGTGGGCGGCCTCCTCCGCCAGCGCCGCCCCTTCGTACGTGGCCGCCGAGGCCACGAGCGACTCCAGGATATCGAGGCGATTGCGGAGGTGCTCGTACTCGCGCTGCTCGCGCGCGAGCGCGACGAGGGACGCCGCGAGGGATACTCCGTCCGCGGCGGCGGCACCCGGCCTCCCGGCCCACGCCGACCCGAGGCCGGGCAGAACCGCGTTCCGGGCGATCGTCCCGAACCGAATCCCCGCGATGCTCGCCCCCGCCTCGACCACGCGCGCCTTTCCGACGCGGCGCTCGAAGCCGGGGCCGCCGAGCTCGAGGCGATAGACTTCGTTCCTGGCGAGCCCGCACAGCGTGACGGGGAGCTCCCCCGCCGTCACGCTGCCACGCGTGAGCGTTATCGTCTCGCCCGTCCCGGTCCCCGTGAAGCGCACGCAGAGCGAATCTCCGACGGCGAGACATGAGACGGGCCACAGGGCGAGGCACGCCAGAACGACGGCGCCCCCGAAGCGCGTGATTCTCACGGCGCACCTCCCGGTCCGCCGTCCGCGGGAGATCTCTCTCCGGAATGCGAATATCCCCTGCCGCCCTCCTGCTCGCGATATCCGTAGTACTTGTAATCGTAGTAGTACGGCAGAACCTCCGCGAGGTTGTTGACCACGACGCCGAGGATGTTCGCTTCGGCGTCCCGCAGGATATCGCAGGCGCGAAGCGCCACGTTCCGAGGGGTCTTTCCGGCGAGCAGCACGAGAATGACCCCGTCCACCTCGCTCGCGATGAGCATCGGATCGCTCACCGGAATGACGGGCGCGCAGTCGACGATCACGATGTCGTAGTAGAAGCGGATCTTCTTGAAGATCTCCGATAGTATTTCTCCCTCGAAGAGGTGCGCCGGCGATTCCGTGGCCGCGCCGGCCGGAATCACCTTGAGATTTTCCACCGCCGTATCCTTGACCGCCGCGAGCGGATCGATCTTGCCCTGGAGACACTCGATGAGACCCGGCTCGCGCGGCACCGAGAAGATGTCGTGCAGCCGCGGACGGCGCAGATCCGCGTCCACGATGAGCGACTTCTTCCCCTTGAATCGCGCGACGGTCAGAGCGAGATGCGAGGCGATCGTGCTCTTTCCCTCGCCCCGGTGCGCGCTCGTTATGAGGAAGCTCCTCATGTCGGGCCGCCCCTGCCGATGGCGGATGTTCGAGTAGAGCCTGCGCATCTCCGTCGCCATGGGGCTCTCCTGATCGAACACGTCGTAGATGTTTCTGCTCCCGGCTTCGCTCATCGCAGGTCCTCCGTTTGCGCACGTTCATCGACGAGCTCGACACCGAGGCCGCTCGATTTCAGAGAGTTGGCGTAGAAAAAGAGAGACGCCGACATGATCGCGGCGAAGAGGACGATCCCGACGAGCCACGACAGGATGACGATGCCCCTCCTCCTCCGCTCCCACGAAAAGCCCTCCACCATCTTCGGAACCGTGCCGAGAACAGATACCTTGAGCTCCCGCTCCACCTCGTCGACCGATCGGAAGGAATCGTCGAGATACTCGGTGATGAGAATCGCGCCGATGCCGCAGGCGACTCCGAAGATCACCGATATCAGGATGATCTTGAGCGGTTCGGGCCGCACGGGTTGGAGCGGCTTCTCGGCGCGCTCGATGATCGTCATGCTGAGACCGAGATTGGTCGATTGGACGGCCTCGGTGACCCGAGCCGAAGTCTTCGAGTCGAGAAACACCTTGTATATGGCGCGGCTCGTCTCGACCTCCTGCGCGAGCCGGTTGTACTCCCGCTCGAGAGCGGGCCGGCGCGCGTAGCTGTTCGCATACTGATCGAGATAGCTTTGGAGCTTCCGGTCGACGGAGGCGAAATACTCGCTCAGCGCGCGCTGGTAATAGTACTCGATGATGAGCGGATGCAGCTCCGCGGAGGCCGAGGCGTACTCGATTCCGACGAGTTGCGCGATGCGGGCGCGCAGCGCCGCGGCCGCGCTCTCGTACCGGTCCACCGGCATCTCCGTCTGCTCGCCGCCCGTGAGATCGCGCAGCAGCTTCTCCTCTCCGTAGCCGGCGAGATTGCTCTCGAGGGTTCGGATCGTCTCGTCCTGCGTGATGCGATCGGAGGTCGGCACGAGGCTCGTGAGGCCGAGGAGCCTCTCGCGCACGCGGCGATAGGCAATGACGCTCCGATCCGCCTCCGCCTTCGCCGTCTGCTTGAGCGCCTGCGCGTAATGGATATTCGCGGCGTCCACCGGATTGCTCTCGACCTCGGCCGAGGCCATCTCGCGTTTCACGCGGGACAGCTCTTTCTCGGATGCGTCGAGCTTGTCTTTGTAAATGGCGAGCTGCTCGTCGCTGAAGGCTCCCGCCTGACGAACGCCCTGAATCTGGTCCTGCCGCGTGACCTCGATGAACTTTTCGGCGATCTTGCCGGCGAGAACGAACGCGGTCGCCGGATCGCTGTCGTTCACGCCGACGGTGAAAAAATCCCCCATGGGGTTTTGCACGTCGATCTTTTTCTTGAGTACGCCGACGAGGTATCGCATCACGAGATCGTCGAGCGGGATGCCCTGCATCTCCTGGCCCATGGCCGATGAGACGCGGCGCCGCACCTCGGGCGAGCGATCGATGCCGAGATCCTCGACGATGAGGCGAAGGAAATCGCTGCTCTTGACCCTCGTCTCGATCATCGCCCGGTACCGCTGCGTTCGGAGCTGGTCGCGGTTGTCGGTCGAAGGCTGAACGAAGCGCTCCATCGTGGGGGCGAGAATGTTCTTGTCCTCAATGGCGATCATCGTGCGGGATTCGTAAATCGGGGTCAGGCGCCGTACGCCCGCCACGGCGATCGCCGACGAGAGGACGAGCGGCACGACGAGATAGAATTTTTTCCGCCAAAATACCTTCCAGTAGGATCGCAGGTTGGCGCGGCCCGGTTCGACCTCGGGAACCACTTTTCTGACCTGCTCCACGGCTTCTTCCTATTCTTGAGTAGTGATGATGATGGTGATCAAGGTGGCGCTCGTCGTGATGAGGCCGATGATGAACGCGGGATTCAAGAAAAACCCGATGAGCGAGCTCTTCCGCGGCACGCTCACCGTATCGCCCGCGAGCACGACCGGGTTGTGCCGCGCGTCCCCCGTCTTGAGGTATTTCCCGACGTCGACCTTCGTGGTCCGCGATCCCCCCCGCGCGAGCGGCCGGATGATCGTGACCTTTCCGAGTGAGGCGTTTTCCGTCCATCCTCCCGCCGCGAGTATCGCGTCGACGACCCGTTTCCCCTCGCCGAGACGGTACGGCGCCGGCGCCGCGACGGCCCCGACGACGAGCACCGATCCGGAGGCCGCCTGCGCCGCGACGCCGCGCTCCGGCACGATGACGGTATCCCCGGGCCGCAGGGGCGGGAGCGATGAGAGATCTCCCGCGTCGAGGGCCCGCTGAACGTCCACGACCGTCGTCGTCGTGCTGTCCCGCTCCACGCGTATGAGGCGCACGGCATCGAGGGACGCGGCCGCCGTCGTCCCGCCCGCCTCCCGGATGGCGTCCCAAAGGTTGGAAGCGAGCGAGAGGTCGTACTTGTCCGGGCGGGCGACTTGGCCCTGAACGTAGATGAACGTGCGCGCCTCTCCGCCGATGAGCGAAAGCCCGACCGACCTGACGCTCGGGTAGAGCTCCTGGAGCGAGCGCAGCAGCAGGCCGCGCGCCTCCTCGATCGTGAGGCCCCCGAGGGCGATCTGGCCCACGATCGGCAGGTTCACCATGCCCCGCGCGTCGAGGTCGAGGAGTCTCGTGAGGTCTTCGCGCTGCGGAACCTCGAGGCGAACGGTGTCGCCCGGACGCAGCCGGATATCTTGCGCGGCTCCCCATCCCGAGGCGAGGAGCGTGGAGGCGACGATCGCCAGCCAAACGATGATCTTCGATTGATTCACGGAGGATTCCGCCTTTCACCGTGCCCGGCCGTATCGTACCCGGTCGAAGCTCAGCCTGTAAAGCAAAAAGGCCCCCGCTACGCCCTCTGGTACCACGCGAGCGTACGCTCGATTCCCTCGCCGAAAGGCACCCGGACTCCGTATCCGAAAAGGCGCCCGGCGGCCGCAATGTCCGCCTGCGAGTGCTTTACGTCCCCCGCGCGCGGCGGCGCATAGCGCGGCTTCACCGAACCGCCGATGATGCCGGACATGACCCGGAAGAGCTCGTTCAACGTGTACCGCTCTCCGCAGGCGACGTTGACGACCTGTCCCCGGGCTTCTTCGCACCGGGAGGCGCGTATGTTGGCGTCGACCACGTTCTCGATGTAGGTGAAGTCCCTGCTCTGCTCGCCGTCCCCGAAGATCGTCGGCGGCGTGCCGGCGATGAGGTGCGTGGCGAATATGGGAATAACGGCGGAGTACTGGCTCCGGGGATCCTGGCGCGGCCCGAAAATATTGAAGTATCTCAGCGACACCGTCGAAAGGCCGTACACGCGGGCGTAGACCGAGCAGTAGTACTCGCCCATGAGCTTGCTCGCCGCGTACGGAGACAGCGGAAGAGCGGGCATCGTTTCGATCTTGGGAAGGCTCTCGGAGTCTCCGTAGGCGGAGCTCGAAGCGGCGTACACAACGCGCTTCACTCCCGCCAGACGCGCTTCGTCGAGCACGACGAGGGTCCCGCGCGTATTGACGTCGGTGACGAGCAGCGGCTCCTCGATGCTTCGCGGGACCGAGGCGAGCGCCGCCTGATGGAGCACGTAGTCCACTCCTGCGAGGGCGCCTCTCACCGTCGCGGCGTCTCGAACGTCGCCGCGGATGAACGTGACGCGGTCGCGGAAGGAGGCGATATTCCTTTCCGAGCCCGTGGAGAGATCGTCCAGGATGACGACCTCCTCCCCACGATTCACGAGCTCCTCGGCGATATTCGACCCGATGAATCCGGCGCCGCCGGTCACGAGATACCGCGCCATGCACACTCCTCGCGTTCTGCTTCGATGAACGTTCGGGACGCGGCCGGTGCGGCATCCCGATTGCTTTCGCTGACGATGACTGTGTAATACTATAGCGCGGGGCCCCGCTTCGCAAGAGAATCAGGAGGGCGGGGTGGCGCTGTCGAGCTCGCTGCAGCTCGCGATTCCGTTCTTTCCGCGGGATTTGGCGGCGTACAGGGCGGCGTCGGCCCGTTCGATGATGGTCTCGACGGTTCTCGCGTCGTCGGGATAGACCGCGATCCCCACGCTGCACGTCAGGAGCCCCGCCCGCTTTCCGTCGAAGCGGAACCTCCGGACCGCCCTCAGGATGCGGTCGCCGAGGCGAATCGCCCCGTCGAGCCCCGTTTGCGGCAGCAGCAGGGCGAACTCGTCGCCGCCGTATTTCGCGACGAGATCGATTTCGCGGCAGCTCTGCGTGATGACTCCGGCGATCTCCCGCAGGGCGCGGCTCCCCGAAAGATGTCCGTTGCGGTCGTTGTACTCCTTGAGATTGTCGACGTCGATCATGAGGTACGAAAACTGATAGTGGAACCGGCGCGCCCGCTTGATCTCGAGATGCAGGGAACGGATGAGAAAACGGTAGTTGTATATCCCCGTGAGCCCGTCGGTGATCGACTCCATCTCGAGCTTCTTGTAGAGCAGGTAGTTCTCGAACGCGATGGCGGCGTGGTTCGCCATAACGGTCAGGAGGTGAATATCCTCGTCGTTGAATCGCCTCTGCGACGGATCGTTCAGCGCGAGGATGATGCCGAAGAGCGAGTTTTTCGCCATGAGGGGCGCCGAGATGACCGTGCTCGATGCGTCGTCGTCGCGCAGAAACTCATTGGCGAGAATGGAGAGATCGAGGGAAAATATCTTCTCGGCCGTTTTGGATTCTTCGTATTCGCGCTGCAGCCAGTTGACGATTCCGGCCGATTCCGGCAGATCCTCGACCGTCACCTTCTTCCCGCGCTCCTGCGTCTGGCCGGTGTACTTCACGATGCGGTGGTTATCGAGCAGAATGAGGTATACCTTTCGCGAGGGAAGGATCGCGAGCGCATTGTCGAGGATTTTTTGGAAAATGATCCGGTTGTCCTTCCCCGAGCTGATGAGGCTCGCGATCTCGGTGAAGGTCTTGAAGAGAACGTCTCTTTCGTCCAAGGTCCTCGGCATAGATCCAGGTCCTCCCAAAATAGTGGCAAAATTGCAAGAGGCATGCCACGAAACACATTTATTTTATTGAAATTGCGCGATAGGGAGCGCTGGTTGCGGGGTCTGGCGGGCGCGGCGTCAGGGCTTCAGCGAAGGGCCTTTCGGGCGCCGCATTATCTCTTTGATACTCTTTACGATATGATAACCAATATAGAGGGCGACGGCGCCGATGAATACCGGGAACGCGAACCGCCACGTCTGCGAGATCCCCCGGAAGCTCGTCCGCATGACACGGATCGAAGAGGCAAAAAGGACCCAGAGAAAAACGAAGAGGACGATTTTCACCAGGATAATGGCGCCGAGCGAGTAATAATACTCCTTCTCGCCCGGCGGCCGTTTCCCGGGGGAGAAACCCCTTCGCCGCGGTCGAGGCGCCTGACCCATGATCCGTATCACCGGCGCTCCCCTCTCTCAACGCTCGATCGCGAAGCGGCCGTTGAGCATCGTTTGAGCGGCTCCGTCGAAAACGACGAGGCGGTAGAGATAGATTCCCGAGGCGAGCTCGTCGACGCCCGGGAATAGGCCTCCGAGCGGCACGCAAACGAGCCCGGCCGAGAGCGGCGTTCCCCACCTCTCCCCGAGGTAGGCCGCCTCGAGCCGCTCCCCTTCCAGCGTGAAGATCTCGAGATGGGCGTCGACGGCCCGAGCGAGATTCATACAAAACGAGCCCGCGGCGAACGGTCCCTGCATCGGATTCGGCTGCATCGAATGCATGAGGACGGCCTGGCCGGCGCTCTCCACGGCGAACTGGAGCGAGGTCGCGTCGTTCAGCTCGTCGTTCTCCATGCCGAGAACGCCGATCGACGAGCGCAGCACGTTCGCCCCCGCGTGTTCGGGGCCGAGAGCGAGCGTCACGACGACATCCGCGCTCTCGAGGGCCCCGGGGGCCGCCGTCGCGCTCTCATGCAGCAGGCTCGAACCCGCGCTCGTTTGCAGGGAAAGAGCGACCCGCGCCGTGCTCCCCGGGGGAGGCGCGGCCGATCCGACGTTTCTCGCGCGCACGACCACTTCGAGCGTGTCCCCCGCCGTGAAAACCCTGCGAGTCGTCGGATATCCCCGGAAATACAAAAGGAGGTCGGACGGAAGCATCGCGATCTCCGCGGGAGCCGCCCCGAGGCTATCGAGGAAGCCCACGGCGAGGTCGACGATGCGGCCGGTCTGCTCGATATCGACGCGGCCGAGGGTATCGAGGACCGAATGGTAGTACGGATACGCCACGCGACCGTCGAGAAGCGGCTCCATGATCGTCACCGCCGGTATGCCGGCCTCCCAAAAGGACTGGTGATCCGAAACCGTCGGACCGAGCACGGACACCTCGAGCGGCAGCCCCTCGGGCGCGAAACGGGCGTGATCCACGATGCAGTCCGAAAGCCATCCCGACGCCGGATTGGAGAGCAGGCTCGCGGCCGGAGAAGCGCCGGGCCGGTACCCGAGCATGTCGAAGTTGATCGCGCCGATGACGCGCTCCCCGTAGGCCTCCGGCAGGCGCGCGACGAAATCGATGCTGCCGAGGCGATCGAACTCCTCGCCGGAAAAGAGCACAAAGAGGAGATCGAACGGGAGCGCTTCAGCTCTCTCGCCGAACTCGCGCGCCACCTCCAGCACCGCCGCCACTCCCGTGGCGTCGTCGTCCGCGCCGGGCGCCGGCCACGACTCCCAATTCTCGGTCCAGCCGACCGTCCTCGACGCGATGGCGTCGAAGTGCGCCGATACGACGAAGGCGCCCGAGACTTCTCCCGTTCCGGGGAGCAGCGCCACGATGTTCTCGGCCCGGTAGGTGCTGTCGGGCGCGTCGTACTGCCTGTCGAAGGAGAACTCCATGATGCGCGCCGGATTTCCCGTGGCGCGCGAAAGGCGCGAGGCGAGCGAGTCGGCGACCATGGCGAGCGGCTCTTCCCGCAGGACGAACCGCGTGCGAAGCTCGCCCGACGAGGGATCCGTCGTGAGCCACCGCACGACCGATTCGATCGAGTCGCGGTCGGCGACCGCTCCGTCGGAATCGCCGCCGCGAACCCGCCCGAACGGGACCTGCAGGAACGCGAGCAGGAGAAAACAGCAGAGGCGTCTCATGGAACGTTTCGCCGCCGTGGGCGGAGGTTTTAAAATTGGCGCGCCCGAGAGGATTTGAACCTCTGGCACCCAGCTCCGGAGGCTGGTGCTCTATCCGCTGAGCTACGGGCGCGCTGATTTCTTTCCGAGCAACTCCTGGGCGAGCTCCCTTCGGAGGTCCCCGTCTCCGCCGAGCATGCGCGCGATCTCCGCGATCCGATCCGGTCCCGAGAGCTGCGCGGCGGACGCGACCGTCCTGCCGCCACTCACCCGCTTGCTGACCCGGATGTGCGTCGCCGCCCGTGCCGCCGCCTGCGGGAGATGCGTGATGCAGACGATCTGGTACTTCCGGGCGAGCTCCGCGAGCCGCTCCGCGACGACTCCACCGAGATCCGCGCCGAGGCCGGCGTCTATCTCGTCGAATATGAGGGTCGGTATGTTCCGACCTTCGGCTTGCAGTTTTTTGAGAACGAGCGAGATCCGGGAGAGTTCTCCTCCCGATACGACGTCCGCGAGCTGATGCATCTCCTCGCCGACGTTCGTTCGGATCATGAATTCGACCCGGTCGCCGCCTCTCGGAGACAAATGTATTTCAAGTGACGGGTCTTGGAAAGCACTATTTTCGAGCGGCGAGACGCGCGTCTCGAAAAGCGCCCCCGACATGCCGAGCTTCGCGAGCTCCGCCGTCACGAGACGGTCGAGGGACGCCGCGGCGGCGATTCGCTTTCGACGGAGATCGAGGACGAGGGGCTCGAGCTTGCGTCTCGATCCCTCGCGCTCCGCACGGGCTTCCTCGATCTCGGCCGAGCCGCCGTCGAGAGTGGCGAGGATGCCCCGGATCTCCTCGCGACGCGCGATGAGCCCGTCGAGCGGGAGTCCGTGCTTGCGCGAAGCCCGCTGGATGCCGGCGAGACGCTCCTGCAGGCTCTCGAGATCCTCCCCCGAGTCTTCCGCTCCGCTTCTCTCTCTCGCCATTTTGCGCCCGACCTCTTGAAGCGAAACACGCGCGGCGGCGAGCTCGGAAGCGCTCTCCCGCCACGCCGGATCGATCCCCGCGAGCGTTTCGAGGCAGCGCGCGGCGCGCGCGAGGCGGTCGATCGCCGAGGATCCCTCGCCCTCGAGGAGCTCGAGCGCCTCATCGAGCGCCCCGACGTAGCTCTGCCGGTGGGTGAGGCGCTGAATCCGCCCCTCGAGATCGCGATCGAGCCCCGCTTCGAGCCGAAGAGCCTCGAGCTCCCGCAGCTGAAAACGCAGGAACTCCTCCTGGCGCCGGTGCTCCTCGCGCCCCTCCTCGAGCGCCGCGAGGCGGCGCGAAAGCCCGACGTAGCGTTCGATCTCCCGCATGCAGGCGTCGAGGAGACCGCCGTAGTCTCCGCGCGAGTCGAGATAGACGATGTGCGTTTCTTGATCGAGAAACTCCTGCTGACGGTGCTGCCCGTGAAGCTCGAGGAGGGCGGCGGATGTTTCCTGCGCCGCCGCCACCGTGGCGTTCATGCCGTTGATCCAGAGCCGGTTCCTGCCGTCCGAGGCGACCTCCCGCCGGATCGAAATCTCCCGCTCTCCCGGGGACATGCCGAGGGATTCGCGAATCGCCTCTCCCGGCGGTATCTCGAACACTCCCTCGACCTCGAGCGAGGCGGCCCCCTTGCGGATGAGCGATCGCCGGGCGCGTCCTCCCGAAAGCAGCTCGACCGCCGAGAGAATGATCGATTTGCCCGCCCCCGTGGATCCCGTCATGGCGTTGAGACCCGGACCGAACCGTATGACGGCGTCCTCGACGACGGCGAGATTGCGAATGCGCAGCTCGATCAACATCCCCGCACCTCCCCCGCTCAATGGTCCTGTCGCAGGACCCCTCCCCACTTCAGCTTGCGGCGAACCAGGTCGTAGAACCGGTAGCCCTCCGTCACGATGAGCTTCGTCGGATGCTCGTCGCGGCGGCAGACAATCCGCTCCCCTGTTCGCACCGGACACGATTGCTGCCCGTCGATCGTGAGCAGCGCTTCGTGGCTCGCCTCCACGATCTCTATCGAGATCCGCTCGGCCACGCTCGCCACCACGGGCCGCACCGAAAGCGAATGCGGACAGAGCGGCGTGATGACGAATGCCTCGAGCGTCGTCGGGTTGACGATCGGCCCGCCGGCCGCCAGCGAATAGGCGGTGGATCCCGTGGGCGTCGATACGATGACTCCGTCGGCGAGATACTCGCCGAGCAGCGTCTCGTCGATCGTCGTCCGCAGCTGGACGACCCGCGAAACGCCGACTCCGTGCACCACGGCGTCATTGAGGGCGCTCCAGCGCTCGGCGGCGCGGCCTTCGCGCTCGACGACCGTCTCGAGGCGGATACGCTCCTGTATCCGGTACCGGCCGGCGAAGAGCTCCGCGAGGGCGCGTTTCGGATCGTCCTCGGTGAGAAAACCGAGACTTCTGACCTTGATGCCGAGGACCGGAATGCCCTCCGCGGCGACGAGGCGCGCCGCGACGAGCAGCGTCCCGTCGCCCCCGAGCGCGAGAACGGCGTCGCATCCGCCGAGCGACGAGACGCGCTCCACGCGCCCCGGGGCCGCGAGATCGGCGCCCTCCTCGAATGCCCGGACGGCGACTCCCCGCGGAACGGCGTCGAGCACCGCCGCGACGACTTCCCTCATCTCCCGCTTCCGAACGTTCACGACGAGCCCGAGCGCAGCGATCTTCATCGATCTCCTCCTGTTGTCCCCCGCGGGAGCGAGCCGACGAGCCCGACGATCCGCGCGGCGAGCCCGCCGGCCGAAAGGCCGAGCTGGTCGAGGAGCTCGTCGCGCTTGCCGTGCGGCACGAATCGATCGGGCAATCCAACCGGAACGACCCGATTGCCGAGCCCGCGCGCGGCGAGCATTTCAATCACGCTCTCCCCGAATCCGCCGGGCAAGGCGTTCTCCTCGACGATCACGACGGGTGCGCCGCTGGCCGTCGCTTCCGCGATGAGATCGGCGTCGAGGGGCTTGGCGAATCGCGCGTCGATCACGGAGGCCTCGATCCCCTCGCGCGCGATCGAGCGGGCCGCCTCGAGCGAAGGATACACCATCGACCCGAGGGCGACGATCACCGCGTCGCCTCCGGACCGAAGAAGCTCGCCCCTGCCGATCGTCACGGAAGCGCGCGGCTCCCCCGCGTCGATGGCGGGAATCGCCCCGCGCGGAAAGCGGATCGCGACGGGGCCTTCGTCGTACTCGCGGGCGACCGCGATCATCGCCCGCAGATCCTCGCCGTCCCGCGGCGCCATGATGATCATATTCGGCACGCAGCGGAGATACGAGAGATCGAAGGCTCCGTGGTGCGTGGGTCCGTCCTCGCCGACGATGCCGGCGCGGTCGAGCACGAAGCGGACCGGCAGGCGCTGGAGGGCGACGTCGTGAACGAGCTGGTCGAACGCGCGCTGGAGAAACGTCGAATAGATGGCGACGAAGGGCCGGAACCCCTCGCGCGCGAGCCCGGCGGCGAAGGTCACGGCATGCTGCTCCGCGATGCCGACGTCGAAGAATCGATCGGGGAACGCGCGCGCGAAGGGGGCAAGGCCGGTTCCCTCCGTCATCGCGGCCGTGATCGCCACGACGCGTTCGTCGCGCCGAGCGAGTTCGACGAGCGAGTCGCCGAACACGTCGCTGTAGGTCGGCCTCGCCGATCCTCCCCGGGCGCCACCCGTCCCCGTATGGAAGCTTCCGACGCCATGAAATTTCTCGGCGTTCTCCTCGGCGAAGCAGTACCCCTTGCCCTTCTTCGTCATCACGTGCAGCAGAACGGGGCCCGGCACCTCCCGTATCTGGGAGAGCGCTCCGACGAGATGGCCGACGTCGTGGCCGTCGAGCGGCCCGAAATAGCGGAAACCGAGCTCCTCAAAGAGAATCGTCGGCACGACGAGGTTCTTGATGCTCTCCTTCATGCGCCGCGCGACGCGCCGCGCCTTGCCCCCCACGTTCGGAATGCGGCCCAAGAGCTCCCACACGTCGGCCTCGAACTGCAGGTAGACCTTTTTCGTCGTTATCTTCGTGAGGTAGCGGGCGAGGGCGCCGACGTTCCGCGAAATGGACATTTCGTTGTCGTTCAGGATGATGATGAACCGGTTCTTTTTGAGATGGCCGGCCTGATTGATCCCCTCGAAGGAAAGCCCGCCCGTGAGCGCCCCGTCGCCGACGACGCTCACGAGAAAGAAATCCTCGCCGCGCAGGTCGCGCGAGGCCGCGATGCCGAGGGCCGCCGAAATCGCCGTGCTCGCGTGGCCCACGCCGTAGGCGTCGTAGTCGCTCTCGCCCGGGCTCGGAAAGCCGCTGATCCCGCCCTGCGTCCGCAGGTTCCGGAACGCCTCGCGGCGCCCCGTGAGGATCTTGTGCGCGTAGCTCTGATGCCCGACGTCCCAAAGGATCCGATCCCGCGGCGAATCGAAGACGTAGTGCACCGCGAGCGCGATCTCGACGGCGCCGAGGCTCGAGGCGAGGTGCCCCCCGCGCATCGAAACGACCTCGATGATGTACTGCCGCACCTCGCAGGCGAGATCCCCGAGCTCTTCTATCGAGAGCTTCTTGAGATCCGCCGGGGACGATATGCGCTCGAGCAGGCTCATGGTTTCGCGCTAAAGCAGCGCGTACGCTCCCGCCACTCCGAGAAAGGCCCCCGACAACACGTCGAGCGGCGTGAATCGCAACGCCCGCCGTCCGCCCCCCTCCGCGATGTCGCGGTAGCTCGCGTCGCTCGTTATGATTCTCTTCAGTATGCTCGCCTGCTTCACCTTTTCGCCCTTGAGCCTCAGCGTATCGTGAATGACGATCACGCTGATGACGCCGACGAACGAAAAAAGGATCGATGAGAAGCCGTATTTCAGGCCCAAGCTCACCGAAAGCGCGGCGAAGACAGCTGAATGCAGGTTCGGCAAACCGTCCGGATGCACGAATTTATAAATTGCAACCCTTTTGTATACAATCGAATATAGCAATACCTTTAGACATTGGATTAAGAAACCGCAAATCACCGGGACCAGCACGATATGGCGAAACAGGTATTGTTTCAGCATGTCACGATTTCCGCTCGGCCATAGACGAAAACAGAAAACCGACGTAGCCGCGATCCCCGAGAGCCGCGGCCCGCGCCGCCGCATCCGCCGCGAGCCGCCGAGCCTCGGCGCGGGAGCGCTCCACGCCATGAATGGCCGAATGTGTTATTTTCTTCCTTCCGGCATCCTTCCGCAAGCCTTTTCCCACGATCCCTTCCTCCCCGACGACGTCGAGCACGTCGTCGGCAATCTGGAACGCGAGGCCGGCGAGCCTTCCGGTTTCGTGGATTCTCCGGCGCTCCTCCCCGCCGGCTCCGGCGAGGGCCGCCCCGATCGAAAGGGATGCGGCGATGAGCTCGGCGGTTTTGCGGAGATGAATGAACTCGACGAGCTCCTCCGTCGGCTCCGATCCCTCCCCCTCGAGGTCGGCCGTTTGTCCCCCGACGAGGAACAGGGACCCGGCCGCGCGCGCGAGCGTCCCCACAGCCTCCGCGATCCGATCCTCGGGCGCCCCGCAGCGCGCGAGAATTTCGAAGGAGCGGGCCTGCAGCGCATCGCCCGCGAGAATGGCGGTCGCTTCGCCGAACGCCCGGTGGCACGTCGGCCGGCCTCGGCGCAGATCGTCGTCGTCGAGGGCCGGCAGGTCGTCGTGGACGAGGGTGTAGGCGTGGAGGCATTCGATCGCGCAGCCCGCGTCGAGCGCGGAGCGCGGAAAGGGATCCCCCCACATGCGATGGGCGGCGAGACAAAGCACCGCCCGAAGGCGTTTTCCGCCTCCGAGCACGGCGTGGCGCATCGCGCCGTGCAGGCTCTCCGGCCGCTCGGCCGCCGGAGGCAGAAGCTCTTCGAGCCGCGCGACGACGAGATTTCGATCGGCTTCGAGGAGCCGCGGCCAATCGTTCCCGCTCACCGCGAGCCCTCCTCCTCCGCGTCCGCCGACTCCATCTCCCTCGTGAGGCGCGTTATCCGCTGCTCCGCGTTTTTGAGGATGCCGCGGCACGCTGCGCCGAGCCGCATCCCCTCCTCGTAGAGCGTCATGCTCTCCTCGAGCGGGACGTCCCCCTCCTCGAGCCGTTTCACGATCTCGTTCAGGCGCCGCATCGCGTCCTCGAACATCATTTTTTTCGCCATGGCCTTCCTTTCCGCTTCTCCTCGACCCGGCATCGGGCTCCCCCGTCGATGAATTGCACGAGCAGATCATCTCCGCTGGACAGGCGCGCGGCCCGGGCGACGACACGGCTCCCATCCGGCGTCGTGCAGTACGCGTAGCCGCGTTTGAGGACGCTCCTCGGATCGAGACCGCCGAGCGTCCCCACGAGCCCGCTCGAGCGGGCTCGACCTTCCGATATCCGCGATTGCACGCGCGACCGCAGGAGCCGTTCGATCTGGTGGAGTGAATTTCCCGCGCTCTCGAGCCGCATCCGCGGGTTGCACGCCGCGAGCGCGAGCGCGGCCTCGAGACGCCGGGATCCGGCCCGCGCGACGGCGCGCTCCAGCGCGAGGGCCAGCCCCCCTTCCACCGAGACCGCTTCCGCGCGGCGGCCGGCGACGAGCTCGCGCCACAGATCCGCGATCCGCTCGGCGCTCTCGTCGACGGCCGCCTCGGCCCGCTCCATGCGGTGCGCGATCGCGGCGAGGGCGCCGCTTCTCAAGAGGTACTCGACGAGCCGCCCCCTGTTCTCCAAGCCTTCGTCCGCCCGTCGCGCGATCCCGCGAAGGGCCTCCTCGAGCCCGCGCCGCACGTCCTCGATACGCGGCGCGACGAGCTCGGCCGCGGCTGTCGGCGTCGCCGCGCGCAGGTCGGAAACGTAATCGCAGATCGTCGTGTCGATCTCGTGTCCGATCCCCGTGACGACGGGATGCCGCGAGGCGGCGACGGCCCGCGCCACGCTTTCGAGGTTGAAGGTCCAGAGATCCTCCGCCGAACCTCCCCCGCGCGCGAGTATAACGGCATCGAGGCGCTCCATCCCGTCGCAGAGCCGGAAGGCGCGCACGATCAAACGCGCGGCGGACGGTCCCTGCACCTCAACGGGAACGTGCACGATCTCCGCGACCGGCCAGCGGCGGCGCAACGTGTCGAGGACGTCCCTGATAACGGCCCCCGTCGGCGACGTGATGACGGCTATCGAGCGCGGATACGCCGGCAGTTCGCGCTTCCGCTCTTCCGCCGTGAGCCCCTCGGCCCGAAGCCGCTCGAGGAGCTCCCGGAAGGCCATCTCCATCCCTCCCCTTCCGGCGGCCGCGATCTCCCTCACGATGATCTGCGTGCGGCCGGCGCCCCCGAAATGCGAGAGACGCCCCGTGGCGACCACTGACATTCCGTTCTCGGGCTGGACCGCGACGCGCGAGGCCGCGCGCCGGAAGAGAGCGGCGGCCAGCATGCTCTCGCCGTCGCGTAGGGTGAAATACACGTGGCCGGACTGGTGAACCTTGCAGTTCGCCACTTCGCCGAGCACGCTGATGTCGGGGAATTCGGTCTCGAGGTGCTGCCGGATGGCCTCGGCGACCTCTGTTACCGTGTAGCAACCGCGCGCGGACGGCGCCGGCGCGTCATGCTCCGGAGTTTCCTTCATGCTGCGCTCCGCGCGCCCACTCGGCGGCCTGGAGGGTGTTGCGCATGAGCATCGTGACGGTCATGGGGCCCACGCCGCCGGGAACGGGCGTGATGAGCGAAGCGCGCGGCCGCACCGCCTCGAAATCGACGTCGCCGCGGAGCCGGTACCCTTTCGGGGAGCCGGGGTCGGCTACCCGGTTGACGCCGACGTCGATGACGACGGCGCCGTCCTTGACCATGTCCACGGTGACCGCTCCCGCTCTTCCCACGGCCGCGACGAGGATGTCGGCCTCGCGGCAGATCGAGGCGAGACCGGTCGATTGCGAATGACAGAGCGTCACGGTCGCGTTTCCTCCCGCGTGTTTCCTCGAGAGCAGCAACGCGAGCGGCTTGCCCACGATGACGCTTCTGCCGATGACGACGGCCCGCGCGCCCTCCGTTCTCACGCCGCACCGATCGAGCAGCTCGACGATTCCGAGGGGCGTGCAGGCGACGAAGCGGGGGCGATCCGCGGCGAGGCGCCCAAGGTTGTAGGGGTGAAACCCGTCGACATCCTTCGAGGGCGAAATACGCTCGATGACGAGTTGCTGATCGATATGATCGGGAAGGGGAAGCTGCACGAGTATGCCGTCGACGCGGTCGTCCGCGTTCAGCCGATCGATCCGGGCGAGAAGCGCCTCCTCGCTCGCGCTCGCGGCCATCTCTATGAGGCTCGCTTCGATCCCGCACCGGGCGGCGGCCCCCACCTTGCCCTTCACGTACGACTGCGAGGCCGGGTTCTCGCCGACGATGACGACGGCGAGATGCGGCCCGCGCCGGCCGGCGCTGAATCGCGCCACGGCGGCCGCCACCTCGGCGAGTATCCGCTGCGCGACGGCCTTGCCGTCGATGAGGACGCCCCGCTCCTCGCTCATGATTCCCCCTCGGTCGACTCAACGCGCTCCCGCACGCGCTCTATGGAGCGCGCGCGTCCGGTCTGCTCGTCGACGTCGACGAGACAGCCGTCGACGTTCGACGTGCCCCCGGCCACCTCGAATCTCACGGGGATGCCCTTGAGAAACTTCTCGATCACCTGCTCCTTGCGCACGCCGATGATCGAGTCGATCGGACCGACCATGCCGGCGTCGGTGATGAACGCCGTGCCGCGGGGCAGGATGCGCTCGTCGGCCGTCTGCACGTGCGTATGCGTTCCGATAACCGCGCTCACCCGTCCGTCGAGGTATCGCCCGAGGGCCTGCTTCTCGCTCGTCGCCTCGGCGTGAAAATCGACCAAGATCACCCGCACCGATGACGGAATCTCCGCCAGCAGCCCGTCGGCGGCGCGGAACGGACAATCGATCGCGCCCATGAAGGTGCGCCCCTGGAGATTCATGACTGCGACGTGGCCGAGCGGAGTTTCCCGCACGACGATTCCCCTGCCCGCGACGCCGGGCGGATAGTTGGCCGGACGGAGGAGATCGGTTCTCGAGTCGAGAAGTTCGACCCCTTCGCGCTTGTCCCAGACGTGGTTCCCGCTCGTCATGACATCGACGCCCGAGGCGACGATATCGATCACGACGCGTTCGGTGACGCCGAAGATCCCCGCCGCGTTCTCCACGTTCGCCACGCAGAGATCGACGCCGAGGCGCCGGCGCAGCCCGGGGAGGGTCGACTGCAGGGCCCGTCGTCCCGTTTTCGCTATGATATCGCCGAGAAACAGCACGCGCATCGCCGCGTTTCAACTCCCGACCGCCGCGCCTCCGTCAGCGCGCGTAATCGACCGCCCGCGTTTCCCGAATGACGATGACCTTGATCTGGCCGGGATACTCCATGCCCCCTTCGATCTTTCGGGCGATCTCGGAGCAGAGATCCGCGGCCTGCGCGTCGTCCACCTTCTTGAAGTTGACGAGGATCCGGATTTCGCGGCCCGCCTGGATCGCGTACGACTTCTCGACGGCGTCGAAGGCGTCGGCGATCTTCTCGAGCTTCTCGAGCCGCCGGATGTAGTTCTCGAGGGTCTCCCGTCGCGCGCCCGGACGGGCCCCGGAAATGGCGTCCGCCGCCGAAACGAGGTGCGTCATCATCGACGTCGATTCGACGTCCTCGTGGTGCGCCGCGATCGCGTTCACGATCTTTTCTCCCTCCCCGTACCGCTTCGCGAGCTCGCCGCCGATGAGCGCGTGCGGCCCTTCCATCTCGTGATCGGTCGCCTTTCCGATGTCGTGGAGGAGGCCGGCGCGCCGCGCCAGAGCCGGATCGGCCCCGAGCTCCCCGGCGAGCAGGCTCGAGAGAAACGCGACTTCCTTCGAGTGCTGCAGCACGTTCTGACCGTACGAGGTGCGGTACTTCAGCCTGCCGAGCAGCTTCACGAGCTCCGCGTGGAGGCCGTGAATGTTGAGCTCGAGGCAGGTCTGCTCGCCGATCTCGCGAATCTCGTCGAGAAGCTCCTTACGCGTCTTTTCGACGATTTCCTCGATGCGGCCCGGATGGATCCTGCCGTCCTTGACGAGCTTTTCGAGACTGAGCCGCGCGACCTCGCGCCGGACCGGATCGAACCCGGAAAGAATGACCGCCTCGGGCGTATCGTCGATGATCACGTCGATTCCCGTGGCGTTCTCGAAGGCGCGGATGTTCCGACCCTCGCGGCCGATGATGCGGCCCTTCATCTCTTCGCTCGGCAGGTCCACGACCGACACGGTCGATTCGACGACGTGATCGGCCGCGCACCGTTCGATCGCCAGCGTGAGAATCTCGCGGCTCTCCTTGACGGCGTTGCGTTCGGCCTCGTCGCGAATGTCGCGGACCCGCTTCGCCGCCTCGTGCCGGGCCTCGTTCTCGAGATTCGTGATGAGGAGCTTCTTGGCGTCGTCGCGGCTCATGCCGGCGATCCTCTCGAGCTTTTCGTTCTGGAGCTGCAGCGTCCGGGAAAGCTCCTCGTTGCGCTCGGCCACACCTCGAAGCTTCTCGTCGAGCGACCGCTGCCGGTCGCCGAGCTCCTGCTCGCGCTTGTCGAGAAAATCGACCTTGCGGTTGACGTTCTGCTCCTTTTCCTCTATGCGGCGCTCCTGTTTCTTGATCTCCTGGCGGCCCTCCTGCGTCTCCTTCTCGAAGCGAAGCTTCGCCTGGTACCACTCGTCCTTCGCCTCGAGGATCGCCGCCTTCTTCTGCGTCTCCGCTTCCCTCTGAGCCTCCGCGATGATGTTCTCGGCGAGCTTTCGCGTGTGCTTGAGATGCGTCTCCGAAACCTTCTTGTTCATGAACCAGCCGAGGATGCTTCCCACGATGAGGATGATGATCCCGACCGGAATGATGACGAAAAGTTCTGCCTGTGCCATGGTCTCCGCCCGGATCGACGCCGGGCTCCTCACCTCCGCGCCTGCACGGCATGGCCGCGCGCCGCATGGTTACGCGTTGAAAAATGCTCGAAAATGCTTCCGGGGCGGGAGATGCCGCGGGGTAGAGGGCTAAATAAAATTCCCCACGCTATGCCGTGTGGCGAAGCACCTTTTGAAGCCCTTTCTGCAAGGTGGATGTCCGCACGACCGATTCTGCGGTCCCGGCGAGGCCGGGCATGGCATCGGCGGCCGAATATAAGACTTCCGGGCTAAAGGTGTTGGCTCAATAATCCGCTTCTCCATCACGAACACGGTAGGGAATAACACTGTGTCCGTTCAACGCTCATACCGCTGTTCCCCGCATGCTGCGCTGCCAACACCCGTTCGCGGGGAGAAATCAGCGCTCTACGTCGATCTCGCTGTCGAGAAGCTCGCCCAGCCGTGCGGCCTTTCCTTCGAACTCAGCCTTGGCGCGCTCGCGTTCGTCGCGCTCCTGGTAGAGCTCGTCCGTGATATTGAGAGCAGCCAATATGGCTATGCGCGATTGCGACATAATGCCGCTCGAATGGGCTATTTCCCTCATTTTCTTGTCGACATACCCAGCTATCTGCTGTATATACTGGGGGTTGCCAACACCCTTGATCTTATACTCCTGACCAAAAATTTCCACTTTTTCAGTGTTTCTTTCGGTCATTCGGCAACCTTCCCGGATCGACGCACAACGGATTCACTCTCCCCGCCCCTCTATCAGCCTCCGCTGCCGGCGCGATCAGACGTCGAGCTGATCCAGCTTCGCCAGCATCTCCTCAACCTTACCTTTAATCTCCTCTCTCGTTTTCTCGAAATCTCCGGTGCGCTGCCCTTCGGCCCGCACATGTTCGATTTCCGTCAACAACTGCTCGTTTCTAATATACAACGAATCGAATTTTTCTTTCAACTCCTTATTGCTGCGTTCGAGCTCCGATTTCTCGGCCCTCAGCCGGGCGATACTTTCGGCCGCCTTGTTGATTTTCTCCTCGAGGGCGTCCAGGTTGATGATGCCGCTGGTAGCCATGCGCGCCTCCTCCGCTATTCCGTTCTCAGTGTCGCCCCGAGCTCCCGCTGGAGCGCCGCCAGGATTCGCTGCACCTCGCGGTCGACCGCCAGACTGTCGAGCGTTTCCTCCTGCGAGCGGAAGCTGACCCTGAAGGTGAAGCTCCGTTTCCCCTCGCCGAGGTGGCCGCCCCGATAGTAATCGAACAGGCGCAACGAATCAAGGAAATGCGCCTCGGACGTCATGATATCCCGCACTTCCGCGAAGCGGACGCGATCATCGACGACGATGCACAGATCTCGCTTGACCGCCGGATAGGGGCTCACGGGCCGCATGAGAGGCCATTGCGCGAGCGCCGGAAGCCCTCCGACGAGCAGATCGAAGCAGAACACGGGGCCGTCGACGTCGAATGCGTCGAGAACCCCCTTCGCGAGGGCGAATGCCTCCGCGAACGGCTTTCCCCCGCGGAGCCAGCGGATGCCGCGTCCCCACGCCCCCCCGATCTCCATTCCGGAAACGCTCCCGCCGAGGCCGAATCTCTCGAAGAGCGTTTCGATCTCCCCCTTCGCGTCCGAGAACTCGCATTGCCGCTGTCGTTCCATCCATTGGAGCGGCACCGCCTGCCGGGCGAGGAGCGCCGTGCAGCGAACATCCTCGCGAGGCAACCCTTCGC
Source organism: uncultured bacterium (assembly GCA_963813815.1). Taxonomy (GTDB): domain Bacteria; phylum Krumholzibacteriota; class Krumholzibacteriia; order Krumholzibacteriales; family Krumholzibacteriaceae; genus SSS58A. The sequence continues at coordinate 160,166 of CAWFAD010000011.1, read as the reverse complement.
CGTCCGGAGAGGGTATGAACACTTTCCCCGTTTCGAACATCCGGATTTCCTCGGTCTCGGCGGGGGTGTTTCGCTTCAGCACGTCGAGGAGCCCCGGCAGGAGGCTCGTTCGCATCGCCGACTGCGCCTCGGTCAGGGGGTTGGCGATGCGCACGCAGCGCAGGCGTTCGTCCGAGGCGTCCCAGCGCATGCGGGCGGGCGACGCCGGATCCATGAAGGAGCTCGTTATCACCTCGGCGAAACCCCGAGAGACGAGATGCTGGGCGATGAGCTCGCCGCGCCGCTCCTCGGGAGCCGGCACGGAAAATATCCCGCAGCGGACCGATTCGTCGCGTCCGATGTTGTCGTATCCGTACACCCGTGCCGCCTCCTCGACGAGATCGATCTCCTCGACGAGATCCCTCCGGAAAGTGGGCACGGAGACGCGAACGGTATCCCCGGAGATCCGCGACGGCAGGGCCAGGCGCTCGAGGAGAGCGGCGATGTCGTCGGAGGCGAGATGCGTCCCCATGACGCGGTTCGTCTGCGCGACGCGCAGGGCGACGGGGCCCCGGTCGAGCGCCGCCGCATCGCTCAGGCGCTCTGCGGTCCGTAAAGAGGGTTTGCCGACGCTCATCTCGGCCACGAGGCGGCAGAGCCTCGCCGCCGCGTCGCGCGTGACGCCGACGTCTCCCCCGCGCTCGAACCGGTAGCTCGCTTCCGTGTCGAGGCGCAGGCGCTGCCGGGCGCGCCGTATGAGGCGAGGTTCGAAGCACGCGCTCTCGACGACGAGGCGCTTCGTCTCCGGACGCACCTCGGTCTCCTTCCCCCCCATGACTCCGGCCACCCCGACGGCCCGGTCGGCGTCGGCGATGACGAGGATTCCCGTATCGAGCTCGCGCTCGACCCCGTCGAGCGTGACGATCCGCTCTCCCTTACGGGCCCGGCGCACGACGATCGCGTCGCCTCCGAGCGTGTCGCGGTCGAAGGCGTGGAGAGGTTGCCCGAGCTCCATGAGAACGAAGTTCGTGGCGTCGACGATATTGTTGATGGGGCTTTGCCCGACGGAGCGCAGCAACCTCTGCAGCCACGCCGGGGACGGTCCGACGGCGATATCCTCTATGAAGGCCGCCGTGTAGCGCGGGCAGTCCGAGCCGCTCTCGATCTCGAGCCGGAACTCCTCGTCCCCCTCGAGGGGCGCGAGCTCAGGCGCCCGCAGCTCGCGGCGGTACAGCGCCGCGATCTCGCGGGCCACGCCGAAGTGGCAAAGAAGGTCGGGGCGATTGGGGGTCACTTCGATCTCGAACACGTAATCCGTCTGGCCGAGCCTGCCGTCGAGGCTCGCCCCCGGCGTGTCGTCGAAGTCGAGCTCGAGTATTCCCGAATGATCCTCGCCGATGCCGAGCTCGGATACCGAGCAGATCATCCCCTCGGACACCTGGCCGCGGATCTTCGATCGCTTGATGCGCAATCCGCCGGCGAGCGTGGCTCCCTCGACGGCGACCGCCACCCGCTGACCGGCTCTCACGTTCGGCGCCCCGCAGACGATCGAGAGAGGGCGTTGCCCCCCGGCCTCCACCGTGCAGAGGCTCAAACGATCCGCGCCGGGATGCTTACCGCATTCGAGCACCTTGCCGAATACCACACCCGAATACGAGGGCGCGAGCGCCTTGACTCCCTCGACGTTCAGACCGAACATCGTGAGGTCATGCGCGAGGGTCTCCGGGCTCTCCGTGATGTCGACGTACCGCTTGAGCCAGCTCAGGCTGACGTTCATCGCTGCACCTCCGGCGCCGCCTCGCCCCAAAACTGGGAGAGGAACCGGAGATCGTTCGCGAGCAATCTCCTGATGTCGTCGATGCCGTACTTCAGCATGGCCGTGCGCTCGATGCCGATGCCGAAGGCGAATCCGGTGTAGGCGTCGGGATCGTACCCCGCGTATCGAAATACGTGCGGGTGCACCATCCCCGCGCCCATGATCTCGATCCAACCCGTCTTGCCGCAGATCGCGCACCCCGCGCCCCCGCACGCGAAGCAGGACATATCGACCTCCGCGCTCGGCTCCGTGAAGGGAAAGAAATGCGGGCGGAACCGGACTTTCGCCCCGGCGCCGAAGAAGGAGCGCGCGAAGAAGGTGATGTCGCTGCGCAGATCGGCGAGCGATACGTTCCGGTCGACGTAGAGCCCCTCCATCTGGAGAAACTCCGCCGCGTGCGACGGGTCGGGCGTTTCGTTGCGGTACACGCGGCCCGGGACGATGATGCGGATCGGAGGCCGATGCTTTTCCATGTAGCGCACCTGCACCGGCGACGTCTGCGTGCGCAGCAGTATGTCGCGGTTCACGTAAAAGGTGTCCTGGAGATCCCGCGACGGATGGTCGACGGGAAAATTGAGCGCCTCGAAGTTGTAGTAATCGAGCTCCACATCGGGACCCTCGGCGATCGAGTATCCCATGCCGGCGAAGATCGCCTTCATCTCGCTCACGACGCGATGCAGCACGTGCGTCCCGCCGGCGAGCGGCCGCCTGCCGGGGAGAGTCGCGTCCCCCGCGAAATGGTCCTCCTCCGCCGCGTCGCCTCCGAGCGCGTTTCGCCGGTTCTCGAAGAGCGTTTCGATTTCCGTCTTGAGCTCGTTGATGAGCTCCCCGAAGGCCGGCCGATCGCCGGCCGGCAGTTCGCCGATCGAACGCAGGAGCGTCGTGATCTCTCCTTTGCGCCCGATGAAGCGCACCCGCGCCTCCTCGAGCTTCTCGAGATCCCGAGCCTCCGCGAATGCGCACGCCGCGCGTTCAGCGACCTCGCGCACCGCGTCGCGATCGGCCCGTGGGCTCATGAGCGCTTTTCCTTCGCGATCTCGGCGAGCTTCGCGAAACCGGCCGCGTCGTTCACGGCGAGCTCGGCGAGGAGCTTGCGATCGATCTCGATGTTCGACTTGCGCAGCCCTTCGATGAAGCGGCTGTAGCTCAAACCGTTCAGGCGCGCCGCGGCGTTGATTCGCGTGATCCAGAGCTTGCGGAAGTCCCGCTTGCGCACGCGTCGGTCGCGGTACGAATAGATGAGCGCCCGATTGACGGCTTCGCGGGCGATGCGATGCAACTTGCTGCGGCTACCGAAGTAGCCCTTTGCCTTCTTCAGTATCTTCTTGGTACGTCCGTGGGAAGGCACCCCGTGCTTGGTTCTCGGCATCTGTCGCTTCCTCCTGCGGCCGCGCACGGCCGCGTCTTCATGAATCCTTGTCCCAGTGTCCTACATCCCGAGCATTCGTTTGACGCGCCGAGCGTCGCTCGCCGCCACCGTCGTTCCACGACGCAGGCCCCGCTTGCGCTTGCTCGTCTTCTTCGTGAGAATGTGGCTCGCGTACGCTTTCGTCCGCTTTATCTTGCCGGTCCCGGTGACGCGGAAGCGTTTCCGGGCCGCGCGATTGGTCTTCAGTTTCGGCATGCCTCTCTTCAGCTCCCTTTCCTCTCGGACCGCGGGCCCAGGATGAGCGACAGCATGCGCCCGACCTGCACCGCGTCCTTTTCGATGATGGCGATGTCGGTGAACGTGTTCACGACGCGATCGAGGAGCTTGCGCCCCAGATCGAGGTGCTCCATCTCTCGGCCGCGGAACACAACGGTGATCTTGACCTTGTCCTTCTCGAGCAAGAACCTCTCGGCGTTGCGCATCTTGAACTGCAGATCGTGCTCTTCGATCTTTGGCCGGATCTTTATCTCCTTCAGATGGGCCGTGTGCTGCTTGCGTTTCGAATCCCGCGCCTTTTTGCTCTGCTCGTATTTGAACTTGCCGAAGTCCATGATCTTGCAGACGGGCGGGCGCGAGGTCGGAGAGATCTCGACGAGATCGAGCTCCAACTCTTCCGCCATACGGAGCGCCTCCGGCGTGGGAAGCACTCCGAGCTGCTTTCCCTCGGGGTCGATGACGCGGATCTCGGGAATCCGGATCTGCTCGTTCACTCGAACCCGCTTCTCTCGTTCCCGTTCCTTAATGTTGCCACCTCCTGCCTCGACAATGAAACGGGCGGGTAGACGTTCCACCCGCCCGTTCGCAACGGTCGCCGATGAAACCCTACGGATACAATAAAGATCGTAAGGTGGAGGGCGTCCGGCGCCCCCGCTTGCCCTGTCTTTTTCCGACTTTAAAGATACGTCTTCCGGCGTATCTCGTCAATGCTTTCCGCCAGGAATTCGTCCACGCTCTTTACGCCGATTCTGCCCTTTCGTTTGGACCTGATATCGAGCGTGCCGTCGCACATCTCGCGCTCCCCGGCGACGGCCATGTACGGAATCTTGTGGAGCTCCGCGTCGCGGATGCGGTAGCCGATCTTCTCCTCGCGCATGTCCGCCTCCGCCAGAAGCCCGCCGTCGACGAGGCGGCGGACGACGGAACGAACGTAGTCGTGCTGCCCGGGCCCGATCGGAAACACGCGCACCTGCTCGGGCGCGAGCCAGAGCGGAAACTCCCCCGCGTAGTGCTCGGTGAGCGTCCCGATGAAGCGCTCGATCGAGCCGAAGAGAGCCCGATGGATCATGTAGACGTACTCGCGCTGCCCCTCGGCGTTCACGTACTGAACCTCGAAGCGCCGCGGCAGGTTGAAGTCGAACTGGATCGTCGTCGCCTGCCAGCCGCGCCCGATGGCGTCGATGAGCTTGAGGTCGATCTTCGGTCCGTAGAACACGGCCTCGCCCGTCATCCGGTGGTACGGAATGCCGCGCTTTTCGATCGCCGCGAGCAGGCTCGCCTCGGCGCGCTCCCACTCCTCCTCGGTCCCCGCGTACTTTCCCATGTTCGCCGGATCGTGCACGCTGAGCTCGACCCGGTAGTCGACGAAGCCGAAGGCGGAGAGGAGCTCGTGCGCGAACTCGAAGCACGCGTCCACCTCGTCGCGGAGCTGCGACGGCGTGCAGAAGATGTGCGCGTCGTCCTGGGTGAAGCCCCGGACCCGCAGCAGGCCGTGGAGCGTGCCCGATCGCTCGTTGCGGTATACGGTTCCGAGCTCCGCGAGCCGCAGCGGAAGATCGCGGTAGCTGTGGAGCTTGGTCTGGTACACGAGAATATGCCCCGGACAGTTCATCGGTTTGAGCACGAACTCCTGATCCTCGGACGGAACGATGAACATGTTCTCGCGGTAGTAATCGTAGTGCCCCGAGGTGCGCCAGAGGCTGCTCCGCGCGATGTGGGGCGTCATGATGATCTCGTAGCCGCGCCGGCGATGCTCTTCCTTCCAGAAGTTCTCGATCGTTTCCCGCAGCCGGTACCCCTTCGGATACCAGAACACGAGGCCGCCCCCCGCCTCTTCCTTGATGTCGAAAAGCTCGAGCTGCGGTCCGAGCCGGCGATGATCGCGCCGCTTCGCCTCCTCGCGCCGCACGAGCTCCTTCTTGAGATCGCCGTCGCTGAAAAAGGCGGTGGCGTATATCCGCTGCATCATCTGGTTGCGCTCGTCCCCCCGCCAGTAAGCCCCGGCGATCGAGAGGAGCTTGAACGCCTTGACCATCCCAATATCGGGCAGGTGCGGGCCGGCGCAGAGATCGACGAACGAACCGAGGCGGTACACCGACACCGTTTCGACGCCGAGGTCCCGGATGAGCTCGACCTTGAACGGTTGGCCGAGCCCCTCGAAGAGCGCGACCGCCTCGGCGCTCGGCAGCTCCTCCCGGGTAAAGGCGAGCGGCCCGTCCGCCAGGGCGGCGGTCATGCCCGCCTCGATGCGCTCGAGATCCTCGGGCGCGAGGCTCCGGTCGAGCAAAACGTCGTAATAGAACCCGTCGTCGATCGACGGCCCGATCCCGAACCGGGCCTGAGGAAAGAGCGTCTGCACGGCGAGCGCCATGAGATGCGACGCGCTGTGGCGGAGCACCTCCAGCGCCTCGTCGTCCTTTACGGTGACGGGATGGATTTCGGCGGCCGCCGGCACGCGCTGGCGCACGTCGTAGAGCGCTCCGTCGACCTTGAACGCGACGAGCTCGCGGCGCGACTTGCCCGAAAGGGCCTCGCTCACCGTCTCGAAAGGCGTTCCCTCGGCGAACGCCCGCCGCGTACCGTCCTTCAGCACGAGATCCGGCATGGGATCATCTCCGTATGAAAAAAATGGTGGGCGATACTGGAATTGAACCAGTGACCCCCTGCATGTCAAGCAGGTACTCTAACCATCTGAGCTAATCGCCCATTCGCTCACTGAAGCATCTATACTATATAAAAATACGCAGGGCGGGCAATGAAAATCTCTCGCGGCGGCCCCGGGCGAGGGCCCCGCTCCCGGCGCGGCCTCGCCCCCGCTGCCCACGATCATTTCTTGTCGTCGTCGAGGATCTCGTAGTCCGCGTCGACCGCCTTTCCTTCCTGCGCGTTTCCGGCGGGCGCCTCGGGCTCCGGGGCAGGCCCCTGCGGTCCCGCGCCCTGAGCCGCCCCCGCGGCCTGATACATTTTCTGCGAGGCGCGCTGCCAGACCGCGTTGTGCCGGTCGATCGCGGCGCGAATGCGTTCCGCGCTCTCCGATTTCGCGGCTTCCTTGAGCTCCTCGAGGACCCTCCGCAGCTCGGCCTCGTCCTCGGCCGGAATCTTGTCCTTGTACTCCAGAAGCTGCTTCTCCGTCTGGTAGGCGAGCTGATCCGCCTGATTTCGCAGATCGATCGCCTCGCGCTTCGCGTGATCCTCGGCGGCGTTCGCTTCGGCTTCGCTCACCATTTTCTTGATCTCATTCTCGCTGAGCCCGCTCGACGGCTGAATGATGATCTTCTGCTCCCGGCCGGTCGCCTTGTCCTTCGCCGAAACGTTCAGGATGCCGTTCGCGTCGATATCGAACGTAACCTCGATCTGCGGGATCCCGCGCCCCGCGGGCGGAATGCCGGCGAGCTGGAACCGGCCGATCGACTTGTTGTTGGGAGCCATCTCCCGCTCTCCCTGCAGCACGTGAATCTCCACGGTCGTCTGGTTGTCCGCCGCGGTGGAGAAGACCTCGCTCTTGCGCGTGGGAATGGTCGTGTTGCGGTTGATGAGTTTCGTCATGACGCCGCCGAGCGTTTCGATGCCGAGTGACAGCGGGGTCACGTCGAGCAGCAGCACGTCGTGCACGTCGCCGGCGAGAACCCCTCCCTGAATCGCGGCCCCGAGAGCGACGACCTCGTCCGGATTCACGCCCCGGTGCGGCTCCTTGCCGAAAAGCTCCTTCACCTTCTCCTGAACGGCGGGCATGCGGGTGGCGCCGCCGACGAGGATCACCTCGCCGAGATCTTCGGGCTTGAATCCCGCGTCGCGGAGGCAGGCCCGGCAGGGACCCACCGTGCGTTCGATGAGATCGGCCGTCAGGGACTCGAGCTTCGCCCGGGTGAGCTTCATCCCGAGATGCTTCGGGCCGTTCGCGTCCGCGGTGATAAAGGGCAGATTGATCTCCGCCTGCGGAACGGTCGAAAGCTCGCACTTCGCCTTCTCGGCGGCCTCGCGCAGCCGCTGCACGGCCATCGCGTCGTTCGAGAGGTCGATGCCCTGCTCGCGCTTGAACTCGGCGATGATCCAATCCATCACGCGCTGATCGAAGTCGTCTCCGCCGAGATGCGTGTCGCCGTTCGTGGCTTTGACCTCGAAAACGCTGTCTCCGATCTCGAGTATGGAAATGTCGAACGTTCCCCCGCCGAGATCGAACACGGCGATCGTCTTCTCCCCCTGCTTGTCGAGCCCGTAGGCGAGCGCGGCGGCGGTCGGCTCGTTGATGATGCGTTCGACCTCGAGCCCAGCGATCCGCCCGGCGTCCTTCGTGGCCTGACGCTGGCTGTCGTTGAAATAGGCCGGGACGGTGATGACGGCGCGCGTCACCTTCTCGCCGAGGTATTTCTCGGCCGCTTCCTTGAGATACTGGAGCACGAACGCCGAGATCTCGGGCGGCGTGTACTCCTTGCCGTCGAGACGCACGCGCGCGTCCCCGTTCGGTCCCTGAAACACCTCATACGGCGCCTCGGAGCGCTCGTTCGCCACCTCGGCGAACTTTCTGCCCATGAAGCGCTTGATCGAGTAGACCGTGTTTTTTGGATTCGTGACGGCTTGCCGTTTAGCCAGCACTCCGACGAGACGCTGATGATCCTTGAACCCTACCACGGAAGGCGTCGTGCGCCCTCCCTCGGGATTCGGTATGATGGACGGCTCATTCCCCTCGATTACCGCCACGCATGAGTTCGTCGTTCCGAGATCGATCCCAATAATCTTCGACATTGTATTGCACCTCGCTTTTAGAAAACACGCTTGAGTCAACAACAAATATCATGCCACGTCGGCTCTCGACGCCAGCACTATATTATGTTGTAATATAACAAGATAGACGAACGACTGAAGGGCTGGCGCAAGAGCTGCTAACTATGCTGGCTGCTTACTCTGCCATACAATGCCACATTGGCAATATTTGGCAGGGCTATTCTTTCAATTCATTATCGGAAGGAACGCACGAAATCTCTCCGCTTTCCATCAGGATGCTCATCTCCCGGCAGATTTCGTAATTCCTCTTCGCGAGGTCTCCGTGACTGTAGTACGAGCAGCGCTCACGGCCGTCGCAGCCGTTTTTCTTCCGGCAGTTCTTGATCTGCTCCACCATCCATGAGGTCATGCAATCTCGAATGTCCACGTCCCATCTTTCGCAGCTGCGCTCCACGTCGCTCGCATGGCTGTATGGGAAAAGCTGCCTCTTTATTTCCGCGACCAGCCTCTCGATTCGCCTCATTTCAATCATCGGCGTTTCGCCTCTCACATAGTAATTTCAACTTCCGAACTTTTCCATTTGACAAGGATAGGTTCCATTACCTATATTTATCAACGAGAGTTTCCGCAATTAACTCTTTGCCCAGACCGAAGTTGCTTAGCATGCTGGACATCGGGGGCCTTCCCTCGAACCCACTCTGGCTTGCACCCTGACACCCGTTGCGGAAACTCTCATATTTTTTCCCCCCTCCCCCCGATAATGGCGAGCAGCTCCTCTCGCGTGTTCCGCGAGGGATCCTCGAGCACGATGTCGAGCAATCGCCGAAGCGCATCCCCGACTTCGGGCCCGGGCCCGAGCCCGAGCGCATCCATAACCTCACGCCCCCCGATAGCGAGATCCTGAATCTTGAAGGCCGCATCCGACTCCGTAATGCTCCGTATGCGATCCCGTATCCGCCGGTTCTCCGCCTCTACCGCCCCGTCGCCGCGCGCCCGACCGTCCGCTTCGCGGAGCTCGAGAAGCCCGTCGACGTTCCCCCTGCCCACGCGCGATATGAATCTCCTCACCGCGCCGTCCGACCATTCGTCGGTGATGTGGAACATGTGGTGCTTCACGAGGTCGACGACCCTTGAGGAAAGCTCGCGCGGGTATCTCAGGCGGTCGAGAATCTCCTCGGCCATGCGGGCCCCATCCTGCTCGTGGCGATAGAAAACGGTTCTCCCCTCGACGACCTGCTTTCTGTCCTTCTTGCCGAGGTCGTGCAGCAGGGCGCTCCAACGCAGCGTGAGATTTGCCCGCGCGAGGTCGCAGCTTCGCAGGCTGTGCATGAAGACGTCATCCGGGTGGTACTCGTTCTGGCTCTCCCCCCACGTTCGGTCGAGCTCCGGAAGAACGATCTCGAGCACTCCCACCTCGCGCATGAAGAGAAAACCGGTCGAGGGCCTCGGCGAGAGGAGCAGCAGCTTCGTGAGCTCGTCCCGCACCCGCTCGGAGGAGATCGTCGCCACGAGGCCCCGGTCCCGCCGCATGCACTCGCGCGTGCCTTCCTCGACGGAGAGGCCGAAACGCGCCATGAACTGCGCCCCGCGGAGAATCCTCAGCGGATCCTCGCGGAACGAGTCGTCACGGTTCACGCGCAGCAGGGCGCGGTCGAGATCGCCGCGCCCCCCGAGCGGATCGACGAGGATTTCCTCGCCGAGCTGAAATGCCATCGAGTTGATCGTGAAATCCCGGCGCTCGAGATCCTTTTCGATCGGAAGAGACGGGTCGAAACGGACGTTGAAATCCCGGTGCCCCGGCCCCGTCGAGAACTCCGTGCGGGGAAGGGATATGTCGACCGTCCTCTCGGATCCAGCGGAGAACTTGATCACGCCGAAGGAGCGTCCCACGAGGCTCAGCGAACCGAACCGCTCGAGAATCCGCGTGAGATCCTCGAGCGCGATCCCGGAAACGACGTAATCCTCGTCGATCGAGTCGACCGCCGCGCCCCGGATCATGTCGCGAACGGTTCCCCCCACGAGGTAGAGATCGCCCGCCTCGAGCAGCTCCCGCTCCCAGTCGCGCAGGGCGCGGCGCAGTGTCATTTCCCCGTCGCCATCCATACGGCCCCCACTCTATCGAAGCGCGGCCTCCCGGTCAAGCGCCCCTCGTCCATCGCGAGGCCGATCGCATCCAGACCGTTCGCGCCCGCGCGAATATCCCGCCCGTCGCCCCGAGCGGCATCGCGGCGAAAAGAATCCGTCCGGGCCTCGATGAGGCCAACGCGAACTGGGCCGAAACGACAACCTCCGCGAGTCGCCGCGCGAATGACGCGCGAGGGACCGGGCGATCGTAGCGCGGCACGGCGCATCCGAATCTCCGCCAGAGACCGAGCCTGATGAATGCGCCGCGCTTCTTGAGATCGAAGGCGTGGGCATGCATGCGGAATACCTCTTCGAGAGAGATTTCCCTTGCCGCGACGGCGCCGGAGGCGAGCGCCTCGCGAAACGCGCCTTCCCCCCGCTCGCTCCGCACGAGCACGACGGACCAGCCTTCCTCATCGCGCTTTTCCCTCATCCAACCGTCCCCGACCGAGATATCCGCGAGCTCGGCCGCGAGATCGACGCAAAAGAGGCACCGGCGGTTGACGTAGAACGGAATCGCCTGGTTGAAATGGAGCTTCTGAACCGAGCGAACGCGGCCGTCGCGCGTTTTCACGGAGAACGAGCCGGGCCATGTTCCCTCGCGGTACGCGAGCTTTTCCACATCGTCGATGCGCTTCATCCCGAGCTTTCGCATCACGGCAGCCGTTCCCTTGAAATATAGATTGTTCCCGCAATAGAGGCCTATCACCGGGCCGAGGCGCGACCGCCCCACCCATCCCGCCCGCTCGAGTCGCCGGAGTCCATGGATCTGGCACGGAAGCCCCACGTAGGCGAGCGGCCCGTCGGATCGGGCGACATCCCCCAAAACGGCGTTGAGGGGACTCAGGTGATAGCGGCTCTCGGCGGAGGCGCGGATCTCGTCCTGCGTCCGGGCGATCCTTCCCCATCCGCGCCACGGCTCGCTCGCGTGCGGCGCGAAGAGCGCCGCGCCTCTCGTTTCGCCCCTACGCAGGGAATCGAGCAGAAGAGCGGTCACGACGCCGCCGCTCGCGCCGCGGCGGCGTATCCCCGGATCGGTCGCATGGGCGATCCACGCACCCCGCACGACTCCGACGAGCTCGCGCGTTGGCGTTTCCCCGAATAGCTCGCGCTCCAGCGGCGCGAAGGCGAGCTCCGGCCCGGGGCAAGCCGCGAGGCAGAGCCCGCAGGAAGCGCACCCCTCGCCCGCCGCCGGAAGACACTCTCCGATGGGATCGGGGAATGAAATGACGCGTTCGGGACAGGCGCCCGCGCAGGTTCCGCACCGCGTGCACAAACCCGCCTCGACGACCGTTCGCAGGAGAACGTCAACCGGACGCTCTGCCGACATAGAACTGCCTCAGCCCGAACCGGGCGAACGGCCCCGAGCCGAGAAGCGCCGAGAGACGTCCGTCGAGCCTTTCGCAGAAACCGCCTCGCAGCGGAACGAAGAGCGTCCCCCTGTGCTCGAGCAGCTCGAGCCCCGACTCGGCAAGCATCCGCTTTACCTCGCGGGGAGCGAGGAAACGATGCGGTCCCTCGCCGTGATGCAATTTCAGAAGATCCCCCAAATCGCTCGTCCATTCCGCCGAGGACGGAGGAAGGCTCATGACGAGCGATCCTCCCCCGCGCAAGATCCGGCGAAGCTCGGAGAGGAAGCGGATCGGATCGGGAACGTGCTCGAGCGTCTCGAGCGAAAGGACCGCGTCGAAAGAACCGTCCGCGAAGGGGAGCTCATGCAGCGAGACCTGAACGAAGCCCTCGCCGGGATACTTTCCGCGAGCCCGCCGCAGGAGACCGAATGAGAGCTCCGCGTTCACGAGACGCACGCCGGGCGCGGCAGATCGAAGAAACGGCACGGCTCCCCCCGCGCGGCACCAGACGTTCAGGAGCCGCGCGCCGGGTCCCAGGCGAAGACGGCGAACTCCCTCGCGAAACCGCTGCGCGTGCACCCAGCCGGCGATCTCGTTCTCGCGCTCGTATTCCCCTGCGACGCCGTCCCAGAAGCGGCGCACCTCCTCCATCGTGAAGCGATTCGCGCGCGGTTTCATTCGCCGCTTTCCTTCCCCTCGTCGAGCTTCCTCAGAACGCGGGCCGGGTTGCCCGCGGCCACCGCGAGCGGGGGAACGTCCTTCGTGACGACCGATCCGGCTCCGACGACCGCGCCCTCGCCGATTGTGACGCCGGGCAGGATGATCGAGTGAACCCCGATGTAGGCGCCGCGCCGTATGCGCACCGCCGCGAACGTCACTTCCGGAATGTAGCGGCGAAGGTATGGAGTCGGCGTCATGTGAGCCACGATCGCCGAGCCCGCCGCGATATACACGTCGTCCTCGATCTCGACGAGCTCCGGATAGAGCGCGTCGATCAGCACGTTTCCCGCGATCCGCACGCGCCCCGGATGGGCGATTCTCACGCCGCGCATCTTGTGGAGCGTCGAGGCGAGCGTCCGGGGCCAATCGGCGTGATACGCCAAGAGGCCGATCGCGCTCTTCCAGAATCCCGTGAACGAGTTGTGATGGCGTTCCCTCACGCCGTCACCCTTTCCCCTCCTCCGGCTCGGCGCTCATCGCCCGCGGAGCGTCGAAGGGAGCCGTGAGCCAGCAGATGAAGCCCGTCGTTCCCAGCACGAGATACGAAAGGATAAAGCTGAACGAAAACGTCACCGCCGCCTCCCGCCCGAGTCCCGAGCGGGCGAAGATGAGAATGAGAACGAGATCGCGCGTGCCGAGGCCCGATATCGACACGGGAACGAGGGAAGCGATGATCGCCGCCGAAACGCAGACCATGATGACCGATACGGACGCGCCGACGCCGAGAGCCGCCGCGAAGATGACGAAGTAGGCGTAGTGCGCCGTCCACGCCGCGAGTGTGAGCGCGGCGATCGCCGGCAGCCTTTTCCCGGCGGCCGCGGGAAACTCGTCGAGCCCTTCCGTGATCGCCCGGTCGAGACCGCCCCGCATCCTTTCCCCCGGCAGCGCGGCCACGAATCGTTTCATGAGGCGTGCGAGGATGTCGCGGCGGAAAAAGAACGCGGCGACCGCCGCGCCCGCAGCGGCCAGAAAGAGAGCGCCGAGAACCATCTGATTCCGCACGATTCCCGGAAAGAGCATGAGGCTCAGAAACGATATCACGAAGAGCAGTATGATATCGAATAGCCTGTCCGCGACCGAGCTCATGATCGCCCTTCCCGGCGAGAGGCCGCGGTTCGTGAGGTAGAGGCTCTTCGCGAAGTCCCCGACGTGCCCCGGCGTCACGACCCCCAGGTAGAGAGATGCGGCATAAATGCGGAACGCCCGCCCGAGCCCCATCGCCACACCCTGCCCCGCCACGATCGTTCGCCAGCGCTGCGCCTTGAGGAGCGTGAGAACGAAGAGCAGCGCGATCCCCGCCGCCGCGGGAACCGGGCGGATCCTCCGGTAGGCGCGCGCGACCTCGCCGAGATCGACGCGCGAGAGGATCACGACGAAAAGCGCGACGCCGAGCGCCTGGAAAAGGGTCCGCATCCATCGCGAACGGAAGGACATGCCGCTCCGGGGCTCTTAGTCGTACCGCCGCTCGCGCCGGATCGACGAGATCTGGTCGGCGAGAACCCCCATGAAAAAGAGAATGATGCTCGAGAGGATCGTGAGCACTCCCATGTTCGGCGCGCGCCCGAACGTAACGATGCCGTAAACCGTGAATGTCAGTCCGAGCGCGAAGAGCCCGAGCGAGACCGGCACGAAGACCTTGAGCGGGTTGAAGAGCACGATGACGCGGACGATGAGAAGGAACGTCCGGTAACCGTCCCGGAAGAGACTCACGCTGCTCGCGCGACCGAGGCGCCGCTCGACCTCGATCGGCACGTACTTGACGCTGTACCCCTCCCGCAGATATGCGAGGGTGATCGTCGTCGTGAAGGAGAAGGTGTTCGGGCAGAAATGGAGAAAGCTTCTGATCGTGTTCCTTCTAAAAGCCCGGAGCCCCGAGTTGAGATCCGGGATATCGACGCCGGCGAGGTAGTTCGCGACGATCGAGAGGAGCCTCTTTCCCGGCGCCCGGATGCCCGTCATGCGCCGCCTCGCTCCGACCACCATGTCGTAGCGGTCCATATGAGAGAGAATCTCGTCGATGCGCGGCGAATCGTGCTGGCCGTCGGAGTCCATCATGACGATGAGATCGTTCGAAGCATTCCTGATCCCCGTCTTGATCGCCGCGCCGTATCCCTTGTTTTCGGGATGGCGCAGGACGCGCGCCCCCCCGATCCCGCAAGGGCGGCGGTCGCGTCCGTCGAGCCGTCGTCGACGACGATGACCTCCCAACCCCTCTCCCGCGCGGAGGCCATGAGCGCCCCGAAAGGCTCCCCGAACCCCTTTTCCTCGTTGTACGCGGGTATGATGATCGTCACGCCGCCCGCCGAGCCCTGCGACATCGCGATTCCTTTCATTCAGGAATGCCGGGGACCGGAATCGAACCGGTATGGAGCTCGCGCTCCAGCGGATTTTAAGTCCGCTGCGTCTCCCAATTCCGCCACCCCGGCACGTCGGCGATTCTAAGACCAATCGAAAGGCGCGGCAAGGCAAATAGCCCCCGCTCAGGCGCCTCGCTCGGCGCCCCGGGTCCCGCCCCGCCCATCTGGCCGCTTTGTCCGGAAATCACGAGAGGCGGCGCCGGCAGGCACGCCGCGGCCGGAAATGATTGGAGGCGGCAACCGGATTCGAACCGGTGAGTAACGGTTTTGCAGACCGTCGCCTTACCACTTGGCTATGCCGCCTCAAAAAAAATGGAGCGGGAAACGGGACTTGAACCCGCGACATCAACCTTGGCAAGGTTGCGCTCTACCAACTGAGCTATTCCCGCCCCTATGAGCTTTTCAATCCCCTAGTATAAAAAGGTCTTCGCTACCTTGTCAACCCCATTCCCGCGAGGGAGCGCACCCGCTCGTACATCGCGAGGTACTCCTCCGCGGAGCGCCGCCACGAATGATCCTCGACCATGATGCGCCGGCGGACGGAGCGAAGCGCCGCCTTGTCGCCGTAAAAGGCAGCGGCGCGGCGGATGGCGTCGAGGAGCGCCGCGGCCGAATACTCCGCGAACGTGAAGCCGTTCCCCTCTGCCCCACCGCCCCCGATCTCGGAAATGGTGTCGAGCAGCCCTCCCGTCGCGCGCACGATCGGAATCGTTCCGTAGCGCAGGCTGTACATCTGGTTCAACCCGCACGGCTCGTAACGCGAGGGCATGAGAAAGAAATCGCTCCCCGCCTCGATGAGGTGGGCGATCCGATTGTTGAACTCGAGCTTGAGGCCGAGCTGCTTCGAGTGCTTCTTGGCGAGGCCCCAGTAGAGCTCGTGGTAGCGCTCCTGTCCCGTGCCGAGTATGACGAGCCGCACGCCGAGCGCCATAATCCCGTCGAAGGCCTCGGCGAGGATGTCGAACCCCTTCTGATCGACGAGGCGCGAGACCATACCGATCACGGGGCCCGTCGAGCGGTCCGGGAGGCCGTACGCGCGAAGGAGCTCCGTCCGGCACTTTCCCTTTCCCGCGAGCTGTTCCGGGGTGAAGCGCTGCGGGATGAGCTCGTCCTTCGAGGGATCCCACGCGTCCATGTCGATGCCGTTGAGGATTCCGACGAGGTCCGCGCCGCGCGACCGCAGCACCCCCTCGAGACCGTAACCGTACTCCTCGCTCCGCGTGATCTCCTCGGCGTACGTCCTGCTCACAGTGCTGACGACGCCCGCGTAGTGAATCGCCGCCTTCATCACGTTCACGCGGCCCCAGAACTCGAAGGGACCCATCGGCGCGAAGAGCGCTCGGTCGAGCCCGGCCTTGTCGAGAAACTCGGGGCCGAAGAGCCCTTGATAGGCGAGATTGTGAATGCTGAACACGGTCGCCGTTCCCGAGAAGCGCTCGTCGTCCGCCTCCTCGAGGGCGAGATAGGCTGGAATGAGACCCGCGTGAAAATCGTTGCAGTGAACGACGCCGGGACGCAGATCGAGCGCTTTCATCGCCTCGATGACGGCCCGGTTGAAGAAGATCGTGCGCTCGTCCTCGTCGGGAAAGGCCCTTCCCGTCTCGGGAACGGTGTAGATGCCCTGCCGGGCGTAGAACCGGTCGCTCTCGATGAAGTACGTTTTGACCCCCGTGCCCGGCTTGAGGCACGAAAAGAGTCGAAACCGCTCCGGCGATCCGGCGACGGGGACGGCGAGCGGACCGCACCGATCGACCGGCGCGATGCCGAAGGCCGCCCGGTCGATCGACGAATAGAGCGGGGTGAAGATCGCTACCCGCACCCCGAGCTTCTCGATCTCGTCGGGGAGCGCCCCCATGACGTCGGCGAGCCCGCCGACCTTGGAAAAGGGCACGATCTCGGTCGTCACGAGAACCAGCGAGAGGTCGTTCTTCGTTTTCATCGGTCGATGCGTTCCTTAGGCTTTCGGGTTCTTGTCCGCATGCGCTCCGTGGTTTCTCAACGCCTCAGCGGCCTCCTCGGGCGGCGTCGGATTGATGTAGAAGCCGCTGCCCCACTCGAAGCCGGCGACCTTGGTCAGCTTCGGCATCAGCTCGAGATGCCAGTGGAAATTCCAGTCGGCACCGGTGTTGATGGGCGCGGTGTGGAGGACGTAGTTGTAGGCCGGCTGGTCGAAGGCCAGGTTCAGCTTGCGCAGCACGAGCTGCTGAGGACGGCGAGCCATGATCGAGGCGGGCTGGTCTTCGCCCACGCGATGAAATGCGGTTCGTGGCGACGGGGCAGGACCCACGTTTCGAAGGGAAACCGGGCCGCGAAAGGCGCGATGGCGAGGAAGTAGCTCCGTTCATCGAGGATGACGCGCTTCTGACCGTCGAAGCTCCTGCTCGATGATGTCGCAGAAGATGCAGCGTTCCTTGAGCTCGTAAGTGACGCCGGGCCCTCGAGCTCCTCGATCGCCGCGCTTCGGAATGATCGGCGTGGCGATGAGCTGGATGTGCGAATGCTCGAGCTGAAGCGCCGGCCTCCTCCCCGTGATTCTTGAACACGAGAATGTAGTTGAAGCGTGAGTCGCGATTGAGATCGATGCGGCGGATCTGGATCGCCCAGAACCGATGCTCTCGACGTGCGCGCGCGGGAGATCGGCGAGCTGCGTGTCGTGTTGCGGCGATTCGATGAGAACCTCGTGCGCGCCGACGCCGCGACGACGTCGTAGATGCCCGTCCCCGGCGCTGTCAGATCGCCCTCGATCTGGAGCGCGGGAAATTTGTTCGGCACTACGCGGACCTTCCATCCGCGCGAGTTCGGCGCCGAGCGCGGATCGCGGTACCGCGAGCATCTCGGGTGGAGTCTTGTCCTCGTTGCCGGCGCAGAACGGGCAGAAGCCGCCGTGGAGCACGGGCCGACTTCTCCACCTTGAAATCGATCGGCCGCTTCCCTCGTTCCGTCGCGATGATGACCCATCGTCCCGTGATCACGTCCTTGCGTAGCTCAGGCATGTTGCTGTGGGGCTCCTTTCGTGATCGTCAATCGCCGCGGATGGTCGTCCGCACGACCCAGCAGCCGGGGAAAGTCTTTTCGAGCGCGAGCTTCGCCTGGAGGGCGTCCTTTCGCTCGTTAAAATCCCCCGCTCGCACCTTGTACAGCCCGTCCTCGTACTCAATGTATGCGTTCATTCGCGCCTGCGCAACAACCCGCTGCTTCATCTCCTCGGCCGCCGCGCGGTCGCTCGAGGCGAGCACCTGGACGCGATAGCCGATGACGTAGAGTTGACGCTGCGGTTCCTCGACGGCCATGTCCTGCACGGCAAAGGTGTCCGCCTCGAGCGGCTCGATCCGCTCGACGAGCTGCGCCGCGCGCGTCGGGGTCTCTTCGGGCAGCTCGTCCTCGAACCGGTACGCCCCCGCCTCGACGGCGGCGGTGTCCCTCGGAACCGCCGGAGACCGCGTCGGGGCGGTTTCAGCCGCCGGACGCGGCGCGCCTCCGGCCGTCTGGAGCGGCGCGCACCTCAGAGCGAGCGAAACGGCAGCAAGAATCGCACCATAAACGAGGAGGTCGAGGAATCGCAATCGCATCATGACAATACCTTTCGCCGCGCCGTTGGGCGGGACGCTCGATTCCGCCCGTACGTACCAAAATGCGCCCCCGCTGTCAATAGAATTAGACCTCTCCGTGCCCCGCCGCGGCCGCGCCGCGCCGCGGGGAAGAGGCAACGAGACGCTCGTAGAGGCCCTCGAGCTCGTCCGTCACCCGATCCCACGTGTATTCCCTCGCCACGCGCTCGCGCCCGAGCTTTCCGAGCCGCCCGCGCTCATCCTCGCTCATCTCGAGCATGCGGGCGAGGCCCCGGGCGAGAGCGGCGCAGTCCCCTCGGGCGAAGGTCTCCGCCGCGCCCCCGGCGGCCTCCAGATTCTCCGGGATGTCGCTCACGAGGGCGGGACGGCCGAACGCCATGGCTTCGATGAGCGATATGGGAAGCCCCTCGACGAGGGAGGGCAGAACGTAGCAGGCGCAGTGCGCGTACAGCTCGTCGAGGAGCCGTCCCGAAACGTAGCCGGGCATAATGACGCGATCGTCCGCCCTCGCCGCGAGACGGCGCGCGTAGCGCTCCTCGAAGTGCGCGTCCCCCGCTATGACGAGCCGGTGCTCCGTCTCGACGGACCGCCATGCCTCGAGGAGCGTATGGAACCCGCGCTCGACGATGAACCGCCCGACGGCGAGAACGAAGCGCCCCGGTTCGAGGCCGAGGCGGCCCGCCTCCTCGAAGGGCGGCGGGTCCCGAAACGTCGCCCCGTTTGGAATGTAGTCCACGGGGCGACCGTACCTCGAACGCAGGTCGTCCGCCATGAGGCGCGAGACCGCGACGACGGCGTCCGCTCGCTCCATGGCCGTCCGCTCGCCGCGCCGCAGGAGCGCGCGGGGGAACGATCCCCATTTGCTCTGCCGGTAATCGAGCGCGTGGATGGTGCAGACGGTGGCCACGCGCCGAAGCGCCGTCATCCAGCAGAAGAGCGAAGGACCGACGCCGTGGAAATGGACGATGTCGTACGAACCGGGGAGGACGGCCAGCGTCGCCGCGAGCGCGTTCGAGGCGGATTCGAGATGTTTCGTCGGAATCGCAGGGAGCACGCGCACCCGCATGCCGAGATGCTCCCCCGCCGCGCAAAACGGCCGCCGTCCGAACACCGTCACCTGGTGGCCCCGCGCGGCGAGCCGAAGCCCGATTTCAGAGACGTGGCGTTCGATGCCGCCGTAGACGCACGGCACTCCCCGCGAGCCGATCATCGCGATCCTGAGACGTTCCGGTCGAGGCATCCGTCCCGCTCCCCTCCGCGGCGCCCCCGTCAGTCGACGCGCCTGCCCGCGGCGAGCCTGAGCCAGCTCGCCAGTATCCAGCGGGCCGGCGCGTGGGGCCGCCTCAGCATCGCCGTGCGGACCGTGCAGATCATCCAGCATGGCTCCGCGCAACGGCTCACCGCCTCGCGCGCCGCCTCCGCTTCCGCGCTCTCCCAGATCTCCTCGAAGCCGCGCCCGCGGATATTCCCCATGGCCCGGCCGAGCGTGAGACACGGATAGATCGTTCCGGCGGGATCCATGAAAAACGAATCGCTCCCCGCGCGGCACGAGAGCATGCGCCCGCGGGCGGCGTTCCATCGCAACACCCCCGCGTAGAAATAGGCGCGCAGCCACCGCTTGGGATTCGCGCTCAGAAGCTCTTTGCGCATCACGTAGCGCAGCTCCCCGTCGAGCGCGAGGGGATCGACCCTCTGATTGTCGTCGGTGGAGAAATAGAGCTCGGAGTTCTGCGCCACGGACGCGGTGAACTGAAATCCGAATTGCCGGGAAAGGTCATACACGGCCCCGAGATGCTCGACGTTCGCCCGCTGGGCCGTGAACGCGACCCGGACGTTCCGGTATCCGATCGTGCGGAGCTGTTTCAGGGTCTCGACGACCCGGTCGAACCCTCCCGCGACCCCCCGTATCTCGTCGTGCATCTCGCCGATGCCGTCGAGCGACACCGCGATGCCGACGCGGCGTCCGATCTTCATGAGCGCGGGCGCGGCGTGCATGATCCGCCGCCGCTCAAATCCGTTCGTCGAGATGACGATGCGCGGACCGCCGCAGCGCTCGTTCACCGTCCGGACGATCTCCACGATGTCGTCGCGGAGAAAAGGCTCCCCGCCCGATATATTCACGTCGCGAAGCGTCGCCGGCAGCCGCCGGTACTCGTCCGGCGAAAGCTCCTCGCCGGGGGGTAGACGCCAGATGTTGCACATGTTGCAGCGCGAATCGCACCGGTAGGTGATCGCGATGACGGCGTCGACGGGAAGAGCCATGGCGTATCGCTCCCTCATCCCCGCGGCGCGAGACCCCTCACGAGCGTCTCGTACCCCGAGATCATTGCCCCCACGGTAAAATCGCGTTTCACGCGCTCGCGTCCCCTCTCCCCCATGCGCCGCGCCTCATCGGGACGCGAGGCGAGGAAGAGGAGCTTCTCGGCGAGAGCCGCCTCGTCTCCCGACGATACGATAAAACCCTCCTCCCCGTCGACGAGCATCTCTCGCACCGATCCCACGTCCGTCACGGCGACGGGAAGCCCGCATGACATCGCCTCGAGAACGACGAGGGGGAAGGTCTCGACCACGGGGTGCGATGCGAGCGCGAGGGCGTCGCAGGCGGCGAGCACCGAGGGAACGTCCTCGCGCCGCCCGAGGAAACGCACGCCGCCCGAGGGGAAGAGATCCGCGGCGAGCGCCCGCAGGTTTCCCTCTTCCGCGCCCTCTCCGACGATGAGAAACGTCGACTGGGGATGGGCCCCGCGAACCCGCGCGGCCGCCCGGAGAAACATCGCGTGGTTCTTCTCGGGCCGGAGCCCGGCTACTATCGCCGCCGCGAAATCCCCTTCGCCGATGCCCAGAGAACCGCGCAGCGCGATGCGCTCGGCGGGCGAGCCCGCCGGGACGAAGCGCCCGGTATCGACGCCGTTCGCGACGATCGCGATCCGCTTCGGGTCGACTCCCTCCCGCTCCACGAGATAGCGCTCATGGGAGCGCGCGAGCGCCACGATGCGATCGAACGACGGAAGCGCGAGACGGTCGATCCAGCTGAAGGTTGCGCGGTTTCCCCAGAGGCCCGTCGAATGCACCATGAGCACGAGACGGAACGACCCGCCGAACGCCCGGGCGAGGGCGCCCGCCACAATCGCGTCATGGTGATCGAGGGAGACGAGCACGTCCGGCCGCCAGCCCCTGAGAAGCGCCGCGAGCCTCGCGGCCGCGAGCGGATCGCGCCGGAAACGGGCGATTCCCGGCGTCAATCGAACCCCCGCCGCCACGATCGCGTCTCCGATCTCTCCGGAGGGTCGCAGGCAGAACACGCGCGTTTCGATACCCCGCCGCGGCAGCCCGCAGGCGAGGCTTTCGACCACTCGCTCGGCGCCGCCGGTGGCCAGCGTCGAAGCGAGAAAGGCTACGCGGGGATCGCGGATCGTCTCCATCGCGTGAACCGTCAGCGGTACGGGGCCTCCCGGCGTCCCGTCTTGCATCGCATTTCGTCGAGCGATGCATGGACCCGGGCCGGATTGCCGTAGGCGACGACCCCGGCCGGAAGATCCTTTGTGACCACGGAACCGCTCCCGACGAGAGTTCCCTCGCCGATCGTGACGTACGGAAGAATGATCGCGCCCACTCCGATGCGGCAGCCCTTCTTCAGCACGGGGCCGCGCATGCAGTCGCGCGAATCGGGGCACCCTGGATGATAGTCGTTCGCGATCGTCACCCCGGGCGCGCAGAAAACGTCGTCCTCGATGACGGTGAATTGGGCGATATAGATGTTGCAGTGCAGCTTGACCCGCGAACCGATGCGGCAGCCGTAATCGATAACCGAGTTGTTCCAAATCGAGAAATGGTCCCCGATCTCGTTCTCCTCGCGAATGACGGTGTTGTGCCCGGTTTCGAAATGCTCCCCGATCGTGGAACCGGCGTAGATCACGCAGCCGCTCCTGATCCTCGCCCCCGCGCCGATCGAGAGAACGTCGCTCACGCCCCGGCGGGGGGAGCGGTAGCCGAGGACGGCGCCCTCGTCCACGACGGACCCCTCGCCCAACCGGACGATGCCGAGCGGCGGCGCCGCGAATGCGTCCATCATCGCGCCGATTCCATCTGGGCCGGGTATTCGATCGCGATCTCCATGCCCTGCTCCCGCATGGAACGGCCCGCCGTCTCGAGAACGAGCAGCACCTCGAGACCGTGCCGGCCGTCGCTGCGCGCCGGAACGCCCTTCTCGATGACGTCGACGAAATGCTGGCATTCGAGCTTGAGCGGCTCGGCGTCGTCGAGGCGCGGGATCATGATATCCCCGTAGCGATACGAGAGGTGGAACTCGCCGAAGGTGTCGTAGTGCGGCGTCACGGTGACGCCCTTGTCGTAGATCCGTATCTTCTCGAGGCTCGAGATGTCGTCGTAGACGAGCATCTTCTTGCTGCCGACGACCGTGGTGCTGCGGATCTTGTTCGGATCGAGCCACGAAACGTGGATGTTGGCGAGCGCGGCCTGCGGATACTTGAGGGTCAGGAACGCGACGTCCTCGATGCCGGGCCGAATGTACGAGCGGCCCACCGCCGACACGGAAACGGGCCGCGAGTCGAGAACGTAATTCATGATCGAAACGTCGTGCGGGGCGAGATCCCACACCACGTTGATGTCCTCCTGAAAAATGCCGAGGTTCACGCGCGACGACGCGATGTAGTAAATGTCGCCGAGCTCCCCGGACCAGATGAGATCCTTGATCTTGTTGACCGCGGCCGTGAAAACGAAGGTGTGCCCGACCATGAGCGTCAGACGCATGCGGGCGGCGAGCTCGACGAGCGCCTTTCCCTCCTCGACCGATTGCGCGAGCGGCTTCTCGACGAAGACGTGCTTTCCGGCTTCGAGGGCCTCCTTGGCCACCGGAAAATGCTGCGCGACCGGAGTCGCGATGATGACGGCGTCTATCCCGGGATCGCGGAGGATCTCGCGGAAATCGGTCGTCGTGCGAAGCGTCGGATAGAGCTGGCGCATGTGGTTCAGCCGGTCCTCCTTCACGTCCGCGCACGCGACGACCTTCGACGACTTGAGATTCGAAAAATTCCGGATGAGGTTTGGACCCCAGTAGCCGCAGCCGACGACGCCTACCTTAACCACTCTGCCTCCGTTCTTAGAATCCGCCGGAACCGAAGAACATGACGGGGATCGTTCTCAGCATGATCTTGAAATCGAGGAGAAGCGACCAGTGCTCGATGTAGTAGAGATCAAGGAGCACCATCTCGTTGAAGGGAACCGAGCTTCGGCCGCTCACCTGCCAGAGCCCCGTGAGACCCGGTTTCACGGCGAGACGGAGCTTGTGCCAGTCCTGATAGTGCTCGATCTCATACGAAAGCGGCGGGCGCGGTCCCACGATCGTCATCTCGCCCCGGAGCACGTTCAGGAACTGCGGAAACTCGTCGAGGCTCGTCTTGCGCAGGAAGCAGCCGACCGCCGTGACGCGCGGGTCGTCTTTGAGCTTATAAACGGCGGAGGTTTTTTCGTCAACAGCGGAGTTCGCGAGGCGCCCTTCGATGAAGCAGCGGGTGAATTCGCGGTGAATGCCGTCGTCGGAGTTGAGCCGCATCGTTCGGAACTTGAAAAGGGTAAACTCCTCCCCATCCTTCCCGATGCGTTCCTGGGAAAAGAACACGGGCCCCTTTGAGGTCAGCTTTATCAGCAGCGCGATGGCGAGAAAAAATGGAAGACCCACGACGATGACGATCAACGCCGCCATGACGTCGAGGAGACGCTTGACGAATCTCTCAGCCCACATGCGCTCGCGGATTCGGAGATCGTCCCCGTATGCAAGTCCCGTCAGCTGCTGGACCTTTTCGGCGCTTTCAAGGGCCATCGTTTGCCTTCTCTGTGTGCGTTCAGCCCTGTGGCCTTTTGCCTATGTCCTTATCTATTAGCCGATAATCCCCTCCTTTGAAACTAAATTATGAAGTCCGGTCGACCTCCTTGAGAACCTCCGATACGCGATCGACGTCCCGGAGCGGAAGCTCGGGGAACATGGGCAGTGATACAAGGCCGCTCATGAGCTTCTCGGCAACGGGGTAGCTCCCCTTGCCTTTTCCGAGATGCGCGAACGCGGGATGGAGGTGAACCGGCGTCGGATAATGCTCTCCCCACCCGATCCCCGCCTCGCCGAGCGCTTTCGTGACGCGCTCCTTGCGCGAGGCGACTATCGGAAACAGATGATAAACGTGACGGAGGCCGGGCGCTTCCCGCGGCAGCCAGTAGCTCGTTCCTTGCAGGTTGCCGATATACCGCTCGGCCACGGCCCGGCGCATGTCGTTCCACCCGTTGAGATGGCGCAGCTTCACGCGCAGAATCGCTGCCTGGAGCGATTCGAGGCGGTAGTTGTAACCGATCTCGCTGTGAACGTTCCGCTCGAACTGCGCGTGATGCCGCAGCCCCTTCGCGCGGTCTACGACCTCGCGGTCGCGGGAGGTGATGGCGCCGCCTTCGCCGCAGGCGCCGAGGTTCTTGCTCGGGTAAAAAGAGAATCCGGCGGCATGTCCAAGCGCCCCCGTCCTTATTCCCTTATATTCGGCGCCGTGCGCCTGACAGGCGTCCTCGATGACCGCAAGCCCGTGTTTCTTCGCGAGATCCATTATGGGGTCCATATCGCACGGTTGCCCGAAAAGATGCACGGGAATGATCGCCTTCGTCCGAGGCGTGATCGCGCTCTCGATCTTCTCGACGTCTATGAGAGCGGTATCCTCCCGAACGTCCACCAGCACCGGCTTCGCTCCGGCCATGGCAATCGCCTCCGCCGTCGCGATGAAGGTGTTGGGCACCGTTATGACTTCGTCCCCCCGTCCGACGCCGAAGCAAAGCAGCGCGAGATGAAGGGCCGCCGTGCCGGAGTTGATCCCCGCGCAGTGCCCCGCGCCGCAGTAGGCCGCGAAATCGGATTCGAACCCCTCGAGCTCGGGCCCGAGGACGAAAGCGGTATTGTCGATCACGCGGGTGACCGCTTCGTCGATCTCTTTCCTTATTTTTCTGGTGCCTTGCTGAAGATCAATGAACGGGATTTTGCTGCTCATGTTGCCAACCTTGTATCACCCCTTTGCCCAAGTGTAGCAATTATACCATTTTCAGGAAATCGATTCCACCGTATATTTCTGGGGGCCGCTTCTCCCACCTGTTCCGCCCTGCCGCGCCGTCTCCCGGCGATTTTCGTTGTCGCCGGGCCGAAAAGGTATCATAATCAATTCTTTAGGGATACGCGTTTTCAGGGTCTTTCCGGCACGGCTTGCGTCGTATGAAGATACTGCTCGTCACCGAGGAAATATCGGTTCGCCCGAACGAGGGGACGCTCGTCTTCCTCATGCACCTCGGGCGCTTTCTGCAGCGAGAGGGGGATCTCACCATCGCTTACGCGACGGGAGAGAGCCCTTCCGACGTCCGAGCCCTCCGCGTCGCCGCGCTGAAGATACTGCTCGCGAGGCGCCTCGTGCGCCTTCTCCGGCGCGAGCCCTTCGACATCGTGGTGTACGTGCCGCAATCCGGCCTCACGGCGGCCGGTCTCGCCCGCGGCTCCCTCCTGCGGATCGCGGCGAAACGGCCCGTCATCGTGATCGGACTTCAGGATCGCTCCGTCGGGGCCCTCCACAGGCTCGTCGCGCGCGTCGCCGCGCCCGATCTCGTTCTCTCCCCCGTCGCCGCGGTGCGGGAGGCGCTCGAGAAGGCCGGCGTCGACACCGATTTCATCATGCCCGGCTACGACGACCGCGTTTTTAGACCCGTCGCGGCGGACGCCAAAGCGCGGCTCCGCGCCAAGTACGACCTGCCCTCCGATCGATTCATCCTCCTCCACGTCGGGCACGTCCGGGAAAGCCGCAACCTCGAGGCCTTTCTGCGCTACCGTGACTGGGGCAACGACGTTCAGCCCGTTATCAAGGCCGGGGAGATCGACCCCTCGTGGGCCGATCGGCTCCGCATGGCCGGGGTCATCGTGATCGACGAATACATCCACGCCGTTCACGAGCTGTACCAGGCCGCGGACGCCTATTTCTTCCCCGTCGGCAATCCGATGGGAGCCGTCGAGTTTCCCCTTTCCGTGATCGAGGCGTGCGCCTGCAATCTCCCCGTCGTCGCGACGCGTTTCGGCATGCTGCCCGCGATGCTCCGCGAGGGGGACGGCTTTCTCTACTACGATCACGTCTCGCAGGTTTCGGACCGCATCGCCTCCATCCGGCTCGAGCAGCCGGCAACGGCGGCGAAGGTCGGGGATTTCTCGTGGCAGAGGGTGTTCCGCAAGCACCTCGTGCCGCACCTGCGCACGCTCGCCCGCGAGCGATCCACGGAGGCCTCGCGATGAAAGGGCCCTTCAAGGCGGGCGCGCGACCCGGCAGAGACATCATCGTCGTCAGCGGGCTCGACGGCTCGGGAAAATCGACGCAGGCCGCCCTCCTCGCCGAAAGGCTCGGCGACGCCGGCATCCCGGCCGAAGCCGTCTGGAACCGATGGGAGCCCCGTCTCAGTGCGCCGGCCATCCGTCTCGCGAAAACGTACCTGCGCTCGACCGAGCGCCTCGGCGGTGACGACTACGCCGCGTTTCGCGACGCGAAGCGCCGCACCATGCGCCGCGGGCTCAAGCGAGACCTCTGGCAAATGCTCGTCTGGGGAGAATACGCGTGGCAGGTGCGCAGCCGTCTCTCCGGGCCGCGCCGCCGCGGCAAAGCCGTCATCTGCGACCGCTACGTGTACGATACGCTCATCGACGTCGCCGTCAATTTCTCGATTCCCCCGGGAAGCATCACGGAGCTCATGGATCATCCCCTGCTCGCTCTTTTCCCCAAGCCGTCGCTCGTCATGTTCATCGATATCGATCCGGAGATCGGCGCCGCGCGAAAGTCCGACGGCACCCCCGCCGCCTATCTCGCCGACCGCAGAGAGTACTACCGGGAAATGGCCCGTATCCTCGCGGCGCCGCTCATCGACGGGACGCCGCAGGTGGAACGGGTCTTCGAAGCCGTGTGGGCCGGGACGTCCGTCTGGCGGGCCGCGCGCGCGCGGGAGGTGGCCGCCCGATGAGCCGGATGCTCGTCATCGGCATCGACGGCATGGATTGGCGCGTGCTCGAGCCCATTCTGCCCGGACTCCCGCACCTGTCGCGTCTCGCCTCGTCGGGATACGGCGGCGAGCTCGAGGCGATCTTCCCCCCCGACAGCGTTCCCTCGTGGGTCAGCATCTTCACGGGGCTCGACCCGAGCGAGCACGGCATTCTCGAAAGCATCGACTACTTCAAGAAGGACGCGAAGCGATTCGCCGTCGACACGGCTGCCTTTCGCGGAAAGACCTTCTGGGATCGCGCCGGAGACGCCGGCAAGCGGGTCATCGTCGTGAATCCGCTCCTCGCCTATCCTCCCTGGCCCGTCCGCGGCGTCATGGCGAGCGGCCCCGTTTTCATCTCCGGGCGCACCGCCGTCGAGCCTCCCGACGCGCTGGATCGCCACGAGACCCCACCCCTCGGCGGCATCGTCGATTTCCCGGAGCGCCACGAGCTCTCCGCGTTCGCCGAGAAATCGGGCGCCGAGACGCGCCGCGTCACCGATTATACGGCGCGGCTCATGCGGAGCGAGCGGTGGGATCTCGCCTTCGTCACGCTCCTGACCCTCGACCGGATGTTCCACTTCTTCTGGCGCTATCAGGATCCCGGCGATCCCACGCACCCGCGCCGGAGCCGCTACGGCGATACGCTCCGGGCCTTCCACGGCGTTCTCGACGATTGCGTCGGAGAGCTCGTCGCCGCCGCGGGCCCCGGCTGCGTCGCGCTCGTGCTGAGCGATCACGGCCACGGGAGGCGCGCCACACTTCATTTCAACGTGAACGAGCTCCTCATGCGCGCGGGCTTTCTACGCAGCCGCGTCTCGGGTCCGCTCCTCCTGAGCCCCCGGTATCACGTGGACCGGGCCAAGAGAATCGCGCTCGAGACGCTCCACCGCCTCGACCTCGAGGACGTCTCCTATCGCGTGGCGCATCTTTTCCCCTGGACGAGAAAGCTCAAGAAGGGGGATTTTTTGACGGAGCGGGCCGACAATCTCGCCACCGCCTCGGAGTTCGGCGGCAACAATCCGTTCGGAGGCGTCGAGATCTCGAGGAACCGGTGCGCCGCGGAAGGGCGCTCGTACGAAACGCTCCGCGACGAGGTCATCTCGCTCCTGCTCGGCGTTCGCGACCGCTCCGGAAAGGAAATATTTCTCTGGGCGCGGCGACGCGAAGAGATCTACGCCGGTCCCCACCTCGACCGCTTCCCCGACGTTCTCTACGAGATGCGTCCGGAGTTCGGAACGGGCTGGTCGATTCATTGCCCGCTCGTGACGCTCAACCCGCGCCACCGAAAGATCTCCGGCGGACACCGCCCGGGAGGCGTGCTCCTCGTCGGACCGCTCGACGGCTGGCGCGTCCGCCGCGAGGCCGTCTCCCCGCTCGGGGTCGCCGACACGGTGCTTCACGTCCTCGGCGACGGCGCGGCGGGAGCGGACGGGACGGCCGCCAAGAGCTTTCTCGAGAAGCGTTGACAGGCGGCTGGGGCTCGGGTACATTCGACCCGCGCGGCCTTTCGGTGCTGGCGTTCACTATCAACGGAGGAATCACGGATGATCGACGGCGTCACGATCACGAAGCTCAGGGTGATCCCCGACGAGCGCGGACGGCTCATGGAAATGCTCCGCAGCGACGAGAGCGATTTCACGCGATTCGGCCAGGTGTACCTCACCACCGCGTACCCCGGCGTCGTCAAGGGCTGGCACTACCACGCGAAGCAATCGGACAACATGGTCGTCGTCGGCGGCATGATGAAGATCGTTCTCTACGACCGGCGGGCGGGCTCATCCACGCACGGCGAGATCGTCGAGATCTTCGCCGGCATCCACAATCCCGTTCGGGTGCATATTCCGCCCGGCGTGTGCCATGGCTTCATGTGCGTTTCTGAGAGCGAGGCGCTCGTCGTCAACGTGCCCACGGAGCTCTATCGCTACGACGATCCGGACGAGTTCCGGATCGATCCCCACTCGGGGGAGTATCCCGTACGATTGGCGCCGGAAAGACCGCTGAAAGCGGCTCGGAGCGCATCTCGTGGATCGCATCTTCATAACCGGCGTACGCGGCATGCTGGGGCGAGCCGCGGTCGAGGTTCTCGGCGATCGTTTCGAGATCCACCCCGCATCCCTCGACGAGCCCGACATCCGTGACGCCGGCCTCATTGAGCGCGCGATCCGCGCCGCCCGGCCCGCCTATGTGCTCCACCTCGCGGCGATGACGGACGTCGACGCCTGCGAGCTCGATCCCGCCGCAGCGCGAAGCGTGAACGAGGAGGGCGCGCGCAACGTCGCCCTCGCCTCCCGCGACTGCGGCGCCGTCATGGTCTACATCGGGACGGGAATGGTCTACGACGGCCGCAAGGAAACGCCGTACATCGAAACCGACACCCCCGCGCCGGCGAACGAGTACGGACGCTCGAAATACGCCGGCGAGCTCGCCGTCCGCGAGATCGCGCCGCGGCACTTCGTTTTTTACGCGTGCTGGCTCTTCGGAGGCGGCGCGGAGGACAAGAAATTCGTCGCGAAGATCGTCGAGCGGGCCCGCCGGGGGGGCGAGATCCCGATCGTGAACGACAAGTTCGGATCCCCGACCTACACGATCGACCTCGCCCGGGCGATCGGGGACTTCATCGGGAGCGGGCGTTACGGAACGTATCATTGCGCGAACGTCGGCTGCGTGAGCCGTTTCGACATGGCGGAGGAGATCGTGCGCTCCGCCGGGATCAAGGGTTGCCGCCTGCGTCCGGTGTCGTCCGACGCCTTTCCCCTGCCCGCACCCCGCCCGCGGATGGAAGCCCTCCGCAACTGGCGCTTCGAGCAGCTCGGGCTCTGCCCCATGCGCGGCTGGCGCGAGGCGCTCGACGAGTACGTGCGGGCGACCTTCCGCTGAGTTTTCAATCGAGATTGTTGGCGCCGGTTTCGGCGACGAGGTTCGTCGCCCGGCGGAGCGACTCGAACGTCCCCGCGTCCGTCCACCACCCGTCGAGAACGTCCCACGTGAGCTCTCCGCGCTCGATGTAGGCGTTGTTCACGTCCGTGATCTCGAGCTCGCCCCTCGCCGACGGACGGAGATCCCGCGCGATCTCGAACACCCGGCCGTCGAAGAGGTAGATCCCCGTCACCGCGTATCGGGACGCGGGCTTCGAGGGCTTTTCCTCGATCTTGACCACCCGGTTCCCCTCGAGCACGGGCACGCCGAAGCGCTCCGGGTCGGGGACCTCCTTGAGGAGGATCTTCGCGCCGCTCTTCTGACGCCCGTACGATTCGACGGCGCGAACGATGTTTTTCTCGATGATGTTGTCCCCGAGGACGACGCAGATCCGGTCTCCGGCGGCCCAGTACTCGGCGAGCTTCAAAGCGTCGGCGATCCCTCCCTCGCCCTGCTGATAGGTGTAGTTGATGTGCGCGAGCCCGAAGTCGGCGCCGTTCCCGAGGAGCCGCAGGAAATCGCCGGCGTTCCCTCCTCCCGTGACGATGAGTATGTCCCTGATCCCCGCGTTGATGAGGGTCTGGATCGGGTAAAAGATCATGGGCTTGTCGTACACGGGCAGGAGGTGTTTGTTCGTCACCTTGGTGAGCGGAAAGAGCCTCGTTCCGAGACCGCCGGCGAGAATGACACCCTTCATACCGCTTTCTCCTTCGTTCGGCAGGAAAACGACGACCTGACGGGAGTATAGGCGGGCGGAACGGAAAATGCAATGGAATGCAGTTGCAACGGCCCGGATCGAACGCTAGTATCCCCTCCATCCGGACGCGGCGCGCCGCCGCGTCCGCCAATCGGCCGCGCAGGAGAGGTGGCGCATGAAGGTTTGCTTCTTTTCACCGACGGCCTACGCCTACTTCCGGCCCGACGCGACGACGTGGGCCGGCGGCGCCGAAACGCAGCAGGTTCTCGTCGGCCGCCACCTCGCCTCGCGGGGCGTTTCCGTCTCGTTCATCGTCGGCGATTACGGACAGCGCGAAATCGAGAACGATGGGGGCATCACGCTCATCAGATCCTTCACCCCCTTCAAGGGAAACCGCAAGCTGCGCTTTCTCCCCGACATGCTCTCCATACGCCGCGCCATGATCCTCGCCGACGCCGACGTGTACAACCAGCGCTCCACCGCCTTTTTCACGGGACAGATCGCATGGTTCGCGCGCTGCATGGGACGCGCCTTCACCTTTTCCGTGGGAAGCGACTACAACATCTACCGTGACTGTCAGGGCAACCTTCCGCCTCCCATGGCGGCCCTCTATCGCTGGGGCATCGCGCGCGCCGACGCGGTCATCGCGCAGACGGAAAAACAGCAGCGGATCATGCGCGAGCAGTTCAAGCGGGAGATCGTCCTCATTCGAAACGGCATCATTATTTCCGACGAGGGATCCGTTCCCGCCCGCCCGGCGTCCCCCCCCGCGGCGCCGCCGGCCTTTCTCTGGGTCGGCGGGCTTCGCTGGATGAAGCGCGCGGAGATCTTCGTCGAGCTCGCGCGCCGCGTCCCCGAGGCGCGTTTCATTCTCATCGGAGGCAAGGTCGGAAACGAAGCGTACTACCGTTCGATCATGGAAAGGCTGCGGGAGGCGCCGAACGTCCGCCAGATCGATTTCGTTCCTCCGGATGAAATAGACGCGTACTACCGGGACGCCTACGCCCTCGTCAACACATCCTCGCTCGAGGGTTTTCCGAACACCTTCCTCCACGCTTGGCGGCACGGCGTTCCCGTTCTGAGCCTCGAGATCGATCCCGACGACACGATCGTCCGCAACCGTCTCGGCGTCGTCGGCGGAACGATCGACGGTCTCGCCGGCGCCGTGCGATCCCTCCTCGCGAATCCCGCGTCCCGGAACGAGATGTCGAGTCGCGCGCTCTCCTACGTCCGCGAGCACCACGACGTCAGCGACCGAGCGGGCGACTATCTCCGCCTCTTCGAGGCGCTCTCCGCGCGCCGCAACCCGGGGGCGCCCCGCTGAAGGCGATGCCGCGCAACCCGGCCCGGGCGATCCGCGGTCTCAACTATTTTTGGAGAAGCTCCCGGTAAACGGCGGCCGTCTCGGCCACGCATCGCTCGAGGCGAAAGGCGCTCTCGTAACGCGCCCTCGCCCCGGCGCCCATGCGCTCGACGAGGGCGCGGTCGCGCTCCAACGCGAGAATCGCGCGGACGAGGGCCTCGACGTCCCCCGGCTCGACGAGCGTCCCCGTCGAGCCCTCCGTCACGAGCTCCGGTATGCCGTAGATGCGGCTCGCGATGACGGGGCGGGAGAGCGCCATCGCCTCGAGGATCACGTAAGGCGTCGCCTCCACGAGCGACGGCACGAGCAGCGCGTCGCATGAGGCGATGAGCGCCGGAACGTCATGGCGGAAGCCGAGGAATCGAACCCTTTCCGAAACGCCGAGCTCCGCCGCGCGCCGGCGGCACGCCTCCTCCCCTTCCCCCTTCCCCGCGACCAGCAGCTTGACCGCCCGCGGAAGACGCGCGATCGCTTCGAGCGCGAAGCGATGACCTTTTCGCTCCTCGATGCTCGCGACGATGAGACACGCGAAATCGTCGCCGCCGAGACCGAGCTCGCGCCTCGCCGCCCCGCCGTCCACCGCCGGCGGCTCGGGAACGCCGAGACGAACGACGCGAATTTTCCCGGCGGGCACCCGGTGAAGCTCTCTCAACCAGCGAACGTTGTCCTCGCTCACGGTGATGACGCGATCGATGAAGACGCCCCCGGCGCGTTTGAGGAGCGCGCCCTTCGCGAAGGACGGCACCATCGCCAAGTGCTCGGTGGACACCACCGCCCTCGCGCCGCCGAGCCTCGCGAGCGGCGCCGCGAGGCCGTATCTCGATCCCCACGGCCCCGGCATGTTGCAGTGGAATATCGCGACGTCGAGCGCGCGGATGGCTTGCGCGAACCGGCCCGCGTCCACCGGCCCGAATCCCGCCGGAAGCGAAACCTCGTGCACGGGCACGCCGGAGCCTCGCATCCACGACACGAGCGTCTCGAGGCGCGCGGCGTCATCCACGATGAGACACGGCTCGAACTCGTCCCGCGGCAGGCCGGAGGCGAGAAGATGAAGGTACCGCTCCGCCCCGCCCACCCAGGGGGCATCGGAGAAATAGGCGACCCGCGCCGGCCTTTTCGTGTTTTCTCCCATCGCGACGATCGATCCGCGGGCGGGAGGTCTCTCCCACGCCGCATCGGCCCCCTCTTCTATTGCAGATAGACGAGCGCGATCGCGGTACCCTGCGCGGAATCCTTGTTCTCCAGATAGTCGGCGACGGTCCGCACCGGGAGATACGGAACGCGGCGAACCTTCACTCGCAGCTCGTACGTCCCCGGCGCCATCCCCCTCGGGATCGCGAGCGCGAAGTCCTGCCGCACGGGCTCGTCCCCGCGCCAGAGATCCGGATACGCCGCGCCGCTCCTGAGCCTCTCGGTCCACGTCGAGCGGTAGAGAACTCCCCGCTTTCGCTCGACGTACCGCCGGTATTGTTTTCCATACCAGCCGTCGTGCCCGGCTCCCGCCGCGCCCGAGCCGTCGAGGCGGATGACGATCTCGAGCGGCAGCCCGTACGGGACGGCCCGATCCACGCGCCAGCAGAAATATCCCGCGAGGGTATCGATCGTTCGAAGCATCGCGCGGTCTATCACGGCGCCGGAGAGAACAACTCCGCATCCGGCGTCGACGGCGTAATCGATGACGAGCCGTTCCCCGTCGCCCCTTTCCCCGGTTGATCCCCCCGCTTCGCCGCGCCCGCACGCGAGCGGCGGCGCCAGCGGCTCCCCGCAAGCCGAATCGGTCCCCGCCCCGAAAGGTCGCTCCACCTCGTAGAGGTCGAACCCCTCAATCGCGAAGACGCGCCTGAACATCGCCGGACACGACTCGATCTTCCGTTTCGCCTCGGCCCCGCCCCCGGGAGGCACGCTGCGGAAGAAGTCGTCGTCGATCCTCGCATCCTCGTTCACGAGCACGAACTCCACGCCCATCGAATCGAGCCATCCGGCGCTCGCGGAGGCCGCCACCGCGGGGCTCAGGAGATCGCGTATTCCGCGCACCCGCTCGAGCGCCCGCGGATCCGAGGGCGAGCCGTGCTGATCGAGCGTCGCGGCGATGTACTGGTCGCTGAACGCCGAAACGAGGTAGCTCGTGCGGGGATCGGAGGCAATCACGCTCCCCCGCGGAACCCGCTCCTCGAGCGTCCTGAAGAACGCGGCGTACCGATCCTCGATCGACGAGGGCCGCCGCAACGCGAGCTCGACTCCGGCGGACGCGGTCCGCAAGCCGATGCGGAGCGGGTACCACGCAAAGATCGCCAGCGCGGCGAGCGCGACGATGCGCGCGGGGATCGACGAAATGGTGAAATTACTCCGCGCAGCGGTACGCGCGAGCCCGATGAGCACGACGGCGAGCATGACGGCGACCGGCGCCGCGTCGAGGATGCGGTAGTGCAGATATCCCATCGCCCGCTCCATGACCACCGCCGCGGGAGGCGCGAACACGATCGCGACGGGCGCGGCGAATAGAAAAAACACGAGCGAGCGCCGCTCGCGAGCGCGGCTGATCAAGAAATAGAAAGGCGCGGCCGCGAGCGCGAAGAAAAAGCCGGGACCGAGCCTCACGGCAATCTCGGCCGGATCGACGACGGCGAGCGTCTTCGAGAGCACGAGCATGCCCTGCCGGTGCGTATGGAGAAGGTTGTGGGCGACCGCGATCTCCGCCGACCGCAGGGCGACGGGAAGGATCATCGCGCCGAGCGCGGCGGCCGCCGCGCGAGCGAAGGGGGCCCGCCAGCACTTTCCATCCGCGGCGAGGAGAACGAAGCAGAGCGCGCCGAGAAGCGCCGAGAGGGCCTGCAGGACGAAGGCCGCGTGAAACGCCGATCCCGCCGCCGCCGCGAGGGCAGCCGCCGCGAGGTCGCTCCGGCGCCCGTGCCGGCAATATCGGACGATGAAATGCAAATCCGCCCAGAGGAGAACGAGCGCCATATTGCGGCTGAAGGCGAGCTTCGCGAGCCAGAGGGCACCCTCCCCCGCTCCGAACACGAGAAAGAGCGCGACGGAAAGCAACGCCGCCATACCCGCCCCCGCGATCGAGGCGGCGAAGGCGTACAGAACGCAGAGGGCGAAGAATGCCGCGCAAGCGGGCGCCATTCGCCATACGGCGTCCGCCGGGGCGTTCGCCCCGCGCACCCAGAGCGAAAGCACCGGGTGCCAGAGCCCTTTGCGCGGATCGAGGGACGCACCGTCCCCCTCGCGGTAGTACGAGTCGCGCGGAAAGAGCGCGCCGCTCTCGACGCTCCTGCGGACGAAGCTCACGTGATCGGGCGCATCGGTCGCGGGGGCGAGCTCCCCCTTGCCTCGCAGCGCGAGGAAGCACGCGGCAAGGAGACACGCCATGAGAATCCGGGAGGCGAGGCGCCGAGCGCGCGGGTTCCCGCGGCCCTCCGCCGGCTCCGCTCCAGCGCCGGCCGTCCCGCTCGAGCCAGCACCGCCGCTCCCGGGCATCCAGATGAGCGCGATCGCGGCGCCGAGCGCCGCGATCCATACGGCGCCATAGGAGGCTCCGGGAATGAATCCGACGCAGACCGCGAGCGAAGCGAATACGACCCCGAGAACGAACACCTCTCCGGCCGTCTCGAACGCGCCGGCGGGAGCGTCGAAGAAACGTCTGCGCAGGGCCTTTCCGGGGACGATGAAGAGCGCGTAGAACGCGAGCACGATTCGGAGCTCCGCGGGAATGCCCGCGAGACCGAAGCCCGCGAGAACGGCGAGCGCCGCGGCGGCGGTGTCGAATATGCGAAGAACGACCATCATCCCTCGCCGGGATTTCGGCGCGCGGCCGCGCCGCTCCGGCCCGGCGCCCGCCGTCCGCCGGACCTCAGTACGTTCTGCTCACGAGATACACGCCGAAGCAGATGACGAGAATGCCGGCGAGCCGCTGGGCGGAGAAGCTCTCGTGCAGGATGAACGGCGATAGAATCGCCGTGAGCACGTACGAAAGACTGAGAATCGGAAACGCCCAGCTGAGCTCGGCTCTCGACAGGATGCTGATCCAGATGATGCCGCTCAAGAAATAGACCGCGAAGCCCCCTATCACGAGCCATGAGAACAGTGCGCGCGCTATGCTGCCGACGTCGAAGAGGCTCACGTGGCCGGTCCGGTTCACCCCCGCCTTGACCATGAACTGACCGACCGTGTTGATGACGACCGTGAAAACGATGAGCACGAGGCTCTTCAGCATTGTCGACTCCTTCCCGGGACCGCCGCCGCGCCCGTTCATCCCTCACGCGCGCGAGCGGAAACGCAGACGGACGAGAAACCAGAGATTCCGCACGCCGTCGCGCCATTTCTGGAGCTTCACCTCTCCGATGCGGGGACGGTAGCGGATGTGGCATTCGCCGAACCTGACTCCGGGATGCAGGATCGCCTTGATCTTGATCTCCTCGCTGAACGGCATTCCGTCGCTCCGGGGCGCGAGCTCGCGGTAGAGGCCGCTGCGGAAGATCCACATGCCCGATTGCGAATCCTTGATCCCCCGTCGGAAGAGCACGAACGTCGCCGCCGTGAGAACCCAGTTTCCGATGCGGTTCGACACGTTCATAGCCCCGGCTTCCAGCAGCGGAAAACGCGAGGCGGAGACGAAATCGAGATCGTGGTCGAGAAGGTGGGCGACGCATTCCTCTATCTCGTCGGCCGGGTACGTGCCGTCGCCGTCCATCGTGACGGTAATGTCCCCCGTCACGGCGGCGAGACCTGCCTGGTACGCCGCACCGTATCCCTTGCGCCGCTCGAGCACGACGCGCGCGCCGAGGCCGCGGGCCACATCCCCCGTGCGATCGGTCGAGTTGTTGTCGACGACGACGATTTCATCGACGGAGGGAGGAAGCGATGGGATGACGCGCGCGATCCCCCCCTCCTCGTTGAAGCACGGGATGACGACCGATATCCGTTTCCCTCGAAACATCCTGAATCTCCCTCAGAAGAGACTGAGCAGACGCTCCTTCATAGGAATCGGCAGCTTCCGGATGAGATTTTTCTCCTCATCGCCGATGACCCGGAACAGCCGGAATCCCGCGTAGAGAAGAGCGATCCCCGCGGGAGCCATGATCGCGATCGCCCACGCTCCGGTCCACCGCGAGGACGGGATCGCGAGAGCGGCGAGCGGCAGCGCGCCGAGACAGCACCGCCCGATGAAGCGCCAGGGAATCCTCACGTCCGGGCGCTCGCGCCTCATGGCCGCATGGAACAGCACGACCGCCGAGGTGAGCACGATGGGAACCGGAATCATCGCGCCCCACATCCCGTAACGCGGAATGAGCAAGAGATCGAGGCCCACGTTCACGACGGCGAGCGTCAGAAATATCGACATGTTGATCCAGCTCTTGCCCATGACGTAGAGGGCCATGCTGAGCGGAGTATAGAGAAAGGAGTACGAAAACACAACGAAAAAGAGCTGTGTAAGTGATGCAGCCGGAAGCATTTCCGCTCCATACAGCAGAGGCACGAGGGGCCGCGCGAACGCGAAGCCGAACGCGGCGACCGGGACGACGAGCAGGTAGAGCAGGCGGTAATAGAGATCGACCGCCCCCGCGAGGTTGCGCGCGTCGCGCGCGAATACCTCCGACGACCCGGCCATAATGAGCGGATAGACGGTAAGCGGAACGAACTCGAGAAGCAGCTGGGGCGTCCGGTAAGCGAGGCTGAAGAATCCGGCCTCCGCCGCCCCCCGGAAGTGTCCGAGAAAAAGCACCTCCGATTGGCGCCACACGATCTGGTTGAGTATCCCCGTTATGACGAAGGGGAGCGAGAAGCGCAGCAGCTCCCCCATCGCCGGTCCGGCTCCCTCCGGCGCGCGCTCGGCGAGAGCCGCCGCGCGGGGAGCAAGAATGGCGGCGATGCAGAGATTGGCGGCCGCGGACGCCGCGAGCACGCCCACGACCCCGTGCCCCGCGCTCAGAACAGCGATGAGGATCGCGATGTAGAGCACGTTCCCGCAGGCGACCGCCGCCGCGAGACGCTTCGTCTCGTAGAACGACTGCAGCGCGCTCGAGAGGAGCTGCAGAAATATCTCGAAGATCACGAAGACGACGGCTATCTGGAGGTAGAACCCGAACCGCGGGGGATGGCCCTCGAAGAGACGCGCGAAAGAGCCCTCGCCGAAATACGCCGCGAGGATGAGGGCGAGCCATACCGAGATCTGCAGGAGAACGAGCCCACGGAACGTTCTGAAGAATCCCCGAAGCCCGCCGCGCACGCCGAGCAGGGGGATGTATTTCACGAGAGCGGCATCGAGGCCGAGCATAACGAGAACGAACGCGAAGCCGACGATCGTCCGCAGCTCGCTCAGCATTCCCCACCCCAGCGCGCCGAGCGAGCGAACGATGAGGATGTTTCCCACGATGCCGGCCGCGAAGGCGAGCGCTCTCGCCGCGAGGCTCCATGGCATCGCGCGGGCGACCTTTTCGATCGTCACGGGGCTCCACCTCCGCCGGGAACGAAGCGAGGCCGGAGCACGCGGGCCACGGAGGCGAGCTCAAGCTCACCCGACGGAAGGGGAACGTTCGACAGCATAACGCTGTACATGTCCTCCGCGTCCGGATGGTAACCGTGCATAGCCGCGACCCTCCCCTCTCCCATGTGGCTCGGGGCTATGACGACGCCCGGATCGGCGAGGTACACCATATCGCCGTATCGTCCCCCACCACCTCCCGCACCGAGCGCCCGCAGATCCTCCGCCCCGAGCATGCGCCCGCCCGGAAGGTCGCCGAGACAGATCTCGAGCCGCGACCGGGCGGAGCCGGAGAACACCTTGAAGCGTGCCATCGTCGAATCATAGAACGGGATGTAATCGCCCGGGATTCCGAGGCCGAGAGCGCCGACGCGCGCCATGACGTCGATCCGCGAACGAACGTCGCACATGCCATGGTCGCCGAGCACGAACACCCTCGCCCCGCCTGATGCGCCCGCCGCCTCCACGATCCGATCGATCCTGCCGCGATACCACTCGAGGCGCGCGGCGATCCGCCCGTCGCCGCGGCCGAAGCGGTGCAGATCGGAATCGAGCCCCGCCGCATAGAGAAGAAGAAAGCTCTGCCTCCCCGCGGCCGCCGCTTCCTCGAGCTCGGCGAAAGATCGCTCCTCGTCCGTGCGGTAATCCCAGACGCGAAACGGCTCGCCGCCCCCCACGAGATCGTCGAGAATCGTGCGCGCCGGGGCGGCCCCGCCCGGCGCAAAGATATTCCCCCGAGCGGGGAGATCGAGATACGGCAGCACCTCTCGCGGCACGTCATAGAGGCTGAAATACCCCCGCACGCCGTGCGCGACGCGCAGGTCCCAGGCCATGAGCCTTCTCAGCCATCGGCGCCGCGTCGACACGAATGGCGGGAGGCCCCGGAGCCAGCGGAGCGGTCCTCCGCGCTCGCTGAACGCGTACATCATCCACAACCCATGCTCCGACGGCGCGAGACCGGTCAGGATCGTCGCGATCGCCGCCTGGCTGAAGCCGAGCACCGTCCGCACGCGGGCGCGATGCGCGAGCCCGGCCGGCGCGAATCCCCGTGCTCCCGCGAGCGTGAACCCGAGGGCGTCGATCAGGATGACGATCGTTCGCTCGATCATCGCCTACGCTTCCTTCCGTCCGAACACCAATTCGCGCCAGACGCGCGAGAGCTCTTCGGCGGCTTCCGGCCACTCGGTCGATCGATACGGCCATCCGCCGGCCGGCCTCTTTACGGGCGCCGCCGCTCCGCGGCTCACGCGGTGAACGAGAAGCCTCGCCCCGTGCTCCCGAATCAGATCGTCGGGGAAGGCGCCGAGGAGACCCGCGCCGCGACCCGCGAGGATCATGGCGGCCCGCGCCGCGCCGAGACGGGGGAGGTATCCCCGCCAGCTCCTCCACCGGTCGCGCGCTCCCGCGGCCCGTCTCCCCGCTTCGACGAGATCCTCGTCCCGCGGCTCCCGAATGAGGCCCTGAGCGCCGGAGAACGCGAAGGCGGCCGTCCGCCGCCAGAAACCCTCCAGATCGCTCGCCGTCTCCTCCCAGAGAGCGGCGTCCGCGCCTTCCGAACCGGGAGGAGCCGAGCCGCGCGACGGCGCGATCTTGAAATCGGTCCAGGCCGCTATCCTCCGCCCGAGCGGGGCGTCGATGAGCCGTCCGACCACGGATCTCCCCTCGGGCGGGACATCGGCGACCTCTCCGGCGCGCGCGGCGTATCCCGCGCGATACGAGCCCGCGATCGAGAGGGCCGCGGCCGCCATGTCCGTATACGCCTTCGCCATTTCATAGCGGAAGCGATACCACCCCTCCTCCCCGCTCCCCGCTCCTCCTGACACCCATCCGAGCAGGGACACGATGCGGTTCTCGATGAGTATCACCGCCTCGCGCGCTTGAATGTCCGAAGGCCGGTAGTCCGGAACCGCCTCGATTACCCGGGGCTCGCCCGCCAGCACCCGCCCCGCGCTTCGCATGTCGAGAACGCCCGGGCGCGCGGGAAGGGCGCCGAGATCCCGCTCCAGCATGAAACCAACGTCCACGCGGCCGGCGAAACGAACCTCGGGCAGAAGGGCCTCGCAGGCCGCCCCGAGCTCGACGCGCCGCGCACCCCAGCGTTGGAGATCGGCGAGGGAAGGTACGACGACCACCGTGTCGACGTCGGAAAGCAGGATGGGCGGCTCCGTCTCGAGAACGATCGATTCGTCTCCCGTCGCGAAGCTGCCGCATATGACGACGGCCCGCGCCTTCCCGCGCCCGATGCGCTCCTCGATGAGACGCGCACAAGCGGCAAGGAATGCCGGGGAACGATGCTGCCACCACTCGCGGGATCGAGTCACGGCGCGTGTCACACCCGTCGGTAGATGCCCTCGGGGATATAGTACTGTTTTCTATTGAGGACGGTGCCGATGAATCTTCCATCGAGCTTCTGCACCATGAGCATGGCCCGCTTGATGACCTCGCGCCGCGTTTTGGCCGCGTGAACCACGAGCACGATGCCGTCGACGCGCGAGCCGATGAGCGGCGTCTCCGGCGACTCGAGCACGGCCGACGAATCGACGAGCACGTAGTCGTAACGCGAGGCCGCTTCCTTGAAGAACAGGCTCAGGGCCTCCGAGTTGAAAAGCGGCTGCAGAGCATCGACTTCCTCGCAGAGGCCCGCCGTCACGAGATCGAGCGCCCCCTCGTCGACCGGCCGCACGATGTCGGCGAAGGATGCCCGTCCCGAGAGATACTCCACGACGCCCTTTTCGTTCCTCATGCCGAAGAGGCCGTGGAGCTTCGGATCGCGAACCGCGCAGTCGACGAGCAGCAGCTTCTGCGAATCGTGGAGCGAGAGTATCCGGGCGAGAGAGGCGACGATCGTCGTCTTGCCCTCCCCCCGGACCGCGCTCGTGAAGAGCACGACGCGGGACGCCTTCGTCTTCATCTCCGAATCGATCGCGTTCTTGAGATTGAGGAGCGACCGGCGGAACCTCTCGTTCATGCCGGTGAGCACGCGGGATTCCTCGAGCGGGCGGACGGTGACGCGCGGCCGCTCGTCGGGCCCGCGCTCGATCGGCCGATCGCGGCCCTTTTCCGCCTTCCGCAGCGCGTCGTATATCTTGCTCATCTCCGGCTCTCCGTTCGCCCCCGCGCCGCTAGACGCGCGGCTTCACGACGCGGCGCTTGCCGGCGTCGAACCCGGGCGATTCCAGATCCCTGATCCCCTCCCGCACGATCCGGCCGTCGACGACCCGCGTGCTCGACACGTACGCGACGAGCAGCACGCGGTCGCACAGTATGTTTATAAGCCGCGGAATGCCTCCCGAATAGTGAAATATTTCGTCGAACGAATCGGAAGTGAACTGGACGAGGCCCCGGCCCCCGCCCGCCACCTCGAGACGATAGCTGATGTAGTTCTCCACGTCTTCGCGGCCGAGGACCGAAATGCGGCAGATGCCCGGTATGCGCTGGCGAAGCTGCCTCAGCTCGTTCATGTTGAGCACGATCTCGAGCTCGGGCTGTCCGACGAGCATGATCTGGAGAAGCTTGCGGTCGCGCGTCTCGAGGTTCGAGAGCATCCGAAGCTCTTCGAGCACGTCGGGGCTCAGGTTGTGCGCCTCGTCTATGATGAGAACGGCGTTGCGGTTATTTTCGTTCTGCCCGATGAGGAACTCGTTCAGGAGGAGCAGCATCTGCGCCTTGTTGAGCCCGTCCGCCTGCAGCCCGAAATCCTTGCAG
Organism: uncultured bacterium; assembly: GCA_963813815.1. GTDB lineage: Bacteria > Krumholzibacteriota > Krumholzibacteriia > Krumholzibacteriales > Krumholzibacteriaceae > SSS58A. Next base: position 117,660 of record CAWFAD010000011.1, on the reverse strand, counting down.
ATGAGGTAGAGGAGCTGATCGAAGGGGAACTTCGTCGAAAAAATAAAGGCGACCTCGAGGGAGGGCTCGAAGAGATCCATGAAGGCGCTGACGACCGTCGTCTTGCCGACCCCTACCTCTCCCGTCACCGCGATGAATCCCTTGCGCTGGAACACGCCGTACGTGATGTACGCGAGCGCGTCCCGGTGACTCCTGCTCCGGTACAGGAAATGAGGATCGGGCGTCACGTTGAACGGTAGCTCTTTGAACCCGAAGAATTCCTCGTACATAGAATCTTATTTCCTGCTCGTCTCGGGGAAATTGGCCAGCACCGAAAGCCCCAGGCTCTCCTCGGCCTCCGTGATACTCTTGATCGAATGATCGAGATTGTCCACGAAGAAGGCGAGACCGAGCGCCACGATGAGGCTGAAGAGCGGCCCGAGCGCCATGCGGACGTAATCGAGCGTCTTCTTGCGATACGCCTCGCTCGCAGCGTTGAGAATGGTCACGGTCCACTCGGGATTGCTCGCGACCTTGATCTTCGCAGCCATGTGCTGGTCGACCACGTCCTCGTACGTCGACTGCAGCTTGGCGAGCGTCACCTCGACCCTCTCGAACTCCACTTCCTTCTGCGGATAGGCGGCCTTTCGAGCGGCGAGACCGTCGAGTATGCCCCGAATCATCGCCTCGCGATTCTCGATCACGTCGAGCTGCATGCGGGCCATGAGGACTTGCGTGTCCACTTCCTTCGCGAGCATGGCGCGCGCGTCTTTGATCTGGGCGCGGATCCGAACGAGCTCGGGATTCTCATCGGTGAGCTTGGCCGCGAGCTCCGATTCCTGCAGGGCCAGCGCATGGATCTTGACGCGGAGATCCGCGATGACCGTTCCCTCGATCGCCGAATCGGTGAGACCGGTCGAGGCCGCTACGAGAGACTCGAAGGTGCTCGAGCGCAGGCTCTCGAGATTCGCGACGATCGTTTCGAGCCGCGTGCGGTCGAGCATCGCCTCGTTCAGATCCCCCTCGTACGCGGCGAGCCGCTCGATGAGGCTCCGGCGCTGGGTTTCCATGTCGACGATGTCCCAGCTCTTCAGGACGTCTTCCTTGCGCGCTCTCCAGAACTCGAGCTCCTCTTGAAGACGCCCGATCTCCTGCGCGAAGAAGTCCTCCATAACGGGAGGCGTCCGCATGCTCGCGTAATATTCCTGGTACGCGGTCACGACCGCGTCGACCGCCGCCTTGCAGAACACGGCGCTGCGGGAGTTGTAGGTGACCCAAATGACGTTCGACGTCGAGACGACCCCCGCGTTCACGCGCTCGAGTATGATCGTCTCCGAGGTCCGCTTTCCCTCGGGCAGGAACCGCGGCAGAAGGCTCTGGGCGGCGCTCGTGACGACCTGCGATTTGATCATTTCGATCTGCGAGGAGATTTCCTCTTCCCACGTGAGCGTGCGTATGCTCGGATCGTAGACCCCGGGCGCCTCGCCCCGCCGCGCGAGAATCTTCGCCGACGACTCGTACATGGCGGGCTGGCGGAGCATCATGATCGTCGTGACGACGACCGCCACGGCGACGATCCCCAGAATGACCCACTTGCGCCGGAAGACGACCTCGAGGAAATCCTTGACGGTCGATTCGCGCCGCAGCTCGCCGGTGCCTTCTGCGATTCCCGCCATTAGAACTGTCCCACCCGCTGGTAGTAATCGAACATGATCTTCGCGTTCGCCACATTCCAACCCTTGAGATAGAGGTCTAACGGCCTGCTGAGAATGTCATGGAGCATGAGGACGAAGTCCTGCGTCTTGCCGATGCGCGATTTCGGAACGAGCACGATGTCGCCCGCCTGCAGGGGCACGTTGAGATCGAACCGCTTTCCGCCCGCGACGTCCCCGTAATCGATCTGTATGCCGATGACGTGCGCGGGGCCGATCTTCCGGATGATGAGCACGCCGTTCGAAGCCCCCTTCGGCGTCGGACCGCGGCCCAGCGCGAGCGCGCCGAGGAGCGTCATTCCGCGCTCGTAGGGGAATCCGCCCGCCGTCCCCACCTCGCCGAGCACGTAGACGACCTGCGCCGCGAAGTCCTTCACGATGACGGCGACGTTCGGATCGACGACGAACTCGGCGTAGCGGCTCGTGATAACGGAGTCGAGCGCCGAGGGCGTCATCCCCGCGGCGACCACGTCGCCTATGAGCGACAGCGTGATCCTGCCGTCCGGCCTCACCGGCACTCCGATCTCATCGAGCTCCGAGTTGAAGGGGAAGCGAATGTCGACACGGTCTCCCTGCCCGATGACGTACTCGCCTTCGGCGGGGGAGACGGGAATGCTGTCGAGCTCGAGCGTGCCGCTCTCCACGAGCCCGTTCCGGCTCGCGATGAGCTTGTTTCCTCCCCCGCATCCGGCGATCGAGAGGGAGACCGCGCACGCGACGCCGAGATACACCGCGCGGCTAAGACCCGTCGGCCTCATCGAGAACCCTTTCAACGGTAAGAACGCCATGCAAATACATACGCTTGAAGCGAATTTAAGAAAATGCGCACACTATGTCAATTTTTCTCGATTGCAAGATGCGTGCCGCGGAAGCCTAGTAGGCCCCCTTCCTGGCGATGACCGCCGGGACGGTCTTCATCATGATCTTGAGGTCCGTAACATAGCTTCTCTTGCGGACATACTCGAGATCGAGGCGCATCCATTCCTGGAACCCAATGTGGCTTCTGCCCGCGATCTGCCAGAAACAGGTGATGCCCGGCGTGACATCGAGGCGCTTGCGCTGCCAGGGAAGGTATTGGGACACCTCGGAGGGAAGGTTGGGACGCGGGCCGACGATGCTCATCTCGCCTCGAAGCACGTTGATGAGCTGCGGGAGTTCGTCGAGGCTGGAACGGCGAAGGAATCTACCCACACGCGTGACCCGCGGATCTTCCTTTATCTTGAAAACGGGGCCGTCGACGCCGCTCAAGGGACGAAGCGCGTCGATGACGTTCTCGGCGCCCGAGACCATCGACCGAAACTTGTAAAAATCGAACGCTTTCCCGTCCTTTCCGATTCTCCTCTGCTTGAAGAAGATGGGGCCCGGAGAATCGAAGCGTATCAGAATGGCAACGACAGGAATGATCGGCAGGAAGAGGACGAGCAGAAAAGTGGCGACGATGATGTCCGTCAGGCGCTTCATGGACGCATACACCCTGTCCTGCCTATCCGCCTTGAGCCGTATGATGCTCGCAATCCGCTCTTTTTCGCAGACCGCTCCCTGAAGTTCCGGCGACCCAGCCATGATGCGCGCCTCCACGAAGAAAAACCCGGGCGGAGTCCTCCGCCCGGGTATAAAGAGAACGTTTGCCATAGAAACGCCACTTTAAAGCGGGCGGAGTGCCTCACAAAAGCTTCAAAGCGAATTCCTATAGCAAACGCTCTTTATGGTTCCTCCTATTGCAACTCGAATGTTAGCACAAATCAGGGGCTTTTGTCAACGGGCAAAATCGCCGGCGACCCGCCTCCGGGCGGCGAGCGCGAGGAGCCGCACTATCGCGTACGCTGCGAAAATCGCTATCACCGGCTCCACGGGAGCGCGCGAACGAAGCGATCCGTAGAAGAAAAGCGCGGTCGCCGTGTGAACGATGACGATCGCGTGGAGGTTCGCGAGCCGGCGCGTCTCTCGAAGGGCAAAAGCGAGCCCGGCGATGAAGAGCGGGATAACGACGATCGAATGGAGGAAAAAAACGTCGAGGGAGCTCGCCAGCGCGCCGAGCCGCGATCCTTTGTCCCACCACCACCCGCTCCGGACGCCGGAGAGCCCCATGTCCCCCCCGAACCGCCAGAAACGAACGAACTTCCAGAGCGCCATCCGCGGAACGCTCGAGAGATTGCCGGCGACGAACTCCCTCGCGAGGCGCCACGCTTCCCTGTCGCGCTCGACCTCTCCCTCCTTCGCCAGAACGCCCTTCCAGCCGGGAAGCGCCTCGAGGGGCGCGACTCCACCACGGTAAGAGGGCTCGTCCCGCACGGACGGGTTGTTCCCCTGATAGAACGTCATGCCTCCGTGCGTCGTGAAGAGCACGGGCGAGCCGAGACGAGCCTCGTTTCGGACCGCCCACGGGGCGAGCGCCGCCGCGAGACCCGCGCCGAGGACCGCCGCCCTCGCGAGGCGCCGCCGGAAGACCCCGGCGCCGGCAATCACTGCCCACGCCGCCATGAAGAGCGCGACCGGAAAGAGCGGCGGACGCGCGAGGCTTCCGAGCCCGAGAAGAGCTCCCGCCGCGAGATACGAGCGCAGTCCTCGCTCCCCGCTCACACCGGCCGATACGACCGTCACGGCGAGCAGCATGAGGACGATCGAAAGATTCTCGGCGAGGAGGTACGAGCTCATGAAAATGAGCGTCGGGTTCACCGCGGCGAGCAGCGCCGCGACGGCCGGCACGGCGGGACGCTTCGGAAAGGCGCCCTTCGCCGCCGCGTACACGAGCGGCACCACGAGCGTTCCGATGATGATCGCGAGCGCCCTCCCCGCCTCGGGACTCGGCCCTGCGAGGCGGTAGACCCCCGCGAGAACGAGCGGCCACAAAGGCGGCCGGGCCGCCGTCGCTTCCCCCCCCGCGCCGGCGAATCCGTCTCCCGCCGCGATGGAGGAAGCGAGCGCGTGATAATCGATCTCGTCCCCGCGAAGCGGCGCGTGGAACCCGACTATTTCGAGACAGAAGACGAGCCGCGCCGCAGCCGCGAGGAGCACGGCCGCCCCGAGGAGGAGCATCGCCGAACGGCGCCCGCCGGGGCGATCGAGTGTCGTGTGCATGGCGGGGCGGATCTCCCGCAGGCCCGGCGCGCCCGCCCGGCGCGCTCAGGAGACAACGAGCGAATAGAGCAGCGGAATCACGGTTTCATGGCGCCCCGTGATCGCGATCGCGTCGCCGCCGAATCCGGACGGTCGCGCGAGCACGTTCATGCGGGGCCGGTAATGCTGAGTCATGTCGATGTTCGCCGTCACGAGCCGGTCGAACGGCGCTCCGAGGTTGCGCGCCACGCTCAAGGCCTTGAGAAACACCTCGGGGCAGATGACGGCCGAACCGACGTTCACGGCCACCCCCCCCGCGCGTCCGAGGCGCTCGACGCGCGAAGCGAGAATCCTGAAATCCCGCGCCGAGAGCTCGCCCCATGCCGCGCCGTCGAATCCTCGGTGCTGATGCAGGATATCGGTGCCGATGGCGACGTGCACCGTCGCCGGTATGCCGAGACGGCTCGCCGCGGCGAGGATGCCGTACTCCCCGTGCGGCGCATCGTTCGCCACAAGGTATCGTCCGAGCGACTCGCCGAGCCCCCGCCCTTCCCGGCGTCCCTTCTCCACCGCGGCGAAACACCCGTCCGCCGTTTCTCGCGCGAAGCCGAAGATGCCACGCCCGAGGTTCCGCGCGACGTCCTCGGAAGTCTCTCCGAAGAAACTGATCTCGAAGTCGTGAATCGCGGCGGCCCCGTTCATGGCGACCGCCGTGATGAATCCGCCGCGCATGAGCTCGATGACGTAGCGCGAGAGCCCGCACTTGACGAGGTGTGCGCCCATCATCCAGACGATCTCGCGGCCGCGATCGGCCGCGATCGCGCGCATCGCCTCCGCGAGGTTGCGTATCCCGCGCTCGTCGAGCGCTTCCGCGGGTTCCTCCGTCCTCCGGGCGCGGGCCGGAACGCCCGCGGAAGGATCGGCGAAATCGCGGATCGTCACGACGCTCCCCCGCTCGCGAATGGAATTCGTCCGGACCCGGGAGAGATCCATTTCCTCGAAATCACTCGCCACCGGGGTTCGAATCCTTTCGATCGATCACACGGTGTTCGTCGCGGCTCAGCCGGTAGTCCTTGAGCACCGCCTCGAAAGCGCCGACGACGACCTTCGAGCGGAGCAGCACCGGCATTTTGACCGTATCATCGGTCACCCAGATTGTCAATTTGCCCTTGTTTTCGAAGATGGCCGAGGTCTGGAGGACCGGCTCGACGACGAGACAATCGAACTCGCCGGCGGGCACCTTGACGCGCTCGCGGCGGATCACCTTGATGAAGATCGGATAGTTCTTTCCGTCCGTGTGGTTCGCCATGGCGATCGCCTGTCCGACGCCGAGATTCAACGTTCTCGCGTAGTAGAGGGCGCTCAGAAAATCCTGCGTGTTCGGAGGGATCGGAACGCGCTTGTCCGGATAGACGGCGATGTGCTCCTTCTGGTCGAACACGACCTTGACGTCCCGCTTGAATTTGCCCTCCCGAAGATGCTTTTCGAAGCTCAGGCTGTAGAGGTTGTCGAAATCCATGAAGGAATCGTGGCGATCGCGGACCTTGAAAATGCGGTCGAAGGCGCCGTTCGTTTTCGCGGTCGAGATGATATGGTACGCTCGCGTGCTGTCGAACTCGGCTATGTTCCTGATCTCGAGCGTCGCGTCCCCGGCGTAAATGAGGCCGTACTGTATGGCGAAGGTGAGAAGCTCTCCCTCGCCGTAGGGGACGAGCTCCGGGAACCGGTGGACGATCTCCATCCCCTCGAGCTCGCGGTCGAGCGAGTAGCCCCCCTGCTCCTGCGGCGGCGCGCTCTCAGCCTCCCCGGCAAGGCCGGATTGAACCGATACGAGGACACATAATGAGGCCAGTGCCGCGATCAAGAGATATTTTCCGCTTAATACATAACGTTCATTCATTTCATTAATCCATTCTCGTTATTTACGATAATCATAGCCTAGGCAAATTCGCCTCCGCCAGCCGTCCTCCAATTCAATATACCTTGCAATTGCCGTGCACGAGCCGCCCCCGAAGCAAATTTAGCGACTCTTCGGCTCCGCCTTCGCGCCCGAGACCATTTCGTAAATCTCGAGCGTCCTCTCGACCGTGTAGGAGATGTCGAAAAGAGCCGCGCGCGAGCGTCCCGCCTCCCCCATCTTCTTTCGCAGCCCCCGGTCCTCAATGAGTCGCCCCAGGGCTCCGGCGAGGGCGCCGGCATCCCCCGGCGGCACGAGAACGCCGCAATCGGGCGAGACCGCCTCGGGAATCCCGCCCGTGTCGCTCGCGACGACCGCGAGCCCCGACGCCATGGCCGCGAGCAACGCCGTCGAGAGCCCCTCGGCGAGCGACGGAAGAACGAAGAGGTCGAAAGCGCCGAGCGTCTCCTCGAGAGGCCGGTCCTGCGGCATGAGGATCACCGATTCCCCGAGCCCCAGGCGTCCGGCCTGCCCGGCGAGGCGATTCTCGAGGCTCCCCTCTCCGACGAGCACGAAACGCGCGCGCTTTCCGCTCTCCGCCGTCGCCGCCGCCGCGTCGATGAGGATCGAGAGGCCCTTCTCCGCCTCGAACGCCGAGACGGCGCCGACGACGAGCTCGTCCGCGCCGATCCCCCACCGGCCGCGCAGCTCGGCGCCCCCGGCCCTCGCGAAGCGGGCCGCGTCGATGCCGCTCGGGACGATCGTCATCTTTTCCGGGGGCACGCCGGCGCGCGAGAGGCTCTCCGCCGCCGCCCGCGATATGGGAATGAAATGCGAGACCCCCCACCGGTACTTCATGAGGGACAGGGGCGTGCGAATGATTTCGAACGCGACCCGCCGCGAGACCACGAGCGCGGCTCGCCGCCGGGCGAGCGCCAACGCTATCCACAAATGGGTGTGCGCGTCGGCGGTCTGCGCATGGCAGACCGCCGGACGCCACGACGCGATAAAGCGGGCGAGTGCGGCGGGCGTCGATACGGGAAGCTTCTCGTACGCGAGCTCCCGGCAGTCGATCTTCTCCGCCGCGGCGCGGTGCGCGAGCGCAGAGCCGCCCCTCGCGGCGATCGCGACCTCGCAGCCGCGCGAGGCGAGGCCCCGCGCGAGCGCCAACGTCTGGTGCTCCCCTCCCCGGAATCCGGCTTCGCTGTTCCCGAGCAGCACCCTCACAGCAATCCCGCCTCGCGGAGCGACGCGGCGCATCGCTCGCCGATCCGTGCCGTGCCGAACGTCGATCTCGCATATGTGCCGCCCGCCCGGCCGAGCGACTCCCGCAACGCCGCGTCGCCCGCGAGGCGCGCGATCGCGCCCGCGAGAGAAGCGGCGTCCCCGGGCGGCACCGTCAGCAGGTGCGCGCCGTCGCGAAAGATCTCGCGGATGGCCGGCGTATCGCCCGTTATGACGGGTCTCCCGACCGCCAGCGATTGGAACACCTTGTTCGGAACGACCATTCCCGCCTTGGGGCCCGCGCCGAATATGCCGAGAACGACGTCGGCGGAGGCGATGATCCCCGGAAGCTCGCCCGCCGGGACGGGCGGCCGGAGTTCCGCCTTCCCCGGCGGCAAATCCCGCGCGCGCCGTTCGAAAGCATCGTGCGTCTGCCCCGCTCCCACGAAAAGGAAGCGGACCGGCGCGTCGCGCAGAAGGTGCGCAGCCTCGACGATCGTATCAGCGCCGTGCAACGGAAGAAACGATCCGTAGAAAAGAACGGTGATCTCCGGCCGGCGCGGCGGCGGAGCCGCCTCGCGGAACAGGCCGTCGTCGAATCCGACCGGAACGACGCTGATCTTTCCGCGCGGAACCGAGAACTCGCGCGAGTAGAACTCAGCGTGCGCCGCGGTGTCGGCGAGCAGGAGATCCGGCAGCCGCATCGAGATCGCGTCGATGTTCCAATTGTGCCGCGCCTGGGCCGAACCGAGGGCCGCGTCCGCGCGGTCGAGCACGCGCGTTTCGTATCGCGAGACGAGCGGGTCGAAGACGAGCCGCTTCCCCGTGCACCGCGCGAGCGCCCAAGCGAGCGGCACGTCCTTGTGCCGGAAATCCGGCACGAGGATGACGCGGCCCCGCCCCCTCGCGCCCAGAAAGCGCGCGATCAACGCGGGATAGCGGGCGTGCACCTTGAGCCGCTCGTCGACGCGGCACTCCGCCACCGGCACGCCGCTCCGCGCGAGCCCCGCGCGGAGAATCGCGTTGCGCGGGTAGCTCGGATCGTACGCTCCGAAGAACAGAACGCCGCCCCGAGGCTGATTCATGCCTTCTCCCCGCCGTCGCGAAGGGTCATCTCGCGCAGAAAAGCGTACTTGAGCAACACGCCCGCCGCCGCGAGGGCGCAGAGGAGAAAGCCCGCCGCTCCGTCGAGAAACCCGAGTTGGAGCGCGTACATGCGAATGAACCGCGCGGGTGGACGGAGCAGAATGCCGGGGAACCAGCGCGCTCCGCGCCGGTGGAGCTCCTCAGCTCCGCGGCGGCTGTAGCTCTTCATTCGATCGAGATAATCAGCGAGATCGCGATAGGGCCGGTGCTCGATGAGCCCCGCGATACCCGCCGCCGTTCCCGTGAGCCCGAGCCTCTCGTGCACCGCGCGCTCGGGATATCTCCCCGCGCCTCGCCGGAAGAGCCGCAGGAGGCGTTCGTTCCGCCACCCGCAGAAGCGGATCGTCCGTCCGAGAAACTCGCTCCGGCGGAGGATCCAGTATCCGTCCGCGCGCGGATGGGCGATCATTTCGCCGATCGCCCGCGCGAGCCCGGGGCTCGCGGACTCGTCGGCGTCGAGCACGAGAATCCAATCGCGGCTCGCCTTTCCCATCGCCCAGTTTTTTTGGTCCGCGGCGGAAACGAAGGGGCGCTCGTAGACGATCGCCCCGAGTCCGCGCGCGGTCTCGACCGTGCGATCGCCGCTCATGGAATCGACGACGATCACCTCTCCCGCTCCCGGAACGCTCCCGATGCAGCGGGGCAGGTTGTCCTCCTCGTCGCGCGTTATGACGACGAGCGATAGATTCGTCAGGGGACCGGCCATCGCTTCACACTCCCGTGTATCCGTCGCGCCGGGCACCCGATGAGGGCGGCATCGCCAGCGCGATCTCCGTCATGACGGCGTCGGGCGTGATGCCGTCGAGACAGCGGTTCGGAACGCACTCCCGCTTCCGGCAGGGAAAGCAATCCGGGGCCAGATGGATCGCGCGATGGCGCCCCGTCATCGGATCCCAGACCCGCGGATCGGTCGGCCCGAACAGCGTCACCGTCGGCACCCCTTGGATGACGGCGAGATGCTTCGGGCCCGAATCGATCCCCACGAGGAGATCGAGCGCCCCGACGAGCCCCCCGAGACGCGCGATTCCCGTCTCGGGGGCGACGGCCGATCCCGCCGCTCCGGCGGCGATCCGCTCCGCGAGCGGGCGCTCCCCCGGCCCCCAGAGGACGACAACGGCGGCGTTCATCGTATCACACACCCGCCGCGCGACTTCGATGAAATATTCCTCGCGCCACGATTTCGCTTGATAGAGAGCGCCCGGCGCGATCCCGACGATCCGCCTTCCCTTGCCGGCAATCGCATCCGCGCGATCCCGGCCCCATCCGCGCTCGCTCTCCGCCGCTGGAAATCCGATCGCGTACCGCTCGTCCCATGCCCGGCCCGCATCGCGCGACCCGGCGACTCCGCATCCCCTCCGCCCGTCCGCAGGAAGACCGAGCATCCGGACGAGCTCCTCGTTCGAATCGAGCGTATAGCACCTCGCCCGCGCTCCCTCCCGCTCGATCGCGCGGGGAAGGACCCAGTGGTACGCCCAGTTGCGGCGTCCCGTATCCATGCCGATCCTGATCGCGGCGCCGGTGAGCCGCGCGAGAGCCGCGGACCGCGGCGACCCGAGAAGATCGATCACGCAGTCGGTGCGATCCCGGCGCAGCCCGAGCGCCAAGCTCAGCTGCGCCGCCGCCCCTTCCGGCAGCCGCAGCACCCCGTCGAGCTCGGTCACGCCCGCGAGCGCGTCAGCGTAGCGCTCCCGGCAGAGGTATCGGATCCGCGCCTCCGGAAAACCCGCGCGGAGCGCCCGCACGACGGGGATCGAAAGCACGATGTCGCCGAGCGCCTTGAGCCTCACGACGAGGATCGACGGCGGTCCGCCCCGCCCGCTCGACCCAGCGACGAGCTCCGAAAGATTCAGGCTTTCCATGCGAGCACCTCGCCGAGACGCGCGAGAACATCCTCGGGCGCGATCGATTTCAGGCATTCGCCGCTCTCGCAGACATGCAGGTGGCACGGGGAGCACGGCATCGCCCGCGTCACGACGGCGAAGGGCCCCTTTCCCTCGTACGGGAACCATATGTCGGGCTCCGTCGGTCCGAACACGGCGACCGTCGGTCTGCCGAGAGCGACGGCGAGGTGCATGACGCCGCCGTCGTTCGCCACGACCGCGTCGCAGGCGGCGAGAACGGACGCCGCCTCCCGCACCGGCATCGGAGGGAGCGGCGTCAGCGCGCCGCGCGAGGCTCGCGCGATCGAGCTCACGATCTCCTCCTCCCCCGGACCCGCGAGGGCCACCGCCTCGGCGCCGAGCTCCTCCCGGATCGCCTCGGCGAGCGCCGCGAAGCGCTCGCCAGGCCAGCGCTTCGCGGCCCAGGTTCCTCCGGGATGGAAAGCGATCCTCATCCGCCCCCGCGTCCCACCAAGGACGCCCTCGAGCAGGGATCGCCCCCTCTCGATCTCGCCGCGCGAGAGATAGACTCGCGGAAGCGTTTCCTCTCCCTCGACGTCGATCGCGCGCAGGGCCGCGAGATGATGCGCGACGGCGCTCCGCATGCCGGCGGGCGCAACGGCCGCGTGCGTGTAGAGCCTACGCCGCAACCGCCGCGAGCCACCGATCCTGACGGGAATACCGGAGAGATAGAGCAGCAGCGCGCTTCGCGGGTTGTAGAAGAGATCGACCGCCGCCGAGAAACGAAGTCTCCTCAGCGCCGCCGCGGCGCGGAGCGTGCCGCCGAACCCCTTTCGCAGCGCGATGACCCCCGCGAGGTTCGGGTTGCCGCCGAGGACGGAGACGTGGGGCTCCTCGCCGAGGAAATACACCTCGGCCGAAGGATAGCGCTTCGCGAGCGCCGCGAGGGCCGGGGTCGACAAAACGACGTCGCCGAGATACCGGAGCCTCGTGACGAGGATCCTGAGCGGTATGCCGGCGCGGCGGGCCGCGGTCTCAAGATCCACGCCCGTCAGCCTCCCGTATGCTCCGCAGTATCGCGCGGCTCGAGTGGTCCTTCGGATCGCCGACGATCACCGTGCGGCAGCCGACCTCCCGGGCCGTCTCGCGCTCGGGAACGCTCTCCTCGGTGTAGTCGGTGCCCTTCGCGTGAAAGTCGGGCCTGAGCGCGCGGATGACCCCGTCGACCGTCGCCCCGCCGAACACGAGCACGTAATCGACGCAGCGTAGGGCGAGCAGCATCTCCGCACGCTCCCCCGCCGGCATGACGGGCCTCCCGGGGCCCTTCAGCGCTCGAGTCGACTCGTCGTCGTTCAGGGCGACGACGAGCGTGCCGCCGAGAAAAGCGGCCGCCTCGAGGTAGCGAACGTGCCCCACATGAAGGATGTCGAAGCATCCGTTGGCGAGAACGACCGGGCGTCCCGAGGCTCCCTGCCCCTCGATCGAGCGAGCGAGGGCGCCGGCGTCGCTCCACATTTTATTATCCTTCATGACCGTCCGTTTCCAGCGGAGCCCGAAACAACTCCCGCGCCGCCGAGCGCCTCTCACGCCCGCGCGACGAGCTCGGAGAACTGCCGCTCCATCCTATCACAAAGCCGCTCCCAGGTGAACTCGAGGACGCGCTTCCGGGCCGCCTCCCCGAGCCGGCGCCGGAGCTCCGGTTCCCGGTAGAGCCGCTCGATCGCCCGCGCCATGAACGGCGCGAGCCGCGCCTTCAAGACGAGAGCCGTTTCCCCGTCGCGCGCGAAATCCTCCGTGCCGCTTCTCGTACACACGAGCGGCAGGCCGCAGGCCGCCGCCTCGGCGGCCGTGTTGCTCCAGCCGGCGCGGCGCTCGGCCGAAGCGAACGCGTGGGCGGCGCCGTACATAGCCGCCATCCGCTCCTGAGGCAGATCGACGTAGTACCGGTACGGCACGCCCGGATCGAAACCGAGGCGCGGATCGGCTTCGCCGGGATTCGGCGTGTCGAAAAGATCGAGCTCCACGTCGAGCCCCCGGCGCCGGAGCAGCCGAACCGCGGCGATGACGAAACGCGCGCCCTTGCGCGGCTTTGAAAGCCTCCCGTAGCAGATCACGCGAAAAGGAGCGCCCGGCTCCCGCGCCGGAGGATGAAAGAGATCCGGATTGAGGCCGCCGATGCCGTCGAGGGGCTCCACGCCGAGGCGCCGCACCCGCCGGGCGAGGGCCGATGAGACGACCATGACGCGGTGGGAGCCCGAGCGCACGATCTCATGTTCGTCCGCCACACCCTCGATCTGGAGATAGAACACGCGTAGCCGGGAGCGTCCCGCGTCGAGACGGCCGGCGAGCTCGGGCGAGCCCGTCATGAGGACGTCGTGCTCGCGCCCCGCCAGATCATCGAGCCGTCTCACCTCGCCACGAAAAGCGATCCACGAAGGAGCGATCCCATCGGGCGTGTATATCGAGAATTCGTGCCCGCGAGCGACGAACACGTTGCCGAGCTCGAGGTAGCGGCGCACGCCGCCGAAGACGAGAAGGTGCGGCAGAATCGCTCCGATCCTCACTCCGCGGGGCTCCTTTCGCCGCGTTCGAGGCCGTCGATCGTCGCGAGCACCTCGGAGGTCGACGCGACGGCGGTGCCCCGTTTCATCACGACTATGGACGCGGCGATATTGGCGAGATGCATCGCGATCGTCATATCATATCCCGCGGCCAGCGTGAGAGCGGTCGCCGCGGCGACCGTGTCCCCCGCGCCCGTGACGTCGGTCGCGGCGCGGCTGCCGACGACGTCGATCGAGCGGATGCGCCTCCCCGGCTCGAAGAGCGCCATTCCGAACCTGCCACGCGTCACGAGCACGGATTTCGCGCGCAGCGTCCGCAGAAGCTTCCGGCCGATCCGCTCGAGCGAGCCCTCGTCCCCCGGCTCGACGAGCGCCGCGCGCGCCGCCTCGACCTCGTTCGGGGTGGCCGAGGTCGCTCCGCGAAAGAGATGGAGCCTGCGCCGCGAATCCACGACGACCGGAATCCCCTTCGCCCGGCACAGACGGATCGATTCGGCCGCGACGCGATCGGTAAAAAGATGCTGATGGTAATCGCTCAAGAGCGCCGCGTCGGCCTTGCCGATCGCCGCGGCGAACGCCGCGAGAAGTCGATCCTCGAGGCGGCGATCGGCCGGAGCGCTCCCCTCGCGGTCGATGCGCACGACCTGCTGGCGCTGCGCGTGGTAGTCGCCCGCCATGACGCGGGTCTTCGTCGTCGTGGGGATCCCCCGGCCCGCGACGAGGCCGCGGAGCGTCATCCCGCGCGAGCCCAAAATGTCCCGAAGCCGCCCTCCCGCCTCGTCGTCGCCGATGATGCTCACGGGAATCGCGTCGCCCCCGAGCGCGACGACGTTCTGCGCCGCGTTCGCCGCCCCTCCCGGCATCCATTCGGAGCCGTCGTACTGCACGATCACGACCGGCGCCTCCCGCGACACGCGCCCGGTCCGTCCGTAGACGAACTCGTCGAGGATCATGTCCCCGAGGACGGCCACCCTCTTCCCGAGCCAGGCGCACGCGGCGAGCCTCAGGTCGTCGTACGCCGGATGCTTGCCCTTCACGCTATTCTCCTTCCACGAGCGCCATCGCGGCGCGCCGCACGTCGTCCACGTTCACGCGCTCGAGACATTCGACCGTCCCGAGCGGACATTCCCGGCGAAAGCAGGGAGCGCACGAGATATCCGCCCGCACGATCCGCACGGCGTGACCCCTCGGGGCAGTCCATTCGACGCTCGTCGGGCCGAAAATGGCCACAGTGGGTCTCCCGAGCGCGGCCGCGACGTGCACGGGGCCGCTGTCGTTCCCGACGACGACCGAAGCTCCCCGCAGAACGGCTATGAGATCCGCGAGCGAGAGCTCTCCGGCGAGACTCCGCGCCCCCGCCCCGACTTCCGAGGCGAGGAGCTCGGCCGCCCCGCGCTCTCCCCCACCGCCCGCCACGAATATGGATAGCCCGAGCTCCGCCGCGATCCTCCGCGCGAGCTCCGCGTACCGCGCGCGCGGCCACGCCTTGGCCGATCCGTAGGTCGCCCCGGGCGCGAGAACGCAATACGCCCGCTCCCCGCAGATCCGCGCCGCCGTCTCGCGCCAGAGAGCCGGAGGCTCGACGACGGGCGGGGGAAGCTCCCCCGGCGTTTCGCCCGCGAGTCGCCCGAGAAGCCGCACATAGGCGCCCGACAGGTGCCCACGGCGATAGAGGGCCTCCGGAAGCGCCTCGGTGAGGAGCGGCGAGCGCCACTGCCCCGCGTAGCCGATCCGCCGCCGCGATCCCGAGGCGAAGGCGACGAGCGCGGCGGCGAACGAGGGCGGCCCGACGAGACACGCGTCGAAACCCCCGGCGGGGCGCGCGCTTCTCGCGGCCTCGGCGCGCGCGAGAGCTCCGTCGCCGGGGAACAAGAGCGTCCGGCGGCGCGCCCCTCCCCCTTCGAAGATCGCGGCCACGTACCTTCTCGCGGCGATCGTCACCGACGCCTCGGGATACCGCTCCGCGAGGGAGCGCACGAGCGGCGTCGCCATGACCGCGTCGCCGATCCAGTTCGGCGCGATGAAGAGCAGCTCGCTAGGCTCTCGTCTGCATCTGGTAGAGCTTCCGGTAGATCCCCTCTTCACGGATCAACTCCTCGTGGCTGCCGATCTGCCGGATGCGGCCCTCGTCCACGACGATGATGACGTCGGCGTTTCGGATCGTGGAGAGACGGTGGGCGATGACGAGGTTGGTGCGTCCTTTCATGAGCCGTTCGATCGCTTCCTGCACGAGGGCCTCGCTCTCGATGTCGAGCGAGCTCGTCGCCTCGTCGAGGATGAGTATCTGAGGATTCTTGAGGAGCGCCCTCGCGATCGCGATGCGCTGCCGCTGGCCACCCGAGAGCTGCGCGCCGCGGTCGCCGATGACCGTGTCGTATCCCTTCGGCATGGCCGCGATGAACTCGTGCGCGTTGGCCGCCTCGGCCGCCCGCTCGATCGCCTCCGCGGGGCAATCGGCCATTCCGTACGCGATGTTGTTGCGAATCGTGTCGTTGAAGAGAATCGTCTCTTGCGTGACGATGCCCATGAGCGCGCGGAGCGACGGAAGCCTTATGCCGGCGACGTCGACCCCGTCGATGAGGATCCGGCCCGCGGTCGGGCGGTAGAATCGCGGGAGCAGATCGGCGATCGTCGACTTCCCCGCGCCGCTCGCCCCGACGAGCGCCGCGACCTGCCCGCGACGGATCGTGAAGCTCACGCCGCTCAGGACCTCCACGCCCCCGCCGTATCCGAACGTGACCCCCTCGTATTCGATCCGGTCGCGCAGCCCCTCGATCGAGGCGCCGTCTTCGACGTCGTGCTCCGCCTCGAGATCGAGTATCTCGAAAATGCGGTCCCCCGACGCGAGCCCCTCCTGGACGACGCTGTTGAGCTTGCTGAGGTTCTTCACCGGATTGATGACCCAGAGCATCGCCCCGACGAAGAGTATGAGGTTCGCCGGATCGAGGCTCTCGCGGATCACGAGCTGGCCGCCGTACCAGAGAATGACGACGCTCGCGAGCGTGCCGAGCGTCTCGCTCGTCGGCGAGGCGAGCTCGGCGTAGCGGCGCATCTTGAGATAGTCCCGGAAATATTTCCGGTTAAAGAAATCGAACTTCCGTCTCTCGAACTCCTCCATGCCGAACGCCTTCACGACCCGGACGCCCGAGATCGTCTCCTGCAGCACCGCCGTCATATCCGCCATCCGCTCCTGCGCCCGCAGGGAGCCCTTACGCAGCTTGCGGCTGATGACGCCAATGAGCAGGATGTTGAGCGGCATGAGCACGAGGGTCAGCAGCGAGAGCTTCCATGAGGTGAGAAACACGATGACGATCGCGATCGCCGCCATGAGGCCGTTCTGAACGATGCTCGCGAGCGATCCCACGATCACGCCCCGCAGGTTCGTCACGTCGTTCGTGATGCGCGAGATGAGGTGCCCCGTCTTTTGCCGGTCGAAGTACGAAAGCGGCAGCGACTGCATCTTGCAGTAGAGGTCGCGGCGGATGCGGTAGAGAACCGATTGCTCGAGGCTGATCGTGAGGTACGTGCTGAGGTAACCGAACAGGTTCTTCGCGATCATGAGAACGAGGAGAATGGTGCAGAAGCGCGCGAGGCGCTCGATCGGCGAGCCGACGTAGATGATGCCCTTCCCCGCCGCGACGATCGCGTCCTTGGCGGCCGACACCGCCGCCGGGAGCGGAACGCCGTGCATCGCTCCCCCGCCCGCCGCCCCGGCGGGCGGCGAGCCCCCGCCGAAAAGGATGTGCAGGAAGGGCGGTATGAGCGCGAGCTGCACGCCGCCGAGGACGGCGAAGACCGCGCTCGCGGCGAAGAGCGGGACGGCGAGCCGCCAGTGCGGCAACAAGTAGGCGAGGAGCCTCGTGTACGTATTGGAAAACCGCGAATCGGACACCGTCTCGCACCTCGCTCAGGCCTGCGGAGCGGTTTCCGCCCGGGCTTCGAGCACCTCTTCGACATTCGAGAAGAATTCCTTGAGCGAGAGCTTCTCCCCGCGGACTCCCTGCAGGATCCGCACGCGGGGAGCGCCCTCCGGCACCCAGCCCTGCCGGTCGTACCTCGTGAAGAGCCCTATCGTCGGGACCCCGAGCGCCGCCGCGAAATGGAAGAGGTTCGTGTTGCCGGAAAGGAAGAGGTCGCACTGCGACAGGAGCGCGACCGTCTCCGTGAGGTTCGACGGCCGCAGGTCGAGGATCTCCCCCCGCAGATCCTGCGATAGCGAGCGCATGAGCTTTTCGTCCCAGGGGTTTCCGAAGAGCACGAACTTGGCCCGGCGGCGACTCGCGAGGTTGTTCGCGAGGTAGGCGATGATCTCCGGAATCACGTGATGCTTCGTCTTGCCGACGGACGGATCGAGACCGACCATGAGCAGATCCCGCTCCGGCTTCCAGAAATGTTTGAGCTGGCGGGCGTGCTGGATCTCGCGCGGCACGAGCGACACCTCGTCCCATCCCGGCTCGAGCCCGAGGCCGAGCGTCTGAAGGATGCGCGGCAGTTTCTTTCCCTCGTATCCGCCGTCGGCCACGCGGATCTCGCAGTTCACGAACGGATACGCGAGCGGATGCGCGAAACCGATGCGCACCGGCGCCCCCGTCGCGAACGCCAGCAGATGCCGCTCGAGCGAAAAGCGGCGATCGAGGAGCATGACGGCGTCGATCCCTTTCCCGCGCAGCTTCCTCGCGAGGGTGAGGTAATCGGTCGAATGAATCTTGAGCTGCTTGCTCTCGTACGAAATGATGGCGCTGACCCGCATGAGCCCCTTGACGAGCTCGCTATCGGCGCCCTGCACGAGCATCGTCGTCCTGATGTGCGGAAACCGCACCGCGAAGCAGTTGACGACGGGGGCTGCGAAGAGGAGATCGACCACGTCCCCCGAGTCGATGAAGAGGAGCGACGTTGCGTTCGCGATGCCGCCGGGAAGCTCGAACGTGTGCGCCTTCCCCCAGCTCTTCACGAACCGCGACACGAGGCGCGGAACGAGATTTCTGCCGCCGGTCTCATCCTCCATGCGGTCACCTTCTTCCCGCGCGGCGCGCCGGGCGCCGCTCTTTCGACGCGAGCGCCCGCGATACCGCCTCGTCGACGCGGTCGACGTACCTGAACCGGAGCCCCCGTTTTATGCGCGCGGGAATCTCCTCGAGATCCTTCGCGTTGACGCGCGGGAGCACGATTTCGCGTATGCCGGCGCGATGCGCCGCGATCACTTTTTCCCTGATGCCGCCGACGGGCAGCACCTTTCCCGTGAGCGTGACCTCGCCGGTGAGGGCCACGTCGTTCCGCACGGGCCGGTCGAGCGCGAGAGACGCCAGCGCCGCCGCGATCGCCACTCCCGCGCTCGGGCCGTCCTTCGGCACGGCGCCGGCCGGCACGTGGAGATGAATGTCGTGCGTCGCGAAGACCGTCGCTTCGGCGGAGGCGTACCGCGACTTCACGTAGCTGAGCGCCGCCTCGGCCGACTCCTTCATGACCTCGCCGAGATTCCCGGTGAGCTTGAGCTTCCCTCCGCCCGATACGGGAAGCGCCTCGATGAAGAGGATCGTTCCGCCGGCGGCCGTCCGCGCCATCCCCGTCGAGACCCCCACCGCGGGAGCGCCGAGCATCTCCTCCTCGGGGAACTCCTCCGGACCGAGCCAGCGCTTGAGGTTGGCGCCCGTCACGCGGAACGGACCACGGCTTCGGCCCACGATGCGGCGCGCCGTTTTCCGGGCGATCGAGGCGATCGAGCGCTCGAGGGCGCGCACCCCCGCCTCGCGCGTATAGCGCTCGACGATGCGCGCGAGCGCCTCCGTTTCGAAGACGAGCGAGCGGGCCGGCAGACCGCTCTCCTCGAGCTGCCGGGGCACAAGGAAGCGTTTGGCGATCCGTATCTTCTCGTGCGTGATGTACCCGGGGAGTTCGAGCACCTCCATGCGATCGAGGAGCGGCGCCGGGATGGAGTCGCGGACATTGGCAGTCGTGATGAACATGACGCGCGAGAGATCGAAGGGGATATTGATGTAATGATCCTCGAACGAGACGTTCTGCTCCGGGTCGAGCACCTCGAGGAGCGCCGCGGCCGGATCGCCGCGGAAATCGGCGCCGAGCTTGTCGATCTCGTCGAGCATGAACACGGGGTTGCAGCACCCCGCCGTCCGGATCCCCTGAATGATTCTGCCCGGCAGCGCGCCGATGTACGTGCGCCGGTGGCCGCGAATCTCGGCCTCGTCTCGTATGCCGCCGAGCGACATGCGCACGAAGCGCCGTCCGAGAGAGCGCGCCACACTCTTGCCGAGGGAGGTTTTGCCGACTCCGGGCGGACCCACGAAGCAGAGGATCGATCCCTTGGAGCTGCGCCGGAGACGCTTGACGGAGAGAAACTCGAGAATTCGCTCCTTGACCTGATCGAGGTCGTAATGATCGGCGTCGAGGATGCGCCGCGCCCGGGCGATGTCGAGCTTGTCCTCGGTCGTCCGCTCCCAGGGAATCTCGAGGAGCCAGTCGAGATAGGTGCGCGCGACGACGTACTCCGCCGAACTCGGCGACATCTTCCGCAGTCGCCCCCACTCCTTGCGCGCCGTTTCGCGCGCCGCCGCCGGCATCTCCGCGCGGTCGATGCGCTCCCGCAGCTCGTCCGACTCCACCCCGCTGTCCTCCTCCCCGAGCTCCTTCTGGATCGCCCGCATCTGCTGGCGCAGGTAGTATTCGCGCTGCTCCCGATCGAGCTCCTTGCGGACGTCGTGCTTGATCTTCTCGCCGATCTTGACGATCTCGAGCTCGTTCGAGATGAACCCGTACACGAAGGCGAGGCGCTTCACGGGATCGATGATCTCGAGAACCTTCTGCTTGTCGGGAATCTCCATCGGCAGATTCGCGGCGAGCAGATCGGCGAGCCTGCCGGGGCTTCTGATGCCCGCCACGATGCTCTTGATCTCCTCCGGATAGCTCTCCGCCGCGTCGACGATCGAGAAGAACGTCGAGACGGCGGTCCGCATGAGCGCCTTGGCGCGGTCGTCGCGGCGATCGGGCTCGGACGCGATCGCGACGCGGGCCCGCATGAACGGCGTTTCGTCGGTGAACCGCTTGATCTCTATCCGCGCGAGCCCCTGCCCTATGATCCGAACGTGCCCGTCGGGAAAACGCGCCATCTTCTGGATGAGGAGCGCGCTCCCCTTGCGGTAAATGTCCGCGGGGCCCGGATTCTGCAGCTCCTTGTTGATCTGGGTAAAGACGCCGACGATCTTCGATCCCGCGAGCGCCTCGTCGACGATCCGGATCAGGCTCGCGTCGGTGAGGATGAGCGGGATGAGCATGTACGGAAACACGACGGCGTCGTTGATCGGAACGATCGCGAGCTCGTTCGGAATCTCGCGCAGCAGGTCGCTTCCTTCGGCAATCTTGTCGATATCGCTACCCATGTGCGAACGCGCCTCGGCGGACTCCTCAATCGATCTTTACGCGCTTCACGTACTCCGACGGGGCGAGTTTGCGTATGCGCACCTCGAGCAAGCCCCTCGTATATTGCGCCGACACCTTCCCGGGATCGACGCGGGACGGGAGCACAATCGCGCGCTCGAACGGACCGGAACGGATTTCGAGCTGGTGAAAATGCTTGACCCCCGGCGTCGTCGACGCCCTTCGCGTGCCGCGCACGCGGAGCGTGGCCCCGTCCGTGACGACGCTCATATCCTTGCCATCCATCCCCGCGATGTCGACCGTGACGACGATCTCGTCGTCCGTCTCGACGACGTCGGTCGGCGGCTCCCAGGTGAGCTCGGACGGCATCCTGAGACGCCCCTTCGACGGCGAATCGCCCCTCAGGAGGTCGTGCAGCTCCCGCATCGGATCGCGCTCGTCCCCCGCGGCGAGTAGACGATGATCAGTTGACACGTGCCCTGTCCTTTCGCAGATGCTCCCCGCGCCGCACGAGTAAGATTAGTCGAGAGAATACGTTCGCCCCCGCCGGGATGTCAAACTGAAAAAGGGAGGGAATTGACGATCGGGGGCGCGCTCGGCGTTCGCCTGGGAAATATCCTCGAACGCCGATGGGTCTTGAGTGCCTGCGCCCCCGTTTCGGTCAGCGTTTCTTGTCCGGTAGGATCGCTCCGGTCGGCAGCGTCGACGGACGCTCCTCGACGTAGGTGGCGATGCCCTGGCTCGTGAAGCGCTTCTGGTCGATATCCCAGACGCGCAACGTATCGTCCTCGAAGGTGAGGGTATAAATGAGCATCAAGAGGGCCTCGCGGTCCCGGATGTAATATATCCAGTGCTCCGCGGGCGATTTCTTCGAGACGGCGTAGACATTCGGCATTCCCCACGCGGCGATGACCTCCTCAACTTTCATGCCGCGCGCAATCTCCCCCTCGCGGATGAGATCGCCGAAACGGCAATCGGGATGGAGATCCACGTAATCATCCCGCGAATCGCTCGCGACGAGGCTCGCGCGCTCCGTTGCCGATTTGCAGGAACAGCCGGACCAGACGAGCAGCATGACGGCGAAGAAGATCGGCAGTCGCTTCATGGCACCCTCCTCGAGAAGGGGATAAAACGAAGGAGAACACCACTACTATCATTATATTCGGATTCCTCGTCCTGTCACCCCCCGCTCCGACCGGGCGCTCGAGACGAGGCTCACCGGCGAGCCATCGGCCACGCCTTCGAGAACAGTGGTCGAGCCACCAATCTTCATTTTTGTCAATTAGATGGCGTGATTATCTCTCGTACAACATGATGGCGACGCCCGGAGCTTCCCACGTTCCGGTCAGCTTTCCGCCCGCCGAAAGGGCACCCGGCAGAAGGCCATCCGGGTCTACGGCCCAACCCCGGCTTCGAACGTACCAGATGCGGGAGTGCTCCGCGAACGCCGCGGCGACGCGCCGTCCGAGCCTTTCCCTTCCGAGATCCGCCGGATAGATCACTCGGATCTCGTTCGAGCCGCCGTAATAGTGCCGGAATACGTCATGAACGGTCGGAACGAAGACGAGGTCTCCCGGCCGCTCCTCGCGCCCCACGATCGCGGCGGCCGAGCGCACGTCCTCGCGCGCATACGCCGGATCGGCGTGGTAATTCCAATCGGACGCGAGCATGACGGCCGAGACCGCGGCTATGGCCAGCGAGCGCGGAATCCGCCGTTTCGGGAGTCCCAGGGCGAGAAGCCCGATGTAGAACGGAAAGACGCAGAGCAGATAGCGGACGTTGAAGACCTTGACGTTGAGCGCGGTCGCGGCGGTCGCCGCCCCCAACGCGACGGCGATCACGATGATGAAGTAGCCGAGCCGGCGCCGCCGCGCGGCGCCCACGAGCCCCGCCAGGGCAAGCGGGCCGAAAACCGCGGCCACCGCCGCCAGCGCGCCCGCATGAGCGGCCAGCGTTCCGCCGGGCGACCCCGGACCGTGCAGCTCGCGGAGCGAAGGCCCGAACGAGTACCCCGCCGAAAAGGCGTAGACGAGATACGGATACGACCAGCGGCTCAGCGTGAGCTCTCCCCGCAGCCGCTCCTCGACGCGGAGCTCCTGAACGTCGACCACCCTGATGCTCCCGATGTACGAGATTTCGCGATAAATCCAGGGAGATGCCGCGAGCGCGAGCAGCGCCGCTCCGGCCGCTCCCGCGCGGAGATGAGCCCCCCGCAGTCTCTTCGTGAAGAGAAGATAGAGAAAAAAGGCCGCGGCGAGAAAGAGCGCCGAGAAATGCGCGAGGCACGCGAGCGAGAGCATAAGGCCGAGACGGAGCCCGCTTCTCGTCGTAGGCTCGCGCAGGAACCGCTCGAACGCGATCGCCGCCGCCACGGAGAAAAACGCGAGAAAGGAATAGAAGCGCACCTCCTGCGAGTAATACAGGTGAAGCGGGCTCAACGCCATAAAGAGGGCGCCGGGCACGGCTGTGGAGAGCCCCCCGAGGCGCGCGAGCCACCGGTAGACGAGGTAGACCGTGGCTATCCCGGCCGCGGCGCCCGGCAGGCGCAGCCACGCCTCCGTCGTGGAGACCATGCTCCAGAAATGCATGAAGAACGAGTAGAGGGGCCCGTGGACGTCGTAGAGGAGCTTCTTCCAGAACGAGACTCCCTCGGGAGCCGAAAACGCCTTGAGGGAGAGCATCTCGTCGACCCAGAGCGACTGGGCCCCGAGCCGGGTCAGGCGAAGGGCGGCCGCCGCGAGGATAATCGCCGCGATGAGCGCGCGATCCCTCATCCGTCTGGAACTCTCATCCATGCCGCCGTTATACCGCATCGAGCGCCCCTTTTCAAAATGAAAAACGATTGCCGGCGGGACGCGCCCGCCGCTATGCTCGCCACGGAGGTTACGCCGTGATCTCGACGGGGGCGACGCACATCGGGCCGGCCGGATGGTCCTATCGGGACTGGGTGGGGCCCGTGTACCCTCCGGGGCGCCGGGTAGACGAGCTCCTGACCGTCGCGCGGTGGTTCGACTGCGTCGAGCTCAACAGCTCCTTCTATCGAGCTCCCTCCCCCCGCACCGTACGGAGCTGGGCCGACAGGATCGCCGAGCGGCCGGGGTTCACCTTCACCGTCAAGGCGCTCCAGCGCTTCACGCACGAGCGGGCGGGTAGCGCCGAGGACGCCGCCTCATTTATCCGGCTCTTCGATCCGCTCCTCGAGCGCGGCACTCTCGGCGCCTTCCTACTGCAGTTTCCCTGGTCCTTCCGGGACTCCACCGAGTCGAGGCGCCTCCTCGCTTCGCTCGGCGGATGGTTCGCGGGGGTTCCCGCGGCCGTCGAGCTCCGCCACGCAACGTGGCACACCCCCGGCGTCTGCGCCTTCCTCGCCGAGGCGGGACTCGCGTTCTGCAACATCGATCAGCCCGTGATCGGCGCCTCGATGCCGCCCTCGGAGATCGTGACCGACTCGCGGCTCGGCTACATCCGGCTCCATGGGCGCAACTACCGGAGCTGGTTCCGCGCCGACGCCGGCCGGGACGAGCGCTACGATTATCTATACCACGACGACGAGCTCACAGAGTGGCGGGACCGCGCGGTTCGCATGGCGGGAAAGGTCAAGGACCTCTACATCATCACGAACAACCATTTTCGCGGCCAGGCCCTCGTGAACGCTTTTCAGATGAAATCGATGCTCGGTCAGAACATCTCGGAGATTCCCGGCAGCCTCGTCGAGGCTTATCCGTCGCTCCGGCGGATCGCGCCGGCGCCTCCCCAGGGAAATCTCATGTGAGCGGAACTCGCGGGCCCGGCCTCACCGCCAGGCGAGAAGAACGACGATCTCCACCGCGATGATGCAGAGGTAGACGACGAGCCTCGCGCGTGGAACGCCCTTTCGCTTCTTCGCGGCGGTCCAGTGCAGCTTTTCAACAGCGCTCTCCCCGACGGCGGTCCGGCAGAATTCGCAGCGCTCGGCGCCCTCCTTCATGGGAAATCCGCAGCAGGCGCATTTCGTAGAGGCCACCTTCGGGTCTTCCGCCGGACGCGGCGCGACGGCGGCCGTCTGCACGATGCTTCCCTTCCCTCCCGCCTCTTCGACGAGCTCGAGAATCTGCTCGGCCTTCCCCTTGCTCGTTCCCGTCCAGAGGGCGACGGGGAGCGACCGCATGAGCTGCTTCACCCTCGGAAGCGGCGCCTTGGCGAGAATGGAGAACTTTATCGCGAACGAGTCCGAAGTCTCCATTTCGCTCCTGACGCCCGTGAGCATGACGCGGTGAAGCGTGCGGGCTTCATGCACTGTTGCGCCGGCCGACGCCGCCGCTCCCGCTCCGGATGTTTCGCTTTTCCGCGGTTCGCTCATGATACGGCCTTTCGGAATGTGTCCACGCGATATTTGCACCTTTCGTGCCAATAAAAAGGGGAAACGGCGGAAGCCGCTTCCCCTCTCGCGCCGCGCCGTCCCCTACCGTCACGGCCCCGTCGTCACGAAGGCGCAGCACGTGTCGCTCCGCCAGCCCTCGAAACCGTCGAGATCGACCGCCGAAACCCTGAAACAGTAATAGAGATTGCCGACGAGGAGCGAGTCGACGAAAGAGGTATCGGAGGTCGTTCCGATGAGCTGGAGCTGATCGTAGAGGGCGAAATACTCGTACACGCGAAACTCCCGGACGTCCGCCATCGCCTCGACCGGGAAGCTCCAGGACAGCGTGCATCGCTCCGCTCCCGCCTCGGCCTCCACGTTTGAAGGGGCCGGAAGGGGCGTGTAGACGAACGACGTAGGCAGATCGGCGTGCTCCTTGCCGCAGGAGACGAAGAGGATCGCGGCGAAGAGGAGCGCGAGCACAAGCGATCGGTTCATGGCTTCCCCTTTTCAGAATGAGAGCGACGCTGTGACCGTGAATCCATCCCCGCGAGGCGCCAGCGCGAGCGGCGGCTCCCGCCTCTCGTCGAAGAGCGCGATATCGACGACGTTGACGACCCAGACGCCGATCGCGGCGCCGAGCGCTATCTGCCGGTACCGTTGCAGGCTCTCCGCATCGTCCCATTTCTCGAGCATGAGGTCATACTCATCGATCGCGTCGCCGATGTAGTCGCTCGCGAGGTATGCCGCCTTCGCCCGGTCGTACTGCTCGACCGCTCGATCGTACTGCACGTCCCCGATGGCGAGCGCCAGGAGCGACAGCACCTCTCCCCCGGCGAAAAGCGCGGCGCGGCCGTAATGCCCGGCCCGCGATTGCCCCCAGCCGGGAAGAAACACCGAATGCCAGAGATTTTCGCCTGCATGGGCCTCCGCGGCCGCGCCGGTGAGCGCCGCCGCGACGAGCATCGCCGCCGTAAATCGTTTCATGCTGCTCCTCTCCGTTTCGAATCAGGAACGACCGAGTATCCATTCTACGCCATCCGGCGGGGCGAGTTGCACAAAAATCGGACCGCTCGGCCGTGGGCGGACGGGCGGAGCGGAGATTTGACAGGGAGACGTTTCCTGTATATGTTAATCACTCTCATACCGAACGGGAATTCGCCAGCTTCCCTCGTCCGGGACGAGGCGTCCGGGAGGAGAAACGGATGATTCAGGTTGACCGGCTGACCAAGTACTACGGGACGAACGTCGGCGTGAAGAACCTCAATTTCCGGGTCGGCAAAGGGGAGGTCCTCGGCTTCCTCGGACCGAACGGCGCCGGAAAAACGACGACGATGAAAATGCTCACCTGCTACCTGCCTCCGACGGCGGGGACCGCGAAGGTGTTCGGGCACGACATCATCGAGGATTCCATGGAGGTCCGCCGCCGCATCGGGTATCTCCCCGAGCGCAATCCGCTCTACGGAGACATGTCGGTCCGCGGCTACCTCGAGTTCGTCGCCGATATGAAGGGCGTGCCCGTCCCCTCCCGCCGCGCCGAGGTCGATCGCGCGATCGAGCGGTG
This sequence comes from uncultured bacterium, assembly GCA_963813815.1. GTDB lineage: Bacteria > Krumholzibacteriota > Krumholzibacteriia > Krumholzibacteriales > Krumholzibacteriaceae > SSS58A. Next base: position 90,951 of record CAWFAD010000011.1, on the reverse strand, counting down.
CGGCCTCGACGGGGTGCCGCGCCGAACGATCTCGAAGCTCTCGAAGGGATACCAGCAGCGCGTCGGCATCGCGCAGGCGACGCTCAACGATCCGGAGCTCCTCATACTCGACGAGCCCACTCTCGGCCTCGATCCCAAGCAGATTATCGAGATCCGCCAGCTCATCCGCGGCCTCGGCGGAGAGAAAACGGTCATCCTATCGAGCCATATTCTCCCCGAGGTAAGCCAGGTCTGCAGCCGGGTGATCATCATCAATCGGGGGGAGCTCGTCGCCGTCGATACGCCGGACAACCTGCGCGCGCGCCTCGCGAAATCGTCCCGGCTGAAGCTCAAGGTGCGCGACGCCGCCCCCTCCAACCATGCGGCGGCGCTCGTCGGGGGAATCAACGGCGTGCTGTCCGTGAAAGAAGCCCCGCCCGCCGGCGGCGTCCGCTCCATCGAGATCGAATGCGCGAGCGATCGCGACTCGCGCGAGGAGATCGTGCGCGTCCTCGTCGGCGGCGGCGTGCCGCTCCTCGAGATCCACGGCGAGGAGCTCTCGCTCGAGGATATCTTCCTGCAGCTCGTGACGGAGGAGGTGGGCTGAATGCGATCGGTCGCGGCGATATACCGCAAGGAAATGCAGTACTATTTCCAGTCGGTGACGGCGTACGTCATGATCGGGCTCTTTCTCGCGCTCTCGGGGTACTTCTTTTACAACTTCTTCCGCTACTACAACTACCTGTCCTTTCAGGCGGCGCAGCAACCGAACCTCGCGGGCCAGCTCAACCTCATCGACGGGGTCATGCGGCCGCTCATGGGAAACATGAGCATCGTGCTGCTGTTCTCGCTTCCGCTCCTCACGATGAGGCTTCTCGCCGAGGAGAAGCGGCAGGGAACCTTCGAGCTGCTCCTCACCTATCCCGTGAGCGATTTCGCGGCGGTCGCCGGCAAGTATCTCGCCGCTCTCACGGTTTTCGCGGTCATGCTCGCGGGAACCTTCGTCTATCCCGTGCTGCTCGCCGTCTACTCCGACCCCGAGCCCGGCCCGATCGTCACGGGCTACGTCGGTCTCTTCCTCATGGGCTGCACCTTCATTGCGATGGGGATCTTCTTCTCTTCCCTGACCTCCAGCCAGATCGTCGCCGGCGCGGCGACCTTCGGGCTCTCGCTCTTCTTCCTCATCATCGGCTGGGCGGCGCCCTTCGTCGGGCAGACCTTCTCGAAGGTCATTTCGCAGTTCTCCCTGCTCGAGCATTACAACTCGTTCGCGAAGGGGCTCGTCGCCCTCGAGGACGTCACGTACTATATCTTTCTCACGGCCTTCTTCCTCTTTTTGACGATGCGGTCCCTCGACTCGACACACTGGAGGAGCTGACGATGCAACGGATCAAGAAGCTCATCGGTCCGGCCGGCCTCGTGCTCACGCTCATCGGGGCCGTCACCTACGGCATCCTCTCGTCGAGCGGCTGGGCGGCCGCGCTGCCGCTCGCGGCCGGGCTCGCCCTCGTCGCGGCGTCCGTCGCGATGAGCCTCCGCGGCGAGCGCACCGAGGGCTCGCGGCGCAGCGCCCGTCTCGGGATCAACGCCGCCGTATCGATCCTCGCGTTCGCCGCGATACTCGTCTTTCTGCAGACCATCGCCACGCGGCACAGCGGATATCTGGACACGACGCGCAACCGGAGATTTTCCCTTTCCCAGCAGACGCTGAAGATCCTCAACGGCCTCGAGCGGAACGTCTCCTTCACCTGCTTCTTCAAGGACGTTTCTCCGGGGCGCGCCGAGCTCGACGATCTCCTCAAATCCTACGCCGCCGAGAGCCCGCGCGTCCGGTACTCCTTCGTCGATCCCGACACGGATCCCGTCGCGGCGCGGCGCTTCAAGATCACTCAGTACAACACAATCGTCGTCGAAAGCGGCGGCAGCGAGGAGAGGCTCTTCGCCGTGAGCGAGGACGCCGTCACGAACGCGATCCTCAAGGTCACGAGACTGGAGAAAAAGGTCGTCTACGCCCTTACGGGGCACGGGGAAAAATCGATCGACGATCTCGAGCCGGCGGGGCTCGGCCAGCTCAAGGCCGCCGTCGAGGCGGAGGGCTACGGGATCCGGCCGTATCTCGCGCTCCGCGATTCGATGCCGGCCGATTGCGCCGTGCTCATCGTCGCGGGGCCCGAGAAGGATCTCTTTCCCGAGGAAGTTCGGCTAATCGAAAGGTATCTCGCGCGCGGCGGCGCGGCGCTCGTTCTCGTCGATCCGATGACCGACGTTCCGAACCTCGCCGGACTGCTGGCCGCCTACGGCATCGAGGCGACGAACACCGTCGTCGTCGACCGCTTCGGCAAGCTCGTCGCGGGCAACTATCTGACCCCCGTCGTGAACAGCTACGGGGACCACCCGATCGCGCGCGACTTCCGCTTCGCCTCGTTCTTCCCGCAGGCGCGCGCTCTGCGCGCCTCCGCCGGGGACGATCCGTCGCTCTCGGTCACGGTGCTCGCATCGACGGGCGCCTCGGCCTACGGAGAAACGAACCTCAGCGACGTGCTCGCGGGAAAGACCCAGTTCGATCCCGAGAGCGACGCCGCGGGGCCGGTGGACGTGGCCCTCGTCGCCACGCGGGAGATTGCTCCCGCCGCTCCGGTCATCGAGACCAAACCGCGGCGGGGCAAGATCGCCGCGTTCGGCGACAGCGATTTCGCGGCCAACGCCTCCTTCACGCTCTCGGGAAACAAGGATCTCATTCTCAACACGATCGGGTGGCTCGCCGAGGAGGATGATCTCATCGCCGTGCGCCCACGCAGTCCGGTGAGCCAACCGGTCGTCATCTCGGCCAATCAGGGGAAGGTCGTATTCTGGCTCCCCGTCGTCGGGCTGCCGGCGGCGGTGCTCCTCGCCGGCGCCCTCGTCATCTACCACCGGCGCCGGAGCGCCTAGAGGAGGGCCGCGATGCGTTTCAAGCCCACGACCTGGATCCTCGTCGCGACGCTCGCGGCCGTCGCGGCGTATTACTTTTTCGTCGAGGAGCGCTCCCGCGCCGCCAAGGAACGCGCGCGCCTCGAGAGCACGAAGCTCTTTCTCTATGAAATGAAGGATCTCGCGGGCTTCACGCTCATCAATCCCCAGAGGGAGCGGATCGAGGTGGAACACGACGGGGACGACTGGCGGATCGTCGATCCCGTCGCCTCCCCCGGAGACGTCCCCACGATCACCGCCTTCATCGGACAGGTCGTGCCGGGGCGCCGGGGCGCGAAGATCGACGAACCCGGTAATCTCGCCGATTACGGACTCGTCGATCCTTTCGCCACGCTCATCATCAGACGGGCGGGGGCGGCGCCCCCCGAGACGCTCTTCGTCGGAGACAAGACGCCGACGAGCTCCAACAGCTACGTTCGTATCGGCGCCTCCGGCCCCGTGCTCATCTCGAGCGAGATCACGCACAACGTGATGAACAAGAATCTCTTCCACCTCCGGGACAAGAACTTCCTCCCGGGAGGCCTCGAAGGGATCGACTCGCTCGCGATCGCGAGAGGATCGCGCACCCTGCGTCTCCTGAAGGACGGCGGATACTGGTGGTTCGCCGGCCACAGGACCCGCGCCGACCGGCTGAGAATCGAACCGTACGTCGACGCGCTCGCCGACGCGATCATCTACGGGTTCGTCCGCGAGGACGTCGACACGCTCGCTCCCTACGGCCTCGCCTCCCCCTACGGGAGCCTCGCGCTCGGCCGCCGGGGCGAAACCACCACGCGCATCTCCTTCGGCTCGAAGAGCGGCGACAAGGTGCACACCGTTCGCGAGGGTCTCGACAGGGTCGTTCTCCTCGAGGAGCGCTTTCTCGAAGCCTTCGACTGGACCCCGGAAAATCTCCGCGCCCTGAACCTCGCCTTCTTCGCCGAGGATTCGGTGCGCGTCCTGCGCTACGAAACGCCGGATACGAGCGTCGTTTTCCGCCGGGCCGGCACGAAATGGATCACCGCGGAAGCCGATTCGACCGGGATTCGCTCGTGGGAGGTCAACGCGCTGCTGCGCCAGCTCGCATCCACCACGTTCGAACGCATCCTCGCCGAGCCGCTCGATCCGGGCGATCCGCGCGTCGCGGAGCCGCTCGTCACGATCACGCTCGAGGGCTCCTCGGGGGCCGCGGTCGACCGCATCGTGATAGCCGCCTCCGGCGCGAAGGAGCGCGGCGCCTCGGCGACGGCGGACTGCGTCGGATCCCTCCCCGCCGGAACCGCCGAGGCGATACGGGCGTCCTTCATGCGGATCGGGGGACGCTCCTAGCGAGGCGTCCCCACCGCTCTCCCGCGCCGCGCAATCTTGCAATGGAACGCGGGCTCTGCTATCCTTCCGGCAGCGAATCGCCGAGCAATTCACAGGCATCTCGCCGACGGAGCGCCGTCATGCCCCAGCCTGACACACAGCCGGTCGAACACGCCTCCCCCCCGCGGCCTTTCGGGCCGGCCCTCACCCGCAGGGCGTTTATCGGCGGGTCCGCGGCGCTTCTCGCATCCGCCGCGGCCGGGCGTCTCATCGCGCCTTCGACCCTCGCCGCCGATCTCCCCGTCGAGGCCCGCTACTACGAATCCATTCCCGGGGGCCGCGTGCGCTGTCTCCTCTGCCCGCGCGAATGCGTCGTATCCGACGGCCGTCGAGGCCACTGCGGCGTACGGGAAAACCGCGGCGGCGTTTTCCGCACGCTCGTTCACGGCCGCCCGTGCGCCGTTCACCTCGACCCGATAGAGAAGAAACCGTTCTTCCACGTGCTTCCCGGAACGCAGGCCCTCTCGATCGCGACGGCGGGATGCAACCTCGACTGCAAGTTTTGCCAGAACTGGCAGATCTCGCAGTCGAGCCCCGAGGAGATCGACGCTGACCGCGTTTCTCCGAACGCCATGGTCGTCCGGGCCACCGCCGCGTCCGCGCCGTCGATCGCCTATACGTACGGCGAGCCCATCGTTTTCATCGAATACGTGCAGGACATCGCGCGGATCGCCCGGGCGAAGGGGATCCGCAGCGTCGTCGTCTCGAACGGCTATATCCGGAAGCGGCCGCTCCTCGATCTCTGCGGCCTCGTCGACGCGATCAAGATCGATCTCAAGGCGTTCGACGACTCGTACTACCGGGAGGTGTGCGGAGGGACGCTCGCGCCGGTGCTCGAAACGATCGAGACGATCCATGCCGCCGGAACGTGGCTCGAGCTCGTCTATCTCGTCGTGCCGACGCTGAACGACGAACCGTCGCGGATCCGCGAGATGGCCCGCCGGCTCGTATCGAGCGTCGGGGCCGACGTGCCGCTTCACTTCTCGCGATTCTATCCGCAGTACCGGCTCGCGAATCTTCCTCCGACGCCGGTGTCCGCCCTCGATCGCGCCTACGAAATCTCCCGCGAGGCCGGGCTCAAATTCGTCTATGTCGGCAACGTCCCCGGCCACGCCGCCGAGCACACGCTGTGCCCCGGGTGCGGAAATCGGATCATCGAGCGGAGCGGATACCGGCTCGCCGCGATCGAGATGCGGGGGGGCGCATGCCGTTTCTGCGGCGAAAAGATACCGGGTATCTGGGTGGAGAGCTGACGATGCGAATTCGACCGAAAGCCGGCGCCGCTTTTCTCCTCGCCGCGCTCCTCGCGGGCGCGGCCGGCGCCCCAAAGGACGGAACCGCCATGGACACCACGATCCGCAGGCCGGCCGTCGCCGGCCAGTTCTACACGGACGACGCCGCGGCGCTTCGCGCGGAGATAACGAAGTACCTCGACACCGCGGCGGCGATACCCCTCGACGGCGACGTCGTCGCCCTCCTATCGCCTCACGCCGGCTACGTCTACTCCGGATCGATCGCGGCGCATGCCTATCGCCTCGTGCGGGGCAAACACTACGACGTCGTCGTCGTTATCTCGCCGAGTCACGTGGAGTATTTCCCGTACGCCTCCGTGTTTCCCGGAGCCGCGTACCGCACTCCCCTCGGCGACGTGCCCGTCGATCGAAGCATCGCCGCGCTCGTCGCCTCGAAGTCCGACCTCGTGAGGCTCGACTCGAAGGGGCACGACGTACGCCCGATGCAACGCGCCGAGCACTCCCTCGAGGTGCAGATTCCCTTCCTCCAGGTCGCGCTCGGAGATTTCACGCTCGTTCCGATCGTGATGGGCGATCAGTCGCCCCGCGTCGTGGAGGCGCTCGGCAAGGCCCTCGGTGAAGCGCTCGCCGGCCGCTCGGCGCTCGTCGTCGCGAGCACCGACCTCTCGCACTTTCACGACGAGGGCGAGGCGCGGGGCCTCGACAAGACCTTTCAGCGGGATCTCGCCGCCTTCGATCCAAAGGCCCTCCTCGCCGATCTCGAGGGCGGAAAAAGCGAGGCGTGCGGCGGCGGTCCCGCCGCCGCCGCGATGATGGCGGCCAAGGCGCTCGGCGCGACGAGATGCGAGGTCCTCCGCTACGGCAACTCCGGAGACGTGACGGGGGATCGCGGGAGCGTGGTCGGCTACGCGTCGGCGGCCATGATCCGCCAATCGGCCGCCGCCGATCTCTCGCGCGAGGTCAAGGCGTATCTCCTGCGGCTCGCCCGCTCCGTCATCGTCGCCGAGCTCACGACGGCGCCGGCGATGCCCTCCCCTCCACCCTCCCCCGTTCTGCGGGAAAAGCGCGGCGCTTTCGTGACGCTCCACAAGGACGGGCAGCTCCGCGGCTGCATCGGGTATATCGAGGCGGTAAAGCCTCTTCTCGACACGATCGAGGAGATGGCCAGGGCGGCCGCGTTCAGCGACTGGCGGTTCAATCCGGTCACGGCCCCCGAGCTGCCCCGGCTCGAGATCGAGATATCGGTTCTGAGCCCCATCACGGCGGTCGCCGATCCGGCCTCGATCGTGGTCGGCGTGCATGGACTCATCGTGTCCCGAGGATCGAAACGCGGGCTGCTCCTGCCGCAGGTCGCCGTCGAATGGGGCTGGGATCGAGAGACCTTTCTCGCGCAGACGTGCGTCAAGGCGGGCCTCCCCGAGAGCGCATGGAAGGAGAAAGGCACGAAGATCGAGTGCTTCTCCGCCGAGGTGTTCTCCGAAAAGGAGCTTGGGCTGCGCTGACGCTACCACCGGCGGCCCGCGAGCAGCAACCCGGCGAGCGCGTGCACGCACGCGACGAAGAGCGCCGTTCCCGGAAGGCCGAGCAGGGGAAAGAGAAAGAGTCCGCCCACCGCCCCCGCCGCGCACGCCCCGAAAAGATCCCAGCCGTAGAAGACCGCCGGCGGAGCGCCGCCGTCATCCGGAAGCGCCGTCCGCACGACGATCGGGTAGTAGGCCCCGGTCAGCGCACCTCCCCCGAGAGCGAGGCACGGAAGCGCGACGAATCCTATTCCATACGACGCCGCGGGGTTTCCGAGCAGCGCGGCGCAACCGGCGAGCGCCGCCGCGAGCGCCGCAAAGGCGGCATGAACGACGCGCAGCGTTCCCGTTCCCCATCCCTTCCTCCGGATGGAACCCCACGCCCCAACCGCCGCCCCCGCCATGAAGAGAGCGGTCAGGAGAACGATCGCATGGTAGAGAAGTCCCGAGAGCGACTGGAACATGAGCAGCACGAGGAGCTGGAGCAGGAAGCTTCCGAAACCCACCGACCAGATCCCGAGCCTCGGACGAAGCGTCCCGCGCGCACATGCGAAAACGACGAGCAGCACGCCCCCGAGAACGATCGCCGGGAGCGTGCCCGGAACGGTCGATAGGAGGCCGACGCCCCGCGCGAGACCCGAGCGCATTCTGCTTCCTTCGACGGCGAGCTCGTAGAGAGGAAGCGCCGGTCTCCCGTCGCTGTTCAATCTCGTCTCTCCGGCCCCATCGAGGTCCCGCCGGAACTCTTCGAGTCGCTCCTGCGAGAAACGGTACGGCAGGTAATCCGCGCTCACGAATGCGGCATCAATGCCCCGTTCCTCGAAGCGAACCGGAATGACCGCCGGATCGAACGGCGCCTCGCCGGCGACGAAATACGCCGTGCCCCCGGGAAGCGCCGAAACGGCCGGCATGATCTCCCGCAGAGTGAGCTCCACGCACCGCAGCGCGCGAGCCGCCTCGAGGCCGAGGAAGTTCTCGGATGACGGATGGGAGACGGAGAGTATGCCGCCCGGTTCGAGCGAGCGTCGCGCGACCCCAAAGAACTCGCGCGTGAAAAAACGGTTCCACTGCAGGTTCACCGGAGCGGGGGCGGATACGATGATCGCGTCGTATCGCGCCCTTCGCGAGACGAGATGAAACCTCCCGTCCCCCGCGATGAAACGGACCCGCGCCGGCCGCGCGAGAGAGGCTCCGCCTTCTCCCCCCCCGGCGCGCTCGACCGTCGTGTCGCGCGGCGACCCCGTCCCGCCCTCGAGAGCGAAGAGGCTCCCGTCGAGCTCCACGCAATCCACGGCTTCGACCGTCGGGTGCTTCACCGCCTCCTGCCAACCGCCCCCGAGGGAGCCTCCGATGAGGAGCACCTTCCTCGGCGCCGGGTGCATGAGGAGCGGCACGTGCACCGCTTCCTGCGCGCGCTCGGGCTCCGGGTACGAGTAGAGGCGCGCGCCGCCGGAGAAAATCGAGCGCACCTCGCCTCTGTCGGCCACGACGATCTCGCCGAATCTCGACGAGTAAAACCTTTCGATCCGGTAGCCGGGGAACACGCGTCCGATGCTCCAGCGGTCCACGCTCGGAGCGATCGCCCCCGAGCAGAAGACGACGGCGAAGAGGATCGCGGTTCGCGCGGCCCGCCGGCGCGGGCGGGGCGGGATCATCGCCACGGCGAAGAGAAGAAGAAGCCCGGAGAAGAGGGCCGCCTCGAGCTGCGAGAAGTACGTCACGAGCAAGAACGAAAAGAGAGCGGCGCCGAACACCGACCCCGCCGCCTCCCAGAGGTAGACCCGGGCGACCCCCTCCCGCATGTCCCCCCCCCGCTCCCGCCACAGGAGGCACGCCATGTTGTAGATCGATCCGTACGAGAACGCGAACGGGGCGACGACGAGAAACGACGCTATGAGCGCGGGACCGAGGGGCGCGAGCGCCCCCGGCGGCACGACGATGGCGGAGCGGACGATCCTGATGCCGACAACGGACACCGGCGCGAGCGCAGCGACGAGAACGGCGAGGCGGAAAAAGTCGCGCCTCGCGGCCACGCCCCCCGCCGCCCGCCCCCCCGCGATCGCGCCCGCGCCGGTCCAGAAGAGCCAGCTCGCCAGCAGCCCGCCCACGGCGAGCTCCGTGCCAGTGAAGAGGGCGAGCAGCTCGCGGACGAAGATCGATTGCGAGATGATGGCGGTGCTTCCGAGAGCGGCGAGATGCAGCGGATGTACGGTTCGTTCCTGCACGGCGGGCCGCCGGCGGCGTCAGGCGAAGTAGTCCCGCTCGAACGCCTCGTTGAAATCGAACACGTCGAGAAAATCGTCGATGCTGTCCCCCTCGGTCGTCGAGAGCTCGCCCGACTCGACGAGCCGGAATACGATGGACCCGATGTCCGAGGTCGAACGCACGCCCCAGAAATTGAGCACTTCCTTCGCCATCGGCCCGAAGCGCTCTACGGCGAGCCGGTGCGCCCCCTCGCAGAGCTCGCGCCCCGTGATGTGGCGCTGCTCGCCCATCCGCCCGAGCGTGTAGGCCACCGCCTCCAGCACGAACGCGTACGCGTCGGAGTTATAGCCGCCGAGATCGATCCCGGGCCTCCTCCCGCCGCGATCGCGCGTCCGTCCGGAATTCTCCTCGATCGGATCCATACGTCCCTCACTCGCCCTTCGCGCCGCGCCGTATGACGGTGTCTCGCTCCCACGCCGGATCGGGATCCGGATATTCGACGACGTAATGCAGGCCGCGGGACTCCGTGCGCAGGATCGCCGATTCGACGACGAGGCTCGACACGAGCGCGATGTTGCGCAGCTCCACGAGGTCGGCCGAGACGCCGTACTCGCTCCAGATCCGCTCCGCCGTCTCCAGTATCTGCCCGATGCGCTCCCGCGCGATCCCGAGGCGCTCCCGCGATCGCACGATGCCGACGTAGTCCCACATCACGCGCCGGGTTAGATCCCAGTCGTGATCGAGGATAACCGTTTCGAGCACCTTGGGATCCCGTACGCCCGGAAGCGCGAGTTTTCCCTCGCGCGTCGCCGTGCCTCGGCCAGCATTGCGCTCGAGCTTCCCGGCGGCGCGGGAGGCGAGCACGAGCGCCTCGAGGAGCGAGTTGCTCGCGAGCCTGTTCGCGCCGTGCACGCCGGAGCAGGCGACCTCGCCGACGGCCATGAGCCCGTCGAGATCCGTTTGCCCGTTCATGTCCACCCGTACGCCCCCGCACATGTAGTGCGCCGCCGGCACGACGGGTATCGCCTGAACGGCGATGTCGATGCCGAACTTCAGGCAATTCTCGTACACGTTCGGAAAACGCTTGCGCAGCCACTGCGCCGGCCGGTGCGTGATGTCGAGGAGCAGGTATTTGTCTCCGCTCCGCTTCATCTCGCGGTCCATCGCCCGCGCTACGACGTCCCGCGGCGCCAGCTCGCCCCGCGGATCGTACCGGCTCGCGAACTCCTCGCCGGCGAGATTCCGGAGCTTCGCTCCCTCGCCGCGAAGCGTCTCGGAGATGAGGAACGACTTGGCCTCGGGGTGATAGAGGCAGGTCGGATGGAACTGAACGAACTCGAGATTGGCGAGCGAAGCCCCCGCCCGGTACGCCATCGCCATGCCGTCACCCGTGGCGACGTCGGGATTCGAGGTATAGAGATATATCTTTCCGGCGCCCCCCGTCGCGAGGACGGTATGCGGCGCAACGATCGCGAGGATCGTCTTCGAACGGCGGTCGAGCGCGTAGCAACCCGAGACGGCTCCCTCGTCCGCGCCGCCGATGAGATCGATGGCGAGGCAATCCTCCCGGACGGCGATACGCGGGTTGGCCCGCACCGCGGCAAGCAGCGCCGTCTCGAGCTCGCGGCCGATCACGTCGCGGTAGTGGACGATGCGCGCCGCCGAATGCCCTCCCTCGCGCCCGAGGGCGAGATCGTCGCCGTTTTCCGTCCTGCTGAAGCGGACGCCGAGGTCGGCGAGCTCCCGCACCCGCGCGGGTCCCTCGTGCACGACGATCTCCACGGCCTCGCGGTGGCAGAGCCCCGCTCCCGCCTCGAGGGTATCGGTGATGTGGCGCTCGAAGGAATCGTCCTTGTGCGTCACCGACGCGATCCCGCCCTGCGCGTAATAGGTGTTGCTCTCGCGCAGCTCGCGTTTCGTCACGACGAGGACGTCGGCGAAGCGGGCCGCCTTGAGGGCGAAATAAAGCCCCGCGGCGCCGCTGCCGAGCACGAGAATGTCGCATCGAACCGTTTCCATCGATATTCCTCCGACGGGATGGACTATGATAGAAAACCATTCGCCCCTCCGCAACAGAAACAAATGCAATATGCACGTTGCGGCCCCTCAGCAGCGCCTCCAGCCCAGCTCCAGGCCCTATCGTGTTCATAGCAAACAAGATACGCTTCGACCGCCGCCGGGGGTCTTGGCACAATCATTGCGAGGGTTCGGCTTGACTAGCCTGAGATGCCAGTTACATTGGAGGAGGTTACCCGATGTTTAAGCGGATCCATCTCATCGCGTCCGTCTCCGCGTTGATCCTGGCGGCGCTCTTCCTGAGCTGCACCGACGAAACGAACTACGATCAGCGAACGGTCGTCTACGTCGCCAGCATGAACGAAGGCGAGCCCTATCTCTGCGACGTTCTCAATCAGGGCGACTCGCTGTACGAGCGGGACGGCTCGACCTACAAAACCGACGACGACTACATCACCGAGGATTACCTCTCCGTCACGTTCTACAACAAGCCGTATAACAGCGTCGTCGATCCGGACGTGAGCGCCCTCGGCGATTTCCTCGTGACCGACTACGACGTCACCTTCACGCCTTACGGCACTGCCCCCATACCCGTCCAGCCGTTCTCCGGCCAGACGGCCATTCTCGTGCCGGCGGGCGAGCTCGTGACCGGATCGATTCTCCTCGTGCCATTCGGGGCGAAGAACGTCGATCCGCTCCTCAGCATCATGTACACGTCCATCGAGTACATGTCGGTCGTGAACATAACGTTCCGCGGCCACGAGGTTCAGACGGACCGCGAGGTCAGCTTCTCGGCGGGCCTCACGGTGAACTTCGCCGATCCGCTCACCACGAAGAGCCAGCAATAGCTCTCAGGGTAACCGATTCGATTTGCGATAGAAGAGCGGGGAGCTCATAAAAGAGCTCCCCGCTTCTTTTGCCCGAGGGGACCCCGAGCGGGGCTCCCCGCTATTCTCATCCTTCGAGGCCGAGGAGGGCGACGAGCCGCTCGATGCCCGGTATGTTCATCTCGATCGCGAGCGCGAGGAGCGGCGCGTCGGGTGGAAAGATCTCCGCGGCCTTGACGAAATCCTTTTCCGTGGTGACGATGAGCGCCGCCCCTCCCGCGGCCTCCATGATCTCTTCCGCGTCCCGTGCGCTATAGCGGCGATGATCCTCGTAGCGGAAGGAAACGCGCGCAATGGCGCCGAGCCCCTCGACCGTCCCCTCGAATGAGCCCGGGTTGGCGATGCCGGAAAAGAGCACAACCTCCCTCCCCGAAACGATCGAAAGAGGCTCCCCGCCGCCGCCTCGCCGGATCAGGCGGGCCGGCTCGTGGCGGGCGAAGAAGACGGGTTTGCCGGCGACGATTCGTTCAGCCTCGGACGGAACCCGTTCCTCCCTCGAGCGCGTGAATATCACGGCGTCCGCCCGGCGCGCGGCGCTCGGAGGCTCTCTCAGCTCTCCGGCGGGAAGAAGCAATCCTCCGTCGAAGGGGCGCGACGCGTCGAGAAGGAGTATATCGAGGTCCTTGGCGAGGGACCGGTTCTGGAAGGCGTCATCGAGAATGATGTGCGTCGGGGCGAACAGATCCGCCGCGAGCTCGGCGCCGCGCCTCCTCCTCGCGTCCGTCACGACGGGGATACCCCTCGAGCGGTAGATCGCCGCCTCGTCCCCGAAGCGCCGGGCGAGGTCAGCGTCCGAGCCGCCGCTCGCCACGCAGGCGCCCCGCCCCTCGTAAGCGCCTCCGTACCCCCTCGTCACGACGGCCGGGACGCCGCCCCGGTCCCGGATCGCCTTTGCGAGCGCCGCGACGCACGGCGTCTTGCCGCCGCCTCCCGCCACCAGATTTCCGACGGATACGACGAACGGCCGTCTCCCGGCCACGAGCCGGGAAATGGGGCGCGGGTTCGATGCCGACGCGCCGAGGCGCGCGGCGGCGCTCCCCGCTCCATAGAGGCCGGCGAGCGCGAGCCGCACGGGAAGGAACAGGCGCCATGCGCCCTCTCCACGCGCGAACAACAGTTTCAGGGGATACTTTTCAACTATTCTCATGGGGCCACACGTCCGCTCCTCGATAGCCGAGTTCCCGGTCGAGCGAGGAGCTGAGATCGCGGAGCTCGCGCTCGAGGCGAGCGCGGAGCTCCTCCCGCCCGGCCTTCCCCGCCCCAGAGGGCACCAGGAAAGGCTCGCCGTATGCGACCACGACTTTCGCGAACGGAAAAGGAATTTGCAGGCGATCCCACGTTTTCATGAGCCGCCGCGGCCGGGCCGAATCGCAGACGGCTATCACGGCGCTTCCTCCGAGTCTCGCGATCTCCACGGCGCCCTGCTGAACCGCGCCGCGCGGTCCCCGCGGCCCGTCGATCGTGAGACCGACGTCGCAGCCGCCGCGCAGCGCGCCGGCGAGATCGCGAAGGGCCGCCGCGCCTCCCCGCGTGGTCGAACCCTTGCGGTGACCGAAACCGAGGTGCGCGATCACGCGCCCCATGAGATCTCCGTCGTAGTGGTGCGAGGCGAGCACCTGTATGTTCCGTCCGCGATGCGTGTAGCTCAGCACGAGCATTCGCCCGTGGAAGAACGCGAACACGATCCGCGGCGACATCCGCCGGGCCAGATCGAGACGCTCACCGCCCCGCCACTCGACGCGCCAGGTGGCGCCGAGAACGCGGATGAAGAGGGCTCCGAGCCTGCTCGCGAGCCCCGAATGCAGACGCACCTTCATTCTCCGCACCATCCCGCGCCGGCCGTTTCACGGACGGCCGATTCCGCCGCCTCTCCCGACGCCATGCGGAGAGCGATCGCCGCGATCCGTTCGACCCCCCCCGGTCCGCGGAGCCGCGCCCGCAGATCGAGGAGATCGCCCGAAATCCCCCGGTATCGCCCGCGATCAGCGAGGATCGCCGCGGCCGCCTCGGCGATCCGTCGCGGCGCGGCCTCCCCCTGTATGAACTCCGGCACGAGGGGACGCCCCGCGAGAACGTTCGGCATCGCGATCCACGGCACCCGGACGAGGAGCCTGCCGAGGCGGTAATTGAGCGGCGACGTCCGGTAGCACACGACCATCGGAGTCCCCGTGAGGGCCACCTGCAGCGTTATGGTGCCGGAAACCGCTAGGGCGAGCGCGGAACGCTCGAGCTCGGCCACGCCGTCCCTCGTAACCCCGAGGTAATCCCTCATGTCAGCCGCGACCGGCGCCTCCTCTTCGGAAATAAACGGAGCGAGGCCCGCGCGAAAGCGAGCCGCGGGGAATCGCTCGTGGAGGATCCTCGCCGTCTCGACGAGCACCGGGTACATCCGCCGGAACTCCTGCCGGCGGCTGCCGGGAAAGAGCATGACCGTGAAGGGAGCCGCCGAATCCTCGGGAGCGCTCTTGACCGCCGCAGCGCCCGTCTCATCGAGCATCGGATGCCCCGCGAATACGACGGGAATGCCGGCGCGTCGATAGAGCTCTTCCTCGAACGGCAGGATGACCGCCATGAGGTCTACCGATCGCCTCATTCCCCGCACCCGCCACCCCCCCCACGCCCATACCTGCGGGCTGATGTAGTAGAGAACGGGGACGCCGACGCGACGCGCCGCGCGACAGAGTCGCAAGTTGAGCCCCGGATAATCGACGGGAACGAAAAGATCGATGTCTCCCCCCGCGAGGCGCCGCGCGAGCGAGCGCTCGAGGGCCGCGAAGGAAGGGAGCTTGGCGAGCACCTCGCCGAACCCCATGACCGCGTATTTCTCGAGGGGATGGAGAATCTCCGCGCCGGCCGCCGCGAGATCCGCGCCGCCGAGGGCGAGCACGCGGCATCCCGGATCGCGCCGCCGGAGCTCGCGACAGAGCCGCGAGGCGTGCTGCTCGCCGCTCGTCTCCCCGCAGGTAAGAAGTACGGTGGTCACTGCCGGCTCCGGTTCTCCTCCACGCTCGCGAGGATCCGCTCGGCCACATCGAGCGCCGCGAGCCCCGCCTCCCCCGTCACGGGAGGCTCCGCGCGGTCCGCGACGGCGGCGAGAAACGCCTCGATCTCCTTGCGGAGCGGTTCAGTCGTGTCGACGTCCACCCGGACCGGCCGGATGAGGCTCATCGGATCGACCGGCGCCGATCCCGGGACGAACGATCCGGAGAGCTCGTACGCCTCGACCGTTTTTTCCCGCAGATCGACGGAAACGTAGCGGTGCTCCTCGAAAACCCGAATCTTGCGCATCGGCTCCCGCGAGATGCGGCTCGCCGTCACGTTGGCCGTGCAGCCGCCCGCGAACTCGAGACGCGCGTTGACGATGTCCGAAGCGCTCGTGAGCACGCCGGCGCCCGATGCCCGGAGATCCACGAGCCGGTCGCCTCCGAGGAGCGAGAGAATGAGGTCGATATCGTGAATCATGAGATCCTGAACGACCGACACGTCGATGCCGCGCGGCGTAAAGGCGGCGAGCCGGTGGGCCTCGATGAAGCGCGGCCTCCGGACGATCGACCGGAGGGCCTCGAAGGCGCCGTTGAAGCGCTCGATGTGCCCGACTTGAAACACGAGCCCCCGCCCGCGTCCGAGCGCCACGAGGTCGCGCGCCTCGGCGACGGTCGAGGCGATCGGCTTTTCGACGAGAACGTGGGCCCCGCCCGCGAAGGCCGCTCTGACGGCCTCGTGGTGGTGCGTCGCCGGCGTGCAGACGCTCACCACGTCGGAGGCCTCGAGGAGCTCTTCGATCGTCCGGCAGACCCGTCCGCCCCGCTCGCGGGCGACCGCCTCGGCGCGCGCGCCGTCGCGATCGTACAGAGCCAGCGATGCGACGCGGTCGAGGGACGAGTAGACACGCGCGTGGTGAGCCCCGAGCGCTCCCGTTCCGATCACCCCTGCCCTCACTGTGCGGGCCGTGTTCATGGAACCTCCCCGGCGATGGAGCGAATTGTTACCTGATGATGCCCCGCTCGGAGCCGCGTATGAACTCGACGAATCGCTTGATCTCTTCCGTCGGAGGCAGATCCGCCTCGATGCGCTCGAGGGCCTGCGATACGTTCAGCCCGCTCCGGTAGAAGACCGCGTACGCCTTTTTCAGCAGGGAGCGCTGCTCGAGCGTGAATCCCCGGCGCCGCAGGCCGACCGAGTTGAGTCCCGCCGGCTGCGCCGGGTTGCCGGCCACCTTGAGGTAGGGCGGCACGTCCTGCGGTATTCTGCTCCCGCCGCCGACGAACGAATATTCGCCGATCCGCACGAACTGGTGCACGGGGGTCACGCCTCCGATGCTCGCGAAATCGTGAACCCGCACGTGCCCCGCCAGGTTCACGGCGTTCGCGAGAATCACGCTGCTCCCCACGACGCAGTTGTGCGCGATGTGGACGTAGGCCATGATGAGGCAACCGTCGCCGACGACCGTGCTCTCCCCCTCGCCCGCCGCGCTGTGCACCGTGACGTACTCGCGGATCGTGTTCCGGTCGCCGATGCGGACGAAGGTGCGCTCGCCCTTGAACTTGAGATCCTGACAGACGCTCCCGAGCACGGCGCCGTGAAAGATCGTGTTGCCGGCGCCGATCATTGTCTCTCCCTCTATGAGAACGGAGCTGTGAATCGTCGTTCCGTCGCCCACGCGGACCCGCGGGCCGACGATCGAGAAGGGACCGACCGACACGTTCTCGCCGAGCTCGGCGCCCGGATGGACGATCGCGGTGGGATGTATATCGACCGCCATGCCGCCTCCGTCAGCGATCGACGATCGAGGAGAGGAGCTCCGCCTCGGCCACGACGTCGCCGTCGACCGTGGCGACGCCCCTCATTTTGCAGAAGCGTTTGCGAAGCGAGATCATCTCGAGCTCGAAGCGGATCTGGTCGCCCGGCACGACCGGCTTGCGGAACTTCGCCTTGTCGATGCCGATGAAATAGACGAGGTACTTCTCGGGTCTGTCGACGTTCGTGAGGAGGAGTATGCCCCCCACCTGCGCCATCGCCTCGATGATGAGCACGGCGGGCATGATGGGATGGCCGGGGAAGTGCCCGACGAAGAACGGCTCGTTCACCGTGACGTTCTTGATTCCAACGACGCGCTTTTTATCCTCGAGGGAAAGGATG
This sequence comes from uncultured bacterium, assembly GCA_963813815.1. Lineage (GTDB taxonomy): Bacteria > Krumholzibacteriota > Krumholzibacteriia > Krumholzibacteriales > Krumholzibacteriaceae > SSS58A. The sequence goes on along the minus strand of CAWFAD010000011.1, from coordinate 73,635 downwards.
CGGTCCACGAGGAGAAATGGGTAGCGGTGCGGCATGATCCTCTGAATGACGTTGATGTCCCAGAAGCCCCGCGCCGACATCGCCGCGTTCCGCTCCTGGTTCCGCAGCTCCTGCGCGAGCAGCCGCGCGAACTTGAGGTTGTACTGGTGTCCCGACCGCACCGAGATGATGTGCCCCTCGATCGGCGCGCCGACGAGCGTGAGATCCCCGAGCAGATCGAGAATCTTGTGCCGGACGAACTCGTTCTCGAACCGCAGCGGCACGTCGTTAACGATCCCCTTGTCGTCGACCGCGATCGCGTTGTCGAGGCTGCCTCCCTTGATGAGCCCCTGCGCCCGCAGCATCTCGACGTCGGACCAGAGCACGAAGGTCCGCGCGGGGGCGATCTGCTTGACGAAGAGATCGGGGGCGACGTCGAACGAGGCGTACTGGATGCCGATGTGCCGGTTGGCGTACTCGATCGTGAAGCTCACCTTGAAGCCGTCGTACGGCAGCGCGTGGAGCTCGATACCGTCCTCGCAATAGCTCACGGGCGTTCTGATGCGCAGGCACTTCACGGGAACGCCCTGATTCTCCACCCCCGCCTTCTGGAACGCCTCGACGAAAGGAGCGCAGCTTCCGTCGCGCGGCTCCGGCGGCTCGTCGGAATCGATGTCGACGACGAGGTTGTCGATCTGGAGACCCGAAGCCGCGGCGAGGATATGCTCGACCGTATGAATCGAGACGTCCCCCTTCGCGAGCGTCGTGTTGCGCCGGATCTCGCCGCCATGGATATGGTCGACGTTCGCGGGGATCTCCACGGGCGGGTCGAGATCGACCCGCCGGAAACGGATTCCCGAGGAAGGGGGCGCGGGGTTGAAAACGACCTTGACGCGCTTGCCCGTATGGAGCCCGAGCCCCTCGTAGGCGAACGCCGATCTGATGGTCCTCTGCTGGCGAACCACTATTTCCTCTTTTCGAGCTCCTCGACGCGCTTCACGAGATTCTTGACCTCGCGAAACAGCTCAGGGAGACGGGCCCAGAGGGCGTAGATCTTCCGCGCGCAGGAGTGCTCGCGCGCCGGGTATCCGGACACCTTCGTGTTGGCCGGCACCGATTTCGTTACGCCGCCCTGAGCTCCCACCATCACGTTGTCGCCGATCTGAATGTGGCCGACGAGGCCGGCCTGCCCGGCGAGCATCACGTTCTTGCCGATCTGCGTACTGCCCGATACCCCCACCTGCGCGGCGAGAATGGAGTGTTCGCCGATGACGACGTTGTGCGCGATCTGAACGAGGTTGTCGATCTTGGCCCCTCGCCGAATGAGCGTGACCTCGGTCGTCGCCCGGTCGATCGTCGTGTTGGCGCCGATCTCGACGTCGTCCTCGATCTTGACGATGCCGATCTGGGGGATTTTCCGGTTGGCCTCGCCGTCCTTGGCGTATCCGAAACCGTCCGATCCGACGACCGTGCCGGCGTGGATGATCACGCGATCGCCGATCTCGCACCGCTCGCGGATCGTCACGTGCGGGTACACGAGGCAATCCTGCCCGATCGCGGAGTCGTCGCACACGCAGACGAGCGGGAGAATGGTCGTCCGGTCGCCGACGCGCGCGTTCTCGCCGATGAAACAGTAGGCGCCGATCGAGACGTCCGTTCCCACCGAGGCGCTCTCCGCCACGATGGCCGTCGGATGGATGCCGCGCTGGCGCTGGCCCGGCGTCTCGCCGCTGAAGAGCGACATAACCTTGAGAAACGCCAGATACGGATTCGCGACCCGGATGATGGGCTTCGGCGAGTCGCCGTTGCGCTCGGCGATGACGGCCGAGGCGTGCGTCGTCGCGAGGTACGACTCGTACTTCGGGTTCGCCAGGAAGGTGATATCCCCGCCGTGGGCCTCCTTGATCCCCGCGACCCCGGTGATCACGACGGAGGCATCGCCAATGACCTCGCCACCGACGAGCCGCGCGAGCTCGGTCAACGAATATGAGGCCATCTTACTGAATCCCTTCCTTCACCCGCGCCGCCGCGATGCGCGGCCGGCACGCGGGCCGCCCGAACGAATGCTACTGGGCCTTCTGCAGCTGCTCGTCGAGGAGCTTCGTCACGCGTTCGGTGAGATCGAGCGTCTTCTTCGCGTATATGATGTTGCCCTGCGCCGCGTCGAACACGATCGAATACCCCTCGTCCTCGGCCAGCTTCGCGATGACGGCGTTTATCTTTTCGACGATCGGGGCGGTGAGCTCCTTGTTCCTCTTGGCCGCGATCCCCTCGTCGCCGAAGGTGTCGTTCATGAACTTCTGGTATTCCTGCGCCTTGCGGTCGAAGGTCTGCTTCTTCTCGGCGAGCTTCTCCTCGCTCAGCATGAGGCTCTGGCTCTGGATCTCCTCGCGCAGCTTCGCGAGCTCGGCCTCGAGGTCGGACTGCTTCTTCTTCCAGCCGTCGACCTCTTTCTTGTAGATTGCCTCTGCGTCGACCGTTTCCTTGTACTCGGCGAATATCTTCACCGTGTCGATGTATCCGATCTTGACCTCTTCGGCGCGGAGCGCCACCGGGGCAATCTGAGCAGCGACGAAACTCGCGAGAACCAGGGCCGCCATACGCTTCATGTGAACATCCTCCTTTTAGGCGAACGGGAAATTAACCAAATATAGTACTTTTCCCTCCCGGTGAAACCACTTTTTAGAACATCGTGCCGAAGGTGAAATGCGGCTCCCAGGCGGGCCCGCCGACCTTGTCGTAGCCGTAGCCGTAATCGAAGCCGAGATTGCCGATCGCGGGCATCTCGATCCGAATGCCGAGCCCGAGCCCGCGCCGCAGGTTGAAAAGGTCGGCCGTGCCGAAACTGTTCCACGTGTTTCCGGCGTCGAAGAACAGGAGGCCGTACACGGCGTCGGTGAACGGAAAGAGCAGCTCGTGGGTGAAGCTCGCCATGAAACGCCCGCCGACGTACGCGTCGTTCCCCTCGGGAACGACCTCGTAGTAATCGTAGCCGCGGAGCGCGTAGCGGCGGTTGCCGCCGAGCCGGAACTTCTCGTAATCCTGCACCTCGTCGGGGTTCCGGTATCCGTCGATCGCGCCGAGCTCCATATTCATGTGGAGGGTGAATTTCCAGAAGAGCGTGCGGAACCACGACGTTTCGGCCATGAAGCGCATGTACTTCACGTTCCCCTGGAGCACGCCGCCGCAGAACTCGGCGCTGAGCGTGTTCACCGATCCCTTCGTCGGGTGCGAGGGGTTGTCGGTCGAGTTGCGCGTGAGGCTCAGCAGCACGCTGCTCTTCACCTGCGGCCATTCGACGCCCCGGAGGGCGCCCATGTCGGGATAGAGGGTCGAGAAGTTGGAAAGCTCCACCTGCTCGAGGCGGTAGCTCGAGTAGAGGCGCGTGTAATCGAGCCACGGGACCGGACGTCCGAGCGAGAGCGAGGCGCCCTTGCGGCGGTCGGTGTAATACTGCTGCTGCACTCGGTCCTGAATCCAGTTGTACAGCGAGAACGCCACGGTGTTCTGCGTGCCCCGGAAGTACGGCTCCGTGTACTGAAAATTGAAGCTCTCGCGGTACCTGCCGAACTCCCAGTCGAGGGAGACGCCCTTGCCGCGCCCGAAGAGGTTGTTCTCCTGAACCCCGAAGAAGCCCGAAAGCGAGTTGAGCTGCGAGAATCCCGCTCCGAAACGGAAGTTGCCCGTCTGCTTTTCCTCGACGGCAATGAGCAGGTTGATGTCCCCCTGCTCGTTCACCTGCTCCGTATTGATCTTCGGCGGCCCGCTGAAGTAGCCGAGGGCCACGATTTCCCGGAGGCTCCGCTGCACGTCGGTGAGGATGAACCGGTCGCCCGGATACGTCTTGAGCTCGCGCCGGATAACGGTCTCGAAGGTCTTCGTGTTGCCCGAGATCTTGATCTCCTTGATCGAAGCGGGATTCCCCTCCTCGATGCGGAGTGCGAGATCGATCCGCCGGTTGCGGACGCGCCGCACCGGGATAACGCGGCTGTAGATGTATCCCTGCTCCCAGTACTTGCCGTTGATGTCGTACTGCAGCATCTCGATCCGGTCCGTCGCGAACGGATCCCCCTTCTCGATGTGAACGAAGCTCCGTATCTCCTCGTCCTTGACGATCGTGTTGCCCGACCACGTGAGAGCGCCGAGACGGTACTGCGGCCCCTCGTCGACCCGAATGTAGAGATCGAGATGCTTGCCGTCGCCCGACTGCTCCTGTTTCGCTACCGAGACTTCGGCGTCGAGGTAGCCGCGCGTGCCGTAGAACTCCTTGATGAGCTTGAGATCCGCGTCGAGGGTCGCGGGCTTGAGCTCTCCGCCCCGCCACCACCTTGATTCCTTCGTCTCTATCATCTTGCGAAGCTCGGGCGATTCGATGGACCCCACGCCGAGAAAGTCGATGTGTCTGATCTTGATCTTCTTCCCCTCGGCGATCGCGTACGCGACGACGACGTTGTGCGCGTCGCCGACCGCGATCTTCTTCACTTCGACGGAGGCGTTGTTGTACCCCTTCTCCGCGTAGAGCGCCTTGATCGCGGCGACGTCCTGCGAGAAGAGGGCGGGGCGCGCGAAGTATCCCTCCTTGAGCAGGATTTTCCCTTCGATGTCCTCGCGCTTGACCTTGTCGGTCCCTTGAACGCGGATCTCCTTGACGCGAGGGTACTCCTCCACGGCCAGCACGACGATGAGGCTGTCCCCCGACGTCCGGGCCGAAACCGACACATCCGCGAAGTTCTTCGTCTGCACGAGCCGCCTGATGGCCTCGCTGACGCGTTCCTCCCGCACCTCGTCCCCCGCCCGGATTCCAAATATCTGGAGAATGTTCTGCCGCGACACGAAATGGTTCCCCGTGATCTCGATGCGGCTGATGACGGCCCCCGCCGCCGCGGCTCGCTGCTGCCCGGGGGCGGCCCCCGGCACGACCGAACCGGGCCCCTGCGCAAGGGCTCCCGACGCCCCGAGGATGGCCGCCGCGAGCGCCGCGGCAACGGCAAATCTATGCTTCATTACGCAAATTCCTCCACTTCCTCCCAAAGCTCGGCGAATGCTATCACAGGGGGCGTTTCCATATCAAATGTAAAAGGGGGGCGACCCGGGAGCAAACTACTTGTGAAATGAAGAAATGCCGCCGTTTCCCGGCTATTTCCGTTCCCCGAGAGCCGTCGCCCAGACCCGCAGGGCCTCGAGCAGCGCCCGTACGCGCCGCCTCGTCGGCTCATCCGTGAGCTCGGGGCGCCCGTCGAACCGCTCTCCGGCGCGCGCGACGAGCACCTCCGGCTGGGCGAGCACGGCCATGTTCACCGTGACCGCCAGATCCCGCAGATGCACCTGAGCGCGGGCCGTGCCGATCATACCGGTCGAAGCGCCCATGATCGCGGCGGGTTTTCCGTCGAGCGGCTGGTCGGAGCCTCTCGAGAGCCAGTCGATGGCGTTCTTGAGAACGCCCGGAACCGAGTGGTTGTACTCCGGGGTCGCGATGAGCAGGGCGCCGGCCTCCGCCGCGCGCCGCCTGAGCTCCGCGACCGCGGGCGGCATCCCCTGCTTCTCGAGGTCCTCGTTGAAGGGGGGGATCCCGTCGATCTCGGCTATCTCGATCGTCATTCCCTCCGGGGCGAGCTCGACCGCGGCCCTGAGCAGCGCCCGGTTGTACGAGCCCTTTCGCAGGCTTCCCGCTATCCCCAGCACCTTGAGCGCCATACCGGAGCCTCCTTCGCGGACGCCGCCGGCTCATGCCTCCGGGCCGGCCGGCGATTTGCGCCAAGCGTTGTTCGACGCGCGGACCTCTCCCGGCTCGCGCGCGTCCTCGAGCATCGAGAGCGCCTCGAGCAAGACCGCCCGGTGCAGCTCCGCGTGCCCCGGATTGCCGCACGGGGCCCCGAACGGAAAGTGCACGCTCACGGTCCGCGGCGTCCCGACGATCCGCGAGAGCTCCGGGATGAGCGAAACGGCCACCGTGCGAATGCCGAGTGACTCGAGCTCGCGCGCCACGACGGAGATCGTCTGCACGCAGAGCGAGCAGGTCGGGAGCAGCACGACGGCCCCCGCGCCGTCCTCGCGGAGAATCCTCTCCACCCGCGCCGCGCTCTCGTGAAGTCCGGGCAGAGGGTGCACGATGCCGCCGCAGAAGCTGAAATGCCGCGGCGCAGGCGGCCCGATGCGCCGCTCCGCGTGAAGCCCGTCGAGCGCCTTCATGGGAAGCGCCACCTCGAGGTCGTGCACGGCGTATTTCTGATCGACGTATGGAGCATCGAGATCGACGTTCCCGCTCCCGTGCGGAATCACGCGAAAGCTCGTATCCCCGAAGAGCGACTCGAGGCATTCGAACGGCGCGTCCCCCTTCTCGTGAAATGCGCCCGACGAGACGATCGCGACCCGCGTGTCGGCGAGAGAGGCGACGGGGCCGGCCCACGGGATCGTCTCGCCGGAGAAGAACGAAAACCCGGGATCCCGCTCCTCGCGGATGTGATCGTATATCCTCTGCAGAAGAGGCGTCTCGAACATCGATCGAGGTTCGTTCACGATCCTCACCTCTCGACGGCGCGCCGTCTATGCAGCGCCCGGCCGCCTGCGACAGAGGTATTCGGCGAGCCGGCTCGCGATCGGATGGCCGGACATGCGCTCGAAGTTCACGAAGAAGGGGGCCGAGTTGCACTCGAGAATGCAGTATCGTCCGCTGCGCGCATCGATCATGAAGTCGACGGCCCCGAAGGACATGCCCCAGCAGGCGGCGGCGGCCACCGCCGCGCGCGAGGCCTCCTCGGGCAAATCGACCCGCCGCACCCTGATTCTGCCCCGGCGTGTGTCCGTCTCGGAGCCCGAGTGACTGATGACCTCGGCGGCGCCGATCATGGCGCCGTCGAGCACGAAGGCGCGCAGATTATCCCCTTCTATCCTCTCCTGCACCATGATGGGCCCGAGCCGGAGCCTCGTCCGCGCCTCCTCGAGAGAGAGCGGCGGAACGTACGCCTCCGTGTAATCGCTCCCCCCCACCATTCCCTTGCGAATCCACGACGCCGATGAAACCTCCGGCAAAGCGAGCAGCGCCTCGGCGTCCGAGGTCGCGCGAGCATACGGCACCGGCAGGCCGAGCCGGATGTACGCCTCCGCCTCGTGCGGCTTCAGGGCGTGAATGTCGTGCGTGCGGTATGGATTGACGACCGTGCAGCGCAATTCGAGACGGGCGAGGAGCGCGTCCCACGCCGCGAGGCGGCGCCGCGAATGGGCGAGCGCTCGCTCGCTCGCGGCTCTGTCGACCTCTCCGTCCGGCCCGCGCGCGACGGGGCTCGGCAGCCCGAGGTCGGCGACGTAAAAGGCGGTGAATTCCGCGAGCGGCACGCCGCAGAGGCTCTCCTCCCCCGGCGCCACCCGCAGAGAGGAATTCACCCGGCTGTCGAGAATAGCCGCCTCGGCGCCGCGCTCCTCGATACGGATCGCGAGCCGGGTCATCTCCTCGCGGTCGCCGGGGCCGATGATTCCGACGCGCGTCACCCGCCGCACCTCCTCTTCGGAGATTCGTCGCCCGCTTCGACGCCGCCCGCCTGCGCGAGATACTTGAGCTCGAGAAGCTGCTCGAGGTGGAACTTATAGTGGTCGCACGCGCCTCGATCCCGCTCCGGATGCTCGAGCGCCGTCATCGGGCATCCACCGTGGCACATCGGGAGGATCTCGCAGGAGCGACACCCCTTTTTCTCGAGAGAATCCCAGGCGAGCCAGCGATCCTCGTTGCGCTTCTGATACGGCTCCTGCTCGTCGAGGATCGAGCCCACGGATCGGTCGGGATTCATGGTGACGTCGTTCCAGCATTTGAAGAGCGAGCCGTTCGGCGAGACGACGTAGGCGTTCGCGCGGTCCGCCGTGCAGAAACCCCCGGGATGCCTGAACGGGTAGCGCATGATGCGGAGCCCCCTCGCCGCCGCTTCGCGGTAGATCCCTATCTCCATCGCCGCGAATTCCTCGCTCGAGAAATAGCTCTCGTTGATGTTGCCGCACGTCCCGCCGCCGGAGATCACCTGCGCGAGATAGGGACGGATCTTCCCCGTGAGCCCCTCTCCATCGAGAATCTCGATGACCTCGAGCGCGGAGAGCGCGTTGCGCCGGTCGACGTTGATCCTGAGCTGAAACTCCGCGAGATCGACCGTGCTCTTGACGTTCTCGACGATCTTCGCGAAGGTCCCCTGTCCGCCGGCGAGATGCCGGCGCGCGTCGTGAATCGCGGGAGGGCCGTCGAGCGTCACCTGCACGAGATTGACGCCGAGCCGGACGAGCGACTCCATCTTCGGCCTATCGAGGAGGTACGCGTTCGTGACGAGATGAGCGCCGTACTTCATCCCCCGCTCTCCCGCCAGCTTCTGGAACGCCCCGGAAAGGCGCTCCACCGCATCGTAAGCGCCGGGCAGAAGCGGCTCCCCCCCGTACCAGGTGATATGAAGCTCGCTCAACCCCTTCGTGCGCTCCTCGGTCCACCGCAGGAGCGCGGCCTCGATCGCCTTCGGCATCGTGATCTTGAGGTGCTCCTCGTAGCAGTAATCGCACCGGAAGTTGCAGTTGAGGGTCGGCGCTATCGTGAGATACAGGTAATCTCCGCCGAACCGGTCGCGCATGCTGTCGACCTTGGTCGCGCTGAGCTCGTCCATGCCGTCCTCGATGAGAAAATTAGCCTCGATCATCGCCTCGCGCATATCGCGTTTCTCGGCCGTGTCGCACGGAACATGGTCGGGATCGGCGAGAAGGGCCCTGAAGAACTCGAGCTGCTCCGGCTCGATCTCGGCGAGCGAGGTGGTCCACCCGTTGAAGGCGAGCCACGCGCCGTTCGAAGCCTGGAAGAGCTTATTGTAGCGCGACGCTTTCATCGAATCCGACTCCTTTGCTTCGGGGCCCCGGCTCAGGAGCTGGCCGCGGCGACGAGACAATCGGCGAGGGAGCGCGCGACGCGCCCCGCGAGTTTCGCGTTCCATGATTCGAGATCGGGGCTCGCCTCGACGAGCATGACCGAGGGGGGATGAGCGCCCGCGCGAACGGATACCGCCGCGAAAACGAGCCCGAGCGCTTCGGTCGAGCGTTTCGCGAGGTCGGCCGCTTCGGAAAAAGGCGCGAGATCGATCGTGAGCCCGGGCTCATCCGCCCCGATCGATCCCGTCTGCCGTTTCGCCCACGATTCCCCTCGCGCGTAGCGAAGCGCTCCGAGGACCGAGCCGCCCGCGACCATGAAGGTCACGACCTCATTATCGTGCGGCTCGAGCACGAGAGCCGGGTCGCCGGCCGGCGGCCGGCGCGGGGAATGCCAGCGCTCGCGCCCGCAGACATCGAGAACCAACCCCGCTCCCGCCCCTTCATCCGGCGGAGCCGATTCGACGCTCCACGGATGGACCTGGATCCCCGCTTGCTTCAGATAATCGAGCGCTATCGAGGGCGAGAGAGCGAGGTGAGCCGCGGACGGCGGGTTTATCATCGGGCGCTCCCTCCCCGCCGCCCAGAGCGAGGATACGACGAGCGAACGCGCCTCCCGCTGGAAGATGGCCCATTCCTTATACGCGAGCCCACTGGAATCGTTTTCGAAGGGAAGGAGCGCCTGCGGCCAGTTGAATACCGAACACTCCGCGAATATGGCGCTCGCCTCGAGCAGCTCGACCCCTTCCCACACGATGGTCCCGGGAGCAAACGTCACCGCCCGCCCCTCGAAGGGCGCGTCGACGGACAGGATCCTCGGAGTAAAAAGAGTGCCGCTGAGATGCGCGGCAATCTCCCTCGCGAGACCCGATCCGGGAATTCCGACGAGGATTATCTCTTTTTCCATAACAGTCTCACGTTAAATATGTTGACAGCTTATTTCATATATGTCAAGCTTAACGAATTCAGCATCCAATTCAGCCTAGGGGAAAGGAGGGTACTCATGAGATTCGTCGTGAAGCCGTTGCTCGGGACGCGCGGATCGAATTCCACTCATTTGACGCGCTGCTGGCTTTGCCATGAGGAGCCCCGCGCCTGCGAAGAGTGATAATAGGGAGGAGAGGCGCTATGAAGTTCATCGTGACATCAAACCCCGAAACGCGCCATGCGAAGCCTTCGGATGGCGTTATTCCGAGACATACGCTCTGCGCCCTCTGCTCGGAAGACCCGCACTGGTGCGAGTGAGCGAGGGGGAACACATCAAGTTCATCGTAAGGAGGTGAAGTATGAAGTTCGTCGTAAAGCCCGCCGAGACGCGCAAATCGGCCATGCCGAGGATCACAATGTGCTTTCTCTGCAAGGAGAATCCACTCGCCTGCTACTGATCGGAGCCGGCGCGCGATGAGCATCGGTGCCCGCAAGCACTTTGCGGATTTCCGAAGTGCTGAGAATGCGCCATGGAATGGCGCGCTCCTCCGGGAGCGCGCCATTTCCCTTTCCGCGGGCCACTCCCAAATACCTTGACTCCCGCCGCGCTCTATGACAAAATTAAAGGGTTATTTTTGAACTGATTGTTCAAGGGACTCTCTAAATTTCGGCTGCCGTATCTCCAATCGTTGCGAGAGGAGCGATCCTCATGAAGTTCATCGTTCTCGGCCGTAACGGCGTCGGACCGCATAATGGTCCCACGACCCGCTGCGCCCAGTGCTCGGAAAACCCCATATTCTGCTTCTAGCGCCAGGTGAGCCCGTACGGGCAAGGAAAGGGAAGGGAGGGAAACAATGAAGTTCGTCGTAAAGCGTAACGCCGAGGTGGCGAAGAGGGTCAACTATACGCTGTGCTGGCTCTGCAAGGAGAATCCGGCAGCCTGCGTCATCGACCCCATTTGATCGCGATTTCTCGATAATCGTCGATCGATATGGCTCGGCGAGTGGCGCGGTCCCTGCGACCGCGCCACTTCGTCCCATCGAAGAGGTGAAAATAAATGAAGTTCGTCGTCAAGCATTCCACGAACATCGCGCACGTGAAACCGCCGCTCACGCACTGCATGCAGTGCGCCGAGTATCCGCCCGCGTGCGAAATCGGCCCTCTCTGAGTCGAAGCTCCGAGGCCGCGACCGCAGTTAATAGTCTTCTAACCCCACGGCGAGGTTTATGCATCGTCGCCCACTGCCTCTTTTGCGTCCCCTTTTGACGCTCGGCTCCTGCCTTTTCGTCGCCGTGGTCTGTCTCCTCCTCTTTGTGCGAATCGACCGGGTCGTCATCGCCGAGGGCCGTCTCGCCGGCGGCACCGTCGCTGTGTATGCGCCGTGGGAAGGCCGCGTCGAAGGGATTTTCGTGGCGCCGGGGGACAGCGTTAGGGCCGGCGCGCCGCTCGTCGCATTCGAGTCCTCCCCGCTCCGCGCGCAGGACGAGCAGATCAGGGCGCGGATCGCGAACCTGTCGGACCGCATCGTCGTGCTCCGAGCCGAGCGCGGGCGACTCGCCTCGCAGATCCACCCCGCCGAGGTTCTCCAAGCCTCGCGGGATCTCGAGCGGAGCCGGCTCGAGCTTTCGAGCGCCGAGATACAGTTCGATCTCAAGAAGCAGCTCTGGGACATGGGGCTCACGACGAAGCTGGAGCTTCAGGATTCCGAGCTCGCCCTCGATCTCGCCCGGGTGGCGCTCAAGGAAGCCGAGGCCGCGGGCCCCGTGCTCGAAGCGCGGCATCGGGACCAAATCGAGAAGCTCGACGGGGAAATTCGGAATCTCGCCGGGCAAATCGCCGAGGAGCGCGCGGCTGTGGGTGAAACGGACCGCATGCTCGCCCTCGACACGCTCGCGGCGGATACCCGGGGGATCGTGCTCGGCGCGAACCTCTTCGAGCTCATGGGACGAACCGTAACGCGCGGCGAGGAGATACTGCGCCTCTCGACCGGCCCGGCCGACCGCTTCGAGGGCGCCGTCTTCGACGCCGGCCGCGCCTCCGCGCGTCCCGGACACAGGGTCAAAATCCGGCTCGAGGGATACCCTTGGCTTCTCCACGGCACCCTCGCCGGGCGGCTCGATTTCGTGGACGACTGCCGGAGCGGCGGCGGCTTTCCCGTAAAGGTGTCCTTCGACCCCTCGACCGCGCCGGGCCCGCTCTATGACGGAATGAAAGGGCAGGCGCGGATCATCGTCGATGAGAAGGTCTCTCTCGGCCACCTCCTCATCGAAAGGCTCGCCGGGACGAAGAAGCGATGAAACAGGCGAATCCCAGCCGACGCGGGCTCTTGCGGCGCTTCCTCCGCGAGCGCGTGAGCCCCTACTACGGCCTTCAGGCCGAAATCGCGGTCTGCCTCATCATCAACGTCTTTCTCAACCTGATCGATCCGCTGATCCTGCGAACCATCATCGACCGCGCGATCGGCGACGGCAACTACTCGCTTCTTCTCATGCTCGTGTCCATACTTCTCGGCGTGCTCGTCTTTCGCACGGGATTCCGTCTCATCTCGGTCTGGCTCTACAGCTACTCGGGGCTTCGGATCCTCTTCGACTACCGCCGGCAGGCCTTCGAGCACGTCGAACGCCTCTCCCCCTTCTTCTTCCGCGGAGAGCAGACGGGCGACATACTCGCGAGAATCAGCTCCGACATCGACGTGCTCCAGCACGCGGCCGCCCACACGATCGTCAACGCGATTCAGGACGTTTTGACGATCGTCGGGATATTGACGATCCTCTTCTGGATCGATCCGAGCCTCACGCTCCTGCTCCTCCTCGTCTATCCGTTCCTCGTCGCCATCCTCGCGAAAATCAACCACCGCATTCAGGAAGAGGGAATCAAGGCGAGGGACGCGATCTCCGACCTCTTCTCGTTTCTCGAGGAGCGGATTTCGAGCATCCGCCTCGTTCAGGAACTTATCCGGGAGAAGGCCGAGACCCGCCGCCTCGTCCGCGTGTCGCGGCCGTGGATCCGCAGCAACCTCGCCCTCTCCGTGATCGGCGCGGGACAAGTCTCGCTCGCGGACGTCATGTCGACCGGCGCCTTTATCCTCGTATTTCTCATGGGAGGCAGACGGGTGCTCGGCGGAACGCTCAGCCTCGGCAGTCTCGTGGCGTTCTACACGCTCGCGAGCCGTCTCTACCGGCCGATCTCGCAGCTCATCGACATCAACATCGAGCTCCAGATGGCGAGGGCGTCGCTCGCCCGAGTGTACGACCTCATCGACACGGAACCGCAGATTCAGGAGCACGCGGAGGCGACGGCGCCGCCCCGCGTCACGGGCGCGATCCGCCTCGAGCAGGTCGGCCTCACGTGGCCCAACGGCGCGAGGGCGATAGAGAATATCAGTCTCTCGGTGGAGCCGGGGCAGGTGATCGCGCTCGTCGGTCCCTCGGGAAGCGGCAAATCCACGCTCGCCGCGATCATCGCCCGTTACCTCGATCCGCAGCAAGGCGCGGTCTACATCGACGATCTCGACCTCAGGCGCTGGAAGCTCAAGAGCCTCCGCCGCGCGATCGGCGTCGTTCCGCAGGAGACGCAGCTGTTTCACGACACGATCGCGGGGAACCTGCGGATGGCCCGGCCGCGGGCCACGGAGGCGGAGCTCGTCGCGGCCATGGAGACGGCCTCTCTCGGGGAGTTTCTCGCGAATCTGCCGGAGGGGCTCGAGACGATCGTCGGCCAGCAGGGGCTCCGCCTCTCGGGCGGAGAGCGCCAGCGGCTCGCGCTCGCGCGGTCGCTCCTCAAGGCGCCCCGCATCCACGTCCTCGACGAGGCCACCTCCGCCCTCGATCCGCGCACGGAGCGGCAGGTGCTCGGGAGCTACTTCGAGAAGGTGAGAGGCCAAACCGTCATCATCATCGCCCACCGCCTCACGAGCGTGACGAACGCGGACCGTATCTTCGTGCTGAGCGAAGGCAGGCTGGTCGAGTCGGGCACGCACAACACGCTCTATCAGGCGGGCGGCCTCTACCGCGTCCTTTTCGACGAGCAGTCGAGGGAGATTCAGTAAAACGGCTAGGCTCTCCTGTGTCCCGCTCGATGGGCCTCTCGCCCCCTCCGCCGCGGGGGGATCGATCGAGCGTCGCCCGGGCTCTAAACATAGCGCGCCCAGCCATTCGGGTGGGAAGCCTTATGGCGCCGATACCAGAGACAGCAGGGATAGAGAAGAACGAGAACGGCCACCGCCGCTAGGTACGCGGTTCCCAGGCCCCTGCTCGCATGGACGCGCAGGCCCCGAGCCGAAAGCTCGAGAATCACGATATGCAGAATATAGAAAAAGAATGCCGTCTGCCCGAAAACGAGTATCGGACTATTTATCCGTATCGGTCCGCGGGACCTGCCTTGAAGCCCGAATAATAGGCTCAGAACGAGCGCCATCAGTCCGAGCTCCAGCGTCAGAAACGACAAGCTCGGTGGGTATTTGCTGACGTGAAGCCATTGGATGAGAGAGCCGCTCTCCCTGAGAAGCATCATATTCCCATAGCCATTTAAATCTCGTATGACGCTGAATGCGAGCAATGAGGCTGCTCCGCTCGCTAAAAGCGCCTTTGCAGGAGACCATCGCGTCGATCCGGAGTCTCTGAAGCGCAGCAGCCTCTTCCCGAACACGAAGCCCAGCATCATCACCGCGAGCCATGGGAACACCGGATACGAGACGATGAGACGAGGATACACGCCGCCGTGGATCAATAGGGTTCCTATCGCCGTGGGCCGACCGTTGTTGAGACTGTGCAGGATTCCGGTCAGGGCTTCGCTCAGCAGAATGAACCCCATGGATGTTCCCAAGAGCCAACTCGATCCGAGACGCCTCAGCGGGATCATCACAATGAGCGATATGCCGATCGCATAGAGGACCTGAAACATGATCCCGCCGTAGCCGAAGAGCCATGAAATGAGAATCGGATCGAGCGCGGCGATGATGAGCCCCCGCGTCAACAAGTAACGGTCGATGGAGGCGTTCGACTCGCCGGCTCTCCCCCGCCGCTCCAAGCTCAGGGCAAGGGCGGTCCCGGCGAGAAAGAGAAACGTCGGCGCGCAGATGTGGGTGATCCATCTCGTGAAGAACTGAAGCGCCGGAAGCCTCATGCCGGTTTCATAGAGATAGAACGAGTCGGTGAAGAGTCTGCTCTTGTTGAACGCGCCGGAGGCGTGGTCCAAGGCCATGAGGATCATGACGATCCCGCGCATCCAATCCAGCGCGACGTAGCGGTGCTTCATGAGAACCCCGCTCACGGCTCCCGGTTCATCTTACGGAGACGCGTCTCATAGGTGAATGAGCATTGCGCCACCGAGACCAGTGTATTGCGCATGGCGCGCCGAGTCAAAGCCAAAAGGCGGGCAGCAAGCTCTTCGAAGCCATATATTCTGCTTTATGAGGCTGTCGCTGTATGCTACTATAAATAAATAGCTTCGAAATTCATCCTTGAAGGGAGAAACGACCATGAGCAAGGCTATGAAGGTTGCGTTTGCGCTGGCGCTCGGTTCGCTCGTAATCGCCGTGCCTTCGATCTGGGCTTATTGGGTAGGAAACGGCGTCGCTCTCTGTACGGCCACGGGAGATCAATTGCGCCCTGCAATCGGCTCCGACGGCGCGGGCGGCGCGATCATCGCGTGGAACGACTACCGCAACTCGAACACGGACATCTACGCGCAACGCGTGAGCGCCTCTGGAGAAGTCTTGTGGACGGCCAACGGAGTCGCTCTTTGCACGATGGCGTTTGACCAGCAGGTACCGGCGATCGTCTCCGACGGCGCGGGCGGCGCGATCGTCGCATGGCACGATTACCGCACGAGCACCAGCTGGGACATCTACGCGCAGAGGGTCGATGCCTCGGGAGCCGTTCAGTGGGCGGCGAACGGGGTGGTTCTGTGCGCAGGGACAGGCGATCAGTTGAACCCGAAGATAGTCTCGGACGGTGTCGGCGGCGCGATCATCACGTGGCACGACTACCGGAGCGGCTCCAACTACGATGTCTATGCTCAGAGGGTGAATGCCTCGGGGGTCGTTCAGTGGACCGCCAATGGCGTCGCCGTCTGCGCGGCGGCGAACGGCCAGTTGTCTCTCACCACCGTCTCAGACGGCGCCGGCGGAGCCCTCGTCGCATGGCAGGACTATCGCAACGGCAGCAACTATGACATCTATGCTCAGCGAGTGAGCAACTCTGGAGTCGCTCAATGGACCGTCGACGGCGTCGCCCTCTGTACCGTCGCGTGGAATCAGCAGTATCCCACCATTGCCTCCGACGGGACGGGCGGCGCGATCGTCACGTGGTACGACTACCGCAGCGCGAACTACGACATCTATGCCCAGCGCGTGAACGCCTCTGGAGTCGTTCAATGGACGACGACCGGCGTCGCTCTCTGCACTGCGACGGGAGCTCAATATTATCCAGTCATCGTATCCGACGATGCCGGCGGCGCCATCGTCTCGTGGTACGACTATCGCAACGGCAGCAACTATGACATCTACGCTCAAAAGCTGGATGCCTCGGGTGTCGTCCAGTGGATCGCCAACGGCATCGCCGTCTGCACGGCGACCGGGACTCAGTATTATCCCGTCATCGCTTCCGACGTCGACGGCGGCGCCATCATCTCATGGTTCGACGCCCGCAGCGGGATCTATGACATCTACGCCCAGCGAGTGAATCCTTCGGGAGCGGTTCAATGGGCCGCGGATGGGGTCGCTCTTTGCACCGCGGCACAGACGCAGGAGTATCCCGTGATCGCCTCAGATAACAGGGGCGGCGCGATCGTCGCATGGTCGGATTACCGCGATGGGAACGGCGACATCTACGTTCAATTCATAGACACGTTCGGTCGCACCGGCATGCTGTCGCCGGAGATCCACACCGTCCGCGACGTCCCCGGCGATCAGGGAGGCAAGGTGTACCTCTCCTGGTACGCGGCCCGCCCCGACCTCTTCATGACGGGCGATATGTCGTACTACTCGATCTGGCGCGCCATCAGTCCGACGCAGGCGGCGCTCGCCCTCGACTCGGGCGTTTCGCCCCTCGCGTCTCTATCCGAGCTCGATACCGCGGCCGACAAGCCCGTCGTACGGGTCGAGCAGATCGGAGCGCTCACCTACTTCTGGGAGCTCGTGGAGACGGTCGACGCGCTCTACATGGAGGCATACGGGAAGCCCGTGGCCACTCTCTTCGACTCGACCGCCGCTTGCGGCGAGTATCATTACTTCCAGGTGGTGGCTCACACGTCCGACCCCTTCGTGTTCTGGAAATCGGCGCCGGACAGCGGCTACTCGGTCGACAACCTCGCCCCTACCCTGCCTCTCGGCCTCGCGGCCGAGCAGAGCTACGTGCCCGACGGCCTCGAGCTCTCGTGGGACGGCAATACCGAGGCCGACCTCGCGGGCTATCGCGTGTACCGCGGGATCGCGGAGGATTTCATTCCCGATGAGGGGAACCTCATCGCCTCTCCCGAGGACACGATCTGCTTCGACGCGGGCTGGAGCTGGAGTGTGGGCTACTACTACAAGGTCTCGGCGGTCGATATCCATGGAAACGAGAGCGGCTTCGCGATTCTCGCGCCCGAGCAGATCACGGGCGGAGAGACGCCTCCGCCGCCCGAGGCGAGCTACCTCGCGCAGAACTATCCGAATCCTTTCAATCCGATGACGCGGGTCGAGTTCGGCCTCGGGACGCCGGCGCGCGTATCGCTCCGCATCTACGACCCCGCGGGGCGGCTCGTTCGCGCGCTCGTTGAGGAGCATCGCACGGCGGGGCGGTATACCGAGATCTGGGACGGGTGCGACGCATCGGGGCGGGCCGTCGCGAGCGGAGTGTATTTCTACCGGCTCGAGACGGGCGCCTACTCGGAAACGAAGAAGATGGTGCTCGCGAGGTAGCGCCCGGAACAGACGGTTCCTAAATACTGTTTGCATTTCCGGAGCTTCTCTCTTAGCATTCCCCTTTCCCTAAAGAAAGGAGGAAGCGAGATGAAGTCGACAAAGCACCTGTTGCCTGTTCTCGTTTCCGTTATGTGTCTGATGCTCGCGGCCTGCGGCGCGGGCAAGAAACTGGCGGCGACGACCGCGCTTCAAGCGGCCGAAGACGCCTACAACGCCGCCAAGGTCGAGCTCGTGAAGTACATCCCCGATGAGGCGAAGGGCGTGGAAGACGCGATCGCGTCCGCGAAGGAGAATCTCAGCCAGAACAAGTTCGATGAGGTCCTCACCGCGGTCAAGGTCCTCCCCGACAAGGTCAAGGAGCTCATCGCCCTCGCCGAGACCAAAAAGATCGAGCTCACAAAAAGCTGGGAAGAGATGAGCGCCGGGATGCCCACAATGCTCGAAGAGATCAAGAGCAAGCTCGACGCCCTATCGGCCGGCAGGAAGTTGCCCGCGGGCATGGACAAAGCGACGCTCGACGGCGCCAAGGGCGCTTACGAGACCGCATCCACGATGTGGACCGAAGCGCAAACCGCCTTCTCGGCCGGCGACGTGGCCGATGCGATGACCAAGGCGAATACGGTGAAGGAGAAGGTCGTCGAGGCGATGACGGCCCTCGGCATGCAGCCGCCGGTCGCCACAACCACGGCCACGAACTAGAGCGGCCTCAAAAGAAACGGGCTTGGGGAGCATCGGCAACCCAAGCTTGCCTGAAAAAAGCCGGGCGAATCGCCCGGCTTTTTTCTACCCGGCTATCCAACTCACGATGATTAACAGTAGCTCCATTCGAAGCGAGTGGGAAGAGCGAGCAGCACGATTCCGAGAAGCAGCGCGAGCGCCGCGGGCAACGCCCACAGGGCCGTCTTGCTCGCCACGTCGAGCTTCCATGAAGCGGCGTTGAAATCCATGCCGAGCACCGCCATCACATCGCTGGTTTCCGGATGGAACACCGGGACCATCGCGCTGATCCACGTGCCCCAGCGGTCTTCGTAAGGCCCGCCATCCGCGTTTCCCACGCCGGCCTCGAACACCTGACGGTCATCCTCCGTCGCCTCTTCAAAGATTTGTCCGGGCGGCGAGTAGTCATCGGAGCCCGGGTCCTCGGAATCGACGTAGAAGAAGAGATTGCCGTCCGACTTTCGCCCCATGAGATAGATAAAACGGCATTTTGGATTGGCCTTGCAGACGAGGGAGAGCTGCTCTTTGAGCCTCAGGTAGTCGGGCGAAGAGAGATCGGCATCAGTGCCTGAAAGGGCGGCCACATTCTTGAAATCGACCGCCTGCGCGACCATCTTCGCCTGAAGAAGGATTTCGGCGCGCATCTGATGGTCGATGCGATGCGACGTCCACCTGATGAAATACCCGCCGATGGCGAGCAGAACGAAGCCCGCGACGACGATTGCCCAGCGAGGAACGCCCTTCGCCTCGCACGGCTTTCGTTTTGCTCGGAGGCCGCCATCGGAGAGGGCGAGCGTCGCGTAGTAAGCGTCGCTATCGAACTGCGCTCTCTTCTGCGGTTGTACCAATTGCTTCTGCATGATCGTCCGCCTCAGCGTTACGACGCCAGCTCCTCGGCTGGCCGAACCCGCGGACTTCCTGGACCCCGACGTAAATAGGTTTTAGAGCAAGAAGCATACCTAAACCCCAGCTTGCGGACAGCATGAGACTCACGCCGGCGCCCAAACCTTGCCCAGACTGTGCGGAGATCTCGAGCCGAGAATACGTCAAATATGTTTGACGCTCGGCCCTACTTGAGGTTCTCCCCCACCTTTTTCACCGCCGCGAAGACGAGGCTCGGCGCTCCCGGCTCGTACGTGATGCGGAGCTGATCGTTCCGCGTGAACTCGCCCGAGAGGAGCTTTTCGCTGAGGGGATCCTCGAGGTACTTCTGGATGGCTCGCTTCAGGGGCCGCGCGCCGTGCTCGGGGTTGTACCCCTTCTCCAGTATGAACTCGCGCGCACCCTCCGTGATCTCGAACTCGATCTTCTGCGACACGAGCCGCTTGTAGAGGTCCTTGAGGAGGATGTCGATGATCTTGATGAGATCGGTCTTTTCGAGCTGGCGGAAGACGATGATCTCGTCGAGACGGTTCAGGAACTCGGGGTTGAAGACCTTGCGCAGCTCGTCCAGCACGCGCGCTTTCATCTGCTGGTAGCCCGCGTCGCTGTCCTCGGAGATGAACCCCATCCCCTTCTTGCCCTTTATCTCTTTGGCCCCGACGTTCGAGGTCATGATGAGCACCGTGTTCTTGAAATCCACCCGCCGCCCGAAGCTATCGGTGAGGCACCCCTCCTCGAGTATCTGGAGCAGGAGGTTGAAGACGTCGGGATGCGCCTTCTCGATCTCGTCGAGCAGCACCACGGAGTAGGGCTTCCGCCGCACCTTCTCGGTGAGCTGGCCGCCCTCCTCGTATCCCACGTATCCCGGCGGCGCGCCGATGAGGCGCGAGATGGCGAACTTCTCCATGTACTCCGACATGTCGATGCGGAGCATCGCCTCTTCGCTCTCGAAGAGTATCGCCGAGATGGCGCGGGCGAGCTCCGTCTTACCGACGCCCGTCGGCCCGAGGAAGAAGAAAGAGCCGATAGGACGCCGCGGATCGCGAAGCCCCGCGCGGTTGCGCCGCACGGCCGTCGCGATCGCCTTCAAGGCCTCTTCCTGACCGATGACGCGCTTGCGCAGCTCGTCCTCGAGGTGGAGGAGCTTCTCCGTCTCCTCTTCCTGAACCTCGGAAACGGGGATTCCCGTCATATCGGAGATCACGACAGCTATCTCGCGCTCCGTGACGCTCGATTCGCTCTCCTGCCGGGTCTCGTTCCACTCCTTCTGAACCTCGAGTATGCGCTTCTTTATTTCCTTTTCCTCGTCCCGGTAGCTCGCCGCCTTCTCGAACTCCTGCGCGTGAATGGCGGATTCCTTTTCCTTCGAGATATCCTCGCTCTTTCGCTCGAGATCGCGGAGCCCCTCGGGCACGGTCGTCATCGAGAGGCGCGCCCGGGCGCCCGCCTCGTCGATCACGTCGATGGCCTTGTCGGGGAGAAAGCGTCCCTGTATGTAGCGCTGCGAGAGATAGACGGCCTGCCGGATGGCCCCGTCCGTGTACTTCGTGCGGTGGTGCGCCTCGTACTTGTCGCGAAGCCCCCGTATGATGCGCACGGTCTCGTCCTCGGAGGGCGGATTGATGATAATGGGCTGAAAACGCCGCTCGAGGGCGCCGTCCTTTTCGATGTGCTTGCGGTACTCGTCGAGCGTCGTCGCTCCGATGCACTGGATCTCGCCCCGCGCGAGCGCCGGCTTCAGCATGTTGGAGGCGTCGATGGCGCCCTCGGCCCCGCCGGCTCCCACGATCGTATGAATCTCGTCGATGAAGATGATGACCTGGTCGTTCTCGCGGATCTCGTTGATGATCGTCTTGAGGCGCTCCTCGAACTGGCCGCGGTACTTGGTGCCCGCGACAATCGAGGCGAGGTCGAGGGTCGTGATGCGCTTATCCCGCAGCAGCTCCGGCACCTTGCCCTCGACGATCCGCTGGGCGAGGCCCTCGACGATCGCCGTTTTCCCCACGCCCGGCTCGCCGATGAGGACGGGGTTGTTCTTCTTGCGCCGGCAGAGGATCTGCACGACCCGGTGAATCTCCTGATCTCTCCCGATGATGGGATCGAGCTTTCCGTCGCGGGCGTGCTGGGTGAGGTCGCGTCCGAACTGATCGAGCGTCGAGGTCTCGGGCTTGCTGCCGCGCCCGCCCCGCTGCTTCGAGCCGGGGGCGCCGCCGCTCCGGGCGAGGCTCTTCATGATCTCCTCGCGCACGCGCTTGCGATCGACGCCGAGCTCGAGAAGCACTCGCGCCGCGACCCCTTCGCCCTCGCGGATGAGGCCGAGGAGCAGGTGCTCGGTGCCGACGTAGTTGTGGCTGAGAAGCCGCGCTTCCTCGACGGCGAGCTCGAGCACGCGCTTCGCGCGCGGGGTGAGCGGGATCTCGCCCACGGTGAGCGTGCCGCCCGAGGCCTTGACCATGTTCTCGATCGCCTGCTGTATCTGCTCGGGGTCGACCTCGAGGCGCGCGAGAACCTCGGCCGCTATCCCTTCGCCGAGACGGAGAATTCCGAGAAGCAAGTGCTCGGTGCCGATGTACTCGTGCTGGAGCCGGTTCGCCTCGTCCCGCGCGAGATAAATTACCTTTCGCACCCGTTCGGTGAATTTGTCGTTCATACGGCGCTTTCAGCGTCCTTTCTTAAGTATTGCTAAATAATGCGTTATGCAACCGTACCGCCGAGCTTTTCTCGGATGTAATCGGCCCTCGCCCTGTCCCTCTCCTCCGCCTTGAGCGCCCTCCCGTGGAGCCTCTCGAGATGCCTCGGCTGAATCATGATGAAAAGCTCGTTCAAAATGGAAAGCCTGAGATCGGTTATGACACCGAGCCCGATCCCGAGACGAACGGCCGATATCAAACTCATTGCCTCTTTTGAATTTACAAGGCGCGCCGTTCTGAGGATGCCGTAGGCCCTCCAAATCTTGTCTTCGAGCAAACTCCGTGCCTTGCGGAGAAGCACCTCGCGGGCTTTTTTCTCGAATTCTATGACCTTGCGGACGTGCCCCTCGAGGTTCTTCACGGTATCCTCCTCGGATAGCCCGAGGGTGATGCTGTTCGAGACCTGAAAGAAGTTGCCGATGATGTCGCTCCCCTCGCCGTAGATGCCCCGCACGGTGAGGCGGATATTGCGAAGTCCCTCGAGCACCTGCCCTATGTCCTTGTTGTGAACGAGCCCCGGCAGGTGCACCATGGCCGACACCCGAAGCCCCGTGCCCACGTTCGTCGGGCAGGCGGTGAGATATCCGAGCTCGTCCGAATACGCGTAGCAGAGCCGCTCGTCGAGCTCGTTGTCGAGCGCCATGAGCCGCTCGAAGGCGGCCCCGAGGGCGAGCCCCGGCTCGAAGGATTGGAGCCGGAGGTGGTCTTCCTCGTTCACCATGACGCCGAGATCCTCGGCGCGCTGGACGAAGAGGGCGCGGTTGCGGTGGTTTTTGGCCATCTCGCGGCTTATGAGCCGCCGCTCGGCCAGCAGCCAGCGTTCCTGATCGTCGAGCGTCTCGATGTCGAAGCTCATCGCCCCGGCGAGCGTCGGGCAGCTCGAGAGCGCCCCGGCCGTCTCGCCTCGAATCTCCGCCAGCACCTCGGGGGTGGCGCCGTGCGTGAAGGGACGCCGCTCGAGGTTCCGCGCGAGGCGCACCCGGCTCGAGAGCACGAGCTCCGCCTCTTCGCCGTCGCCCGAAAGCCAGCGGCTCGGCTTCGCTATGAGCTCGTCGAGCGGCGACACGGCTTCTCCTCCCCCTTTTCGGGCTCGGCGAGCTTGCGAATCTCGTCGCGGAGCTCGGCGGCTCGCTCGAACTGCTCGAGCTGGATGGCGAGCTCGAGCTCCTCCTGAAGCTTTCGAACCTTGCGGCGGCGGCTCACCTGCTGGCCGTATCGCTGCGGGATCTTTCCGACGTGCCGCGTGTTGCCGTGAATGCTGCGCAGCAGCGGCAGGAGCTGCTTCTGAAAAAACTCGTAGCACTGCGAGCAACCGAGGCGCCCCACGTCCTGAAAGGCCGAGTAGCTCGTCCCGCAGTTGGGGCAGGCGTCCCCCGTCTCGCCCTTTTCGACCGCGGCGAAGGCCGAGTCGAAGAGCCCCGCGATAAAGTCGTTCATCGCGAAGTTGCTCTTCTTGAGCTCGTCGAAGCCGCGCTCCTCGGCGCACTCGCGGCAGATATGGATCGCGCGGACCTTCGACCCTTCCGCGTTCGTGACGTGGATCGTCGCCTCGCGTTTTTTACAAATGTGACAGAGCATTCTCTTTTCCTATCTCGTGCAGCACGCCCTCCGCGAGAACGAAGCCCCGGTCGGCCTTCGCGAGGAGATCGCGCTTGTGCGTCACGATGACGAAGGTTCTCCCCTGCGAGCGGCTGAGATCCGAGATGAGCGCGTGCAGGCTCTCGCTCGTCCGGTCGTCGAGGTTCCCCGAGGGCTCGTCCGCGAGCACGATCCCCGGGCCGTTCACGAGCGAGCGGGCCACCGCCACGCGCTGCTGCTCGCCGCCCGAGAGCTCGGCCGGCCGGTGCCCCATGCGCTCCCCGAGACCGACGTCCCGGAGAAGCCCCGCCGCCCGTTCCTCGACCCCCTCGCGGGAGCCACCGCCGATCACGGCCGGCATCATCACGTTCTCGAGAGCGGTGAACTCGGGGAGTAGGTAGTGGAATTGGAAGACGAAGCCGATGTCGCGGTTCCGTATCCGGTTGAGTTCCCGCTCGGAGCAACTCAACGGATCGCGCCCGCGAATCAGCACCGCCCCGCTGTCCGGGCGATCGAGCGTGCCGAGGATGTGGAGCAACGTGCTCTTCCCCGCGCCCGACGCCCCGAGGATCACCACGACCTCTCCCGGAGCCACCCGCAGGTCGAGACCCCTCAGAACCTCGATGGGGCCTTTCGTTCCCTCGAAAACGCGCCAGACGGCGCGCGCATCGAGGATTATCTCTCTCTCCATCAATATAACCTCGGGAGCGGCCGCAATGCAAGCCGTCCTATTTCGCCGTATGCGGCGTATGTATATCGCATAGAATCAATCATACTTTATCGCCTCGAGCGGCGGGATGCGGCAGGCCTCCCAGCTCGGGTACAGCGTCGCGCCGAAGCAGATTACGAGCGACGCGACGCTCACCATGACGACGTCGGTCCATTTAACGAGGACCGGCAGCGTATTTATGAAATAAACGTCCGCTGGGAGGTCGATGTGAACCTTGGCGAGCACGCCGCAAACCACGAGCCCCACGGCGACCCCGAGCGCCGTTCCCACCCCGCCGATGAAACTCCCCTGCAGCATGAAGATCGACATCACGCCCCGCGACGACGCCCCCATCGAGCGCAGGATGCCGATCTCGCTCCGCTTCTCCATGATGACCATCGTGAGCATGGCGATGAGGTTGAAAGCCGCGACGAGGATGATGAGGGCGAGCAGCAGGAACATCAAGATCTTCTCGACCTTGATGTAGCTGAAGAGGTTCCTGTTGAGGAGGATCCAGTTGTTCGTGCTGTAGGACGGGTTCTGGAGAAGGTCCATGATCGCCTCGTCCACGCGGTCGGCGCTGTAAATGTCGCGCACGCGGACGCCGAGCCCGCGCGTCGCCGACTCGAAGTCGAAAAAACGCTCGGCGTCGCGGATGTCGAGGTAGACGAAGCGCGAGTCGAACTCGTACACCCCCGTCTTGAAGTATCCGATCATCCGGAACTCCTGCGTACGGGGCTCGACCTTGCCGAGCCGCATCTCCGAGGGGGCCGTGACGAGCGTCATGACCTCGCCCGGATAGACGAGGAGATCGTCGGCGAGGTCCTTGCCGAGAACGATCCCGGGCACGTCCTTGCCGTCGTCGAACCCCTCCGCCGTAAACGACGTGATGGGCGGCTGGAGCGAGTCGATCACCGTCGAGACGGCTCTCTCGCGCTCGAGATCGAGCCCCTTGACGATGACCCCCTTGGTCTTGACCCGCACGCCGGGCACGACGTCGTAAAAGACGAGCGCCTCGGCCCGCACGAAGGGCGCCGTGGCCACGACCCCGGGGACCTCGGCGACCCGCGCGGCGACCGAGTCGACATTGGCCCACGCCTCGGGCGTGCGCGCGAAGACGAGCACGTGCGTGTTGAACTCGACGATGCGGTTGCGCAGCTCGTTCGTGAACCCGTTCATGAGGGAGAGAACGATGATGAGGGTCGCGACCCCGACGAGCGTGCCGACGATGGCGATCGCCGTGACGCGAGAGAGAAATCCCCCGCGCCGCTTGGTTCTGAGATACTTGAGCGCGATGGAGAGCGAGTAATGCATCTGCCTCATTCTCCGGCCCCGCTTCGTCCCTCTTCGGGCCGCATCTGCGGGAAGAGGATCACGTCGCGGATGCTCGGGGAGTTCGTGAGAAGCATGACGAGCCGGTCGATCCCGATTCCGAGCCCGCCCGTGGGCGGCATGCCGTACTCGAGGGCCCGGATGTAGTCCTCATCCACCGGATGCGTCTCCCGCGCGCCCCCGTCCCAGAGCTTCGCGATCGCCTCGAAGCGCTCGCGCTGGTCGACGGGGTCGCTGAGCTCGCTGAAGGCGTTCCCCACCTCGTACCCCGCGATGTAGGGCTCGAACCGCTCGACGAGTCCGGCCTCCGAGCGGTGGCGCTTGGCGAGCGGCGATATCTCTATCGGGTAGTCCATGACGATCGTGGGCTGTATGAGCTTGGGTTCCACGAGCTCGCCGAAGAGAAGGTCGAGGAAATCCCCGCGGGAGAAGCACCCCTCGGCTTCGAGCCCGTGCGCGACGGCGATCTTCCGCAGGGCCGCCGCGTCCGCCTCGCGGACGTCGCTCCCCACGGCCTCGCGAAGGCCCTCGTAGTAGGCGAGCCGCCGCCACGGCGGGGCGATGTTCAGCGTATGCTCGCCGTAGGTAATCTCGGGGCCGCCCGCGATCTCGCGCGCGAGTAGTCCGAAGAGCTCCTCGACGAAGCTCATCATGTCGGTGTAGTCCCAGTAGGCCGCGTAGCACTCGAGCATCGTAAACTCGGGGTTATGCGAGCGGTCCATCCCCTCGTTCCGAAAATCTTTCGAGAACTCGAAAACCCGCTCCATTCCTCCCACGATGAGCCTTTTCAAATAGAGCTCGTCG
Organism: uncultured bacterium; assembly: GCA_963813815.1. Classification (GTDB taxonomy): domain Bacteria; phylum Krumholzibacteriota; class Krumholzibacteriia; order Krumholzibacteriales; family Krumholzibacteriaceae; genus SSS58A. Next base: position 47,228 of record CAWFAD010000011.1, on the reverse strand, counting down.
GCGATGCGGAGGTAGAGATCGACGTCGAGCGCGTTGTGGTGCGTGACGAACGGGCGCGCGAGCGCGCCGCCGTAGATGGGCTGGAGCACCGGCGTCTCGACCTCGAGGAACCCCTTCGCGAGGAGAAACCGCCGCACCGCCTCGACGATGCGCGAGCGGGCGACGAAGGTGGCGAACACGTCGTCGTTCACGATGAGATCGACGTAGCGGCGCCGGTAGCGAAGCTCCTTGTCCTGCAGCCCGTGCCACTTCTCGGGGAGCGGGGTGACGGCCTTGCTGAGGATCTCGAAGCTCTTGACGCGAATCGTGAGCTCCCCCGTCTTGGTGCGGAAGAGCGGCCCCGTCACGCCGATGATGTCCCCCATGTCGATGAGCCGGAAGATCTCGAAATCACGGGGCGTGACCTCGTCGTCGCGGATGTAGATTTGGAGCTTCCCCGAGGCGTCCTTGATGTGCCCGAAAGACGTATGACCGTGGCCGCGGAGCGCCATGACCCGTCCGGCGAGCGACACGGGTGTGCCGGCCGGAGCGAGCTCCGCCTCGCGGGCGATCGCCTCCGAGATCGCGCAGGTGCGATCGAATCGATACGCGTACGGTACGACGCCGAGCTCGCGGAGCCGCGCGACCTTGGCCGCGCGCTGCTCGCGCTCGGAGCCGCCCGGATGGGTCGGGGTGCCGCTCATCAGCGTGCGCGCTCCTTCCACTTGAGGTAGCCCTCGATGAAATCGTCTATGTCCCCGTCCATCACCGCCTGCACGTTCGAGGTCTCGACGCCCGTGCGGTGGTCCTTGACGAGGGTGTAGGGCTGGAAGACGTAGCTCCGGATCTGGTTGCCCCACGAGATGTCTTTCTTCTCGCCCGTGATCTTGGCCTTGCGCACCTCTTCTTCCTCGAGGAGCTTCGCGAAGATGCGCGAGCGCAGCACCTTCATCGCCATCTCGCGGTTCTTGTGCTGCGAGCGCTCATTCTGGCACTGGACGACGATGCCGGTCGGAAAATGCGTGATGCGCACGGCGGACGAAACTTTGTTCACGTGCTGGCCCCCGGCGCCGCTCGCGCGGTAGGTGTCCACCCGGATGTCGTTCGGATTGATGTCGACCTCGATCTTTTCTCCGATCTCGGGATAGATGAAGACCGACACGAAGGAGGTGTGCCGCCGCTGGTTCCCGTCGAAGGGCGATATGCGGACGAGCCGGTGGATGCCGCTTTCGGATTTCAATTTGCCGTAGGCGTAGTCGCCCGTGATCTCGACCGTGGCGTTCTTGATGCCCGCCTCGTCCCCCGGCTGGAGGTCGAGGAGCCGGTACTGCCAGCCGTGCGCGTCGAAGTATTTGCGGTAGAGACGCAGAAGCATCTCGGCCCAGTCCTGCGACTCGGTCCCTCCCGCGCCGGGATGGATGTTCAGGAGGGCGTTGCCGCGGTCGTGCTCGCCCGAGAGGAGCGTCTTGAGCTCGAAATCCGCGAGACGCTTGCGAAGACCCGCGAGCTCGGCGTTGACCTCGGCTATCATGGCCGCGTCATCCGAGCCTCCCGCCATGGCGGCGAGCTCCCGGAGCTGTTTGATGTCGTGCTCGACGGAGCGCAGCGGCTCGATCTTGCTCTTGAGCTCCTTGAGGCGCGAGACGAACTCCTCGGCGCGTTCGCGCTCGTCCCAGAAGCCCGTCCGGCCCATCTCGGTCTCTATGCCGGCGACCTCGCTCCGCATTTTCTCGGGGTCAAAGATATTCACGCAGCCCCGTAAGCTGCTGCTCCATCGCGTCGAGCGATTCTTCTATTTCGCGGCCCGTGAGCTTGTCCGCCATGATCCGCTCCTTGCGCCCGGGGGGCGCGCGAAAAATTCGTCGCGGAGGCGCCGTGCCTCCCGTCTGACTTCCGCGAGCGCCGCCCCGGTGTCTATCGCGGCGTCGGCCTTCGCCCAGCCGCGCTCGAGACCCTTTTGGCGCTCCATGACTCGCTTGGCCTCGGCCCTCGTAACGCCGTCCCGCTTTATGATCCGCGCGAGGCGCGCGGCTGCCGGGGCCCGGGTCGCGACGGCGAAGTCTATTTCGAATTTGAATTTATACTGAAAAAGAAGCACCGCATCAAGGACAATATACTCGGCCCGCCCCTTCTCGCGTTTCACTTCCGCCTCGATAATGGCCCGCACCCGCGCCCGCACGATGCGGTTGAACCTGCGGAGCGAGCGTTCGTTCCCGAAGACGACGCCTCGAAGGCGCCGCCGCGAGACGCGCCCGGAGGGCCCGAGAATCCCCTCGCCGAAAGCGGCGACGACACGCCATTTCACGAGCGGGTCCTCGAGCGCGCGGTGGGCGAGCGAGTCGCAGTCGACGAGGGCGCCGCGGCGGCCCGCAATCGCGCGGGCCACGGTCGTCTTCCCCGAGGCGATGGGCCCCGTGACTCCTATGACGGGCGGTCTCTTCACGGGTGCGCCTCCAGCCAGTTCGAGCCCGCTCCGATGTCGACGCGCACCGGCACCTCGAGCGCGAGGGCCCCTTCCATGCGCGAGCGGACGATCTCCTCCATCTCGCCGCGCTCCCCCGCCGCAACGTCGAAGACGAGCTCGTCGTGGACCTGCAGAATCATGCGGCTCGCGAGCGCGCGCGAGGAGATTTCAGCGTCGATCCGGATCATCGCGATCTTGATCATGTCGGCGGCCGTTCCCTGAATCGGCGTGTTGATCGCGATGCGCTCGGCGAAGCTTCGCGTCATCGTATCCTCGCTCTCGATCTCGGGGAGGAGGCGCCGGCGGCCGAGCAGCGTCTCGGCGTAGCGGCGTTTGCGAGCCTCGGCGATGGAGCGGTCGATGAACGCCTTGACGCCCGGGTATTTTTCGAAATACTCGTCGATGAAGCGCTTCGCCTCGTCGAGCGAGAGATCGAGCTGCTTCGAGAGGCCGCGGGGCCCCATGCCGTAGATGACGCCGAAGTTCGTCGTCTTGGCGCGCGCGCGCATCTCCGGGGTCACTCTCGACTCGGGGACGTCGTAAATCCGCGCCGCCGTGCGCGTGTGAATGTCGCCCCCCTCGCGAAAGGCCTCGACGAACCCCGCGTCCCGCGAAAGGTGCGCCACGATCCGGAGCTCGATCTGCGAGTAATCGGCGTCGAGAAGCGTTCCGCCGGCGCGCGGCACGAAAGCGGCGCGGATGCGCCGCCCGAGCTCGGTGCGGATCGGGATATTCTGGAGATTGGGCTCGCTCGACGAGAGGCGCCCCGTCGCCGTCACCGTCTGGTTGAACGACGTGTGGATGCGCCCCGTCGAGGGATTTACGAGCCGCGGGAGCGCCTCGACGTAGGTGCTCCGCAGCTTCGAGAGCTGCCGGTGCTCGAGAACGAGCCCCGCTATGGGGTTCTGCGAAACGAGCTCGCCGAGGACGTCCTCGTCGGTCGAGAAACCGGTCTTCGTTCGACGCGCCGTCCGGAGCCCCAGCTTCTCGAAGAGAATTCGCTGGAGCTGGCGGCTCGAGTTGACGTTGAACTCCTCCCCCGCCGCTTCGTATATGCGCCGCTCGGCGGCCTCGATGTCCGCGGCGAGCTTCGTCGAGAGGGCGCCGAGCGCCCCCGAGTCGATCGCGACCCCCTCGCGCTCCATCCGGGCGAGGACGAGGCAGAGCGGCATTTCGATCTCGTGAAAGAGGCGTTCAAAACCGAGCGAGACGAGGCTCGGTTCGAAGATGCGGCGCAGCCGCATCGTATAGTCCGCGTCCTCGCACGAGTATTGGGCGAGCCGCGCGAGCGGCACCGTGCGGATATCCCGCACGCGATCCTTCGGCGCAAAGAGCTCGTTGTAGGGAACCTTTCGGTGGCGGGTGAACTCGAGCGAGAGATTGTCGAGCGAATGGGACCTCCGCTCCGGATCGAGCACGTAGGAGGCGACCATCGTATCGAACGAAACGCCGCGCACGGCGAATCCGTGCCGCTCGAGGACGAGGAGGTCGTACTTGACGTTGTGCCCGATTTTCGCGATTCCCTTGTTCGCGAACACCCCCCCGAGCGCGGCCCGCACCCTCTCGAGCGGGATTCCGCCCGCGGGCGGCTCCTCGTCGAGGAGGCCCGCCGGCGCGCGGCGCTCTCCCGAGTCCACGGGAACGTAGCGCGCCTTTTCCGCCTCGACCGAGAACGATATCCCAACGAGATCCGCGTGCATCGGATCGACGGAGGTCGTCTCGACGTCGAACACGAGCTCCCGCGCCGAGGAGAGCGTGCGGGCGAGCTCGTCGAGTCCGTCCTCGCCGATCGCCGCGTAGTCGCTCGCGGATTCCCTCGCGGACGTCGCGCCGAGCGAGAGCTCCCTCAGGAGCTGATGAAACTCGAGCCGGAGCAGGAGATCGACGAGGCGCTCCTCGTCCGGCTTCGACACGGCGAGCTCGTCGGGCGAGAGATCGAGCGGCGCGTCGCGAAGCGTCACGAGATCGCGCGAGAGGAGCGCGCTCTCGCGCCCGGCGCGGATCTTCTCGCGGAGGCTCGGGGGCTCCACCTCGTCGAGGCGCCCGAGAATCGCGTCGAGCGAGTGGAACTCGGCGAGCAGCTTCACGGCCGTCTTTTCTCCGATCCCCTTGACGCCGGGGATATTGTCCGAGGCGTCCCCCATGAGAGCGAGAAGATCGACGACCTGACGCGGCTCGATCCCCCAGCGCTCGCGGCAGTACTCGGGGCCGACCTCCTCTTCGAGGGCGGTTCCCTTCTCGGGGCGTATGATCTTGATGTGATCCGAGAGAAGCTGGAGAAAATCCTTGTCGCCGGTCACGATCACGGCCTCGCGCCCCTCGGCGACGGATCTTCGCGCGAGCGTGGCGATGAGGTCGTCAGCCTCGACTCCCGGCTGCATGATCATCGCCACCCCGAGCGATCTGACGATGTCGAATATCCACGGGAGCGCGCTCACCATCTCTTCCGGCATCTCCTCGCGCGTGGCCTTGTACTCCTCGTACTCGCGGTGGCGGTCCGTTTCCTCGCCGCTGTCGAAGACGACGGCGAGGCGTCGCGGCTCGTATTTCTTGAGGAGGAGCAGCAGCATGCGGGCGAAACCGAACGCGGCGCTCGTGTTCTCGCCCCGCGAGTTGATGAGGGGGCTCCGTATGAGGGCGAAGTACGCACGGTACGCGAGCGCGTGTCCGTCGACGATGAAGAGGCTGTCCTTCGAATCCATGACGCCTCACGGGCGGTAGAGGAAGCGTTCCTCGATGTATCGCTCGACCGCCTCGGGGACGAGGTACCGGATCGATTTCCCCTCGGCTCGCAGGCGGCGTATCGCGCTCGAGGAGATGGCGTTCATCCCCTCCGTCACGCAGATCACGGCCGCCCCCGGCGGGAGCGCCGGAAGCCGCTCGTGCCCCGGCCTCATGAGCACGACGAGCGTCGCCCGCGAGAATATCTCGCCGGGGTTCCTCCAGCCGAGCATCTCGCCGAGGCTGTCGCTTCCGACGAGAAGATGAACGTCGCCCCTCCCGAAACCCCGCTCCGCGAACGACGCTATCGTCCGGTACGTGAAGGAAACCTCCGGAGACGATTCGGCGAGGCTCAGCTCGAAGCGCGCGTTGCCTGCGATCGCGAGTCTCACCATCTCGGTTCGAAGCGCAAAATCGCTCAAGGCCCCGGACGGCTTGTGGGGAGGCGACGCCGTCGGTATGAAGAGCACGCGGTCGAGGCCGGCGGCGTTGACCGCAGCCTCGGCGAAGATGAGGTGCCCCGTGTGGATCGGATCGAACGAGCCGCCGAAAAGACCTATCTTCTCAGTTCGCGCCGCCGTCATCCGGCTTTGCTCCCCCCGCCCGCGCCGCGAGGGCCTCAAGCCGCGCGCGCGCGTCCGCCCGCTCGGGCACGTCCCCCTTCGAGGCCGCGACGGCGCGGTAGTCGTCCACCGCTCCGGCCGCGTCCCCCCGGAGCTCCTTGATCTGTCCGCGGTAGTAGAGGCATCGCGCGGCCCAGGTCGTCGCCGGATACACGTCGATCACCTTGTCGATGTAAACGAGCGCCGCGTCGTGCGCCTTCCGCGAGATGTAGAGGCGCGCGTTGAGAAACTCCTTGTGCCCGAGCCGGTCGTGGATCTCGGCGAGCGTCGCCTTCGCCTCGGCGGTGCGATCGCTCGCGGGGAAGGTCTCCAGAAATCGCTGCAGGCGCGTGAGCGCCTCGTACGCCTTGCTCTGATCCCGCTCGATGCGCGGCGCCTGCCGCAGGGCGCTCACGGACTCGAGATAGAAGGCGTCGTCCACGTACTGGCTGTATCCGAACTCGTTGATGAGGATCCGGCACTCCACCTCGGCGAGGGCGTACTGCTTGTCGCGCCGGTACGACTCGGCGAGGCGGAATTGCGCGTAGTCGCTTCTGTCGTCCCCGGCGAAGGTCGCGAGAAAATCCTTGTACTCGACCGCCGCGTCGCCGAATTTGCCGCGATCGAAGAGCCGGTCGGCGAGAGCGATCTTGTCGCCCGCGACGCTGATCCGCTTCGGCGTATACGGGCCGCCGCACGACGAGACGAGCAACGCCGCGGCGAGCGCCGCGACGAGTGGCACCCTAGCGGCGCCGCGTGGATATCTCCAGCTTTTCAATTCGCTCCTTTGCCTTGTCGATGAGCCGCCCGCCCGTTCCGGCGTCGACGACGGCTCGATAGTATCGCACCGCGGCCCGCGCGTCGCCGCGCGCCTCGCAGAGCTCTCCGAGCAAGAAGTTTCCCCGGTCTTTCACGATGGGGCTCGTCGCCGTCGCGGAGAGATCGACGAGCATCGACTCCGCCTCGGCGGCCCCGCCCGATGAGGCGCGCTCCTCCGCCTCGCGCAGGAGAAGGCCCTCGAGCTCCCATGCGGCGTCGGAGGCGAGCCGGCTCCGCGGATACCGCTCCTGAAACGTCCGGTAGACCTCGATGGCCCGACCGCTCTGCCCGTTTTTCTGATACGCCGCGGCGAGGTCGATGAACGCCTCCGCGGCGCGCGGATCGTCGGGCTCCTCCCGCACGAACCGCTCGAGGTACGTGATCGCCTGAGCGAAATCGCGGCGATCGAGAAAGATCTCGGCCGCTGCGACGTTTTGCTTCCCGAAATCGGTGCCCGGCCGGTAGCCGACGGCGAGGCTCATGAGACGCTTGCCGCGGGCGGCGTCCCCGCCGCCGAGGGCGGCGAGAGCCTCCTCCCGCAGAAAATCGGCGATCGATCCCGCGCGGGACGGATCGGCGGCCCGGCATTCGTCGAAAGCGCTCTGCGCCTCGGCCTCGCTCCCCGCGCGCAGCCACGCCGAACCCGCGAGGAACAGGATCTCGGGGGTCTTCTCCCCCCCCTTCTTGAGATGGAGCCGGATGATGGCCGCCGCGTCGCGGTACCTTCCCGCGTCGTACTCGCGCTGCGCGCGCTCGAGCGCCGGATCGGCGCCGCACGAGGCGAGCGCGGAGAGGAGCAGGAGCACGACCGCCGCCCGCGCCGCGCGGGGGGCGAAAGCGCGCCCGACGGCCGTTGTGAAAGCTCCGTTAATCATTGCTGCTCTGGTTGGAGAAAAAGAGCGCCACGAGACCGATCACGACCCCCGCCACGATCACGGGCTCTATGATGCGCGACATCTTGAACTCCGTTCGCGGCGGCTGCGTGAACTTGTACTGCTCCTCCTCGACCCTCTTGAGGAGCGAATACGATATGACGTCCTCGTACCGGCCGCTTCCCTCGCGCATCCAGAGAACGTCCCCCGTGCGGCGGTCGATGAGCCGGGCCACGACGTCCGCGCGGGCCTCCCGCGCGACCTCCTTCGGCCCGAACCAGTAGCGCCTCGATATCCTCGTGTACCGCATATCGAGGCGGATCACCTGATACGAGAGGACGAAGGAACCCGTGTCGGCGGCGGCATCCTGCTTCGCGTCGAAACCGGCCCTGATCCCGGCCTCCCGCAGCTGATCGATGAAGGCGTTCTCCAGCAGAAAATCGGCATCGCCGGCTCCCTTGTTCTTCGAGAGACGGACGATGTTCTCCGGCGGCGCGGAAACGACGGCCGCGACGATGCCTCGCGCCGCCTCCTCGGATATCGACCGCAGCACGTCGTAGTTCGTCGGGACGGCCGCCCCGGAGGATCCCGCGACGGCCGGCGCGGCCTCGAGCGCGACGAGCGCGCAGAGCAGCGCCAGCGAGAGAACCTTCATGAACGGCCTCTCTGGTGAGAAGGAATACAAGAAGTTACCTCCGCGCCTTAAGACCAGTCGGGAATACGGCTTGCGCCGAACGCTTCGAAAAATACGATAACCCTAATAATCATCTGCAATTGCGGTAAAATGTCAACGGAAATCTCCCGGAAGCGCCTCCGCGAAGAGATCGTAGGGCCCGGCCTTGACGACGCGGGCGCGGACAAACTCGCCCGGGCGCGACGACGCCCCGCCGATGTACGTCACTCCGTCGACCTCGTGCGTCTGTCCGTAGAAACGCCCCGCGAGGGTGAACGCGTCCTCCGGGCGCTCCTCGTCCGGAATCTCCTCGTCGACGAGAACGTCGAGCTCCGCGCCGACGCGCGAGGCGAGGCGTTCCTCCGAGATCTCCATCTGGAGCTCGAGAATTTCGTCCCGCCGCTGCGCGGCCACCCGCGCGCTCACCCGGTTTCCGAGCGAGGCCGCCCGAGTCCCGCTTTCGCGCGAGTAGGCGAAGACTCCCACGTGGTCGAACGCCGCTTCCTCGATGAACGAGAGGAGCTCGCGGAAATCGCTCTCCCGCTCGCCCGGAAACCCGACGAGAACCGTCGTGCGGAGCACGAGATCGCCGACTCCCGAGCGGAGCGCATCGAGAAGGCTCTCGAGCGAGCGGCGCGTGTACGTGCGGCCCATGAGCTCGAGCACGCGATCGGAGGCGTGCTGAATCGGCATGTCGATATAGGGGACGAGAGCGCCACCCTTGATGAGCGGAACGATCCGCGCGGGATCGATATGCGCCGGGTGCGCGTAGAGAAGCCGGATCCAGTCGAAGCGGCCGAGGCCCGCGATCTCCTCGATGAGATCGTACACCCGCTCGTCTCCGCCGCGATCGAAGCCCCACGCGGTCGTATCCTGCGCCACGACGACGAGCTCGCGCACGCCCATCCCGGCGAGCTCGCGCGCCTCCTCCACCGCCTCCCGCCTCGTCCGGCTCGCGAGCGGCCCCCGAATCGAGGGAATCGTGCAGTAGGTGCAGCCGTTCGAGCAGCCGTCCGCCACCTTGAGATACGCGAGGTGGGGCAACGTGAAGAGCTTGCGCGGGGCGGTGATGACCGGGCAGCCCCCGCCCTCTCCCGGCGAGCGCGGAGGACGCGGCGCCGTCGAGCCCGCGAGCCGCGAGGGAAGCTCCATCATCTCGGCGACGTCGCAGAAGACCTCCACTTCGGGGAGAAGACGCCGCAGCGTGTCGGCCCCCTCGCGGGTCACGAGGCAGCCGAGGACGGCGATGCGCTGCCCGGGCCGACGCGAAGCCACGGCCTGCACGATTTCATCGACCGACTCCTCGCGCGCGCTCGCAATGAAGGCGCAGGTCGTGAGGACGAGAAGCGACGCTTCCTCGACCGCGGGGGTCTCGCGCCATCCGTCGCTCTCGAGGAGCGAGGCAACTCGCTCGGCGTCGACGAGATTCTTGGAGCAGCCGAGATTGATGAACCGGTAGGTGCGATCAAGGGGCGTATCAGCGTTCATCATATTCCTCGCGGCCGACGAGAACGCGACGCGCCTTGCTCCCCTCGAAGGGGCCGACGACGCCCGCCTGCTCGAGCATGTCGATGAGGCGGGCGGCCCGAGCGTACCCGACGCGCAGGCGCCGCTGGAGGAGCGATATGGAGCCCTGCTGGTGGATGATGACGAGCCCGCGAGCCTTCTGGTACAGGTCGTCGTCGATCGGCGCGTCGTCGTCCGGCGCCGACGCCGCCGCCTCCTCGGTGAGATCGAGTTGCTCCTCGGCGTGGGCGCGCGTGCGCCAGTAGCTCGCGACGCGCTCCGTCTCGGACTCGGAGATGAACGCGCCCTGGAGACGAACCGGGCTCGGCAGATTCTTGGGCAGGTAGAGCATGTCGCCGTTGCCGAGGAGCTTCTCCCCGCCGTTCGCGTCGAGAATCGTGCGCGAGTCGGTCTTGGAGGAGACCTGAAACGCGATGCGGGCGGGGAAGTTCGCCTTGATGAGCCCCGTGACGACGTCGACGGAGGGTCGCTGCGTGGCGAAGACGAGGTGGATCCCCACCGCGCGGGCCATTTGCGAGAGCCTCGTGATCGGCGGATAGATCTCGTTTCCCATGAGAACCATGATGTCGGCGAGCTCGTCGATGATCGTCACGTAGTACGGCAGCCGCGTGAGACGCTCGCCCGTCTGCGGCGAAACGATCTCCTCCTCGGCCACCTTGCGGTTGAAACCCTGAATGTTCTTGACGGCGACCGAGGCGAGGAGCTTGTACCGGCGATCCATTTCGTTCGTGAGCCATTGGAGCACCTTGAGCACCGTCTTCGCCTCGGTGATGACGGGGTGCAGCAGATGCGGAATATCGTTGTACGAGATGAGCTCGAGCCTCTTCGGATCGACGAGTATGAACTTGCAGGTGGCGGGCGTGTGGTGGAACAGCAGGCTGCAGATGATCGTGTTGATGCACACGCTCTTCCCGCTTCCCGTCGCCCCCGCGATGAGGAGGTGCGGCATGTCCGCGAGATCGGTGAAATACGACTCGCCCGTCACCGTTTTGCCGAGCGCGATGACGAGTCCGTCCTTCCCCTCGGGGTACTGCTGGAGAAGCTCCTTGAGCGAGACGACGCTCGGCTCGGGATTCGGCACTTCGATGCCGACCGCGCCGCGCCCCGGAATCGGCGCTTGAATGCGGATCGAGCGCGCCGCGAGCGCGAGCGATATGTCGTCCGCGCGGCTCGCGATCTGGCTCACCTTGACGGCGGCCGCCGGAACGAACTCGAAGGTCGTGACGACGGGGCCCGGGCGGACCTCCTGTATCTTGCCGTCGAGTCCGTAATCGCGGAGCTTGCGCTCGATGATCTCGGATCGCGCCAGCAGATCGTTCTTGCTGTAGGAAACGCCGCGCGACTCGCGATCGTCGAGGAGCGAGAGATCAGGAAGCGGAATCTCCCCCGATTCCGGCGATATCGGCGGCGGAAGCTCGTCGAGGAGAGGCGCCGCGGGCGCCTCGCGGCGCGGCGGCGGGACGGGAGCCATGGTGATCTTCGGGGGCCTCGCCTCCTCCACCGGCTCCTCCGCGCGCTCCCCGCGCGGGCGCCGGGGCCTCCTTCCGCCCTCGCCCTCGACGATCACGGGGATCTCGGGCACGCCGGCGCCCTGCTCCTTCTTCCGACGCTCCGCCTTCTTTCCCCCGCCTCCGGCCACCGAGGGCAGCGCAATGCGCGGCAGGCGCAGATGGCGCATGGCGCCGAGGAGAGTCTCGACGCTTCCCGGAAAGAGGAGGAACGCGAAGAAAAGGAGCGCCGCGAAGAGCGCGAACACCGAACCGACGCGGCCGACGAGGAGGCGGAGAAAGGCGAGCGTCTTGGCTCCGACGATTCCCCCACCGCTCTTCCCGCTGAATGTCGCCGCCGTCGCGGCGGCGGCCGTCAGCAGGAAGGCGGAGCAAACGACTCGCCGGAGCTGCGAGCGGGCGTCAATGTCCTTAAAGGCCAGAACCGCGAAGAAAACGACGAGGAGCGGCCAGAACCACGCGAAGACGGGGCCGAAGAGGATCCGGAGCGAGCCGGCGATCGCCGCGCCGGCGGGCCCGCAGAGATTCTCTACCCGCCAGAACTCTCCCCAGTCCGTCTCGTGGTGCGACGCGAGGGCGACCGCCAGAAAGCCGCCGAGAATGAGGAGAAGAACACCCTTCGTTATCCGCATTCCCCTTTTGTACCAATGACGGAGAGGAAGGTAAAGCAGTTTTTCCTGATGTCGCCGCAGAGAAGCGCCGATACGACGGCGATTCCGTCCGCTCCCGCGGCGATGACGGAGGCGGCGTTCGACGGCGTGATCCCCCCGATCGCGACGAGCCCCGTCCCGACGCGCCGACGCGCGCGCCTGACGGCGTCGAGACCGACCGGGGCGACTTCCGGCTTCGTCGGCGAGGCGAAAACCGGGCCGACGGCGACGTAGCTCACCTTCTCCACCGGCACGCCGGCGAGATCGTCGGGATCGATCACGGTGACGCCGAGGATGGCGAGCGGGCCGAGGATCGCGCGGGCTTCCGCGGGATCCATGTCGGCCGCGCCGATGTGCGCTCCCTCGGCCCCCGTCTCGACGGCGAGCTCCACGTCGTCGTTCACGACGACCGGAACGGCCGCGGGACGGGCGGCGGCGATGATCCCCGCGAGGTCGCGCCGCATCGCCGATCGATCGACGCCCTTCGCGCGGTACTGGATGATCCCCGCGCCGCCCGCGACGAGCGCCGCGGCGGCGGCCGGCACGTCGCGCGGGGCGACGAGTGAGCGGTCGAGGATCGGATAGAGGAAGGGGCGGCCGGGCAGCGCGGAAGCGACGGATGAGACCCCGAGAAAGGTCCGCTCGATCGAGTAGAGCTCGAAGCGGATCCGCTTGAAACGGCGCGAGGCCTCTTCGTCGACGAGCTTTCCGAACTCCTCGAGAACGCGGAGCGCCTCCTGCGCCCGCGAGAAGTTCGCCCGCGCTACGACCCCGATCGATCCGCGCGAGAGCTCGGAGGCGGTGGCGCTCTCCCTCCCCACGTCGGCGGCGGCGTCGCGGTGACGGATCGCCCCCGCGGCGATTCCGCCCGCGGCGGCGCGAATCTCGTGGCGGAGATCCTTGAGACGCGCCGTGAGCGTCTCCTCCCGGAGCGAGAAGCGCGCGATCTCCTCGACCACCCGCACTCCCTCGGCGGCGCGGTTGGCGTTCGCGTCGATGATCCTCGCGATCGCGCCGCGATCGGGCTCGCTCTGCATTTCCATGAATATCCTTCCGGCCGCGCCCGGGCGGGGGCACCAACCCGTTAGCGGGCGATCGCGCCCTCGCGGAACTCGGGCACGATATCGATCGTCGCGACCGCCGCGCAGGCGGCGATATCGTCCGCGAACCCGAGCGAGGCGAGCGTGCGGCCGTGATCGGTGCCGCGGAGAAAGCTCTCGACCTCCCCGCCGAACCGCTCGGCCAACAACATCGACATCCGCGCCGCGTCGTTCAGAGCCACGCGGTCCACGAGATCGCCAAGGAGCTCGAGGAGCAATCCGCCGCAGAGGAGATCCTCCGCCGCAACGGAGCCCTCGGTGCCGCAGCAGATGACGACAAGCGTGCTCTCCCCGCGAACCGCCTCGGCGACGGCGTGAACGTTCGTGAGACCCGCCACGATCACGCGATCCGCCTTGACCGCCGCGGTCAGGGCGCGCGTGCCGTTCGTCGTCGTGAACACGATCGTCTTGCCCTGCACGCGCTGCGGAGAAAACTCGAGCGGCGAGTTGCCGAGATCGAACCCGTCGACGGCGGTCCCGTGGCGCTCGCCGGCGAGGAGCTTGGCCTTGTGCTCGCCGGGGCGTGCCAGCCGGCAGGCCGTCGCGACGTCCGCGATGGGAATGATCCGCTCGGCGCCGCTCGCGAGCGCCGCCAGAATCGTGCTCGACGCGCGCAGCACGTCGATGACGACGACGCACGCGCCGGCGAGCGATTCGCGGTCGACCTGTTCGACGGAAGCGAAATACCCGATCTTCACGCCGTGTCCCCCCGGCGCGGATGGCGGAGATGCTCGTTCAGGGGAACTCTAGAGACCGCTCGTGCCGTCCCCCTTCGCCGCGCCCTCGAACGACTCCCACGTCTTGTCGCTCGTGGCCTGGATACCCTTCATCCGCAGGCTGAACTCGTGCGGATTGGAGCTGTTTCTGAGCGCCTCTTCTATCGTGATGACGCCGTCGGTCATGAGCTTCATGAGAGACTGATCGAAGCTCTGCATGCCGTGCGCCGTCACGCCCTCGCGGATGGCCTGCTGGATGAGAGGCGTCTTTTCAGGGTCAATAATATACTCGCGGATCGTCGAGGTGACAATCATTACTTCCACGGCAGGCACGCGCCCCTTCGTATCCTTGATCGGAATGAGGCGCTGGGCCACGACCGACTGGAGGGTCGCGGCGAGGAGATAGCGGATCTCCTGATGCTGGTGGGGCGGAAAGAACGAAATGACGCGGTTGATCGTCTGCGTGGCGTCGACCGTGTGGAGCGTCGAGAGAACGAGATGGCCGGTGTCGGCGGCCATAAGCGCGATCTCCATCGTCAGCGCGTCGCGGATCTCGCCGACGAGGATCACGTCGGGATCCTGGCGCAGGATGTGCCGGAGCGCCTCGTGAAACGAGGTGGTGTCGCTGCCGATCTCGCGCTGGTTGATGATGCTCTTTTCGTCGTGGTGGAGAAACTCGATCGGGTCCTCGACCGTGATGATGTTCTTGTTGGCGGTTTTATTGATCTCGTTCACGATCGCGGCGAGGGTCGTCGACTTGCCGCTGCCGACCGTTCCTGTGACGAAGATGAGGCCGCGCGGACGCAGCGCGAGCTCCTTGAGGATCACGGGGAGCGACAGCTCGTCGATGTTCCTGATGTTCACCGGAACGTGACGGAACACCATGGCGATCGAGCCGCGCTGCACGTAGAAGTTCGCGCGGAAGCGCGCGAGCCCCGCCACGCCGAACGCGAAATCGACCTCGCGCGTTTTCGTGAAGCGGTCCTTCTGCGACGGGGTGAGAATCTGGCTCGCGACGTCCTCGAGGTCCTTCGGCGAGGGACGCTCCAGCGAGAGGTGCCTCAGCTTGCCGTCGACGCGGACGACCGGCGGAAGCCCGGCCTTGAGATGGAGGTCGGATGCGCCCTGGTTGATCATTTCCTCGAGGATCTTCTTAATGTTCATCGCCCTGCACCTTTCCGATTGCAGATCGCCACGCACGCCTTGCGGTGGTTTCGTAACATTATATATTGCAATGCATTATGAATCCCGGCCCATGCCCGCCGGCCGGGAGTCGTCCGACTGAAGTTTTGTGCAAGGATTAGGCCGATTCCTGCGGAAAAGACGCTGGAGCGGAAGTTTCGCCGGGCGGGCGGGGCGCCCCTACTTGGCGTGTTTCTTGAGCCACTCGCGGAACTGATCCATGCTCGCGGCCGATTCTCCCTGGGGCGGCGCTTCTTCAGTCCCGGCCGGCGCCTTCTCCCCGGAGTCCGCCGCCGGCGCCCCGGTCTCGGGAGCGGAAAGGGAAGCCTTCCCGTCCGCCCCCTCGCCCGCCTCCACGCTCATCTCGCGGGCCAGCTCGGCCCGCACGCCCGCCTCCGAGCCGCCGCGGCCGACCGTGCTCGAGGCGATGTCATCTCCCACGTCGTCGATGCTGATGGTGAGAACGGGCTCCTCCACCGACCCCTCGCGTCCCCCTTCGCCCGAGTCGAGCATCGATTGAAGTTTGGCGAGCATCTCCTTCGCCTCGCGGTTCGAGGGCTCCCGCGCGAGCACATCGCGATAGATCGCCAGCGCCTTGTTGTGATACCCCTGCGCCGCGTAGATCCCCGCCAGCGTTATCGTGGCGAGATCGCGCGGACGCTCGTCGCGTGCTCTCTTTCCGTCGGCGAGATCGATCTCTTTGGCGACGAAGGAATGCTCTATTTCCTTGAGCGAACGCGAGACCTCCTCGTTCAGCGGATCGATCGCGAGGAGCTTGCGGTAGCAGTCGGCCGCTTCGGGGCGCCGCTCCTCGGCGAGCAGTATGTCGCCGAGATACTTGAGGGCCACCATGTTGTCCGCGTCGATCTCGAGCACGCGGCGGAACTCGGCCTTCGCCCGCTCGGTGGCGCCGGTGTCGTAGAAACATTTGCCGAGAATCACGCGGCCGCTCGCGTACTGGGGAAACCGCTCGAGCCCCTGCTCGAGAATCTCGATCGCCTTGACCGTATCGCCCTTTTTCCGGTATGCGTCCGCGAGCGGGGCGAAGAGACGCGAATCCCCCGCGCGCTCGTAGCGCTCGATCAGATTCTGAAGCTCGTCGCCGAGATTTCCGCCCATGCCGTCATTCCTTTCGATAGGATCGGGTCCCCGTAGGTGAACGGTAGCAGAGCCGCGTGCGATCTGTCAAGGGGGGCGCGCCGCCCGGAACGGCGCCCTAGAGCCGGAAGGTCTCCGCGAGGGCGTACAGCTCGCGCAGCAGCTCGTTCTTGTCCGTCCCCGGCGCGTAGACGACGCAGTCGATGAGCCACAGGCGCGAGGTGACGCGGTCGACGACGAAGAACGCGACGAAGGAGCCGCCGTACGCGGCGACGCTGCTTTCCCAGTAGCCGTCCATACGGATCGCTTCGTACGGGCCGAGCCGCGTCTCGCGGAATTTCACGAGCTCGCGCCGCATGACGTCCTTGTCGTACATCCGGTAGGCGAACTCCGCGCGGACGTCGAAGAGCGCCGACGAATCGGCGAGCGACGCTTCTCCCCGCTCGAACCGGCGCCACGACACGGAGAGCATGCGGTTCGGGGTCGGGTTCAGGAGCTCCACGCCGGGAACCTCGGGGCGCTCCTGATTGAGCGCGTACTCCGCCGGCACGCGCAGCGTGAATCCGTACCGGGCCCGCAGCAGCCGCTCCACGTCGAGGTTCTCCTTGCGGAGGAGGGATTCGCGGAGCCGCTCGCGGTTCTCCTCCTCGATGATGCCGCGGATGATTTCGCCCTCGGCTTCCGCCGCCCGCGCAAGATCCTCGTTCGAGGCGGCGGTCACGATGAGCGTGAGCTGCCCCTTCACGGGATAGTCCATCTTTTTGAAGATGCTCGCGCGCCCGGCGAGCACGTCCCCCGCCGCCGCGTCGCCGATGAACTGCCGGATGTAGCCGCCGATGCTCCCCTGGTTGACGATCCCGAAGAGCACCATGTTTTTCGACGGGATCTCCTCCTCGAGCTCGGCCGCCGGAACGATCTTCACGTTGAACTGGTATTCCATCTTCGTGTAGAAATCGAGCTCGTGCTGAAGCGTGCGCACCATCGCCTCGGACGGGCCTTCGATCTTCCCCGACTCGGTGACGAGAACGACGTTGCTGTAGGAGCCGGCGGGCGGAGCGAGGTAGGCGTCGCGCGTGCCGCACGAGAGCGCGGCGAACGCGAGAGTTGCGACGATACACGAGCGGAGGAGACGAATGCGTTTCATCGGTCGATCACCCGACGAAACGATAGGACAGGCGGCCCGTCAGGGCAAGGATAAATTGAGTCGCTGCGCCCGCTCGCGATCGAGCGCCTTCTGGAGATAGATCATCCGGCGCTCGAGACCGTCGATCCGGCGGCGCAGAAGCTCGTTCTCGCGGAGCAGCGAATCCTCGCGCGAGCTCGCGACGAACCGGAAGGCGGACTGCTCCTCCCCCGCCGAGCCGCTCCCGATGGAGAGAACGTTGTCCGAGACCATGCGCGGACCGGCGAAGCCCCCCGTCGCGTAGTCGGGGTACGCCGCGGGATCGGCCGCGGAAACGCCCGGACCCGCCTCGGAGCGGTCCGTGCGCGCGATCGAGCGCACCGAGGGCTCCGGAGCGCCCAGACGCCCCGCGACGAGCACGGCCACGAGAACGACCGCGGCCGCGGCCGCGAGGGCCGCGCCGGCGAACGACGGCACCCAGCGTCTGCCTCGGACGCCCGCGAAACCGCCGCGGCGGAAGGCCCTGTCTCGCTCCTCGTGTATGCGGCGCTTGACGTTCCACTCGAAGCCGTCCGACGGGGCGAGCTCCGGAAGCCCGGCCAGCGCGTCGAGGCTCGCTTCCATTTCCTTGACGTACCGCGCGCACGCCGGGCACCGCCCGAGATGCTCGGCGAGCCGCAGACGCCCCGTTTCATCGAGAGCGTCGTCGCGGCTGGCGAAGTACAGATCGAGCGCTTTGTTGCACTTCATCGCTTGTTCCCCTTTGGCGAGCAGTTGCCTCCTGCGGCGTAGGGCGCGACCATCTTTTTGAAATGCATGCGCCCCCTATTGATGCGCGAACGCACCGTGCCGAGCTTGAGCCCGGTCACCGCCGCGATCTCCTCGTAGCTCAGCTCGTTCATCTCGCGGAGCACGAACGCGGACCGGTATTTTTCCGGAATGCGCTCGACGGCGCCCTGAACGATCCCCTGCAGATCGCGCCGCTCGAGATCCTCGTCGGGTCTCTGCGAATCGTCGCGGACCTCGAGCCATTTCCCGTCCCCCTCGCTCCCCTCGGTCCCCGACCAGAGGCTCACGGTCGGCGGGCGGCGCTTGATGGTCCGGATTCGGTTGCGGACGAGATTCGTGGCGATCGTGTAGAGCCACGTCGAGAAACGCGCTACGGTCCGGTATTTGTCGGCGTGTATGTACGCCTTCACCAGGGCCTCCTGCGCGAACTCCTCCGCCTCGTCCCGGTCGCCGAGCATACGGAAGAGATACGTGAACAGCCGGTTCTTGTACCGGTTGACGATGACGTCGTAGGCCCGGCTTCGCCCCTCCTGAACGAGCAGCATGAGATCCTCGTCCGTGAGCTCCCGGAAATCTATCTTCTGCGACGCGAGTTCCGCCGGTCTGTTCAATCCGTCGTCTCCGTTGCTGTTATCCGCCATACCTGATACACCCAGTCCCGGCAAAAGTTCCCCGCCGCCCACGGCCCTACCCGGCCACGAGCTCCAGGGAATCCGGCGTAACGGATTTAATTTCAATAAGGTCTATACTGACCCTCTCCGGCCCGCCTTCCCGCGAAAGGCGGATCCGCCGGGGATAGCGCCATTCTCCCGCCTCGAGAACGCCTTCGTATTCGATAATGAACCGGCGCCCGCTCGAGGGGAAGCGCTGCTCGAACCGCCGCACGCCCTCGCGCTCGGAGCAACGGAGAACGATCTCCCGTCCCCGCCACAGACCCTTCAAATCGAGGTCTCCGCCGCGCCGCTCGAGCGATGGCTCGCTGATTCCGGCGCATCCCGGGAATGCGAGCAGGAGAGCGTAGAGAATGTCGTCGGGCTCGATGCGCGCCCCGAGCTCCCCGGCGACGGCCGCGAGCGCCGAGTCTCCGGCGAGGTAGCTCCCCTCCCCGTTGTCGTGAATGACGAGACTCTCTCCCGCAAGAATTGTGAGATGCCGCTCGACGGCGCCGAAGAGGCTCGAATGCTCGAAGTCGATGCGGAGCCGCCCTCCCTCTCCGTGCAGTATGCGGCAGAGCCCGCGGAAGCGGTACCGCGGGAGATCGATGCGCACCCTGCCCGCGAGCTCGCAACCCGGCGCCGAGGCGCCGAAGGGCAAGCAGGCGAGATGCTCGTCGGCGCAGGGAATCGGCGCCTCGCGCCTCCCGGCGAACGCGCAGGACCCGGCCGCGAGCGCGGCCGCGACGCAGGCGCAGAGCGCCGATCTGCCGGGAAAACGTTTCATCGATCTCCGAGGTTTTTCATTTTGAGGGCGGCCGATCGGCTCTCGGGATCGAGCTCGAGCGAGCGGCGATAGGCCTCGCGGGCCTTGCCCCGCTCGGCGAGCGCGGAGTACGCGTCGCCGATGTGCTCCCAGATAACGGCGTCGTCGCCGGCCTTTTCGACGGCCGAGAGGAGTATGTCGAGCGCCGCCCGGGCATTCCCCTGTTTGAAACGCACCCATCCGAGGCTGTCGAGAAAGTACCCGTTCTCCGGCTCCTTGGCGAGCGCCTTGGCGATGAGCTTCTCGGCGAGATCGAGGCTCTCGCCCTTTTCAGCGAGGAGAAAGCCGTAAAAATTGGCGAGCGAGGCGTCATCGGAGTTCCGGTTGTAGAGCGGGATGATTCTCCGGAGGGCGTCGTCGTACCGCTCCATGCGGCCGTAGAGAGCGGCGATCTCGAGGAGCGTGTTCTCGTTCTTCGGATCGATCTTCTCGGCGCGGAGCAGGTAGGGCTCGGCCCGGGCGAGATCGCCCGACTTGCGCAGAATCGTGCCCATGAGGAAGTTCTGCTCCGCCGAGCTCTCGGTCACTCTCTCGGCCGCTTCGTCGAGATACCGCCTCTTCTCGGCGTCGTCCACCTCGACCGCCTCGTCCGGGGAAACCGGCGCCCTCGAGGGAGCGTAGAAAATGATGAGCGCTCCGACGTAGTTCTCGAACCGGCCGGGCTCGGCCGCGACGAGGCGCTCGATATATCCGAGGGCCGTACGGTAGCGGCCCTGCTCCGTTTCCATCTCGGCCATGACGCGGAGTATCGCCGGCCGGTCTCCCATCGTGCCGAGCAGCTTGCCGAACACGGCGAGCGCGTCGGCGATCCTCCCCGCCCGGTACAGGAACCGTCCGTAGACGATCTCTCCCCCCTCGTCCAGCACGCCGTCGCGGAAGAACGGATCGAGGATTGCCGCGCCCTCGACGTAATCTCCGTCCTGATAGAGAAGATCCATGAGCTCCTTGACGGCGCTCCCCGAGCGCGGGTCGGCGCGGAGGGTTTCGCGGTATTCCCGTTTCGCGTCCTCGCGGCGGCCGGCGCCCGCGTGGATTCGCGCGAGCGCGAGACGGGCCGCGGCGTGATCCGGATTCATCTCGATCGCCCGCTCGAGCGCCTCGGCCGCCCCGGTCATGTCGCCCCCCTCGGCGCGAAGCATCCCGAGATCGTACCAGAGCGACTCGTCTGAATCCTCGAGCGCGGAGGCCTCCTCGAGAGCGGCGATCGCCTCGCCGCGCTTGCCGGCCTCCTGCGCGACGCGCGCGTAGAACGCGAGCACGTCGAAGAGCGGCGCGTCCTTCATCGAGCGGAGCTCCCGCAGTACGGCAAGCGAGCGCTCGCGGTCGCCGAGACGGTATTCGACCTCGGCCAGAATGAGGCGCGCCTCGACGCCGTACTCGCCGCTCCGGAGGAGCTTCTCGGCGTACCCCTTCGCCGGATCGAAATCGCCGACCTGCGCCGCGATCTTGGCGAGGCGGAGCAGGACGCGGGGGCTCTCAGGCTCGCGCGCCGCCGCGTACAGGTAATATTGGTAGGCCTCGTGGAGCTCGCCCTGCGATTCGAAATAGGCGCCCTTGAGGTACGCGGAGAGGGCGCTTCCGTCGTACGTCTCGCCTGCCCGGAGAAGGGAGGCGGCGAGGACTGCGGCGGCGGCGAGCGGCAGGGATCGTTTCAGGGCGGAGGTTTTTCCGTTCATGGGTTCAGTATAGCGAAGCGGGGCGCCGCGGGCAAATGTTTCGGCGCGCGCGGAACGCGGGTGTAATTGACACGGCCTTTCGCGCGACGTATACTTCGGACACGAGGAGGTCACCGCATGCGCATCTCGAGACGAATGCTTCTGCCCCTTGCGATCGCCGCCTTCGCGGCCTCGCTCGCCGGCTGCTACACCCTCCTCCGGCACCCCGACATCTCCGGCGAATACGAGATGGAAGACGATCAGGGGCCGGTCGTCATCGCCCACTGCGGCGAATGCCACGCCGTCACCCGGCCGCTGCCGATCCTGTACCTGCCTCCGGAGGAAGGCGGCGGCGGCGGAACGGAGCCCCTCCCTCTCCGGCACATCGATCCCGCCACCCCCGTTCGCGCCATGGGCGGCGGCGTCGGCCCGACGCTACCGGCCGCAACGGGAACCGGCGGGACCTCGAGCGACTCCAAGACGGACGGCGAGGCGAAAGAGGCGAGCCCCGAAACGATCAAGAAGAACGCATCCGGCGGCAAGACGCCCGTCAAACGCGACGCCGATGACAAATCGAAAAGCTCGGGCGACGAGAAAAAAACCTCCGACACGAAGAAGGAACGGTCATGAAACAACACGTCCGTATGACGCTCGCTCTCGTGCTCTTCGCAGCCGTCGTCGCGGCGCCGTGCCTGCCGCGCGCGCAGATCCTCGCCGGTCTCGCGCTCGAGCGGCTCGGCGTCCTCTCGGTCCCGGGCTCCGGCCCGCGGCCGCTCGCCATGGGAGGCGCTTACACGGCGGCGGGAAACGACGTCTTCGCCCTCCTCTACAATCCGGCGGGGCTCGTCAATATCCAGAGCAAGGAGTTCTCCATCGGCCTCCACCAGCGCAGCGACGAGATCGACAACACCTACCGGTCGCTGAGCTCCGTGCAGACCAACTCGAGCACGACGCTCGGCCACATCTCCGCCGCGTATCCCTACCCCACGTACCGGGGCAACCTCGTGCTCGGTTTCGGCGTCTTTCAGGCGGCCAACTCGAACCTCGAATCGGTCAAGAGCGCGTATCTCGACGGAATCCCCGCGATGGTCGAGAACATGTACGTGCAGACGGGAACTCTGTACCAGTACTGTCTCGGAGCCGGGATCGACGTATCGCCCCGGATTTCGCTCGGCGCGGGGCTCACGATCTGGGACGAATCGATCGAATTCAGCGACGAGATCAACTACGCCGATCCCGATTCGCAGGCCTACTGGCGCGACGACGTCTCGCTCGACCTCGACGGCGCGAGCTTCAACGTCGGACTCCTCATCCGCCTCGTCGAATCGCTGCGGGCGGGGTTCTCGTTCACGAGCCCCGTGTGGCTTTCGTACGACGGCGAGGGAGTGACGAGCTACACGGGGACGTACACGAGCGGCGGCGGCTGGACGACCGATCCGCTCTACGGCGCCATCGAGGACGACTTCACGCTGCCGATGAAGTGGAGCGGCGGCCTCGCCCTCGAGCTCCCGCTCCTCACGGCCGCGGCTGACGTCTCCTACACCGACTACTCCCAGACGAAATACAACGGCCTCACGATCCGAAGCGAGATCGATCCCGGCAAGCAATCGGTGCTCGAGGCCGCGTGGAGCTTTCGCGCCGGGGCGGAGGCGCGGCTGCCGATGGTTCCCGTGAGCGTGCGCGGCGGTTACGCCTACGTACCGCTCGAGCTCACGGGCATCGAGGAGATCGCCTACATCGTGGACGACGCGCCGCTCTCCGTGATAGCGGATTTCGAGGCCGAGCGCGAGCGGCAGTATTGGAGCTTCGGTATCGGCGGCGTCGTGGATCGCGTGCTCGCTCTCGATCTCGCCGTCGTGCTCAGCGGCTACGAGAAGGTCACGAGCGACGACGAGATCGGGGCGATATTCTCCGAGAAGCGGAGCGTCACCGAGGTCGTCGTATCGGGAACGTACCGGTTCTAGAGGGTCAGTCGGGCTTTCTGCTGATTCCCCGGAGCAGCGAGAGGTAGGCGTCGTCGAGCCGGGTCTGCATCTCCTCGGAGAGCCCCCCGCCCGTTCCCATGATCTGCTGGTAATACTCCTCGAGGTAGCGGCATAGATAGGTCGCCTTCCCCTCGAGCTGCGTCTCGACGAGACGGAGCACCTCGGCGCGCCGCGCCGCGAAATCCGGCTCTTCCGATTCCGTCTCCGATCGATGGAAGTAGGCGTTCAGGAGCTGGAGCCAGTATTCGTCGTGCCGGCCGCCGTTGTCGAACACGCAGCCGGGCTGGTCGACGAGGAAGCAGTATCCGTACACGAAGTAGGAGCAGTTCGTGAGCCCGTGGAGAAAGAACCGGCGGTGGCAGTCGACGTTCATCTCCTCGAGGTTGCACGGGAGCTTGCACTCGCCGCAGAAGGCCTCCGGATCCCCTCCGATCGTGAAGGAATAACGTATCGCCTTGCCCTCTTCGCCCATCGCCCCGCTCCTCTATTGGCGCTTGCGCAGTATGCCGAGCGCTTCCTTGGCGGCCATCTGCTCGGCGTCCTTCTTGCTCTTCCCCCGCCCCTTGCCCACTTCCTTGCCGCGGACCTTCACCTCGACGAGGAATATCTTGTCGTGCTCCGGCCCCGCCGTCGAGCGCACGGCGTAGCGCGGGTAGGTGTGAAAACGCGACTGGCTGTATTCCTGCAGCAGGCTCTTGTAGTTGATGTGGTCGCGGTGCTCGAGAAATTCGTCGAGGGAGGAGAGGAGATTGGTCTCGATGAAGATCCGCGCCCGCTCGAGGCCGCCGTCGAGGTAGATGGCGCCGATGAGCGCCTCGAGCGCCGCCGTGAGAACCGATTCCTGATCCGCCACGCCGCCCCGCGCGGCGCTGTCGCTCAGGATGATGAACTGCTTCATCCCGATCTCGTCGGCGATCTTGGCAAGCACCCCCGTGCTCACGATGAGGGATTTCTTCTTCGTGAGCTGCCCCTCGTTCTCCTCGGGATAGTTCCTGACGAGAAAATCGCTCGTGACGAGCGAGAGGACCGAGTCGCCGAGAAACTCGAGCCGCTCGTACGTGATGCGCTTTTCGCCGGGGCGCAGGTCCCCGATCGTCGAACGATGCGTGAGAGCCTCGATGAGGCGCTCGCGGTTCCGGAACCGGTATCCGACTCGGCGTTCGAGAGCCGACGTATCATTTCCGTCGGCGCGGGGGCCCCGGCGGAACAGGTCGATGAACCTTTCGATGTAGGAATTCATATCGGCGGTCGGGTTCTCCCCGATCGTTATTGATCGTACCTCCTCAGGAGCAGGCAGACGTTGTGCCCGCCGAAGCCAAATGAGTTGCTCATGACGGCGCGGAGCTCGCGGCGCTCGGCGGCGTTGGAAACGTGGTTCAGGGGGCACTCCGGATCGGGATTGTCGAGGTTCATCGTCGGGGGGATGATCCCGTCCCGCATGGCGCTCACGCACACGATGAGCTCGATCGCCGCGGCCGCTCCGAGCATGTGCCCGTGCACGGACTTCGTCGAGCTCACCTTGACCGCGCTCTCCGGGCCGAAGACGGCCCTGATCGCGTCCGATTCCGTCTTGTCGTTGTAGGCGGTCGACGTGCCGTGCGCGTTGATGTAGTCGATCTCCCGGGGATCGAGTCCGGCCACGGCGAGCGCCATGCGCATCGCGTTCACCGCGCCGGCTCCCCCTGGAGCCGGAGAGGTGATGTGGTACGCGTCGCCGGTGAGTCCGATGCCGGCGAGCTCGGCGAGAATCGGCGCTCCGCGGCGCCGCGCGTGCTCGAGCTCCTCGAGCACGACGAGCCCGCACCCTTCCGCCATCACGAATCCGTCGCGATCGCGGTCGAAGGGGCGGCTCGCCCGCTCGGGGGCGTCGTTGCGAGTCGAGAGCGCCTTCATCGAGCAGAACCCTCCGAGCGCCATCGGCGAAATCGTCGCCTCGGCGCCCCCGGAAAGTATCGTGTCGGCGAAGCCCTGCTTGATGTACATGAAGGCGTCGCATATCGCGTGGCCGCCCGAGGCGCACGCCGACACCGTCCCGAAATTGGGGCCTTTGAGCCCGTAGCGGATCGAGAGCTGCCCGGCCGACATATCGGAGATCATCATCGGGATGAAGAAGGGGCTGATGCGCGACGGACCCTTCTCCATGAGCACCGTGTGCTGCTGCTCGAAGGTCGTGATGCCGCCGATGCCCGAGCCGATGATCGCCCCGAAGCGCTCCGGATCGAACCCCGACCCCTCGATCCCCGCCATCGCCCCCGCCGCCGCGGCGAAAGCGAGCTGGACGGAGCGGTCGTTGCGGCGCGCTTCCTTCCGGTCCATGTACCGTTCGGGGTCGAACCCCTTGACCTCGCCGCCGATCTGGGAGTCGTACGCGCTCACGTCGAACGCCGTGATGCGCGCGAGCCCCGACACGCCGGCCGAGATATTGGCCCAGCTTTCCTCGACGGTGTGTCCGCACGGGGAGACGAGCCCCATGCCGGTGACGACCACCCTTCTCCCGTTCGTCGACACAACACCCCCCTGTTCGTAAAACGCGATCCGCAGCGGCGGGCGCGCTTACTTCGAATGCGCCTCGATGTAGCTGATCGCCTCTCCGACCTTCGTGATCTTCTCGGCTTCCTCGTCCGGAATCTCGAGGCCGAACTCCTCCTCGAGCGCCATGACGAGCTCGACCGTGTCGAGCGAATCGGCGCCGAGATCGTCGATAAACGACGCTTCGCGCGTGATCTGGTCGGGATTGACCGACAGCTGCTCCTCGACGACCTTCTTCACTCTTTCCTCGATTGTTGCCATGAAACGACCGACCTCCTTCTCGAACGGTTGCTTACGACATCACCATTCCACCATCGCAGTGCACGACCTGCCCCGTCACGTAGCTCCCGAGATCCGAGAGCAGGAAGAGCACGACGGAGGCGACGTCCCGGCCCGTGCCGAACCGGGCGAGCGGTATCTGCTGCCGCATCCATTCCCGCCGCTCTTCCGGCAAGGCCGCCGTCATCGCCGTTTCGATGAACCCCGGCGCGACGGCGTTCACGAGGACGTTCCTCCCCGCGAGCTCCTTCGCGACGGACTTCGTGAAGCCGATGACCCCCGCCTTGCTCGCCGCGTAGTTGGCCTGACCGGCGTTGCCGAAAACCCCGATGACGGAAGAGATGTTCACAATGCGTCCGAAACGGTTCTTGATCATCGGGCGCGACAGCGCCTTGGTGAGATTGAACGTCCCGGTGAGGTTCACGCGAAGGACGCTCTCCCACTCCGCCTCGCTCATGCGGAGCAGGAGATTGTCCCGCGCTATGCCGGCGTTGTTCACGAGAAAATGCACGTCCGCCTTCCAGGCGAGAATCTCGCGGACGCAGCGCTCGACGTCGGAGGCGCTCCCCACGTCGCACCGGAAGGGGGCCGCGTCCCGCCCCTTCGCGCGCACGAGGGAGGCCGTCTCCGCGGCGCCCGCTTCGTTGACGTCGACCGCGGCGACATCCGCGCCGTGCTCGGCGAGCAGCACCGCTATGTCGCGGCCGATGCCCTGCCCGGCCCCCGTCACGACCGCGGTCTTTCCGTCTATTCCGATCATGTCCGTCTCCGATTCCGCGTTCACGCCGTCCGCGCCGCGGCGATGGCCGCGAGCTCGGCGGCCGTGCCCGCGCTCTGCGCGCTGCGCGCGGCGTCGATCCGTTTGAGAAGTCCCGCGAGCACCTTGCCCGGCCCCACCTCGATCACGGCGCCGCCCCACTCGCGGAGAAGCACCGTCATCGATTCGCTCCAGCGGACGGGGCTCGTGAGCTGCCGCGAAAGCGCGTCCACGATCTCCCCCTCGGTCCGCACGATACGGGCGTCCGCGTTCGTGACGACTCCGACCGCCGCGCCGCGGAGCGGGAAGCTCTCGATGTACGCGACGAGCTCCTTCTCGGCGGAGGCCACGAGCGGCGAGTGGAAGGCGCCGCTCACCGTGAGCGGGATCGTCTTCTTGGCGCCGCGCGCGGCGGCCTCCTTCATGGCCCGCTCGACCGCGCCGACGTGCCCCGAGACGACGATCTGGCCGGGAGAGTTGACGTTCGCGACGACGACCGTCTCGTTCCCCGCCGCTTGCCGGCACGCCTCCTCGACGTCCTCCCGCTCGAGGCCGATGATCGCGGCCATCGTGCCCGGCTGCTCGAGCCCGGCTTCGTACATGAGCTCCCCGCGCCGCCGGACGATCCTCAGCGCGTCGATCTCGTCGAGAACGCCCGCGGCGACGAGGGCGGAGTACTCGCCGAGGCTGTGCCCGGCCGCGATCGCGGGCTCGATCCCGGCCTCCTCGCGCAGGACCCGCATCGCCGCGACGCTGTGCAGCAGAATCGCGGGCTGCGCGTTCTTCGTCTGCGTGAGCGTCTCGGCGTCCCCCTCGAAGCAGAGCCGCGAGAGGGAGAATCCGAGCGCGTCGTCCGCGCGCTCGTAGAGCTCGCGCGCACGCGGATAGGCGGCGGCGAGATCCTTCCCCATTCCCGCGTACTGCGATCCCTGCCCGGGAAACAGCATTGCCGCCTTCGTCATGGCGCGAGTCCCCTTCCGAACGTCAGTACTTGAGCAGCAGGGCGCCCCAGGTGAGGCCGCCGCCGAAGGCGACCATGAGTATCCGGTCGCCGCGCTTGATGAGCCCTTTGTCTTTCGCCTCGCCGAGCGCGATCGGAATGCTCGCCGAGGAGGTGTTGCCCACTTTGTCGATATTGACGATCGCCTTCTCCGGGGGAACGTGCAGCCGCGATCGCACTCCCTCGATGATGCGGATATTGGCCTGATGCGGCACGAGAAAATCGATGTCGGCCGTCGTGAGCCCCGCCTCCCGCAGCACCGCCTCGGACGCCTCGACCATCGCCTTGACGGCGTACTTGAAGAGCCCGTCCCCCTTCATTTTGACGTATTGCTCGCGGTTGCGGAGCCCCTCCTCCGTGAGGGGGCGCCGCGAACCGCCGCCGGGGAGATAGAGAAGATCGGCGTAGGAGCCGTCGCTCCGGAGATACGTGCCGAGCACGCCGTCGCCGCTCTCGCACGCCTCCATGACGACCGCCCCCGCCCCGTCGCCGAAGAGGACGCAGGTGGCGCGGTCCTGATAGTCGAGAATGCGCGAGAGCGTCTCGACGCCGATGACGAGCACCCTGCGGGCCTTGCCCGCGACGATGAGCGACTGCGCGATCGTGACGCCGTAGATGAATCCCGAGCACGCCGCCGTGATATCGAAGGCCGCGGCCCCGCGCGCGCCGAGGCGGTCCTGAATGATACAGGCCGTCGACGGAAAGGGCATGTCGGGAGTCGCCGTGCCGACGATGATGATGTCGATCTCCTCCGCCGACACTCCCGCGTCGGCGAGCGCGCGTTTTGCCGCCTCGATCGCGAGGTCGCTCGTCGCCTGCTCCGGCCGGGCGATCCGGCGTTCCCTGATCCCCGTCCGCGTGACGATCCACTCGTCGGAGGTGTCCACCATGCGCTCGAAATCCGCGTTCGTCAGCACGACGTCGGGGAGGTAATACCCGATGCCGGCGAAGCGCGCGCCGCCGGGCCGTTGCTGGGATGTCATGCCGGTTCGGTCTCCTCGGCCTTCTGCCGTATCCGGTCGTTGATGCCGCCCGCGACGAACCGCTCGGCGGCCAGAATCGCGTTCTTGATCGCGAGCGACGAGCTCTTCCCGTGGCTGATGATGACGACTCCGTTCACTCCGAGCAGCGGCGCCCCGCCGTACTCGGCGTAATCGAGCTTCCGCTTGATGACGCGGAACACGGGCCGCATGAGCCCTGCGCCGAGACGCGCGAACGCGTGGCGGCGCACCTCGTCGCCGATCAGGCTCGTTATATAATAAACGATGCTCTCTGTAAATTTCAAAACGACGTTTCCGACGAAGCCGTCCGTGACGACGACGTCGACCTTGCCGGCGAAGACGTCCCGCCCCTCCACGTTGCCGACGAAGTTGAAGGCGCCTCGCTCGAAAAGCTCGTAGGCGGCGCGGCTCAGCTCGTTCCCCTTCGAGCGTTCCTCGCCGATCGAAAGGAGCCCGACGCGCGGAGCGGTCTTCCCGAGCTGCGTCTCGGCGTAGACCGATCCCATGAAGGCGAACTGGAGGAGGTTGTGCGGATCGCAGTCCGAGTTGGCGCCTCCGTCGAGGAGCACGGTGCCGCCGTTTTCGCGGGTCGGCAGGTAGATCGCGATCGCCGGGCGCTCGATGCGCGGCAGCCGTCCGAGCTGCAGCAGCGAGCTCGCCACCATGGCGCCCGTGTTTCCCGCACCAACGACCGCCTGAACCTCGCCGGAACGGTGGAGATTCATAGCGACCGGTATCGAGGCGCCGCGCTTGCGGCGGATGGCGGTCGAGGGGCTCTCCGACATCTCGATGACCTCGGGCGCGTCGACGATCGAGACGTTCGGCGCCTCGAGCCCCCGCGATGCGACGTAGGATTCGATGCTGTCCCGCTTGCCGACGAGGACGACCTCGAGCGAGCCGCCCCTCTCGCGCGCCGCATCGAAAGCTCCGTCGACGATCCCGGCCGGGGCGCTATCCCCGCCCATGGCATCGAGCGCGATCCTCATTGTTCCTCCGGGATCGGGCTACTTGCCCTTGCTTTCCTCGACCTTCGGCTTCACGACTTCGCGGCCCCCGTAGTAGCCGCAGTTCGGACAGACCGTGTGCGGCGGCTTCGGCTGGTGGCAGTGCGAGCACTTGGTGAGGCTCGGCGCTTCGGCCTTCCAGTGGGTTTTGCGCTTGCGCCTGCGCTGCTTCGAGGCTTTCTTTTTCGGTAGCGGCATTTCGTATCCTCCTTACGTCATCCCGGTGATGCGCTCTCGGGCGGGCGCTCTCTACGACCCGCCCTTGCGATCGATGAGCTTCCGCAGGGCGCTCCAGCGCGGATCCGCGCCCTCCCGCGGACACCCGCATTCGCCGTCGTTCAGGTTCGCGCCGCAGGACCGGCAGATGCCCTTGCAATCCTCGCGGCAGAGAACCTTGATGGGCAGCTCGAGGATGAGCGCTTCCCGCACGCGCGGGAAAATGTCGTAGCGCACGTCCCCCGCCGGCACGACTACGAAATCACTCTCATCCTCCTCCGGCGGCGCGGCGTCCTGCCCGCGATGAACGGCGAGCACGATCTCGACCTCGACGGGGAGATCGAACTCGGCGGCGCAGCGGTGGCATTCGGCGCGAACGGTTCCGCTGGCGCGCGCCCTGATATCGTAACGCGCCCCCGACCGCGTGACCTCGACGGTCGCGAGCGCGTGGCACAAAGCCGTCCCCCCCTCGGGCGTCGGAAGATCGAAGGTCTTTTCGAACTCCTCGACCGCTCGGTCCTCGACCCGGGCGAGATCGAGCTCCATGACGATTGCGTCGTCGCTCATGAGCGTATAATACTATGGCTCGCCAAAAACGATGGCAAGCTCTTTTTCCGCATTGGGCTGCGAGTCGGAAGCGTGGACGGCGTTCCGCTGCAGGTTGGTCCCGTACATGTACCGGATCGTGCCCGGGCGCGCATTGGCCGGATCCGTCGCGCCGACGAGCTCCCGCAGGAGCTCGACCGCCGCCCCTTCCTTTTCGAGCTCGAGGCCGATAACGTCGCCCGAGACGATGTAGGAAACGAGGTCGCCGAAGAACGGCTTCTCCTCGTGCACCGCGTAGAACGAGCCGGCCTTCGCCCGATCGAACCGGAACTGCTTCATCCGCGCGATGCGGAAGCCGTTCTTGATGAGAAGGTCGATGATCTCGCCCTGCTTGCCGCCCTGCACGGCCTCGGGCTTTATCATGAGATACGTCTTCGCCATTGTCTCCGTTGCTCCTCTCGCGCACGCCCGGCGCCCGGCGCCCCCTAGCGGCGCTTTTGCGGCAGAATCTTCTTCACGAGGTCGACGATTTCCCCCGGAGTCGCCGCGACGCCGACGCCGACCGCCTCGAAGGCGGCCACCTTCTCGGCGGCGGTTCCCGTGCCGCCCGACACGATGGCCCCGGCGTGACCCATCCGCTTGCCCGGAGGCGCCGTTCGGCCGGCGATGAAGGCGGCGACCTTCTTCGGGTATCCCCGCGCGATGAGCGCTGCGGCCTCCTCCTCGTCGGTCCCCCCGATCTCGCCGATGAGGACGACCGCGTCGGTCCCCTCGTCGGCGCCGAAGAGGGCGAGCGTGTCGAGGAGAGTCGTCCCCGCGACCGGATCGCCGCCGATGCCGATGCAGGTCGACTGGCCGATCCCGCTGCGGGTGAGATGGTGAACGATCTCGTAGGTGAGGGTGCCGCTCCGGGAGACGACGCCGACTCTTCCCGGCGCGTGGATGTTCCCGGGCATGATGCCCACCTTCGCCTTGCCGGGCGATATGACGCCCGGGCAGTTGGGGCCGACGAGCCTCGCTCCCCGCTCGCGGAGGTACGGCAGCACCCGCACCATGTCGAGCACGGGGACGCCCTCGGTGATGCAGACGACGAGCTTCACGCCGGCGTCCGCGGCCTCGCAGATCGCGTCCGTGGCGAAGGCCGCCGGCACGTAGATGACGCTCGTATTCGCCCCCGTGGCGGCGACCGCCTCGGCCATGGTGTCGAAGATGGCGAGTCCGTGCTCGGTCTTCTGTCCGCCCTTCCCCGGGGTGACCCCGCCCACGACCTTCGTTCCGTAGGCGAGCATCTGCCCCGCGTGAAAAGCGCCGTCGCGGCCGGTGATACCCTGAACGACGACGCGGGTCGTTTCATCGACGAGAATGCTCACGAAATCCTCCTTCTATCGAGAGCGTCAGCGCCCGCGCGCCGCCGCGATGGCCTTCGAAACGCCTTCCTCCATCGTCGCCGCCGGGATGAGCGCCGTGCCGGCGAGGAGCTCCCGCCCGCGCTCCTCGTTGGTGCCCGTGAGGCGCACCACGAGCGGCACGTCGACGCCGAGCTGCTTTTTCGCCTCGATGAGGCCGAGCGCCACGTCGTCGCAGCGCGTGATACCGCCGAAAATGTTGATGAGGATCGCCTTGACGCTGCGGTCGCGGAGGATGATCCGCATCGCGGCGAGCACCTTCTCGGGGCTCGAGGATCCGCCGATATCGAGGAAGTTCGCCGGCTCGCCGCCGAAGTGCTTGATCATATCCATCGTGGCCATGGCGAGCCCGGCGCCGTTCACGACGCAGCCGATGCTGCCGTCGAGCTTCACGAACGAGAGCCCCGCCTCGCGCGCCTCGACCTCGCCCTTGTCCTCCGCCGAATCGTCGCGGAGCGCCGCGGCGTCCTTCCGCCGGAAGAGGGCGCTGTCGTCGATGTTGATCTTGGCGTCGATGGCCCAGACCTCCCCCGCGGGAGTGACGACGAGCGGATTGATTTCCGCGAGCGACGCGTCGACGCCGATGAAGGCCCCGTAGAGCGACACGAGCATCCCGCCGATCTTTTTCGAAATCTCCTTGTCGGCGGAGAGAAACGAGCTCATGCGGCGGATCTGGAACGGCAGGAGACCGAACCCGGGATCGATCGCGACCTTGAGGATCTTCTCCGGCGTCGCACGGGCGACCTCCTCGATGTCGATCCCCCCCGCCGGCGAGACCATCATGAGGGGCTTGCGGCTCCGCCGGTCGACGACCATCCCGACGTAGAACTCGCTCGCGATATCGACCGCTTTGGCGACGAGGACCTTTTCGACCTTGATCCCCTTGAGGTCCATCCCGAGGATAGCCTTCGCCTTCGCGGCCGCCTCATCGGGGCTCGAGGCGAGCTTGACGCCCCCCGCCTTGCCCCGCCCCCCGACGAGCACCTGCGCCTTGACGACGACGGGGCACCCGAGCTCCGCCGCCGCGGCGCTCGCGTTCGCAGGGCTCATGACGAGCCGGCTCGGTGGAACCGGCAGGCCGAACTTCGCAAATATCGCCCTCGCGTCCGCTTCGTGTATTTTCAACGCATACCTCCGTTATCTCTTTATTCACAGAGGGTTAACGCGATTACTTAACGTCGATTATTTAGCCTTAAGGTACCCTTTGAGCACGTCCGTGAGGTCCGGGTGCCCGATCTCCTGCAGATCGTACATGACCCGGAGCGACGGCCGCTTGATCTTGATGTAGCGGCCGAGATCGATGGGCGTGCCGACGATGACGAGGTCGCAGTCGACCCGCGCGATCGTCTTTTCGAGGTCCTTGACCTGCTCGGTGCCGTACCCCATCGCCGGCAGCAGGAGCCCGATGCCGGGGTATTTGCGGTACGTCTCGGCGATCTTGCCCGTGACGTAGGGACGCGGATCGACGATCTCGCGCGCGTGGTACTTGCGCGCCGCCATGATCGCCGCGCCGTACTTCATGCCGCCGTGGGTGAGCGTCGGACCGTCCTCGACGCAGAGGACCCGTTTCCCCTTGATGCGCTCGGGGTGATCGATCTTAATCGGCGAGGCGCCGTCTATGACGACGGCCGCCGGATTGAGGCGCGCGACGTTCGCGCGGACCTCCTCGACGGCGCCGAGATCGGCCGTGTCGATCTTGTTGATGACCACGACGTCGGCCAGCAGCAGGTTCGCCCGTCCCGGATAGTACGTGAGCTCGTGGCCGGGCCGGTGGGGATCGACGACGACGATGTGGACATCCGGCTTGTAGAACGGAAGATCGTTGTTGCCGCCGTCCCAGAGGACGACGTCGGCCTCTTTCTCCGCCTGGCGGAGAATCGCCTCGTAATCGACTCCTGCGTACACCGTGATGCCGCGAACGATGTGGGGTTCGTACTCTTCGATCTCCTCGATCGTGCATTCGTGCTTCACGAGATCGTCGAGCGTGGCGAACCGCTGCACTCTCTGCTTCACGAGGTTCCCGTACGGCATCGGATGCCGGATGGCGACGACCCTCTTGCCCGCGCCGACGAGGAGCTCCGCGACCTTGCGGGTCGTCTGGCTCTTGCCGGCGCCTGTGCGGACGGCGCAAATCGAGATGACGGGCTTCGAGCTCTCCACCATCGTCGGACGAGCCCCGGCGACCGTGAAGTGCGCTCCGAGGGCGTTCACGAGCGCGGCCTTCTCCATGACGTACTGGTTCGAGACGTCGCTGTACGAGAACAGCACCTCATCGACGCTCTTTTCGACGATGAGCCGCTCGAGATCCTCCTCCGCCTCGATGGGAATGCCCTTCGGATAGAGCTTTCCCGCCAGGGCGGCCGGATACTTGCGCCCCTCGATGTCGGGAATCTGCGTCGCGGTGAACGCGACCACCTCGACGTCCTTGCGGTCGCGGTAGAGGGTGTTGAAGTTGTGGAAATCCCTGCCCGCGGCACCCATGATGATCATTCTTTTACGCGCCATAAAATAAAGGATTCACCTCCGTACGTTACGTTCCCTTTCGAATGCGTTCGACGATGGCCGTCGTCGAATACCCCGGGAGCATGTCGATTCGCTCCACGCGGCCGCCGTGCTCCTCGACGAACCGGGCGCCGACGATCTCTCCGTGCGCGTACTCCGCGCCCTTCACGAGGACGTCCGGACGAAGCGCCGCGATCGTCTCGAGCGGCGTGTCCTCGTCGAAGACCGTCACGAAATCCACCGAGGCGAGGGCGAGCAGCACCTCCGCGCGGTCTTCCTCCCCCACGAACGGTCTCGCCGCTCCCTTGAGACGGCGCACCGAGGAGTCGCTGTTGAGCCCGACGACGAGGACGTCCCCGAGGCTCCGCGCCCTCTCGAGCAGATCGACGTGGCCGCGGTGCAGGATGTCGAAACAGCCGTTCGTGAAAACGATCCGCTTCGAGCCGTGCTCCCTCCGGAATCCGTCGAGCTCGCCCCTCGCGAGCATCCGTCCGCCCATACCGGTCTCCCGCCTCAGGAAAAGGCCCCCTCGAGCTCGTCCGTGCGCACCGCCGCCGTGCCGAGCTCGCGGATGACGATCCCCGCGGCCGCGTTCGCGAGCTCGATCGACTCGTAGAGGGTGGCGCCCGCGGCGAGCCCCGCGCCGAGCACGCTGATGACCGTGTCGCCCGCGCCCGTCACGTCGTACACCTCGCTCGCGCGCGTCGGGAAATGCCGCGGCTTCTTCCTCGGCTCGAAGAGCGTCATACCCTCTTCGCCGCGCGTGACGAGAACCGCCGCGGCGTCGAGATCGACGAGGAGCGAAACGCCGACCGATTCGAGATCGGCGTCGCTGCGGATCTTCCTGTTGTAGAACCCCCCCGCCTCTTTCTTGTTCGGCGTCACGGCGAAGGCGCCCCGGTAGAGCGAGAAGTGCCCCTCCTTCGGATCGATGAGAAAGGGGATGTTGCGCGCGCGGATGAACTCCATGATCCCCGAGGAGACCACGCCCTTGCCGTAATCCGACACGATGACGACGCGGGCTCCCGCGAGCGCGCGGCGCGTCGCCGCGTGGAGCCTTCGAAAAACGTCCTCGGCGAGCGGCGCCGGCGATTCGAAATCGGCCCGGACGACCTGCTGGTTATGGGCGACGATCCGTATCTTCTCGGTCGTCGGGCGATGGGGATCGGCGACGAGGGATGTGGTCGAAATTCCCCTCTCGCGGAGAATGCGCCTGAGATCGGCGCCCGAGGCGTCCTTTCCCACGACACCGGCGAGGTTCGCCCGCACGCCGAGCGAGGCGAGGTTCCATGCCACGTTCGCCGCCCCTCCGAGCCGCACGCTCGTTTCGCTCACGGCGACGACCGGCACCGGCGCCTCGGGGCTTATACGCTCCACCTGCCCCCAGATGTAGCGGTCGAGCATGACGTCCCCCACTACGGCGACCCGGGCGCGCTTCATCCCGCGACAGATCTCGCGGACTCTCTTCCTGCGCATGAAAAGACTACCTCTCGAGGGTTTCGCCGGTTTCGCGGCCGGCCGGCGCGTACACTATAGTTTAGGCTCCCGGAAATATACCGTACGGGCGCGGAGCTTATCAAGGCTGAAATTCGAAGAGCAGCCGATAGTTGCGTGCCGCGCGGGGAGGATCATTCCCCCGAGCCGCGGCCGGGGAGGAGCCGCTCGCGGCCTCCCCGCCATTGCCCCCAGATTCTCCGGAAGCGGGCGAGGTAGACGGCGTCGAAGAGCTCCTCCTTGCCGGGCAACTCCTCCGAGACGAAGGCGCGGAATCCGCGAATCTCTATCTCGACGTCGACGCGGGGAAGGTCGCTCATGAGAATGATCGAGACGATGCGATCGGCGCGGCGGCGGATTTCGGACGAGAGCTCCCACCCGCGCTCGCGCTCGCGCCGCTCGACCGACTCGAATATCCCGCGTTCAAAGGCTTTCCAGTCAGCGTCCCGATCCATATTGACTCCCCGGCGTGAAGCTGATTCAATTATAGCAGAAAACGCAGTATCCCGGAAGGAGCCTACATGGACAAGGCGCAGCAGCAGCAACAGCAGATTCAGATCGAGCTCGACGAGAAGGCGGCCGAGGGCATCTACTCGAACTTCGTGCTCACCGCGCACAACGCCGCGGAGTTCGTTTTCGATTTCGCGCGGCTCGTGCCGGGCGTCCCGAAGGCCAAGGTGCACGCGCGCGTCATCATGACGCCGCAATCGGCGAAATCGCTCAGTCTCGCGCTCGCGGACGCGATCAACAAGTTCGAAAGCTCGTTCGGCAAGATCAACGTGGCGCCGCGGGGCATGCCGCTCGGCGCGATCGGCTTTCAGTCGGGTTCGCCCGAGGATATCGAGAAGAAAAAGAATTGAAGGCCCGCGGAGTATCGCTCTCTTCGAAGCGCCCAGCCGCCGCAGGCGGCGGGCGCTCGTATCATGAGCCCGGCGCGCTCGGCCGCGTCTTCCACCGGCGATGCGCCCAGAAATAGTGATCGGGGTGTCGCCGCACGTACTCCTCGAGAATCCTCGTCGACTCCTCGGTCAGGCGGCGGATCTCCCCGTCGCGGTCGGCGCCCGCCCGCGGGTATATCGGCGGGAGGAGGTACGCCCGGTGCGTCTCGCCGGGCCCGCGCACGATATAGCTGCAGACGATGGGGCAACCCGTTCTCACGGCGAAATGCGCGGGGCCCGTGAGCGTTGACGCCGGCGTCCCGAAGAAATCGACGAAGATGCCGAATTTGCGCGCGTCCTGATCGGCGAGCAGCGCCACGACGCGTTTCTGTTTCAGGGACTGGAACACGCCCCGCGCAGCGATTCCCCGCTCGATGATGCCCGCGCCCGTGCTGCGCCGGATGCCGTTCATGAGGTCGTTCACGAGGCCGTTCGTCTGCTCGCCCACGAGCAAATCCGTCGGAAATCCGTGGGGAACGAGGCTCGTGACGAGAAGCTCCCAGCTTCCAAAATGCGCCGGGAGGAGGATAACGCCGTGTCCCCCCTCGATCGCGCCGCGAACGTGCTCGAGCCCCTCGTGCCGCACGATGGCGAGGCGCTTCTCCTTCGAAAACCGCCCGAGCGATGCGAAGTCGATCATCGATTTCGCGAAGTTGACGTACGAGCGCCTGGCGACGCGGATCTTTTCGGCGCGCGTCAGGGCGTCGCCGAAGGCGCGGTCGAGGTTTTCGAGCGTCACGCGGCGCCGGACGCGGAAGAGATCGAAGGCGAGGATTCCGAGCGTTCCGCCGGTCTTCACCGCGGCCTCGAACGGCAGGAGCCGCGGGATGGCGATCAGAAGCCGCACGCCGGCGAGCTCGAGACGGTGGCGAATCCGCTTCCAGGGGCCGCTCATGGCGTCTCCATCCTCCGCCGCCCTCAGGTGAACAGGCGCGCGAGAGGGCTCAGCTTGATCTCGATGCTCGATTCGGGACAGAGCTCGTGGCAGCAGAGGCACTTGATGCAGTCCTTGTCGACGATGCGGTAGACGGCGCCCTCTTTCTTGATCGTTTTCACCGGGCAGCTCTCGGCGCAGAAACCGCACCCGATGCACTTCGACGGGACGATCACGGGCTTCACCCACACGAGCGGCGCCACGAGCTTCATGAGGGGGCGCGGAATGAGCCGCTGCGCGCCGTTCGTCGGGAGGAGAAAACCCTCCGCCCGCGCGTCCGCGGCGTCGCCCGCGAGCCGCAGATCCTCGACCCGCCCCTCGCCGAGATTCATTTCGGCGGCGATGCGCGTCGTGTCGATGCATTCGCCGGTAAACCCGACGAGCCTCGCCGCGGCGGCATCCACGGCGACGGCGTCCTCCCCCGCCATGAGGAGCCCGAGCCACGTGGGATTTCCCGAGCTCGGGCCGTTCCCCTCCATCGCGAGCGCGGCGTCCACGATCGAGAGAGACGGCGTCACGAGCTTGTAGAGGTGAACGAGCATCGTCGCGAACTCGACGGGCTTCGGGTAGAGCTTGTGCTGCTCCCCCTTCCGGAATCCGGGCATCACGCCGAACATGTTCTTCACCGCGCAGGTGAGGAGCGTGAGCGAATGCGTCTTGAGCTTCGGGAGGTTGATGATGACGTCCGCCTCGAGCACGGGCTTCGCCACGTAGAAGGTGTAGGAGCCGAACTTGACGCCGCGCGAGCCCGAGGCCTCGAAGTTCACGAGCTCCACGCCCGCGCGCCGCGCCATCTCCTCCATGCCCGTGTTGGCCCAAACGCGCTTGATGCCGCGAATCGCGCCTCCGGGGCTGTCGCCGACGACCGGCGTGGCGCCGCAGCGGCGCACCTCGCGCGCGACGGCTTCGACGAGATTCGGGTGCGTCGTGATCGCGCGCTTCGGATCCTTCGCGGAGAGAAGATTCGGCTTGAGGAGCACGCGCTGGCCGCTCTTCACGAAGGCTTCCATTCCCCCGAGCGGCTCGAGGACGCGCTTGACCGCGTCGGCGATCTCGGACGGATCGTAGGCCCGGCAGCGGACGATGGAAACGGTTTTCCGCGTCGCCGCGCGCGGCGTGGATTGTGTCGCCTGCTCCATCGCTCGTGTTCCCGCGTGTTTCAGCCAGCCGGCGCGGCGAGCGCGTACGTGCCACTCCCGCACGATACGATTACGCCCCGCATCTCGAGGGCGAGGAGAATCGGCAGAATAATCGCGGGAGGAATATGGCAGAATTCCACGAGCTCATCAATATGTTTCGGGTCGAGATCGAGGGCCTCGAGCACGCGCCGCTCGTCGCCGTCGAAAAGTCCGCTCTGCGGCGCCTCGCGGGGTCGCTCGCCCGGCGCCGTCCCGCGGAACCGCGATCCCGCCACTTCGCCTCCCAGGGCGGCGGCGACGTCGCCCGGCGACTCGACGAGATGGGCGCCGTCGCGGATGAGCTTGTGGGGACCGCGGCTTCGCGGATCGTCTATGGGCCCGGGGACCGCGAAGACCTCCCGCCCCTGATCGGCCGCCCACCCGGCCGTGCCCATCGCTCCGCTCTCGAGCGCCGCCTCGACGACGACGACCCCGAGCGAGACGCCGCTCAGAACGCGATTCCTTCGCGGAAAGTTGTACCGGAAGGGCTCGGTGCCGAGCGGAAACTCCGACGCGATGCATCCCGATTCGAGCATGCGCGCGGCGAGACTCCGATGCTCGGGCGGATAAACGACGTCTATGCCGGAGCCGAGAACGGCCGAGGTGCCCCCCGCCCCGCCGAGCGCTCCCTCGTGCGCCGCGCCGTCGATGCCGCGGGCGAGGCCGCTCACGACGTGAAATCCGAGGTCCGAGAGCCCCCGCGCGAATTCCCGCGCGGCGATGAGGCCGCGTCTCGTCGCGCGGCGCGATCCGACGACGCAGAGAGCGGGCCTCGAGAGGGCCGCGATATCCCCCGCGTAGAAGAGAACCGGCGGCGGCTCGTGAATCTCGCGCAGGAGCCGCGGATATTTCTCTTCGAGGATCGACACGAGGCCGTACCCTCCCGCCTCGAGACGCCGGAGCTGCTCCTCGACGAACGCCGGATCGGGCGCCGCGACGGGGCGCTCGAGGATGCGGCTCAGACGCTCGCGCCCCTCGGCCGATGCGAGCATGCCCGCGACGTCGTCGAGGGGGATACGGCCGAGCGCCTCGGACCACGCGCCCGGAGAGACGCCCTTTGCGGAAACGATGTCGAGGATACGACGAGCGATAGGAGAACAAACCACGACCCCACCTCCCCTGCACCACACCCATACCGGCGGGCCGGCGCGGCGCGCCGCGGCGGCCGAGACGAGCTCGAGTATAACCGGGGCCGGAGCGAAGCGCAACGAAGCTCTTCGCCGCCCTTCACGCGCGGATCATGACGAGCAACATCTTGAAGCGCTCGACCGCGTGAAGCGAATGGGGCTCGCCGGCCGGCATGACGACGATCTCTCCCCGCCGCGCCCGGAGCTCTCTTCCGGAGATCGTGATCTCCGCCTCCCCGTCCGCGACGTAGACGAAGGCGTCGTAGGGCGCGGTGTGCTCGCTCAGGCCCTGCCCCTTGTCGAACGAGAAAATCGTGATCGTGCCGATCTTCTTGTCGACGAGCGTCCGGCTCACGACGGCGCCCGTCTGGTAATCCGCGAGCGAGCCGAGCTCGAGAGCTTTCCCGCGGATATCGTCGTGCGAAGGCTCTTTCATATTCGGATGCGCCCCCTTCGCGGCGAATCATACACTCGCCGCCGAGCGCCGCGCAAAAGAAATATGAACGCGATCCTTCCGCTCCGCGGCGCCAAAGCGCCCCTTGGTTCCGGCGGTCTCCCGTGCTACCATGAGCCCGTCCCGAACCGGGAGGTATCCCCATGGCGAAGAAAACCGACATTCATCCTCCGGACGCCGCGAGCTACTCCGCGAGCCCCGACGGCGAGCGATTCCCTCTTCCCCTCCCCGGCGAGTACGCGCCCGAATACCGGCGCGTCGAACGGCTCGCGAAAAAAGCGCGCGGCGAGGGAAAGGAGATCGTCGTCGTCATGGGCGTCGGCTTCGTCGGCGTCGTCATGGCGGCGATCATCGCCGACACGACGAACAAAAAGGGCCACCCGAGCAAGTTCGTCATCGGCTGCCAGCGGCCGAGCACACGAAGCTACTGGAAGATTCCGGTTCTCAACCGCGGCACGGCGCCCGTCAAGGCCGAGGACCCCGAAGTCGCCGAGATCATCGAGCGCACGGTGCAGAAGAAAAAAACCTTCACCGCCACCTTCGACAGCGACTGCCTGAAATTCGCCGACTGCGTCGTGATCGACGTCCAGTGCGACTATCTCAAAAACGATCTCGGCGACATGCGCACCGGCGAGGCCGACATGGCGGCTCTCGAGGCGACGATGCGGACCGTCGGGGATAAGATACCTCCGCGCTGCCTCGTCCTCATCGAGACGACGGTCGCCCCCGGAACGACGGAGTTCATCGTATGGCCCATACTCAAACGCGCCTTCGCCGAGCGCCGCATCCGCACGGCGCCGCTCCTCGCGCACAGCTTCGAGCGCGTGATGCCGGGCCGCGAATACGTGCGGAGCATCCGGGATTTCTGGCGCGTCTGCTCGGGCTGCAACGCCGAGGCGACGCGCCGCGTCGAGCGCTTTCTCCGCGAGGTGCTCAACACGCGGGACTTCCCCCTCACGGTCATGGACCGTCCCATCGAGTCCGAGACGACGAAGATCGTGGAGAACAGCTACCGCGCGACGATCCTCGCCTTTCTCAACGAATGGAGCCACTTCGCCGAGCGCAACGGCGTGGACCTCATCAAGGTCATCAATGCGATCCGCATGCGCCCGACGCACAGCAACATGATCTTTCCGGGCCCCGGGATCGGCGGCTACTGCCTCCCGAAGGACGGCGGACTCGGCTACTGGGCGTACCAGCACATCCTCGGTTTCGAGGACGGCGACAGGATCTTCAAGATCACGCCGTCCGCCATCGACATCAACGACACGCGCGGCCTTCACGTCGCCGAGATGGCGCGGGACGCCCTCCGCAACATGGGGCGTTACATCGCGGGCGCCGAGATCCTCATCTGCGGCGCGAGCTACCGTCAGGACGTCGGCGACACGCGCTACAGCGGATCGGAGCTCGTGGTCCGCAAGCTCACCGAGATGGGAGCCTTCATGCGCATCCACGATCCCTACGTGGAGCACTGGTACGAGCTCGAGAGCCAGGACACGTATCCCGCGCCGGGTCATTCGTGGAGCCGGTTCTTCCGCAATCAGGGCGAGCTGCGAAACGCGCGCGTGGGAAAGGATCTGGCGAAGGAGCTGCGGGGCGTCGAGGCGGTCATCCTCGCCGTCCCCCACGAGCCGTACCTCGCCCTCGACCCCGATTGGGTGGTGCGCAAGGCGGGCAGGGCGGTCGCCGTGATCGATTGCTACGGGATCCTCCCGGACGCGAAGATACGCCGCTTTTTCGAGCTCGGCTGCGAGGTCAAGGCGCTCGGCCGCGGGCACGTGCAGCGGATCAAGGAAGAGGTCAGGCGCTCCCGCCGCGCGCACGCGCCGAGATCCCGCGCGGCGAAGTAGCGGGACGAGCCGCGTTCACTCGAACGGATGCGGCCTCGTGAAATCCGGCTGGTACGCGATGGCGCTCCCCCATTCCTGAATCCACCCTCGGTGGAAACCGAGCCGTTCCATCTCCGCGCGCACCGTCTCGTATTCATCCTCGGCGAGCGTTCGATCGAGCGGCGGGCGCCCCGCGGCCGCTTCGGGCGGATAGTACTGGGACATGAGCGAAAGGTGGACGGAGGTCGAGAGCTCCTCGGCGATCGCCCGGAGCACGTCGACGCTGTTCGCGACCTGCCCCGGGAGAACGAGGTGACGGATGATGAGCCCGGAGGCTGCGGTGCCGTCCTCCCGCATCGCGAGATTCGACCCTTTCTGGCGGTGCATCTCGCGAAGCGCGGCGAGCGCGACGGCGGGATAATCGGGGGCGTCCGAGAGCTCGCGGGCGAGGCGCTCGTCCAGGTACTTGAAATCGGGGAGATACACGTCGACGAGGCCCTCGAGCGAGGCGATCGTTTCGCAGCGGTCGTAGGAGTTCGTGTTCATGACGACGACGGGGGCGCGCCCGGTTTCGCGGACGGCGGCGATCACCCGCTTCATCTGGGGGATCATATGCGAAGGGGAGACGAAGCCGACGTGCGTCGCGCCCGCGTCGAGCTCGTCGACGATCGCGCGAACCGCCGCTTCGAGAGCCATGCCACCGGCGGGGGACTCGTTGCGGCTGATCTGGTGATTCTGGCAAAACACGCACCGCAGGTTGCAGTGCGCGAAGAACACGTTGCAGATGCCGCGCCTCCCCGAGAGCGCCGGCTCCTCGCCGCGATGGCGGCAGATCGAAGCGATCTCGAGCCCCTCTCCCGAACGGCAGTATCCCGCGCGGGCGGCTCGATCGGCGCCGCAGCCGCGCGGACAGATGTCGCAGAGCGCCATGGAAGCTACTTCTTCGGGTAACCGACCGTCTGGGCGAAAACGACCTTCCGGCCGGGGCCGAGCCCCATGGCCGCGCCGAGGGCTTCCTTGTCGACCGCGCCCCGAACCACCGTGGCGAGACCCGCCGAGGCGCAGTAGAGATACACGTTCTCGCTGATGAACGCGGCGTCCGCCGCGGCGTACGCGTCCTTCGCCTCTCTCGGCATCTTGTCGCCCATCTTCGCGTCGTCGACGACATAGACGAGGTTCACGGGCGCCTCTTTCACGAAGGGCTGCATGCCCGTCGCTCCGCGGATATCCTTCGCGAGAACGAGAACGAGAGCGTTCGCCTTCGCGTCGTAGAGGTAGAGCCCCTCCCCCGTCGCGACGTAGACGTCGATCTCCTGCATGTTGCGGGCCGAGGGAGCCGTCCGGAGCCCCT
Source organism: uncultured bacterium (assembly GCA_963813815.1). Lineage (GTDB taxonomy): Bacteria > Krumholzibacteriota > Krumholzibacteriia > Krumholzibacteriales > Krumholzibacteriaceae > SSS58A. The sequence goes on along the minus strand of CAWFAD010000011.1, from coordinate 3,741 downwards.
TCTCCGGCCGGTTCACGCCGAACGCGGCCCAGAGCAGATTCGAGAGCTCCTGCGGCGGGAGCGGATCGGGCGCGTATTCGCGCGAGGAATGGCGCGCCATGAGCGCGTCCATGAGCGGCATGCCGCCCGTCGTTTGCGGGGTGGGGAGAGCTTTCGTCGTCGCCTTCTCCGCGAGAACGGGCAGCGCGAGCATCGCCGCGAGCGCCAGCGCGCCGAGAGTCATGATCGATCGTTTCACGAGAGATCCTCCTTGCCCGGTGACGCGGGGATATCCTACGTTCCCCGCTCCCGAAGCGACGTGATAATACCCGCGACGCTCGCCCGCGTTCCAGCGAATAATGCGCCGGTCCCCCGCCCCGTCAGGTCGCATGAATACGACCGGACGCGTGCGCGCCGGCGCGCTCAGAACCGCGGATTGACGACGTTCGAGTAGATCGAACCGAAGGTGTACGAGAAGCCGAGCGAGGCGCTGTAGGAATACGTCTCCGCGATGCTCCGCAGCCGCAGCAGAATCTCCTCGTCCGTGAGATCGCGCCTCGGCTGGTCGATGAGATCGTGATTCCTCGCGTAGCTCCCGCCGACGTTCAGCGTGAACCCCTTGAAGAGGCGGAACGAGAGGCTCGCGGTCGCCGAGAGACTGTTGATGTCGAGGTCGTGGAGATACTGGGAACCGCCGAGCATCGCGAACGCGGATCCCCACTCCCGGTACATGCTCACGCTGCCGCTGAGGGTGTGCCGCCAGAGCTGCTCGGAGAGCTTGTCGTAGATCGTGACGTCGTGATACGTCACGTCCGCGTACTCGACTCGATACAGGAACGTGATCAAACGATGGCTCGCTTCCTTGTAGGGAAATACGCTGAATTCGACCGCCGGCGCGACGGAATAGATCTCTTTCCTCGAGCCGGTCGTGGCGTAGTACGCCGACGCGAACCCTCCCGCGGACCAGCGGTCGCTGACGCTCGCGACGACGAGGGCGTCGAAGCTGTTCGTGCGGTATATGTTCTTGAGCGTCCTCGTGGTGAGCGCCGTCTCGTCCTCGCGATAGCTCATGAAGCCGCCGCAGTCGATCTTGAGCTCTTCCGTGACCCGCGACGCCGAGAAGGAGCTGCGCACGCTGTAGTCCCCTTCCCGCTGATTTCCGGAGAGTCCGCTGCTCGCGCTCGTCGTGAACACCCATGAATCCCACGGATCGACGACCGTGCGGGGCGGCGCGGCGTGCCGGCTCGTGATGTCGATTTCCCCCGCGAGCGGCGTTCGCGCGACGTATCGCATGAGGCCCATCTTCAACACGCGCAGGATGCCTTCCCGCGTTTCGTCATAGAGCTCCGTCGGACCGGAAAAGTACTTGAGCGTGTCGTCCATGCCGGCGAACCGCCCGCGTCCGTGCAGCTCGATCGTGTATTCCGCGCCTCCTGTGGCCGAGTAGAGGCTGCTGAGGACGGCATACAACCCGGCGGCGTTCTTGTCGCGGACGTAGTTCACGAAAGGGATATTTTCGCGCACGTAATCGGACGGAAAATTCTCGATGAACACCTTGAGGGCGCCCTCGCGCGTTGAGTTTAACCACTCTTCCAATAACTTCACTTTACCTTCCTGAAAACAAGGAACGCCATTAAAACCACCGGTGTATCGACCCGCTACAAATTCAGGCGTGGTTGCCAGTAGGTTGATGCCATACAGCTTAACAATGGGTTCGGTAACGAAACGGTGGTGGCGGTAATGACCAGTAAGGTATCGCCCCTATCCCTGTGTTTGGAAATCAGTTGCTGTGCCGGCGTTAATAATATCGGCGTGATGACGTCCTGGACAAATTGCGCACGCCATTGATACAGTTGCTCAGGATCGTTATCGGCCAAAGGTTGCAGGGAAAAGCGCAAAAACTCAACAATATCCAGCGTACCGTGTTTGTAATCATCATAAGAATCTGGCGTTGGCGCTTTCATAGTACTCTTTATCGACAATGCCTTGATCAACAAGAAATTGTCCCCACAAGAAATCGCTGTCATCGGCTATCAGGGTATTATCTAAATCAAAAATCGCTAAACTCACGTTAAACCTGTCTGAAGTAATTAAAAGGTCTGTGCACTCTGGTATCCAGAGTTTTTATGGAACAATGGAGCCATTATAAACAACCCGGCCTACTCTTGTAACTTTACCCGTTCGCAAGATTAAGATAGGGCGGGCAAAAGACACAGGTTTTAACATGATAGACTCTAAAGGATACCGGCCCAATGTCCATAGTGCAATGACGAGGGTCGCGTGTTTTGGGCAAAACGGATGGGCGTGAACGCATGGCAGTTCCCGCAAGGCGGATAAAATAGCGACGAAGACCCTGAAACAGCGATGTATCGAGAGTCTGGGAAGAAACGGGGCTGCAACAGCAGCATGTACAAGTACTTGGGCGACTCGCTATTGGCTAAGGTACCAGTTGCCGGAGCGTTATATCCGCAAGAACTCCATGCCTTTATGCATAGGGCAAAAGCAAATCTGGTACATGTTACGTTTGATAACGCAGGATTCCAATGTGCGTTTTGACCATTGTGCGAAGCCGGAATTTGATAGCTGGCGCTGGGTTGATTATTGGGAGCCGCTGAATGACGTCGTGTATTTCAAACGCAAAGTCTATCAAGAAGCAATAATGAGTTGGCCGCTATTCTGGGTATTGATTCCGTACCTGTCAATCCGGCTGGTTATTTGGCAAAAGTACATCAGAACCACAAAAGGAAAATGCGATGAAATCCGCTATTGGCATAGGGGCCTTGATTGTTCTCATAAATTTTCTTATGTCTGGTTGCTCGAGCATACGCGCGAGGACTGAAATCCCCGATAATAAATGGACAGTCTATCCAGGCATTCAACAGGACCTGAAAGAGTCTGATGAGCTAATCAACGGCAAGCGTCCTGAACCGGATTGGGTCAAGGGGGTGATTGCAGTCATCCTGATTGCCGACCTGCCTTTCTCAGCCGTCTTCGATACGGTAGCGGCACCCTATGATCTCTATCGGGTTTACACCTCGAAGCGTCTCGGAGAACAGAGTAAATCACCGGATAAGCCCTCTGCGCATTAAGGCACGCGCATTCATATTATCGCTTTACCAAACTACTTGAGTTGTTTTCATAACAAACCAAAAATCCTGTTGATGGCTATCAAAACAGGAATAAAAAATCTTTATTAACCTCTTGAAAAATAAATCTCAGTCTCTATTTTCACCTTGAAAGCACATTGACGTTTTCATTCATTTTCATTAAACATTTAATCTTTAGGAGACACAGAAATGGCTATTATCCGTTATGAACCTTGGGGTTTATTGAATCGATTACCGAAAAAAATCTGGAACGCTCCAGGAAAGCCAAAACAGCGAGGGCTCTATTTCCACTGCCGAGTGGGCGCGAGCCGTTGATATAAAAGAGAGAATGACAAGTTTATACTTCAGGCGGATATTCCGGGCGTTAAGCCGGAAGATATTGAAGTTAATATGGAAGCCGGCGTGTTAACGGTAAAAGGTGAAAAAAAGACCGAAGCCAAAACCGAGAAAGAAGGGTATAAACGGGTAGAACGTACCTATGGTTCTTTTTATCGCCGATTCAGTTTGCCGGACTCAGCTGACGGTGAAGCCATCAGCGCAAAATGCAAACATGGCGTATTGGAAATTGTCATACCGAAACGAGAGGCCGTAAAACCGAAAAAAATTAAAGTCTCATCAGAAGAATAGCAATTAACTATTCGCAACTATTCAGCGA